>PADB01000007.1 GCA_002700365.1 Kordiimonas sp. | reverse complement strand
CATGGCGGTGACGACTATATTCCGCCAGACACCAATATCTTTGTTGATCCCAAAACAAAGGATTTGGCGGAGTCAGGTCTAATCAATCAACTGAAGTACGGCATCAACAAAAGTGTCTTTGGGGAATCTGAGTGGCCGTTAAGTGTCAAGCGCCCCTATGACCTGATTAAAACGACAGATAAGAAAGGAGAATATGATGCATAAATTTACAACATATCTAAGCCTAGAACTGTATGAGTTCGCCGCTTTTTTGGCAGGGCCAAACGACGACCCAATAGACGTTCTAAACGGATTTCTAAAAAGTAATGTCGATAGCTATATTGCGCTAAAATATTACCACCAAGCCCACTGGGATGACGTTTGCCCTCATGATGCTGAAATATTGGATCGTGGCTATATTCAAGTGACCCTGACAATCTGTGCGCTCGTCTGGGAAAATGCGACAAATACATATGCCTCTGAAGGATATTTCAATATTGAAGATTACCTTCTCGGTATTTTGAACAACCGCCTGATGCAGGCAATGTCAGATTATGATGATGATCTGGATAGTTGGGAGCCTGACTGGAGACCCCTTTGGCTTCAAAACTGGTTGAATGAAAAAAACGGCTTCAAGCCTTACGTGAATTTTGACGGTGGTGATGATTTTCCCTTCTAGCATCAGCATAGACCAAACAACCATTTAAGAGCGGTTACTGACAGTCGGTAAGCGCTCTTTTTTCATTCAGTATCAGATCAAGTTTTCTCCGCAACCCAAAGCCCGTCCGTCGCCTTTTTCTGACCAATCTGGCTCAGGTGAAACTTCTAAAACAAGTGCAGCACTTCTTCACTGCGTTACGACCCCACAAAGATGCTGGGGTGTTTTCAGTTTCTCCCAAGCAAATCGGATCGCGAAAAGCACGGATGACACGGGCTTGGATAACAAAGGACAAAAACATGTACGATCTGATCATTGAATTTGAAAAAACACAACGCGCTTACATCGAACAGGCAAGAGACCTGACCCGCCTCTGGTACTTATTGGTTTACGCTGAGGAAGTGGAAGAAGAACAAAAAGCAAAAGCCAAAATCAAGAAATATCAGGCTCTGGCTGAAGCTGAACTAAAGAAACGTAAAGCAACAGCCCCAAAGCCACCGCGTCCTAAGTTTTAGGATCGATCAGCTGTTCAGGCCTTCATTGGCCTGAACAGCTTAAAACAGTTCGCCCTGACGACTATTTTCCTGAAGGTCTTTCCATGTCGGTGATTGAGATTCATGATTGAGCCAAGCCAGAACAAAGTCAGTGGCAGCACCATATTCTTCAACGATTATGCGGTGGATGAAATGCGACTTATAGCCAGTTTCTGTAATAGGCAACGGATGCTTTTCTGGATGCAGAACCGACACCTCAATATGTGCCATGGCTTCATCGCCTTTAAGAACCGCGCAGTAACTGGGGTTATAGCGAACTTCCAGCTCAATATTCTGCCATGTGATTATATCTATGGAATAGCTCATGATCAGCACCCCCACACGATGTAGGAAGTGCCATCAATTTCGAGTTCAGAAATATCACCGCCCAAAACCATGTCACGGGCGAATGCTTCAGTATCGAAATAGAAACGCAAGTTTTCAGGCATCTGTTCAAGAAGACCTGTATCGTCGATATAGCTTTCAGCATATTGGATTGCCGTGCCTTCAAAAAGGCAAACATCCTCAAGGCGGTCAAGCATATCATCCAGCCGGTATCCAAGATGATCCGCCAGATAAATGGCTTTGATTGCATCATCTTCATCCATGGCTTCATAGCGGTCGAACCAGTCTTTCAGATTAGCTTGATTAACACCAACGGCTTTGAATAGGGCTGAATTATCCCCGTCAATAAACTGAATTTCATATTCCTCAACGGGATCACCATATTCGTTACGGTGCTTAGATGCTTTCTCAGTATAATCTTCATAATCACTGAAGTAAAAACCAGTGGCCGAAATGTCATAAGGTGTTGCGTGATAAATGTTAGTCATGTTTTCCTCCTGTGCTTTGAACGCAGAAGGAAAAACGGGTGGCACAAAGGGACAGAAGCAACTGCCTTCACGGGACCATTAGGTCGTGGCGCGGAAGGTCGGTTGCGGATGACCCGACAGCCGTTAGTTATGCGGACCAGTCAAAGCGGGAGGAAATCTGAATAGCTTACGTAACGCCAGAAATAGAAGGACTCAGCTCTTTTTAGAAAAGTTAAGTGTTCGTCGAGCAAAGTTCTCAAGCTCTATGTCATTAATTTGCTCAGTCTCATAAGCTAAATTAGTGTCATGATGGAATTTATTCGCATAATCTAGCAATGCTCTAAGCTCTATAGCATCACTTGATGAAAGGATTTCTGTAGCTTGTCCTTGATGTCGACGGCAAGTATCGACAAACCTTCCCAACAGAGAACCTGGCGGGAAATGTACTGGGTAAGCAACCCTCACAAAGGCTTCCAATATATACCTCAACGCGACAGCAACATTTCTTTCTTGAGCACGCTCATAATTGTCGATAAAATTTGCTACTAGTTGGTAACGTCTATCGTGCTCAGTGACACAATCATCTGAAACATTCCATAATGAAATTGTTGAACCGGAACCTTCACGTTCTACAAGGATCGCGGTTCTATTTATACGCTCTGCCGCATCCCATAAGCCGCATAGAAACCTTTTTTCATGTGATAAGACTACCACTTGGGCAACTTTATCTACTAAGGCACGTATTTCTTGGCGGGTAGTAAGCGACCGATGTTCATCTAAACTTGTCATTGGGTCATCAATGACAACGATTTTTGAAGATAAATTCGGATCCAATTCTAAGGAAGCAAAAAAGAAGGCAAGAGCAAGACTATTCCTATCGCCAGCACTTAATGTATTTTTAAATGAAGGCCCATCACTAGAATTTAAAGCCACCTCGTTATTATTAATCAGAACTTTATAATCACAAGTAGCTCCTGCCCTTGTGTTTCTTTTAGTAATGCTCCCCAGCCGATAACCTGCATTAAACTTGGTTAAATAGGTGTTCAATAGTTGTTCATATTGAGGAAATACTTGCTCTTGATATGTATTTAAAGCTGTTCTCGCAGCATCTCTGGCCGTCTCAGAAACTTTTTTAGCCGCCTGTGCTGCCAAATAATTTTCACAGTTTGTTTTTGCAGGATCAGAATGCCTAATTTTTACCAAAAGTAATTTCTGCAAATCACTCTGAAGGGCTGACAAATCAGAAGACGCTGATTGCTCTTTAATCACCTCAAGCTGAGTGTTGAGACCAAGAACAACAGAAAACGATTTCATATGCAATGCACGAATATCTTCGTATGCAGCAATTAACGTCCTACAATCCTCTGATAATCCACCTTTTTCAAATGGAGCTGAGAATTTTTCCAGCAATTGCGCACGAACAGCTTCGCGGGCTGCATTAAGTGCACGCACAGTCTCGGCTGTATCAAAAGTAACTTCCGGTATATCGACAAATTTTGACCAAAAGTTTTTAGCTTCGTTAACTCCTGCAATTGCTCGTTCATATGCAGCAGGAATATTGTCTCCGAAATTTTTGCTGAGGCTCTTACCTGTGCCAGTAATTTCTTCTCTAAGGTTTTTATAAGCTTCGCTAAAATATGATTGATAATGCGTAATAACAGTAGACTTTTCAAGGCTTTGAGCACAAAAAGGGCAGTCATTATCTCCCGTTGCCTCGATGACCGCATCAATGCGAACAATACCATCTGCTATCCAAGATTCACCATTTTTCCCTATACTTGAGATATGTTCTTGGACTTGCTCAGCAGCTTCAACTTCTAAATCAGGAAGGTTTTTTTCTAGAAGCTTATTTAAACTTTCCACATCAAATTCTGGCAGGCTAAAATTAACAAACGTCTTCTGATTTTGAATTTGTGCTGCTGCCTTAGCGGCAGCAATTTTCTTTTCAGCCTCTTCAACTAATTGATCAATATTATCCTTAACTTCTAATGAGCAAAATTGATCAATATTTAGCTGACCACGAATGTTCGCAGGAATATTGCTACCAAGAGTTCTTAATGTCGTATTGTGCTCTTCAACTTCCTTTATTGCAGCTTGTAGAGTTGCATTCAGAGAAACACCTTGTGCTCCAACAATAAGTTCATGCAGGTTTTTACAGTGGGCATTATCTACTTCGATCCCGGAACAAACGTTTTGAGCAACGAAATTATCGTCAAATACAACAACATCGTTGTGTCCTGTATTCCATTGCGAGTTTTGGAATTGGTGCTGACCTTGGGAGGAATTAATAACAATATGAGGAGGATGTGTAGCGCCTAATCGGTGTCGTTCCAAAACGAGAGAGGCTTCATTCGTCCCTAAGGATTTCAAAATAGATGATATAGTCGTTTTACCTCGTCCATTTTCCCCATAAACAAACGTAAATTTTTCAAATGGAATATTTGCACCTGAAGAAACTGAGTCAAAACGCCCTACATTCCGAATTAAAGAAATATCCGAAATCATCACACTCTCCCAAACGCAGCCATAAGGCCTGCAAGCGTTGAGCTTTCTTTAATTTCATCATGTGGCACGAGGGCATACAGCCATTTCTTGCCGCCATTTTCGGCGGCATGCGCGTTAGCATGCTCGACCCACTGACAAGCTGCACGGGCTTTTGCTAATACGATCTCGTCTGTCATTTCGTTCTTGGCTTTCACCTCAACGATTAACTTCTCGGTGCCTGTTTCCACCACAAAATCAGGCTCATAACCACGGCCAGCCAGATATTCGATCTGAAACTGTTTAGCGCCAGGTTTCATCCAGCGGATAACACTGGTTTCATGGTCAGAATCTATGATGACCGCAAAGCGCCGCTCATCATCTGAATCAAATTTTTGGAAGGGATAGCAGCACTTCTGGAAACCCATAAATACGTGCTTCTTTGTATCCCCAAGGGGCATAACAGGCGTCTTAAAATTCTTTACCTTTGAAGGGTCAGATACGTTAAAGGCTTGCGGGCGCAATACCTGAAATCCACGAGAAATAGTGGCGCGGTAATCGGTCGGTGTTTCCCAGTAGTTTTTCTTCATCTGTTCAAAGATAAACCGAGCCAGCTCCTTGCCATGCACCAAGCAAACATTTTCAATATCTTCTGGCACCGAAAGATAAGACCTAACCCGCGCGACCACTTGCCCCGCAAGCTTATACAGAAGATCAGACTGGCTATCATAATCCACCTGATCAAATTCAATCAGGTGCCGTACGATATAATTTTCCATCACATCTTCACCAGCCCCCTCAAAGGACCGAGCAAGAAATGAACGCGCATCTGTGCGCATATTGGTGATCATAATCTCGTCAGAAATTGGCTGCTTTGAGATTGTCTCAAGCCCTTCAAGGTCAAAATCTTTGTAACCAAAGGTGACTTCTCGCGTAGGGATCACAACGATCTCAGGGATTTCGATGGTTAGCTCAACAAGCTTTTCTGTGACGACCTCAACAATTTTCTTGATGTCTGGCTCGTCGCCTAGCCCTTCCATTTCAGCTTGAACTGGCTTCAAAGCGGCCTTAACTTCTTCCTCAATAGCCTTCCGCACTTCTGGGTCTTGCAACTGACCAACACCGCGCTTTAATTGGCGCTCATACTTATGCTGAATAAGCTCAATCGTCGCTTGTGCGGCTTGTTGTTCTTTTGGTGTTTCAAACACATAAGGCGTTTGTGGCTGATCTGACAATCCCGCCATACCTGACGTTGAACCCGTTAAAATACTATCAAGCACGGTTGGTGCCTCCAGCACTTTTGCACCAGCGCCAGAAACGTCTGCGTCATCTCCAATGGATATTTTCTTAATCTTAAAGGGTGAATCGTCTTCCCGCGCTCGCTTGATAACTTCATCAAAACGATCATGAGCAATGACGGTCAGGGTATCAACTGCCTCAACGCCTGTTCGCTGCCCGTATGGCAAGCGTAAACCACGACCAAGTGTTTGTTCGGTTAGAATGTCGGAAGCAGAAGCACGAAGTGGCACAATGGTATAAAGGTTGGTTACATCCCAACCTTCTTTCAGTTTGTTAACGTGGATAACAATGTCAGTATGGCCACCTTTTTCCAGCGCAACTAAACGCTCTGATGCTTCATCACTTTCAACACCACTGGTCTTTGAATGGACCTCAATGACCTTGCCCTTATAGCGGCCACCAAAAAAGCCATCGCTTTCAATCTGCTCCCGCAGGGCTTTAGCGTGTGTGGTGTCTTGCGCAACCACCAGCATGAAGGGATGAACCTTTTCCCTTCCGCTATCGCGGGCGTATATGTCCAGCTCCACTTTCACATGTTCATGGTAATGAATGCCGTCTTCCAGCTTAATCTGTTCAAGCTGGGCGGCATCCACGGATGTTGGGTTAAAGTTTGCGCGTGTTGCCACTGCTGGTTCTTTGACAAAGCCATCTTCCATGGCATTACCAAGGCCGTAGTCAATAATTACATTTTTGAAAGGCTTGGAACTGGCCCCAACTGTTTTGGGTGTAGCGGTTAGCTCTAGGCCCAAAACAGGCTTCAATTCTGCCACAGCTTTCATCCCAGCGTTGGCGCGGTAACGATGAGCCTCATCCATCATCAGGACGAGATCAGGCAACCCAGCTAGATAATCAAAGTATGACTCGCCAATATACTCTTGCAGCTTCTTGATGCGGCCTTTGTCTTTATTGATTTTATCAACGTTGAAAATATTGATAATCGGCGTATTGCCGAACAGATCACTGCCTTTAACACCGCGCCCATTGTCCCAGTTTTCACCTGTGACCAACAGCGGTGGGTTTTGGGCAAATTCTGAAATACCCTTAAACACATATTTTGCCGTGCCAGGGGTGAAATCCTGAATAAGCTTTTCATAAATTGTTGTATTGGGTGCGAGCACAAAAAAGTTCGATGAACGGCCTGACAAAAACATAAAGGCAGCAAAAGCACCCATAAGCCGTGTTTTACCCACACCTGTAGCCAGCGCGAAACAGAGTGAAGGGAAATCCCGTTCAAAGGCTGTTACGCTTGGGTATGCGGCTTTTATCGTCTCTAGCGCCGCCTCAAGATCAATATCCTTACCCAGTTCAATCTTTGAAGTTACATCTGCCAATATGGCGAGCGAGCGTTCCTGCGGTGATCGCAGTGAAAGTCGCTGTGTTATCTGTCTTTGAATTCTCTCGTTACTAACCATGGCCTATGCCTCCCCCTTCGTGTCGTCTTGACCGAAGAGAGGTAACTCTTCCCTCAAACTTTCTTGTTCTTTTTCAGCTTCGCTTTTTGCCATCGGCAGGTTTTCAACATTTAAGCTGTAATCATCCTGCCCCCACTCACATTTGGTCAGTACTGCATGCGGTATTTTCTTAATGGTCAGGTTATCAAAAGCATCTGCGTCAGCATTGAAGGCCTTGCAGCACACAAAGAGTGTCCTATCTGGCCCTACATCTTCTGAAAGCTTCTTTAGCGCCGAATGAGTCATGGATGTGGTGGTAACAAAAATGAAGTCAGTCTCGGTCGAATGACCATGCCGCCAATATTCATTCTCATCTTGGCTAGGGTCATAGGTGAAGCCCATGTTCTTACACACGGCTTCAGCCAGCATCGTCGCATTATATTTTTGCGATATAACCCAATTGCCATATTTGTCTTTTTCAAGAAGGGATGGTGCAAGGTGGTAATAACGAAATCCACCGCCGCCTTGCCAATTAACCGTCTCTGAAATTCCCCCCTTGTCTGAACCATCAATTACTTTTTGTAATCGTGGAACAATGTGGGTTTGACAGTGATCGCCTAACTCTATCATTAACCACTTCCGACCCATTTTATGGGCCACTGCACCTGTCGTTCCCGATCCAGCAAATGAATCTAAAACAAGATCACCAGAATTAGATGAAATGATTAGAATTCTTTCCAAAAGCTTTTCTGGTTTAGGTGTTGCAAATGCTTGCACCTCGCCATCATTAAGGTCTTTTTGCTCTTTATTGGCCGCGCGTGTAGTACCAACATCTTCGCCAAACCATATAGTTTCGGGAACTCTACCAGATTGGTCTTTCAAATATATTTTTCTAATTATTCTTGTTTCATCAGGGCTAAAATAAATTTCACCTGTTTCAATTTTTTTCTGGAGTGTCTCCTTGCTCCATCTCCAACCTTTTTCAGGAGGGGAAATTATTTTTCCTGATGGTGTCTCAATATCATAAATTAAATTTGGCCTGTACAGTGCGTTCCTTACATCCCCTGTTCTCCATTCTCCCTTAGGGTCATTGTCTGAGTTGGAATATGCTTTATTATGCTTCGCCTCGCGAGGGAGGTCTCTTAAAATAAATTTTTCTGTTTTCCTGTAGCCTAAAACATAGTTGTGATGAAGTGAGAGCTTTCCACTGTACCCTTTGCCTTGAACACTGTGCTGCCATACTATCGTCCCTAAAAAATTTGACCGTCCGAATATCTCATCACACATAACCTTCAAGTAATGTGCTTCATTATCATCTAGAGTTATCCATATTGCGCCATCATCAGCCAAGAGGTTTCTAAGAACTTCCAAGCGATCCCTCATCAGGGACAACCATAGAGAATGTTCTACACCATCGTCATAATGCTCAAATGCATTTCCGGTATTATAAGGAGGGTCAATGTAGATACACTTTACTTTTCCTGAATAATCTGCCTCCAGCGCCTTTAGTGCCAATAAATTATCGCCGTGAATGAGCATGTTATCAAAGATATCATCATCTGAATGGCGCTTATTCGCGTGGTAAGACAATTCCGGGTCTTCGATTAAGATACGTGGCTCCAGCTTGGGCCGGTCATCCTTACCGATCCATGTCAGTTCCAACTTTTGTTTTTTACGGCTCATGCTACGACCTCCCAGCGGATCGTGAATAGTGGCTCTGACACTGGTGCGGCATCCATGCTTGTTGCGATATCATCCAACATCTGATTGACTTCATCGCGAATGCCTTTTCGGCGCTCAAAGGTTTTTAATTTCATTTCATCCCGCTTGTCTTCTAGGCGCTGTATGCGCCTTTTCTCTTTTAATTTATCGGCCATGGTAATGCCCGTATTGGTGCGCAGTGCTTTTCGGGCAGCGCGTATCTCAGTGTCTAATTCTTTAATCTCAGCCTCTGCTGCCTTTTCAAGATCATCAGCGTAAGCATCTAATTTATCTGTTTCAGCGTCCAGCCATTCCGCATTTTGCTCCTGTGCTAGCTGAATAAGGTCACTCTTTTGGCCTTCTGAAAGCGCATTTAACGCGGGTTCTGGCTGCGCAGTCGTCACGCCGCCCATATCAGTCGCTGGCACAAGGAACATCCGATCCACCGTTTCAGGATGCACTTCTTCGCTTTGGTCCGTGATACAAGCCGCAACGATATGCTCGCGGGTTGATTGCGGCGTTTTAATGCTGAGTTTGGAAAGCTTAATCCAACCAGATTTACCGCCTAAGTCGCGCACATCTGCCAGCAAGCCATCATGCGCCGAATGATCAAACCTGATATGCGCGATAGGCATATGTCGGTTTTTTGCTGCTTCAACTATACCTTCTGCCAAATTACCGTCTGCAAGGCGGAAAAACTGCCAACCCTGATCATCCGCAAGTGGCCATTCTGTCGTGAATGTTTGCCCCTCATGATCGAAACGCGGACTGTGATCGCCGTGAAAATGCGCATCAGGCAATTCAGCACGAGCAACAATCATTAACCGTTTTGTAAAATCATCAAGGGAATGTTCTATCGCGCCCTTACGGGACTTAAGGCGACTGACCACATCCTGATCCATATGCTCCATCAGCTTTTGGCGAGCATCCAGCATGTCGCTGTCGATCTTGTCTTCCATCTCTTTTTGCAGGAGGTCAAAAGACATTTGCACTTCATCATCGCTGCGGGCCTCTTGTACGATTTCAAGGACCTTTTTCTCAAAATCGATACCGCGTTCAATGGTTCCAAGCACTTCATCGCTGGCACCAAATACGCCCTCAAACAATTTGAATTTTTTCTCAAGAAGCTCGTAAACCCGTGCTTCGGCCTTGTTCTTGCGGTTAAGCAAGTTCACAACGGTCACATCAATTTTTTGGCCGTATCTGTGACAGCGGCCAATACGCTGCTCTACTCGCTGCGGGTTCCAAGGTAGGTCAAAGTTCACCAGCAAAGAACAGAATTGAAGGTTGATACCCTCTGCCCCAGATTCAGTTGAAATCATGATGGTGCGCTCATCGCTTTTGAAGGCTTCAACAATCGCGGCTTTCATATCGGCACTTTTAGAACCTGATATAGCATCAGTCCCTTGATGACGAGCTAACCAGTCCGCGTAAATTACTTTGCTTTCAGCATCGTTATTGGAGCCGTTCAACAAAACGATCCGCCCATCAAAACCGTTCGCGGTAAGCACTTCGGCTAGATACTTTTGTGTTCTTACAGATTCAGTGAAAATGACTGCCTTTTCTTGACCTCCGCGCTTGACAATCTCAGACAAGATTTCTGGCAGCTTCTCAACCAGCTTTTCGCCCTTGGCATTTGATCCAATGGAGAGGGCCAAGTCACGGAAACTCTTCACCTCAGCAATTTCTTCCGCTAATTGCTTGGGGTTGATATCTAAAGCACCTTCTTCAGCGTCCCCGCCTAGCTCTTCGGCTAGTTCATCAATGATATCAATATCGCCTAAAGCACTTTCATTAAGACGCTGTTTTTCCTCCAGCCGATTGATAATCCCTTGCAGCAACTGCGAGATTGCAAATGTGGATGATCCCAATATTTTACGCGCCACCAATGTCATTAAATGATTAGCGCGGTCACCAAAGGCAATGGTGTCTTTGCGTTTCAGGTAAAAGGAAACTTGTTCATACAGCAAGACTTCTTCATTACCCGGCTCAAAATCAAATGTGCGCGGCAAGCGCTTAGTGTAATTGATATGCCCAGCCTCAACGACTTGACGGCGCAGGGTTCGCTGACAAACAGGTTCTAATCTGTTTTTAAGCATTGCCAAGGATGCTGGACTGGGGTTCGCCCCAGCGTACATTGTACGAAATGAATATTGATCACCAAAATGATGGTCGTCGATCATCGACACAAGGCCAAACAATTCCATAAGTGAGTTTTGCAGCGGCGTGGCTGTAAGAAGCATTTTAAAGGGGCGCTGCAATGCTTCCTTGAGCTTTTTCGCTCGCATTGACCCGCTTTTCTTGTAAACGTTTCTAAGGCGGTGTGCCTCATCATAGATAACCAAGTCCCAGTCAATCACCGCGATATCGTCGGCTTTACCTGCGGCGAATTCATATGAAACGATTACAACGGCATTCTCTGCCTCAAATGGACGGCGAATGCCTGCTTTTTTTCTTTCTTTGTAAGTCTTAGCGTCAAGAATGACACTGCTCAGAGAGAATTTCTCTTGTAGTTCTTGCGCCCACTGCTTTCGCAAGGACGCAGGCACAACTAGCATTACTTGGCGTTTGCGCTCTGCCCATTTTTGCGCAATGACAAGGCAGGCCTCAATTGTTTTACCCAAGCCGACTTCATCACCAAGGATAACGCCTTTGGACAAAGGCGATTGGAGTGCAAATAATGCAGCGTCTACTTGGTGAGGGTTCATATCCACACGAGCGGTGGATAATGATTTCGCGAAAGCCTCGTCCCCCAATCCTTCTAACGTAATCTTATTAGCCAAATATTGGCTATGGTAGTGCGTATATGCAGTCATACCTTTGTATTTACATCCTTTTAGCCTCGTCTTCTATTTCACGACACCTTTTAATATAGTCACGCATAAACTCTCGCAGCACTTGGGCTGCTGGCTTATCCTGGGCTTTGCAAACCTCAAGAAATTCCTCTCGAAGGTCACGCTCAACTCGAATTCTAAGTCCCGAATCTTTTATCATAGATCGCAGTGTAGCCAGTGGATACACATTGTAAAGAATCAATTATCCCTTGTAGAGTGAATACATGTCACACGCGTATAAATTTGCCTGCTTCGTATGGAGCCGTTTATCGCCCTTCACCCATGAATTGGGGCGATAACGGAAACATCTAACAGGCACATATCTGCTTTGGTGGTGAGGTTGGAGCCTTCAGCTTTTGCCACAAATTTGCCACATGGAGAAACAGAGAGATTCAGAGAGCGCTGGTTTTCTGCGGGTTCCAGAGGACATGATTCTTGTGGCAAAAACATAGGGCTCTACCACATCAATTCTCTAAAACACTATATTTTCTGGGAGTTTTAAGTGGTGCCCGGGGGCGGATTTGAACCACCGACACGGGGATTTTCAATCCCCGAAAAACTTAGCTTAAGCCTTTGTTTTAACTGAATTGTTAACTTAACTCGCCACAGATTTGCCACACGCAGAAAGCTGATCTGCAATTAAATCAGCACGCGCCGCTCGTTCTTGTTCGTGATCTTTGAACAAATGACCATAAACATCGAAGGTGATCTTCACAGATGAATGGCCCATGAGTGTCTGAATTTCCTTGGCCGTGGCACCGTTATGAATTTCAAGGGACGCCCTGACATGCCGGAAAGACTTTAGCGGATATTTGGGCTTGCCCCGATCATCCAGCAAACCGCATTCCCTTTGCAGCACGTACCAACCTCTATTGGTAATATTGGCATGGCTTTCCACACCGCCCTTCCAATTTGGAAAAACAAGACCCAAGTTACCTTCAGGACATTCCTGCTGCCATTTTTTCAGAGCCGTCATTGCCACTTTCGGCATATGAATAGTTCGATAAGCAGAT
Organism: Kordiimonas sp.; assembly: GCA_002700365.1. Taxonomy (GTDB): domain Bacteria; phylum Pseudomonadota; class Alphaproteobacteria; order Sphingomonadales; family Emcibacteraceae. The sequence continues at coordinate 281 of PADB01000007.1, read as the reverse complement.
GCAGACTTTGGCAATCCGATCTCTCCGTTTTCCGTCGCATCCTGCGTCACATCAATGGTGCAGTTTTCAAACCTCACATCCTTCCAGGGCAAGCCTATGACTTCACAAGGCCTCATACCAGAATAAGCCAGAACAAAGAAAAAAGGTGCGTAACGGCTCCATGCTTTTCTGATCTGTGCATTTTCACCGTTTGCCAGCTCTCCGGCTTTCCTCAAGAGTAAAGCCACTTCTTCAACACTGGGAATGGCTGTTCCGCCCTGCTTCTCATAACGCTGGGAAAT
>PADB01000006.1 GCA_002700365.1 Kordiimonas sp. | reverse complement strand
TGATGATGTCCTCATCAAGGCCGATAACGACTATGGTTTTGTGCTGGATAAGCGGCACATTACCCTGGACCAGACCGTCCATTTGGGGGGCGGGATTGGGTTTTACTTCTAATATCCCCAAAGTATTGTCAGCAAAACTGAAAAGGAAAGAGCAGTCGCTCTTTCCTTTTTTTTCTGTTTCTTCAGAGGGCGCGGCACCCAGAGCGCGTTTGTGTAGAGGTGTATGACCTGGTTGTGATGTTGATGCTTGTCCATGCTGCGACAATATTCATGTGATTATTGTCCTCGGTTGTGAAAAGATTGTCATTGTTGACGTAAAAGTCGCCTGACTATTCATTATTAGAATGAAGTTTTTTATAGTGCGAGCCGGTTTTTGTTGTGAAAACCGAGTGTCTTGCAGGGGTATTCGCCTGCAGACATGTTCTTTCCAAATAGCTGAAGTATGACGTTGATGGCCGAAATGCATTCCATTTATGCCCGTTCTGGTGGGCTTGTTGCGAGTCAGTATTATGCAGCAAGTGGTCCGTTTTGTGCAGGAAGCGGTTGGGTAAAATCTCTAGGATATAGTTCTGTCTAATCCCAGAACTCGGTGGAGGAGTATAGTAGAGATGACAACTGTAGACTATAAAACGGAATTTGGGTCAGTCGCAGATTTCGAAAAAGGGGGTGTCACAATCATCAATGACAATCCCAAAAACTATGTTTTTTCGAATATTTACGATGTGGCCAATACGTCAGCGCCTTATGAGCGCGTTGTTGTTGCGATCAATAGAGAGTATGTGATCGAAGCTGCAAGAGCAGAGGGCGCATCGCCTTTGTACACAAATGCCCACGATGAATTCGTGTTATGCATGGACGGTGAGGTAGAGGTGGAGCTCATGAAGCCGGAAGTTGCGTTATTACCATCCGACGCGGAAGGGGCGCACCTTGTCGAAGGTGAGGCAGAGGGCCAGAAGATGGGACGTCTAGTTCTAGGTCGTGGTCATCAGGGGTTGTTGCCTGCCGGATGTCTTTATCGTTTCTCTTCAGTAAAAGTCAGTGTGATTAGTGTTCAGTCTATTCTTGGGCCAGTAAGTGTCCAGAAATGGGCGGATATCTGTCAAACAGAAGCTTAAGTCACAAGGTCAGGAAAGGGTATATAAAATGGTTAACGACACATCTATTCAAAAGCATTTCGCGACATTGCCGCAAGATAATGAGACCGGCTATAAAAGTTTTGAAATGGGTTCGTTCAAGTTTTCGCGCGATGAGTATTTCGCTTATATTACATGGCCGACCGGTTCACATATGATGTCTATTGATGCGTTCCTGCGGGCCTTGATGCGCGATGTGGCTTGGGGCTTCTTTTACGGGACTGTTAATTTTGATCCTGTGTTCGGGACAACGAACCTGTACGGGCAGGTGGAGATGTTCGCAGGAACTTACCACGACAGTTATAAAGAAGGTGGTCTGGATTGGCAGGAACGTTTTGAATCCGAAGAATTAATGCCGATGTTTAAGGCAATGGTGTCTGACTGGACGGTGGAAGGGTTTGATCCTTTCGCATCACCAATGGAGACAAATGACGCCTTTGGTGCCAAAAACGGTGATAATGACGAAGCCGTGCAGCGCGCACGTGTGACCGCAAAGCGGATGGTGGGTCTGGATGGGGATACACCATTACGTACGGATGAATCAGGTTTTCCTGTAAACCGTATGTTTGCCGATGTGGACCAGAGCCAGCCTGTCGTGCAAGCAGAGCCGGGTTTTGAGGATCAGGTTTCGGCCTATAATCTTTACGGTTATCTGTCACGTTCAGATGTGACCTGGAATCCCAGCGTTTGTTCTGTTGTGAAAGAAAGCCTGTTCTGTCCAACGACGGAAGAGTATATTCTGCCCGTTGAGCATGGTAATGACCGCGTTGAGTGGTTCATCCAGCTTTCCGATGAAATTACCTGGGAAGTGAAGGATAAAGAAAGTGGTAAACCACGTGCAATCGTGACGATGAAGCCGGGGGATGTTTCTGCAATGCCAGCAGATATTCGTCACCAGGGTTTCTCAAACAAACGGTCTATGTTGTTGGTGTGGGAAAATGCCTCCCCTGTCATCCCTGATTTAATTAAAAAGGGTGAATCCCCTGTCGTTCCTGTTGAATTCTAAGAATGAATGCAGTGAATAGTGCAATATAGAAGGATAAGCAGGTGACAATACAAAATCAGGGCGGTAACAATCCGCGTCATGCCAAACTCCAGTCTGTCCAGACTAAGTTGCTGATTAATGGCGAATGGGTCGATGGTGTAGATGGTGGGAAAATTGCCACGATTGACCCATATGATGGAACTGTGATTGCGGAAATAGCCGAAGCACGTGAAGCTGATGTCGACCTTGCAGTGGAGGCCGCGAAAGCGGCCTTCCCTAGCTGGTCAAAAATGGCGGCCCATGACCGTGGCCGCCTTTTATTAAAGTTGGCAGATCGCATTGAAGAAGACACGGAATATCTGGCCTATCTGGAGGCCATTGATACGGGGCATCCGATCAATGATTGTTTGCGTCTGGATGTGCCGCGAACCGTACTCTGCTACCGTTACTTTGGTGGTATTGCCGATAAAGTTGAAGGATCGGTTATTCCTGTTGATGCGGGTTTTCTGAATTACGTCAAACGCGAGCCAATTGGCGTTGTCGGGCAGATTGTGCCGTGGAATTTTCCATTGATGTTTACCAGTTGGAAAATGGCCCCGGCATTAGCCGCAGGTAATGCAGTCGTCATTAAACCGTCTGAAATCACGCCGCTTACGACATTGCGGATTGGTGAGTTAATGATGGAAGTGGGTTTCCCCCCAGGTGTTGTGAACATCGTGACCGGCTACGGCCATACGGCGGGTCAGCGTATTTCCGACCATCCGGAAATTGGGAAGATTTCTTTCACGGGTTCAACGGATACAGGACGGCGCATTGTCCAGGCGTCTGCAGGGAACCTGAAGAAGGTGCAGTTAGAATTGGGGGGTAAAGGACCCAATATCGTTTTTGAGGATGCGAATATTCCGGCGGCTGTCGGTGGGTCGGCCTTTGCGATCTTCCATAATCAGGGGCAAGCCTGTATTGCGGGGTCGCGGATTATGCTGCATGAAAGTATTGCAGATAACTTCCTTGAGAAATTTACGGCACTGGCTGGCTCAATTCGACTTGGCGATCCGCTGGATCCCAATACGGAAATGGGGCCGTTGACGTCTGAGTTGCACCAGAAGCGGGTATTAAGCTTTGTGGATGTTGCAAAAGAGCAGGGCGGTGAAGTGCTTTGTGGCGGGGCAGGACCAGAGAGTGAGGCACTGGAAAGCGGATATTTTGTAAAGCCGACCATCGTGCGGGCGAAATATACGGACCGCGTGGCCCAGGAAGAAGTCTTTGGGCCTTTTGTCACGGTGCTGACCTTTAAAGACGATGAAGAAGCCCTTAAAATTGCTAACAGTACGGACTATGGTCTGGGAGCAGGGTTATGGACCCGTGATATTACGCGCGCCCATCGCATGGCAGACAACCTGCATGCGGGCATGGTCTGGATTAATTGTTATAAGCGTGTTCATCCGGGAAGCCCGTTTGGGGGTGTCGGCCAATCAGGCTATGGACGTGAAATGGGCTTTGACGTGATGCGTGAGTACACGCAGGCTAAATCGGTTTGGGTGAATGTCGATGCCCAAATCCCACCATTCTATCAAAGGTAGGTTTAATAAGAGGCAGTATGGCTAAGGTAACAAGTTTAGAAAATGCAATTCGTGATAATGTCAATGATGGTGATATTATCGCAATGGAAGGGTTCACTCATCTTATTCCTTTTGCCGCAGGGCATGAGATTATCCGTCAGGGTAAGCGTGACTTGACACTTATCCGCATGACGCCGGATGTGATTTACGATCAGTTAATCGGGGCGGGCTGTGCCCGTAAACTGATTTTCTCATGGGGGGGGAACCCGGGTGTGGGATCTCTTCACCGGCTGCGTGATGCGGTTGAGAAGGGGTGGCCGCAAGCATTGGAACTTGAAGAACATAGCCATGCTGCAATGGCAAATGCCTATGAGGCAGGGGCCGCTGGTCTGCCTTGTGCGGTGATAAAGGCCTACGCCAATACGGACTACCCCAAGGTGACTAAAACGATTGTGCCAATGGAATGTCCTTTCACGGGCGAAGCATTGGTCGCTATTCCGTCAATACGTCCTGATGTGGCAGTAATACACGCGCAAAAAGCTACAACGAAAGGCGATGTCCTGATTGAGGGCATTCTAGGTGTGCAAAAAGAGGCAGTGTTGGCGGCGAAGCGTGCCATCGTCACTGTTGAAGAAATTGTTGATGATTTGGGTGATGTCCACCCTAATGCCTGTATTCTGCCATCTTGGGTCGTGAGCGCGGTTGCCGAAGTGCCGCGTGGTGCCTTCCCTTCATATGCCCATGGTTATTACAGCCGTGATAATAAATACTATCAGGACTGGGATAATATCGCCCGTGATCGGGATAGCTTTCAGGCATGGATAGACGAGAATATTATGCAATCAGCAACGGGAGACGCCTCATGAGCGAGTTGTTGGAGTATAGCGGCGACGAAATGATGACGGTGGCAGCTTCGCGTGCGTTAGCGGATGGTACTGTGTGTTTTGTGGGTATCGGCCTGCCCAGTGCCGCGGCAAATTTGGCGCGTCTCACCCATGCGCCGAACGTGGTGTTGATTTATGAATCCGGGACCATTGAAACCAAGCCGGATATTCTACCGTTATCTATTGGTGATGGTGAATTAAGTGAGACCGCATTGACGACAGTGTCAGTGCCGGAAATGTTCAGGTATTGGTTGCAAGGCGGGCGCGTCCAGGTTGGCTTTCTTGGGGCGGCGCAGCTTGATAAATACGCCAATATTAACACCACTGTTATTGGCGACTATGACGCGCCAAAAGTGCGCCTGCCTGGCGGTGGTGGGGCACCGGAAATAGCCACGCATAGTGGTGAGGTTTTTATTACCTTGCGTCATTCAAAACGTGGGTTTGTTGAAAAACTCGACTTTATCACGTCAGCCGGCGGTCAGCCGGGGGGCGATAATAAGAAACGATGCGGCGGTAAAGGCCCGACAAAGATCATTACGGATCTTTGTATTATGGAACCGGATTCACAGACCAAAGAATTTATTGTGACCTCTATGCACCGTGGTGTAGAGCGGCAACAAATTATTGATAATACGGGGTGGGGGGTCCGCTTTGCAGAAGAGGTGACAACCACACCGGAGCCCTCCGCCCATGAACTAGAGGTACTGCGTGACCTTCATCGGCGGACCAAAGAAGCCCATGCAGGGGAGGCATAATGGACGCTTTTATATACAATGCGTTGCCATCGCGTGTGATTTTTGGGCGTGATACTGTGCAGCAGTTGTCTGCGGAAATAGAAGCATTAGGTGGGAAGCGCGCCTTGGTGCTGACAACGCCATTTCAAAAGGATCTGGGTGAAGAAATTGCGGCATTGCTGGGGGATGTGGCTGTTGGTGTTTATGATAATGCCACGATGCATACCCCGGTTGAGGTCACAGAGGCGGCGATGGCTGTGCAGCAGGAATTGGCTGCTGATATTCTGGTCACTGTGGGCGGCGGGTCGACAATCGGTCTGGCGAAGGCTATTGCCCTGCGCACTGATTTGCCACAAATCGCTATTCCAACGACATATGCCGGATCGGAAATGACCCCGATCATCGGGCAGACGGAAAAAGGTGTAAAGACAACCCAGAAAACGCTGAAGGTTCTGCCTGAAACCGTGATTTATGATGTCAATCTGACATTGACATTGCCTGCGAAAATGTCCGGGTCGAGCGGGTTGAATGCCATTGCCCATGCGGTGGAGGCACTCTATGCCAAAGATCGAAACCCGATTGTTTCTATGATGGCGGAAGAAGGGACACGGGCTTTGGCTGGCGCACTGCCCGTATTAATGGACGATGAAAGTAATGTGGAGGCACGAAGTGATGCGCTTTATGGCGCGTGGCTTTGTGGGGCGGTGCTGGGAATGGTGGGGATGTCCTTGCATCATAAGCTGTGCCATACGTTGGGGGGGTCTTTTGATCTGCCCCATGCGGAAACCCATTCCATTGTCCTGCCCCATGCTCTGGCTTACAACGCACCAGCGACGCCTGATGCTGTGGCGGCTCTGAGCCGGGCCTTGTCACATGACAATCCTGCGCAGGCATTATTTGAGATCAGTCGACAGGTTGATGTGCCTGTGGGTTTGAAAGCGTTAGGAATGCCGGAAGATGGTATCGACAAGGCGACGGAGATCGCCATGTCCAACCCATACTGGAATCCACGCCCCTTAGAACGTGACCTGATCCGGGATGTAATTTCCAACGCGTGGGCGGGTGATGCCCCAGTGCTGTTATAGGGAAACATGATGACACAAGCATTTCTTTGTGATGCCATTCGTACTCCAATAGGCCGTTATGGCGGTGGACTTTCTACAGTGCGGCCGGATGATTTGGGGGCAGTGGTGCTGAAAGCCCTGATGGAGCGCAATCCTGATGTGGATTTTGCGGCTGTTGAAGATGTTATTTTTGGCTGCGCCAATCAGGCGGGTGAAGACAATCGCAATGTGGCACGTATGTCATCGCTGCTCGCGGGACTGCCCGATGTGGTCACCGGGACGACAGTCAATCGTCTTTGCGGGTCTGGGCTGGATGCAGTGCGTTTGGGAAGTAGTCTGATTAAATCGGGCGAGGCGGATTTGCTTATTGTCGGTGGTGTGGAAAGTATGTCGCGCGCGCCGTTTGTGATGCCAAAGGCGGAAAAGGCCTTTACCCGTGCCAATGCAGTGTATGATACGACTATTGGCTGGCGGTTTGTAAATAAGCAAATGAAAGCGGCCTATGGCGTGGACAGCATGCCGGAAACAGCGGAAAATGTTGCAGCGGATTACAATATTTCTCGTGATGATCAGGATGCTTTTGCCTTGCGGTCACAGCAGCGTGCGGCCAAAGCGCAGCAATCAGGGCGGTTTGCCACAGAAATTGTGCCCGTCATGGTGCCGGGGCGTAAAGGGGCAGTGACGGAAGTTGCCGTTGATGAACACCCGCGTGCAGAGACAACCTATGAAAAGTTACAGTCTTTAAACCCTGTTGTGGTTGCTGACGGGACAGTAACAGCCGGGAATGCATCCGGCGTAAATGACGGGGCGGCGGCAATGATTATTGCCAGTGAGGCCGCCGTCAAAAAATATAACCTGGTGCCGCGTGCCCGCGTGGTGGCCAGTGCGACCGCGGGGGTGCCCCCGCGGGTCATGGGAATTGGCCCTGCGCCAGCAACGGAAAAGCTGTTGGCGAAAATGGGCAAGACCATCGGCGATGTGGATCTGGTCGAATTAAACGAAGCTTTTGCCGCGCAAGGACTTGGGGTGATGCGTCAGTTAGGTCTGGCGGATGATGCGGACCATGTAAATCCGAACGGCGGGGCAATTGCCTTGGGCCATCCTTTGGGCATGTCAGGCGCGCGTCTGGCGATGACATTGGTTGAAGAATTACAGCAACAGTCGTTATCGTTGGGGGTTGCAACGATGTGTATTGGCGTGGGGCAAGGGGTTTCGGTTGCCTTTGAACGTATTTGATAATCATAAGTCAGGAGTTACGGAAAATGGATAGAGGTTTTAGCGAAGAGAAATCGGCGGAAACAGTTTTAGCGCGGATGGACGATGCCAAGAATGAACGTTTGAAAGAAGTAATGACCAGCGTGATTAAGCATTTGCACGCTGTGGTCAAAGAAGTCGAGCCGACAATGGATGAGTGGATGGCAGCTATTCAATTCCTGACGGCGACAGGACAAATGTGTGATGACAAAAGACAAGAGTGGATTTTGTTATCCGATACATTGGGCGTTTCAATGTTGGTGGATGCCATCAATAACAGAAAACCCGGTGGGGCCACAGAATCCACGGTATTGGGGCCGTTCTTTGTAGAAGGCGCGCCGGAAGTGCCGCTGGGGAGCAAAATTTATAATGAAGCGGTGGACGAACCGTGTGTGATGTCCGGGCGTGTGACGGATCTGGATGGTAATCCTATTGCCAATGCCCTGTTGGATGTTTGGCAATCTGACACAGAAGGGTTTTATGATGTGCAAAAGCCTGATGAAGGCTTTGACCTGCGCGTTCGGCTGCAGACAAACGAAAATGGCGAATATTGGTTCGTGACAAGTATGCCTTGTGCTTACCCGATCCCGACAGATGGTCCGGTAGGGGCAATGTTGACGCAATTGGGTCGCCATCCTTATCGCCCGGCGCATGTGCATTTCATTGTGCAGGCCGAAGGGTATGAGCCTGTGACCACACATATTTTCCCCGAAGGCGGCGAGTATCTGGATTCAGATGCCGTATTCGGTGTGAAAGAATCATTGATTATTGATTTCCCGACCTCTTCTGATGAAGAAGCGGCGCAGAAATACGGTGTCGAAAGTCCATTTAGATATGCGACTTACGATTTCGTACTAAATCCAGGTTCCTAGTCCTAGCGCCTGGATTGCATAAGTCAGACTGGCCCATATTTATTGTAAATAAGTATGGGCCATTTTTTTAATGGGCCAGTGGGGTCCGGTTATTATGGAACATTGATGGGTAATTATTTAACTGGCCAATGGCAAACATTTGCACATGCACCAAAACCCGGGCATGTGTTATGCAATCAATCAGATATTGAAGACCCTGGCGTAAAAGAGTTTCGGTTTGGGCCGGAAAATAAAGCTTTTTCAATGATTGTCGCGCGTAAAGGTGACATGTTTTACGGCTATGTGAATGTTTGTCCCCATTTCCAAATCCCGTTGAACAGCCCGGCGGTGCCTGAAAAATTCCTATGTGTGAACAAACAGCATTTGAAATGTGCACATCACATGGCTTTATTTGAGGTTGATACAGGGCTTTGTATAGAAGGGCCTCCGGAAAAAGATTTGCTGATTAAAATTCCCCTGATCACAAAGGGGGATGGTGTCGCAATAGGAGACTGATGTTTTATCTGCGCAATTGTTTTGATTTGTGATGCGGATAAATAGGTCTATATGTTTTTCCACTTAGCCTTGATTGCTATCTGATAATAAGTCCTGTTATAGTGTCACGCGGCCATATCAATATAAATAAAATAATGGCGGCATACGGGGGAGGCGTACCAGATGCCTGCGGTAGTAATTTGGGAGTGTGGAGGCCGTATTGGTGCAGGATTTGTTGTTCACACCTGATATTCGGGTGGATTCAATTAGTTGTTATCTTATGCGCATGGAAAAACCATGGTCATACGAGGTAACGACGGGGGATATCATTCCTTTATATATATTATTGGAAGGCAAGGCGTGGTTGCATTGTCAGGATGACCCGCCGTGGGAAATAAAACCGGGCACGGCTGTAGCCCTGACCCGGCCATCAAGCCATTTATGGTCACAATATGCGCCGGGAGAAAAAAAAGCAGGTACCCATAAGGCAGAATTTTTGCCCATAGACGATCATGATCGCCAGGATTTCTTTATTGGTGATGAGAATGCGGAAACGCCACTTTTCTTTGTCATGACAGTCCGGGAAACCAGCAATCTGGTGCCGGATATTATTCCGCCTATTTTTGTCGTGCGGCCGGAAGACCGTGATGATATTCCGGGTTTGTGGTCGTTATTATCGTTGTTTATGCGCGGGGATGTCCGGACCCAGGATAAAGGCACGGTGCTTAAACGCCGTTTAATCGAAGCTGTGTGTGTTTTAATTAGTATTTACGGGCTGAATAAGAAAGAAGCACCGCAATTGCTTGGGCAGTCGGGGTGTTATGACGATCGTATTCGCCGCGTTTTGTCAGCGTTGCATGGTGATTATGGTAAAGACTGGACATTAGACCAGCTTTCAGAACTCGCGAACATGAGCCGTTCAGGGTTAAGTGAACGTTTCAAGCAAATGGTGGGGGACACGCCCCTCAATTATTTAAGCCGTATTCGGATGCAACGTGCAGCCTCTTTGCTACGGGGGAGTACATTGGCTATTAACCAGATTGCCGGGCTAATCGGTTATCAATCTGAATCAGCTTTCAATAAAGCCTTTAGTCGCCGGGTCGGGCACACGCCGGGACGTTACCGGGAATTAATCCGCCGCGGGGATATTAATGACTTTAATGCCGGTTTCATATCCCGGGATAATCCAGAATAACCTTCCTTATTGTTAAAGGAATACTCATCAAAAGCCTGCTGGAAACAGCGGGCTTTTTTGCAGATGCAAAAACAATTATACAGGCATATAAAATTATACAATGGTATAAAAGTATGCTATCAAGAATCAATAATCTTATGAAGTGGCACAAAATTTATAAGGACAAGAAAATGGGTTTTTGGGTCGGTAAAGTCGTAGGTAAACATCAATATGAGCCAGCAACATTCACAAAATGGCTTATGCCAAAGGATGTTTCCGGTAATGATTTTAATGGATTAGGGCGTGAGGATGTTTATCGTCCACCGTCACATTTCCATGGACCGAATTGGCACCCGTGGAAAAAGGTAGCTAATTTGTTTGGCATGCGCGCCGTGTTTGGGCGGCCAGGTACGATTGTTTCTATCATGAAACATAAATTCAGAGAAACATTTCTGCATGTGAAGATTGCCGAACAAAAAGCAGAAGGTACAGCGGAAAGCTTTTCCCGTGATATGAAGCGCGACGTGCTGAAAAGTGAATATGTCGAAATGATCGGCATTACGAGAATGAAATCAGACTATATGTTCGCAGGTCAAGACGGCATTACGAGCCCGTGGGTCGTTGTTGTCGCATTGTCGATGGATTATGATGAATTAGCTAAAAATCTGGAAGGGAACTTTTCCGCGACCATTAAGCAGGTTATTGGCGGCTACGAACGTACGCAGCATGGGGCCATGGTGGTTGCAAACTGGATCCGTCGCCGGGGCTATTATGCGAAGGCGTATGGTGGAGCGTCCTTTATTGAAAATGAATTTCATCTGGCAATTCCGCCGGCGATAGATAGTGGTATTGGTCAATTAGCCAAAAATGGTTCGATGATTAGTGATGTTGTGGGGGGTAATTTCCGTTTATCCACCGTGGTAACGGATATGCCACTTGTTGCTGATGAACCACGCAATATCGGTGTGGATGAGTTTTGTATGTCATGTAAAAAATGTACGGAAGATTGTCCGCCTGGAGCGATTAGCGATAAAAAGCAAATGGTGAGGGGCGTGGAACGGTGGTACGTAAATTATGACAAATGTTTGCCGTTTATCACGGAGCATGAAGGCTGTGCGATTTGTTTGTCAACGTGTCCGTGGAGCCGTCCGGGCATTGCGCCTTCTTTATCACAAAAAATGCTGAAGAAAATGGCTCGCCAGAAAGAACAAATGGCTTCTTAGGTCATTATTCTTTAAGAAAGCGGGGCAGAAATAGACGTAGTCTGATGTTAGCAGATGTAGGATATGCGTAACTCAGAACTCGGACAAAAAAAGTAGCTTATCGGATAATAAGGGTTGGTGTATTTTTGGTACTATGCCCCCTGAAAAATTATGACGGTATACTAGACAGGAAAGAATAATGGGTTTTTTTACAGGTGAGCAAATTGGGCCGAATGAGTATAAGGCGGGTACGCTGACACGTTGGCTTATTCCAAAGGGCACATCAGGCAATGTATTTAATGGCGTGGGACGCAAAGATGAATATCGCGCGTTGCCACAAATGCATGGTCCAGAAGATCACCCCTGGCAATCATTGGTGATTTTATTTCTGATCCGGGCCTATTTGGGGAGTTTTTCTGCGTTGGTGTCATTTATTGTGCACCAGTGGCGTGACCGTTATGGCAGCGTTGAAATCGCGCCAGTGAGAGTTGAGAAGTCACCAGAGGAATTTACCGCAGAAGTGAAGAGAAGAGCACTGGCTCATCCGGAAGCAGAGGTTGTTGGTATTACCCGGATGCGTAAAGAATGGATGTTCGCGGGCCAGGAAGATATTGACTACAAATGGATTGTGGTTATTGGCCGCTCTATGGATTATGAAAATCTTGCTAAAAATTTGAACCATGACTTTTCATCCGCGATCACGCAGGTGATCGGCGGATACGAAAAGACACAGCGTGCGGCCGTGGACCTGGCGAACTGGGTGCGTTCTCAGGGTTGGCCTGCGCGCGGCTATGGCGGCCTGACGACGACCAAAGGGGAACTGCATGCGATGATCCCTCCGGCATTGGAAGCAGGGATCGGGCAGTTGGCGAAAAACGGTTCTATCATTAGCGATGAACTGGGAAGTGCCTTCCGTATTTCGACAATGCTGACGGATATGCCATTGGTGGCGGATGCGCCGCGCGAAATTGGTGTGGATGAATTTTGCATGTCCTGCAAGAAATGTCAGACTGATTGTCCTCCCGGCGCGATTAGCAATGAAAAGACTTTGGTCCGCGGTGTCGTGAAGTGGTATGTGGATTTTGATAAATGTATGCCTTACGTCACAGAACATAAAGCCTGTGGTATCTGCCTGTCGACGTGCCCGTGGAGCCGTCCAGGCATTGCAAAATCACTTTCACAAAAAATGCTGAGGAAAATGGCCCGCCAAGAGGAGATGGTCGCGTCATAGAAAACGACATCTTCTCTAGCTAGAGTATGGTGATAGATAAAAAAGGCGGGTTTTCCCGCCTTTTTTATTGAGGCTGCAAAAATAAAGGCAGCATTGGAAGAATTTCCTGCTTCATTACTGTATAATATCGTTATTTTAAAACCGCTGGCAAAATGCCGAAACCACAACAGAACTTTACGGGTAAGAGTAATTAAAGAAATTACTACCGTAGAGTGTATGCGATATGACATGGAGCAGAATATGGGTTTTTTTGTCGGTAAAGAATTAGGGCCAAACAGATATAAGCCGTCTGTTCTGACATCGTGGCTTATCCCCAAAGGGGCATCAGGAAATACCTATAACGGTTTGGGTGATACAAAAGTATCCCGGGCCCGCCCGCAAATGCATGGCCCGGAAAAACATCCATGGACAAAAGTAGTGGCGATGTTTTTATTTCGCACCACCATCGGCAGCCCGGTGTCGGCGGTGGCGTCCATAAAACATATGTGGCGGGAAAAATTCGGTCATATTGACATCGCCGCACAACGGCAACAGGGCACACCGGAATCTTTTACGGCCGCCCTAAAGGAAGAAGCATTAAAGCATGCGGAAGTAGAGATCGTGGGTATTGCCCGTATGCGCGAAGAATGGCGATTTCAGGGGCATGACGATATTGCGGATTTGCCGTGGATTGTTGTGACGGGCCGGTCCATGGATTATGAGGCACTGGCGAAAAATATGCAGGGAGATTTTAGTTCTGCACTGGCGCAGGTGATCGGTGGCTATGAAAAGACGCAAAGTGGCGCGGTTCACATTGCCAATTGGATACGCGAGAGAGGATACTATGCCAAAGGATATGGCGGGTTATCGTCCACGAAGGGCGAATGGCATTTGGCAATTCCGCCGGCGATAGAGGCGGGTATCGGCCAATTGGCAAAGAATGGTTCGATGATTAATGATAGTTTGGGCAGTGCGTTTCGCGTTGCAACCGTTCTGACGGATATGCCGCTGTTGGCGGATGCGCCGCGGGAAATGGGTGTGGACGAATTTTGTATGTCCTGTCAGAAGTGCCAGACAGACTGTCCGCCAGGTGCGATCAGTAATGAAAAGCAAATGGTTCGCGGTGTTGAAAAATGGTATGTGGATTTTGATAAATGCATGCCTTACATGGCAGAGCATAAAGGCTGTGCTATTTGTTTATCGACCTGCCCCTGGAGCCGTCCGGGTATAGCCCCGTCTCTCTCTCAAAAAATGTTAAAGAAAATGTCACGGCGTGCAGAAAACATTTCTTGAGCGTGTCGTATGTGAGGTTTTTCCGTTAGGCGTGGTCAGATCATCAAGAAAAAATGTCGTGGTTGATATTAAACGCAGCGACATTCTTTTTATCCTTATGGCCAATGACACAGATGCGTGGGTTCTTTTACTTTAAAGCCAGAGCTAAAATTCAGGGAGAATAAAATGGGTTTTTGGCAGGGTGAAAACACCGCAAAACACGTTTATGAGCCAGCGACATTGACGAAATGGTTGATGCCAAAAAATGGGTCCGGGAATGACTATAATGGGTTAGGGCGTAAGGATGTCTATCGGGCCTTGCCACAATTTCATAGCCCAACACCGCACCCATGGTTCAAGGTGACCGCCCTATTTTTCTTTCGGACGATGGGGGGGAATTTCAATACGGTTATTTCTGCAGTCAAGCATAAATGGCGTGAGGTGACCGGTCATGTACCCGTCGCGGATGAGGTTGTGCGTAAAAGTCCGGAAGAATTTACTGCGGAGGTTAAGAAAATTGCGTTGGCCCACCCCGAAGTGGAAGTGGTGGGGATTACGCGGATGAAAGATGAATATCGTTTTGAAGGACACGATTCGTCCCAATATAAATGGGTGATCACGGTCGGCCGTTCCATGGATTATGATAGCCTAGCGAGGAACCTTAAGGGAGACTTTTCTTCGGCGATTACGCAGGTCATTGGGGGGTACGAATTGACCCAGCGCGGGGCGGTGCATGTAGCGAACTGGATCCGCTCTCAAGGCTGGCCAGCAAAGGGATATGGGGGACTTTCTACGACTGAAGGTGAATGGTTTCTGTCAATGCCACCTGCTATTGCAAGTGGCATTGGTCAACTGGCCAAGAATGGTTCGATGATTAGCGATAAATTGGGCAGTGCGTTTCGTATTGCTTCTGTCTTAACAGATATGCCACTGGTTGAGGATAAACCACGCGAAATTGGTGTGGATGAATTTTGCATGTCCTGTAAGAAATGCACAGAAGACTGCCCGCCCGGTGCGATCAGTGACAAAAAGCAAATGGTGCGTGGTGTTGAAAAATGGTACGTGGACTTTGATAAATGTATGCCCTTTGTTACTGAACATAATGCCTGTGGCATTTGCCTGTCCACATGCCCCTGGAGCCGCCCGGGTGTTGCGCCTTCTTTATCACAAAAAATGTTAAAGAAAATGGCGCGGCGACAAGAAACGGAATTGGCGTCCTAGGCGTAAATATGTGTCAATTGCAAGAAGCGGTGGTGATAGCCACCGCTTTTTTATTTAGGGCATAACCGTGGTGATGACAAGGTGGCGCCTCTTCGTTGTGATGGCCAGTGCTTTTTGATGTAGTGGCAACGCGTCTATCATCATCATTTCATGTATGACCCATAAAAGTACAATTTTTTTATGTGTTAGAGTGGTCTGTGGGACACTTATCAAGTGATAGCTATAATTGAACAAATGTTCTTATTGTGTATTATGGAATGAATAATTTTAATTTTATTCAGGAAGTGTGGACATGGGTTTCTTTGTAGGTAAACAGGTAAGGCATCATGAATATGAGCCTTCCGTATTGACGAAATGGTGTATTCCGGAAGGTGTGTCGGGAAATACGTTTAATGGGCTGGGGCGAAAAGACGTTTATCGTGCATGGCCGCAGATGCACGGCACGGAAAAACACCCGTGGATGTCAATTGTCTACATGTTTTTATTTCGCTCCTATATGGGGAGTTTATCGGCGGCGATTTCTTTTTTTACCCATGCGATCCGCGACAAAATCGGCCATAAAAAAATAGCAGATGTGCGCATTGAAAAAACACCGGAAGAATTTACAGCTGCTTTAAAGAAAAAGGCCTTAGCCCATGAGGAGGTCGAGGTTGTGGGTGTGACGCGGATGCGTAAAGACTGGATGTTTGAAAATCAGGAAAACTTATCCGCCAAATATGTCGTCGTTTTGGCGCGTTCTATGGATTATGACTTGCTGGCGAAGAATTTGGGGGGTGATTTTTCGTCAGCGATTACGCAGGTGATCGGTGGTTATGAAAAAACCCAACGTGCGGCTGTGGACCTGGCCAATTGGATACGGGCGCAGGGTTGGCCGGCTACCGGTTATGGTGGATTGACCCTTAATGAGGGGGAGTTGCATTTGATGATCCCGCCAGCAATTGAGGCAGGGATTGGTCAGCTAGCGAAGAATGGCTCCATGATTAGCGATGAACTTGGGAGTGCCTTTCGTATTGCAACGGTTATGACAGATATGCCGTTGATAGAGGATCAGCCGCGGGAAATCGGTGTGGATGAATTTTGCATGTCCTGTAAGAAATGCACCGAAGATTGTCCGCCTGGTGCTATTAGTGACAAAAAGCAGATGGTGCGTGGTGTTGAAAAATGGTACGTGGACTTTGATAAATGCATGCCGTTCATTACGGAACACAAAGCGTGTGGTATCTGCCTGTCGACTTGCCCATGGAGCCGTCCTGGCGTCGCCACATCGCTGTCGAAAAAGATGCTGAAGAAAATGGCGCGTAAGGCAGAAAATACTATGTAATTCGGGTCACGCGACCATGTTAATATCGTAAGAAAGCCGCAGTCTTTGTATCGTCAGGATTGCGGCTTTCTTAGTCTCCACATATACCCTATAATTAAAATAACCTAATATTTGAATATATCTACGTGTTGCATGAAATGCATTTTGCGAATTTATGTTCGTATAGTGTCATTAGACAATAAACTTGTGATTTAGGACATAGAAAATCCCTCCCGATATCGACAGTATACGCTACCGAGGGAAGTCTTAATTATTATCTCTCCGGATGCCTGTGGGCGGACGGAAAGACGGGCCTTCCTCAGTAAAATGAGTGTGTATTTCCAAGGGAGGAACGTATGGCGTATACGTTCATCATCATTTAAATTCTCTCTTCTATTGACGAGTGCTGTTATCGCCCTGACCCCAGCGGCGCAGGCGGAAACTTTTCAAATTGAAGAGATCACAGTTACAGCCCAGAAACGGGCGCAAAGCATTCAGGATGTGCCGATTTCTATTGCCGCGATTGACGGCAATTTTGCCGTAAAAAACAATGTCTTCGAATTAAAAGACATAAGCGGCATGATCCCGAACATGCAGGTTGCAGCATCCCCATTTCAGCCGATTATTAAGATCCGGGGTCTTGGTGCATCAGGCGGCAATAAGGGCTTTGAAGAGTCCGTTAGCATGTTTATTGATGGCGTCTATAGCGGACGCGCAAAGCAGTTTTTGGCACCGTTTTTTGACATGGAACGCATCGAGGTCATTCGCGGACCGCAATCTGCCATGTTTGGTAAAAATGCGACCGCAGGTGCAATTAGCATTACATCACGTAAGCCTAGCGAGGAGCTAGAAGGCTATGTTTCCGGTGGTTATGAATTCGAATATGATGGCTATAACCTGGAGGCGGCCGTCTCTGGCGCGCTAACAGATAAAATTCTGGCGCGGATTGCCGGTCGTGTTGTGCGTGAAGGCGGCTATCTTGACAACCCTGTAACGGGTGAAGACGAGCCGGAAGTCGATTCAAAAGTGGGGCGCGGTTATTTTATTTTTAATCTGACAGATAACCTGTCTGCAGATCTCAAAATCGAATATGCGGAGCGCAAGGTAGAAGGGTCTGACCGTCAGCTCGTTTGCGGAAATGGTGCCCCGACATATTCATTCCCTACAGCGGGTCCGGGACTTGGTGCATTCGGTACCGTTGAGTGTGCGTTGGATGAAACAGTAACCAGTGGTGCTGTTGCAGGTCCATTGGCAGGCGTTTTCCCGGATCAGGATTTTTCTGATACGGAAACATTGAACGCGATGCTGGCTATTGATTATACCCTTGGCGAACATGCCTTGAAGATGGTGTCTGGCTATGCGGAGTTTGATGAGGCCGACCAGGCCCCGGCGGATTTCAGCGGCATCGGTCTGGAGACATGGACGTCCGAAGGTAACTTCAAACAGTTCAGTCAGGAAATCCGTTTGGAATCACCTGTGGGTGAAACTTTTGAATATATTGTTGGCCTTTATTATTTGAAGCAGGAACAGGCTTTGGATAATGCCCTTAATATTGTGCAGGCCCCGCCGACATTAGGGTACGCGACACGCTGGCGTATCGATCAGGATACAGAAATGTGGTCTGTATTTGGTCAATTGGTGTGGAATGTTTCTGACGATTTACGTCTGGCACTGTCCGGCCGTTACAATGATGAAACAAAAGATTATGTTGCAGATATTCGTAACACAGTTGGCGGCGGTGCATTGGCCGTGGACGCCCAAACGGATATTACGACACTGACCGTGTTTAACCCTATTGATGAGACACGTTCGGATAAAAGCTTTGATCCGACGATTAACCTGCAATACGACCTTACAGATGATGTGATGTTGTTTGCTACATGGACACAGGCATCAAAAACAGGCGGTTTCGACTTCTTTCCAGTTTATGCGGCACCAGTTGCGAAAACTGCAGCGTCTTTGGAATATGAAGACGAAGAAGCAGAGAACTTTGAACTGGGTATGAAGGCGAAGCTGCTGGATGGTCGGGCAATCTTCAACCTGACGGTTTTTCACACAGATTACAAAAACCTGCAATATGTGGCCTTTAATGCCCCATTGGTTGGTTTTGAAGTGAAGAATATTCCATCGCACAGCATGGACGGGTTAGAAATTGAAACCCAGTTCCAGGTGAACGAATATCTATTGGTCGGTGGAAACTTTGCCTATCTGGACACAGAATATGGCGATTTCCCGGGTGTCGAATGTCCACAAATATTGCAGGTGGATAACAATGGTGTTTGTGAAGCACCGGGCGATACACAGAATCTGCGCGGACAACCATTGCCTTATGCGTCAAAAATCACGGCGAATATGTTTGGACAGGTGGATTATCCGGTCGCCAACGGTTACGAGGTTAGTTTGCGTCTGGATGCACAGTATACAGATAGCTTTGACCCTGATCTGGATCGTGATCCTTTCTTGCGTATTGATTCTTACTGGAAGTTTGATGCGCGTGTGGGGCTTTCATCCTTAGACAATGGCTGGGAATTATCTTTGCAGGTTAAAAACCTGACAGATGAAGATATTATCAGCTATGGTACTGATGCCGGCTTCCCTGCAGACCCGGCAAACCCTGTATACGTACAGGCAAAAGGCCCGGGACGTCAGGTCTTTTTACAGGCCCGTATGGACTTTTAATTGTCTATAAAATTGACATCTTTGACAAGGCCCGGAACATTCCGGGCCTTTTTTTATGCTTCTTTTTGTGCTTAAGGCGTTTGAAACTGTTTTTTTGCGCTTTAGAACTGTTTTCTTGAACATTTATTCCTATATACTGCTCTGGTAATAACAGACATAAATTAATATCTAATCGCGTGTTGGAGACATAATGACTATTCGTGCTGTCGTAAAATCAAAAAATAAACTGTCAGAAGGCATTTTTTCATTTGGGTTGGAGCCGGTCGAAGGGGAAGCGTTCCCGGCGTTCACTGCAGGTGCACATATTGATGTGCATGTGGGCGACGACCTGATCCGCCAGTATTCACTTTATAACTATTACGCGCCCAATGGGCAGTATCAGATCGGGGTACAGCGTGAAGCTGAAGGCCGCGGAGGATCGATCGCAATTTGTGATAACATACAAGTTGACGATGAAGTCATGATTTCCGAACCGCGCAACCACTTCGAACTAGAAGAAGGTTATGGCCATTATATCCTGATGGGCGGTGGCATTGGTATTACCCCTGTTCTGGCGATGGCGGAAGAATTGCATGCCAAAGGCAAATCATTTGAATTGCATTATTGTGCCCGGGACGCAGAGCGCGCGGCTTTTCAAGAAATTATTCTGGAAAAGCCATTTGCGGATAAAGTGTCGATTCATCTGGACACAGGCCCGAAAGAGCAGTTGATGGATTTTGGTGCGGCTTTTAAAGATGTGCCAGCTGACGCACAGCTTTATATGTGTGGCCCTGGTGGTTTTATGGATGCCATTGAAAAAGCAACAGAACATTGGCCAAGTAAATTGGTACGTAAAGAGTATTTCTCGGCTTCTGGTGTACATCACCCTGAAGAAGCGACGGGTGGTGAGTTTACGGTTACAATGGCGAAGAGTGGTAAGACCTTCTCCGTAGGGCCAGACGAAAAGCTGTCTGACGCGTTACGTGAAAATGGTTATAAAGTGGCACTGTCATGTGCAGAAGGTTTTTGTGGAAGCTGTCTGCTGAATGTGATTTCCGGTGAGATCCAGCATAATGATCTTTGCCTGAGTGATGGTGAAAAAAAAGAGGGCAAGATCATTGCCCCATGTGTCTCTCGCGGGGCACCAGGGACCGAGCTTGTGCTCGATATATAAACAACAGTTTTAGCTGATGCACTATAGGAGGCTGTAATGGCGATTAATGGAGTGTTGCGTCCGGGTTTTATGCAGATCCGTGTAATGGAAATGGAAAAAGCCCTGTGGCATTACCGTGATATTCTGGGTTTGGATGTCGTGGGTACGGGTGAAGACGGTCGTGTTTATCTGAAGGCTTATGACGAGTTCCACAGACATAGCATTATTCTGCGTGAAACAGATGTGCCGGGTATGGACGTAATGGGCTTTAAGGTCTCAAGCGATGCTTACCTGGACGAAAGTGCAGAAAAGTTGAAAAATTACGATTGCAAAACGGAATGGGTCGAAGCTGGTGAGCAGCCAGGCGTGGGTCGCCGTTTGCGCGTACATCTGCCTTCTGGTCATTTGTTCGATTTCTATGCAGATATGGAACTGTCCGACAATGGTCCGATGACTGAAAATCCGGACGTTTTCAAAGACATGCCTCGTGCCTGTGGTGTTATCCGTTTTGATCACGCATTGCTTTATGGCGTGAATGTGATGGAAAACTTCAAAATTCTGAACGAAGTGTTCGATTTCGAGCTTGCTGAAGTCCAGAATGATCCGGAAGGTAAGCCACTGGTTATTTTCCTGAGTATTTCCAACAAGGCGCATGATGTCGCATTTGCAGAACATGAAGAGCCGGGTAAGCTGCACCATTGTTCCTTCTTGCTGGAAGACTGGAATGCGGTTGGCCACGCTGCGGATATTATGACGCGGTTTGATATTCCTGTGGATATTGGGCCGACACGCCATGGTATCACACGGGGCCGGACAATTTATTTCTGGGATCCATCCGGGAACCGTAATGAAGTGTTTGCGGGCGGCTATCATTATTATCCTGACCTGCCGCAGCGCACGTGGGATTTTGATAACGTCGGTAAGGCGATCTTCTATTATGAGAAGAAGCTGAACGACACATTCCTGCCAGTTGTCACATAAGTTTGACAGCGTGAGATTTTAATGTGACGGGCCCGCATGTTCATGCGGGCCCGTTTTCTTATGTTTTCTGCTTATGTCTTCGTTGCTTTTTTAATGCGATAAGCTAGCTGCGCCCGTGATATGCCCAATCTATGGGCGGCCTTTGTAATATTGCCATCGGCTTCATCCATCGCCTTTTGGGCAAGAAGTTCTTCCAATTCATCGGTGCGGATGTTTTCACGCATCAGGATATCGGCAATGTCCTGAGGCGTGGGGGGGATATTCTTTGATATACCGGGTTCCGTCATGTCGGTAGGTAATTGTGTGGTAGCCTGTTCTTCAATGCGGGGTGTTTTGAGCATTTTCAAAGGTTGTTCGGTGTTGGCACTATCGTGATAGGCAAATAGATGGAAAGTATCCAGTGGCGCGTTGTCCTCCGCAAGGATGAGTGCGCGTTCGAGAATGTTTTCCAGTTCCCGGACATTTCCCGGCCAGCTATAATCCATCATATCCTGGAGGGCCCGGGCGGTGATACCCGGCATGGCCCGTTTATAACGTTTGGAAAATTTATGCAGGCATATTTCGATCAGGTCCGGAAGGTCATCAATACGATCACGCAGGGCAGGAATGGAAATTGGGAAGACGTTCAGGCGATAAAAGAGATCCTCGCGGAAGCGTCCTTCCTTGATAGCTTGGGTCAGGTTTTCATTGGTAGCAGCAATGAGGCGAACGTCTACCTTGCGCGTTTTGGTGCTGCCAAGATATTCCATCTCCCCAGTTTGCAGGACGCGCAGCAGTTTGCTTTGTGCGGTTGGGGTTAGTAAGGCGACCTCATCCAGGAAAATGGTGCCACCATCTGCCACTTCGAACCGGCCGGCGCGTGTTTCAACTGCCCCTGTATAGGCACCTTTTTCAACACCAAAGAGTTCCGCCTCAATAAGTTGTTCAGGAATGGCGGCGCAATTGACGTCGATAAAAGGTTTGTCGGCACGATCGCTTTTTTTGTGGACCTCTTTTGCCAGCAGGCTTTTTCCAACGCCGCTTTCCCCAAGAAGCAGTACAGTGGCCGACGTTTTTCCTACTCTTTCAATGCGATGCATAACAGTACTAAACGCGCCAGAGGTGCCAACTGGGCCATCAGTTGTCAGGGGTGTGGCGTTGAACGTGATTGTTTTGCTGTGCTTAGGGATATTCTGCATATCGTAGATAGAGCTGACGGGATAGACGTAGCTATCATCTAATTCATCGCCCCAATCTTCAAGCGGTTGGGCGTAACATCTACAACTGTCATGTCCCATGGCGCGGCATTCAATTTCGCGTACAAGCATGCGGCGGCCAAAGAAGCTGGACATAAAGCCCGATGCATAGCCTTCTTCCATCCAGCAGGCGGACATGGACCCAATGCCAAAGGCTTCGATATGGGCATTGGCTTCTGCAGAATCGTGCCATTCTACGTAACCTTTATAGAGGCGGTCTTCGGTAAATGTTTCATCCAGAACAGGAACGCTACGGACAAATCCTTCGATCGCGTGTAAATGGGGGCCAACAATAAATTGCTCCCATGGGCTTTGGTCTTGCCGTATTTGTCGTGCAAGGATGGCGTCTTTTGAGCCGGAAATATAACCAAATCGTGTAATTAGCTGCCGGGCTGCATTAAACCCAAGCGTTTCGATCAGGTCGCGACGGAAGGCCCCAAATGCTTCGGCGTTAATCAGAAGCATGCGCTGGGAACCAAGCCAAATGCGCCCCTTGTCAGGTTCAAAGTTTAATTTTTCGCGCAGGTCGTCCATTTCGGGATGACGAATTAATTCTTCATTTTCAATCATGTTCGGTCTTCTTAAGCCTTCTTAAGTCTTGGGGGGAGGTGGAAGTTCGCTATGATGGCTCCGAGGAAAAGCGACTTAGCTTAATAAAAGTATTAATAATTTTATCAATTACGCTCATATTTGTGAAGGCTTGTGTCACTATCATAGTGTTTTTAGGGGGGCGTTTGTCAGTGAAAATGTCATTAAACTATTGTAATTAAAAGACATTATATATTTCCTGTTGTTGGGAATAAAGGTGGCACGGCAATTGCTATGTAGTGATTAAGATATCACAATTTGGTGATGAGGATCTAAAAAAGAATAGAGGAGAGTGTCATGTCAGGTCTTTTGAGTGCGGGTTATGTGGGGGTAGGTGCTTCGGATTTAGAGGCATGGGAGCGGTTTACTGTAGATTTTATGGGTATGATGGTCGGCACGAAGAATGCCGGGCAATTGCTGACGTTACGTATGGATAATCATGAGCAACGCCTGATTATTGAAAAAGATGATATCGATGACATGTTATTTCTGGGTTGGGAGTTGCCGGACCAGAAAGCTTTAGAAGCTTATGTGGAAGGGCTGCAGCGCAAGGGTGTTGAAGTTACAGAAGCGAGTGATGAACTAAAAGATCGCCGTAAGGTGAACTACCTTTATGTTGCTCAAGACCCAAATGGGTTTGACCATGAGTTTTACGCCATGCCTTTGTTGGCTCCCTCAACGCGTCCGTTCAGGTCCGCTGTTTTGCAAGGAAATTTTGTTGCTGGTGATAAGGGCTTTGGCCACGCGACAGCGATGGCACAAGATTACGATGTGACCCGTGATTTCTACGAAAATAAATTAGGGTTATATGTTAGCGACGTCATCCGCGAAGAGTTTAAGCCCGGTATTGTTTTGGATGCAACGTTCTATCATTCAGAAACCGGCCGTCATCACAGTCTTGCGACGGGTAGTCTTGTCGGGGCACCAATGCCTCCCGGTGCAAAGCGCATCGATCATTTGATGGCGGAGGTCGATAACCTTGACGATGTAGGTTTGGCCTATGACCGAGCGAAAGAATTAGGTTTTCGTGTTGCTAAGGGTTTAGGGCGGCATCCGAACGATAATATGTTCTCTTTCTATATGGTGACACCATCCGGCTTCCAATATGAGTTCGGGACAGGCGGACTGGTCATCGAAAGACCTGACTGGTCGGCGATTGAATATAGCCAGATGAGCACTTGGGGCCACAAAATGGAAATGCCGCAGGGCGGTAATTCATAAGCTTCGGACCGAAAAATATAAACCGGTGAATACACGGGTAAGGGAAAATATAAATGACGACTTTATGGCAAGATTTTGTGGGCGCAGAAGTGCGCTATATCGACACACCAAGTTGCGGCCGCACACGTATTATCGAGGCAGGTACAGACAATAAAGATGTTCTGATCTTCATGCATGGTATGGGAGGGCATGCAGAGGCTTATTGTAAAAACGTTGTCCCGTTGTCAGATCAGTTTCATGTGATTGCGTTTGACTTTATTGCGCATGGGCTGTCGGCAAAGCTGGATATTGACTACAGTCTGGATATCTATACGCAACATATTCTGGAAGTAATGGATGTGTTGGGTATTGAGAAGGCTACTCTGATTGGTGAATCTATGGGCGGTGGTGCTGCGGGTGTATTAGCCGCGGAAAACCCAAGCCGCGTGGATAAACTTATATTGGTGACGTCCGGCGGGATTCCTATCGTGACTGAACAGGGACGCGAAGACCTGAAAAATCTGGCTGCGATGTCCGCCAAGTCAAAGGGACAGAAGCCCACATTTGAATCTGTACAGGCCAGAATGCGCTGGTTATTGCATGAAAAGAATTGGGGCATGTTGACAGATGAGCTGATTGAGCTGCGCCTGCAGTATTATTCCCAGCCTGAATTGGCGGCAATTGCGCCAAAGGTCTTTGGTTTCCTGAAGGGCTGGGTAGCTGGCACGTACGAACCACCGCTTATTCCTTTGGAGAAGTTGGAGACGGAAACTTTATTCCTGTGGACAGAGCATAACCCTATGCATGATCTGCCGGCGGCGGAAAGTGCAGTGAAGCATGTCAAAAATGGAAAATTACATGTCATGCGTGGGGAAGTAGCCCACTGGCCGCAGTATGAAGACGTGGACGAGTTTAACCGGATTATTCGCAAATTTGTAACAGAGGGAGATGTCTAGGCCTTTAGCCTAGTCCCTTTCCGGTATCGCGTAAGTTGACGGTTATATAACTGCCTATTTGGCGGAACGGTACCACATTGCCCGCAGGTTGGCTCAAAGGCCTGAGGGATGCCGGAGAAGAAAGCCGTTATTAAGACGGCAAGTTGAGAACGTATAATAATATTGGAGCACAAAATGACTGAGAAGAACCTTGTGGAAACGGATGTTTTAATCATCGGAACAGGCCCAACGGGTTTGTCGATGGCGGCACTTCTGGCGCGGGAGGGGATTGATTGTATTACCATTAATAAATATGGATCGACTGCCCGCAATCCGCGCGCGCATATTACCAATCAACGGTGTATGGAAGTTTTCCGGGATCTGGATATTGAAGACCAGATGATTAATGTGGGGACCCCTAAAGAACTGATGGGGGAGCATGTTTTCTGCCGTAGCTTGGCAGGTGAAGAGATTGCCCGTCTGGAAGCATGGGGTAATAACCCGACGAGCTATGCGGATCATGAATATGCTAGCCCTAGCCGTCTTTGTGATATTCCGCAGGACCGTATGGAGCCGATTTTGCTGGATACTGCGCAAAAGCTTGATGCGAAAGTGCGGATGTATACAGAATATGTCAGCCATGTTCAGGATGAAGATTTCGTTATTACCACAGTGCGGGATCGTCTGCGTGGTGATGAATACCAAATCCGCTCAAAATATATGATCGGTGCGGATGGGGCCCGGTCACAAGTCGCAGAAGATCTTGGGTTGCCGTTTGAAGGAAAAATGGGCCTGAGTGGCGGTTTTAATATCGTGTTCCAGGCCGACCTGTCGAAGTATGTAGAGCATCGCCCAGGGGTGATTTATATGATGTTCCAAGAAGAAGGCGCTGGTATTGGTGGTTCCCCGGTGGGATCGCTGCGTATGGCAGAAACATGGAACAGATGGGTCGCTTATTGGGGCTATGATATCAGTCAGGGGGAGCCAGAGATTACAGAACAGGATGCCCGTGACGTGATTGATCGTCTGGTGGGGGAAAAACTGGATGATGTTAAAATCGAAAGTTATTTGCTGTGGACCGTGAATGACATGCATGCCCTGGAAAATCATAAGGGGCGGGTTTTCTGCGCCGGGGATGCGGTGCATCGTCATCCACCGACCAATGGATTGGGTACGAACACCTGTGTGCAAGATGTGATGAACCTGGCCTGGAAGATGGCTATGGTAATCAAAGGTGAAGCCGGGCCTGATTTGCTGACCTCTTATCAGGAAGAGCGCGTACCGGTCGCACGACAGATCGTGAAACGCGCAAACAAAAGTATGGATGAAATTATCTATACACTAGGCGCATTGGGACTAAACCCGAATATGTCTAAAGAAGAAGTCGCGGCGCAATTTGAGAAGCGTAAGGATGATACGCCTGAAGGTGAAGAGATGCGTCATGCGTTGTTACATGGTTTTGGCGTTCACCAGTATGACTTTGACTGTCATGGTGTCGAAGTTAACCAGCGTTATACATCGGCGGCGATTGTCACGGACGGGACACCGGACCCTGGTTTTGAAAAAGATGAAGAGCTGTACTATCAAGCAAGCAGCCGCCCGGGTGCTCATCTGCCGCATGCATGGTTAGTGAATAAGCGCACACAGAAGCGTGTATCCACCTTGGATCTTTGTGGTAAAGGAAAATTCACATTGTTGACGGGAATATCCGGGGAGAAGCGTTGGGCGGCGGCCATCGAGGCGGTTAAGGCGGCGTTAGGTGTAGACATCAAACTGGAGGTGATTGGTATGGGTCGTGCGTATGAAGACTCATACGGTTATTACGCAAAAGTGCGCGAAGTCGAAGAGTCTGGCGCATTATTGGTTCGTCCAGATTTCTTTGTCGGATATCGCGCACCGATAGGCACCGATACGATTTCAGAGGAGCTGGTGTCAGCAATGACTAAAATTTTGG
Organism: Kordiimonas sp.; assembly: GCA_002700365.1. Taxonomy (GTDB): domain Bacteria; phylum Pseudomonadota; class Alphaproteobacteria; order Sphingomonadales; family Emcibacteraceae. The sequence goes on along the minus strand of PADB01000006.1, from coordinate 27,770 downwards.
CTAAAGGCTAATTTTATATAGTTATTGTCTTTTAGTTCCAAGGTGAGAAGGGCTATTTCCTTACGGAAATAGCCCTTTTTGCCTTTTGGTACGTTATTCGTATGAAAGTTTTTATTTACGCAAAGTACAAATAAACGATGGAAACGTCCATGGCGTAATTTGTCTCTTTTCACATAATAAGGCCTTAACGCGGTTAATTCTGTGTATGTGAAAACATTTTTTGACGGGAGGCAAAAATGAGATGTCAGGTAGCGATTATAGGGGCAGGCCCATCCGGGCTTATGTTAGGTCAGTTATTGCAAAAACAGGGAATTGACACAGTCATCCTGGAACGGCAAACACCGGAATATGTATTAGGACGTATCCGTGCAGGTGTGTTGGAAGATCAGGCTGTTGAGTTGCTGCGAGAAGCGGGTATTGGCCCCAGAATGGATGAGGAGGGACTGGTGCATTCCGGTATCGAATTATCCTTTGCAGGGCGCCGGGAACGGATCGACCTTTCTGGACCGACAGGGCGTTCTGTTTTGGTTTATGGCCAAACGGAAGTCACCAGAGACCTAATGGATGCGCGGGCAGCATCCGGGGCGGTCTCTATCTATGAAGCAGACCAGGTCCAACTACACGATGTGACAACAGACAAGCCCTATGTCACTTATGTAAAGGATGGGCAGGGCCATCGTCTGGATTGTGATTATATTGCGGGATGCGACGGATTTCATGGTGTTTCGCGTCAAACAATCCCCACGACAATTCTGCGTAACTATGAACGCGTCTACCCCTTTGGCTGGTTAGGGTTGTTGTCTGATACGCCGCCGGTTTCTGATGAACTGATTTATGCTCACCATGAACGGGGCTTTTCGCTTTGCAGCCTTCGTTCAATGACACGCAGCCGTTATTATTTGCAAGTCCCGTTAACGGAGCAGGTTGAAGATTGGTCAGACCAGCGTTTCTGGGATGAATTAAAACGACGTCTTCCGGAAGAGGTGGCCGCGGAACTGGTCACCGGGGAATCGTTGGAGAAAAGCATTGCGCCTTTACGCAGCTTTGTGGCGGAGCCAATGCAATATGGTAACCTGTTCTTGGTCGGCGATGCCGCCCATATTGTTCCGCCGACAGGGGCCAAGGGATTGAACCTTGCTGCCAGCGATGTTTATACGCTTTATAAAATTATGCATCAGGTTTATGCGGATAAACGGACGGATTTGATCGAAAAATATTCGCAGATTTGCTTGCGCCGAATTTGGAAAGCAGAGCGGTTCTCCTGGTGGATGACAACTCTACTGCATAAATTTGATGACAATGGTTTTGATAATAAAATCCAGATGGCGGAATTGGATTATTATACCAGCACAGAATACGGCCGGGCGACAATAGCAGAAAACTATGTCGGCCTGCCTTATGACCCAGTGGAATAAAAAACGCTAGGACATGGGAGAAGGAAGGCCCGCATATTGCGGGCCTTCTTTATGTATGGGCAGCTTTATATATGGGCAAAGTATTCAGACCTTGGACGCGCGCAATTCCCGTAAATGTTCGAGCACGAAATCAATGCGGTCCTGACCCCAGAATATCTCTTCACCGATAACAAAGCTGGGGACGCCAATCACGCCATCTTCTTCGGCTTCCTGCGCATTTCTTTCTAATTGCGCCAGATTGTTTTCGTTTTTACTGGCGTTTAAGAGGGCGTCAGGATCCAGATCAATGCGTCTGGCAATTTCGCGTAACGCATCGTCTTCGGCGATGTTGCGGGCTTCTGCCCATTCAAGGCGCATGGTTTCGATAATATATTCTCGCAATTTTCCTTCTGTTTCGGCGTACAGAGATGCGGCACCCGCGGGTGTGGGTTCCGTGTCGACGGGTGGCGGGGAGACGGGAATACCAAGCCGCCGGGCATATCGTGCCATGTCCTGGCGTGCCAAGGGCATTTTCTTTTTTGCACGGCTGGGGACAGACCGCAGATCATACCCCCCCACAGGACGCCACACCATGTTGACGTTATAGTCATCAATAATGGGCCACATCGTCTTAGAGGCCAAATAGCAATAAGGGCTGCGAAAGTTAAAATAGAATTTTACATCAATCATTGTGGGGATATGTCCTGTTCATATAAGAGATGATGGCATGAGGGCGTGGTTATTGCGAAAAGTGAAAGTGAACGTCACCCATGCCAGAAAAACGGGCAACAAAATGGTCACCGGGGGCGCTGGCGGCAGCACGGGTCATGCCACCGGTCATGACAAAGCTGCCCGCGGGTAATGTCTTCCCAACCTCGTCCAGCATTGCGACAAGACAGGCAACGCTGGCGGCGGGGTGTTCCATCACTTCGGCGCCACTACCATGATCAATAATTTCACCATTACGTTCTAATTGGCAGGTAACAGCCTGGGCGTCTATGATGTCAGGAGAAAATTGTTGTGGGCCGACAATAAAGCGTGCGGAAGAAGAGTTATCGGCCTGATTGCTCACCATATCAAATTTGTAGTCAATAAAGCGGGAATCGACTATTTCGATAGAAGGGACGATGGCTTCTGTGGCATTTAGCACATCCGTAATGCTCAGATCAGGGCCGGACAATTCACTATGGGTGATGAAAGATAGTTCTGGTTCAATGCGAGGATGGATCAATTCAGAGAAGGAAATGGTGGCCCCATTTTCAAAGCGATAATGGTCATAAAGCGTTCCGTAGGTGGGGCTGCTGACGCCCATTTGGGCGCGCATGGCATTGGATGTAAAACCCATTTTCATTCCGATAGCTTTATGCCCACGGGCTAATTTGCGGCGGCGAATTTCCCAATTGACGGCGGTGGCATCTGCCATGGTGAGGTCCGGAAAGTCATCGGTGATTTTGGGCAGATCTTTATGATTGAGTTCTGCTTCTTCCAGGCGTGTGGCAATTTGGGAAATTATGTCATGGGTGATGCTGTGGGGCATAATGTTGCCTTTAATGCTGGCGGGTGTCTCTCATTTTTCCAGTTTATGACATTATGCAGATAAGGAAAAGGGAGCAACTGTACAGTTGCTCCCTTTAAAAATGTTATGGTATCTGCAGTGTTATAGCTTGATGCAGATGTTTTTCATTTCTGTATAGAATTCCAGAGAATGAACGCCACCTTCGCGGCCCATTCCGGATTGTTTTGCCCCGCCAAAAGATGTGCGCAGATCACGCAGGAACCAGCTATTGACCCAAGCAAGGCCCACCTCGATTTGTTCAGAGACGCGGATTGCGCGGGAGCTGTTTTCTGTCCAGATAGCTGTGGCGAGGCCATAGACATTGTCGTTGGCCAGTTCGATAACTTCGTCTTCTGTATCGAAGGGGCGAATATGACAGCAAGGGCCGAAAATTTCTTCTTTGACCACGCGGGCATCATCTGCAAGGCCAGTCCAGATTGTCGGTTCAATCCACGCGCCTTCGGCCATATCGCCCGGCATGTCAGGAATACCGCCGCCGGTGACAACTGTCGCACCTTCTTCTACGGCTAATTTATAGTAGGAGAGGACTTTTTCACGATGTTCCAAGCTAATCAATGGACCCATGGATGTTGCTTTGTCCTGCGGAGCCCCCAGTTTCAAACCTTTGGCGGCCTCAGCAAGGCGGGATACGAATTCATCGAAAATAGGGCGTTCGACATAAACTCGTTCGGTACCGAGACAGACTTGCCCGCAGTTGGCGAATGCGGAACGCATTGTGCCTTCGATAGCTTTATCCATGTCGCAGTCAGCAAAGACAATAGCGGCGTTTTTACCGCCACATTCCATGGAAACATCACGAAGACCAATGGCTGCGGCCTGAGTGATGATTTCACCAGTGCGGGTTTCCCCGGTAAAGGTGATAGCATCAACACCAGGATGGGCTGTCAGGAACGCACCTGCAGAGTTTGGACCGAAGCCATGTATGACATTAAACACACCTTCCGGCATGCCGCATTCACGCATTACATCGCCAAGCAGGGCGGTTGTCTGCGGTGTCTCTTCGGATGGCTTAACGACAACTGTGTTTCCACACGCCAAAGCAGGACCGACTTTCCATGTCATTAACAATAATGGCAGGTTCCATGGGCTGATGACGGCAATAACGCCTTTAGGAGAGCGTTGCCCCACGTTCAATGCGCCTTTGCCATCAGGAGTATCCAGACGGAAGGCTTCTTCAGGAACGTTTTTAACAACGTCAGCAAATACTTTGAAATTAGCCGCGCCACGGGGAATATCAATGTGACTGGCCAGAGAGTAGGGTTTGCCTGTGTCGGCGCATTCTGCTTCGAGGAATTCGTCAAAACGTTCGTTGATACGGTCTGCTACTTTATACAGCATATCAACGCGCTGCTGCAGGGTCATTTTACCCCATGGACCTTTCAGGGCTGCTTTTGCGGCTTTAACGGCGGTATCTACATCGGCCTCGCCCGCTTCGTAAACGGTGCCGACAAGGCTGTTGTCAACAGGGTTGCGATCTTCAAAGGTTTTACCTGAAGTGCCTTCAGTAAATTCGCCATTGATGAAATTCAGAATTTTTTTTGTGCTCATTTTTGCTCTCTAGTCAGTCCTGTGAGGAAAATTACAGTCTAGCGTTTATTATGATTGCGATTCAGAACGTATGTAGCAGATCATTGTTACGGTGAAAATACCCTGCGTTAAGGATATGTGCCCTCCTGTCATATGACGTAAGGTACATTATAGTATATGACGGCAGGATTATACCGCGAACAGCAATCAACCAAGACCGATTAAGTGGCTCTGGTAGCCCGTTCATTTCTTCGGAAATTTAATGGTATTATGATGCTAAATCAAATAATTCGGCGCAGATTATTGTTCTTTTAGGTAAAATGGCAGATTAATTCGTGATTTTTACAAGTCGAACATATTTTTAGAAGGTGAACACTAGGGTAGCGTAAAATAAGCCCCCCCTTCCGGAAATGTGAAGGGAGGGCCTATATGAATAATGTTGGCTCATTGTCCATGAGCGATCGTCGAAGACGGATTATTTTTCGTCTTCGTCAAAAATCTTGTTAATGAGTTCTGCGCCAGTATTAAAAGCAGGCAGACCACGGAACAAGAAGGCAAGAGCGCAAACATCATGCAGCTCTTTTTTTGAAGCTCCCGCGCGTTTTGCAGCCCGGCCATGGAATTCAGCCGCTGGGGCCACATGGGACAGCAGGATGCCGAATAAGATCATCTGCGCCGTTTTTGTGTCCATGCTGTCAGGGTACATGGCTTTGGTGCGGATATTTTCGACCATATCAAGTATTTCCGGATCCAGTTCCAGACCGGCACGGATACGGTTTTGAATCTTTGGTGGTACAAAGCCAATTAATTCTTCATAAATGCCGTAATAATCGTCTTTTGTTTTCATGGTATTTCCCTGATTTCATAATGAGAATTGAATAATATTATTGTGGCGTAATGCAGATGCTGGCATTCCCCGACCCGGAGCTTTGGGCATAGGGACCAAATTGTGTCCCTGCGAGCTTCTGGTCCTTCTGCATATGTTTAAGCACACCGAAATAGGCCCCTAAAACACGTCCTCCCATTTCTGCAACGGCCTCTTTGGCGAATGTTGGCAGATAAGTGTATAGAGCATCCGCATCGGGAGTCTTCAGCATTTCGATGATTTTATGGTCCATTTCCTGCCGTTCAGGTGTTGGCCAGAGTTCAGGGCCACGTACAACAGCATGGGATAAAGCGCAACTTGCAATAAAGACAACGCGCAGACCCGTTTCCTTAGCAACGTCAGCAACCATTTGGCCGACATCATGACATTCATCCAGACTGGAACAAATTACTGTAGATAATGTCACAACAGGAATTTCTGCATCCGGGTCAAGGTAGTGCATCGGTACATAACTGGCGTAATCCCAGTTATAGTTTGGCGACGTATTGACGAGCATAGGAATGTCCTGTGCGCTGACTTTTTCAGCCAAAGCTTCGGCCAATTCCGGCTTTCCCTTATATTCATAGGGGCTGCCGGGGATAAGATCCGGGGCCTCTTCCGCCACACATATCCCCTTATGCACAGATTGGCCTGTTGCATACCATGCAAAAGTGGATACCCAATGTGCGGACATTAAAACAATTGCATCAGGCTTTAAGGCCCGAATGCTTTCGCCGGCTTCTTTAATGCCAGCAATCATACCCTTGGCGAATTCAGGGGCCCTTTCCTCTATCCCGATACGCGGAACATGGGGAATGACCGCTGCGGCAATAATTCCATCAGCCATTTTTTCTCCCTCCTCTTATTGCGTGAAAATATACCATTAAGATATGGCCAAGTTATATGGACAGAACGTATTATTGTTTGTACTTATAGAAACTATAGGATGGGAGCAAGGGGGGCGATATGGTTGATAAGCCAGACCGAAAGAAAAAGTCGGTACCTGTTTATGATCTGTTTGGCGAGGAAAAAGGGTGGCAGGCACCGGACCCTATTCATATTGAACCGCTTAGTGTCCGAAGTTCAACTTATGATTGGGAAATTCCAGTACATTTCCATGATTCTCTTTACCAGGTTATGTTTGTAAAGTCGGGACATTTCGTAACCCACTTTGATGGACGTGAAGTGGAAGTGCAGGCCCCGGCTGTCGTGTCTATACCGCCGCTGATTGTTCATGGTTTTTCATGGTCCCCCGATGTGGACGGTTATGTGCTTATGGTGCAGTCTTCAGCATTTTCCGAGTGGTTAATGGCCAGCGAAAGGCTTCAGCAGGCTGTTACCAGTGTTCTTATTTTTGGTGGAGAAGAGGGGCCGACACCAGAAGATGGCATTGACTTTATGTTCCAAAAGCTGGTGGAGGAGTTCGGCAGGCTAGAGCGGCAGGGGCGGCAATTGGCGATGCGATCGGCCTTGGGAATGGTTATGGTGTGGCTGGCGCGCAAGGAAATGAAAAGCCTGGCGGTATCAGCAGCGGTCGAAGAAAAGTCGTCTTTGCGAGTGCGCCAGTTCAGGGATTTGGTTAATGTGCATTTTAAGAGCCAGAAACCGCTGTCTTTTTATGCGCGGGAATTAGGTATTACAACGACTCATTTGAATAATTTATGTCGTGAAGTGACCAAAAAATCTGCTCTGGAAATTGTGCATGAAAGGATCATGCTGGAAGCAAAAAGGCGACTTATATATGCCACGGTATCGGTCAGTGAGATGGCGTATGATCTGGGCTTTAATGATCCGGGATACTTTTCGCGATTTTTCAAAAGAAATGCCGGGATTTCCCCCTATGCCTATCGAAAGAATGTGCAATCTGAACTTTCCACATCCGATACTTGATATGTAAGAATTTATGTTGTGACTGCTGCGCTTTAGAGGCCGACATTTGCTTGTAACATAGGTATTTAGTGGCCATAAATATTTATACGCATTGCCTTTAAGTATGAAAAATGCACATGCCACTATATGGGTGTAAAAATGAGTTGGTTACGGAAAGTGCAAATATTTGTGCCTTTTGTGCATTCCAAAATCACACGCCCTCATGAAGAATGTTAACAAGTAATGTAAATGAGGGAGGAGATATCAGTATGGCTGATGCGACACCAATGGTGGAAACCGAAGTATTAATCGTCGGTGCGGGTCCAGCGGGGGCGGGTGCGTCTGCGTTGCTTGCAACCTACGGCATTGATAATATTGTCATTAATAAGCGCAATAATACAGCGCAAGAGCCACGGGCGCATATTACCAATCAGCGCGCTGTGGAAGTTTTTCGTGATTTGGGCCTTGAGGGCGAAGTGGAGCGTTTTGCGACGCCGCAAGAATATCTTGCGGAACATGTTTATGCCACAAGCCTTGTTGGTGAAGAGCTCGGCCGGGTTAAGGCGTGGGGGAATCATCCTGAAACGCAGGCTGCGCACCAAATGGCTAGCCCAACAAAATTGTGCGATCTGACACAGGATTTTTGGGAACCTATTTTGTTGACTGCGGCTTCTGGTCGCGGGTCAAGAGTTCGCTTTAATACAGATTACGTCAGCCACGAGCAGGATGCAGATGGCGTTACTGTGACATTGCATGATCGCCTGGTGGGAAGCACATATCAGGTGCGTGCCAAATATCTGATTGGTGCGGACGGTGCACGCTCACAAATTGCCGAAGACATTGGCCTGCCAATGGTAGGTAAGATGGGCTTGGCCGCTTCTATGAATGTGGTTTTTGAAGCTGACCTCTCACATCTGGTGGCACATCGCCCCGGTGTTTTGTATTGGCTAATTCAGCCTGCGGGCGGTTTCAGTAATAATGTGCTCCGCATGGTCCGTCCTTGGGACAAATGGTTGGCCACATATGGCTTTGATATGGATGATAAGCCTGAAGACCTTACAGATGAAATGTGTGAGGAAATTGTTGGCAATCTGATTGGTGATAAAGACATTCCGATCAAGATTACTGACAAGTCCTTGTGGACGATTAATGAAATGTACGCAGAAGAGCTTAGCAAAGGGCGGGTTTTCTGCATGGGTGACGCTATTCACCGTCATCCGCCGAACAATGGTTTGGGCGCGAACACATGCATTCAGGATGCCTATAACCTGTGCTGGAAATTGGCAATGGTGCTGAAAGGCCAGGCTGGTGAAGATCTTCTGAAGAGTTACGATCCTGAACGTATGCCAGTTGGAAAGCAAATTATCACCCGTGCGAACCAGAGTCTGCGTGAACTGATGCCTATTTATGAAACATTAGGTGCAGTGCCAGGTGCCAGCGAAGAGCAAATTGAATCTACAATGGCAGCTCGTAAAGGCGCAAATGCGGACGCGGCTGCACAACGTGATGCCTTGTTGAAAGCTGTTGAGCTGACCAAGTATGATTTTGATGCCCATGGTGTTGAAATGAACCAGCGTTACGAATCCGATGCGATTTTGCCTGATGGTACCGAAGATCCTGGCTTTGACCGTGATCCAGAGCTGTATTATCAGCAAAGCGCACGCCCTGGGGCACATGTGCCGCATATCTGGGTGACGCAGGATGATCGGCAGGTATCAACTTTTGACTTATGTGGTCATGGCGAATTTTCATTGCTGACGGGTATTGGCGGTGAAGCGTGGACTGAAGCTGCAGCTGCTGTAGAGAGCCAGCTCGGTGTAAAAGTTAACGTGCATGTCATTGGCCCGGGTCAGGACTACGAAGACATCTACGGTGATTGGGCGAATGCCCGTGAAGTAGGTGAGAGTGGCGCGCTACTGGTGCGGCCGGATCATTTCATCGGTTGGCGGGCACATGAAGTGTCAGCATCAGCGACAGATGATCTTGTTGCAGCAATGAAAGCTATTCTTGCACGATAAAAGTTTTAGCATCGAAAAATATAGGGGATACCGCCAATGGCAAAGCTACAAGCACCACCCGTTCCAACACGTGTTAATCGCATGGTCAATGATTTGACGAAGAACCGGAATAGTGCACGTGAGTTATTGCAGGAAGGCGGTTTCCCCGCTTTATTCAAAAAATACGAATTGAGCGATGCTGAAATCGCGGCGTTTGATAAAGCCGCAGAAGGTGGATTAGGGAAAATAGGCGTGCCGCCCATGTATCAGATGGGCCTATTGTCTATGATGAATCCTGATGCACATAATTTTCTAAATGTATCCTGTTTCCTAGAGCGCCACGCTGTAGAAGTTAAACAATCGGCAACGCCGGTATCACGGCAAGGGGAATAATAATGGGCAAAGTCGTTTCAGCTTTTGCGCAATCACACGTGATGTTTAACGACAAGGGTGTCGAGGAACAGGCCGCGAATGTCTTCAATGGCTTTAAAGAGATTGGTGAGAAGCTCCGCCAGTCCAAGCCGGATGTCATCGTCATCATCAGTAGCGATCATATGTTTAATATGATGTCTGATGTACAGGCCCCGATTTCTGTGGCTGTCGGTGACACGCATCTGCCATTTGGAGATCTGGCAATACCCGTTGAACCCTTCAAGGGACAGCGGGAATTTGCCGAAGCCTTTGTCCGTTTTGCCGCTGAAGAAGGTTTTGATCTGACGAAATATGAAGAAGAGGATTATCGCCCGGACCATGGTGTTTGTATTCCCACCATGTTCTGTAACCCTTTAGGGGATATTCCTACGGTTATCATTAATCTGAATATCAATATGGATCCGATCCCGTCACCACAACGTTCTTATGCGTTGGGGGAAGTATTACGGAAATATATTACTGAAGCACGCCCGGAAGGGGAGCGCATTGCCGTAATTGGGGCCGGGGGGATTTCCCATTGGCTCATGATCGAAGGCGATGGTCAGATCAATGAAGAATGGGATGAAGAGATCATCCAGACTTTCGCGCAAGGTAAAGCTGATACGCTATTGGACTTAACAGTCAATGATATCATTAAGATTGGCGGGAACGGTGGCGTTGAAATTATTAGTTGGCTTGCTATGGCCGCAACAGTGCCTGGTGCAAAGGGACGAAAGGTATTCTACGAGCCGATTTATCCGTGGAAAACGGGAATGGGCGGCGTAGAGATGACAGTCTAAGAATCTGTCATCGATGATTTAAGGGTATAACGAAAAAATACGATGGAGAAAGAGATGTTTGATCATCTTGAAAGTAAATATATCGACGTAAACGGTATTAAAACACACTATATCGATGAAGGCGAAGGTGACAATATTGTCGTCCTCATCCATGGTGGTGGTGCTGGCGCGGATGGCAAAGGCAACTTTTCCACGAATGTCCCGTTTTATAATAAAGCCGGTATGCGGGTCATTTGCCCGGATATGGTAGGTTATGGCCGTTCAGATAAGCCGAACCCTGAAGAGTTTTCCTATACACAGGAAGCTCGTGCAGAGCACATTGCCGCGTTTATCGAAGCATTGGGCGTAGGTCCGGTTAACCTCGTTGGGAATTCTATGGGTGGTGCGGCTGCCTGTGGTGCCACATTACTGCGTCCGGACTTGGTGAAAAGCCTTGTTTTGATGGGGGCTGCGATCAAAATCGATCATGCCGAAATGGTTGCTGCACAGGATGACAATGCCGTTCATAAATATGACGGCACGCGTGAAGGTATGCTGCGCACTATCAAGGCGCTGACGCATAGTTATGAGCCAGCAGATGAGCTGGTTGATTATCGTCAGGAGTTGGCGACTGCCCCTGGTACGATGGAAGCCTTTATCGCCGCAATGAAATTGGCGTTTAACAATGGCCTTTATTATTCAGGCGAAGAGCTGGGTTCACTCAAGCCACCAGTCATGATTATCACAGGACGTGATGACATCATGGTGCCGCAACGCATGATGATTCAGGCGATGCAGGAAATCCCACATGCCTGGGGCGTATTTATGCCAGATTGCGGCCACTGGGTCATGATCGAATATCCAGAAGAATTCTGTAATCTGACGATGCAATTCTTCGAGGTAAGTGCGAAAGCATATTGTGATGGCTGCCCAGCATCTGCCTCAAGGGGGAGGCGACATCAGGGTTTGGATGCAGTGGCAGAATGATATAACAATCTTGCCTGTCTGCGATGAGCCGTAAGGCATCGCAAATATGTTGCAGTGGTGTGCCTTGGTTTTCGCGCCGATGGATTGTCACGAGAATTTGGCGTTTGTCACGCAGTGACGGGGTGATGGGTATCGGTAGGGGTGGTGTATTTTTTTGTAATTTCGCCTGCGCATAAAGAAGGGCATCAATCCCGGTATTACCAGTGACGTGGATTAGCGAAGGCGATATGGCTTCATGCTGTAAATTTGTGGCCGCCGCGGTGGTCGGCGCGAAATGGATATTTGCCAATACTGAAATGAGCCGGCGATTACCTTCTTCGGGCCACGGGGCTGCCATATCCCCGCTGCGGAGCCCAGCCTCCACATGACCAACGGGGATTTTTTGATGAAAGGCTGTCATCGCCCCGGCGAGGGCACTGTTGGTATCTCCCTGAACAAGGACCATGTCAGGGACCACTTCCTTCATGATATTTGGTAAATAGTATAGGCAATGGGCGACAAAAGCGGAAAGTCCATATTCGCGCAGGTTTGCAGGGGGGTATGTATCAGTGGAGGAGGGAAATGGCGGTAGACTGTGGTGTGGGGAAAGATCGAAAAAGTCCAGAAGAGGGGGGATTAAATCCTGATGTTGTTCTGTTGAGCAAAGAATAGGGGTGTAATGTGCACTGTTCCCCATAGCCTGAATAACGGGGGCCATTTTAATGGCCTCTGGACGGGTACCAATGATGACCATAATTTTATGGGGTGAAGAGTAGGCTCTTTTCTGCAACTGTTGATCCGTGACCGCAAATTTTTATGGAAGACCAGAAATCTTATGATAATGCGGTAAGGCGAAATAGCATCATAAAAAAAGGCAGCCTGTAAAGACTGCCTTTTGTGTATGAGAAACGAGAAATAATTATCTAAGATATCCGTTTTCTTCCAGATGGGCGACAATCTCATCAGCCGCCTGTTCAGGGGTCTTGAGGGTGGTGTCAATACGCAATTCCGGATCTTCCGGTGCTTCGTATGGAGAATCGAAGCCTGTAAAGTTCTTGATTTCACCCTGACGTGCCTTTTTGTATAGCCCCTTTGGATCGCGTTGTTCACAAATTTCAATTGGTGTGTCGATAAAGATTTCGATGAACTCTCCCGTTTCCACGAGATCACGGGCCATGCGGCGTTCGGCTTTAAAGGGTGAAATGAACGACACCATAACTAACAGCCCCGCATCTACCATCAATTTGGAGGTTTCGGCAACGCGGCGGATATTTTCCACCCGGTCGGCATCAGTAAAGCCTAGGTCCTTGTTAAGGCCGTGGCGGACATTATCACCATCAAGCAGGTAGGTATGCTGATGGCGGGCAAGTAGTTTTTGTTCCACCAGATTGGCCACAGTAGACTTCCCGGAACCGGACAGGCCAGTGAACCAGAGCATAGCGGGTTTTTGACCTTTTTGCTCGGCGCGGACGTCTTTGTTAACATCCGTAGCCTGCCAATGAATATTTTCCGCACGGCGTAGGCCATAATCAATCATGCCGACACCAACAGTATTATTGGTCAGACGATCAATAAGAATGAAAGCACCGGTCACATGATCGTCCGCATAGGGGTCAAAGGCGATGGCTTGGCCCAGTGAGAGGTTACAGACGCCGACTTCATTGAGTTCCAATGTCTTACCGGCTTCGTGTTCCATCGTGTTGACATTGATCTTATGCTTTAGCTCAGTCACAGTCGCATTGAGTGTCTTGCCCGCAGTTTTTAACAAATAGGGACGCCCGGGCAGCAAATGTTCGTCGTTCATCCACAAAACGTGCGCCATGAATTGATCGGTCAGCTGTGCGCGCTCTTGGGCGGCACAGATAATGTCCCCGCGGGAAATATCAATTTCATCTTCCAACACCAGGGTGATGGCCTGATGGGCGACCGCTTCGTCAAGATTGCCATCATAGGTGACGATTTCTTTGACTTTGCTTGTTTTAGCAGAGGGCAGGGCAACTATTTCGTCCCCGGGACGAATGCGGCCAGAGGCGACAGTGCCGGAAAAACCACGAAAATCGAGGTTCGGGCGGTTCACCCATTGAACAGGCAGGCGGAATGGTTTTTGTGTATCATCTGTGGTGACATCGACGTTTTCCAGCTCCGCCATAAGTGTCGGGCCATGATACCAGTCCATATTGTCGCTCTTGCTGAGGATATTATCCCCTTTAAGCGCGGAAATAGGGACGCAGCTAATATTCTTCAGGCCAATCCCTTTGGCAAATTCGCGGTAATCTTCTTCTATCTGGTTAAAGCTGTGCTGCGAATAGTCGACTAAGTCCATTTTATTGATGGCAACAATAACATGCTTGATACCCAGCAAAGAGACAATAAAGCTATGGCGACGGGTCTGTGTCAGGATACCTTTGCGGGCATCTACCAGAATAATGGCCAGTTCAGCGGTTGAGGCCCCAGTAGCCATGTTTCGCGTGTATTGTTCATGCCCAGGGGTGTCGGCAACGATGAATTTACGTTTGTCAGTGGAGAAGAAGCGATAGGCAACATCAATGGTAATACCTTGTTCGCGTTCTGCTGCCAGACCGTCAACGAGCAAGGCAAAATCAATATCCCCGCCCTGTGTGCCGACTTTTTTACTGTCATTTTCCAGTGTATTCAGTTGGTCTTCGAAGATCAGCTTTGAATCATAAAGCAAGCGGCCGATAAGCGTGCTTTTGCCGTCATCAACGCTGCCGCAGGTAATAAAGCGTAGCAGGCTTTTGTCTTCCTGTGCCTGTAGATATTCATGGATATCCTTGGCGATCAAGTCGGATGAATGTGCCATTAGAAATATCCCTCTTGTTTCTTTTGTTCCATGGACGCATTGCTGTCCTGATCGATGACGCGGCCTTGTCTTTCGGAGGTGCGGGTCAGTAACATTTCCTGAATAATTTCAGGCAGTGTTTCCGCATCAGATTCAACTGCACCGGTTAGGGGATAACAGCCCAAGGTGCGGAAACGGACTTTTTTCATTTCGGGCTTTTCGCCTGACTTTAACGGCAAACGTTCATCGTCCACCATGATAAGCACGCCGTCACGTTCCACAACCGGGCGTTCTTTCGCCATATAGAGCGGAACAATCGGAATATTTTCTTTATAGATATATTGCCAGATATCCAATTCCGTCCAATTGGAAAGCGGGAAGACACGAATGCTTTCGCCTTTGTGTTTACGGCAGTTATATAAGTCCCATAGTTCCGGTCGCTGGTTTTTCGGGTCCCAGCGGTGTTGTGCGGAACGGAAAGAGAAAACACGCTCTTTGGCCCGGCTTTTTTCTTCGTCACGCCGTGCCCCGCCAAAGGCCGCATCGAAGCCATATTTGTCTAAAGCCTGCTTTAAGGACTGGGTTTTCATAACATCCGTATGAATGGCCGACCCATGGGTGAACGGGCCGATGCCTTCTTTAACGCCGTCCTGATTAATGTGTACAATAAGGTCCAACCCTAATTCTGCGGCAAGGTTATCGCGAAAGGCGATCATTTCTTTGAATTTCCATGTGGTATCCACATGCATAATCGGGAAGGGGGGCTTTGAAGGGTAAAATGCTTTCATCGCCAAATGCATCATGACGGCAGAATCTTTACCGATAGAGTACAGCATAACCGGATTGTCCGCTTCTGCGACAACTTCGCGCATGATGTTGATGCTTTCCGCTTCAAGTTGTTTGAGGTGTGTCAGGGATGTCATGTGGCATTAGTCCTGTATCAGGCGTTGTGAAAGGTCATCTTTGAACGGTTAAAATATGGTCCGAAGCTAAGAATGCAAATGTTATCTTCCGAAATATTTTGCGAATAATAGTGTATTTTTTATAAAAGTACATAATTAAATGTTAAAAAAATAATTATACATAAAAATAGTGTTTTAATAAGGGTTGAGGCACACCGACATTGCATAAAAAGAATATGAACATTCAGGTGCGCGGCCTATGCCGGGAACATAGCGCGTAAGGGTTAAGAGACGGCAAACATTCCGGCAAAAATGAAGGCAATAATGCGGGTGGGGCTATCGGTTTAGAGTGAGAAAGGTATCTGTCTGTTGAGTAAAGCCGCAAAGTTCTCTTCTGGCAGGCCGGCCCCGATATCATGAAAATGGATTTGCTGATAAGTCGCCATGAGTTTGCCTTCTTTGGCATTGTCGTAAATGTCACCCAAGCCAAGAAAATGATCGTAGCCGAATAAAATACGAGGTTCTTCTGTGCTATCCAAAAGGGGAAACAGAGTCCGGAGGCATTGTTTTGAAAGACCGCTTTCATTGGCTGTTGAGATAACATATTGAGTAATACAGGGTTGCCTCAAGGCTGCAGTCCAGAATTGCTCAATGAGTTTTTGGTCTGCTATTGGCCAGTGTTTAAGTAAATTAATGCCCGTAAGCTCAAGACCGGCGCGTTCTACAAGGGCCGTGCCGAAGAGGCGAATATAGACCTCGCCTTTGGCGGGATGTTCCAATAAGAAACAGTTTGGTAGTAAAGGCAGTAAGGCTTGCGGTTGTAGTGCTTTGCGTGCAGGGATCATCTTCCCTTCAGGGCGTAAGGAAAGCCAGTAATCATACACGTCTTTAATATCAGGATAATTATCAAGATTAGAAAGAAACTGCTGCATAGCTTACACCGGAATGACTGCATCATTTTAATAGCTGCGCCATGTTAATCTCATAAACGTTGTATTTGCAACAAATTAAAATCAACTTATTAAGATGTTTTAATATGCATAATATAAGTGTGGATAGGAATACGGATTATCAATCAAAAATAAAGTCATAACCCATTGAATAAAAAAGCTTATATAGTGATTTTGTTTTTTGTAATGCCTATTGTTTTTTAAAATGTAGGACAATGGTTTGCTCGCTCCAAATACCAGGGATAAATGCCAATACAGTAGATGTTCGCAACGGCGCGCCCTTTGCCCTTCTAGAGTGCTATGGGTATTTTTCAGTTTGTACTTCGTTGTAGGGGGGGCAGGTCAGGCTGGTCGTGCGTTTGCGGGTGAGTGCGTTAGGGGGGCTAAATTGTCAATGAATTGGTGGGCGCAGGTTTCCCAGCTGAATTCCAAAGCATAATCGCGACAACGATCCGCAGGAATATTTAGGGCTTCTATGCAGGCTTTATGTAAATCGTGGTCCAATATAGCGATATCTGCCCCACCAACGACATCCAATGGCCCTGTTACGGGAAAAGCGGCAACGGGTAATCCACAAGCGAGCGCTTCCAACATTACCAGTCCAAAAGTATCTGTGAGACTCGGAAAGACAAAGACATCGCCCAGATTATAGTAATCGATAAGCTCTTTTCCCTGTTTTGCGCCAGGGAAAATGACATCAGGATAGCGTTTTTTTAGTTCTTCTAGATAGGGGCCCTCGCCAATAACAATTTTTGTGCCGGGGAGGTCGAGCTTAAGAAATGCGTCAATATTTTTTTCTTTAGATACACGCCCGATATTAATAAAAACCGGCCCGTCTAAGGATATTATTCTATCATCAGTTGGGCGGAATAACGCCGTATCCACGCCACGTGTCCAATCGGCAAGATTGTTAAAACCTGCGTCCTCAAGTTCACGGCGCATGGTCGGTGTGGGGACGAGGATTTTTTTAGATGGGGCGTGAAACCAGCGCATAAACCTGTATCCCCAACTAAGCGGGGTATTGATGCGCGCATTGATATATTCGGGAAAACGGGTGTGATAACCCGTCGTGAAGTTAAGGTTGCGCTGTAGGCAAATTCGTCGCGCGGCCAATCCCAGCGGGCCTTCCGTAGAGATATGAATGGCATCAGGTTGATGCGTGTCCAGATATTGACGAATAATCTTTTTTGCAAAAAAACCGAGACGAATTTCAGGATAAAGCGGCATAGGCAATGTCAGCGGGCAGTCCTGTGGCGTAATGACCTCAATCTTATGGCCAAGTTTATGACATTCTTCTCTTAGTTGTTTTAAGGTGCGGACGACGCCATTGATTTGTGGTTCCCATGCGTCTGTGACAATCAGGATATGCATCACGCAGCCTCTACGGTTTTATTTTTATTCTTACTACGTGGTTTTTTCTTATGTAATTCTTCATCAGTGAGAATGGCTTCGCGCTCGCTAACCCAGTCAATAATGCGAAACTTGCCATTCTTGTCTTCAACTAATGCGGTGCAACTTTCGACCCAGTCGCCATCATTCATGTAAACAATTCCGTCCATTTTGCGAATCTCTGCATGATGGATGTGGCCGCAGATGACGCCATCTACCTCTCGGCGGCGCGCTTCTTCAATCAATAGATTTTCAAAGTCATAAATAAATTGCACTGCATTTTTAACTTTGAATTTTAGATAGGCCGAAAGGGACCAATAGCCGAACCCCAGCTTACGACGACAATAATTAAAGACGGTATTGAGTTTGAGGCAGGTTTCATAAGCCCAGTCACCAAGATAGGCCAGCCATTTAGCATTCAGGAGGACGCCATCAAAGGCGTCTCCATGCATGACGAGATACTTTTTGCCGTCTGCAGCGATGTGTACGGCTTCTTCGGCTACTTCGATGCCGCCAAAATGTATGCCGAAATAATCGCGAAAGATTTCATCATGGTTGCCGGTAATATAGATAACACGGCTCCCTTTTCGTGCTTTACGCAAAATTTTCTGCACGACATCATTATGGGCCTGGGGCCAGTACCAATTTTTTTTGAGTTTCCAGCAATCAACAATGTCACCGACCAGATAGAAATTATCGGCATCGTGATATTTGATGAATTCCAATAAGTAATCCGCATTACAACCGCGGGTTCCTAGATGGATGTCAGACAGGAAAATGCTTTTATAGCGGCGTACCTTACCCTGCATAACGCGATCTTTTCTCATGCTTTATCATGGGGGCACGTTATGGCGTATTTGTTTAGGTTAGGTGACAGGTAGTTTGCGGTTTTATGACGTTGTCTCAGGTGCCGTAACAGCAGCCTGACGGGGCAGGGTGAAGGTTAGCACACTACCGAGTGCTAACATGGTGGCTGCCGCCAGCAGACAGGCGACAATCCCCCCTTGTTGATAACAAAGTCCTGATAAAATCGTGCCCAATAGCCGCCCGGCGGCGTTGGCCATATAATAAAACCCGACGTCCAGTGACACCGTGTCTGATTTGCTGAAGGCCAGAATCAGATAGGAATGGACAGATGAATTAACGGCAAAGACCACCCCAAACAGAATCAGGCCAGGCAAAATAATTAAATCCTTTGACAGTGGAGTGTAAACGTAAGCCATAGACATGATGATGGGGATCAGCGACAGCAGGCTAATGCCGATGCGGGCGGCTTGTATTTCCGTATGGCGGCCATCCTGCGATCGTTTGATAATATTGGGTGTAAAGCCCTGGACAAAACCATAGCCAATGATCCAGAAGGCCATAAAGGCCCCCACCTCATGAAAGGTCCAGTTAAGGATTTCATAAAGGAAGAGCGGCAGGGCAACAACAAACCAGACGTCGCGCGCGCCGAAGAGCATCATTCGGGCTGCCGATAATTTATTTATATCGGCTGATTTTGCCAGTATGTGTGTGAACTTGGTTTTGTGTTTGGTTGCGCCCGATGTTGCGGGCAGTAAAATAAGGGCTAATAGTAATAGGAGGCTGAGTGCCGCGGCCATAAGTAACAGAGAGGCCGTGAAGCCTATGGCCGTAAGCAAGGCCGCCCCCACGAAAAAGCCCAAACCCTTTAAGGTGTTTTTTGACCCGGTCAGTAGAGCTACCCACTTAAAAAGCACGGAATGTGCATTTTCCTTTACCAATAGCTTTATGCTGCTTTTAGCACTCATTTTTGTGAAATCTTTGGCTATTCCTGATAGCCCCTGCGCGCAAAGGACGTAAGTGACAGACAGGCTGCGTGGCCAGTCGGGGTTCAGCATCGATAGCGTGATGAGAGCGACTATCTGTAACCCGAGACCGATATAGAGTGTAAGATTGAGGCCCAGGCGGTTGCCAATCCATCCGCCGACAAGATTGGTGATAATGCCAAAGACTTCATATAACAAAAACAGCGTTGCTAATTGTAATGGCGTGAAGCCCAACGTGTGGAAATATAACAAGACTAACATACGCAAGGCACCATCTGTCAGGGTGAAGCCCCAATAGGCACCAGTGACGATAGCGTAATGACGTTTCGGGTTAGCATCTGACATGTGACGGGCCTTTAAGACATCATGCGGGCAACTTTACGGGCGAGTTCCGCCAATCGCGTTGCATAGCCGACTTCATTATCATACCACGCCAGTATTTTTACCTGTGTGCCGTTAATCACCATGGTGGATAAGGCATCTATAATGCTGGAGCGGGTATCGTTGTTGTAGTCAGTGGATACAAGTGGGCGTTCTTCGTAACCAAGTATGCCTTGCAGATCGCCATGAGCCGCAGCGGCGAAATAAGCGTTGACCTCTTCCTTTGTTGTGGGGCGTTCGACCTCAAAAACACAATCAGTCAGGGACGCATTGAGGACAGGGACGCGAACGGCTAATCCATTAAGCTTTCCGGCCAGTTCAGGATAGATCATTGTGATTGCCGTGGCGGAACCTGTGGTCGTTGGGATCAACGCATTTAGACAGGCGCGCGCCCGGCGAAAGTCCTTATGGGGCTGGTCTATTATAGATTGTGTGTTTGTCAGGTCATGAATTGTCGTCATAGAGCCATGCCGGATGCCCAGGTTTTCGTGAATGACTTTGACAACCGGGGCCAGACAATTCGTTGTGCATGACGCCGCTGTGACGATGTGATGTTTTGCGGGGTCATACAGATTATCATTGATGCCCATGACGATATTCAACGGGCCGTCTTTGACCGGGGCAGATACGACAACCTTTTTCACACCCCTCTGGAAGTAGGGAGCCAATGCAGGCGTGGTTTTAAACACCCCCGTACATTCAAGTACAAGATCAACCCGAAGGTCCTGAAGGGGCAGAGGGGCAATATCGGCAAAATGTGTGACTGTGATTGCCTTGCCATCCACATAGAGTTTGCCGTTCTCACTGCGGACGGGACGGGATAGACGGCCGTGGAGGCTGTCAAATTCCAGAAGGTGGGCTGCTAACGCCGCATCGCCTTCCTTTTCATTAATGAGAACGACATCCAGTTCAGGAAAATCACCTTCCAGAATTGCCCGTAGGGCTAAACGCCCCATGCGCCCAAAACCATTTATTGCCACGCGTATGGTCATCTTATTCTCCTCATCTTATGAAGAAGGATCCCTTTAATCTATATTTCTGGAATTATAGATTAATAGATTATGGGTCAAGTGATGATTTTATGACGATGCACAAATCGTGATAGTGCGGGCGGTCGTCAGACCAAAGTCGGGGTTAAAGGCCTGTGATTATCACGTTATGATTTTGTTAAGTATAACGTTGTTATCCTGTTGAGCAGGGAGGACAAACCATGACAATCAATGCGACATACAAGGAAGCTGCAGATATGCAAGACCGCAGACAATCTCTTGCGCAGGCGTTGGTGAAACGATTGGGCCGGGATGGGGCGAAGCAGACATGCCGTGAAAATCACTGGCACGGTGTGTTGGCGGCGGTGAACGATATGCGTGGTGTCGGCACAGCTTAAGGGCAGATTTCATTCTTCGGTAATATCATTTTGTAGAAAATGTATCTTGGGTCTTAGGCGGTGGTGATGAATTGTTTAAATTGGTTGCCACGATCTTCAAAACTTTTAAAACCATCATAGCTTGGGGCGGCGGGAGAGAGTAAAATCAGACCGCCTTCTGGTGTGATGTTCTGTGCAATTTGTGTTGCTTCCGTAAGGTCCTTTGCCTGAAGAAGTTTAGGGGACGTGATATGTGTCCCTTTCTTGCTTATGGCGTCTTTTAAGGCTGTATGAAGCCGTGGCCCTGTCTCATAGGCGGTGATGACGGCATGTAAGGGGTGTTCAACAATATATGTGGCAAGGGTATTAAAGTCCTGACCACGATCTTCACCGCCTGCAATCAGTGTTAGGGTTTCACCTGGAAAGCTGTCAAGGGCTGCTAAAGTGGCTTCCGGTGTCTTACTGTTGCTGTCATTGACGATTTGGTGTTGCCCAATTTGGCCGAGATATTCCAAACGGTGAGGAAGGCCGGGAAAACACAATGCGGCCTGAAGGCAGTCGTGTTCGTTTAACCCCAGTGTTTGGCAGAGCGTTAGGGCCGCGGCCAGATTGACCAGATTATGAATGCCTTTTAGGGGCCAGTCGTTTTTCTTTAGGATGGGCTTTTGTTTATGATAAAGCCAGTCTTGGGCGACATGATATCCCGCATGATCATTAAACCATATGGTATTGGGGCGGTGTGGGGCATGGCGTTCACGTATGCGCGGATCTGCGGCATTTAAGATCGCCTGCGTTGTGGGGGAGATAAGGATATTCAGCTTATCTCGATAATATTGTTCGTGACTTTGGTGCCATTGAAGATGTTCAGGAAAAAGGTTTAGCACAAGCGCGATATCCAGGAGAGGCGGACCAGATGTGCTATACAGGTCTGCTGTCTGATAACTGGACAGTTCAATGATCCAGGCGCGGCAATCAGTAAGCGGGTCCAATTCCAACAGTGGGGTGCCGATGTTGCCTGCGAGTTGTGCCGGAAAACCGACATTGTTGAGAATGTGGTGCAGGAGGCAGACTGTGGTGCTTTTTCCATTGCTGCCGGTAACGGCAATGGCCGGCGCGTTTCGCGGTTGGGCCAGCCATATATTCGTAGGGGTTGTAACTTCTCCGCCGTTCTGGCGAAAGGCAATCAATTCCGGGCGATAGCGACTAATACCCGGGGATTTGATAACGATATCTGTTGTTTGCAACGCTGTTGGAATATCTGCACCACTGGCAAAAACAAGGTTGTCATCATTGGGAATTTTGTCGTCCTGCAGCGGCGCATCCGTGATGATGGTAAGGGGAATATTGCCGAGTTTTGCTCGCAGGAAATGTAATGTAGCGAGTCCTTCGCGGCCAAGTCCCCATAGGCTGATGCGTTTCCCCTTAAGCATGAACAGCTGCATATAATATATCCCATTCCTTGTCAGATAAGAGATGCGGTGGCAGCATAGTTGTCGCATCGTTTAGAAGTTCTTCCTGTGAGGCCGGAAGCTGCCCCAATTCGGTATTAAGGGTTGTAATAACTGTGTCTTGTGACCAGTTGGGGTGGGCCGCCAAATAGCGTAGTGCCGTTTGGCATTCTTCGACTTCACCAACACATTCAAAAGGTTTGTGGCCTGTAAGGCCAGTGAGCTCACGGTAGCCGAGTAATTGGTCGGCATTATTCAGCATGTTAGTGCCAAAAATTTCGATCAAGGTATCGCGCTCTACGAAAGGGGCGAGGGCCAGAAAGACAAAACGGCATTTCGGACAATTGCCGCACCAGCCGTGTTGGCGTTTGTCCGTATCAATGTGGAAATTACGATTGCAGCTTTTGAAGACAGGGAAATAAGCGGGCATTTGTGCAAAAAGGCGGGCTATGCCGAGTTCTGAGAGGGGTCGCAGGAATGAGAAATACTTAATTGTTTGCAGGACATTATCTTGTATGTAGCGACTGAAGCCCTGTTCAAAGGCAAATGATTTACTGTATTGGTGATTGATGTTCAGGTCGCCCATCTGCAAATTGCCCTGATTGGCGGAGCGTTCATTTGAAAATGCGATTTTATCAAAGCCGTATATTAGCCCCGCTGCAATCATGACAAAGGAGAGGATCCCCGTTATGGGGACATGGCCGTTATAGGCTCCTTCTTTGTTCAGGGAAAACAGTCCGGGATCCAGCTGACGTTTGATGTATATTGCAGCGGGGAGTGCTGCCGTTTCCAGACAGTCCAACATTGGTTGTGTCGCATTGACGCATATAGGGAGAAGAGTGTCCCCCGCAGCTTTTAAAGTCTCTAACGTTACAACGGAATCCTTGCCACCGCCAATGGGAACCGCCGTGACCCGTGGTAAAGAAATGGTGTGTGGCGTGAGGGAGGGGGCATTCGTGTTTTGGCGGAAATGAATATGCCCGCGCAAGTCTAATGCGTTTTCAACGGCAAACTCGCCAAGCCCCTGTAGATAGAAATCTTCAAAAAACCGGGCTTCTGCGGCCGTAACGCCTTCTTGTGCATAAATCAATTCATGCGGGACAAATGCTTTATAATAGCTAATTCCAGCTGCGAGGTGGATTTGTCGAAAGACTGCTTCCAATGCGCTTTCTTCTGCTTTTGAAAGCGGGCGGCGATGGCCTGTGAAGGTAATTTTTTCTTCGAAACGTGGGCCATTATCATAGCCGTAGTGTAGCTTTAATACACCATCGTGCGGCATATAACAGTGGTCTAAGAAATGAAAGCTTGCAGAGGAATCGAGTGTCATCTGTATTCTATTATGATGTCGGGCCATATGTTACCAACTGTTGCCCAGTACAATCATGTTGGTCTGATGACCATAACAGAAAAATTCGGCCGCAAAAGAGGCAGTTGCAGAAAAGATGCCCGTTGTAGCAATTTTAGGCAGATCGTAATCGTTCGGGGGGGAAAGATAAGGAAACGGCTGTGCCCAGTCCAAGTTCACTGCAAATATTCATATGCCCATCGTGCAGTTCTGTCAGCTTCTTAACCAAAGTCACGCCAAGTCCTGTACCTTCTGTGTTGCGGTTGAACTGCGTGTCGGCCTGACGGAAAGGTTCCATGATATGGGGGATGTCTTCTTCTGCGATACCAATACCGCTGTCCTTGACCGTAATGATTAACGGTCCTCCTTCTTCATGGGACGCATAGATGTCCACGTCACCGCCTTTAGGGGTAAATTTGATAGCGTTAGAAATCAGGTTTAGCAGCATTTGCTTAAAGGCGCGCGCATCACCGTAGAGCTCTGGCAAATCATCTGAAAAATGTTGAGTAATGGTAAGGCCCTTGGCATTTGCTGTGGGGCGGACCATTTGTTCAACGCTGCGGATTGTCTCTGGCAGGTCTACATCTTCTTCGTGCAGCTCCATTTTTCCGGCTTCGATTTTTGATAAATCCAAAATGTCATTAATGACCTGAAGCAGATGCTGTCCTGCATTGTGTATGTCGCTGGAATATTCTTTATATTGCGCGGTGCTGTGTGGACCTAACATTTCTTGCGCGAGTAAGTCTGAAAAACCGATGATCGCATTTAACGGGGTTCTTAATTCGTGGCTCATCAGTGCCAGAAACTCAGACTTGGCCCTATTGGCTTCGTCCGCCATATCACGGGCAACTTTCAAATTTTCGGCCAGTTCAAACATGCGCATGGCCTGACTGTGTAAGATGGCTTCGCGCGCGGTGGACGTTGTGACAGCATTGACTTGTATCATGCAGTAACGTTCACCCTGTGACTGTAAGGGCTTCACAAGAATTATCTGTGTAACAGGTTCTTTCTCACCGCTGTCGGGGTTGGTTTGATATAGAGATAATGGATCACGGGCATAGTCTGGCGTCAGGATAGATCCAACCGCATAGTCAAAAACAGCATGGATAGACTTGTCGAGCTGTTTGCCTTCGATTTCGGGAAAGGCTTCATAAATATGGTGGCCTTCCAGATGGATATCATCTTCCTGGTTTTCAGGTCTAAATTGCGCGATCCAGCTATTGCAATGAAGAACGGTCAGTCTTTCATCAATAATGATGATGCCATTTTCAACCTGATCCAGAACGGCTTCGAAAAGCAGGCCTGGTCGTGATCGTGGTGCAAGATGGTGAACAACACTCACGCGCTATCCCTTATGTCTTTCTGGCGGTATCCCGCTATTTTCATTAAATATTGTTCTCTCCGCGCATATACATGGCGAAGAATGAAGGCTCCTTTATAGTCTGCTCAGGTTAATGTTTCCCTACTGTGGGTTATTTATTGTTATTCCGTCATCACAGTGGGGGCTTGTGCTGGTTTGTCGCCTTTTCAAAGGCGCGGATAAATTGCCGCAACCGCGTGGCGTTGGCCCCAAAGTCATTCATCCCCACCCGGGAGACACTTATAAGATCAATGCGGCTTCCTGCCCCGTGTGGGGGCGTGTGGGGTTGGACGCGGATAGCGATGTCATCAACAAAGCCAAACCAGAATGAGGTCTGTGATGCCTCTATAAGGTATTTCTCTCCTGATGTGTGAACGATGTCCCACCCTAAGCTTTGCGCGACTGTCAAGGCTGTGGTGTAGGCTTCGTCCGGGGGAGATGTCGTCATGACGGGTCTAATGTCGGGATAAGCGGCTAATTGTAGAGGGGCATTCTTTTCTTGTGGGTAGCTCAGGCTGTTCCAGTGATCTTCCCGTTGGTGTGTGAGAAATTCGAACAGTGGCGGTGAAGAAGGATCCGTTGTAATGCTATGGATAGGCGGGTAATTGCCTACTTGTGCATTTAAGATCCAAAAAAATCCGCTCGCCAGGCCGGTCAGAACAATTGTTTTCCAGTGGGCTTTTAGGGCTGGGGTAGGCTCTCCCTGAAGGCCACGGATAATAACCCATAAGGTTAGTAAGCCGCAAATTGATAGGCCAACGAGGCTCGCGAACATGGCCGCTTTGAAGGCTGTCAATGGCGCGCAGAGCCCAAGTCGGGCAACAGGTCCTGCAAAAATCACAATTATCAGTAGTGAAAGGGCAATGACTGCATTGGCCCTAGTGAAGTTATGATGTGTTGCGGACATAACATCCTCCCCCTTTGTGTATGGTCGCGTACTCATTTTTCTGGTTATACAGTTGTTCTCTTTTTCCATGGCTTGAGAACAATTGCGGTCCTTTCTCATATTAAACGTGGTCTTTTGATCCGGATCAAGGTCGCCTTTGGTCTTATAGATTATAGAGTAGACTCATGAGATAGATGGGGTGTTCTCTGCAGGTGGCTTTTTTGCAGAGAGCGCATATCAGTGTAATGAGTTAAATGATGTTTTTATCGCTTCCCCATATTCGTCGCCAGCTGGTCCATGCGCCGCAGCGCTGGGGATCTTTTTTCGCTATTCTTTTGTTCGCGCAGATGATGAGCACGGGGATTACGCCCGTTTTGCAGGCTTCGCCGGGAGAGAGCAGCTTGCAAAAAGCACTGCGGGCGATCTGTGTTGTGAATTCTGATACATCGGGCAGGGCATTTGATCAAAGTGGGGTGGCCGCTGACTGCATTGTCTGTGGTTGCTGTATGGGTGGTAAGGGGGAGCACTGCCTGCTACGACTGGCTGTCTTTCTTATTGTCGGTATGGGGCTGGTGTCTTTTGTGTGGCAACAACCTATAAGAGGGCTGGTTTGGCAGCAGGCAGCCCCAAGGGGCCCACCTGTATGTTTGCGTTAAGGATATAAGCAAAAAAAAGACACCGCCGGGGCGAATCTGGCGGTGTCTTTTTTTGCAGGGTGCATCTAAAGCCTTTTTCTTAACGGTTCTATAGTGTTAAGATAACAGTACGGGAGTGTGAAGGGCGTTATATTATAGTCGCCCGGTATCTTTAGTTTATAAATAAATAGAGGGAGGGTGGCTTGTTCGTTTCAAATATTCTGCAACGTAAAGGACATGATGTTATTTCCATTAAGCCGGGTGTAACAATTCAGGAAGCGGCCCGCGTGTTGCGTGAAAATAAAATCGGCGCCATTATTGTTTGCAAAGAAGATGGAAAAATGTGCGGGGTACTGTCAGAGCGGGATATCATTATCGCGTTGGCAAAAAAGGGGGCTGCCGTTCTCGATCATATGGTATCTGAATATATGACCGAAGGCGTTTATACATGTGGCCCGGATGATGATATGTCCTCTGTGATGTCGTTGATGACATCACGACGTATCCGCCATGTTCCTGTGGTTCAGGATGAAAAGGTTATTGGCATTATTAGTATCGGTGATGCGGTGAAGCAACGTATTGCAGAAACTGAGGCCGAGGCCGAGGCGTTAAAACAGTATATCACGACAGGGTAGTCGGCAGTGCATAGTATGGGGTGTGTTCTGGAGAGAGACGCATCCAACTGACCTGGAAGGTGTGAAAGGGGCCATGTTATGTGCCCCTTTTTTTAATATTGTGGCTCATCTGCGTGCTGTGAGGCCTGACGGTATGTTAAATGACATGAGTCGCTAAAAATTTATTCTCTTCTATATTGATGTTTTGAGTAATTTTTCTTTTTAATGGATATTAACCTACTATATTAAAATAGTATTTCAGGATTAGACCTGCTGCGGATAGAGGCAGATTAGGTGTTCGGTACAGATTGTGCTATTTAAAGACGATGCCTTGATAAGGCAGAAATAAGAATAATAAGCAGGTATTTTTGTGTCAAAAGGCGCAAGAAAACTGTAGTTTTGGAAAAAAGTGATTTTTTCTAAATTTTCTTCTTTACAGGATGTTATGTTGTGCTTATAACCCGCTCTCACCGACGGGGCGGCTTGCTTCTGTTTATCGCTTGAGAGGGTGGTTTTCGTA
>PADB01000005.1 GCA_002700365.1 Kordiimonas sp. | reverse complement strand
GCACAAAACAAAAAACTGCTACCGGGCCTGCCCCGGATAAAACATTGACGCGGGGTGGAGCAGCCCGGTAGCTCGTCAGGCTCATAACCTGAAGGTCGTCAGTTCAAATCTGGCCCCCGCAACCAAACATTAGGCCAGTAACTTCAATAAGTTACTGGCCTTTTTCTTTGTCTAGCGACTTCTAAAAATTGGACCAAATTCCGTTTTTGGACCAAATTTGGACCACTCAGCGATAAGAAAAGACAGGTCTGGACAGTAAACCTCAACAAATATTCTTGGATCAGGGTAAGGCAGAATGTTAGTTTTTGCGCCGCCAATAATATACAGGCAGCGCTAGACATAACAGAACTCTCAGATATAAATGGTATTAAGCAGCGAGAGTAAGGCCTATGTTCGCTTCTGCGCCATGCGCAGTTACATGTCAGCGAAAATAAAAATGTAACTGCATAAAAGGATAAGCTGAACCAACTATTGAAAGGGTTTATCCATGAATGGTGACAACATCCTCACAATCGACCAACTGGTCATGGCGTTTCCTGCTTTTAGCGAAAAGACTGTCCGCTGGTGGATATATAATGGCAACTCAAATGGCTTTGAGGCCTGCCTCATCCGCATTGGCTCCCGTATTTATATTGATCGGGAGCGTTTTGTTTTATGGGTTGAAAAACATCGACCCGTTTCAGATATGCCACAGGACATTGAGACAGATTAATAGATAGCCCATGCCTTGTTTGTTTTTATAAGACCAACGTGGAATGGGCTTTTTAATAGTGAAACGGATTATCTTTATAGATGGGTGTCTGGTCCGAGCCCTTGAATAATGGATCAATCAGATAATTCATCTTGCCTGCGATGACCACCTGTTGCCCTTGGAAAAACAGAAGCTGAGTATCTTTGTCCAGGCTCATCACTTCATTTGTTGTGAGCAGCGGGCGAGCCCCAGAGGATAGGGTGCGATTGCCATTCTTGATGGATAGCCCTTGTTCACTTGAATAGCTGATAGACGGGATAGAGGTTTCCCCACACATCATGCTGACAAACTGGGCTGTCTCAATGTCTGAAACGCCAAAAAACTGCTTTACGGCACAGTTGGCAATAATGCTTTGGGCCTTGTCACCGTATATGGTGGCAATCTGCTTTAAATCCTGGGCGAAGAGCCACAGGTTCACGCCGTAACCCGCCAGATAAGCAATCTCTTCTTCCACCACCCTCATGCGGCCCATTGCCGGAAACTCGTCAATCATAAACAGGACTGGCTGTTCAGGCTTTTTGCGGGTGCGCTTCATTTCTAAAGCGGCCATACCCATGAAAAGGCGCACGAACGGCGCAAAAGTCCGCAGCCGTTCAGGCGGCAGGATAAGATAAATCGAGCAAAGGTCCTCTTTGAGGTCTTTGAAGTTCATGGTGGAATCATGTGTGTAGGCCACCAGTTTTTTGCTATCTAGGAAACTCAGGTGGCTATCAAGCGTGCTTAATATGCCTTCGCGCACCTTATCATCCGCCCGCCACATTACATTGGCGGCGCGTTCCACATTGGTGTCCCCACATTCCGCCATATCGCGCAGTGTTTCCAGAAATTCTGCCTCATTCTGGGTAAGCAGGATACGGATATCCACGAGCATAGGCGCTTGTTTTTGCCTTTGACTGTGTAGGTAAAGAATTAGTCCCGTCAGGAAATTGCGTGCAGCATTTGACCAGAAATCATCTTTGCCGCGCTCATCTGGGACCAAAAGCTCCGCCATATAGCGGCAATCTTCCCACGGATCGTCACTATCAACCAGCATATCAAATGGGTTCCAGCGGCTGCTATTGAAAACGTCAAAGTTCTCATCCGCAAAAGGCGCAAACATATAGACGTTATGGCCCATTTTGCGCCGCCAACTTGCGGTCACGGCATAGTTCTCACCTTTAATGTCATTCACCACCACCGAGCCTGTATAAAACAGCAGGTTCGGAATAACCGCCGAGACACCTTTGCCTGAACGTGTCGGGGCAATGGTCAGCAGGTGGCCAGCTCGCTCAAACGTAATACCCGCTGATTTTTTCTGATATTGGGTCATCCCCAAAATCAGAAAGCCTAGATCATGGTCTTTGAGCCGTTTCTGGAATGTTTCAGGGGCCATGCCGAGGCCAGCATCAATAATTTGTTGTGGGGTCATAATATAGGCGGAGCCAAAGGTATGGGACATTGGTTTGCCCCAGGGCTTGGCCCCCTTGGCTACAGCCTCAGCTTGCCCGCGTTGATAGCCTTCTCTATAGCTGGACCTCATGCTGTAGAATAGATATATGGCAAGCCCTAAACCGCCCACCAAAAAGAATAAGAGTATGGCTGGTTCCATGACGCGCCCCCTTTTGCTTATTTGGGGCGCTTGAAAACCAGCATCCGATGGGTTTCCTGCGTTTGGGCGGGGGCAAGTGTAAAGCAGCCAGGCTTGATATGCGTGGTATAGCTGTCCATCCCCACATATTCCCAACCTTCAGCCGCTTCCTGGTTGATAATATTCTCATAGGCTTTGATGGCCTGATCGCGGTCAGGTTCTTTACGGACCACAATACCAGTGGGTGCATTGACGCAGCGATATTCATACCTTTCCATAGAATGTCCTTTCCTGAGCAGGGTATGTAAACAAAGGGAGATTTACGGGTAATCCTCTCCACCATTTGGCGGGCGGCAACGCTTCAGCCGCCCTAAAGTCAATAAAAGGCCTTTCCTGGCCCCGTGTTTTTTGAGTGCTAGTTTTGAATAGGTTGAGCAGGAAGGCTCATAGCGGCAGCGGTCGCGGATGAAGTCAGGGGCAAGCTTTTGATAAGCCGTGGCCAGTTGGATCAGCAGAGATGCTAACCAGCCGGTGTTTTCTGAGTATCCCGTTTCCTCTTTCAATATGCCACCCTGCAATTTGAAGCGGCAATCACGCCGCGAAAATCATCGAGTCATGAGAATGAAATATACATAGATTGTCAAAATTTGTATAATGCTAAAAATTTTGGAGGTTTGCCCCGTGCATATTTCATTAACGCCGAAACTGGAAGAAATGGTCCGCAACAAGGTTGACTCTGGTCTGTATAACAATGCCAGTGAGGTCATTCGTGCGGCGCTTAGACTGATGGCTAACGAAGATAAAGAGCATGAGGAACGGCTCAATACATTGCGTGCAGAAATAAAGAAAGGCCAAGATTCTATTGCTCGTGGTGAATATACTGCAATTAACAGCAAGGAAGAGCTTACAAAATTTTTGGATGAAATTCCTGACGCTGAAGATGATGAGTGACCCTATCTAAAAAATATCAATTAATCATGTCTGATGACGCTAAGAAAGACGTGAGTCAAATCAAACGAGATAGTTTGAAGCAATGGGGGAAGCTTGGGCGGCGAAAATATATTTCCCAACTCAATAGTAAATTAATAAAGTTAGCCGTTCATCCCGCCATAGGCCCTGCTAATGACGAGCTTGGTAATCAAATAAGGCTTTTATCGTCAGGCTCCCATTACATTGTTTATGAAATTATTGGTGAAAGTGTATATGTAAACCGGGTGCTTCATATGGGCATGGATATTGAGCGTAGTCTCCGTTTGGATAAACAAAAGAAACGTACTCTTGAACGCTAAAATGACTGTTTATTAAATAAACAAAAACCGCTCCCTTTCGGGAACGGTTGTTCGTTAACAGTTGATTTACGCTCGTGGCTTTTTGAGTGAATGAAGAGCCCAGAAGCCATCTGAGTCAAACCAACGATAGATATTATTATCGGACCCAAGACCGTATATTCTTCGGCCATCATTTAGCATGGATTTTATTCCTACAGTTTCGGGTTTGAGAGTGAGTCTTGATTGATTGCTCATAGCAAAATGCCGCGCACGTTTCCGTGGCGGTTCCCTGTGTTTGAAGTTTGTGAAAATCAGCGTTCAAGCGCAGGCATAAGCCAAGGCGTTTGAAACGGTACTGAAGAAGTGTTGATACCTAAGGTGTGGGTACGATTTTTGGCGCTTGCAAGCCCTTGAACGGCCTGTTCAGTCACCTGTCAGCTACTTTTCCCAAGTCATTCCTGACGGTGTTGCGCCGTAATGGCCAGTATTGTGGCTTGCTGTGTGCTATTGCCTCTTGCTGTTTGTGTATGCGTATTATAGAGTGTCGCTGTCGTTTATAGTATTGGAATTATTGATATATTCCATAAAAGGCGGAGGTGCTTGGCAGCTCAGGCTGACTGCAAGATGTATTTTCGCATACGAAAACCCTTCAGCCCGAATGGCTTTGAGTTTCCTTGCGAAAAGACCCTTTAGGCATTCGACCATCCCCATCTGAAGATTGGGGGGAGGTCTCAAGTCGGGCTCATCTTGTGCTTGGCAGCAGGCTAAAGTGGTCATGCCAGCGCTTCGCTAAAACGGCATGGGAGAATGTTCATGGCGCGTCCTAAAAAGGCTCCTGAAGACCAGCGCAACCGTGTGCTGAGTGTAAGGCTCACGGCAGAGGAATATGCGCGTGTGGAAGACATGGCCCGCGCCGCTGGTATGCTGGCAGGCCCCTATGCCCGTGCGACCATTCTGGGCAAGCGGCCCAGGTCAAAACCCGTCACCAATCTTGTGTTTGAAAAGCTCATTTATGAGCTGCAATCCATTGCCACAAATTTCCGCCAGCTTGCCGATGCCACCGGCAATGAAGGCTATATCAAATGGGCGCGGTATATTGGCGGCCAGTTGGTTGAAAAATTTATTGGCCGCACCGACCTGACCGAGGTTATGGAAGCCCAGCTTGAACCTCTTAACGGCGCAGGTCATGCAATCAATGGCCTGGCACGAAAAGCAAACAGCGGGTCAGATATTGAAGCCGAAGAACGTACCTTTGCCATACAGTCTATCAAGCTGGCCCTAAAGCCGCTGGAAGATGCCTTATCGGGTGGTAAGGGGTAAGGGCTGATCCATGCGTTTCAAAATCCCAGCCAAGCAACCATCAAGCTTTAAAGCATCCGCGCTTTATCTGGCTGGGCGCACCAAGGGGCAGTCACCAGACCGCGTTGATTGGATGGAGGTCCGCAATCTGGAAACCAGAGACCCCATTGCCGCCGCCACGATTATGGAGGCAACCGCAGCCCAAAATTTGCGCTGCAAAAAGCCCACCTATCATTTTGTTCTGTCTTTTGACCCAAATGACGCACGGCGTGGCAAAGTCCCGCCAGAAGTGATGAGGGAAATTGCTGGCGAGGCGATAGAGCGTATGGGTCTGACCGAACACCAGATGATGATCTATGCCCATAAAGACACCAAGCACCCCCACATGCACTTCCTGATTAACCGTGTGCACCCTCAAACAGGTAAGGCGTTTGATCGTCATAATGACGGGCGCAAACTGACTGAGCTGTGCCGAGATATTGCCCGTGAGCGCGGCCTCAATATCCCACTGGAAAAAGAACGCATCCGCGATAAAGAACGGGTGGATGATTTTGACCTTGTGGAAGCCCTGAAGCAGGAGCAACCAGGCCAGGTGCCAGAAGGGGAATATTGGCAGGCGAAGCGCGAAGAGCGTGCCCCGCAAATTGCAATGGATAAGGCCCAGGTGAAAGCCCTGCGAGAGAAAGTTCAGGGTCATTTCTATAACGCCAAAGACTGGGACGACCTAACCGCACGCCTTGGTGCACAGGGCGTGTTTCTGGAGCGCAAGGGGCAAGGGCTGGTTCTCACAAATGGAGAGCGTTTCGCCAAACTTTCACAAATGGGTAAAGGGGTGCGGCTAAACGAGCTAGAAGATCGCTTTGGTCAGCGTTTTGATACCTACATGGCCGCTCGCATGAAAGAGCTGGCACGAGGCGAAGCGCCAGAAGCAAATATCCCAGGCTATGATGCGATGACACCTGCTGAGCGCAAGCGGGCCGAGCGCGTTTACGAAGCGCAAAAGGCAGTGGACCAAAAACGTGGTGATCCCGTGCGGGAGCTTGAAGCCGCCGATTGGGATTATCGCTACTGGTCAGGGGTTGAAGCGGTTTACCGTGCCGGTGAACGTCGCATAAGCAGGTTGGAGTGGGAGAAAGAGCGGCTGCAAAAAGGTCTCCCGTTTATGGAAGCTCGTGAAGAGAAGGGCCGCCAGGTCTTAATGGAGTCTCTTAAGGTGGTGTTCCGAGACCCAGAAGCAGCCGAAGAAAAATGGCGCACACTCGAAACAACATACGGGATTGAGGAAGCTCAGCGTCTTATTAGTGAAAACCCACAAATCCTTGGCCGGATGAATGGATGGGAGCGGATAGCCTATGATTCAGATAAAAGAGTCAAGGCCAAGCAAGCGTTTCGATCTCTGGATATATGGCATGAGCGCCGAGAAAAAAATGTATTGGAGTCTCTAAGGCCTATCTTCAGAAATCCGTCAGCAGCGCTGAAAAAATGGCGCAAACTCGAACAGGTTCACGGCGTTAAGATTGCTGATCGACTTGTTAAAGAAAATCCCAACTTAATCGGTCGGATGCACGGTCGGGGTGAAATTGGCAAAGACAGCGCCAAGAGGCAAAAAGCCAAACGGGCCTTCCGTTATCTGGACCAAAAACGCCAGCGCTGGCGTGAGCAGCAGCTTAAACTGGGCCACCATAGAGATAGGATTGAAGCCAACCGCCGCGCCCTGAATATCGCGCTGAATGATTTTGAGATGATGAAACTCAGAACCGATGTCCCGTTTGAGCTGAAAGCCATCATTCGGGATAAAGTCATCCGCAGGCAGAAGGCCCTGTCCCGTGTGACGGAAAAGGCCATTCTGGAAAGTAACCTTGCGGAAGATAGAAAAAATGATCTCTTACGTGCTCGTAATCTTTATATGCGACGCAAGCGCGAACGGGATCGCAGCCTTGAGCATAACAGGGCTCAAGGGCTGGATTATCTGGACGGATAAAGTGATGGAAGATTTTTACAAGGTTGAATGCAGCTGAGTAATGCTTGGTAGTTTATTTTTTTGATCTTGGCTGCTGACAGATGGATGAATATATAAAATGGCTTGAGATCAGGTTTCTAGCAAGCGATCAATGATAGCGCAGTCTGGTGTAACGCCGCCGCTGCATTCTGCCGCCATTGATTCCAGCGCCTGCTGCATCTTCTTCAAATCGAGCACTTTTTTTATAATGAGCTTCACATTCTCTAATGCGATCTGCTTTATCTCATCACACGCATAGGAGCCATCTACCATTTCCAAAAGACCGCCAACCTCATTGTTGGTAAAACCAAGTTCGCGGGAACGACGGATAAATGTCAATCGTTTCAGGTGATCTATTGAATAACACCTGTAACCAGCAGCAGAGCGCGGCGGGTCTGGCATAAGCCCAATTTTTTCATAAAAGCGGATGGTTTCCAAGTTGACACCGCTCTCTTTTGCCAACTTGCCCCTCGTATATTCACATTTTCGAGATGCGGTCATTTTTCCCTTTACCCTGTAATTAATACAGAGTGTAGCATAATATATATAAAGGCGTGGTGCAACTGATTGAGATCACAAGAATTGAAGCATCCCCCACTTGATAGATAGAGAAAGATGACTGTAATGAGTGATATAAAACAATCAGCGGAAAACAGCAAAAACTGGAGTGCCAGCCTTGGTGCGATCGGGGCTATATTGGCCTCATCATGCTGCATATTGCCGTTTGTTTTCCTGATGCTTGGTGTAAGCGGTTCATGGATTGGCAACCTCACCGTTATGGAGCCCTACAAGAATTATTTTGCAGTGGTTACGCTTGGATTTTTGGCTGTCGGTTTTTGGCAAGTTTACTTTAAGCCAAAGAAACAATGCGCTGAGGGCTACTGTGCGACGCAGAAATCTGAGCGTGTCATTAAAACTGTTTTATGGGTATCGACAGTGCTGGTTCTGCTGGCGCTGAGCGTTGATTTTTGGGCACCGATTCTGGGTGAATACATTTAATTTTAAACAAGGAGAATGAAGATGAAACACTTAATCAAAACATGCGCGGTTGCGCTCGTACTTGGTATGGCATTGCCGATCACAGCTACCTTTGCTGACGAGGCCAAACCAGCTACCCAACAAACTGCGGAAAAGACGGTGACCTTCGAGATTGAAAAAATGACCTGCGCCATGTGCCCGATTACGGTGCGCAAAGCCATGGAAAAAGTTAACGGCGTAGCTTCAGTTAAAACAGACTATGACAAAAGAACTGCTGTAGTGGTTTTTGATCCCGCAAAAGCAAATATTGAAGACATTGCCAAAGCCTCTGAAAATGCTGGATATCCTGCAATACTAAAAGATGAGCAAGGTTCCTAATATGGCGTTTGACAAGCCAGAGAGCGGTTGCTGCACATCTGAAGATACTGAGACAAAAACAAGTGTCATGGTTATTGGTGCAGGCTCGGCTGGGTTTTCTGCGGCTATT
The DNA here is from genome assembly GCA_002700365.1 of Kordiimonas sp. GTDB lineage: Bacteria > Pseudomonadota > Alphaproteobacteria > Sphingomonadales > Emcibacteraceae. The sequence continues at coordinate 42,945 of PADB01000005.1, read as the reverse complement.
ACAGCGGCGGAAGCTGGAGCTGTTGTAACACTTGTTGGTGAGGGCATCATTGGCGGCACCTGCGTTAACGTTGGCTGTGTGCCTTCCAAAACCATGATCCGTGCTGTGGAGGCCCTGTATCAGGCCCCGCATGCGGCCAGGTTTCACGGCATAACATCCACGGCCAGAGTGCTCGACTGGCAGGCCGTTGTCGCGCACAAGCAGCAGCTTGTTGAAGAACTGCGCCAAGCCAAATATATTGACGTTCTGCCCGCTCATCCAGACGTGCATTATATAGAAGGCCGTGCACAGCTAGCCAAAGACGGCGTTAAGGTGGACGGCACGCTTCACACGCCTGACAAGATTATCATTGCCACCGGTTCGTCAAACCGGGTGCCGCCGATCCCCGGCATTGAAACCGTCGATCATCTGGACAGTACGTCCGCGCTCGACCTTGAAACCCTCCCCGGTTCGATGATTATCATTGGCGGCGGTGTAATCGGGTGCGAGCTAGGCCAGATGTTTGCCCGTGCCGGCGTTAAGGTCATCTTATGCTGCCGCAGTCACTTGGTGCCAGATATGGAGCCTGAAATTAGCCAAGCTTTGCAAAGCTATTTGGAAGCTGAAGGCATCACTATATACGCTGGCATTGGCTACCAATCTATTGAACGGCACGGTGACGGCGTTAGACTTCACTACGAAAACCATGGCAAAACTCATACACTGGAAGCAGACAGCGTTTTACTTGCTGCCGGACGCAAGCCAAACACGGCTGGCCTTGGACTTGAAGACGTAGGTGTCTCGCTCACTAAAAACGGCGGTATTGAGGTTGATACTTTGATGTGTTCCACGAACAGTAAAATATACGCTGCTGGCGATGTTACAGGCACAGATATGTTTGTTTATATGGCAGCCTACGGCGCGAAGCTTGCCGCCCAGAATGCAACAGGCGGTAACACACAGCGCTATAATAATGCTGCCATGCCTTCAGTTGTTTTTACCGATCCGCAAGTAGCCAGTGTCGGGTTAACTGAAGTGCAGGCCAATGAGCAAGGTTACAGCATTAAAACAAGTGTTATTACGCTTGACCATGTGCCGCGTTATCTGGCGGCACGGGACACACGCGGTCTGATAAAGCTTGTGGCTGACAAAAACACAGACAAATTATTGGGGGCGCATATATTAGCACCAGAAGGCGGCGAGTTAATCCAAACCGTTGTGATTGCCCTTAAAGCAGGCATGACTGCAACGGATTTGGGACAGGCCATATTCCCATATCTTACCGGCGTTGAAGGGTTAAAGCTCGCAGCCCAAACATTCGACAAAGATGTCAGCACGCTATCGTGCTGCGCCGGGTAAACGAAGAAAAAGTAAATAATGGCAACAACTGATCTCAAACTGGAAGAATGTGGCTCTTTACCAAAGCCGGGTCCATTTGGCCGTTTGGCGCGCATCGGCTTTGGCGCCTTGTGCTTGTATTACGTATTTGCTCTTTGGGGGGTAAGGCAGGATTTAATTACCGACACTGGTACAATCCGGCAGCTTGTCTGGAACGGCATCGTGCCTGGGCTTATTCTCGTCAGTTATGTGATTAATATTGGTTTTTCCCGTGCGTGGAAAAAATGGCCTGCGATTGCAAGCATTGCGATTATGCTTGTGGCAGCAGGCACCGGATATGCGCTAACAGGTTCGATTGAGACTTATCTGCTAGCGCACACTGTCCATGCATGGGAGCTGTATGTTTTTAGCCATTTGGGCTTGGCTTTTATGTTTGCCGCTGTGCTCCGCACACCCGGTTGCGAAATGCGCGCCTTTCACCATCTATTTTCTTTAATCACAAAACGGCCAACAAAAGAGCATCACTGCCCCATAGGTCCATTAACGCCGATTGATCAGTGGGAAATGCGACAGAAATGGATGAAATAAAAAAATGAGTTGGTTTGGGTTCTTTCTGGCTGTTTATAGTCGGTTATCATCAGCAGATAATATTTCTAAATGCGTCTAAATGCAACGTGAGTGAGGTCGCTATACGGATCGCCGTCGCATGCTGGAGCAAAGTCGGGTTCGGAATTTCTCAGGCTAACATGCTCGTATAAAATGGTTTTACGGTATTGCCAGTTACCGGGATTCTGAAATTTTATGGGGCAGCCCCTTTATTCATAGTTGACAATGTGTATTAAGTATCTATATTTCTAGATATATGGATAAATTAAATGTTATAAATGCACTTGATGCTTTGGCACAGGAAAGCCGCTTGGATATTTTCCGCTTATTGGTGGAAAAGGGGCCTGAAGGCTATGCTGTTGGGCTTATTGGTGAAAAACTGGGGCTGCCACATGCCACGCTTTCGTTTCATTTGGATAAGCTGCGACAGGCGGGATTGATTGAAAACCAAAAGCAAGGCCGTGCCACAATTTATACGGCAAACTATGATGTTCTTGTTGGCTCAATAAGATACCTCACTGACAATTGTTGCAAAGAAAGCGACATGGATTGCCGCATTGAAATAAAACAAAAAAAGGAATGTTGCTGATGAAACGTTTGCACATACATATGGGCGTCGAAAACCTAGAAGAGAGCATCCGGTTCTATACGGCGCTTTTTGGAGCGGAACCTGTAAAAACAAAAGCAGACTACGCAAAATGGATGGTTGATGATCCAAGTGTAAATTTTGCCATTTCAACACGGGCAAGCAAAAAAGGGGTCGACCATCTGGGTATTCAGGTGGACTCATCTCAAGAATTAGACGCTATTCGTGCGCAAATGTCAGCGGCCAATATCTCAACGCATAGCGATGGTGAGACGACTTGCTGTTATGCCAAGTCTGAAAAATCATGGGTGAATGACCCAAATGGTATTGCCTGGGAAGCTTACCACACCATGGACGATGCACAGATATTCTCAGATGCTGAGCAAGAAGAGCAAAGTGCCTGCTGTGTGCCTGAAACAAAGGGCCAGCCAGGCTGTTGCGAACCTTCTGAAAAAACAGCGGGTTGTTGCGACTGATGAAAAGCATACTTGTACTCTGTACTGGGAATTCCTGCCGCAGTATTATGGCTGAAGCTTTAATTAACCAACTCGGCAAGGGGCAGTTTCATGCTGTAAGTGCTGGCAGTAAGCCAGCCGGTTATGTGCACCCTAAATCTATTGAAACGCTAAACCGTCATGGCATTGAGGTAGAGCAACCGCGAAGCAAGTCATGGGATGAGTTTGAAGGTCAAAACTTTGACCTCGTGATTACCGTCTGTGATGCCGCTGCCGCTGAGAGCTGTCCGGTGTTCTTAGGGCGTCATGAAAAGCGACACTGGAGCACGCCAGACCCTGCCGCTGCCACAGGCAGTGAGGAGGAAATCAATGCCGCGTTTGACGAGGCGTTTCATATGCTCAAAACCAGAATTGAAAGTGAATTACTATGAATGACGCAACCTCACCTATGGGAATTTTTGAGCGTTATCTATCTGTCTGGATAGGGCTTTGCATTGCCACTGGTGTTGGGCTTGGTTTATTGGTGCCAGATGTATTTCAAGCAATTGCTTCTCTAGAATATGCCAGTGTGAACCTAGTCGTCGCGGTATTTATATGGGTTATGATTTACCCCATGATGGTTAATGTTGATTTTGCCAGCCTCAAAGATGTGGGCAAAAAGCCCAAAGGCTTATGTGTTACGCTGGTTGTCAACTGGCTGATTAAGCCCTTTACTATGGCGGCTCTGGGTGTGCTGTTTTTTGAATATCTGTTTGCCGGTCTGGTAGACCCCAAAGACGCCAAGGAATACATAGCAGGAATGATTTTGCTCGGCGTTGCGCCTTGTACAGCTATGGTGTTTGTCTGGAGCCAGCTTGTACGCGGCGACGCTAACTACACACTGGTACAGGTATCGATTAACGATATTATTATGGTTTTTGCCTTTGCGCCATTGGTGGCATTGTTGCTGGGCATTACTGATGTTGTTGTCCCGTGGGAGACACTTTTGCTGTCAGTCCTGCTTTATGTGATCATCCCCTTGGGTGCAGGCTACATCACCCGCAAAAATCTGGAAAACAAACATACTCAGGAAAAGATTGATCGTTTTACTGCACGCGTAAAGCCTTTTTCTATTATGGGGTTGCTGGCGACCGTTATACTGTTGTTTGGGTTCCAGGCTGGAACAATTATTGAAAAGCCAATGGTTATTGGTCTTATCGCCGTCCCGCTATTGATCCAGAGTTATGGTATATTTGCCGTTGCTTATGGTTGGTCTTACCTGTGGCGTGTGCCTTTTAACACCGCAGCGCCAGCGGCTCTTATAGGTACATCAAACTTTTTTGAATTGGCCGTCGCTGTGGCTATCAGTTTGTTTGGACTTAACTCAGGCGCAGCCTTAGCCACGGTGGTTGGTGTATTGGTTGAAGTCCCTGTCATGTTGTCACTGGTTGCTTTTGCTAACAGAACGAAAAACTACTTCAAGTCAGCATGAACTTTCTTTGAGCTGAATATATTGGCTCTTCGGCTCATAAGCGGGTCGCTGATAGTTCAGATCGCTTCTTGAGCTTCCATTCCCGCCAATCAAAATAACGGATTTTGCAGGATTGGATGACGGGGCTTAGCTTGTCTGAGGCAACACTAGCTCATAGCTTGTACTGCGGCCACCGCCAGAAAGTTGGCGGAAAACCCCAAGGTCGGACAGTTCTGACAGGTCGCGTGTCGCCGTTGCCAATAATATAAAAAACGTTGCTCATGCTAAGGCATACCATGTTCCGCGCCCAGCTCCGTGGCGGGCGAGATGGCCGCTGTCGGTCAGGGCCTTGAGATGATCTTTAATCGTGTTGCGACTGGTACCCGTTATCTTTGCGGCGTCGGAAACCGTAATTCTCCCCTGCGTGCGCACGATATCCAGTATTTCCAGAGAGAGGGAGGGCAACGAGTCGAGTAGAATTTTCTCGCGCTTGATCTTCTCTTCGAGCAGCTGCTTTTGCGTACGCAATGCGCCTAGGAAGTAATCTAGCCACGGCTGCCAGTTTGGGCTGTCTTTGCGCAGTGTCCCCTGTGTACGGCGCAGTGATCTATAGTAATCGTCTTTCGTACGCTCGATCACGCTCTCCAGCGAGGCATAGGGCACATATTCATAGCCCGTGCGCAATAGAAGCAGTGTCGTGAGAATGCGTGAAAGCCGGCCGTTGCCATCCTGGAATGGGTGGATCGCCAGAAAGACAACGACAAACACGCTGGTGATAATCAGAGGATGAAGCTCCCCGTCATTTAACGCTCTGCGTGTCCACGTCGTCAGCGATTCCATTTGCGCCGGTGTTTCAAATGGGGTTGCGGTTTCGAAAACCACGCCGAGGCTGCTTCCGTCCGGCCCGAAAGCTTCGACATGGTTATCCAGAGTCTTGTACGCGCCCCGATGCCGCTCATCCTTATCAGCATATTGTAGCAGGTCTCGGTGAAGCTGCTTGATGTGGTTTTCCGTCAGGTCGATTGCTGCATAATGTGCGAAGACCGTTTCCATTGCAGCCGCATAGCCTGCGATTTCCTGCTCGTCTCGACTGGTGAAACTCGTAATATCGATCTTTGAGAGAAGTTGATCAACTTCCCGGTCTGATAGTTTTGCGCCTTCAATACGGGTTGATGATCCAATGCTTTCGATTGCGGCCACACGCCGCAAATTGTCCAGCCGTTCGGGCGCAAGGCGACCGAGCGCTGTCCATGCCCCCTTGAACTCATCAATGGCGGCAATGGTTTTCAGCATTGTTGGCGTGATGCTGATTGTATCCGTTCTTAGTAGGTCATCCATAATTCCATCCGTTTTCATCCATTCGTTCCCAAGGGCGGGATACCTCTATTTATCCATCCAATTCCATCCAATATATCACGATTCACCCAATTATCCATCCATTTTTATCCAATATGGGCGAGCGTTCCTATAAGGGCGCGCATCAATGATGGACGCGGGCGTGGGCTGGGCTACAACCGCAAGCTAGGTATAGGTTTCCGCGATCGGCAGGGGATTATTCGGCTCAATCGTTGCGTGTCGTGACGGATAATCCGTGGACTGTATCGCTGGCAAGTAATGTCTGCTACCTTCCTGTTACAGAATACAGTCAAGTGTAACATTGATTAAATTTCGTCTGTATGTTGCCACGCCCGCCACATTTTTTCAGCAATCTGCTTCTCTTCATTCCCTACAACATGGGTATAAATAGCTGTTGTGGCCATGTCGGCGTGCCCTAGCCACCTCTGTACCAGATTAAGCGGCACCCCCGCACTGATAGCGGCAATGGCAAAGCTGTGTCGCAGCCCTTTTGGGGATGCCTGTGGGCCCGTAATATTCGCTTGCTTCATGACAGCTTTGATACGGCGGTAGCCAGTCATACGACACCAGGGCCAAATACGTTCATTGTGAGACAGTGAAGTTGTCAGTTTTGAAAGTTGATGTAGGAGCTGGGGGGATGCAGGAATTGCTCGGTAAATGCCATGCTGTCTCTTTTTGAGGCATTCAAAAACAATAACACCGTCTGCATAGTCTATATGCTTGGGTGTCAGGGCCAGTGCCTCAGAAATTCGGCAGCCCGTATCCGAAAGCAAGCAGCAAAAAGCAAAGGCCCGCGCCGTTTCATCACTGGCCGTATTAATAAAACGCTGGCGTTCTTCTTGGGTTAGGTATTTCCGCTGACCTTGCCGCGTATAGAGGCTGATCAATGTTGGTTTGTTGCCGAGCGAGATTGTCTCCCCTCCATCAGGTGCTGGTTGTTCATTTGTCATGTTCCTGCCTCTCGCATCGCTTGTGACAAAAGACTGTATTTTGTCACTCTTGTAAGAAGCGGATTCCTTTGCGTCGCATCCAGATGTATCGGGCGCGTCGCTCATTTGAGTTTCTTATGCGCGGGAGCGCAAGCGAGAGGATGACATATGAAAAATTTGGTTAGGTTGAGCAGTGTGATGGCGGTGTCAGTGATGCTGGCCAGTTGTGGTGAAAGCAGCAATAGCAGTGGTGTAGAGGGTTGCGGCGGTATTGACTTGAGCGTAGAGCCATACGGCGTTGCAACGAACTTTCACTTATATGTCAAAAACACATCTGATGAGCCAAAGGTTGTCACGGTTTATGTGATGGGAGCAGACGGCAAAGTACAGAACAGCAGTATTATCAAGGCCCCTGCCAACGGGATTGGGGAAGATAAGCGAGGAACCTATATGCCTCGCGGATATGAAGCTGTTATCAAAAGCTGTAAGTAATAGCCCATCATTCTTTGATTGCGCGATTTTTAAGCTTCCACTCCCACCAATCAAAATAACGGATTTTGCGGGCGCGTATGGCGGGCAGGCCCTGCACGAACAAGAGCTGTTCCTTGGCTGGCATGGTGAGTATCTCGCCCGTGGTCATCAAGGGGCGTGCCCCTTCAAAGATGCCTGAATGAAATGCACCGGAAATCAGCTTGAACGGCAAGGGTGAGGTTTGCCCCTGTGACTGCATCCGCACGGTGGCCGTCCCCAGCATATCTGACAGAAGCTTTGCTGTGTCAGGGTCTTGCACGTTAAAAGCCTGACGCACAGCGCAGTTGGCAATCATTGACCGTGCTTTGGGGTAGGTTTTTTGAAGCTGGTCCAAGTCCTGCACAAAAAGCCATAGCTTTGCGCCGTAGCCTGCCAGATAGCCAATGCCTTCTTCAATCGGGCGCATATAGCCAAGGGCTGGTAGCTCATCCAGCAGGAACAGAACGGGGTGTTTAGGCTTTGCGCTGTTGCGCGTCATGGCAACGGTGGCGAGGCCCGTCATCATCCGCAAGAAAGGGCGGTAAGCCTCCAGATATTCGGGTGGCACGATGATGAACACCGAGGCCACTTCATCTTTCAGGCTTTCAAAGCTGAAGGATGATATTTCTGTGGCAGAGCGCAGCTCAGGGCTTTCAAACAGTTCCGTTGCCCCTTGCGCGGTTGAAATCACCGCTGAGCGTTCCTTTGGCTCTTTCTGGCTAAAGCCCCGCGCAATGCGCGAGACGTTTTCCTGTTTGCTCGCGGCCATTTTGGCAAGTAGCAATTCAAACTCTTCCGCGTCCTGCATGAGAAGGTCGCGTAGTGTGCCAAGGTTCTGGCTGAAAATATCCCAGTCATGGCGGATGTATAACAAAAGACCGGTAATTAGGGTGCGGGCTTCCCGTTCCCAGTGGTTTGCCTGCGAATGCTCGGGCACGACAAGCATTTCAGCGACCAGACGGGCATCATCCACCTCATAAGGGGTATCAATGCGAATGAAGTCCAAGGGGTTATAGGTGGCCGCCTTGCAATTTGTCCCGCCAAGTGGGGCCAGCTCATAAACAGGGCCAAGGCTTTCGCGGTATGCACGGGTGATGGTGCTGTTTTCGCCCTTAATATCCGTCACCACAACGGAACCTGGGTAATCCAAAAGGTTCGGGATCACACAGCCCACGCCTTTACCGCTGCGTGTAGGGGCAAAGGTCAGCAAGTGCCCATCACCAGAATAACGGAGCATACGGCCACTTTTGCGGGCCAGGATCAGCCCGCTACGGCGTAACAGCTTTCCTTTCCTAGTGTCAGCAAGGCTTGCGAAGCGTGCAGAGCCATGCGTGACGGGGCGTTCAAACTGCGCGGCAGCATATTTAGCCAACACGCCTGCGACACCTAAAATCAGTGCAAAAATGGCTCCAAGCCATATAGGCGGGGCAAACAGCAGGTAGCCCGTTAGAGCGGTAAAAAGTGGTAAAACCTTCCAGATAAGGCGCATGAGACCATGAAAAGTCAGGATAAGTGTACGAAGGGAACGCATGTTTAAAGCCTCCAGATTGTTGCATCTATGGGCTTCTGAAGGCGGTTTAAAACCAGAAAACAGTACGGCAAAGGCCAGACTGACTGGCTACTGTAAATTATGGCTATGATGGTCTTTCCACCATAAGAGGTAGTAAAAATTCCCTAAAACTTCTTGGTTGCTGCCCGATTTTCCCGTATTTTCTAAGGGGGCGAATCAATGGAGCTGTCGATGGACGACGACATATGGACCATTAAGGAAGTCGCGACCTACCTGAAGATCAAGGAAAAGACGGCCTACGCGCTTGTCGCACAAGGTAAAATTCCTGGTTTTAAGGTGGGGGGCGCATGGCGCTTCCGCCGCGAGGATATTGATAATTGGATTGATGGGCAGAGTGGGAGGCCTGAAACTTGAACGCTGTTGAAATTGAAGAAGCTATATCGCTGTTAGCGGAGCAGGAGTTTGACCCTGCTGGCTTCCCATTTGCGTTCTTGGAGGCCTTTGGCAACAAGGCAACCACGATCAAGCGCCTGCAAAGCGGCAATACCAATGCCAGCGATATTGATGGTGCGGTGCTTCAGCGCAACCATATTCATTTGAAGGTTTGCCTTGAGGGTGAGGTCACAAACACACTGAAAGCCCTGAAGGATAGCCCCGCCACCACGAAGGCTAAAGCCAAATTCATTCTGGCAACGGACGGCGTTACTTTTGAGGCAGAAGAATTAAACTCAGGTGAAACCGTCGCCTGCGAATATAAAGATTTCCCCAACCATTTCGGCTTTTTCCTGAGCCTTGCAGGCATTTCAACGGTCAAGCAAATCCGTGAAAGCACGTTTGATATTCGGGCAACCAGCCGCCTGAACCGTCTCTATGTGCAGCTTTTGAAAGACAACCCAGACTGGGGCGCGTCTGACCGCCGCCATGACATGAACCACTTTATGGCGCGGTTGATCTTCTGCTTTTTTGCTGAAGACACCGATATTTTCAACGGCGAAGACCTGTTTACAGCCACTGTTGAGCAGATGAGTGATCGGGATAGCTCAAACACCCATGAGGTGATCTCTGAACTGTTCCGTGCCATGAACACCAAGATTGAGGACCGTAAAAACGCCAAGCTGCCCCGCTGGGCAGATGGGTTTCCCTATGTAAACGGGGGTCTATTCTCAGGCTCAACCGAGGTGCCGAAGTTTACCAAAATTGCGCGGTCTTACCTGCTGCATATCGGCAATCTGGATTGGCAGAAAATCAACCCTGATATTTTTGGCTCAATGATCCAGGCTGTGGCCGATGATGAAGAGCGCGGGGCACTGGGGATGCACTATACCAGTGTGCCGAACATCCTGAAGGTGTTGAACCCGCTGTTCCTTGATGATCTGCGGGATCAGTTGGCAGAAGCAGGTGATAATGAACGCAAGCTTCTCAATCTGCGGAAACGCATTGCCAAAATCCGCGTGTTTGACCCAGCTTGTGGTTCCGGTAACTTTCTTGTCATTGCCTATAAGCAAATGCGGGAGATTGAGGCGGAAATTAATAAGCGCAGGGGCGAACCTGACCGCCGCACAGATATTCCGCTTACCAACTTTCGCGGGATTGAGTTGCGAGACTTTTCTGCAGAAGTCGCCCGTCTTGCCCTGATTATTGCCGAATATCAGTGTGATGTTCTCTATCGCGGCCAAAAGGAAGCTTTGGCTGAGTTCCTGCCCCTGAATGCCATGAACTGGATCACTCAAGGCAATGCCCTGCGGCTGGATTGGCTCAGCATCTGCCCTCCGACAGGTAAGGCGGTTAAACTGGCAGGAGACGATCTATTTAGTACGCCACTTGATCAAGCCGAAATTGATTTTGAGAACGAGGGTGGTGAAACCTATATTTGCGGCAATCCTCCGTATAAAGGGACAAAAGGACAAACCCCAGATCAGAAACAAGAGTTGGCAGACGTTTTTGAGAAGTATGATGGTTCCTATAAAGTTTTGGATTATGTATGTGGCTGGTTTGTTAAATCGGCAGAATATCTCCAATACAGTTCGGGGGGAGCTGCCCTAGTATCAACTAATTCAATCTGCCAAGGGAATCAGGTTCCTGTACTCTGGCCGCTATTGTTCAAGCTAGGAGTAGAAATATCCTTTGCATATACGTCATTTAAATGGGCAAATTTAGCTTCAAACAATGCGGGAGTTACTGTTGTAGTTGTCGGGATTTCCAGCTCCCCCAAAAATAAGTCTCTTTTTATCACTGATAAAGACAATGTAACCGAAAGCGTTGTCGGCAATATTAATCCGTATTTGGTAAATGCTCCAAATCTCATTGTTGAAAAAAAGAGCCGTCAAAATCCTAGCTTAGGCAAAATGGAGTTGGGTAATCAACCGTACGAAGGTGGTTACTTGATTTTAAATAAAGATGAGTTTGATCATCTTGGTTTATTGAGAGAGCACCGGCAGGTTCTTGGAAGGAAGATTTTAGGCTCCAATGAAGTGATAAAAGGCACAGAACGCTACTGTTTATGGATTGAAGATCAAAACCTTGAACTAGCTAATACTTACCCTGAGGTCGCCGATAGAATTAATAGTGTAAGAAGCTGGCGAAGAGCCAGTACACGTCCGGCAACACAAGCTATGGCCTCTCGATCGCATCAGTTTTGCGAAATGAAGTCTGGCTCTGATTCAGTGCTTGTCGTTCCGATTAGAAGTTCAGAAAATAGAGAATACCTACCATTCGGCTTATATGATAGCTCATATACGGCAAGTAATCTTGCATACGCGATATATGACCCTGATTTATTGAATTTATCCATCATTGGTTCAAGAATTCACTTGATCTGGATTAGTTCAGTTTGTGGCAAGCTTGAGACACGATTTAGTTATTCAAACAAAATGGGATGGAACACATTTCCAATCCCTAAACTCACAGAAAAAAATAAAGAAGACCTGACACGCTGCGCGGAGGATATTCTGCTGGCGAGGGAAGCCCATTTTCCAGCGACGATTGCTGATCTCTATGATCCTGAAAAAATGCCTGACGATCTGCGCCATGCCCATGAGCGAAATGATGAAGTGCTAGAGCGTATCTATATTGGCCGCCGCTTCAAGAATGACACCGAGCGGCTGGAGAAACTTTTTGAACTCTACACCAAAATGACGGGGAAATAGCCATGCCAAAGAACACTGAAAAAACGGGGAAAACAGCGGCCAGCAAGGCGGCAAAAACCTTGCAGTCAAAATCTGCCAGCAAGGCTGCGAAGTCTGCTGCGGGTTCTGCGCTGGCACAGCGTAAAACAACCAAGGAAACATCTGCGGCTGCGGCCAGTAAGGCCGCAAAGACCCTGCAAAGCAAGACAGCATCAAAGGCTGCCAAGTCAGCCGCCGCGTCGGCATTAACTCAACGCCGCGATAAGAAGAAATAAAGATAAAGAGGTATCAGCATGACCCAGCATAAATCGGTCCCATCAGTTTCGGTGAATTACGCACAGAATGGCGGCGCCAAAAAGTCTAACGAGCTGGGTATGCGCGTCATGCAAGAACGCGCCTTCGAGAAGCGCGGCGAGCAATATTTACTTATTAAATCACCACCGGCTTCAGGCAAAAGCCGTGCCTTAATGTTTATAGCGCTTGATAAGCTGAACAGCCAAGGGGTTGATAAGGCGATTGTTGTGGTGCCGGAGAAATCTATCGGTTCCAGCTTTAATGATGAACCGCTGACCAAGTATGGTTTTTACTGGGATTGGCAAGTGGAGCCAAAATGGAACCTGTGCAATGCCCCAGGGGAAGATGGCGGCAAGGTCAACTCGGTTAAGGCATTTCTGGACAGTGAAGATCAGGTGCTTGTTTGCACCCATTCTACCTTCCGCTTTGCGGTGGACCGATACGGCGTTGGAGTGTTTGATAACTGCCTGATCGCGGTAGATGAATTCCACCATGTCAGCGCAAACCCCGATAATAAGCTGGGGGCGCACCTGGGCCAATTTATCGCCCGTGACAAAGTGCATATTGTGGCCATGACAGGCTCATACTTCCGTGGCGACGCTGTTGCGGTGTTGAACCCTGAAGATGAAGCTAATTTCGATACGGTGACTTATACTTACTATGAGCAGCTTAATGGGTATGAGCACCTGAAGCGCCTCGATATTGGCTATTATTTCTATTCAGGATCATATGCTGACAGCATTCTGGAAGTGTTGGACCCGAGTGAGAAAACCATCATCCATATCCCCAATGTAAACAGCCGTGAAAGCACCAAGGATAAGCACAAGGAAGTTGAGCATATCATTGAAGAGCTGGGTGAATGGAAAGGCATTGATCCAGACACAGGTTTTCACCTGGTTGCCCGTGAAGATCGCAAAATATTGCGAATTGCCGACCTGGTGGATGATGACCCCGCCAAGCGCGACAAGGTTTCAGCCGCGCTGAAGCGGCCAGAAGAAAAGAATAACCGTGACCATGTGGATATTATTATTGCCCTTGGTATGGCCAAGGAAGGCTTTGACTGGATTTGGTGTGAACATGCCCTGACCATCGGGTACCGCGCCAGCCTGACGGAAATCATCCAGATTATTGGCCGCGCAACCCGTGATGCTGAGGGTAAAACCCATGCCCGCTTCACCAACCTGATTGCGGAGCCTGATGCCTCAGAAGAAGCAGTGACAGATGCGGTGAACGACACCCTGAAGGCCATTGCAGCCAGCTTGCTGATGGAACAAGTGCTGGCACCAAAGTTCAACTTTACGCCCAAGAATGCCGCAAGTGGCCCTGTGGAAGGGTTTGACTATGGTGAAGGTGGGTATGATCCAAACAAGGAAAACGTCGGCTTTAATGAAGAGACTGGCCAGTTTCAGATTGAAATTAAGGGTCTTGCAGAGCCGAAAAGCAATGATGCCCAGCGCATTGTGCAGGAAGACCTGAACGAGGTTATTACCGCATTTGTGCAGGACAAAACTGCCCTTGAGCGCGGCTTGTTTGATGAAGAAATGGTACCTGAAGAGCTGACCCAGGTGCGGATGGGTAAGATCGTCAAAGACCGTTACCCAGAGCTGGATGAAGAAGATCAGGAAGCCATTCGCCAACATGCGATCGCTGCCCTGAACCTGACCCAGAAAGCCAAAGAATTTGCAAACTCAGGTGATGAAGGTGAGCTGGGCGGCAACACTGCATTGATTGATGGCGTACGCAAATTTGCGATGGACGTGCGAGAGTTGGATATTGATCTGATTGACCGCATTAATCCATTTGGTGAAGCCTATGCTATCCTTGCCAAGGCTATGTCAGAAGAAAGCCTGAAACAGGTTGCAGCCGTTATTGCAGCCAAGCGCGTTAACCTGACTCCAGAAGAAGCGCGTGACCTTGCCAAACGCGCCCTGAAATTCAAGCAGGAACGGGGACGTTTGCCTGCGCTCGATTCTGCGGATGCGTGGGAAAAACGCATGGCCGAAGGTGTTGCTTACTTGGCAAGAATGAAAGCCGAGGCTGCCAATGGCTAAGTCACAGTTTACACATGAAGATGATGCGCTTCTCGCCGAATTGGGCGTAGAGGTTGAAGCCAAGAAGGTCGCTGCCCGCACCCCGCGTGAGGAACGCATTATCGCGGGCTTTGAAGAAATCCAACGCTTTGTGGAAGAACATGGACGCGTCCCAGCTCACGGCGAGGATAAAGACATATTTGAGCGTATTTATGCGACGCGGCTGGATCAAATCCGCCGCCAGAAAGAATGCTATGAGCTGGTCTCAGATATGGATCTTCAAGGTCTGCTTGGTGTAGCTTCGCCAGAGGCGGATAACCAGGCGGATAGTCTGAGCGATGATGAGCTTCTTGCTGAGCTAGGCGTTGAAGTTTCAGCCGAAAATGACGTGAGAAACTTGCGCCATGTGAAAACACGTGCCGAAATTCGTGCCGCCGAGGAAATTGCCAATCGCACAAAATGTGAGGACTTTGACACATTCAAACCGCTCTTTGATGCCGTGCAGAAAGATATTGATAACGGAGTTCGTAACACTGTTAAAATTCGTAAGGATGCAGGGTTTTCAAAAACAAGCATAACGAAAGGCCAATTCTTTATTCTGGGCGGTCAGGTGGCCTATATTGCTGAGGTTGGTGATCCAATAAAAGCCCCTAACGGTGATACTGATGCACGCCTGCGAGTGATTTATTCCAACGGTACGGAAAGCGATTTGCTTTTGCGCTCTTTGCAGCGTGCCCTCTATAAGGATGAGGCCAGCCGCATTATTACTGACCCGTCAATGGGGCCGCTATTTTCCGATACTCAGGCCGAAGACGACCTGGCCAGCGGCACGATTTATGTTCTCAGAAGCAAGTCTGAGCACCCTCAGGTAAAAGAACACCGTGATGTTCTTCATAAGATTGGGGTTACAGGTGGAAGTGTTGATAAACGTATTGCGGGTGCGTCAAAAGACCCAACGTTTTTGATGGCAGATGTTGAAATTGTTGCCACTTACGAGCTTTACAATATCAACCGAACCAAGCTGGAAAAGCTTATTCACCGCTTCTTTGAACGCGCTCAGCTAGATGTACAGATCAAAGATCGCTTCGGCCAGCCCGTCGTTCCCCGCGAGTGGTTCCTGGTGCCACTTTTCGTAATTGATGAATTGGTCGAAAAAATCAAAGACGGCACTATTTCAGACTACGCCTATGACCCAGGCGGAGCCTGTTTGAAGAAAAATGAGGTGGCTGGATGATCGAGCACATTCAACTGATCAGAAATGTTGGGCAATTCGATAACGTCTCCCCAGGGCAGCAAACGAGCTTTTCTGGCATGACACTGATATATGCCGAGAATGGACGAGGGAAGACAACCTTCGCCAATTTGCTACGCTCTTTGAGTACCAATAATCCAACATTGATCGAAGAACGAAAACGCTTGCGATCCAGCACTGCCCCTCATGCGAATGCCGATCCACATATCGTTGTGCAGGCAAATGGCCAGCAATCGTTCATTTTTCAAAATGGTGCATGGCAGACCCATCTCCCGGAAATCGCTATTTTCGACGATCACTTTGTGGTCGAGAATGTTTATTCGGGCGTTGCAGTTGATTCTGGCCATAAACAGAAGTTGCATGAGCTTATTCTAGGGGCACAGGGTATTGCTCTGAATGAAGCCCTGAAAGGTCATATCAGCAAAATCGAAGAGCATAATCGCACGCTAAAAACCAAGGAAGCGGCTATTCCCGCCAAGGCGCGAGGCGCAATGAATGTTGAGGACTTCTGCGCGTTGCATCAGAATCCCAATATAGATGATGAGATTCAGCAGGCTGAACGAAATCTGGCCGCATCGAAAGACGCTGATCCAATCAATAAGCAAGGCGAGTTTAAGCCCCTATCACTGCCTGCATTCGATACCGCTGAGATTGAAGCAATCCTTCAACGTGACTTGCCTGGATTGCAGGTCAAAGCAACAGCCAGAGTGAAGCAACATCTTGAAAAATTGGGTAAAGGTGCCGAGTCTTGGATTGGTGAGGGGATGCAGAAGATTGCCGACTCTTCTGATGATGAACAGCGATGCCCGTTCTGTGACCAAGAGCTGAAAGATTCAGATATTATCGCTCACTATGAGACCTATTTCAGCGAGGCTTATACTTCCCTGAAGCAGGCTATCACCGAGATTGGAAAGTCGATTGCTGATGCTCACAAGGGAGAAATCCAATCTGCCTTTGAACGAGCTGTCAGTGAAGCAATTCAGAACGGTGAATTCTGGCGGAAATTCATGGATATTCCTGCAATTCAGGTTGATACAGCAGAGGTTGCCCGCGCCTGGAAAGAAGCACGTGAACCTATCCTTGAAATCTTGAGAGCAAAGCTGGCCTCACCTCTTGAGAAGATGACTCTTTCTGAGGATGTTCTTGAGGCCGTGAAATCCTATGACGGGTATCGTGAAGCCATTGCAGGGCTCTCTTCAAGCCTGATCGAATGCAATGATCCGATCAAGGCTGTGAAAGAAAAAGCGGCCACAGCCAATGTGGCAACGCTAACGGCCGATTTGAACAAATTGAAAACGATCAAGGCGCGATTTGAACCAGATGTGGCAACGCATTGCGATGCCTATCTGGCAGAGAAAAACGAGAAGAAAAAAACAGAGGTAAAGCGCGATAAGGCAAAGACTGATCTTGAACAATACCGTGCCAGTATCTTCGCCACGTATCAGCAGGCAATCAACGATTACTTGGGTAAGTTCAATGCAGGTTTTCGGTTGGATAGCGTGTCTGCTCAAAATAACAGAGGCGGATCATCATGCACATACAATGTATTGATCAACAATGTTTCTGTGCCGCTTGCCAGCAATAACGGCCCTTCATTCAGGAACACTATGAGCGCCGGAGATAGAAACACCCTGGCTCTTGCCTTCTTTTTTGCGTCTCTTGATCAGGATGCAGGTCTGGCACAAAAGATCGTTGTTATTGATGATCCGATGACCAGTTTGGATGAGCATAGATCACTCGCAACCATTCAAGAAGTTCGGAGATTAGCGCAGCGAGTTCAGCAAGTTATCCTTCTTTCACACTCAAAACCGTTTTTGTGTCAGGTTTGGGAAGGTGCAGATAAAACTGCCCGCGCGGCGCTACACATCATCCGAAGCGGTCAGTCATCAATCATTGATACTTGGGACGTAACGCAGGATTGCATCACTGAGCATGATAAGCGACATGCCCTGATTCAGCAGTATCTTAACCAGTCCGATCAAAGCAAGGCACGAGAGGTTGCTACTGCCCTGCGCTATGTTCTGGAAGCCTTTCTGCGTGTTGCCTACCCTGCTAATTTTCCTCCAGGTAAAATGTTGGGGCCATTCCATGGTGAATGTGTGCAGGCGCTGGCAGCGGGAAATCCAATTTTGAAACAGGCAGATGCAGATGAGCTGCGTAGTTTACTCGACTATGCCAACAAGTTTCACCACGAAACAAACCCTGCATATGCGACAGAGAGCATCAATGATCAGGAACTTGTCAATCATTGCAGCAGGACTATTGCCTTCACCAAGAAGGGATAGAGAGCGTTCTGCGCCACCTCGGACGCTTAGGTTTCCGTTAGATCGCACTACATGACTACCAAGGTACTTCCTGTATTGACATGGAAGCGGAGTGCGAGGCCGTAATATTGGTGACCCATCTACTTATATTAGTAGCGCATGACCATCGTTGCCTTATGCCCTCCCGCTTTGAGTGATCCGCATATTTAGCGGGTGCCGGTGCGTTCACAACCGACCTTCCGCGCCACGGCCTTGCAGGCCCCGTGAAGGCAATTGTGTCCGCCCCATAAATACACCCGCTGTTCCTTCTGCGTTCAAAGCAAAGGAGGAACATCATGACAAACATCTATCACGCAACACCTTACGACATTTCAGCAACCGGCTTCTACTTCAGCACCTATGATGAATACGCTGAGAAAGCTGCCAGCCATCGCAACGAGCATGGCGATCCTGTCGAGGAATATGAAATCCAATTCATTGACGGTGATAACTCACGCCTTTTCAAAGCCGTTGGCGTTAATCAAGCCAACCTCCAAACCTGGTTCGATAAGTTCGAAGACCTTGACGGCGATGACGCAATCAAAGCCATCTATCTGGCTGAAGACCTTGGCTACCGTCTTGAAGACGCGCTTGACTGTCTGGACGACGTGCACCTCTTTGAGGGCACTGCTATCGAATATGCTGAAAGCTATATCGAAGATACTGGCCTTTTGAATGAAATGCCTGAGAACCTGCGCTACTACTTCGATACAGAAGCTTTTGCCCGTGACCTGCTTCTTGGCGGTGACATTGCAGAGCTTGAAGTTGACCGCACCCAATATATTGTTCAGGCCTGCTTTTAGGCCTGAGTTTTTACCCAATGGATAAAAAAGAGCCCCACCGTTTAGGCAGGGCTCTCGTCCTTAAATAGGACTTACGTGTTAAGCAGCGTCGCCAGGAGCGGCCAGGCGCTGGCCTTCAAGCCATTTGTTAAAGGCGTTTTTATCAATGTAAATCCGCCCACCGATTTTAATCAGGACAGCATCAAAACCATTGCTGTTTGCATGGTATATCCACCACCTGATTGTGCTTTCAGTCACAAATGGCGCTTCTTTCGCCAACTGCTTTACGGTCCGAAGGTCTGTGTATTCGACCAATATTTTCTCCATCTGGGTATAGAAAAAAAGCAGAAAAGAAAAATCGGACGCACGTAATATAGCCGTTTTCGGCGGAAACAGCAATTAAGCAGATGGAGCGCAAAAACGCAAAATGCCCCTCGTAGGGGGCATTTTTTCGCTATTTGCTTGCCTTACTTAAGCATTGTATGGCCTGAAACTTCTGTTATTCCATCAATTCTGACTACTCCAGATATGACAGCATGGCCAAAAATTTTGGCAAAATCCATTATTTTGGCATAGGTTGCTATAACAGCATTACCGAAAACCATGGATTTACCAGTAACCTGGGCATAGCCACAGACAGTGGCATTCTCAAAAATACGTGCATAACCTGAGATTTGTGAATCACCTCGGATTTTTGCATGTCCATAAACTCGAGCAAACTCATGCACCCTTGCGGACCCTTCAATCCGGGCGTAATCCTCAACACGCGCATAGCCAAAGACTGTTGCGTCTTTTGCAATGTGGCAGGTTGGTGCTACATAAGCCGTTACAGCGACCCAGCCGCCAATGCTCCCGTTGGGGTTAATATGTTTATAAGCGGGTATTCGCCCATTTCCATCAGCAAAGTCGTGCAGTGAGGTACCCACTGGTGCTTTGGGGTGATTTGTATTTATTGAGATTAGAATATGCGAGTATAGAACGCCTATTGCATCCAGAAGTTCTGTTGTGGTGGGGGTGCTCATAGCTTGTAGCCCACTATTCCGTTACCGGTAGTGGTTCCCTGTTTTGCGGTTTCATGAAAATCCAGCATTCAAGCTAAGACAAGATGTCTATAGATCGGAAAGGTAGTGAAGAATGCTGATGATTTATTGTGGGTAGTGATCAGAATGTTTACAAGCCCACATGTTCGCCAGATTTTTTAATGCTAGAAATCCAAGATTATTATTTTTGGTGGCAACTCAAGTCTGTAAATAAAAACTTATCTAAACTTTAAACTTGTAGGTCTCAAATTACTCCCTATAATAATAGGGTTATGAGATACATTGCTTCGACATTAATGGTGTTTATGATTTTCACGTCATTTATGACGTGTGAAATGCTGTTTTGTCCGATGCAGGCTCATGCGGCATCATCGTCAGAAGTGTCAGCTAAAGAGCTTCCCCCGTGCCACCAAGATGGCCAAGATGATGCTGAATGCAATCTGATGACAAACATCGACTGTGTGGGGATTGATTTATTCCCCGCTGATGATGGCATTAGCCTAGATCATAACTCTGACCATTCAACTATAGACTTGGCATGGGCTGATTTAACAAACCCCTATGTGTACGAGCCTGGCAATATTCAAGATATTCGTGGCCCACCTTTTAATGCTCCACGCATTAACTCCCAGCTTACTTATCTAACGACACAGCGTATTCGTATCTGATTTTGATCTCTGAATTTAGCCTGCAACAGTGCTGTTGCGGGCTCTAAGTGCATGTTTATTCGCACAATAAAGGAGATCACAAAATGCGAAAAGCACAATACGGCGCTGTTGTTTTTACGATTGTCACATCACTATTTTGGGGCACATCAGCAGCTCAGGCCGATACGTTTGAAGACTATATAGAGCGACTTAGCCAACACCCTCAGGTTATGGGTGTGCTGGCTGAGACGGAGGCGTTAAAACATCAGGCAAGAGGTGAGTTGGGCCTTCCTGACCCTACGCTGTTTATCGGGGTGGACAATGTGCCCATTTCTGACCCGGCCTTTGACAGGTTTTTACCGTCATCTAAGGTTGTTGGGTTTACACAAAAAATCCCTAACCCTTCTGTAAGAAAGGCAAAATCTGCACGCTTTACACAAATGTCGGCAAAAAGCAGGCTAATGGCTGAATATACGAATGCTCGCCTGCGCTTTATGTTGATTGCCAAATTGGCAGAATACAAAAGCGTAAAAAAGCAAATTGACCTACTTCACCAGCAGCTTGGTTATTATCAGGAGCTCGAAAATACTTTCAAAGGACAGATTGAATCTGGCCGCTCTGTTTATCAGCGCTTTTCCGAAGTGGATGTTGAACGTGCCGAGGCTGAGCGCAGATTGAATGACCTAGAAGCACAGCTTGTTTCAATCGAAGCCGAGTTTGTGAGGCTGGTTGAGGAAGTGCCTGCAATCGAAGTCCCGCTAGTCCCCTTACTTTCTTGGCATCAAGACCCACTTGTACTTTACCCCGTAGCTATCGCCGCTGAGGATATAAATATTTCTGAGAAAGGGGTTGATATTGCCAATGCTGACTTTCTGCCAAACTTTGGGTTGTCAGCTACCTATAAGCAGCGTGAGGCCAGTGCGGTTGGTGCTTTTACCGGAGATGACTGGTTTTCAGTCCAGCTACAGATGAGCATCCCCCTTTGGGCTCATAGTAGCCAGTACCCTCGTTTGAAAGCAGCGAAAGAGCGTAAGCGAAGTGCAAGCTTGAACTTTGAGGACATGCGCCGTGCATGGCTTCGTGAGATGATTTCAATCCAAAGCAACCGTGATGCAGCTGCCAAAAATGTCGAGGTTCTCAAGAGCAAAGGCACTGCCATGGAAGAAAAGATTGAAGCTGCCCAGCGAAACTATGAGGCTGGCACTGAAAATCTTGATGCGGTGCTTTTGGCTAGGATTGATCATCTGAATATTCTGGCGCAGTTGGCTGTTTCACAAGAGGCTCTTGTGCGCCGCTCTGCAGAGTTCAATTCAAATTTAATGGATAGTTATGAGGAGGTGTCAGAATGAGATATCTGATCCCTATATTGTTTTTAGTTTTTAATTTTATGGCATTCCCTGCTGTTGCGCAGGCAGAAAAATATACCTGCCCAATGCACCCGCATTATGTGGCAGACCGCCCAGGAACATGCCCGATCTGTGGAATGGACCTTGTCGCACTTGAGAACGATGAAGAAGCGGGCAATCATGCGTCTGACGAGATGGATAAAAGCCAAAACCCGACGCGGACTGTTGTTACCATTGACCCTGAAACAATCCAAAATACTGGTGTGCGTTCGGAAAATGCGCAGATGGCCAGTTTTGGAACATTGGTTCGTAGTTATGGTGATGTGGCTGAAAATGTGCGCTTGCAGTTTGATATTTCTGCACGTGTTGAAGGCTGGGTTGAGGAACTTAAAACCCAGGCTGTGGGCGATAGTGTGAAAAAGGGCGACATGCTCTTTAAACTATACAGCCCTGCGCTCATTTCTGCTCAGCAGGACTATGTTAGTGCATTGCAAACAGGGATTACCGGTCGGATTGATTCTGCTTTTAAACGCTTGGTTTCGCTAGGAATGCAGAGACGCGCGGTTGAGGAAGTTCGAGCCAGCCGCAAGCCGTTTAACAGTGTGCCTTACTATGCTGAAGTAGATGGGCTGATCAGCGCCATTAATGTTCGGGAAGGTAGTTTTGCCAAACCTGGTATGAACCTGATGACGCTTCAGAATTATGACTCGGTTTGGGTTGATGTAAGTGTTGCTGAGCAAGATATACCATTCATAACCAGGCAGACAATTGCCAAGGTGTCGTTGCCTGCTTTGGGTATTACAGATCAAGCCGCTTTTATAGATTATATATACCCTACCATTGATAGAGCGACACGCACTGGGCGTATTCGTCTTGTCCTCCAGAATACTGAGGGCAAATTGTTACCAGGGGCTTATGCCGATGTTGAATTTGAAACAGGCGTGAAGCGCAGATTATCTATCCCAAGTGACGCAATTCTAAAAAGCAAAGACGGTGACTTTGTTGTGGTTGCTTTGGGCCAGGGGCGTTTTGAGCCTCGTCGGGTTCTTTCTGGTCTGAAATATAAGGGCCGGACAGAAGTGCTGGAAGGCCTGTCTGAAGGGGATGAGATTGTTGTTAGTGGCCAATTCCTGATTGATTCAGAAAGTGCCCTACGAGAGTCATTCCGTAAGATGGAGCGTATGCAAATGCCGCTCTCATTATTGGAAGTCAGCAGTGATCAACTGGCCATGATTGACCATTTGGTTGATGCAGCAGTTTACATTCAGCAAGAACTTGTTTCTGACCGCACACCGCGCACAAATATGATTATGCCAGCAATAACGCTGGGTGATCATTTGATGCCGGTATTTAGAGGTACCAAGCTGCAATTTGTTTTGCAGGATGCAGAGGCGGCCCTCAAGAAAGCACAAAACAATGTAACGGATAAAGAATGGCAGCAAACACTTAATGCGTTGGTGGTTGCTCTTAAGCCATGGCTGTTAGGTGGCAAGCCAAACCACTATGAAAGTAAAGGTTTAAAGCTCTATATGGCACATGGCCTAGAGCGTTACTGGCTGCAATTGGAAAATGAAGCCATGAACCCATATGGCGCTGGTCATCCAATGCAGATTGAATGGCCTGATAAAGTTGAAGCCGAAGCCCCTAAAATGAATGAAATGCCACAAGGGGGTGCTCATGCAAACCACTAATAAAGATAACCATTTATCTCACGACCCGACCAAATCATTCGTTGCAAAGGTGATCGATTGGTCAGTTCACAACCAATTATTGGTTGGCATGATGATGCTGGCATTACTTGTCGCGGGTGTTCTTTCTGTGCAGAAAACGCCGCTTGATGCTATCCCGGATATGTCCGACACACAGGTTATTATTCGCACTGATTTTGCTGGGCAATCTCCGCAAATTGTCGAAGACCTTGTCACATACCCTTTATCAACCACGATGCTTGGACTGCCCAAAACAAAAAACGTTCGCGGCTATTCAATGTTTGGTACATCGTTTGTCTATATTATTTTTGAAGACGGTATTGATCAATATTGGGCGCGAAGTCGGGTAGTTGAGGCCTTATCTAAAATTCAAGGTGATCTGCCTGCGAGTGTGCAGCCTCAAATCGGCCCTGATGCCACGGGTGTTGGCTGGGTTTATCAATATGCCTTGATTGATAAAAGCGGCAAATATGACTTGTCGCAACTTCGCAGCCTTCAAGACTGGTTCTTAAAATTCGAACTTGCCACAGTGTCAGGTGTCTCGGAAGTGGCATCGGTTGGCGGGTTTGTTAAAGAATATCAGGTTCTGATTGATCCTAACCGCCTGAGGGCATTTGACATCCCTTTAAAACGCCTAATGGAAGCGGTCAGAAATGCCAGTATGGATGCTGGTGGGCGCGTCATTGAAAAGGCTGAGATGGAGCTGATGATCCGTTCAAAGGGGTATGTGACCAATCTAAAAGAGCTCCAAAAAATAGTTCTCTATGCCAATGATGGTACACCTGTAAAGCTTGAAGATGTGGCTCGTGTTATTGAAGGGCCAGAGCTGCGCCGGGGCGTGACTGAACTGAACGGCGAAGGTGAAGTTGTAGCCGGTGTTGTTGTGATGCGTGCGGGTGAAAATGCCCTTAACGTTATTAAGGGCGTTAAAGAAAAGCTGGAAGAGCTTCAGCATGGCTTACCTGAAGGTGTGGAGATTGTACCGGTATATGACCGGGCTCCTCTAATTGAAGGGGCAATTGAATATCTGGCCCATAAGCTTTTGGAAGAGGGGATTGTTGTTGCCCTCGTTTCACTGATATTCCTGTTGCACGCAAGGTCAGCTTTTGTTGCCATTGTCACGCTGCCACTGGCAATTCTTGCAGCCTTCATAGTTATGTCGGCACAAGGCATTACGGCAAACATCATGTCTTTGGGTGGGATTGCTATTGCGATTGGCGCAATGGTCGATGCTTCCATTGTTATGGTGGAGAATGCGCACAGAAAGTTATCAGAACTCCCAAAAACTGCAACGCGGGCTGATAAGAATGCAGCAATTCTTTTGGCAACAAAAGAGGTTGGTCCAGGGCTGTTCTTTTCTCTGTTGATTATAACCGTGTCGTTCCTGCCAGTATTCGCGTTAACTGGTCAGTCTTACCGGTTATTCTCGCCGTTAGCTTACACAAAAACCTACGCCATGGCTTTTGCGTCAATACTGTCGGTGACGGTGGTACCTGTTCTGATGTTGTGGCTGATACGGGGTAAAATTCGTAAGGAGGAAGAAAACCCTATTAACCGCTGGTTTATCCATATCTATGAACCAATCCTGAAAAGTGCGCTGAAGTGGAAGTGGCGAACCATCATCATTGCCGGTGCCTTACTGGTTTCGATGGCTTTGCCGCTGGCTAAAACAGGCTCAGAATTTATGCCTGCCCTTTATGAAGGGGAGCTGCTTTACATGCCAACTACTTTGCCTGGTGTTTCAATTACTAAGGCAAAGGAAGTGCTTCAGCAGACCAACAGAATGATCCGTCAGGTTCCTGAGGTGCATCATGTCTTTGGTAAAGTTGGCCGCGCAGATACAGCGACCGACCCGGCACCTATTTCAATGATTGAGA
The DNA here is from genome assembly GCA_002700365.1 of Kordiimonas sp. Lineage (GTDB taxonomy): Bacteria > Pseudomonadota > Alphaproteobacteria > Sphingomonadales > Emcibacteraceae. The sequence goes on along the minus strand of PADB01000005.1, from coordinate 17,821 downwards.
CCTGGATACGCCTTAAGCCAAGAGATGAATGGCGAAAAGGTATGGATGTTGAGGCCCTGATTAAAGACCTTAACAAACGTGTTAAGTTGCCGGGGGTTGTTAACTCATGGGGGTACCCGATTAAAATCCGTATGGACATGATTTCTACAGGTATCCGCACGCCTATAGGTATTAAAATTGCGGGTGACAACTTGGAAACGATTGGTCGTGTAGCTGTTGATATTGAGGCCGCTATCAAAGATGTGCCAGGAACCAGATCAGCGTTTGCTGACCGGGTGACGGGTGGTAAATACCTTGAAGTCACGCCTGATCGGGATGAACTAGCACGACGCAATATTGACCTTGGAGTTTTCCAGAATATTATCGGGACGGCTCTAGGCGGTATGAAAATGGCAGAGTCTATTCAAGGGCGAGAGCGCTACAACATCATGTTGCGTTATGACCGTCCCTTCCGGGAAGAGCCTAGCGATTTGCAGGATATTTTAATCCCGACACCTCAGGGCCAGCATATTCCTCTTGGTGAGTTAGCAAAGATTGAATTTGTTGAAGGCCCACCAATGATCAAAAGCGAGAACGCACGCCTAACAGGGTGGGTGTTTGTCGATATTGAAGGTCGTGACATTGGCTCATACGTTAAAGAAGCGCAGGAAATTGTAAATTCAAAAATTGATCTGCCTTCTGGTTATGCACTCATCTGGTCTGGTCAGTTTGAGCAAATGCTAGAAGCAAAGAGCAGAATGCAAATTGCAGTGCCTGCTGCCATCTTTATCATTTTCACTTTATTGATGGTGCACTTTGGTCGGCTTGATAGAACGCTTATGATTATGCTGTCATTACCATTTGGTTTGATTGGCGGTGTATGGGCTCTTTATCTGGCTGGATACAACTTTTCGGTTGCTGTTGGTGTGGGTTTCATTGCTTTAGCGGGTATTGCAGTAGAAACCGCTGTTGTCATGTTGATCTATATTGACCAACAAGTGCGTGAGCACCCACCCAAATCACTTTCTGACTTGCTTGAAGACGTTATCCACGGGGCAGTTCTGCGCGTGAGACCTAAGCTTATGACGGTGTGCACAACAATGGTTGGCCTCGCGCCAATATTTGTGACCGAAGGGCTTGGTTCTGATGTTATGCGCCGAATTGCTTTGCCAATGATAGGCGGTATGACCACTACCACAATTCTGACTCTGATTGTTATTCCCGTTGTTTATTACATCTGGGAAGGCCGCAGATTCAGTTCAAACCAAAGTAAAAATGAAGGAGAAAGCAACCATGAAACTGCTTAAAAATACACTGATGTTAACAACCGTAACACTTATGGGCGCGGCTTTTATTGCGCCTGCTTATGCTGGACATGATCACGGGCAAGATAAAGTTCAAATGAAGCAAGGCCACATGGAAGCCATAGGGGAAGGTGTTGTCCACTCTATTGATTTAGATGCGCGGGTTATCAACTTATCGCATGGGCCAATCCCTGAACTGAAGTGGCCAGCAATGAAAATGGACCTTGAGGTCGCCCGCAGTGTGAACCTCACTGAGCTGCAGCCTGGCCAAAACATCAAGTTCCATATCAAGCTCGGTGAAGACAAGCGTTACCGCATCACAAAAGTGATGGTAGTTGGCGCTGGTAATCATTCAATGCACAAACAAATGAACCATGGTGACGCTCATGAGCAGGGCCATGGCAATCATAATCATTAAAATAAAAGAGAGAGAATAATCATGAGCATAGAAATCATACCGAACTGGCATCCTATTTTTGTACACTTTTCAGTAGCGTTGCTGAGTGTCTCAGGGGTGATGTTTCTGGCATCAACCCTGCTGAAAAAAGAGCAATTATTTGTTGTCGCCCGCTGGAATTTATGGCTGGGAGTAGCAATAACAATTGGCACCGTTGCGGCAGGTTTCTATGCCTATAATACAGTAGCTCATGACGGCCCATCACATGCCGCGATGACAGACCACAGAAACTGGGCGTTAGGGGCGGCCAGCCTATTTGCCTTATTGGCAGTTTGGTCGCTAGCCAAGCACCGGACTGCCGATAAAGCATCCCCTCTATTTATTGCCTGTATTCTAATTGCTACTGGCTTATTGGCGGTCACGGGTTTCAAAGGCGGCGAGGCAGTTTATCGCCATGGCCTTGGCGTTATGCGCATGCCTGAAGTAAGCGGTGACGGTGGTCATGGTAGCCACTCTCATGGTGAAGGCGAAGAACATGGCGCAATCCATAATGAGCATCAAAAAGAAGAAACATCACCTGAACACAACAGTGATCACGCGCATGGTGACCACAACCATGAAGAAGAAAACGCTCATAATAGCACTCACGATACAGAGACAGCGATTATTGAAGAGTTTATCAATCCCCTTGAACCGGCAGGTGTAGTCAAGGCATTTCGCGAAGCTCTGAAGAACAAAGATGAGGATGCTATCAGAGCCCTGTTGCTCCCTGATGTTTTTATCTCAGAAGGTGGAAATGCAGAGCGATCTTTGGATGAGTATGCCTCACACCATATGGTTTCCGATATGGAGTTTGTTGCAGCAGTTGAGGATTCCGTAAATGACCAGCAGGTTCATGTATCTGGAGATACTGCCTGGATTGTTACTGAAATTGTCAGCAACGGCCTTTTCCGGGGAACTAATGTTCATTCAAAACTTATGGAAACCATGGTGCTGACCAATACAAAGGACGGCTGGCGAGTTGCCCACATCCATTGGTCGTCTGGCCCTGCAAGCAATGATTCAAAACAAACTAGTAAAGAAGATGACGGCCATGGAGACCATGAACATTAAGTCTTGACCTTAGAGTATACTCTAAGGTGCATGCTTGTATTTGAAAGGACAAATGAATGTCTGAGATGAAGATTGGACAATTAGCAAAGGCAAGTGGCGTTAAGACGGACACTGTGCGTTATTACGAAACACTTAAGCTTATAGAACCGGCTGGCCGGACCAGATCCGGCTACAGAGTTTATGACGAGGCGGCTGTTGACAGAATTACTTTTATCCGCCGCTCCAAGTCTTTGGGCTTCAAACTTTCTGAAATCACTTCTTTGCTTGAATTGCAAACATCTCAGACAGCGTCCTGCGAAGATATGCTTCTCCGGACAAAGGCTAAAATCAAAGAAGCTGAAGAGAATATTCAGTATCTGAAGCGCATGAGAAATGCACTTGAAAGCCTTGAAGCAGACTGCCCCGGCGGCGCACAACCACTGACCGAATGCCCCATTCTTGATTACTTAGCGGCCAGCACTAAACAAATGAACAATAAATAAAGGTATGAACATTGGACCATTCAGCCCACAACCGTTCAGCAACATATGAAAAAAATAGTTTAAGCCTAACGGGTGCCGTTTCCATGGGAACGGGCGTTATGATTGGTGCGGGTATCTTTGCCTTAACCGGTCAGGTGGCTGAACTTGCAAGAGAATGGTTTCCGCTGGCTTTTCTGGTTGCAGCTATTGTTGTTGGGTTTAGTGCCTATTCTTATATCAAAATGGCAAATGCTTATCCCTCTGCTGGGGGGATTGCCATGTTTCTTGAAAAAGCCTATGGCCGAGGGACTATTACCGCCGCTTGCGCTTTGTTGATGTACCTTTCAATGGTCATCAACGAAAGCTTGGTCGCACGAACATTTGCGACATACACTCTGCAACTTTTCGATGTTGGCACAAAAACATGGCTGGTCCCTGTTCTGGGTGTGGGCGTTTTGTTTTTCGCATTTTTGGTCAATATACTGGGTAATAAATTTATCCAAACATTCTCCTTTTTTATGGCCTTTATCAAAATTGGCGGGCTGGCATTGCTTGCCATGGGTGGGCTATATGCCAGTGGCCTGAGCTTTGAAAGCATCTCTGTTCAACCACAAGATTCAACGTTCACAGGCTTTTTAGGGGCAGTGGCCTTGGGCATTCTGGCCTATAAAGGATTTACCACGATTACCAACAGCGGCGGCGAAATTCAGGAGCCCCATAAGAATGTGGGTCGCGCCATTATGATCTCAATCGCGATCTGCATCGCGGTATATTTACTGGTTGCTTTTGCTGTCGGGGGCAATCTGACGATTGATCAAATCGTTCAGTCAAAAGACTATGCCTTGGCAGAAGCCGCACGCCCGGCCTTTGGGCAAAGTGGCCTTTGGATTACGGTGGGATTTGCCATTGTTGCAACAGTGTCAGGCGTTATCGCAAGTGTATTTGCTGTCTCACGAATGCTGGCCATGCTGACTGACATGAAGCTGGTGCCGCATAGTCACTTTGGTATGCCAGGTGATGTTCAGAAACATACTTTGGTCTACACAATTGTTTTTGCAATGATGCTGACCGTTTTCTTCGACCTTGGGCGTATCGCTTCTCTAGGGGCTATTTTTTATATTGTGATGGATATGGTTATCCACTGGGGTGTTCTGAAGCACTTACGTAAAGAGGTGCAGGCAAATGCTTTTATATTGGTTACAGCTATCTTCCTCGACGCTGTTGTGCTGGGCGCGTTGCTCTGGATTAAAGCACAAAGCGATATGATGGTCATTTACGCTGCAATTGTTGGCATGATTGCTGTCTTTGCAGGCGAGCGTTGGTTTTTGAACGGCAATAATAATTCATAAAGGACATAGGGCAATGAATAATAAAGATAATAGCGCGCATTCACACAACCATTCTTGCTGTATGCATGAGGAACACCATAAACACCAACATACAAGTAAGGGTGCACCTCAAACAGGCGGGAAATATGATAAAGTTCCAGAGGGGTACACAGGAACGGTTTATACATGTCCTATGCACCCGGAAGTCCGTTCACCTGGGCCTGGCTCGTGCCCTTTATGCGGCATGGGGCTTGAACCTGAAACTGTAACGGCAGTTGATGAGGGGCCTAATCCGGAACTTGTTGATTTTAATAAGCGTTTTTGGGTAGGCGTACTCTTGTCCGTTCCGTTGCTTGTACTATCAATGTCGCCCATTTTTGGCTTCTACCAAATTCGGGATTTTCTTGGTGAACGCACAGCTCTTTGGCTGGAACTCATTCTTGGAACGCCTGTGACTCTTTGGTCTGGCTGGCCTTTCTTTGTACGTGGGGTGAACTCTTTACGTTCAATGAACTTGAATATGTTCAGCCTGATTGCGATGGGGACGGGCGCAGCCTATCTTTTCAGCGTTACGGCTGTTCTGGTGCCAGAAATATTCCCTGCGGGGTTCCGTAATGCAGACGGACATGTTGGTGTATATTTTGAAGCCGCAGCTGTAATTGTAACCCTTGTGCTGTTGGGGCAGGTTATGGAGTTGCGTGCCCGTGAACGCACTGGCTCTGCAATAAAGGCACTGCTTGATATGGCAGCAAAAACAGCACGCATAATTCATGATGACGGTAGTGAAGAAGAAATTCCTCTCGAAGATGTAAAAGTTGGCGACAAATTGCGTGTGCGCCCAGGTGACAAGGTGCCAGTAGATGGCACAGTGCTTGAAGGCCGCTCTTCAGTAGACGAATCTATGATTTCAGGGGAGCCTGTACCGGTCGAAAAAACAGCTGGTGACGGTGTGACCGGTGCTACCATTAACGGAACTGGTAGTTTGGTTATTAAAGCAACACGGGTTGGCTCAGATACTATGCTGTCCCAGATTGTGGAAATGGTTGCTAATGCACAAAGGTCGCGTGCGCCCATTCAGAAATATGCCGATATGGTTGCAGGGTATTTTGTCCCTGTAGTTATTCTGATAGCCATAGTTGCCTTTATTTCTTGGGCAATCTGGGGGCCTGAACCTGCTCTTTCATATGGTCTTGTTTCAGCGGTTGCTGTTCTTATTATCGCGTGCCCATGTGCTTTGGGTTTGGCTACACCTATGTCTATCATGACTGCTACCGGGCGCGGTGCCCAAGCAGGTGTTTTGATTAAAAATGCCGAGGCCTTGGAGCGCTTTGAAAAAGTTGACACACTTATAGTCGATAAGACAGGAACGCTGACCGAAGGCAAGCCTAAGCTGGTTGCCGTACTTCCCGAAAATGGCCATGAGGAAGAAGAAGTTCTTCGTCTTGCTGCGTCGCTGGAACGTGGTTCAGAACATCCACTCGCAGAAGCCATTGTTCGAGGTGCAGAAGAGCGCGATGTAAAGATGGTTGATGCAACTGACTTTGAGGCCATTACTGGCAAGGGTGTAAAAGGTGTCGTTAATGGTCATGATGTTGCGTTGGGTAATAGTAAGCTGGTTTCTGGTATGGGGCTTGATGGTGGGCCACTATCTGACATGGCAAATGCCCGCCGCGATGAGGGCGAGACAGTTATGTTTGTTGTTCTCGACAATAAAATCGCTGGGCTTGTTAGTGTTGCGGACCCCGTAAAAGAAACCACACCCAAGGCACTACAAGAGCTCCATCAACTGGGCTTCAGAATTATTATGGCCACAGGCGATAACGAACGTACAGCAAAGGCTGTTGCTGCACGTTTGGGTATCGATGAAATTCGTGCCGATGTTCTTCCTGAAGATAAGGCCAATATCATTAAGGAATTTCAGGAACAGGGGCATAAAGTTGCTATGGCGGGTGATGGTGTAAATGATGCTCCTGCTTTAGCCCAGGCTGATGTGGGTATCGCCATGGGAACGGGTGCTGATGTGGCTATTGAAAGCGCTGGCTTTACCCTTGTTAAGGGCGATCTTGACGGTATTGTTCGCGCCCGCCGGTTGGTACAAGCTACCATGCGTAATATACGGCAAAACCTCTTTTTTGCACTTGCCTACAACACGGCGGGCGTGCCTGTTGCCGCAGGGGTATTATTCCCGTTTTTTGGCATCTTAATCAGCCCGATGTTTGCAGCTTTTGCGATGAGTGCGTCGTCAATTTCGGTGGTTTTGAATGCGTTGCGTTTGCGTAAAGAACGTATTTAATTAGGGAATGAGAGAATAACTCAGCTTCTGCTGAACTATTACTTAATGCTTGCGAAACATTAAACTCATACCTATAATAGTAAAGATGAAAAAAATATTGCACATTCTCATGGCGGTTATGGTTTTGGCTGGAGGTCTTTCAGCTGCTGCTGATGTGCATTCTATTGATGAACTGCACCATGTAAATGAATTGAGTTTAGCCGTAGATCAAGATGCGATGCCTTTCTCTAGTGTTGAGGAGGATTCATCACTCAATTACGAAATGAATCTTGACCATTCGGCGACTCATTGTGGACACGGTTGTGCGCACTCACACATGTTTAGCGAATTAACAAATCACCCATATTCAGTATCTTTAAACACCAATAAGAGGTTTTTAGAGAACAGAAATCTCCTCATTCAAGAGATTTCTTTTGGCCTAAAACGCCCTCCTCGTACTTTTGCCTAACTAAGGGCAAAAGCGTTTATCTATATAAAAACTTCATAAATAGCCTTTTGCTCGACGAAGGATCACTAGCAATTTGTTGCTAGTGCGCATTGATAATGTTCAAGCAAAAGAGACGACTCATGAAGTACAGAATATTTATATTATTATTTCTTTCAGTGTTAGCGCTTAATCCCGCACCAGTAGTTGCTGAAAATAAAGAAATATACCTTTCAGGCCTGCTTGAAGCTGCTTTTGAAAGTAACCCTGATATTAGAGCGGCTATTGCATCTATACGCTCTGCTAAAGGAGGACTTACGCAGGCGGGGTTAAGACCAAATCCTGAGGCAACAATAGAATTAGAAAATTTTTCAGGAGGCGGTACTTTTTCTGGTACCCAGTCTGCCGAAACGACATATGGCTTGGTCCAAGAAATAGAAGTTGGTGGTAAAAGATATCATCGTAAGAGGGTCGCAAGATACGACTTACAGATAGCACGCCAAGAAGCTGCTTCTAGTATATTGGCAATACTTGCAGATATTCATCAGTCCTATGTTGAGCTACTCGTTGCGCGAGAGCGTGTAATTTTGGCAGAAAAACGTGTGGAGTTGGCGAATAGCACGCATGAAGCAGTAAAAAGACGTGTTAGTGCAGCTGCTGCATCTGATATTCAGCATACGAAAGTTGATATTGAGCAACAGGCAGCTGAAATTGAGAAAGCGGCATCTGTAGAGGCGTTAACTTCAGCTGAAGCACGTATTGAAATGCTGGTTCCTGGCTCTTTAGAGCGGTTGGATGGGGCAGGTATCAGAGATTTAGAGGTCGTGGATTTGCCCCTCAAAAACCGCTTACTAGAGTGGTTGGAAAACTCGCCTCAAGCTGTCATTTCTAATTTGCGTAAACTCCAGTCGAAAAACCGAATTAGCTTAGCAAAAGCAAATGGCATTCCGAATCCTAAACTTGGTCTCGGCTTTCGCCGATTCAACGAGACAAACAACAATGCCCTTATAGCCAGTTTTTCAATCCCATTGCCATTGTTTAACCGTAATCAAGGGAATATTGCGCGTGAGAGAGCTGAAAGCTTTAAGGCAGAGAACATAGCAAATTCAAATTACTTATCCTTGAAGCAAAATGCTGAGTCTGTTTATGCGCAAATGCTCATGGCATCACGGGCAGTTAAATCATATGAGGACCAGATTGTCCCAAGTGCTTTGCGCGCTTACAAGCAGGCCTCGGAGGGCTATAATTTGGGGCGGTTCTCATTCCTTGAGCTGCTAGATGCGCAACGGACACTATATGAAATGCAAGGAGCCATGCTTTCAAGCCTACTAAAGCTCCATAATGCAAAAGCCCAAATCGACTTCTTGATGGGTGCGCACATCAATCTAATACAAAACAATAACCCTATTATAAAAGGGGAATAAAAATGAAAAAGTATCTAATGATTTTACTAAGCCTGGCTTTTTGTTGGGTTATTAGCATTTCGCCAGCAGTATTTGCAGAGGGTGACAGAACACATAATCATAATGAGTTGACTGAAAGTCATGATGTAGAAAACCATACCCATGAACACAAATATGAAGATGAATCGCATCATGATGAAGCTGAAGATGCAAGAGGTGATGGGCATGAAAACCATGAAGATGAGCATGGTGACCATGAGGATGAAGATGCTAAAGCAGAGATTTCACCTGAGTCAGCTAAGAAGATGAACATTGTTATTGAGGCCGTAACACCAGCGACAATCGAAAAAACAGTCCCTCTTACAGGCAGAATAACGCTCAATAGGAATACAAAATCGGATGTTCGCGCACGTTTTCAAGGGATTGTCCGTGATGTGAAGGTTAATCTGGGTCAAAGCGTTACAAAAGGCCAGGCACTAGCAGTTGTTGAGGCAAATGAAAGTTTGCAGAATTACACGATTACCTCTCCTATCAATGGGGTGGTTCTTGAGAGGAATACAAACGTAGGTGATGTAACAGGGGACAAAAGCCTCTTCGTTGTGGCTGACCTCTCAAATGTATGGGCAAAGTTTCATATTTTTCCCCGCGATGATGCGTTTGTTAAGAGTGGGCAAAAAATAGCTGTTCACACCCTTGAAGGGGGTGAGGGGGCTATTGGTAAGCTTGATATGCTGTTTCCGACAGCAGATGAGTTGACCCAAACCCAGGTTGGGATTGTAGTCCTACCTAATCCAGACTTTAGATGGAAACCTGGCATGACTGTGGAGGGCGATGTCACCGTTGCAACAACCGAAACGCCAATAGCTGTTAAAAATAGTGCATTACAGAAAATGGAAGAATTAGGCGATGTAATCTTTATTAAAGAGGGCAACTCATATCTTCCTAGACCTGTAAGAGTGGGCAGTAAAGATGGCAGCTTTACTGAGATACTGCAAGGTGTCAAACCGCGCGAGCTCTATGTTTCAGAAGGAAGCTTTATAGTCAAATCTGACATTATGAAGTCAACAGCAGAACATGCTCATTAATAAATAAAATAAAAAATTAAATGAAAGAGAGCTCAATGCTAGAAGCAATTATTTTAAATTCAATCCGCCACCGCTGGTTGGTTATGTTTGTTGTATTGATTTTTTGCGCTATTGGTATTTATAACTTTAACAAGCTTCCAATTGATGCTGTCCCAGATATTACAAACGTACAGGTTCAAATTAATACTCAGGCGTCTGGTTATTCACCTTTAGAGGTGGAACAACGAGTAACTTTCCCTATTGAAACTGTTTTATCAGGTATCCCGAAGTTGGATTATACCCGCTCAGTATCACGTTATGGCTTGTCACAGGTGACCGTAATATTTGAAGATGGAACAGATATTTATTTTGCCCGCCAACTTATCAATGAAAAATTGCAACAAATTAAAAGTGAAATCCCAGATGGGTTAGAGCCAATTATGGGACCTGTTTCGACAGGCTTGGGTGAGATATTCTTCTATACCGTTGAGGCTGAGGGTGGTGCTAAAAAAGACGATGGTAGCAGCTACACACCGATGGACCTTCTAACTATTCAGGAATGGATCATTGTTCCTCAGTTGCGCAACTTAAAAGGTGTTGTAGAAGTTAACACTATTGGTGGGTACGAACAACAGTTCCATGTTACACCGTACCCTGAACGCTTGCTGAGCTATGACTTAACGATCCATGATGTTCTGGAAGCACTGGAAAAAAATAACAATAATGTTGGTGCTGGTTACATTGAGAGAAATGGAGAACAGTATCTCGTTAGGGTCCCAGGGCAAGTCAAAACAATCGAAGATATTGAGAAGATCATATTAGCAAAAAGAGATGAAATAACTATACGCATTTCTGATGTTGCTGACGTGAATCTGGGTGCTCCTTTGAGAACAGGCGCAGCAACAGAAAATGGTCGAGAGGTCGTTCTCGGAACAGCTATGATGCTTATGGGAGAAAACTCTCAAGAAGTTGCGCAAAGGGTTGGAAAAAAACTTGAAGAAATTGCAACAAGTTTACCGAATGGTGTTGTTACCAATGCTGTTTATGACAGAACAACGCTGGTTGAGCGAACAATTAAAACAGTTGAGAAAAACCTTGTAGAAGGTGCCTTACTTGTAATTGTGATTTTGTTCCTTTTATTGGGTAACTTGCGTGCCGCTCTTATCACTGCTGTAGTTATTCCAATCTCTATGCTTATGACTATTACCGGAATGGTAGAGAATAAAGTTTCGGGCAACCTTATGAGCTTAGGTGCACTTGATTTTGGCCTTATCGTAGATGGGGCTGTTATCATTATTGAAAACTGTATTCGTCGCTTTGGAATGGAACAACACCGGCTTGGCAGGCTCTTAAGTAAACCAGAACGGTTTGAGCTGGCCGCTAAGGCCACAACCGAAGTTATTAAGCCAAGTATTTTTGGTGTTATTATTATTACAGTTGTTTATCTGCCAATTTTTGCTCTTACAGGTGTCGAAGGTAAGATGTTCCATCCTATGGCCTTGACAGTTGTGATGGCGTTAGTTTCAGCTTTAATTTTGTCTCTAACATTCGTTCCTGCTGCCGTTGCCACCTTCATCACTGGCAAGGTTGACGAGAAAGAAGGACGTATTATCACTCGAGCTAGAGAGCATTATGAACCTTTACTAAAATTGACACTTAGCAAACCTTTGCCAACTATTGGTATAGGTGTTTTCCTCGTATTGATAAGTTTACTGGGTGCTACAAGGTTAGGGTCGGAATTTATCCCATCACTTGATGAGGGAGACATTGCTATTCAAGCCCTGAGAGCTCCAGGAACCTCTCTCACCCAATCGGTCGAGATGCAGTTTAAACTAGAAGAGGAAATCTTAAAATTTGCAGAAGTAAGAACTGTAATTTCACGTATTGGCACCGCAGAGGTTGCCACCGACGCAATGCCTCCTAATATTGCAGATATCTATGTGTTACTAAAACCCCGGTCTGAATGGCCAGAGCCTAGTTTGCCGAAGGAAGCTCTTGTTAAGCGGATGGAGGTAGCTTTAGAGAAAGTCCCCGGGAGCGCCTATGAGTTTTCACAACCTATTGAACTTAGGTTTAATGAGCTGATTTCCGGTGTAAGAAGTGACTTGGCTGTCAAAATATACGGCGACAATATGGACCAGCTTCTTAAATCAGCGCAAGAAATTGAGAGCGTTGTTCAACAGGTACAAGGTGCAGCAGATGTAAAGGTGGAGCAGGTCACGGGCTTGCCAACTTTAAGTGTAATTCCTGACAGGGCTCGACTTGACCGTTATGGTTTAAACATTACAGATGTTCAAGACGTGGTTGAAATTGCTATGGGCGGTCGTATTGCGGGTACTCTATATGATGGAGATCGCCGATTTGATATTGTTGTTCGACTTCCTGAGCATTTACGTAGTAATATTGATGCCTTGGAACGGCTGCCCATTCCTCTTAGAAATGCTGAGCAAGATGGTATAGACACAAGACCAGACTATGTGCCACTTAGAGAAGTTGCTGATATTGACATCGCATTTGGGCCTGCTCAAATCAGTCGTGAAAACGCTAAGCGACGTATCACCGTAACGGCAAATGTTCGGGAAAGAGACTTAGGTGGTTTTGTTAATGAACTACAATCATCTATTGAAGGGAATGTAAACCTACCCTCTGGCTATTGGGTGGAATATGGCGGTACTTTTGAACAGCTAATTTCTGCGCGTCAAAGATTGGCTATTGTGGTGCCAATTGCTCTGGCTTTGATTTTTGGGCTCTTGTTTATGGCTTTTAACTCAGTCAGGGCCGCTCTGGTTATATTTTCGGGTGTTCCGCTGGCGTTAACAGGAGGAATCGCTGCATTAATACTAAGAGGCATTCCTCTTTCTATCTCAGCTGGTGTTGGGTTTATCGCGCTGTCAGGTGTGGCAGTTTTAAACGGGGTTGTAATGATCTCATTTATTCGAGACCTAGAACAACAAGGTAAACCGCTGCAAGACGCTATCATCGAAGGGGCGCTTACACGCCTTCGACCGGTACTTATGACGGCGCTGGTGGCCTCACTAGGCTTTGTGCCTATGGCGTTCAATGTCGGTGCTGGGTCAGAAGTGCAAAGACCACTAGCAACTGTGGTTATTGGCGGGATTATATCTTCTACTATTTTGACATTGCTGGTGTTGCCAGCCCTGTATAAATGGTTTCCTAGCCGCTTTTGTATCCGCCGTAAGGCTAAACTTTAACCGAACTCTTTATAAGCGAAAATATATGACAAAGGAAGGGTTTTGAGATGGCCGGTAATTGCGGAGATTCTTGTAGTGGTGTGCAATTTGAGGGCGCGTCAGAAGCCTATAAAAGAATACTTTGGATTATCGTTGCCATTAACGGTCTGATGTTCTTTGTTGAAATTATTGCTGGCTTTGTAGCTGACTCAACTGCGTTGAAAGCCGACGCATTGGACTTCCTGGGCGACACAGCGACTTATGCAATTACGCTTCTGGTTATTGGAAAGCCCCTAGAGTTACGTGCTAAGGCTGCTCTTTTAAAAGGCTTAAGCTTGGGCGCTATGTCCGTCTTTGTTCTTGGATTGACACTTTACAAAGTCATTCTCGCTGGACAACCGGATCCGATGACTATGGGGGCTATCGGATTTGTAGCGTTTGCGGCCAATATAGTTAGCGTGTTACTGCTTTTAAAATATCGCGAGGGCGATTCTAATATTAAATCGGTATGGCTTTGCAGTCGCAATGATGCCATTGGCAATATCGCCGTGGTGATAGCTGGTGCAGGAGTTTTTGCAACAGGAACAGTATGGCCTGACATCATCGTGGCTTTCATTGTTGCGGGATTATTCTTACAATCTTCTATAAAAATAACACAGCAAGCTTTATCAGAACTAGAGAGAGGTCATTGATTTGGGACACAATCACCATCAAAGAGACCCGTCTGAAATAGGTGAGCGCCGTCTCTGGTGGGCGGCTTTCGTCAATATCTTGCTTACCTTTGCACAAATTATCGGAGGTATCATTTCCGGTTCCTTATCGTTAATTGCCGATGCTTTGCATAACTTTAGTGATGCAGCCTCACTTCTTATCGCATTGATTGCAATTCGTATAGGCCGTAAACCACCCGATCAGTTCAAAACTTTTGGTTATAAGCGTGCTGAGACAATAGCTGCCTTGATTAACCTTACGACGCTTGTGCTTATTGGTCTGTATCTTTGTTATGAAGCTGTTATGCGATTCATAACGCCAGAACCAGTCGCTGGATGGATAGTTGTTGTTGTGGCTGGAGTGGCTCTGATTGTCGATGTGATTACTGCATTACTCACCTACAGTCAGTCTAAGAACAGCATGAACATTAAAGCGGCATTCTTGCATAACCTTACAGATGCTCTTGCCTCAGTTGGTGTTATTATCGCAGGCACGCTTATCTTACTTTATGGTTGGGTTTGGGTGGATGCTGTAATGACCCTTCTCATAGCTGGATATATTCTTTATCAGGGCTGTGTTGAAATTCCGAAAGTTACGCACCTGCTTATGGAGGGAGTGCCAGAGGGCTTGAGACTGCAGGAAGTGATTTCAGCTATGGAGGATATTGATGGGGTTGCAGGCGTTCACCATGTCCATGTTTGGCAACTTGATGAAAATAGAAGTGCTTTAGAAGCCCATGTTGTGATGGAGAGAAATACTGATATGGATATGTTAAAAATCTGTTTGAAGAATGTCCTGCACGACAAGTTTGAAATTACACATTCCACGCTAGAGTTTGAAATGAGTGACTGCAGTTCAAAGCATGAGCTGCTGAGGGGCTAATATTCATACGATTCATTTGGGTTTGAAAATCTTGCTGTTCATCTTTTTGACCACATCGCGGGTATGATCTTCAGATAGGTGCGAGTAGCGTTTCACCATCTGCAATGTTTTGTGGCCAAGGACTTCGGCAATCTCAAGCTGGCTGGCCCCGTTCATGGCGAGGTAACTGGCAGCGCTATGGCGAAGGTCATGGAAACGGAAATCCACAATGCCGGCTTTATCGCGGGCGTTTTCCCAAGCCTTGCGAATATCAATAGGCTCTTTCCCGTCTGTGCGCGGGAAAATGAAGTCTGAGCCATTTTCCATATCCGCCACATAGTCCTTGCGCCATTCCAGATGGTCCAGAAGAACATCTTTCAAATAACCAACAATCGGCACCTTGCGTGTTTCGCGGTTTTTGGTTTCACGCAGGATGGCAACTTGGCGGTCAAGGTCCAGGTCTTTGAGTTTCAGCTTTAAAATCTCATTCTTGCGTGCGCCGGTGGATAGGGCAAAGACTACTACAGCATATAGCTGAGGGTTCGGGCTGGCCTTGCAGGCTGCAAGCAGTGCTTGACGCTCATCATCATCGAGGAAGCGCACACGCTCTTTATTGGCCTTGGTAATGCGGCCAACACCCTGCATGGGGTTCGCTGCACCGAGCCAGCCCCATTTTTGGGCATGGTTGAGCAGAATTTCCAGATTGTCCCGATAGTGTTTAACGGTTTTGGGTGACTTGGGCTTGTTTGGCTTTTGTCCTTCTTCAAGCTGTTCGCGCTGGTCGCCTGCGTTTTTAAGCTCAGCAACCTTCTTGCTGATAATCTCGTGAGTAAGGAAGGAGAGGGCATAGCTGCCCAGTTCCCGTTCCCAGTGGTTCAGATAGGTGTTTTCCACCCGCTGGCTTGATGGAGCCTTATGGGGCAGCACATCTTCACGATATTTGTTGATAACGTCGGCTAGGGTTTGTTTTTTGGCCTGTGTTGAGACATTGCGAAACTCACCATCGGCAATTTGTGTTTCGATACGTTTAGCCCATGTTTGGGCATCGGTTAGGCGTTTGAATGTTTTTGCCTGAACAGGATAGCCATGCACCCGAACGCGGGCGCGGTAGCTCACGCCTTTTTTGCCAACACGTTTATCAATAACTGCCAAATTTCCGTCCTCATATGCTTTGAATATGATCGCACTCTATCACATATGAAGGTCGTCACAAACATTTTTGGACCAAATTTGGACCACTAAACCATAAAAAATGGCAATAAACGACAATAAGCCACAGTAGTGATAGTTTTATAAATATATGAAAAACAACAATAAATAGATATGTGAATTGTTGTGAGTTATAGTTTACTTAAATCTCATAACCTGAAGGTCGTAGGTTCAAATCCTACCCCCGCAACCAATTTTGTAGACTCGCCTTCGGGCGGGTCTTTTTTATTGGCTTCGTTAGCAGGTCTATCAAGCGTTAATCGCCCTCCCGCAACCAACTTTGTAGACTCATTAAGGTCACTCTCATCGAGTGGCCTTTTTGACTCTGTAGCCAGTTGCAGCATACCTGCTAAAGCACCTTTTAAATCAACAGCTAAGCTGTCCTTGCCGTCTTTCTGAACAGGGGTAAGGGCAATCTGGTCGATA
Organism: Kordiimonas sp.; assembly: GCA_002700365.1. GTDB lineage: Bacteria > Pseudomonadota > Alphaproteobacteria > Sphingomonadales > Emcibacteraceae. The sequence continues at coordinate 1,657 of PADB01000005.1, read as the reverse complement.
AGGCCACGTATGATATCAACGGCCTCAGCGCGGCGGCTATCATCGGTTAAGGCTTCAGTCAGTTTACCAACCTTGTCTTTATAGACATGGGCCATATTAGGATGGAGCAGCACAGGTTCTTCGTCCGTATTTGCAATCAGCGCCTCCAGTTCTTTTTGTCGCACCTCTAAGGCTATCATACGGTCTTTGACCTTGTGGGCGGGAACACCGTCACAAATGGCATCCACCAACTTTTCCTGATCACGGTCATTACGTTCCAGTTCAGCACGCGCGGCGTTCAGTGAGGCATTTTTCTGTATGCGCAAGTCATTCAGCTTGGCTGTATAAGCATCGCAGAAGACTTCAAACAGTTCAGGCTCCATCAGATTGTTTTTTAGGCCATCAAGAACCATATTTTCAAGGTCTTCTCTGCGCATGGTGCGTTTGTTGTCGCAAGTGCCTTTGTTGCGAGCATTGGCACAGCCAACACGCTCTGAATTGACATTCACCATGCCGCCACCACAAGAGCCGCATTTGGTAAGGCCAGAAAAGAGATACTTAGGACGGCGACGATCCCAGTAACCTGGACCACTTTTTCCAAATGTGGAGGCACTTTGTCCTTTTTGCCGGTCTTTGACATTTTGCCAAAGCGTATCGTCGATGATACGAAGCTCAGGAACATCCTGCGTAATCCATTCTGACTCTGGATTGAGACGAGACACACGTTTACCAGTGTCTGGGTCTTTGATATAGCGCAGGCGGTTCCATACCAACCTGCCGATATAAAGTTCATTATTGAGAATACCTGTGCCGCGCTTGCGGTTGCCGTGAATAGTGCTTGGTCCCCAGCCTTTGCCAGAAGGGCCTTTTACGCCTTTTGCATTGAGTTCTTTGGCTATCGAACGGGGAGACTGACCTTTTGCGTAAGCGTTAAAAATCCGCTTCACAACGCCAGATTCAAACTCGTTGATTGTGCGGTCACCGCGTATGGCTTCGCCGCTTGCATCAAACTTTTTGACAACATCATAACCGTAAGCATTACCGCCGCCAGATTTACCGGCTTCTACACGGCCACGCAGACCACGTCTGGTTTTGTCAGCAAGGTCTTTGAGGAAAAGCGCTCCCATTGTCCCTTTGAGGCCAATATGAAGCTCATTAATATCACCTTCGGTAAGGGTGACCATTCTGATGCCAGCAAAGTTCATACGCTTGTATGCACCTGCTATGTCTTCTTGATCCCGTGAAATACGGTCAAGGGCTTCTGATAAGATAATATCGAATTTACCAAGTTGAGCATCTTGAAGAAGCATTTGAATGCCTGGGCGCAATAATGTCGCGCCGCTTTGACCATGATCAGTATAACACTGATAAACCGTCCAGCCTTCTCGCTCAGCTCGTTCCTGACATATGCGAATTTGATCCTCAATAGAGGCATCTCTTTGCATATCAGTTGAATATCGGGCGTAAATGGCGACAGTTGTCATGGTCTTATCCTTTATTGGTATCTGCATCCTTCTTTTGTTTGCGGAGTGCTTCAAAATCTTGTTCCGCTGCCCATTCGGCCAGATAAGTCACAAGCGCTTTCAGTCTGGGGTCTATTCCCTTTTGACTGTTTTGCGGACCTGAATCCTGACGCTTATGTGATGCATTTTTAACCATGCATCCATTATTGCTGAAG
>PADB01000004.1 GCA_002700365.1 Kordiimonas sp. | reverse complement strand
GAAGAAGCCAAAGAAAAGCATCAACTGAAGGCCATGCGCCAGCGCAGTCGCGGTCAGTTTGCTGAGCCTGAACAATATTACAGCAAAAGCTTCAATCTGATTTTCGAGTTTTTAGGTGAACGCATCGACATTGCCGAAATTTGGGGTGAACGAGAAGCCGCTCGTGCTTTGGAACGGCTTAACACCATCGACAATGTGATCAACACAGAAACAGACAGCGGTGCAGGATATGCGCTGTCTCCAGACAAAGAATGGAACCCGCAAGCAGGCGACTTGAAGGACTAGGAGATTTAGAATGTTTAATAAAAAAGCACATACGACAAATGCGAAGCTAGAACGCCTTATTGGCCTTAAAAAGGTCAAGGAACAGGTTGAGCGTATTGCCTGTGCGGCTCGTGTTAATGCCCTCCGCATAGCCAACGACTATAAGGTTGCTCAATCAACTCAGCATATGGTTTTCACGGGGAACCCAGGCACAGGCAAAACAACAGTTGCCAGAATAATGGCTGAGATTTTCAAGGACTATGGTGTGCTGCGCAAAGGCCATCTTGTTGAAGTCACCCGTGCTGACTTAATCGGTCAGTATATTGGCCACACCGCCATGAAGACCAAAGATGTAATCGAGTCCGCACTGGATGGCGTTTTGTTCATTGATGAGGCTTATAGCCTAACTCCTGAAGAATCAGGAAAAGATTATGGTGCAGAGGCCATCGCCGAACTGATTACCTATATGGAGAATTATCCAAATCGTCTTGTGGTGATTGTTGCTGGTTATTCAAAAGAAATGCGACGCTTTATCGACGCAAATCCAGGTCTGGCTTCTCGCTTCAAAAATACCATTGAGTTTGAAGACTATAATGAACCTGAACTGTTTCAGATTTTCAGCAAGATTGCACTGGAACATGACTATTACCTAACCCAGTCAGCCCAGCGTGCTTTGGGCAAGCAGATCAAATTCACATACCAAAATCGCGGTAAGAATTTTGGAAATGGCCGTGAAATGCGCAACCTGTTTGATGATGTCATCAGCAATCAAGCTGTTCGTATCGCCAATCAATTTCTGAAGCCTTCACGAACTGATCTGGTGACCATTGAGTCCAAAGATATTCCTGGCGGACATGATAACGGCCCCCATGGCGGTGACGACTATATTCCGCCAGACACCAATATCTTTGTTGATCCCAAAACAAAGGATTTGGCGGAGTCTGGTCTGATCAATCAACTGAAATACGGCATTAACAAAAGTGTCTTTGGGGAATCTGAGTGGCCACTAAGTGTCAAGCGCCCCTATGACCTGATTAAAACGGCAGATAAGAAAGGAGAAAATGATGCGTAAATTTACAACATATCTAAGCCTAGAACTATATGAGTTCGCCGCTTTTTTGGCAGGGCCAAACGACGAGCCAATAAACGTTTTAAACGGATTTTTGAAAAGTAATATTGATAGCTATATCGCTCTAAAATATTACCATCAGGCGCACTGGGATGACGTTTGCCCTCATGATGCTGAAATATTGGATCGTGGCTATATTCAAGTAACCCTGACAATCTGTGCGCTCGTCTGGGAAAATGCAGCAAACACATTTTCCTCTGAAGGATACTTCAGCATTGAAGATTATCTTCTAAGCATTCTAAACAATCGTCTGATGCAGGCAATGGCCGATTATGATGATGATCTGGACAACTGGGAGCCTGATTGGCGACCACTATGGCTGCAAAACTGGTTAAACGAAAAGAATGGCTTCAAGCCTTATATTGATTTTGATGGTGATGATGATTTTCCATTCTGAAACCAACATAAACCAAACAACCATTTAGGGCGGTTACTGACAATCGGTAGCCGCTTTTTTTTGCAAATTATTTCAGATTATTTTTCCTCCCCTTCTAAGCCCGTCCGTCGCTTTTTCTGACCAAATTGGCTCAGGTTAACCTTTTAAAACAAGTTAGCACTTCTTCACTGCGTTACGACCCCACAAAGAAGATTTCTGCGTAATACGCTTTTGGGGTGTTTTCAGGTTCCCCCAAGCAAGTCGGATGGCGAAAAGCACGGCTGATACGGGCTTAAAAACAAAGGAGAAAAATATGTACGATCTGATAATAGAATTTGAAAAAACACAACGCGCATACATCGAGCAAGCAAGAGACCTAACCCGCCTATGGTACTTATTGGTTTATGCTGAAGAAGTGGAAGAAGAACAAAAAACTAAAGCCAAAATCAAAAAATATCAGGCTATGGCTGAAGCTGAACTAAAGAAACGTAAAGCAACAGCACCAAAGCCACCGCGCCCTAAGTTTTAAGATCATCATCTGTTTAGGCCTAATCTGGCCTAAGCAGATTAAAACAGCTCGCCCTGACGTGCGGCTTCTTGAAGCTTTTTCCATTCAGGTGACCTAGATTCATGATTAAGCCAAGCCAGAACGAAATCTGTAGCAGTACCATATTCTTCAACGACAATGCAGTGAATGAAATGTGATTTGTAGCCTGTTTCTGTAATAGGCAGCGGATGCCTCTCAGGATGCAAAACCGACACTTCGATATGTGCCATGGCGTCATCACCTTTAAGCACTGCGCAGTAACTTGGGTTATAGCGGATTTCCAGCTCGATATTCTGCCAAGTGATAATATCTATGGAATAGCTCATGATCAGCACCCCCATACGATGTAGGATGTGCCATCAATATCCAGTTCGGAAATATCACCGCCTAGGACCATGTCACGGGCGAAGGCTTCAGTATCGAAGTAATACTGTAAGTTCTCAGGTATCTGATCCAAAAGTCCTGTATCTTCAATATAGCTTTCAGCATATTCGATAGCAGTACCTTCAAACAGGCAAACGTCATCAAGCTTGTCGATCATATCATCAAGGCGATAGCCAAGATGGTCGGCTAGATAAATAGCTTTAACAGCATCATCTTCGTCCATGGCTTCATAACGGTCGAACCAGTCTTTCAGGTTAGCCTGATTAACACCAACGGCTTTGAAAAGTGCTGAGTTATCACCGTCAATGAACTGAATTTCATATTCTTCAACGGGATCACCATATTCGTTACGGTGCTTGGATGCTTTCTCGCTGTAATCTTCATAATCACTGAAGTAAAAACCAGCCGCTGAAATGTCATAAGGTGTTGCGTGATAAATGTTAGTCATGTTTTCCTCCTTTGCTTTGAACGCAGAGGGAAAAACGGGTGGCACCAAGGGGCTGGCACAATTGCCTTCACGGGGCCTGTAGGCCTTGGCGCGGAAGGACTGTTGTGACTGACCCGACAGCCGTTAACCCAAGCGGATCAGTCAAAGCGGGAGGAAAGTACTAAAGACTAATTCAACATTTGGTCAGCAATCTTACCGACATATTCATCTGGCTGATCATTCATAAATAGCACATGCATGTCTTCCAATTCATCGATTGACTTACCCCAATTGAGCTTTGCAAATCGTGTTGGCGTGACAATAAAGCTGTTTAACACGACACCCGTATCTGAAAGACGGTTTTGAATATCTTTGATTACCTGATGAAATTCGATTTTCCTATGCCCAGGACCCTCATGCTGCAAGCCGTGTGGTTCAATAAAGGAAAGATACTGAATGCCGTCTTTAACCTGCCACAGTAAGAAGTCTGGATAAAAGTTACCTGCCTCAAAGAAACCAATACCTTTGCCCCGGCTTTCATTTCGGAGCAAAAAGATTTCAGTTCCTTCAGCATCCAGTCTAGCTTTTTCAGCCTCTATATAGAGCCTTAAATCATCAAGGAATTGAAATTCACTTTCATTAAGAGACACTGGAGCTATCTGGATTTTACTTCCTTTGGAAACATGCAGAACTGGCTCATACAAATGATTATCAAACAAACAAGCTTTCAAATCGCCAGCACTCATTATGCCATTTGCACCAGAAGCTATCTGCGTTGCCAGGTTTTGGATGTCGTTGATCAATGCAGCCTCATCTGAATCAACAATAAGCTGATATTCATCTGCATCTGGCAAATTGGCATCTTCTGGCTCTATATCCCGAAGCTCCAGTCTCGGCTCCATAAATGCCGCCTTGCAGTAATTATAATATTCTTCCGCGTATTTTTGTAGTAGCTCGCAAGCCATTTCCTGCCATAGGCTGACGTTTGCAAAATTATCCAGAGCCATTTTTCCTGCAGGCGTAATCAGGCTGTACCAAGTCTTGTCTTTTAGCAATATTTTCAGGTTATTCTTATCAACATTGATATTATGCCAAGTGCGCTCTCTCTTGAATTTCTCAAGCCTGAAAAACAAGTCATCAAAATTCAAAAAGGCCAGATGGTCTGCACTGAAATGTGTATATTGTTTTTCTCCTAGCTTGTTTCCTTTCTTGGATTCAAGCGATTGAATTCTTGGATACCAATCGATGGCAACGCCGTTTTCTCTTAGTTTTTCTGGTATTATCCCGAATGAAGGAACAGCACCATCTCGCTTAAAGTCATACTCACGGCCATCGCCTCGTTTTTTGCGGGGGCGCAGGACTTTAAGCTTTTTACCAAAGTCATAGGTTATGCTAAGCGGTACAGTAATAATCTCTTTTTTGTCATTGCTCGGCAGTTCTTCTTCTTCCAAAAACTTTCTAAATTTCTCCATAAAATCCGCTTGAATTCCGAATACATTCAAGGTTTCTACATATTGGATGTATTCAGGTTGATACGTTGGTGTGGCAAAACCACTGCGCTGTAATGACCAGCTATGCCCTTTCAGGCGTACACCGCGACCGAACAATTGGATGATCTGCGAACCTTCACTTTTACCAACATGCATCAGGCCAAGAGTGCTCACGCGCCAACAGTCCCAACCCTCAACAAATCGCTTGGAGCCAATAAGTAAATTCACAGGGGAAGAAGATTCATTGATCTGGCCAAATAAGGTCTCAGAAAATTCTGAATCTAAAACGGTGATATTATCAATTTCCTGATCCGCAATATGGGATGTTAGCCCTGAGGCATCCCCAACATTGATCAAGCCAAATGGTAAATCTGATTGACCAACACGAAGCATAATCTCATTATCGTCACCCTTAATGCGGGCTACAGAAAGCTGCCCTCCAGCTCGATTTTGAAATAGCTTGCCATATATGTCCGCGAGCATATCTTGCATACTCCAGCCTTCACGTATGATAAGCTGCTGTAAGAAAAGGAAGCTACCTGCGAAAATATCACCCCCATCATCATCCATGAGGCCTGTTTGTTCGGCATTATTCTTCAGTAAGTTCTGGATTTCGGTTGATGTGACCGTGCTGTCTTTCAAAAAACGGGCAAAGAATGATAAGACCTGTGCCACATCTGAGGCTGTACTTTTTTCATCCTTCGTACCACTTGCCTTGGTTACACTAGACCCCACAAAAACCCATAGGGGCTTTTCAATATTGTAAGGCGTGTAATCCGCCTTCTTTTCTTCATAAAGCTTAAGCTGCTGATAAAATGACAGCAAACATGCCGTTAGATAAGAAAACTGCAAGTCTTCATAGGTTTTAGGCAGATTAAAAATACGATAATCTTTGCCGTAACCATCCTCATAAAAATACCGATAGGAATAATCGAAAACAATGGACTTTGCGTATGCAGTCTCAATGTCCGCCCGTTTAGCTGCTGTGACAGCTTCTTTCAGCGTTGCTGAATATTCAAAGACAAAGCCTTTCTCTGACAGCCGCTCCCTATTCTTGAACCAGCCACGTTCTTCGGTTGACCCCATACCTCTATGCGCTTCATCCACTAAAAGCAGGTTTTGGTCACCTAAGTTTCTAGTCGCAATAACGCTAGGACCATCTTTTTCACCAAGTTTTGTGACTTCAGTAAAATCAACCTGCCTAAGGCCATTTTTACCTGTCGATAATAAATCCCCTGTGTCTGTCACCAAACGTTCAGACATGATGTCACTTCCGCGCAGCTCCTTGCGATGCTGTTCAGAAAGTGCCTCGTTAGGTGTAATCAACACAGTGCGGGTAAGATCATGTTTGAAAGAAGATTTTTCTGCATAGTGCCTGAATTGCAGAAAGTTCACATGCATCAGCAACGTCTTGCCTGAGCCTGTTGCATTTTGAAGACATAGTTTATTCAGCTCTTCGAGCGAATAAGGCGTTATACCAGTTTCAAAACCTTCATTGGTCCAATAGCTATTGAACCCATCTACATAGCTATTCAAATTATCCAATAAAGCATCACGATCAGTGAAAAAGCGATCCAGATAAATTTCAGCAAATAGTAAGGAGAGCCACTGATAATATTTCCAAACAATAGGACGTGCACGCTTTTCATTGATAGCCAAGGTATGGCTGACAATATTTTGTTCATAACGCAATAGATCAGCCTGAGTGATTGTGGCTGTGTCTTGAAGGTTAATGTCCAACGATTTATAAAAATAATGCAAATTATCTGCTGTCAGGCCTTCCCGCGTGTCTTTGACCGACTTGGCAATCGACTGCATCGGACGCAGACTTTTCTTGCCATCTTTGTGATCTTTCAAGGGGTCAAAGCCAAATAAACTAACAATCCATTGATTCAGAACGAGTTTATGGCCAAATGGCAACAGCTTTGGTTTCTTCTTTTTAACTGCCATGCCTAACCCTCCATATCCCACATTCGGGTATGGAAATGCTCTTCAATCAGGCGGACTTTCCATGTTTCCTCAGCTTGTCTTAGGTTTGGCAGGTTATTGGAGCCGTTCACATAGATCACATCAAATTCAGTATCATGAGTGGACAAACGGTATTTCTTAAACCATTCATCCAACATCAAATTGTCAGCTTCCATATCGCCAGTCAGCTTGCGCCAGATGACCAGTGTTTTTTCACGGATAGATTTGTCGCCCGGTGCCGGTAGGGTATAGCCTTCAACCTTACGGAATTGCCAAGCCCCTTCATCTGTTTCAACCATTCTGCCATCAAGGACCAAGCGTGTTGTGCTATCCTCAGGCAGCTCTGGGTCTTCTTCCCGTTTTGTATTGGCACTATAACCGCGCCAACAGTCAAGATGTTCAACATGCAAGCCAATCAACCAGTTAAATGTTTCTACTAGATCAACGTTTTTACTGACATGCTCATCCGACCCAGGCTTTTTAACCTTCAGCGTGTAAGCTGTTGGATCAGCAAATGCTTCCACATTTAATAGTGAAGGACTGCCCTGTGTTTCAAATTTCAGCCAATAATTGAGCATATAATCACGGCGGAAATCTTCCCTGCCTGCAACAGGTGCACCCTCTTTAAAGGCCAAGTTATTCAGTGCATCTTCATAGGATTCAAGACGGATGTACTTTATAATTTGTGATAAAGCCCCTAAACTGTTGCCTTGTTTTGCAAGGTCCTCAATTCTTGAAATTTTTTCCTGTGAATATTCTATAAGTCCTTTAAGCCTTTGATAGTGAAAATCATATTCTGTTTCAGAGCAGATGCCCTTAATTTCTTTGATTTCTTTATTATATTCCGCGACTTGCTTTTTCAGTCTTTTAATAGCTTTATTCAGATGAGCGGGCTTTCCGTCCGACCATTCTGAAGAAAAAATGACTTTCTTGACTCTCGGCAGAGTTACATCATCAAAATAATTACCCATTTCACAAAGTGTGAACTTCCTTGTAAGGCCGTCGTTTCTGGAAATATTAATAACTGCGTGAGCGGTCGTTCCAGACCCTGCAAAATAGTCCAAGACTCTAGTGTTATTATTTCTCATGCCCATTATAGATAAACAGTCTTCCACCGCATAAATTGACTTTGGATAAGAGAAGCGAGGCTCTTTAAAGAGGTCCTTTAGAGGTTGTGTGCCATGTTCAGTAGCTGAGTATTTTGACTCCGCCCATAGAGTTAAAGGTGTGGTACCTTCTAAATTTGGCCGATACTTGTAATATACTTGAGCTGTGCCTCCTCTAGGTATACGTGCTAAAAACTGAGAGTAGTCTTTGCGAATATTTTCTTCACTCCAACGCCAATTCTTTTCTCTACCTTGATCATTGACAGGCCAAATAACTACTTCGTGTGCTTTCGGGTCCTCGTTGCTACGCCATTCTCTGGACTCTTCAATCCATTGCATTTCAGGAACTCGAATGTGACCGTTTTCTAACTCCGCATAAATTGGAAAATATTGACGTTCTCCATCTCCTCTATCTGAATTTGAGCCCTCACGCCTTAAGTTCCGCCACTCAAATATACTCTTTTCATCTTTTTCTTTAAATCTACTAAGTTGCGCCTCTGATCTAGGCATTTTGTATATCGTAGCCGATTTTGACGCAGAGGAAAAAATTGCATACTCATGAGTAAGGGCAAACCCTTTTTCGGTAGGACGTCCTGATGGATTTATCCTGATAGGAACAACGCCAGCAATTTTTGAGGAGGAAAACTGATTCTCAATTAAAGAATATAATTTTGTAAATTCAACATCATCAATTGTAGTGCACATTAATGCTGTGTTGTTCATCAGCGATTGACTAACAGAAATTCTATTTTCGATTAAACTCATCCATGATGAATGTTTGTAAGCATTTTTATAGATAATCTCAGAAGCACTGGTGTTGTATGGTGGATCAATATACACCGCGTCAAAATCACTTTGCCTTTTTTTCAACATGAAATTCAAAGCTTGAAAGTTTTCACTATGAAATAATTCACCATTTGTCACTTCATCTAAGTTTTCCAGTTCTGCCAACAACTTTTCTTTAAAGCCAGTATCATAGAATGCTGTATCTACCAGCAATTTGTCATTGGTTTTCAGAAAGTCCACAGTTAGCGGTGTGCTATAGCCTGGGCCACTCAAATCAGCCTCTATTTCATCAATGGCAAAAAGTTTTACCCATTCTTCGCGCTGGGCCTCGTTGGCGGCAATTTCTTCGTAAAATGCCTCAGGGATGCGATCCAACGTGATGCAATAATTTGTCTCCACCACAAATTTCTTTTTGAGCCACAGCTTTTTCTGAAAGTCTTCTAGCTGGGCCAAAAACTCAATCAAGTGGCGGGCTATTTTCCTTAGCACTTTTACTTTGGCCAGATAGGTTTCAACGCGTGGGGCATCGGCATCTTCCAGATCATCAAGGCGCATCACTTCGTTTTTGATATAGAAATCCAGTTCCCGCCTTAAGAAACCACCAAGGTCTTTATGGATAAAATAATCCATGGTGTTGCGGGCGGTATATTTGTTTAAATATTTGGCAAGTAAGGGGCGTTTCTTGATCTTGTCTGTTTCAACAATTGTTTGCAGATTGATTTTATATGCTTCGCCTTCTTCTGGGATCGCAGCCAAAATCTTATCGGCCATGTCAAGAATGGGAAGGTCACCTTTCTTACTGGCTCCATAGGTGGCCTTCAGCTCTTTTTCACGGTCTGCATCCAATGGATATTTCTTGCCCGGTAAGGGCTTATATTCAAATTGAAGGATCAGGCCTTCGTCACTTACAACAACAGGATTTTCTTCATGCAGGACAAAGAAACGCTCCGTTTCTTCGCTGGCCTTGACGTTATTATGATCACCTTCACTGGCATCTTTGACACGACAATGTACAGGCAGGCTTTCAACACCTGCTTGCTTTTTAACACCTTCGGCCAAATCCTCGGACTTCAACAGGTCAAAAGTGAAATTGGTCAAATAATCTGATGTTTTGATATAATATTGGTCACGATTGGCCCAGTGCAAATAAACCTCGCGCCCGTCATATGGAACTGCATAAGGTGCTGCCTTACCATCTGTTTCGCGCGCGAAATAGCGGCGGGACATAAAGTCACCACCGTCATAATAACGTTCAAAAAAGCGGTACAGGTGATCATAGACATCACCTTCGTTACTACCGCTGTCTTTCGCTGCCTCAAAAGCCGCTTTGGCCTTTTTGACAGGTTCAGTTGCTTCTGGATCAGGGGCGCCAAAGTCAGCTGCCTGCTTTTTCGCGGCTTCGTAAGCTGCACGAGCTTCCGCCACTTGCACTTCATCGGCTTCACCAAAGCTGTCTTTGATGATGGTAAGCAGGTCTTTCTCTAGGAAGTCAGAGACTTGGCCCGCTTTGGCATGCATAATTTTATAAAAGCCAAAATCCAGATCAGGCTGATCAAGTTGAAACAATTCCTTCAACAAGCCAATTAATCTAGCGCGTTGTTTTTCTTTTTGACTAATGGTCTCTGTCATTTCATTCCCCGTAATCGTTACACCACTGTCCACCGGATAGTGAATAATTCTTGTTTTTCAATCTCTTGTTTCAACCTTGCCTCAATATCAGCAATCATATCGTCTCGGCGTTCCAGAATATCATCTTCAACTTCAAATATTTGCTGTCGCAAACGTCTCTTTGATTTCTCAGATTCTTGGATTTTAACTTGTAGCTTGTGTTGCACTTCTGGATCAGTCGCTGACCGTACTTCACGTTTCAGCTCTTTAACCTTATTCTTTACATCCACCAGCTCTTTTTCTGCAGCAGCAATTTTGTCGTCTGCCCATTTTTCCAGCTTCTGACTTTCTTCTGCAAACCATGTCGATTTTTGTTGCCTAAGCTCTTCGAGGATTTCACCTTCACTATCGCTGATATATTGGGCCAGTTTTTTTGCCTGAATTTGTGTATCAGTTGGCTTACAACCGTTAACGGGAAGCTCGAAAAATCTCGCAATTGCTTTAGCTGAAATTTTTTCACCAGCATCAGACTGCCCTGCAAAAATAATATGATCTTGTTCATCAATGCCAGAAATTGAGAGCTTATGGACTGTCAATGTACCTGATTGCCTAACAAGCCCTTCAATAGAACTCGCTTTCTGCTGCCATGCAGAATAATTGAAGGTAATCTCTGCGGCACTTAGTGAGCGATTACACGCTTCTACTAAAAGATGTTGTGCAATCGGATGCCCAAGCCGGTATCTATGACCATCCAGCCCTTTTTTGGTGAGATAATACGCGCCCGTCGGTGCATCAAGGCCATTGATTTTCTTTTTGAGAATAAAACTTAGATACCCATCATCAAATGAGGCATGGCTTTTCAGCTCATGCTTGGTTAGTTGCCACAACAAACGCTCATATCTATTAATGTATTCTTTGGCCTCGTCCAGGTTGACCTTTAATCGATCATGCACTTCAGCGTCAAAATTCTCGAGTAATTTCTTGCGGGTATTCTGCATTGTTTCGTCTATGCGGTCAGCCATTTCTTCTTGCAAATTCGAGAAGGCTGTTTCAATTTCCTCAGATGTCCTGCAATTTTGATAAATTCCAATGACGCGTTTTTCAAACTCAACTCCAGATTCAACTACACCCAAGACTTCATCGCTGGCTCCAAAAACGCCTGAAAATAGATGAAATTTTTCTGAGAGAAGCTCATAAACACGCTGATCAGCAGCATTGTTCTTATTTAAGAAATTGATAACTACAACATCATGCAATTGGCCATATCTGTGACAACGCCCAATACGCTGTTCAATGCGTTGTGGGTTCCATGGCAAATCATAATTAACGACAATGGAGCAGAATTGAAGATTAATACCTTCTGCGGCAGCTTCTGTAGCAATCATTATCTGCGCATTATTACTGCGAAAATGATCAACTAGGGCAGCTCTTATATCCGCGGTACGGGAACCGGATACCTTATCTGACCCCTTGTTTGTTTCCACCCATTGTTCGTAAATTGCCTTAGATTGAGGATCTGAGTTAGAGCCATTGAATAAGACTAATTTCCCCTCATATCCGTTTTGTGTCAAAAGGTTTTGAAGATACTCCTGCGTCCTCCTCGACTCTGTAAAAATAATGGCTTTTTGAGCGGCATCTAATTCAGATGCCTTTTCGATGCCCGCTTTCAAAGCTTCTAGAAGGGCTTGCCCTTTAGCATTCTCAGAAATCGATATAGCAAGATCGCGGAATGCTTTCAGGTCTTCAATTTCCTTTTCAATTGCAATGATTTCATCATCCGTCAGTAGCTCCGCCTCAAATTCATCATCAATCCATTCTTCGGCTTCTTCTTCGAAGCCATCAACATCCCTGCTAATCTCAATATCAAAATCAGAATCCCCATCATCTTCTTCTAGGTTATTTCTAATTTCGCTATCATCTTTAATCTGACGTTCAAGCTTTCGGGAAAGGCTATCTAGCGCACCTGCAATTGCAAATGTTGAAGAGGCCAAGAGTTTGCGCATGATCAAGGTCATCAAAGTTCTTTGGCTGGAAGGAAGCGCATTTAATGACGGTCTGCGCAAATAGTCAGACACCATGTCATATAAAGTTTGCTCTTCCTCCGAAGGAATAAACTCCTGGGTGATCGGAATGCGGTTTGTATATTTAATATATTCGAGAACCTGACGCCTCAAAGTTCTATGACAAATTGGCTTTAGACGTTGCTTTAGTTCTGCAAATTGGTCCTCGCCTGTAATCCTCGTATATTGCGACCTAAAACTCTTAAGGTCGCCAAAAGCATAATCATCAATAATACTGACCAATCCATAAAGCTCTAACAATGAGTTTTGTAGCGGTGTCGCTGTGAGCAAGACTTTGGGAGTGTTAATTAATGCCTCTTTTAGAGCTTTACCCATTTTGTTGTCAGGGCGATATACGTTCCGCAGCCTATGCGCTTCGTCAAGCACGGCAAGATCGAGTGGTGTTACCATTAATTCATCAGCATGTCGGGCAGCAAACTGAAAGGAGCAAATAATAATTGATTTTTGTTCAAACGGATTGCGAACACCGCTTTTGATCATTTTGTTATAATTTTTGGCTTCAAGAATTAATGTTGGCAGAAAAAATTTTTCCTCAATCTCCTGAGACCACTGTTTACGAAGGTTTGCAGGGCCGATAATTATTATTCGCCTTTTACCCTCTGTCCACTTCTGCGACAGGAGCAAACCAGCCTCAATGGTCTTTCCTAGGCCTACTTCATCTGCAAGAATTGCTCCCTTTGAGAATGGAGATTTAAACGCAAAAAGCGCCGCTTCAACTTGATGCGGGTTTAAATCAACTTGAGCATCCAAAAGAGTACTGGCAAGCTTCTCGGAATCGCCTACAGAATGGCGACGAGATAATTGGTTTGCAAAAAGCTTAGCATGATAGTCAGTTATCACCCTTGTTAATCCTCAGTGTTTTTATCAGACATTATAGTCTTATTCATATCATCATATGCTTTAATATAATCTCGCATATACTCACGAATAACCTGCGCAGCAGGCTTGTCCTGTTCCTTACAGATTTCAATGAACCTATCCCGCAATTCGCGGTCAATTCTGATACGCATGCCCGAATCTTTTGTCATGGCAATCAGTGTACCCAATGGATACACAAAGTAAAGATTCAATTCATAATTGTGAGCTTTTTATAGGTTTCTATCAAACCTGCTTCGTATGGAGCCGCTTATCGCCCTTCACCCATGAATTGGGGCGATAACGGAAACTTCGAACAGAGACACCTGCTTTGGTGGAAAGCTTAGAGGCTTTGCAAAATCATTTTTGCCACAAACTTGCCACAAGACGAAACAGAGCGATTCAGAGAGCGCTGGTTTTCTGCGGGTTACAGAGGACATGCTTCTTGTGGCAAAAACATAAGGCTTTACCGTATCAATTCTCTAAAACACTATATTTTCTGAGGGTTTCAAGTGGTGCCCGGGGGCGGATTTGAACCACCGACACGGGGATTTTCAACCCCCGAAAAACTTAGCTTAAGCCTTTGTTTTAACTGAATTGTTAACTTAACTCGCCACAGATTTGCCACACGCAGAAAGCTGATCTGCAATTAAATCAG
>PADB01000003.1 GCA_002700365.1 Kordiimonas sp. | reverse complement strand
CGTAATCGCCGCCGTCAGCGTCGTCTTACCGTGGTCAACGTGCCCAATCGTACCAATGTTACAATGAGGCTTCGTTCTTTCAAACTTTTCCTTCGCCATCGCTTTTTACCACCAAGTTCACTCGGCCTATCGGCAGAGTTCGTATTTTAAATATCAAATGCGGACAATCCGCGCTCATCGTCAAAAAGAGCCTCGCCCTGACATCCGCCATTGCGATACTCTACAATTTGGAGCGGGTGATGGGAATCGAACCCACACGACCAGCTTGGAAGGCTGGGGTTCTACCATTGAACTACACCCGCATAGTTCATACTTAACACGTTCTGCATTACTTTGCAGAAATACTATGGTGGAGGGGGCAGGATTCGAACCTGCGTAGACAATGTCGGCGGATTTACAGTCCGCTGCTTTTGACCGCTCAGCCACCCCTCCGTAATGTACGGTTATTGCAGAAACAGCAACAGCCGTGAAGCCGCAATATGAGCATTTCTAGGTCGATGTCAACGTTAATTTGACAAGAAAATGACGCTTTTCAAAAAAAGCCTTACACTCTGTTTATGAATGCGCTTATCTATAGGCCAGCACAACAGAAACGCGAAAAATAATGTCAAAAAACAAAAAAAACACAGCCTCCCGGAAACAACCGAAAAGCGCGACCCAAAAAACGCGGCGCGGGCAACAGCGTCACGCAAGGCAAAAGGTGGAATCTGCGACCCGCGATAACGCGCAAAACCAGTCCAATACATCTCGCCGGCATCAGAAACCCGGCCCCAATACACCCCAAAAAACTGAACAGGGCAGACTCCAGAACACCAACGCACACCAGAAAAGGGCTCATTCAACACTACAAAGCCCATCAGCCCTTAATCAAAATGCAGGCCGCAATGACCTGTGGCTCTATGGTCGCCATGCGGTCCTGTCCGCCCTGACCAATTCGGCACGTCAACTGAAACGCCTGATCGTCTCTGACCGCCATAGCAATGAATACCACCCCCTTCTGACAGAAATCATTCAGCACCATGACCTTCCACCCGTAGAGTTAATGCCCCCGGCACAGTTAGATCATTTACTTCCTGAACAATCGGTCCATCAGGGGATCGCCCTGCTGACAAAACCTTTGCCGTCCATCGCGCTCGAAGATGCCTGCCAAATCACTTCAGCAGATAAAGGTCAATTTGTGATGGTATTAGATCAGGTCACCGATCCGCAGAATGTTGGCGCAATTATTCGCTCTGCCAGTGCCTTTGGCGCATGTGCTCTGGTCACGACAGATCGCAACAGCCCGCCGGAATCAGGGGCACTGGCAAAATCTGCTTCCGGAGCGTTAGAAGCCTTGCCCTGGGTGCGTGTCATTAACCTTGCACGCGCCCTGGATCAATTGTCGGATATGGGTTACTGGCGTATAGGCCTTGATGGCTACGCTACCACGGATATTGACAAAGCCGACCTCGGGCGGCATTTGGCACTTGTCCTCGGTGCTGAAGGAAA
The DNA here is from genome assembly GCA_002700365.1 of Kordiimonas sp. Lineage (GTDB taxonomy): Bacteria > Pseudomonadota > Alphaproteobacteria > Sphingomonadales > Emcibacteraceae. The sequence continues at coordinate 37,036 of PADB01000003.1, read as the reverse complement.
AGGTTTGCGTAAAGGCACCAAAGAACATTGCGACCTTACCGTACGTCTCCCTATTACCCGTACTGTCGAAAGCCTGAACGTCTCCAATGCGGCGGCAATCGCCTTATATGACTTTTCCCGCAGAACAAATACAACTTAAGGCACACCAAGTGCCTTAAGGCGAGAATCCATCAAATTCACCCAAAAAAAACAGCAGAATATAACGCTGCTCACCCCCTCATAGCGAAAAAAAGATTTAAGCTGTTTTTTTCGCTTGATTTTGCCCTCCAGCCGCAATAGGTTGCGCCTGTCCGCTGGCAAGTCCAGATCCGAGACAAGCCCCTATAGCTCAGTTGGTAGAGCAACTGATTTGTAATCAGTAGGTCCGCGGTTCGAGTCCGTGTGGGGGCACCACTTCCAACACATACCCTCTATTGCTGAAGAACGATGCCAGTCGCTAGGTACTGATCGCGGCCCATTACATAGCTTATCGCCACCCCGCCAGCTCACGCTTGCAGGATGGACGGGCAAACCTTTACCGCCTGCATTTATGAATATTGCCTATGCCACTGCTGCGGGGAAAGTGATGTCACGCTGCATACGATCCACCGTGGCCTGTAACGCAGGCAAATAATCGTTCAGCACACGCCCCCGTGAAACACGCAGCACATTTGTGCATATGGCCATTGCCGCAATACATTCACCCGCCTCATTCACAAGCGGCACGGCAATAGAACGCAACCCCACTTCATGTTCCTGATCTACATATGCGTAGCCCTGCGTCCGGACCTCTGACAGGCGCGCGCGCAGTGCCTCTTTTGTTATCAGTGTCCGGGGTGTATAGGCCTCAAGCTCAAGCCCCTCCAGTTTAGCCTCCAGTACCTCCTCATTCATTGCTGCCAGCATAACCTGACCAAAAGATGTAGCATGCACTGGCAACCGGGACCGCAAATCCATAGAAATCGTCATCACCCGGTTTTCTTCAGCCGCGCGCACGATACTAGCCACCGTATTATGATTTAACACGGCAATGGTACATGTTTCCCGAAGCTGATCTTTCAGGCTATCCGCATAATACTGGGCTTTTTCCCAAAACGGCAGAGAAGACAGATAATGATATCCCAGCTCCAACGTCTTTGGCGTCAATTCAAAATATTTACCATCGTGATAAGCATAACCCAATTGCGTTAAGGTCAACAGAAACCGACGCGCAGATGGCCGCGTCATATTGGCCTTTTCCGCGACCTCGGTCAGGGTCATGCGGGGGCTTTGCGGCCCAAAGCTTTTTATCACGGCCAAGCCTTTGGCCAATGAATTCACAAAGTCTGACGAATTTGCTGTTAATATTTTATCCATTTGTATTGTCCTAGCTGCATTTTTGTACTTATAACGTACAATTACACATAAAGATAAAACAACATCCCCCCCAATAACAAGCTCCGAAAGTTGGAAAATACAAAAAAGGGGACCCGGAGGCCCCCTTTTGGATCATAATACAGGTATCTTTGCAGATATCATTCAACTTAGAAGCGATATAAGCCACCCAGGAAGACCGTCCGTCCAGGGGCGACAATCGCGAAACGGGCATTGGGCCCGCCGGGGAAGTTTGTCGCACTTGTCAGAGCATGTTCATTACCATAGACCTTGATATCGTCCTTATCAAACACATTAAGCGCATTGACATAAAACTCCCAGGTCCCGTCGTCGGCACCAAAACTCACGCGGGCGTCAAAGGTTGTATAGCTTTCCGCGAGGTCAGCCGGGTCATTACGCTCTGTTTGGATGCGGTCCCCTTTATAATTCATTTGTACGCGCGCCCGCAGGGCATGGCCGTTACTGATCGGCATGCTCGCCGACGCATACAAATTACCGGACCATTTCGGCGCATCCACAAAGGTATCACCAGAAAGATCTTCTGTCGGCGCCACCAAGGTATTGGTGAAACTGATATGTTCCGCATCAAGATAGGTCACCGCACCACCAATAGACAGAAACTCATTAACCACAAAGACGCCATCGGCTTCCAGCCCACGAATTCTGGATTCTTCTGCATTCAATGTCTGGAAACCAACAGCGGGCCCATCAAATAGCTGAATTTGCAGATCTTCATAATCGGTCCAGAACGCCGCCAGATTTAACCGCGCGGCACCATCCAGAAACGTGGTCTTCAGACCGATTTCATAATTGGTGGCCTTTTCATCTTCAAACTCAAGATTAGCGGCAGGTACGGGGAAACCAACCAATGCCCGTGGAAAATGTTCAAAACCACCGGCTTTGCTACCAATTGCAAAGGTTGCATAGGCCAGAATATCATCACTGGCATTCCATTCAATCGTCGCAGATGGCGCAAAATTGCTTTCATTGCGTTCAAGGTCATAATTGACCATTGTCGCCGCGGTCATGGGATCAAAAGTATCCATGGTTAGCAACCCACCCGGCAGACCGACAATGCGATAAACATCGGCATTGTAATCTTTCTCATCACGGGTAAAACGTCCCCCCGCGATCAGACGGAAGTCTTCTGTGATGTTGTAAGTCAATTGTCCGAATAATGACCAGGCAAAGGCTTCCTGTTCAATAAACATGGCGTCACCAAGGAAAGGAGCTGCTGGCGGCACACCCAGTAAGCCTGTCAAGGCCGCAGGAACACCTTGGGATACGTTGTTATCGTTTTTATGATCCTGATGCATCACAAAGGCACCAAAGACATATTCCAACGTCTGGTCCGTAGGCGACAACAGGCGAATTTCCTGTGTCCATTGGTTAAAGTCTTCGGCATTTTGCGAAGTCGTTACCGGTAATCCGCTGAAGTCCGCACTCACCTTATCTTCCGTATCATAGCCAGAATAGGTCGTGGTGAATTCCAGAATATGACCATTATCCAGGCTCCATTCCGCTTTCAGAACGGCATTCAGGTTTTCATTATCCTGCTTGTCTGTACCGGGGGCATCGGTAATGGCAAAAGGCCCCGCAAACGGCCCAATAGACCCACTTGTCAGATTTGTATCTTCTACACATTCAACCACCGTCCCTGACCCGGGGGGGAATTCCAACATCGTAAAGGCAGGGTTGCCGCAGATGAGCTGCTCTTTACGACCATCCATATCACGTTCGGAATATTCAAGCTTCAGATATACCTCCAGGCTATCAGTTGCATCCCATTCCAGACTACCGCGGACAGCATAATCTTTGATATCAGGCACTTTATTGCCTGCGGTCAAATCATTCAAATATGGCCCCTGCCGTGACGTACGCGCGGCCAGACGCCCACGCAATGTGTTACTCAAGGCACCGGAAATCATACCTTCGGCAACATAGCCATCATTCTCAATTTCATATGCAGCATGCGCCAACCCCTCCAGCTCTTCTGTTGGGCGCGCCGCATGCATACTCACTGCCCCTGCAGTAGCATTTTTTCCGAAGAAAACAGCCTGCGGACCTTTAATGACCTCAACACGGGACAAATCAAAGAAGGGGGTTAAGAATTGTTGGGCACGACCGGCAAATAATCCATCAACAAAGAAAGGGGCAGACTGTTCGTATAAACGATTGCCACCACCAGACCCCAACCCGCGGATATTGACAATAGGCTGGAACGGGGATTCAGATACCACCATTGACGGCGTGCGATCACCGAACGCTTTTACATCGATAATGTTCTGCTCCATCAACACCTCACCCGGTGTCACATCAATAGCGATAGAGACATCCTGCACCGTTTCTTCACGGGCGCGGGATGTCACAACAATTTCATCAATTGTAAACGCGTGCACCGCTGTAGAGACATCGGCAAATGCCATTGCACCGACACTTGCGAGAAGTACCAGTTTCATCTTGCTTCGAGCCATTAAAACCTCCCAGTTATTTTGCTCACTACATATTCTGTTATTCAACATATTTATTGTTGTACGAAAAACAGACTTTTGTTTTTAGTGCGAACATTGTACGCGCCTCTATCCGCCTGTCAATAGTGAATAGACCGGTACACATTTGCACATAAACAAACCGCTCAATAAACTGATGAAAAAGCACCGACTCTGAAGAACAAAAGCCATAAGAATAGCTTGATATTATTTATACTTACGTATAATAATAGAATTTAGGGAAGCCTATATATGCCTTAGTAAAAACGTGAGACAATAACACGACGGCAAAATCAAATAACAAAGGGGGTACAAAGATCTTTTGTCTGCCCTCATAACAAACTGCCATCATAAAACCTAAAGCCCAGAGGAAATCAGCCTCTTATGAATGATATCGAAGTCACAGGCCATAGATTGGATTATGAAACGGCTGACACCGTGATGGCGCATTTCAATATCAACAACCTTACCCTTGATACAATTACCTTACAGCCTAACAGCACATACAAAATTGACAGAAGCGGTTGGTCCACAGTTTACATTCCGCAAAATGGCAGCATCAAAGTCTCGGTAGAAACAGGAAAGGTTGACACCATTAACCAAGGCGGCTTCCTGGCAATCCCCAGTGGGCGACGACATCTGCTCTCTTCTACGGACATAAAAACACCTTATCTCGAACAAAGTGAATTGCGCATCAATCTTCATAACGACCCTGAAGAACTTTATGGCGCACGCCCCACTCTTTTTAAAAACAAGCCCATCACGGTCGTACGGATACGCGCATCGAACAGAGTACAGCCGTTGATCGAAGCCTTCCCTATCGCCATTACATTGACCGAGGCCCAGCTCTACCATTCCAAAACATTACGCTCCGCCCTGCGCATGTTGCAGGAATACGATGATTTTAACGATCCCATCGGCAATTTGATCGCTAGCCGCCTGGGCGAGGTTATGGCCCTCAGCCTCTTCTCACTCATTTCAAAACAGAGCCCGGCCCCTGCCAATGAACTACTGCGCAGCAAAAACGATCCTCTGATCCGCCAAGCCATCGCCTCCATCCATGAACAACCCGCCCATGGCTGGAGCGTTGAAGAGCTTGCAAAGACCATTGGCCTTAGCCGTTCCAGCTTCGCACAACGTTTTAAATTAGCCGTTGGCCAGTCACCTATGGACTACCTCGGCTCTATGCGGATGAATCTGGCCAAAGGTTATCTGCTCTCGCTGGACTGGTCGGTATCAGAAATCGCCTTTGAAGTCGGCTATAATTCCGAAGCTGCGTTCATTAATGCCTTCAAACGCGAAGTCGGTGAAAGCCCCGGAAAGTTTCGCAAGACTCTAAGAAAACCAAAGCCTCCCACAGTCTAAAGACCCTCATCTGACTGGTTTTGTACGAAACCGCAATTTATCAAGACGATTGCAAAAGTTTGATGCCATCTCGCAATCTAATATAGATCTTAAGCTATCGCAGTTAATCCCTGCGTCACGCAGATTGTAATTCAGCGTACATTATAAACTTGCATTAAAGGCAAAAATTAAGGTGAGGCTACAGCCATGAATATGCACGAGTCATTTGATACAGAAGAACGTTTTGAGAAAATCGTTCCGACAATCACTTACGGTCAACGCATCCGCACCATCCTGGCGGACGAACTAAAATATAAACTTATGTTTTCATTGGCCCGTATCCCAGGCCTTGGCTTTTTCCATAAAATTGCTAACCAGCCACGTGATCGTGTCTATCATACGGACCCCGTATTCCTGAACCGTTTCTATAACGCAGAATACGGCACCGCCGACAAACCTATGGCTCTGTTAGATATGCCATGGGATTACATCGAAGAGCATCAGGAAGAAATTCCTTTCTTCGGACTTCGTGAATATTGGTATCCAGCATTACAGTCTGGCGAATTACTGCATAACGAGCCTAAGGCTACAGAAATTTGCGGTGATAAAATTGTGTTCTGGCGCGATGCAGAGGGTAACCCTCAGGCGATTGAAAACCGTTGTCCTCACCGTAACCCGCTGATGTCTCTGGGGGCCGTTAATGCCGTTGGTCAAGGTAATATTACATGCCGTTATCATGGTATGACATTTGATGGTAAAGGTAATTTGGTTGCCTATTTGGGCGATGGGCCTAACAGTCAATATTGCGGCAAGATCAAGGCCCGCTCCTATCCTGCTGAAGAACGCGGTGGTATCATTTGGGTGTATGTCGGCTGTAAAGAAGGCGATGAAGTACCACCTCTGGAAAGCTCCATCCCGAACGCCGATGATCTGTTGGACGGTGATGTTTCATACATCTTCAAAACAGAAGTTAACTTCAGCTTCCTGAATATGCTGGATAATGCCGCAGATATGTCACACGTGGGTTGTCTGCACCGGACATGTACACCTTTCGGCGACCAAAAAGTTGGTGGCGATGTTGGCGTTGAAGACTTGGAAGACGGTTCTATCCATGCCTTTATTAAGGATATGTCCGGCCATGCTGGCCCTAATCATATTAACGAAATCCGCTGGTACGCGCCAAATATCGTCTATCACGGCCCAGAACTGTTCGAAGGCGGTGTTAATGGTGCTTGCTTCTGGTTCGTGCCGATTGACGCAGGTCGCTTCAATGCATGGCAGATCGGTAACTTTAATGCGAAGAAAATGGGCTGGTTAAAAGCACGCATCTTCCGTGCCGTCTTTAAAATTGCCTTTAAGTGGGCCCATTATCTGCCACAACCCGCCTGTTATGATGGTGGTGACGGTCCTATCCAGATGGCTCAGGGTAAAGTTGCCAACTGGGATCAGGAAATGTTGACAGGTCTAGACCGTGGGGTTGTCGCAACACGCGAACGCATGAAGAAATTACATAGAGAAGAAGTCGCAATGCGTAAGGAACGGGGTCTGCCGCCACTAGAACATCCTGTGGGCAAGTCAGGTGAATTAACACCTAAGAAAAAATATCGCTAAGGCCCTCGCTAAAATATGACGTCAACCGGCGGGATAAGCCGGATTAACACTCTTAAGGCCTTGATGCTACATATCTGCTTGCCCTCCCATGTCCGTAAGCAAATTGTTCGCATCAAGGCCTTAATTTTCTTTTATTTCCCTTCCTGATTATTTCTTCGCATTCCTTAATCTGCGCTGTCTTGCCCGACATCCTGACCTGTTCATAGCTCACGGTCCGCTGGCTGGTCTTTAGATAAACCGAAATGCCGTATTGCACATTTCAACACCGCAAAGACTGTATTAGACTATTCAACATAAAAAAGAGAATATTCAGGGAATACAACAAACATGAGCATAAAAAAAATCATCATTGCCCTCGTCATCATATTTGCTGCGGGGTACTTTAGCATTGACCCAATTGTTAAGCATACAGACCTCCCCGACCGCCTTATTACCGCGGCCGGCTCCAGCATGCTGACACCGCGTCACCCCGAACTTTTCGAAACAGATGCTTTGCGCGTTTTTGTCTGCGGATCTTCCGCACCACAGGCGCGCCCCGACCGGGCCAAAGCCTGTATCGGTATTATTGCCGAAGGGGATATCTACCTGTTTGACGTTGGTCCCGGATCATGGAAAAATATTGAATCCTGGCAAATGCAAACAGGCAGGCTGGCCGGTATCTTTATTACCCATTTTCATTCCGATCATATCGGTGATATGGGCGAAGCTAATGTGCAATCATGGATTATGGGACGCAAAACCCCGTTGCAGGTTTTTGGCCCCCAGGGTATCGAAAAAGTTGTTAATCACTTTAATCTCGCCTACGAACAAGATTACCATTATCGCATGATTACCGCCTCTCCGAGCATCTTATCTCATGATGCACCAGTGATGCAGCCACGCCCCTTCACCGCAGACGGGCCTGAAAAAAAAGTTGTTTATGAAAAAAATGGCCTTGTGATTTCCGCCTTTCCCGTAAATCACCAACCCGTTGACCCTGCGGTTGGCTATCATGTCAGTTATAAAGGACGCAGCGTCGTGATTAGCGGCGATACGGTGAAGACCGACACCTTAACAACAGCGGCCACCAATGCAGACATGTTGTTCCATGAAGCCATGAGCACACGGATAATCCGCGCGATTGAAAAGTCAGCCAAGAAAGCAGGTGACAAGCGCATGGAAGAATTACTGTCTAAAACAGATATTTACCATACATCGCCTGCGGCGGCGTCTGAAATTGCACAGACAGCAAACGTTGATACGCTGGTGCTGTATCATTTGGCACCACCGCCTGACAATTTCCTGGTCCGTAAGATGTTTTTGGCAGAAGTGGCCGATAACACAATTCTTGCCGAAGATGGCCAGCTCTATACCCTGCCGGCCAACAGTACAGATATCAAAAAAGGTAAAATCGAATAGACCTGTCCTCCGTAACACAGGTTTGTTGGGTGGAAGGAAGGGCAGTTATACACTGCCTTTCTTTTTGCTTGTTTTCACGGTATTTTCAACCAGCAGAACAACCTTTCTTACACTCCCTTTAATACAATCTCTCTGGCCAACGCCGCAGCTCTGCCGTATAAGGCGTTCATGAACAAAACAATCCCTAAAGTGGGTCTGGTCAGCCTTGGCTGCCCAAAGGCCCTTGTTGATTCTGAACGTATCCTCACCCGGCTACGCTCCGAAGGTTACGCGCTCTCTACCGACTATGAACAGGCTGATGTAGTTCTGGTGAATACCTGCGGTTTTCTCGATAGTGCCAAACAGGAATCATTGGAAGCCATAGGCGACGCCATCGAACATAATGGTAGTGTCATTGTAACCGGTTGCATGGGGGCGGATGAACAAGCCATCCGTGATGTCCATCCCAAGGTTCTTTCTGTGTCCGGCCCCCACCAGTATGAAACCGTCATGGAAGCCGTACATAATGCCGCGCCCCCTGCGCATGACCCATATGTGGACCTCGTACCGCCGGAAGGCATCAAACTTACGCCACGTCATTATGCATATCTGAAAATATCCGAAGGCTGCAACCAATCATGCAGCTTCTGTATTATCCCCTCCTTGCGCGGAAAACTCGTAAGTCGCCCTGTTAATGCCGTGTTAAAGGAGGCAGAACGCCTTGTTGATGCCGGCGTGCAGGAAATACTTGTCATTTCGCAAGATACCGCTGCATATGGTAGCGATTTACGCTATGCCACATCCCCATGGCATGACCGCGAAGTTGCCGCACGCCTTTATGATATGTGCGATGCCCTGGGAGATCTGGAAGCATGGATCCGTCTGCATTATGTCTACCCCTACCCTCATGTAGACGATATTATCCCGCTGATGAATGATGGAAAGATACTGCCCTATCTGGATATTCCGTTTCAGCATGCCAGCCCGGCCGTGCTGAAAAATATGCGCCGCCCCGGAGATCAGGCAAAAACACTGGACCGCATCCACAAATGGCGCAAGGACTGCCCGGACATCACCATCCGCTCGACCTTTATTGTCGGTTTTCCCGGTGAAACTGACGATGATTTCCAATTCTTGCTTGACTGGATGAAAGACGCGCAACTTGATCGCGTTGGCTGCTTTAAATATGAAGCCGTTGATGGTGCCCCGGCCAATAGCCTTCCGGGCGCTGTGCCCGAAGAACTAAAACAGGAACGTTGGGACGCCTTCATGCAAACACAACGGGACATTAGCGCAAAAAAGTTACAACAGAAAATTGGTCAGACCATTGCGGTTATTATCGATGAAGTGGACGCGGAAGGCGCAATTGGCAGGTCCTCTGCCGATGCGCCAGAAATTGACGGCAATGTTTATCTGCAAGGTCACACAGATCTTAGTCCCGGCGATGTTCTTGCGGTAGAGGTCGACAACGCTGATGAATATGACCTTTGGGGACATGCGGTTAATCTGGAAGACGGCCCAGCCTGAGAGGTTGATTGATACAGCTTTCGTTCCCACTATACTGTTATAAGAAACATTTATTCTGCCCATACATAAAGAGACACAAGATGCCACATTTTATAATTGAATATTCCGCAAATCTGGACGACAAGATAGACATGGATGCCTTAATGCTGGCACTGCGTGACGCCATTATGGCCGCAGAAGTATTCCCTCTTTCCGGCACAAAAATCCGCACGCAACGACACGATACTTATCTTGTTGCTGATGGTCACCCAGATAACGCCTTCCTGCATGTTCAGGGACGTATTCTGCCCGGCCGCACTATGGAAGCAAAGGAAAACGCCAGCAATCTCATTTTCAAGGCGATGACAGATATTCTGGACCCTTTATTTGACCAGCTCCCCTTCGGTCTGTCGTTGGATATTCAGGAAATGAGCGAAGAGCTCAACCGTAAGAAGAAAAATATTCCCGAACCGCCACGGGATTAAGCGGCCTGACTACCGCAGATGTTTGATAACTTTGACAAAAATCTTGAAAAGGCTGCGATTGCCCTGCGCCGATATCAGGGCAATCCCCTTCCCCATTTTATTAATGGGGCAATGACCTGTGGTCTCAAGGGCGACAGCTTTGACAATCTTAATCCCGTTGACAATACTGTATTGACCACTGTTGCCCGCGGTGGGGCGCCGGAGATAGACGCAGCCTGCACAGCCGCCACGCAAGCCTTTATGGACTGGCAACATACCAGCGGCGAAGAGCGTGGCGATATTATGCGGCGTCTGGCAGGCCTCATAGAAAAGAATGCCGAAGATATTATCCTCCTTGAATGCGCCGATACTGGCCAACCGTTACGTTACATGCAAAACACCGCTAAACGTGCGGCGGCTAATTTCCGCTATTTTGCGGAAAAAGCCCGCGATATCAGTGCGGGACTTTCGCTACCCACCGCCACGCATGATAACATTACAACACGCCAACCCATCGGCCCCGTAGCCGTCATTACCCCATGGAATACCCCCTTTATGCTGGCCGCCTGGAAAATTGCTCCCGCTCTGGCAGCCGGATGCAGCATCGTTCATAAGCCGGCTGAATTCAGCCCCGTCACGGCCCTGCTACTCGCAGAGTTGGCCCAGGAAGCGGGTGTGCCGAAAGGTGTATGGAATGTAGTACATGGCTTTGGGGAAGAGGCCGGTAAGGCACTGACGGTCCACCCCGCCATTCGCGCCATCACCTTCGTTGGTGAATCAGCCACAGGCAAAGATATCATGGCGCAAGCCGCCACCGGGTTAAAACGGGTTCATTTTGAATTAGGTGGTAAAAACCCGGTCATGGTTTTTGATGACGCCGACCTTGAACGGGCATTAGATGCCGTCTTGCTTTTGATTTTCAGCCTGAATGGCCAACGTTGCACATCCTCTTCCCGACTTTTAATTCAACAAACAATTGCTGATAAATTTCAGGATGCTCTCATCCAGCGCATTAAAAATATCAAGGTCGGCCACCCGCTCGATCCCCAAACAGAGTTAGGACCGCTTATACACCGAACTCACCTTGATAAAGTCCTTCACTACATAGAACAAGGCAGGCACGCTGGGGCGATGTTGCGCACAGGTGGACACCGTGTCGCAGAACACGCCGAAGGCAACTTTGTGGCCCCCACATTGTTTACTGAAGCACAAAGTCATATGTCGGTCGCACAGGAAGAAATATTTGGCCCTGTACTGACGGCTATCTCTTTCACTGATGACGAAGAGGCCCTGCAAATCGCTAATGATACCAAATATGGCCTCGCCAGTTATATCTGGACCGCCGACCAGGATCGGGCGGCCTATCTCGCCCGTAGACTGGAATCCGGTATGGTATGGGTTAATTCTGATAATATTCGTACACTGGATTCTCCTTTTGGTGGCATGAAAGAAAGCGGCATGGGCCGATATGGCGGTGATTACAGTTTTGATGTTTACATGGAAACAAAACATATCAGCATCGCGCGCGGAGACTATGATATACCGCGCATTGGTCTTTGATCCGCTAATGGAGACTTCAAATGTTTCTCAATAAAACCTTGTTACGGGAACAAGCTTACATAGACGGCCAATGGGTTGACGCAGATAATAAGGCCACGATTACCGTCACAAACCCGGCCACAGGCGAAACGATAGGTACTGTTCCTGATATGGGTGACCATGAAACGCGTCGGGCCATCACCGCAGCCGCCCGCGCCCAAAAAAAATGGCAGGCCACAACAGCCAAGGAACGATCAGCCATTCTGCGAAAATGGTATAATTTGATTTTGGATAATCAACAAGACCTTGGCATGCTCATGACCGTGGAACAGGGAAAGCCATTGGCTGAGGCATGTGGCGAAGTCGCCTATGGTGCCTCCTTTATTGAATGGTATGCGGAAGAAGCCAAAAGACTTTATGGCCAAACTATCCCCGCCCCCCAATCGGACCAACAAATTATTGTTCTTAAACAACCTGTTGGTGTTGTTGGGGCGATTACGCCCTGGAATTTCCCCATTGCCATGATTGCCCGCAAAGCGGCCCCAGCCTTAGCTGCAGGGTGTAGTGTCGTCCTCAAACCATCAGAGATTACCCCCTATAGTGCCCTGGCTCTGGCGGCTTTGGCTGAAGAATCCGGGCTACCCGCTGGTCTTTTTAATGTTGTCACTGGCGATGCCCAAACCATAGGCATGGAACTTACCACCAATGCTTTAGTGCGGAAAATAACCTTTACGGGTTCCACGGCAGTAGGCCGCATACTCATGCGGCAGTCTGCGGATAATATCAAAAAACTATCGCTGGAACTGGGCGGTAATGCCCCGTTCATTGTCTTTGACGATGCCGATATCGACGCCGCAGTAGACGGTGCCATGTTGTCGAAATACCGAAATGCCGGACAAACCTGCGTCTGTGCCAACCGTTTCTATATTCAGGATGGGATTTATGACGACTTTGCCCAACGCCTAGCCGCCAAAGTCGCAGACTTAAAATGCGGAAACGGGCTTGCAGATGGCACGACGCAAGGCCCGCTAATCGACCATAAGGCGATAGAAAAAGTAGGCACTTTGGTGCAGGACGCACTCAATAAAGGCGCAGAAGCCATCATCGGCGGTAAGGGCGACGATCATGGACCTCTCTTTTACCAACCCACCGTATTGACAAACGTGACTGCGGATATGTCGCTCGCTAAAGAAGAAATCTTTGGCCCCGTTGCACCCTTGTTCCGTTTTAAGGAGGACAGTGACGTCATCGCACTTGCCAATGATACAGAATATGGTCTGGCCTCATATTTTTACGCCCGGGATTTGGGGCGGGTCTGGCAGATCGCCACGGCATTGGAAAGTGGCATTGTCGGGATTAATACCGGCATCATCTCTACGGAAGTCGCCCCCTTTGGTGGCATCAAACAGTCCGGCCTTGGCCGCGAAGGTGGCCCACAGGGCATAGAAGAATTTTTGGAATATAAATATCTTAATGTGAATTATTAAAAAAAGACCATGGGCCTGCCTTCAGCCCGCGATCATAAAGATCGCCGCACGTCAGATTGCGTGAGAAAGGTATAATATAAAAGGCAATGGGTCGCCACGGCCCCCAATACATGCCATAAAAAATGCGTTCCCATCGGCAGCCATCCTTCCATATCGACACTACGAAAAAAAACAGCGGGAAGGAAAAAGCCAATCGCGCCCAATACCCATCGACCATGACAAAAGGCCGTTTTCTTTAAATACAACAATAACGGGGTTGCAATATAAAGCCCGGCGATGACATAGCCCAAACTGATGGAACGACGCGGTAGCCCTAACCATTCATGAATGCCGGCAAATCCCCCAAAAAATACCACATAAGAAATGAGAGAAAGTAACAAGGCCCACCCCCAATGACCGATCAGCCGACCTGTAAACCAAAATGCGACACTGATGGTTAATATGACAATGGGGAACCAGTCCATAAACAGATAAATCACATCACTGCGAAAACTGTGATACAGAAACCCGCCCAAACCACCGATGCATAACACCACCAGCGCATAGCCCATGAAACGGAAATGACGAAACTGCCCCCAAAGCTTAATGACCCAATACCCGACAATCACAATAAACAACAAAGAGGATAAAGTATTCCACGGCTCAACAGGCCAGCCCGTCGCACCACTTTGATGATAGTGTACTGTTTCCAGGTAGATGGGGCCCTTGTCCGGCATTTTCGGCAGCGTAGTTTGAAGCGACATAACACCATTTTACGACAAAAAAGTGAAACGGGGAATATCGCCTTACCATAACGTCACACCATGATTGTTTCATGACACCTCACAGCCGCGTCATACCCGGAGACATCACCTCACCATAGGGGCCAGCCCTTCTCACCCTCCCTTTTATGTCCGCACCCCGTATTCATGACAAAAAAAAGCGACCATGCCCACAGACATGACCGCTTTTCTCGGAGAGATAATCCCTAATCTTTATAAAGCTAAGATTTAGAACTTAGCCCCCAATGTCAGCCAAACTTTATCGGTATCAGTGGCAAAACCATCAGCATCATAGTGAGCCCCCTTCAAGGAAACCATGTAGTTTTTGCCGAACTTCTTCGCAATCAACCAATCGATCTCTGAACCATAGTCAGCACCACCTGCATCTGCAGAGAAGTCATGATACCAAACTTTAATCAACAGGCCTGACAAAACGCCACTATCCTTAGCCACCTTATACGCAGCCACGGCATAGATATCCTGCAGGCCAGCTGCCGGCGTTCCTAAGAACTTGTCCGCGAAACCATTGAATTTATGCAATGTCGCTAATGGCGTTTTAAAACTGATACCATTATCCGACCCCAATAACTCATATCCCGCACCAAGAATGAAACCTGCCATATGGCCTTTGGCCGCCACATGTACGTATGATGCAGAATAATCACCAGGATTGGATTTATAATCTGCTTGATTAGCATATTCGGCTTCATAGGAAATTTTTACGCCATCCGCGACTTTTGCCTTTCCGGCAAAACGCGCACCGATTGTGCGACTGGATAGGCCAAAAACCGGGGCATCATCCATATCCAGGAAATAACCATAAGCCGTAAGTTTACCAAAATCCAAACCGCTATAGCTCACATTAAAAATGTGGCTGTTCGTATCCAGATTACCTAGCGGATGGTCATCGCTAAAAATACGGTTCACGTTCCAAACATACACATAAGTCGCGGTCAGTTCTTTATCCAGACTATAACTGAAAGAGGCCGCATCATATGTTTGGTCATTCTGGCGCCAACCAACGGTCCCAATAAACCGCTGGTTATCCAGGTTAATACCCATCCGGCCGCCTTTTACGGTGAACCCGCTGCGGCTATACTTCAGATATGCCTGATTAAGCTCTGTGCTTTCCGGGTCAGCAATCACTGGACGCGTCACTTTACCGTTGATGGTATTATTATATGTTTCTTTGCCGATAGATTTGCTGACTTCAAATTCCCCAAAGGCAGAAAAACCTTCATATGTCGCTGTCTTGTACCATAATTTTGTCCGTAACGTTGATGCCGTTGCTTCTTGAGGCAGGCCAGCCTGATCGACATTTTCAAGACGGTAACGGAAATCTAATCCGAAATCCCCTTTCTTAAAAAATTCAGCGACACTGCTTGCGTCGGCGGCCATAGCCGGCATAGACAATGCACTAACAACGAAAGCGGAGAGCAAAGGTGTAGAATATTTTGTCATTAATAAGCTCCTTGGAGGGTAAAGGACCAGTACACAAATGATCTTTCCGTATTACGGGCATAAACCGCCCCCTCACTTCATGTGCTGGGGACACCATCAATGGGTGTGAAATATTCGGAAAAAGGCGCGTTCTTCGCAAAAACCCGACAAAAAAATACCGGGTATCCCGCTGCCTTAGCGAGGAAAGATCATTCTTTGATCGATAGTACCAAAGTCACAAAAGTGTTTGCGCTTCAGCACATCTGCTGCAATGCAACATTAATGCCAAAAAATCTTAATATCAGTTATTTTCTTATTTTATATAAGCTTAGGGTATTTTCCACAGCATAAAGAACGCTTACATCCCCAAAACAATCTGCATAAGATATAAGCATTTTTTTATTATGCTTAAACTTTAATCTTTTTTCGTCTTATGCTTCACGGGAAAAACACGTTTTATACTCTTCCCTTAAAATATTCTTTTGGACCTTCCCCATCGTATTACGGGGTAATGCCTCCACACAGAAAATCTTTTTCGGCTGCTTAAACCGGGCCAGCTTATCATTCAACACTTTCATGACCTCTTCCGTCATAGCAAGAGGGTCGCGGTTTTCTTTGCACACAACCATCGCGATAACCGCTTCACCAAAGTCCGCATGAGGCACACCAACAACTGCTGATTCAATGACACCTGGCACATCATCGATCAGACTTTCCACTTCCTTTGGATACACATTAAAGCCCCCTGAAATAACCAGGTCCTTGCTGCGTCCGACGATGGTGACCCGGCCATCTTCTGCCATTGTTGCCAGATCCCCTGTCTTAAAATAAGCATCTTGCGTAAACTCTTCCTGTGTTTTTTCAGGCATCTGCCAATAACCCTTAAAAACATTTGGGCCGCGTATTTCCAGTGCTCCGACCTTATCTGACGCTATAATCTGCCCTTCCTGATCCACAACGCGGGCCTCCACACCCGGCAAGGCTGGCCCTACCGTTCCTGCAATACGCTGCTCTGCTTCATATCCATTGGAAGTAATCATCACTGCTTCAGTCATACCGTAGCGCTCCAAAATACGTTGACCTGTCCGCTGTTCAAAATCGCGGAAAGTGTCACGGTGCAAGGGGGCGGAACCGGAAATAAACAGACGCATATGCTGTACTAATTCCCGCGTGAAATCAGAGGTTGATAATAACCTCGTATAATATGTAGGAACCCCCATTAACACTGTTGCCCGTGGCAAATGGGCTAACAGCATATCAATGTCTAGTTTAGGCAGAAAAATCATGGGAGAAGCATTAAATAACGACAAATGACATCCCACAAATAATCCATGGGCATGATATATCGGCAACGCATGTAACAGAACATCATCGTCCTGCCACCGCCAGACCCTATGCAATACCGCAACATTTGACGACAAATTGCGTTGTGTCAGCATTGCCCCTTTTGAACGGCCTGTAGTCCCGGACGTATAAAGAATAGCGGCAACCTCATCATCCCCCAAAACTTCGACATGCGGTTCTGGCGCACATCCCGTTGCCGCGTCGGCAAAACTCCCATGCCCATTTGCATCCATTGTTAGGGTATGGCGCACAGCATGCCTTTGGGCACAAGGTAATAAATCCCTGCTATCCTCTGGCCGACACACCAGTAATGTCGGCGCGGCATTTTCCAGAAAATAATCGACCTCAGATGCAGTATAGGCCGTATTCAACGGCACGAATATCACCCCCCGCCGCAGGCAGGCAAGGTATAGCAAAAGGGCCCGGGCTGACTTCTCAACCTGCACAACAACCCTGTCTCCCTTTTGCACCCCATACTTTGCCAACACGCCAGCATAGAGGGCAGATCCCTCTTCCAGATCCGCAAATGTTATGTCAACTGTGCCTTCAGGACCGATCACAGCAGGCCGTGACAGATGACGGCTGAAACGTTGCTGAAACAGGTAAAAAAGGCTTGCATTTTCAGTCGCAGAAGGGCGGTCTTTATCCATGCGGTTTTCTCAACAGGGTTACATCACGTTACGGTTTGTCAGCGACAATCATTGCCAACCACACCGCCACTTATAACAGTCCATCTGCTTTAATATGTAACCCGTGTCAATCCCACCCCCAAACAAAAAATCAGAAGAAAAAGCCGATCCCCCCCCCAAAAATCACTGTCTGGTCCAGAACGATATTACGATGCACATCAGAAGCACCACTCCGTTATCTGACATGCCTACGCATGAATAAGGCACTCGAAGCCTTAAAAAGTACATCGCTCTCATTAGCGCAAATTGCCAATAGCGTTGGCTACCAAAACGAAAGCACTTTCTCCAAAGCATTTCGCCGCGAATATGGCGTCACACCGGGACTTTATCGAAAATCCGCACGGTCCGGCAGACTTGAAGAGCTAAATATACCTTCCTCCGCCAATCCTACCGACCAATATGCCCCTTTTTCTAAAAAGGAATAACGCAAAATAAAACCACAGGAATTCTCACAAACATTCCTGAAAAAAGGACCGTACCAGCGTTTGAAACCGGGCTGCTTTTTCTATCTGTGTCCAGTGGCCGCATTTGCCGAAAATATGTAATTGTGAATTTGCAATCGATTGATGAAGTTGATGTGAAATCTGTGGTGGTACGACGACATCGTCACGACCGTGGATTATAAGTGTTTCATGGGGGATTTGCTGTAACGCTGCGATGGGGAGAGCAAGAGCGTCTAGCCACCTTTGTCGTGGAGCCGGGAAAATCTTGGCAAATGTTTCCTGCGCGCCAGGACGGATACTGGCTTTATATCGTAAGGTGGCCAATTCATCTGTAACCAGCGACCGGTCATACGCCATTACCGTCATAATATCCTTCATGTTGTCAATCGACGGAGTATAACCCCATACTTTATCTAGTCCTGCTGTGATCGGCACCGCAGCACCCGCAGATCCCATTAAAACAAGCCTTTCGAATTTTTCAGGCCATTGGCTTGCCAGCCATAAGGTCAAGGCACCCCCAAAAGAATTACCGACAAGATGCACCTTACCCAGCGATAATTCCTCCATGATCGCCAGAATCTGATGAGTCCAGCTTCCCATAAAATCAAATTCAAAATCTGGCGGGGTTTCCGTATACCCAAACCCCACAAGGTCAGGAACAATAACCCTAAAATCTTCGGAAAGTGCGGGCATAATCCCACGCCAATTTGCCCAACCGGACACCCCCGCACCCGATCCATGCAACATCATAATGACAGGCCCCTGACCGATATCATGATAATTGGTCCGATAACCGCAGGTTTCTATAAACTGTCCTATTTCTGGATTGTCGCCCATAATCGCCTCTCTGTTTTACCCCTAAAACTATCATTAATCTTCGGCAACACAAACCTCCCACATGATCCACGCATGTAAAACCGCCCTCAAACTTATCATTAAAGATATTGTTTTCTAGACGATTGATTAATAATTATCGGCCAGTGCATATCGTAGTTGCTATAGCATCCTGCTACACTGCGCCGCTTACAAATTGCCCATCTGGAGAAAGCATATGTGCCACAGAGATAGACTTTCATCGCTACCTGAACCCGCCAGCTATACGGAAATTAACGGAGACATCGACGCTCTGGTTTTCGGTGGCACAGACAACCAACGCCGTATTGCAATTTTGCCTGATATTTATGGTGCCAATCCATTTTATCAAAGCTTCTCAACATATCTTGCAGACAAAGGCAGTCAGGTTTTTCTCGTCAATCCCTTCTCAAAGTTGGAAGAATTACCTGAAGTCACCCGTGAGGCAGCCTTTGAACGCCGCCATAAGGTAATGGACAAAACTTATCTTGATCAGTTGGAGGTTTTCCTGAAGGAACAGGACATCAATGCCGTTGTCGGTTTCTGCCTGGGAGGCACATGGGTTCTTGAACTGGCGCGCCGCGGTTACACAGATGAACTGGTCGCCTACTACCCGTTCCCACAGGGACTTCCCAATGCGGATGCTATTCCTACACCCCTGGACTACATGGCAGACATTAACACGCCTGTTACCGTATTGATGGGCTGGGAAGATGATCGTGTCGGGACAGAGGTCACAGAACAAACCGTTGCTATCGCTGCACAAAACTCTAACCTGAAGCTGAAAGTCTACGATGGTTCCGCACACGGCTTTCTTACAGATCTGGAAAGTGACAATGAACTTTTGGCAGCGAATGCGCAAGATTCGCTGGATATCTGTACAGCACAACTTTTCACATAGATAGAAACTGACGTTTCAACGAAAATCTGCTGCCTTTAATCTATGGCCTGTGCGACCAGCCGCGCAGGCCATAACTGTTTTATGCCCTAAACACAAAACATAAAAAGATAATAGCGACATACCATGAATAAATATTGCCAGTTTTCGCGATGACCTGTATAAGCAATGGTAAGAGTTGTATGCTCCTTTGTGGTAAGGTCACGATTTACGCTTTAAGCAATACCCTTTTTATAGGTCAAGATACGTTGTCTGACGTCTCCTGTATTTTAGAGTGATAATACCCATACCATAGTGAGAGTGACCAGCTCTGTTCTATTTCAGGTTTTTATGAAATAGAAAATGATTGTCAGAATTCAGGAGATTACAAAATGGCAACCGGTACTGTAAAATGGTATAACCCAGACAAGCGTTTCGGCTTCATCAGCCCGGACGAAGGCGCAAAAGACGTATTCGTTCATATTTCAGCAATTGAAGAAGCTGGCTTGACTACACTTCTTGAAGGTCAAAAAGTCAGCTACGAAATCGTGGTTAATCGCGGTAAAGAAGCTGCAGCTGATCTTAAAGTCATCGACTAAATGAATTGATACTGACGGCAGTTTATTCATATTGCCCTCAGCACCGAATTTCGAAAGGCCCCTGTTCATCAGGGGCCTTTTTTATGGAAACCAGTCCACGCACCACATAAAAAACGCCGCACAACTTAATGCGCGGCGTTTTCCTTTATTATATTGTCCGGCTTAGTACTCTACAACGCTTCTGATACTTTCCCCCTCATGCATCAGGTCAAACGCTTTATTGATATCTTCCAGCGGCATTTTATGCGTAATCAGATCGTCAATATTGATTTTTCCTTCCATGTACCAGTCTACAATCTTTGGTACATCGGTGCGCCCACGGGCCCCGCCAAACGCACTTCCCCGCCACACACGGCCGGTAACCAGCTGGAATGGACGTGTAGAGATTTCCTGACCTGCACCGGCCACCCCGATAATGTAGCTTTCGCCCCACCCTTTATGGCAGCATTCCAATGCCTGACGCATTGTATTAACGTTGCCGATGCATTCAAAGCTATAGTCCGCACCGCCATTTGTCAGGTCGGCAATCGCCTCTACCAGATTGTCAGTTTTTTTCGGATTGATAAAGTGGGTCATGCCAAACTGCTTGGCAATTTCAACTTTACTTTCATTGATATCAATACCTACGATCCGATCAGCCCCAACCATTTTGGCTCCCTGAATAACATTCAGACCAATGCCACCCAAACCAAAGACAACCACATTAGAACCCGGTTCGACTTTCGCATCAAAAACAACAGCCCCCACACCTGTTGTCACCCCGCAGCCGATATAACATACTTTATCAAACGGGGCATCCTGACGAATTTTTGCCAATGCAATTTCCGGCATAACGGTAAAATTCGAGAATGTCGAACAGCCCATATAGTGGAACATCTGTTTTCCGCCGATGGAAAAACGTGATGTGCCATCGGGCATCAGGCCCTGGCCCTGTGTAGAACGGATAGACTGGCACAGGTTAGTTTTTGGGTGCAGGCAGTAATCACATTCACGACATTCGGGGGTATAAAGCGGAATGACATGATCGCCCGGTTTCACCGATGTCACACCGGCGCCCACTTCGCGAACGATCCCGGCCCCTTCGTGACCTAAAATCGCAGGAAAAATGCCTTCCGGGTCATCTCCCGACAGTGTAAAGGCATCCGTATGACAAACGCCCGTTGCCATAATTTCCACCAATACTTCGCCCGCACGGGGGCCGTCCAGTTGGACCGTCTCAATTTCTAATGGTTTGCCAGCCTCATAGGCCACAGCAGCACGGGTTTCCATGATACGCGTAATCCTTATAACTTTAATGTCATGACATAATGTTAGGCAAAGGTAGTTGATTCCCGTTTTGATTACAATATACTCGTAAATAACATTATTGTTTCTAAAAGGGAAACTATGAGAGACTGGACAGGCATAGAAGAATTTGTCGAAGTCGCCGAGGCGGAATCTTTCTCCCGTGGCGCGGCGCAGCTTGGGGTATCAAAATCCCAGGTTTCCAAACGCATCCGTCATCTAGAAGACAGATTAGGCGCACGGCTCTTTAACCGCACAACCCGGTCTATCTCTTTGACAGAAATCGGACGTGGTTATCTGGAACATTGCAAAAAGCTTATTGAAAACCTCGAAGATGCAGAATTAGCCCTTAAAAATAAGCAAGAAAATCCTATCGGCTTGGTTCGTATGACAGTCGCAGGGGCCTTCGGTGAAGATTATATCGTCCCCTTGTGTGCAGACTTCATGACCCAATATCCACAGGTCGAAATCGAAATTGATTTTTCCAATCGTGCCGTTGACCTGATTGAAGAGCATTATGATCTGGCGATCCGCACGGGCGCTCTCCCGGATAAAACCAGCCATATTGTTAAAAAACTCACGGCCTTCAGGCTCATCACCTGCGCCTCACCCGGCTATTTGGACAAATTTGGCATTCCGGAAAACCCCAACCAGCTATCCAACCACGCCTGCCTGGTCGGCACCCTGCCTTTCTGGCGTTTTTTGCGAGAGGACCGCAGCGGCTCACTTGAATTACGTGTCACCGGACCGTGGCGGTCCAATAATGGACATGCCCTTGTCAATGCCGCCAAGGCCAATTTAGGGATTACGCAATTACCTGAATTTTACGTACGGCCTGAAATCAAAGCCGGCCGCTTGATCCCTTTTCTGGAAGACTGGACGGTTGATGACATTCCTGTTTGGGCCGTGTACCCCCACCGCCAATACCTTCCGACGAAGGTCCGTTTATTTATTAATTACGTATCACAAAAGCTCCCCGCGAAGCTCTAAGCATGGCGGGCGTCAGGAAACTGTCTTCATCACATAAACACACATACAAAAAAAAACAGGCCAGGCACATTTGAACTGTCCTGACCTGAATATTGTATAAGGCTTCTGAAAAAAGGCGGTAATCACCCCGTTTACATGCCGAAACATATAAACGGAATGATTACGCAAGTTGGCTCAAAGCCCGTTGTAATAGCGTCCTAGAAGAAGAAGCTTGTCGTACCACCGATAAACTGCGTCTGATCCAGCAGTATTTCGCGGTCATAAATTTCCCAGCCATATTCGTTTGAAGCACGGCGCAATTTATCTGTCCGCTGACCAGTATAAAAATCCTGGTAACGGTTATGACGGAAACGCTGAACCATAAAGTAGGAAACCACCTCATATTCATTCCCGTCTTCGCTCACCGTCGCTGTAATGTTGCTGACCATATGGCGCATCAAAGGACGCGGGTTATCGGAAACACCTAACTCTGTTTCAAACTTCTTGAAACGAATTTCCATGCGTTCCTTGTCTTCATCAAAGACATAACCACCATAACCTGCGTTATATCCTTCACGCATTTGGTTATCATAGGTCACAGCCCGCACCGGCTGATAATAATGAATATCGTCAGCCAGCATTTTATTCCATTCAGGATAGTTAAAGCCATCCAACAGACGGGCTTCCATATTATAAAACTGCACCAGCTCATAATAGACATCCGCAGAGACCAGCGTCATATTCGCAGCAGCTTGGGATTTTTGTGTCTGTGTCATTGTGTCTCTCCTACCCCTTAATCATCGCTCATCAGATTGGCCCAACGGCGATAGAAACCGCGCAATGCCAATTCGGAATAAACGAAAGAAATATTCCCGGGCCCTTCAAAGTCACCGATAGCTTCCGCATCCAATGGATCACCCATTTGGATATTCAGCGTATTCTGACCCGCAATATGCCCAGAAACTCCCATTTGCGCCGCAAAGGCATTTTCGGCATCATCCTGCTCCAATGGCCCGGCAGGAGAGAACATACGTGTTGCAGAACGTTCCCACTCTTCTTTGATATGATCCGGCCAATCCTTGTCCACAAAGATGTAACTAATAACTTCCATCTCATTCGGACCGATCGGTTGCCAAAGACGCATATATCCCTGTCCTTTATTAAAGGTCAGGTTAGGGAAAATATTCATGTGGCTCACGGTCATTTCCAATGCCCGTGTTTTACCCAGACGCTCTGTCACTGCCGGGATATGTACATCTTCGAAGAACTTAATGACAGTGTCAGTGTGCGATTTAGCCAATTTCTGGTTTTCAACCTCATTCGGCGATGTAAACCAACCCGTACCATGACCCAATTCAGGCGAAGAATATTGCAATCCAATAACTGGCGCACTGGTAAACTGGTGAATAGTCGCTTCTGGTACAAGGGCTGAAATGTAGGAAATATGCGAAATTGGCGCATGGTAGAAGTCTGTCACATGCTGCTCTGCACCCCATTTCCAGTTACACTTAACACGCCATTTATGGGTGTTCACGATTTCGATACCACCCGGGCTACGGTCCAGTACGCCGTCCATGTACCATGTCGCCTCGCCGAGATAATCCAGCAGCGGCTCCGCATTCTCATCCCATGTGGCAAAGATCAACCCTTTATAGGTGTCAACCTTAGCAACGGTCTTCAGGCCCCATTTGGATTTATCCAGCTGGCCGTTATGAGCATCTTCCTGTGGCATGCCCAAAAGGTCGCCATTACTGCCAAAGCACCAGCCGTGATAGGAACAGGTAAAGGAACGGCTATTACCATAATCGCCGCGGGCAACTTTTACGCCACGGTGACGGCACTGGTTCAGCAGCACATGAACTGAATTATCACGATCACGCGTTACAATAACCGGATCTTCGCCAATTTGTGTCGTGATAAAATCACCAACATTAGGAATCTGGCTTTCGTGGCCGACACAAATCCAGCATTTCGCGAAGATTTGCTCCAATTCCCGCTGATATACACCTTCATCGGCATAACAACGTGTATCCTGAACGCCAGTCTCATGGTTGATAAGCTCTGCAACCCCTTCCTTTGACCAGTCGTTCCACCCCCTCGCCGGGGCAATTTTTCCATTTTGTTGAGACATCTAGGACCTCCTCCGTTTCCCTCATATCCGATTAGATAAGCGCGAACTTGCTCTTATCTATCTCCCTAATGACAGCGCGTCTCATCACATCGCCGCCGTAAACGAATGTCGATATGTGCTTATTGATGTTTCATCTCAGCAAAAATGGCGATACTCCAAGTCCTGAATCGATTGTCCTAAATCATGATTCAGCCCACAGCTCTTTTGCTCACTCCGATCAGAAGTCTTTGGATCTTTATTTAGATGACCAAAATCACCTTAAGGCTATGAATTATATATACTTTCTAAAATAACCCGCAACAGATCATAATCATAATTACTATTATTAAGATGCCAGAGCTATTGTCTCACAAACAATTTACGCCTCACCGTCTCAGGTAAATTGGACATCATATTCCTGCTGCAGGCTATCGCGTCTATTTTATCCCCACCATATACGTTGATGGAACGAAAATAGGGATGTCAAAACACGATAAAAAATGGGACCATAATTCGTATATTTATGTTCGTGCTTTACAAGAGACGATCGCTCTTAAAAATCAGGAACATGTGGCCCCACTTTAATGACGACAAATGAGCAAACATTATGCCCGACAAAAAACAATCTACATTAGTCCATAGCACGGCCTCTACTGTTACGGACAATCCAAAACTGTCACCTGAACGCGACATACCCATGTCAATTAAAGGGGACTTCACAGTCGCGCTTGCAGGCGATGTCGTCATGACCCGCCCGATTTCACAACTAGACGACCCCGCAGTAAAAGAGGCCATCGCCCCCTTCCAACAGGCTGATTTTGCCATCGGCAATCTTGAGCAGGCCATTGCCAACTGGCACGAATTCAAGGGCCATCACTATGGCGTTTTTGCATTCCTCGTCATGGCGGACCCCGTCGTCTCTGACGACCTGGCAAATATTGGTTTTTCCATCATGACACGCGCCAATAACCGTCTGTTTGATTTTGGGCTGGAAGGTAACCGGGAGACGGACGATCATTTGCGGCGCGTTGGCATCAGCCCCGTTGGCTTTGGCGAACACCTGACGGAAGCGCAGGCCCCTGTATACAAAGACCTCCCAAAAGGTCGGGTCGCTGCCATCAGCGTCACCTCAAGCAACAATCACGGGCAGGACGCCATTTTTGCACCCGCCGCAAAAATCGGCAATTCAAATGGCCGGCCAGGTGCCAATACAATACGTGTCTCGCGCACGATCAATCTACCAGAAGACGCTTGGGACAAACTCTATGATTTCGCCACCACCTATGACTATGCCTTCCCCGGGGCCTTTCCTGTACTGCCTACGGTCATGGTGTATGATGACAAAATAAAAATAAATAATCAGTGGTACAAAAAGTCTGATACCCCTGGCTATAGCTATGACATGCATCCGGATGATTTCAACGACATCATTCGTAACACAAAAAATGCCGCAACATTTTCCAATTTCACCGTTGTGAGCATACATTCACACCAATGGTCAATCGACCCGGAAATGCCCCGGGGCGGCATGATGGGCGAAACACCCCAGCCGCCAGACTTTTTGGCGAAACTGGCACATGCCGTCATTGATAACGGGGCAGATATTTTCTGTGTCCATGGCCCCTTTGATTTCCGTGCTATCGAAATTTACAAAGGCAAGCCTATTTTTTATGGGTTGGGTTCATTTGTGCGTCAGGCCTATATGCAGGAAGTCATGCCGTGGGAAACATACCGCCGCTTCGAATTCGGTGACATCAAGGGAGACGCCATTAACCCCTACACGACTGATATAACAGACGCTGAGCTGCTCTTCAGTCGTACAGCGCGCCACCCCGCACACTATTTCGAAGGGGCTGTGGCCCAATGTCATTTCGAAGAGTCTAAACTCACGGGAATATCATTAATGCCTGTAGATTTAGGCTTTGACGGCCCGGTTTCTGATCTGGGCATCCCTAAACGGGCAAATCCCGAACAATCAGAACGCATTTTACAAAAGATTATCAAAAATTCCGCCGCTTTCGGCACAACAATAACAATTAATAATAATACAGGGTACGTAACTGTTAATTCATAATCCGTACACGTCATAGGAGAGAAAGACATGACTAACCGCGTAAAAGCAGCAGAGACAGTGGAAGGCCCCTATTTTGGCGATGGTGGCCCTGAACGGTCCGACATTCGCGAAGGCAAAGAAGGCTCTACTTTCGAACTGGATATCAATCTGCGCGACCTCGCCACGGGCGAAGCTCTATCTGGCTTAAAAGTAGAGCTGTGGCATTGTGACGCACATGGTAACTACAGCGGCTATCCCATGAATCCTGACATTCAGCCCGAAGACGTATCTTTCACAAGGCCTATGAACGATGAAAAATGGCTGCGGGGACATCAGTACTCAGATGATAATGGCACTGTCCATTTCACAACGATTTTCCCCGGCTGGTACGCAACACGTTCAACCCATATTCATTTTAAAGTCTATAACAAAGACGGTGATTGCGTCATCACATCGCAAGTATACTTCCCCGAGCCAGAAACGCAGGAAATTTACGCTGATGCAAAATACAGCCGTCAAGTTCCCCAGGACACACACAACGACCATGATATTGTGATCGCCGTGATGGAAGAAAGTGTCGATGGATTGTGGGCTGACATTAAAAAAGACGGTGATAAATATATCGGCACCAGCACCCTTAATATTGATATGTCGGCCCGTAGTCACCCGCAGGACGTCCCTGAAGGCTGGGTGCCGCCTGTTGGGGGAGTAGAGCACGGGAAGCCTGTGCGTTAAAACACCCACAACACATATTGAATAATGAGAAAGCTGCGGGGAAACCCGCGGCTTTCTTGCATAACTCATGCTGACGAAAAGCTTGTTTTTACTCAATAATTAACAAGCACTTTTATATTGTGCTAATATGGAATGCGTCGCTGAGGATAACGATAGAAAATAGCGTCAACTCTAAGTCACGATACGACAGGGGACTAATATGAATAGTGCATTTGAAAACGAAAATGCCTTTATCCCGGATATCCGTGTTAATTCTGTCAACCACAGCATGCTCAAACTGGAAAAGCCATGGTCTTACTGTGTTGATGTAGACAAGGTTATCTTGTTGTATATCCTTCTGGAAGGGACGGCCTGGCTGCATACGCCAGACAATCCCCCGACAAAAATTTTACCCGGCACAGTTGTCGCCTTCACCCGGCCCCAGGTCCATTATTGGACCACATCATCTGAAGAAGTAAAACAATCTGCTCTAAAAAAACCCACATTCACAGATCAAACGAGTATAGATCTTTTTGACTTTAACAAACTCGGCGATAACGAGGCAGAAAGCCCTTTATTTTATATTGGCATATCTCCTGACACCGTTAACCTTGTCCCCGATATTATTGCCCCCTTGGTGATTATTCCGGTAGAAGAACGCAAAAACATCCCAGGACTGTGGTCACTATTATCTATGTTGTCGCGTCAGGATATTCGGGATATGGATGTGGGCGAAATTATTGGCAAGCGACTGGTCGAAGCTTTAATCGCCTTACTGACCACCTATAGCTTGCGGAAAACGTCCCCGTTTATGGCCCAGCAAGCCGCCTGTAATGACCACCGCATTCGCAGGGTTCTCTCGGCGCTACATGCGGAATTGGATAAAAACTGGTCGCTCGAAGAACTCGCGCAATTAGCAACAATGAGCCGCTCTGGTCTCAGTGATCGTTTTCGCCAACTTGTCGGCGATACGCCAATAAACTATCTTAATAGGCTACGTATGCAGCGCGCCACATCACTTTTACGCAGCAGCACAATGCCCATTAACCAAATCGCCTGGGTTGTTGGGTATCAATCAGGCCCTGCTTTTAATAAGGCCTTTGTAAAAAAAATGGGAATGACCCCTGGCACCTATCGTGAAAAAAGCCGAAGTGGTAACATAGACGTTATTGAAAAAGATAAATAAGCGACTGAAAATATAGAATATGTCTGACACAAATAATAAAACAGAGCAAAGTGGCTCCGGAAACTATTATGTCCCGGATGCCAGGCTGGAATATATTTCCTGTTATTGCCTGCGCTTTGAACACCCCGTATCATATAAAGTAAGTTCGCAAAAAATCATCAGTTGTTACTGCCTGCTGGAAGGAACCGTGTGGCTGGAATGCCCGGACGCGTCCGTTATTGAAATTAAGCCGGGCACCGTTGTCGCGTTTACCCGCCCTTATGAATATATATGGCACACTACACCCCCTGGTGAACGACAAAACACCCCCACCCAATCCCTGGATTTGATCCTTTCTGATGACAGCCTGCATCAGAACTTCCCGGAATATGGCGATGAAAACAGCCCCAACCCCAGCTTCTTTGTCGGCACCACGACAGAAACCACCAACCTGATGCCGGAAACGATCCCCCCCTATATTATTCTTCGGGTGGATGAAAAGGGCAAAGCCCCCGGCTTTTGGACAATCATTGAATTACTGAAACGCCCTGACATTCGTGCCGTCGATGATGGCGGGGCCATTCGCAAACGTCTTGGTGAAGCGGCCATTGCCATTCTGACCAACTATGGCCTGCGATATATTTCCCAAACCATTTCTGAAGAAGCCCGCTGTACAGATCAACGTATCCGCCGGGTTCTGATTGCCATTCATAACGACCTACAGAAAGACTGGACTTTAGAAGAAATGGCGGATCTCGCCACGATGAGCCGCGCTGGCGTCAGCGATCGTTTTCGAAGATTAATCGGCGATACGCCAATTAATTACCTGAACCGGCTGCGCATGCAGCATGCCGCCTCCTTATTACATACCACCCCCCAATCCATTAACCAGATTGCATGGTCAGTTGGGTATCAATCCAGCCCTTCTTTTACAAAGGCCTTTACAAAAAAAGTCGGCCTCTCACCAGGACAATACCGCGATTATATCCGCGCTGGCAAAATCAGCATCTATAACGGTAGCTCACCCGTTAGGCTGAAGGACACAGACACAGACACAAAAACAGCTATTTCCTAAGCTCCCCCTTAAGGAACAAATGATATGACCGCACCACCGGCACCATATAATGGTCCGTAGTGGAGCACCTCTGCCTTTTGATAATCATCCGCCATGGCACCCAATACAAAATACAGATGCTTCATCCCCATATCCGCACGCGCCGCAGGCACATAACCTTCTATGCCTGACAACAGTACCGGCCCGTCATTTTGTTCAATGAGGGTAAGAAATTCCTTATTACAATTATCCTCAATAGGGTTTTCAATGCGGTCGTCAGCAATATTGATTTCATGACGAAAAAAAGACCCGGATAGTCCACCAATACCCACCACCGCCACACGCAGTCCTATTTGATCCGCCTGTTTGGCCGCCACCCGCGCGAGCTGCCCTGTTAACCGGCCATCGTGATATAAATTATTACTGGTAATCGCCAGTTTGTATTTATGCTCTTTGTTCAGAAAATGATTGGCCCCAATTGTTCCCGTATCAATGGGAAAGGCATCATAGTCCACAGCGCGGGAACGAATATTAATTTTTGCCGTGGCCTCAATACAGGCTGCTGTATATGGCTGATGTATATGCATATCAAACGGCATATTGCCGTACTCATGCCAATTTTCATCAACATGAACACCCTTCACATGCGCCCGCATTTGCCATAACTGATCCAAAACCGCATACCACGCCGTTGAATAGATCAAAATAACGTCCGGGTCCGTCTCCGCCAATCGCCGGCCGGCTTCATCCATTGCCTCTGCAAAGGCACCCCACGGTGGGTTACTGCCATGGACCATTGGTAAGGGCGATGCGGGTATGATAAATGCTGAAACAACTGTCATCGTCTCTCTCCGGTCCTCTATATGCTGGCCGACTTTTCCAAGTCCCATTCCATGACGGCATTTCCCGTACCGATCACCGTACCATACCCATGTAGCTCACCGGGAATTTCAGGATAGCCCATCGCCGCAAACATCCAGGTAAAACCGCCCGATTTAACCTCGGCAAAGGCTTCGTTGATAAATTGCGGCAGAATGTCAAAAACATCCCGGGTGCGGCCTGCCCTCAACATTTCAATAATGCGCACATCCCATAAATAGCCCTCATAATTCTGGGGATGCTCTTTTGACATATCTTCAGGTATAGCAGGTTCTTCATGAAAATGATGGTGACATAAAGTGTTTGATGCCAACAATACGGCCCGCCGCCCTGACTTCTCAATGGCCTTTGCGGTCGCTTTACCTAAACGGTCCATTTCTTCCAACCCTTCATCCAAGGTCAGATAATATGGCGAATTATTGGAAGAAATCCCTACAACAGGTATATCCCACTGTGGACGCACCATATGCAACGTTGTGATCGTACCATAATCAACACGAAAATCAGGATTGCGCATCATTTTTGTATAAAGCCCCAGCTCATGGCCTTCTGCCGCGCAGGCCTCTGCTAATTCTACATCAACTTCCAAATCAAAATCATAACGGAACAGGTTCGGGAATATAGGGTCAACGGACCGGCCACTTAACCGTGGCACACCTAAAAAGTGATGACCCTGTTGCGTTATCCAATGGGGGGAATGTACCAAGAGCACATCGGGTTTCATTTCCTCTATACTTTGTCGTGCACGCTCATATGCCCACCGCAAAGGCTCCCATCCGCCACGTGAACGTGGTTCGTTTTGTGGCGGGTTCTCCCCATATACTAAATGCGGTGGATGCGGGGCCAAAAAGCCAGCAACGATTTTACCAGTGCTCATTTTCACAACCTCCTCCTGAATGCCTGCGCACGCCCTGTCTTTTTTCACACCTCTAAGTTTCTACGAGGCCCGGGGCATATACGCCACGGCCTTGATTTCAATTAATAAATGTGGGTGGGGTAATTGATGGACGGCAACTGTTGTCCGCGCAGGTCCCTGATCGGAAAAATATTCAGCATAGACCTGATTATATGCCTCAAAGTCTTCCATACTGACCAAATAGCTACAGATCTCTACGATATCCTCTAAGCCCCCGTCTATGCTGGCTAATATATCGCGGATATTCTCGATAACAGACCGGGTTTGTACTGCAATATCTAATGTGACTTTCCCCGCCTTGCCTACCTCTGCGCCTTCTATCTGGTTATCCGGCCGACGCGCACTGGTGCCAGACACAAACACAAAATCCCCTGCCCGCCGCAAATGCGGAAATGCGCCACGGGGCGTTGCTTTGCCCTCGACAATAACGGCATCTGTCATTACCTGTCCTCATTATTGGCCAGAAAGAACACGAAACACGCACAAAAACGATAAATAGATAAAAATGCTATAACAGGGGGACGTCTCTATAACGCTATAGCTCTGATCGCTAACAAACTGCGAATAAACTGATCAAGCGTCCCTACAGTGAAATATCAACTATAACACAAATTTGTTCTGAATTAAAAACTGGCCTCATGACGTCACAGATACGCCCCACATCCAAAGCGCGATAGCAGCCAAAATAAAAAAAGACACCGGTATTTCCGGTGTCTTTTTCGTTGCTCCCGCTGTTCGGTTGGAAATGAGAGCCCCGTAAAATCCTCAATTACATATCTTGTTTTTGTTCAATAACGCCATACCAGCCCAAACCATCATATTCTTCATAACCGATTGTTTGCGCATAAGCGATCACCGCGCCATCGTTATTCACATAGGCACCTTTACTTCCCATCCGGGTATCCAGCGGATAGGTGCTGTATAATCCGGCATTATCGGAACTGGAAATGATGCGATGCTCACGGTCAAGTAACAAGACACGCGTACGTTCCCACTCAACGGCATTGAATGATGGCTCATCACATACAATCGAACGTCCTTGTTCCTGCCAATCAAAGAATATCCCCAACACGCCTACCGGTTCAGAAAAGCGTTCCCCTTCACTGCGCACGGCGGCAGAATAAATAGCCGCAGCTCTATTGGCATGAAACGGGTCAGGACGAATATCATCGACAACATAATCATCCCCGGACGCCGTCAGCATCGCCTCCTTAAACCAGCGTTCCCCCGTGACATTCTGCCCGACAAGCCCTGGGAAATTCTCTGGCTTTGAAATAGCAACAATCGTTCCGCTGGCATCCGCAAGAACCAAATTCATATAGACTGTATAATAAAGATTGATCACCCCAAGCCGTTCACCTGCCCGCTTGGCCATATCGGCACTAGGTTCCTGCAAAGCTCTCCAGAAAGCACTATCAGTTGCCCACCAACGTACATCCGCCGTACGTTCAAACAAATTCCGAACAATCAACTGCACTAACGTTTGCGACATTTCGGTCAGACGCTGGCTTTCCAGCCTGCCTGCCAAGTCATTCGTCAACGCCTGCAGTCCATCTAGGCTACCGCCGACAACCGATTGGAACTCATGGGAATTTTTTTCTGCCTGTTCTGCAAGGTTTTTAACCTCTGTTGCCACAACAGAAAAACCACGCCCGGCGTCTCCTGCCCGGGCGGCCTCAATCGTGGCATTCAGGGCCAATAATTTTGTCTGGCCGGCAATGTCCTGATTAACATTGGCGAAATGTGAAACCTGTTCACTTAACTCTGCTGTTGTCTTGCGGATCATATGCGGCGTGGCCACCACATCTTTCTTTAATCCAGTCTTTGACACAGATTCCATATATGCACCGCTTTGCGCGCCGCCTTCTGCGGCTTTTACGGCCGTATTTCCCACAAACGCATTCATATTCTGTACTCCTAAACGCACACCTTCAATACATCAAAAGATATGCTTACAATTAAGCCTATTACATCACGGGGATGCAGCGTTCTGAGTGCTATTGTTGTGATCTACATATGTCAGTGGCATGCGCGGACATTACGTCAGAGCCATAAGGCGCATCATACACGCACCTTTACACATCTTCCGAACGCCGCCTTTGGCCTTTACCCGGGTCCCCCTTCCCGGATCTGACGTAAATATTCCCGCACACTTACATCCTGATGAATACCTCAGCAAAATGCATGCCAAGAAAAATCAGCCCAAAATGGCGAAAAAAACCGAAAATTCTGCCTAATTGGCAATGCTGCACAAGGCCCAAGACTATATGACGTGCAACATGCCTAAATAATGAACAGATTAAGGAAATCTTAAGAATTATAAGAGGTTACGGCCTTTATGGCATGGACAGCACCCTTCATACCCCCTCCCTGCACACCCTGTATCACGCGCAACATCAGGCCACGTAATTCCTGCTAACACAAACACACGTCATCCTTCTTGGCCATGCCCGGAACGCTGCAAAAGGTAACGCTGCATTTTACCTGTTTCTGTTTTAGGTAAGCTCTCGCGAAAAACGATAGAGCGCGGATATTTATAGGGGGCAATGACCGCCTTCACGTGATCCTGCAATTGCCGCACTTTTGCATCTGTAGGAGACAAGCCCGCCCTTAACACCACATGTGCTTCAACAATAGCCCCCCGCAGTTCGTCTGGCACACCGATCACCGCACATTCCAACACATCCCTATGCGTTAACAAAGCGGCCTCTACTTCACGCCCGGCAATATTATACCCGGATGAGATAATCATCTCATCCATACGCGCGACAAAATGAAACCGCCCCCCCTCGTCCTGATAAAAACAGTCTCCGGTATAGTTCCAGCCATCCTGCACATAGCGTGTCTGTTCTTTTCCGTGTAAATAGCGGCACCCCGTTGGGCCTTTCACGGCCAACCTCCCCGCCTGCCCTTTGGGTAACGTCTCACCCCGCTCATCAACGACTTTGGCCACATAGCCTCGGACCGGGCGTCCTGTACAGGCCGCCTCGTGCTCATCCAGCCGGTTAGATATAAAGATATGCAACATCTCCGTCGACCCGATACCGTCCAACAGCGGCACGCCGATCTGCCGCTGCCACGCTTCATAAACCGGGGCCGGCAACGTATCACCTGCCGATACGCCCGCCCGCAATGAGGACAGATCCGCCACAGCGAAATCCTCATGCGCCATGGCGTCTAACATCATTCGATATGCTGCAGGTGATGAAAAACACAAACTGGCCTGATGCGCCGTGATCTGCTGGCACATGTCCTCGGGGCGCAAATGCTCCTCCAGAATGGCGCTGGCACCAAAACGTAAAGGAAAGACAGCCAATGCCCCCAGGCCATAGGTAAACGCCAGGGGCGGCGTGCCAATGATTTTATCCTCAGGTCTTATCCTTAATATATCTGCCGCATAACCATCCGCGATGGCCAGGATGTCTCGATGATAATGCATCGTGATTTTGGGCGTGCCCGTACTCCCGGATGTGGCCGCCATCAAGGCCACATCATCCCGGCTTGTCTTTGCCGCACAAAAATCCGGTCGCTTTTTATGCGCCCGCGCCCCCAGATCGCCGGCCTCAATATCACGGCCGTCAAAAAAAACAATATGACGCAAAGCCTTCTTCTGGCTCTGGTCCTGGCTTTGGCCCTCCCTCTGACTTTGGCATGCTTCTAATGCATCCCGTAAACGAAGATCGCACAACGCATATTCAACGGCAGCCTCATCAATAATTTGCTGCAATTCACGCGCGCGCAATTGCGGAGCCGTGTTAATCACAACGGCACCGGCCTTGGTTGCCGCCAACCAGCAAATGACGTGAACTGGATTGTTATACGACCTGATTAAGACCCTGTTGCCCGGCACTATACCAATATCATCAACCAACACGCGGGCAATTTTGTTGCTCCACATGACCACATCTGCATAGGTGAAATGCTGCCCCGCCCCTATCAGCGCGACCTTATCCCCATAACCGCAGGCGGCCATAACATCCGAAAGCTCTACAGCAGCATTTAATTCAACAGGATAAGAAGAATTGCCCTCACCATGTTGCAAAAAGTCCGGCATCACAGACGTGGCGGGCAGCCTGTCCCGGCAAAAAGGATCTTTATGTTCGCTTGGCTCTGACAACCCCATATCCTTGCAACAACAACGCCCGATGAACGCGGGCAGACTCACCTTTCACCGTTCTCTCCTGATATATAGCGATTGTTGATAATGAAGTCATCATCTTGCAAGGCCATGTCATACGGATGCGTGATAAATCCACGCCCATAACGTCAACATCACAGCAAAGAGCTACTAATTATATACTGTCCCCCGCATTTCCTTGCGCTGCCGTTACTGAAATTTCTTCTGATTTATAAAGGGTATCGAAGCCTGCATAGCTTTCATCTATTTTTATATCTTCTATAAATAATCCACCGCTTAATTCCACCGGGACAGCAGAATCAGGAAACCGACCAACTCGAACATAATAATTATCTAAATTCTGGCCAATAGTAACTTCATTACTTGCAGCACCTTCACGGTCCGGAAAATGCTGCTCAATTATGGCACCTGTGGCATCCTTGAATGTGACATTCCAGTGCCCCGTTACCCCACCCTCAATATAATTAATAACAATCTTATAATCGGACATATCTACCCCCAATAACCCCATCCTCACGATAAGCTTTGTATAGTTGCGACATTACCTGCACCGAATCCGGGTACACACCCTCAACGTCATATACTTCGAAATAAATAATTTTGGGACCACCTTGGTCGCAACCAGCATGTCGCCAATATAACTGATGCATCTGAACAGTTTTTGCGTCATAGCCATATCGCTCAAAACTATAACGCAGATCATCCCTGAATGCTTTCAGGTCACGTTCATCAACATTAATCAAATATTTACAGGCAGTTAAAGCTGCTCTGACTATATGCTTCCGCAGCTTCTCATTTTTCCAAGCTCGCTGTCTTACAGCCAATGTACGACAACGAGGATTATAAAATACCGCAAAACCGCAATGACCTGCCTTTGCTCTTATGAACATTGGACAGGCTCCATACAAAGAAGAGTTACCATAAAGAAGATCACTACTTAGGTCACATTTGTGCTCTTGGAACTTCCTTGCCCATCGTAATGGCTGGGTATCCTTGTCCTCTCCCAGAAAGATAGCTTTCTCTATTGCTACTGTTAGAGGCATATAATATCGGGCTGGACCATGCCAAAAAACACCAAAGCCATGATGGAGCCATACACCTATAATAAACAACATATATAACGCTGCCGCCGATGCAGCGAAGTACGCTGGCCATCGGATATACCGCTGTCCCCAGATATTCCTTAACCTTGCCCCCAATAATTTCCTCACCCGCCCAACTCCACAACCTTACGTGTACCGGTTTGCGATATTCTGGGGACGGTACATATTTTTTATCCTCATGCATTATCCGTTCGCTTATTTTCGATTAGAACACTACGCGAAATCTGTACAGAGGTCACCCTATAGTTGTATTTTTCGTGATTTATTCTCTTTGACTGCCGTAAGGCACGGTGGTCCCCTTTGATTGGTTTTGTGAGTAGGATTTACCGCTTCGGGCTTGTGCCCTTGCGTTACCTTGGCGCTTATTCGCGATGCGCTGCCTCGCGGTGCCTGCGGTTGAACCTACTTTTTTCGTAGGTTCAAAGCTTCCACATGCCCAGAATCAAAAAGGCCCACCCTTAGAGGGTAGGCCTTTT
>PADB01000002.1 GCA_002700365.1 Kordiimonas sp. | reverse complement strand
CGTAATCGCCGCCGTCAGCGTCGTCTTACCGTGGTCAACGTGCCCAATCGTACCAATGTTACAATGAGGCTTCGTTCTTTCAAACTTTTCCTTCGCCATTGTTCCTATTCCTTCAATTCGTTAAGGCGCCCGTCACTGCGGGACCATTATTATCCCAATGGATGTTTATGCCATTTGTTCTCTAAGTTCTTCAGCAACTGCTTGCGGTACTTCACTGTAATGATCGAAAAGCATGCTGTATTGCGCACGCCCTTGCGTGAAGGACCGCAGCTGGTTCACATAACCAAACATGTTAGCCAGCGGCACCATTGCCGTAATTACTGTGGCAGGGCCACGTGTTTCTGTACCTGCAACCTGACCGCGACGACTGCTCAGATCACCGATAACGTCCCCCATATACTCTTCTGGGGTTACCACTTCCACTTTCATCATTGGCTCCAGCAGCTTAATGCCACATTTGTTCGCCGCTTCACGCATAGCCCCACGGCCTGCGATTTCAAACGCCAATACAGAGGAGTCAACATCGTGATAAGCACCGTCAATGAGACGTGCTTCAAAGTCAATAATCGGGAAGCCATACTTGGCCCCTGTCGCGGCAATATCCACGACACCTTTTTCAACGCCAGGAATATATTCTTTTGGAATATTACCGCCCTTGATTTCGTCAACGAAAGTAATGCCTGTACCACGCTCACCCGGAGTGAAGACCATTTTCACACGACCGAACTGGCCTGACCCACCAGACTGCTTCTTATGGGTATATTCAACTTCCGCTTCACGGCCCAAGCTTTCACGATAGGCCACCTGCGGTGCACCTACGTTTGCCTCAACCTTAAATTCACGCTTCATGCGATCCACCAGAATATCCAGATGCAATTCACCCATGCCGGAAATAATGGTCTGACCACTTTCATGATCTGTCATCACACGGAAAGAAGGATCCTCTTGCGCCAAACGATTTAGTGCTAGACCCATTTTTTCTTGGTCTGCTTTCGTCTTCGGCTCAACGGCTACAGAGATAACCGGATCCGGGAACTCCATACGCTCCAAAACAATCTGCTTGGTATTAGCACACAAGGTATCACCAGTTGTTGTTTCCTTCAGACCGCAAAGTGCCACGATATCACCAGCATGCGCCTCTTTCAGGTCTTCGCGGGAATTCGCATGCATTTGCAGCATACGGCCCACTTTTTCCTTACGGCCCTTCACAGAGTTTGTGACTTGCGTACCCGCTTCCAGCACACCAGAGTAAATACGCGTAAAGGTTAGAGAGCCCACAAACGGGTCTGTCATCACCTTAAACGCCAAGGAAGAGAAAGGCTCATCATCTGACGCCTTACGCGACATAGGCTCATCACTGTCAACCGCGACACCCTGCACATCAGGAATATCAAGAGGCGAAGGCATAAAGTCAACAACCGCATCCAGTAGAGGCTGCACGCCCTTATTTTTAAAGGCCGTACCATTCAGGACAGGCACAAACGCACCTGACAACGTCCCCTTACGGATCAGCTCTTTCAGCTTCTCTTCAGACGGCTCTTCACCTTCGAAGTAAGCTTCCATTGCCGCCTCATCCAGCTCAACAGCCGCTTCAATCAATTCCATACGGGCTGTTTCGGCCGCATCCGCCAGATCAGCCGGAATGTCACGATATTCAAACTTCGCGCCCAGCTCTTCATCCAGCCAAACAATCGCTTTATTTTTCACCAGATCAATCAGACCGGCATAATCACCTTCAGCACCAATAGGCAATTGAAGCACAAGCGCATTACCCCCCAAACGCTCACGGATCATCTCCACGCAACGTTCAAAGTTTGCCCCTGTACGGTCCATCTTGTTCACGAAGCACATACGCGGCACGCCGTACTTATCAGCCTGACGCCATACCGTTTCAGACTGCGGCTCAACACCGGCCACACTATCAAAAACAGCAACGGCCCCATCAAGAACACGCAATGACCGCTCAACTTCAATCGTGAAGTCCACGTGACCCGGCGTATCAATAATATTAATGCGGTGATCGTTCCAGAAACACGTCGTCGCAGCAGAGGTAATCGTAATACCACGCTCCTGCTCCTGCTCCATCCAATCCATGGTCGCAGCACCATCATGCACTTCACCGATTTTATGGCTCACACCAGTATAATACAGGATCCGCTCAGTGGTGGTGGTTTTACCCGCATCAATATGGGCCATAATCCCAATATTACGGTATCTATCCAGGGGCGTTTTACGTGCCATCTTCCGTTACCTTATACCAACAATTACCAACGATAGTGTGAGAAAGCCTTATTGGCTTCTGCCATACGGTGCGTATCTTCACGCTTTTTAATAGCCGCGCCGCGGTTATTAAAGGCATCCAGCAGTTCCCCCGCCAAACGGCCTGTCATTGTATTTTCGTTGCGCTTACGCGACATATCGATCATCCAACGGATAGCCAGCGCCTGCGCACGACCAGAACGCACCTCTACAGGCACCTGATAGGTCGCACCACCAACGCGGCGAGAACGAACCTCAACCGTTGGGCGCACATTTGACAAGGCCTCATGAAATACTTCCAGACCTGACTGCCCCAATTTGGCCTCAACCTGATCTAACGCACCATAAACAATGCGCTCCGCCACGGATTTTTTACCATCCAGCATGACGGAGTTAATAAACTTAGCCAGCACCACATCCTTAAATTTAGGATCCGGTAAAACCTGACGTTTCTCAGCAGCGTGACGACGTGACATCTTCTACTTCCTTTTCGCCGCGCCCTATTTAGGACGCTTAGCACCATATTTAGAACGACCCTGACGGCGGTCAGACACACCCTGTGTATCCAGCACACCACGCAGAATATGATAACGCACGCCCGGCAAATCCTTCACACGACCACCGCGAATAAGCACAACAGCGTGCTCTTGCAGATTGTGGCCTTCACCAGGAATATAACTGGTGACTTCATGACCGTTACTCAGGCGTACACGAGCAACTTTACGAAGCGCTGAGTTTGGCTTCTTTGGAGTCGTCGTATAAACTCGGGTGCAAACACCCCGTTTTTGCGGGCAAGCTTCCAACGCAGGAACCTTATTGCGGTTCAATTGAGGTTTGCGCGGCTTGCGAACCAACTGGTTAATGGTCGGCATATCGTATCCTTAATACCGTTTTTGCTCTTTTGGTCCCAAACACCTGTAAAATCAGCAAAAAAAGAGCAGCGCAAGGCGCAGGCCCTTGTCGTTTTGTGACCAAAAATCTTATATAACGTTCGTTTCTCTTAACTGTGACGCAGCGTTTAGATCGAATAAATCTACCACCTGCCCCCTAGAGAGTGTGCGGATACTAGTTTTTCGCCCCATGGCAGTCAAGCCTAAATCCTTCGCGCAGGTCATAAAAAAGTAAAAAGACTGCAAACAGTCTCTCATAACCGTTTGCAGTCTTCATTTCACAGCCCGTAAAGCCTGAACTTTACGGCCTAATCTCTGAAAATGAACTATAAATAGCTCTTTTTCAGACTTCCTATTACGAGAGCCCCTCTTCCGCTACCATTGAGTCGCCCACTTCAGGTTCAATCATGGCATCAGCCGCAGTAGCCTCCACTGGCGCTCCCTCCAGATCACGCTCCTGCGCCACACGGCGCATACGATTCATGGCAGAACCTGTTCCCGCCGGAATCAGGCGTCCCACAATCACGTTTTCTTTCAGACCCAATAACTGGTCCTTCTTACCCGCCACAGACGCCTCAGTCAGCACCCGCGTTGTTTCCTGGAACGATGCCGCAGAAATAAAGGAACGTGTCTGCAGTGACGCTTTGGTGATACCCAGCAGAACTGGAACACCTTTCGCCTCCAGACGACCGTCAGCAACTGTCTTGGCATTAACCTCATCGAACTCTTCACGGTCTACTTGCTCACCGATCAAGAATGTGGTTTCACCAGAAGACGTAATTTCCACTTTTTGTAGCATTTGACGAACAATCACTTCGATATGTTTGTCATTCAGCTTCACACCCTGCAGTCGGTAAACTTCCTGGATCTCGTCGATCAGGTAGCTGGCCAGGGCCTCAACACCCAGGGCCTGCAGAATATCATGTGGCGCCGGATTACCGTCTACCAGATATTCACCGCGACGGATGAAGTCACCTTCCTGTACGCTGATGTGTTTGCCTTTTGGAATTAAGTATTCATAAGGTTCCGCATCTTCACCTTCCGGACGAATGATGACACGGCGTTTATTCTTATAATCACGACCGAATTCAACCTTACCATCGGCATCCGCGATGATTGCATGCTCTTTCGGGCGACGCGCTTCAAACAGTTCCGCAACCCGTGGCAGACCACCGGTAATATCCCGTGTCTTCGCCGCTTCGCGTGGAATACGTGCAACCACGTCACCAGCGTGAACTTCATCACCGTCATTCACCGATAGAATAGCATCCACTGACATGAAGTAACGCGCTTCTGAACCATTGGCCAGCTGGATCACGTCATCTTTGTCATCACGCAGGGTAATGCGTGGACGCAGATCACTATTCTTTGGTTGAGAACGCCAGTCTGTAACGACCTTACTGGAAATGCCTGTTGTCTCATCAACGCTTTCGCGCATAGAGATACCTTCTACTAGGTCAACAAAGCGAACGATACCGCCCTTCTCTGTGATAATAGGCATTGTGTACGGATCCCACTCACAGAGCTTATCGCCGTGTTGGATTTCCGCGCCATCGTCAACCAGCAAATGGGCCCCATAAGGAACCTTCACCACGGCACGCTCACGACCTTCTTCGTCACAGACCGCGATTTCCATGTTACGGCTCATCACGATCATGCGATCTTTGGAGTCTGTCACAACGTTACGGTTGTGCAGCTTGATCACACCATCATGTGACGCTTCATGAACGGACTGCTCGGCAGCCGCCTGTGCGGTACCACCAATGTGGAAAGTACGCATAGTCAGCTGTGTACCCGGCTCACCAATGGACTGGGCCGCAATCACACCAACGGCTTCACCCATGTTCACCTTGGTACCGCGGGCCAGGTCACGACCGTAACACTTGCCACAGATACCGCCCTTGGTTTCACACGTCAGGGCAGAACGGATTTTCAGTGAGGCAACACCGGCTGTCTCGATCTTCTCAACAGCTTTCTCGTCCAGATACTCACCGGCTTCCACAACAACTTCGTTGGTCACAGGATCCAGAACATCCACAGCCGCATAACGACCTAGGATACGCTCACCCAGTTCCACGATCACATCGCCGCCATCTGCGACTTCTGTTGCCGTAATACCATCCTGGGTACCACAATCTTCTTCAAGTACAACGCAATCCTGCGCGACATCCACAAGACGACGTGTCAGATAACCGGAGTTCGCTGTTTTCAGCGCCGTATCGGCAAGACCCTTACGTGCACCGTGCGTAGAGTTAAAGTATTCCAGCACCGTCAAGCCCTCTTTAAAGTTAGAGGTAATCGGGTTTTCAATAATCTCACCGGATGGTTTGGCCATCAGGCCACGCATCCCAGCCAGCTGTTTCATCTGCGCTGCGGAACCACGGGCCCCGGAATGTGCCATCATGTAGATAGAATTGATTTCACGGCTACGGCCAGTTTCTTCATCAACGCCCGTATCCGAAATCTCTTTCATCATCGCGTCCGCAACACGGTCCGTACACTGGGCCCAGGCATCAACGACTTTGTTGTATTTCTCACCTTGGGTAATCAAACCATCTTGATATTGCTGCTCGTATTCTTTCACCAAATCAGACGTTTCACCCACCAGCACCTTCTTGGCGTCAGGGATAATCATGTCATCTTTACCGAAAGAAATACCGGCTTTACAAGCTTCACGGAAACCAAGGCCCATAATGCCATCAGCAAACAGAACCGTATTTTTCTGACCGGCATGGCGATAAACTACATCAATAACTTCAGAAATCTCTTTCTTGGTTAGCTGGCGGTTAATCAGACCGAAATCAATTTTCGCATGACGCGGCAGATGTTGTGACAGCAACATGCGACCCGGTGTCGTTTCAACACGCATCACCACAGGCTCACCCTCTGCATCCACAGTCTCATAGCGGGCCTGGATTTTAGCATGAAGCGTCACGGCCTTATTATAAAGGGCCTGCTCAATTTCATCGATATCGGCAAAAACCATACCTTCGCCGGGCTCACCCACTTTTTCTGTACTGATGTAATACAGACCCAACACAATATCCTGTGAAGGAACGATAATTGGTTTCCCGTTAGCAGGGCTAAGGATGTTGTTTGTTGACATCATCAACACACGCGCTTCTAGCTGAGCTTCCAGGCTCAACGGCACATGCACGGCCATCTGGTCACCATCAAAGTCAGCATTAAACGCTGCGCAAACCAGCGGATGCAGCTGGATCGCTTTCCCTTCAATCAGCACAGGCTCAAAAGCCTGAATACCCAAACGGTGAAGCGTAGGCGCACGGTTCAGCATGATCGGATGTTCGCGGATCACTTCATCCAGAACATCCCATACTTCACGCCGCTCTTTCTCTACAAGTTTCTTGGCTTGTTTAATGGTCGTCGCAATTCCCATCTTATCCAAACGAGAATAGATAAACGGCTTAAACAGCTCCAGCGCCATTTTCTTAGGCAAACCACATTGATGGAGCTTCAGTTCCGGCCCCACCACAATCACAGAACGGCCAGAATAGTCAACACGCTTGCCTAGCAGATTCTGACGGAAACGGCCTTGTTTGCCCTTCAGCATATCGGACAGTGATTTCAGCGGGCGTTTATTCGCCCCGGTAATCACACGCCCACGACGCCCGTTATCAAACAGCGCATCAACTGATTCCTGCAACATACGCTTTTCGTTACGCACAATGATATCAGGCGCACGTAATTCAATCAGACGCTTCAAACGATTATTACGGTTGATAACGCGGCGATAAAGGTCATTAAGGTCCGACGTTGCAAATCGCCCGCCATCCAGTGGTACCAGCGGACGTAGCTCTGGCGGGATCACAGGCAGAACTGTCAAAATCATCCATTCAGGACGATTTCCTGATTCCAAAAAGGCCTCAATCACCTTCAGGCGTTTGACAATTTTCTTCGGCTTCAGCTCTGAAGTTGTCTCCGCCAATTCGCGACGCAGATCTTCACGCTCTGTCTCCAGATCCATATTTTCCAGAATAGTCCGAATGGCTTCGGCACCGATACCAGCCGTAAAGCTGTCATCACCATATTCTTCCTGCGCCCGAATATATTCCTCTTCGGACAGCAGCTGCTTCATCTTCAGCGATGTCAGGCCTGGCTCAATAACGACATAATTTTCAAAATACAGAACCCGTTCAAGATCCTTCAGCGTCATATCCAGCATCAAGCCGATACGTGATGGCAGCGACTTCAAAAACCAGATATGCGCCACCGGCGCGGCCAGATCAATATGCCCCATGCGTTCCCGGCGCACCTTAGACAATGTGACTTCCACACCACATTTCTCACAGGTAATACCTCGGTATTTCATGCGCTTATATTTACCGCACAAACATTCATAATCTTTGATCGGGCCAAAGATCCGCGCACAGAAAAGGCCATCACGTTCTGGCTTAAATGTCCGGTAATTAATCGTTTCCGGTTTTTTGATCTCTCCAAAAGACCAGGAACTGATCTGTTCCGGACTTGCGATAGAAATCTGAATTTGATCAAAGGTTTCCGGTTTAGCTGCCGGATTAAAGAAGTTCATAATTTGTTGGCTCATTACCAATAACTCCTGTCGTGTCCTTAATGATTTCTACGTTTATACGGCTTCGTCCAGATCGGCTTTATCACCGCCTGAAA
Organism: Kordiimonas sp.; assembly: GCA_002700365.1. GTDB lineage: Bacteria > Pseudomonadota > Alphaproteobacteria > Sphingomonadales > Emcibacteraceae. The sequence goes on along the minus strand of PADB01000002.1, from coordinate 9,124 downwards.
TCAGCTCTACATTAAGGCCAAGCGACTTAATTTCCTTGACCAAGACATTGAAGGATTCAGGAATACCCGCTTCAAAGGTATCATCACCGCGAACAATAGCTTCGTAAACTTTTGTCCGTCCTCCAACATCATCCGACTTAACTGTCAGCATTTCCTGAAGTGTATAGGCCGCACCATATGCCTGCAGGGCCCAGACTTCCATTTCCCCGAAACGCTGTCCCCCAAACTGGGCTTTACCGCCTAATGGCTGCTGTGTCACCAGGCTGTATGGCCCAATTGACCGAGCGTGGATTTTGTCATCAACCAGGTGATGCAGTTTCAGCATATAAATATAGCCAACTGTCACTTTACGGTCGAATTTCTCACCAGTACGACCATCATAAAGGTCTACTTGCCCGGAACCGTCCAGCCCTGCTTCTGACAACATATCCACAACGTCATGCTCGTGCGCCCCGTCAAATACCGGGGTGGCCATCGGCACACCGTTGCGCAAGTTGCCAGCCATTTCGATCAATTCCTGATCGTCCAGTTCGGCGACTTCTTCTTTGTATTGCTGTTCGCTATAGACTTCTTTGAACTTCTCACGTAATTCCGTGACCTTATCAGCCTCTTCCTTACCGTAAGCATCAAGAACATCCGCGATTTGCATACCCAGACCACGGGACGCCCAGCCCAGATGCGTTTCCAAAATCTGCCCCACATTCATTCGTGACGGCACCCCAAGCGGGTTTAGCACCACATCGACCTGTGAACCATCGTCCAAATACGGCATATCTTCGACGGGCAGAATGCGGGAAATAACCCCCTTATTCCCGTGGCGACCAGCCATTTTATCACCTGGCTGCAATTTCCGCTTCACGGCGACGAAAACTTTTACCATTTTCAGAACGCCCGGAAGCATTTCGTCTCCGCGTTGCAGTTTTTCGATTTTTTCCTCGAACCGCTCACGCAGGCGCTGCTTAGACTCTTCAAACTGATTATGCAACGCATCCACGTCAACCATACCCGCTTCGTCATCCACAGCAATCTGCCACCATAAGCCTTTGCTGAATTCTTCCAGCAATTCTTCCGTGGCGACATCACCTTTTTTCATACCTTTTGGTCCGGATGTCACTTTCTTACCCAGCAACATTGGCTTAAGCCGGCCGTATATACTACGTTCCAAAATCGCCAGCTCATCTTCGCGGTCTTTAGAAAGACGCTCAATCTCTTCACGCTCAATCGCGACAGCACGTTCGTCTTTATCCACACCATGTCGGTTAAAGACACGCACTTCCACGACTGTTCCCGCAACCCCCGGCGGCAACCGCAGTGAAGTATCACGCACATCAGATGCTTTCTCGCCAAAGATCGCCCGCAAAAGCTTTTCTTCCGGAGTCATCGGGCTTTCACCCTTAGGGGTAATTTTACCCACCAAAATATCACCGGGGTGAACTTCCGCACCGATATAGACAATACCAGCTTCATCCAGATTCCGCAGACCTTCTTCACCCACATTGGGAATGTCACGCGTAATTTCTTCTGGGCCTAATTTCGTATCACGGGCCATGACTTCAAATTCCTCAATATGAATTGAGGTAAAGACGTCATCCTTCACAATACGTTCTGAAATCAGGATAGAATCTTCAAAGTTGTAACCGTTCCATGGCATAAACGCCACCAACGCGTTACGTCCCAATGCCAGCTCACCTAATTCCGTCGAAGGACCGTCAGCAATAATATCGCCTTCAGCAATAATATCGCCCACTTTCACCAACGGCCGCTGGTTAATACAGGTGTTTTGGTTAGAACGCTGGAATTTCTTCAAGGAATAGATATCCACTCCAGACGCATCTGCATCCACATCACCTGTCACGCGAATGACGATACGTGTCGCATCAATCTGATCCACAACACCACTGCGCTTCGCAACAATCGTTGCGCCAGAATCTCGTGCCACAACTTTTTCCATGCCAGTCCCCACTAGTGGAGCTTCCGCCTTTACAAGCGGTACGGCCTGACGTTGCATGTTTGATCCCATCAGCGCACGGTTCGCATCATCGTTTTCCAGGAAAGGAATAAGCGATGCGGCCACAGATACGAGCTGTTTCGGTGATACATCCATCAAATCGATATCATCTGGACGGCATAACACATGTTCACCCGTAATACGGCAATCCACCAGGTCGCTCACAAAGCGTCCGTCAGCATCCACCTCACTATTGGCCTGGGCAATTGTGTATTTACCCTCTTCCATAGCGGAAAGATAAACAACCTCATCCACGACCTGACCATTTTCCACGCGGCGGTAAGGTGTTTCGATAAAGCCGTATTTATTCACCTGCGCGTAAGTCGCCAGCGAGTTAATCAGGCCGATGTTCGGCCCTTCCGGCGTCTCAATGGGGCAGATACGACCATAATGAGTTGGGTGAACGTCCCGCACTTCAAATCCGGCACGTTCCCTGGTCAATCCACCTGGGCCCAATGCTGACATACGACGCTTATGGGTAATTTCACTCAGCGGGTTTGTCTGATCCATAAACTGGCTAAGCTGTGATGATCCGAAGAATTCACGCACTGCTGCCACGACCGGCTTCGCATTAATCAGGTCATGCGGCATGATGGTGTCAATATCAACGCTGCTCATACGCTCACGAATGGCGCGCTCCATACGCAGCAAGCCGATGCGGAACTGATTTTCCATCAGCTCACCAACAGAACGAACACGCCGGTTACCCAGGTGATCGATATCATCGATTTCACCACGGCCGTCTTTCAGCTCAACCAGCGTTTTAATAACTTCAAGGATATCGTCCTTACGCAAAGTCCGGACTGTATCTTCAACGTCCAGGTTCAGACGCATATTCATCTTCACACGGCCTACAGACGACAGGTCATAACGTTCCATATCAAAGAACAGACCTTCGAACAGAGCTTCTGCAGTTTCCTTGGTCGGTGGTTCGCCAGGGCGCATAACACGATAAATTTCCGACAACGCCTGTTCGTAATTTTCGCTCTTGTCCGCCATCATCGTATTACGGATATAGGGGCCAACATTCACATGGTCGATATCCAGTGTGCTGATATCTTTGTAGCCTGCCTCTTGTAATGCCGTCAGATGGTCTGCCGTGATCTCTTCACCCGCTTCGATGTAAATTTCACCGGTCTTACCGTTAACCACATCATCTGATGCAAAACGACCCAGCACCTCTTCTTCTGGTACCAGAATATTTTCCAAGCCATCCTTAACCAGCTTTTTCGCCAGTCGCGGTGAAATTTTCTGCCCTGCCTCAACGGCGACTTCACCCGTATCCGCATTGACCAATTCATAAGTTGGCTTCAACCCACGCCATGCGTCAGCATTAAACGGAATAGACCAACCGCTTTTCGACTTTTTGTATATAACTTTGCCATAAAAATAATTCAGAATGTCTTCTGAATCCATTCCTAGCGCATAAAGCAACGTTGACACAGGCATTTTACGACGCCGGTCAATACGCACATGCAATATGTCTTTGGCATCAAATTCAAGGTCCAGCCATGAACCACGGTATGGGATCACCCGTGCGGCAAACAGGAACTTACCTGAAGCATGGGTTTTACCCCGGTCATGATCGAAGAACACACCGGGAGAACGATGCATCTGGGACACGATAACGCGTTCTGTACCGTTAACAATGAACGTCCCGTTATCCGTCATAAGAGGCAAATCGCCCATGTAGACATCTTGCTCTTTAATATCCAGCACAGACCGGGCTTCAGTCTCTTCATCAACTTCAAAAACGATCAAGCGCAATGTCACACGCAATGGTGCGGCAAATGTCATGTCACGCTGTTGACATTCTTCCTCATCATATTTGGGCGTTTCAAGCTCATAGCTTACAAACTCCAAAGATGCTGTTTCTGCAAAATCTTTAATAGGGAAGACAGATTTAAAAACAGCCTGAAGGCCTTCGTCCTCGCGTTGCTCTGCCGGTATCCCACGATGCAGGAATAAATCATAAGATCTTTTCTGCACCTCAATGAGGTTTGGCATTTCTACGACTTCAGAAATTTTTCCAAAGTTTTTGCGAACACGCTTACGGCTTGTGTAGGAAGTCGCCATACTTAGTCCTTGTTCCAGTTGCCTTGCCGAATCACCAAAAGATCCCCCATCACCCGCATGGGAAATCCTTGAATAATTAATGAGCTATAGTGCCGTCATTTAATGAGAAAACCCCTGCGCCGGCCTAAAACTGCATTCTCCACTTTTTAACAAAAGCGAATAAATACAAATACTTAATTTATCTTCATGGGTAGTACCAGCCTCGACCAATAAAAAGCGGGATCAGTTAACACGAACCTGCCCTACCCAAAAAGATAGAGAAGGGAAGAGAACTTAGCACCGTTTAATAACAATGCCAAGCACCCCTTCCCTCACTCTTTAGAACTATTTCAGTTCAACAGAAGCGCCGGCAGCTTCCAGCTTACCTTTAAGCTCTTCTGCTTCGTCTTTGCTGACGCCTTCTTTAACAGCTTTAGGAGCACTTTCAACCAGCTCCTTCGCTTCTTTCAGGCCCAGGCCAGTGATACCGCGAACTTCTTTAATAACGTTGATTTTCTTGTCGCCGGCAGCAGCAAGAATAACGTCAAATTCAGTCTGTTCAGCAGCAGCTTCGCCACCAGCAGCCGGCGCACCGGCAGCCGCAACAGCAACAGGAGCAGCAGCAGAGACGCCCCATTTTTCTTCTAGTAATTTAGACAGTTCTGCAGCTTCCAGAACGGTCAGTGTAGAAAGTTCTTCAACAATTTTTTCGAGATCAGCCATTAGTTTAATCCTTAAGCTATAAAATCTTTACCCAGAAATTAGGCCGCTTCGTCCGAAGCACCATAAGCACCAAATACCCGTGCCAGTTGACCAGCAGGAGCCTGAAGAACCTGTGCAACCTTCGTTGCAGGAGCTGCAAGAACACCCACAAGCTTGCCACGCAGTTCATCAAGAGACGGCAACTCAGCCAGAGCCTCAACCCCGTTTACATCCAATGCTTGACCAGCCATTGCACCACCAAGAATAACGAGCTTTTCGTTATCCTTAGCGAATTTGACTAGCACTTTAGCAGAGGCTACGGGATCTTCGGAATAACCAAGCGCAGTCGGTCCTGTCAGTAACTCAGCGATAGAGTCAAATTCGGTACCGTCTAGAGCCAGACGAGCGAGCCGGTTCTTAGCAACCTTGAAGCTGGCACCGGCCTCTCTCATCTGCGTACGCAGATCAGACATTTCAGACACCGTCAGCCCTGTATTGTGAACCACAACAACAGATGCTGAAGATGAGAAAACGTCCTTCAAGAAGGCGACAGCCTCACGTTTTTGGGATCGATCCATACTCGTCTCCGATCTAATTCCAGCATAATCGGTCGCCCGATATGCCTTGGTTGAGCCATGACACAGTGCACAGCACCATGCCGATGAAACCTGTCGAGCAGAAACTGCCAAAACGCCCCGGTATGGAAACGTCTCAGCCTCCTCATCTATGCAGGCCACTTTCGTGCTTAAGTCAATGACACCTACAGTCTCGGACAGGCAGCCTTTCGGGTTACCCCTCAAGGCTAAGTTCCCGCCAGGCCATGCCCAACGGAATTCTTAATTCAGGCTACGTTACGTACCCTGAAAATTCTTTATTCAGTGACGCTTGCTACGTCTAATTTAATACCAGGACCCATGGAAGAACTGACAGCGATGCGCTTCAGATATGTTCCTTTGGCCCCTGATGGGCGCGCCTTCACTACAGCGTCAATTAGGGCTTTGATATTGGCTGCAATGGCCGCTTCATCAAAACTTGCCTTACCGACACCAGCGTGAACAAGGCCTGCTTTTTCCACACGGAATTCAACCTGGCCACCTTTTGCCGCCTTGATCGCACCTTCAACGTCAGGCGTGACTGTACCCAGCTTAGGGTTCGGCATTAACCCACGCGGGCCAAGCACCTTACCTAAACGGCCTACAACCGCCATCATGTCCGGTGTCGCGATACAGCGATCAAAATTCATTTCGCCTTTTTGAATTTGTTCCGCCAAATCTTCAGCACCGACCAACTCAGCCCCTGCCGCCTTGGCAGCTTCTGCCTTATCACCGCGGGCAAATACAGCAACCCGTACCTGCTTACCTGTACCATTTGGCAGAGAAACCATGCCGCGAACCATCTGGTCGGCGTGACGTGGGTCAACGCCCAGAGACAGGGCAACTTCAATTGTTTCGTCAAATTTTGCGGTTGCGCGGGCTTTAACTTCTTTTACAGCCTCATCCAGGCCGTACAGTTTTTCGGCATCAAGGCCGTCACGCGCAGCAGTATTACGTTTTGTTACACGAGCCATCTGCTTACCCTTCTGCTACTTCAATACCCATGGACCGGGCTGAACCTTTAATAATCTCAATCGCCGCATCAATATCGTTGGCATTCAGATCTTTCATCTTCATTTCAGCGATTTCACGCACCTGATCCAGACTCACTGTCGCAACTACTTCACGGCTTGGTGTAGAAGCACCCTTTTTCGCCTTCGCCGCTTTTTTCAGCAGGAACGACGCAGGAGGAGTCTTCGTCACAAATGTGAATGAACGATCCGCATAAACAGTGATAATGGTCGGAATAGGCATATTCTTTTCCATATCCTGCGTTTGCGCATTAAAGGCCTTACAGAATTCCATAATATTAACACCGCGCTGACCCAGTGCCGGGCCAATGGGTGGAGACGGGTTAGCAGCTCCCGCCGGCACCTGCAACTTGAGGTAACCATCAATTTTTTTTGCCATTTCTCATCCCTTTCCTATGCATCAGCAAATTGATGCTTGGGGTTATTGGGGGTGCGGTACAGTTATGGCTTAACCTCCCACACCATAATTACGCGGCATCGCCACATAAATTCACTTTAGCGCGTGCACATATCGCTGCAGCTACGCCTTTTCAACCTGCGCATATTCCAGCTCAACCGGCGTTGCGCGCCCAAAGATCGATACAGAGACCTTTAAGCGACCACGCTCTTCGTCCACTTCCTCTACCATACCGGTAAACGACGTGAAAGGGCCGTCTATGACGCGTATATCTTCGCCGATCTCATAAGAGATAGACGGACGCGGACGCTCAACGCCCTCTTCAACCTGATGCAAAATACGGTCGGCTTCCGCTTGCGTAATCGGGGTTGGTTTCCCTTGCGGGCCCAGAAAACCTGTTACCTTCGGCGTATCCTTCACCAGGTGATATGTATCATCAGTCATCACCATCTTCGCCAAGACATAGCCAGGGAAGAACTTGCGTTCCGACTTCACCTTCTGGCCGCGGCGCACTTCGATGACCTCTTCGGTCGGCACAATAACCTCTTCAACCAGCCCATCCAGACCATGCTGAACTGCCCCATCGGAAATTGCCTGCGCCACCTTTTTTTCAAAGCCGGAATAGGCATGAATAATATACCAACGTGCTGTCGACATGAATTTATCCTCCTAATCCCAAAACGGCCTGAATTCCAAAAGCCAGCACCTGATCCACCAATAAGAAAAACAACGCCATAACCACGGCCATCACAAACACCATTGCCGTGGTAATCATCGTTTCCTTACGGGACGGCCAAGTTACCTTCGCAACTTCCTGCCGTACCTGCCGCACAAACGCAGCGGGACTGGTCTTTGCCATCCTAAACCTGCTTTCACTTCTGCTTTGCGGAACATTCCGAAAAGCACTTATTACATACCTGACACATGGCAGGAGTGGAGGGATTCGAACCCCCGACACCCGGTTTTGGAGACCGGTGCTCTACCAACTGAGCTACACTCCTACATCTGCGCAGGCTCTTATAGTCTCGCTTTTTCCAGAAAACAATCGGAAAAAACACAATCTGACCCCTCTTCACAGAAGAAATCAGACCATAAACTCAAACAGACAGGGGCGGACAAAACGCCCGCCCCATAATTGCCTGTTTAATTATTCAACGATTTTGGAGACGACGCCGGCACCGACGGTACGACCACCTTCACGGATCGCAAAGCGCAGACCTTCATCCATCGCAATCGGGCTGATCAGCTCAACATCAACAGAAACGTTATCACCAGGCATAACCATCTCTGTGCCGTCCTGCAATGTCACAACACCCGTAACGTCTGTCGTACGGAAGTAAAACTGCGGACGATAGTTCGTGAAGAATGGTGTATGACGACCACCCTCATCCTTCGTCAGGATATAGGCTTCCGCAACAAACTTCGTGTGTGGTGTAATCGTGCCAACATGCGCCAGAACCTGACCACGCTCAACATCTTCACGGCCAACACCACGCAACAACGCACCAATGTTATCACCCGCTTCACCGCTATCAAGCAACTTGCGGAACATCTCAACACCAGTAACCGTCGTCTTCTGCGTATCGCGAATACCAACAATCTCAATCTCTTCGCCAACCTTGACAATACCGCTCTCAACACGACCCGTCACAACAGTACCACGGCCAGAAATAGAGAACACATCCTCAATCGGCATCAAGAAAGGCTGATCCTTCGGACGCTCAGGCTGTGGAATGTATTTATCAACTTCTGCCATCAGCTCAAGAATCTTCTCTTTACCAATGTTGTCATCACGACCCTCAAGTGCCGCCAACGCAGAACCCGCAACAATCGGAATATCATCACCAGGGAAATCATATTCAGAAAGAAGCTCACGTACTTCCATCTCAACAAGCTCCAGAAGCTCCTCGTCATCAACCTGATCAACCTTGTTCAGGAAAACAACCAGTGCAGGAACACCAACCTGACGCGCAAGAAGAATGTGCTCACGTGTCTGTGGCATTGGACCATCAGCTGCGTTAACAACCAAAATCGCACCGTCCATCTGCGCCGCACCCGTGATCATGTTCTTCACATAATCCGCGTGACCAGGACAGTCAACGTGCGCATAGTGACGCGCCTCTGTCTCATACTCAACGTGTGCCGTCGAAATCGTAATCCCGCGCTCACGCTCCTCAGGGGCCTTATCAATGTTCGCGTAATCCGTAAACTCCGCACCACCTTGTTCAGCCAGAACCTTCGTAATCGCCGCCGTCAGCGTCGTCTTACCGTGGTCAACGTGCCCAATCGTACCAATGTTACAATGAGGCTTCGTTCTTTCAAACTTTTCCTTCGCCAT
>PADB01000001.1 GCA_002700365.1 Kordiimonas sp. | reverse complement strand
CCGAACCGGTATGTACATTCACCGACCCCACCTACAATTAAAAAGGGCCCCGAGGGCTAAAGCCCTTGGGACCTTTTTAATGGTTGCGGGGGCAGGATTTACGGTTTGTGGACTCTATAGAGAACAATAGATTACAGACCAAAAATCAGGGTTTGTTTCGCCGACTGGCTTCCCAGTTATCAATATGCTGAAGAAGTCCAACCGGACAGTGATGTTCCTTGGTCGGGTTGCCCGTTACTAACGAATAAAAATGATGAAAGGCTCGCATCTCACAGCCCGGAGTTCCGATAAGAGCTGCCAAAAAAAATGAAAAACCCAAATGTGTAAAAATATACAGCTCCCAGCCCAGAATTGCATGTGCGAGGCTCTTCGTTTCCATGGAACCTGTCTGGAAATATCCTAAACCTGCAACAACCAGCAGCAGCGCCACACTGACAATAGCTGGCCATTTTCTCCAGGCGCGTGAGAAACCAATATTAACGACATAACTAACAAGGAACAGGCTAGGGAGAATGCCATTCCAGAGAAGCGGACGGATAGCGCCCGCTTCCGTCATCAAATCGCCCTTTATCATCCAAAGGCCATAAACATAATAGAGACACAAAATCCCAAAACCAAGACGAACAAGACGGCCAACCTGACCTGGTTTCGGCAGTGTACCGCACGTTTCAAGTTTCAAGTCTGTCGTTGCCATTTTGCTTCTCCTTTTTACCATTCGTATCTGTCGAAATGGCTTTAACCTGCGCAGCAGGAGAGTTTCTGCACGTCCTTGCCAAAGGTCTGGGCAGCAAGTTTGATACCCTCGACTCCCGTTAAATAAGGGAAAATGGTTTCGCCCAGTTCCTTCGTCGTCACTCCCATCTTTAATGCCATAACGATAGTCTGAATACTATCGCCAGCCTCCGGGGCCAGGATATTGGCTCCCAGCAATTTATCGGTCTTGTTATCTGCCACCAGCTTAATCAGACCCCGCGTATCGCGTGCCGCGATAAAACGCGGAACATTATCCAGAGTAATCGTGCTTGTCTTAACATCGTACCCCCTGGCTCGCGCCTGGGCTTCCGTCAACCCGGCAGTAGCAACTTGTGGATCAGTAAAAACAACAGCGGGCATTGCTTCATTCCTGTATTGATAGCTATTGCCGTCAAGTGCGTTTTTAGCGGCAAGCTTGGCACCGTAGGCAGCCATGTAAACAAACATGTCTGTGCCCGTGACATCGCCCGCCGCGTAAATATCGGGATTCGCCGTCTGCATATATTCATCGACCGCGATACTGCCGTTCTTAAGCAACTTTACACCTGCCTTTTCAGCTTCCAGAATTGCCGTGTTTGGTTTGCGCCCGGTTGCCACTAGCAGCTTATCAGCCTTAATAATCCTGGTGCTGCCGTCTGATTGGCATGTCAATTCAATCCCGTTTCCCGCTTTCTCGATTTTTTGATAACCAACCCCGTCGCATATCGTGATGCCTTCCCTGCGGAGATAGTCAGCCAATGCCTCTGATACTTCCGGTTCGGCTTCAGGCAATAGCCTGGAGCGGCAGCACATCGTTACCTTCACCCCGGCACGCGCGAACATCTGTCCAAGTTCCACGCCGATAACACCCCCACCAATGACAAGCAGCGACCGAGGCAAATCCTCAAGCTCAAGGGCCTTCGTACTGTCCAGCACAGGAACATTTTGAATGCCGTTAATCGGAGGCAATGCCGGAGACGATCCGGTTGCGATAATAACCTTACGCGGATGGTATAAAACACCATCAATGTTTACTTCTGTTCCATTTCCTGAAAACCGCGCCTTACCTTGCATATTTACGTAGGATATATTGGGGTAAGAAGGCAGAATATCCTCGTATTTGGCTTTACGAAGTGCATCAACCAGCTCTTGCTTTTGCGTTACGAGAGCCTTCCAGTTGAAAATTTCCGATGTTCCTTTAACGCCATTGAAACGCCTAGCTTCCCGTGCTCCATGCACAGCCTCCATTGCCCGGATCATTGCCTTGGACGGGACACAGCCAACGTTGACACACGTGCCGCCAATGGTCCCGTTACCGGCAATGGCAACATTCGCACCGCTTTCAGCAGCGGTAATTGCGGCTGAAAAACCAGCAGAACCGCCACCAATAACAAGCACATCAGGTGTTATGTTTTGTTTTTTATCGTTTCCTTCTTGAGGCTTTATTGATGGGCAGCAATCTGACATTTATTTTTTCCTTTGTTGTTATTTGCTCATAAATTTTTCTAATCCTGGACCGTCGGCGTTATTTCGAGGCATGAGGCTTTTCAGGAATGGCAGGATATCCTGCATCCTCGGATGCTCTGGCGATAGCAGCCTCAGTTGTCTTTGAAGGGTCAAATACGACGACGGCGCTTCTGGTTTCAAAATCTGTTACGACGGAAAGCACGCCATCTACCTTCTCCATGGCTTTACGCACGGTAATCGGACACATTGCGCACGTCATTTTCTCAATGGCAAAGTTGACTGTCTTTTCAGTGGCTTTCTCCACACTCGGACTGGTATCAGACGCCGCATTAGCGATAACAGGTGCGGCCATAACAAGCGCCATCACAACACCCAAAGTTCTAAACATTCGTTTCATCCATTTACTCCTTGCTTAAATATATTTGCCAAGAACAGGCGCCCAAAAATCGATGGTCAGCGCCAGCAGAACCAGCACAGTGGACACCCATAAAACAGTTTTGATTACATAGTCGGATTTAGGCGTTGCACAGTAGCCGTCATCCGCGCATTGCTTCCTGGATTTGAAATAGACATGCCAAAAACCAATACCCAAAAAGACAAGTGTGGCCACTGCAAAATAGTTTTTATAGGGTTCAAGAACAGTCAAGTTTCCGATCCAGGCCCCGCTGACGCCCAACATCAAAAAGACAAATGGTAAAATACAGCATGATGAAGCCAGAACAGCCCCCACGACTGACAGGCTTGTCGCCAAACTTTTGGCCCTTCCAGCATCCGGCTTTATATCACTCATAAACACATGTCTTTCTTTGGTTCTTTGAATACAGCCATACTCATATATTCGTCATGAAACTCATTTGCGTTACAACTCACTTTCTTATAGGCTAAACTCTGTATTAAATACAGGGTCAAGGAAAAATGATATCTTCCCACAAACGTGAATTTACGAGAGGTGCCTTGGCGAAGAAGGCAGGTGTGAACCTGGAGACAATTCGTTTTTATGAGAAAATCGGTTTGATGCCCGATCCCCCACGTACCCAGGCGGGTTATCGAAGTTACTCGTTGGAACACCTGAAAAGATTGAAATTCATCAAACGGTCACGTGAACTTGGTTTTACAAACAAGGAAGTTGCGGGCCTGCTCGAAATGGTTGACGGGACCTATGCCTGCAATGATGTTAAAGAGCTCGCCTTGGCAAATGTTGGTCTCATCGCAAGTAAAATGATTGATCTGGCCAAGATGAAGCAGGCACTGCAAAGCATGGCATCAGAATGCCGCGGCGGTGAAACGCCGGATTGCGCTATTGTTGACCGATTGATGGAAGAATAACACACACGCCCGCGCCAAAGCTGTGGAGTTCATTCGCAGCCTAATCGACAAAATTAGGTGCGGGGGCAGGATTAATGTTTTGTAGACTACCTGCAAAATAACCAAGTTTTTGTTGTTCCCTCCCCCATATCATAAACATAAAATGCGTGATAAGGCATTCATATTACGATATTAAGCATGATATATCATGCAATTGTTGCGTAACTGTATAAAATCTATATAATAGAGATAAAGCTAAAGGAGACGCATGCCTAAAACGAAAAAAATATGTTCACCTTACACAAAAGATGCAGTCAAGCTATTGGCAGCAACCATTCGTGCTGAGCGCAAAAAAAATAAAATGACAGAGGCAGAATTAGCGGACCGCATTGGCGTGTCGCGTGATTTCATCTACCGTATGGAAAAAGGCGATCCGACTTGTGCTATTGGCTCAGTATTCGAAGCGGCATATATACTCGGCATTCAACTTTTTGATATGGGTCCTAGCCGTCTTGCAAACGAACTCAGACAAACGGAAGAAAAACTAACCCTGTTGCCAAAGGCTATCCGCAAAAAGACAAAGGTGATTAACGATGACTTCTGATGCACCGACAGAAGCATATGTCTGGATTTGGCTACCTAACGCAACAGAGCCCGTGGTCGCTGGCAAACTAGAGCAGGATGGCGCGGATTTAGTTTTTGCCTACGGTAAAAGCTATCTTGCACGCAATGACGCTATCCCAATTTATGAGCCAGAGTTACCCTTAAAAGCTGGCACTCTCCCCTTGCCCAATGGCCTGAATGCGCCAAACTGTATCCGCGACGGCGCACCGGATGCATGGGGACAACGCGTTATAATTAATCGCGTGATGGGCTTGAAGGGACAAGCTGCTAATGAAGTAGAATTAAGTCTGCTTACCTATTTAATGGAATCTGGCTCAGACCGTATCGGCGCGTTGGACTTTCAAGCATCCCCAATTGACTATGTGCCTCGGCAATCTCAAGCCGCATCACTGGAAGAGCTTATGAGTTCTGCCGAGCGCGTAGAAAAAGGCGTGCCACTATCTAAAGAATTAGGCCTAGCACTACTACATGGTAGCGCGATTGGCGGCGCACGCCCCAAAGCGCTAATTGATGATATTGAGGTAAAATATATCGCTAAATTTTCCGCCAGTAACGATACCTATAGTGTGGTTAAAGGTGAATATATTGCCATGAGACTTGCCGCCATAGCAGGTTTAAATGTAGCTCCCGTGAAACTAACCCAGGCGGCTGGCAAGGATGTGTTGCTAATTAAGCGTTTTGATCGTGTAGATACGATGGAAGGCTGGAAACGCAGGGCTATGGTCTCAGCGCTAACGTTATTTGAATTGGATGAAATGATGGCGCGTTATGCCAGCTATGAAAAATTGGCAGAAATTATTCGCCTGCGTTTTACTGATCCAAAGCAGACGCTCAGGGAAATGTTTGGTCGCCTAGTCTTCAACATTCTATGCGGCAATACAGATGATCATGCAAGAAATCATGCCGCCTTTTGGGATGGTAAATCACTTAGTCTCACCCCTGCCTATGACATTTGTCCGCAAGGAAGGGCTGGTGGAGAAGCCTCTCAAGCCATGAGCATTATTGAAGGACAAAACCTAAGCAAGTTAATGACTTGCATAGATGTGGCCCATCATTTTCAGCTAGATGAGCAAGACGCTCATGAGGTCATCATGCACCAAAGGCAAATCATCCAAGAAAACTGGGATGAGATTTGCGGCGAGGCAAAACTAAGTCCTGTAGATCGCGATTACTTCTGGAAGCGCCAGTTTCTTAACCCTTTTGCATTTGAAGGATTGAATTGACTGTTCTTCTAGCTTTTGTATGAGCCGAATACCAACTCTATTCGGCTCACAACACAACAACCTAAAAATGACCTGCCTTTGTATGCACGGTAATTGTATAGAATTAGCCAAACCTACTTAAAAGAAATCTATAAATCTCGACCATGGCAAATGTATCCATGGCACAATATGAGAGTAATGCCTTCGCTCTCGCATTCGCTTCGTCGCCGTCGGACTGGATCATCTTATGCCAAGCATCCATGGCAGAGGCACCGTCCTGAATATCCAATTTATCATAACCTATATGCGGGCAGATAACTGGCAGCACTTTCTTGATTGATGTTGATCCTTTGAATCGAACATCTACGTAGGCTTGTTTAAAAATATCCTCTAGGTCAACCATTCTGTCATTAATGTCATTGAGGAAGTCAGCCTTATCTGGAAACCATTTTCCCATTTCCCGATTTTGGGTTTTCTCAAATGAAGCATGCCAAGACACGACACTCCCCACACTTCCAAAATCAACTTCCATCTGTTCAACAAGATTTAACGGGAGCTCGGGCTTATCTTGCAAAAACTCTCGATGTTCCAGTTTTCCATCTGCGTGAAGAATGTGGAGAGAGTATTGAACTGGAAATTGTTTATGAGGGCTTGCCCCATCCACAATAGGAACGGCTGAGGCAAACGTCTCATAATCGAAAAAATAAAGAGGGAATTGGTACCCAGATAACATCGTATCGATTGCGGACTTATCAATTTGAGGCTCACCCGCATGTGCTGCAATAAGAACCCCCGACTGAGTGTCTGATAACTCATACGCCACAGGAATATCATCCAGTGCAAACAAGCCATTTGCGATCAACTCGCGCCGTTTTTTCTCACTTAATCTCGGTAGATTATAAATAGAATACAGGGGCACATTCGGATTGAAATATTTGAAAGTATCACAGTGATGGTTCTTTGACTGGTAGATACAGCCACAGCCACTACGATCTATGTCTGTTTCAGATAGCAACTCCAAGGCCTGATCGATTTCAGCTTCGGTTTCAGCATAAAGTAACCGCACTTCTTCTGTTACATCCTCAAAAGCAAGCAGGCCGTCTGGGTCGATATCCCCCTCTTTGATGTACTCACCATTTAAATAAATGAGGATGATCTTATCAATTTTCTGACCGCTACGCTCAGCTACAATCGCCTGAAAGCAAGCATCTTTGATCTGATTATAACCACCTGAACGTTTTATGCTTGTTGACGATTTTACTTCATATAGGTAGGCCTGCCCATCAGCCTGAATTTCAAAGCCATCGGCACGTGCAAACAACCCCTCTGACGACTTGAAAGTTCTCTGAAAGTCTACCGCGTCATTTTCTGCAAAATATGTTTTCACATATCTTTCGACCTCATACCCTTCACGGGCAAGTTTTTTCATGAAGTCCGTGAAATCACCATCAGGATATTGGTTGCTATCACGCTTATAGACCCAAAGTGACTTGGGGCAGTTTAAATAATGAATAAAATTAGTTTTCGTTAACTCCATGAACCAACGATACATTTTTTAATGAAATTTTCAATTAATCAACTTACTTGGCAGTGCTTATTGCCGAATAACGTTTACAACCTCATCCGCCGACAAATGGGAATTGATATGGAGTATTTTTATATCACCAATAAGTCTATGCTCGTGTTCTACACTGTCATCTAAACCTGCTATGACAAAAACATCGCCAGGATGAATATTCATCGCTAAATCATACAAATCATCTTTATCAGCGGCATTCTCATCAACCACTACCATTTCAACATTAGGATGGTAGTCGCTTGCCAAGCTTAAACCTTGTGAATAGGTTTCAACACAATTCACGTGAGGCAAGCCTTCAAAACATCCACAAACTTTCTTCTCTAGTTTGTGGACAGAGGCTCCTATTAAAATCACATATGGCCTATTATTTGACATTACGCCTCCCAGTAATAACTTCAGCCGTCCATTTCAAACGCATTTATATCACATTTTTGCCCCAGCTTTATGATTCAATGATATCTGGTAACTATGATTATTTGGTCGATACAAAGTGAAAAAGCTTGGGAATGCCTTCAAGAAGAAGGCAGGCTTTTAGCGCGGCCTGATCATCAGGCAGATAATTGGCCAGATGCCTATAACTGGATGACAGATCAGCTTATCAATCGTATAGGACCAGCTCCGCGAAAGGGAATTGCCCCTTTATGGGGATGGTATCAATGGTGCTCAAAAAGTAAACGCCCCGACCTGCGGGCCTTAAGATATCGCTGGGGTCCGGCAGGTCATCACGTGATGATCGAATGCGAACTACCAGATGATCAGGTTTTATTGTCCGACCATGATGCATGGCATATTCCACTAAATGATGGCTTTCTTGCACTTGACGACCATGACATTAATCGTTTCGATTTCTTCCTGAAAAAATCAGGGTGGCAGCGCGGCGAACCTATTCCTGAACCTTTTAGGTCTGAGCTGCACAAAAGCTGGGAACTTATTTTTGATCTAAAGTCTCTTGATAATGAACACTGGGGTTTCATTAGCCAAAAGTCCATTCAAGCCAGCTTTTGGGAAATTGCCATTGACCAGGTTAAGTCGCACAAAGCTTTTACTTCCCGCAAGTAGCTAGAATTTCATCACAATCGTTTCCGAATACAATACAAATTGATGTAAAACTTGTGGACAGAACACAATTCACCAATGATCCACTTTCAAGTAGTGATAAAATGTTCCCATGAAAATTATAAAGCTAACACTTGATAAAGCCACCTCTCAAATTCTATCACGATCTATGCATGATTTTGTCAGCAATACGAATGAGGGGGCTAAGAAAATTGAAAAACTACTTGAAACTAGAGGGTTTGAAAAATCTGGCTACAATGAAGAGCATGGATATTGGTGGGCCTCATTCAATAATGAAGAATGCACATACCGCTTTTTACTTACTACTTAAACAAACCCATAGAGTTCTATGAAAAATTTAAAGCTGCCAAGTTCTAAAGACATTATATTTTTATTAGCTTTAAGCTTGATCGTCCCCCTCATCGCGGCTTTTTTTCAAGATGAAAACGCTTTTTGGGAAACATTCATCAATCTTTTTGTTGGTCTTTGGGCTTTCGTTTCATCGTTAACGGTATGGCTTCTTATTGCCGAAAAATACGGTGTACCGCCTTTAATTTCTATATTGATATATTTCTCACTTGCCCCTTTGATAGTCAGCTTATTTTAAACCCTATTTAAGTAAGTATTAGCTATTTTTCAAACGGCTTATCTTTATTTTCTTTCTTGATTTTCTTCCCTGACTTGCGGCCAAATACATCGCGATAATCGCGGTCGCCTTTACTGTCGCCACTGCTTGAAGAACTACCTTCGCCAGTTGAACCTGCGGCTTTTGTGAACTCATCCTCTAGGTCTATGAAATAATCATCATCGGTCTTTTTATCCAAAGACCTGCGTTTGCCGATTGTTGGCAAATGAACAAAACCCTCTTGTTCTATTTTACGTTCTTCGCACAACTGCTTGATATTCAACGAGCGCTGTTCCCGCGCAT
>PADB01000011.1 GCA_002700365.1 Kordiimonas sp. | reverse complement strand
AAAAGGCCTACCCTCTAAGGGTGGGCCTTTTTGATTCTGGGCATGTGGAAGCTTTGAACCTACGAAAAAAGTAGGTTCAACCGCAGGCACCGCGAGGCATCGCATCGCATCCCTTAACATTGCCCATATCGTCATTGTGACTGCTCGGCAAAAGTCTGTTTACATATAGGGGGCTTATCGCGGCTTTCCGATCCGTTACAATCGTCCCCGCATTTAGGCATACCGTAAATGATAAGGGTAGATTAGAGGGTAAGATGACAGTTGAACAGATAAGTCAGAATAAAAGCTGCGGCGGGTGGCACAAGCAGTATACACATCGGTCTGCGGTTTTGGACTGTGACATGCGTTTTGCCATTTACTTGCCGCCCTGTACTTCTGCCGGGGAGAAAGTGCCTGTGCTGTACTGGCTGTCAGGGTTGACCTGTACGGATGAAAATTTCATGCAAAAAGCTGGCGCGCAAAGAGTGGCGGCTGAGCTGGGGATTGCCATCGTGGCCCCGGATACAAGCCCGCGGGGGGAAGACGTAGCCGATGATGAAGGTTATGATCTTGGCAAGGGGGCGGGGTTTTACCTCAACGCCACAGAAGAGCCATGGGCCCGTCATTATCGCATGTATGATTACATTGTTGATGAGCTGCCCAAACTTATTGAAAGCAACTTTCCGGTCACCGCTGTGCGTTCTGTGGCGGGCCATTCAATGGGCGGGCATGGAGCGTTGACCATCGCGCTGAAAAATCAGGCGTTATATAAATCCGTATCGGCCTTCAGCCCGATTACGAACCCGACGCAGTGTCCGTGGGGCAAGAAGGCGTTTAGCGCATATCTGGGCACAGACAAGTCCACATGGAATGAATATGATACATGCTATCTGATGCGTAACAGCGACACAATGCTGCCAACAATGGTCGATCAGGGCGGTGCGGATGATTTTCTGGAAGAGCAGCTTAAGCCTGAAGCCCTAACCGCGGCGGCAGAAGTGCATGGTCATGAAATTAATGTGAGAATACATGAAGGCTATGACCATAGTTATTACTTCATCGCCAGTTTTATCGAAGAGCACCTTCGTTTTCATGCGGAGCATTTAGCGTCTTAAGTGTTAACGCCCAGTGCCGCTTTATAGCACCGCCTTATTAAGGGGGTTGTTGGGCGTACGGCTTAATATTGAAGGTTCCAAGGGTTTTTATCCTTGGAACCTTTTTCGTTGTCGGCATGGTTCGGAATTCCGGGTACAGGGAATTCCGGGTACAGTATATAATTAATGGGGTCTTTACTGTGGGGATGGGTTTTGTGGTTAATAAAAGATTAAGAATCTGTTATATGTCATAACGTTATTGCTTTTGGGGAAAGCGAACTTATGCGCAAGATAGCACATAAAACCATAGGGGAATGGGGAGGAAATGGCACAGGGCAGCGGCCCTTGCGTGCTAAGTTTGCAGCAGGGCAGCAGCCGTGTTTTGCGATGCTTCTTTCTATACGGGCCGGTTTTTCTTCGACCATTTTACAATCTAACATCATGACAATTTTTCAGGCGCGGGCGTTATGGCGGTGTACATTTATCTGTGCGGCTGTCGGGGGATGGTCCGTGCCTTCTGACATCACATTACGGTTAGACAACGGCTGAGCTTATCATACAGGAAGGCATCTTTTATGAGCGATAATAACGACAATAAAAAAACAGAAATTCCCGAAGGCCTTTATGCCCAATCGGCTAACGCTCAACCTAAAATTAAGATGCCCGATGTGAAGGCGGAAACCGGGCAGGGCGCGGGCCTGACCGTTAGCCATATGCTGGGGGAAATTACCTGGTTGTTAAGCCAAAGTCCGACCCATAAGCATTTTGCCCTGTCTGACCTGGAATGGATGGTGATGCCGGCTTTGATGCTGGAACAATACCGTATCTTCCGCAGCGGCAATCAGCCATTGGGGTTGGCGCTGTGGGCTTACCTTAGTGATGAGGCAGAAGCCAAGCTGCAATCCGGTGCCGGTCGCCTGCGCCCGGATGAATGGGCCGTGAATATGAAGATTGACCCGGAAGATGGTGTGACCAGCGAGGCCGGTGGCAAGCTGTGGCTGGTGGATCTGATTGCGCCGTTCCATACGACGGAAAATAAACTGGCGGACCAAATGCTGGCCGACCTGATCCAGGGGCCTTTCAAGGGCAAGACATTCAAATTCCATCAGACTGACCCGCAAACCGGTGAGCGTAAGGTTATGGAGTTGGGTGAGTAATGCGCGCGATTATTTCTTTTTTATGTGTGGTAGCAGCTACGACCCTTTTTGCCCAGGCGGGGGAGAAATATGCTCCTGGCACATCATTTAAGGACTGCGAGAAATGTCCTGAGATGATGGTGTTGCCAGCGGGTGAGTTTACGTATGGGCGAGAGCGCGCGAGGGATTTCACAGATGATGAGTATGGTCAGATTGAACGCCAATTATATGCTATGACCACTAAGAAAGTGAGTATAGCGGCATTCGCCATTGGTAGGTATGAGGTTACTTATGGTGAGTATATGCACTGTGTTGCGGCAGGTGGGTGTAATGAGAATCCCATGGAAGATTTCGGTGCCGACCCTCGCCTTCCTGCGGTAGGTATTACTTGGCCCATGGCCCAGAATTATGTGCGTTGGTTGAATGAAAAGACAGGCCGAGTATATAGACTGCCATCATCTTCGGAATGGGAGTATGCTGCCAAGGCGGGAACCCACACTAGCTATTGGTGGGGGGATAAAATGGAAGATGGTCGGGTATTGTGTCGGGGGTGCTTTCAAAATCCTCAAGGAATGCCTGGTTATAATACTACTACAGGTCGTTTTGAGCGTCCCTATCATGTCGGTTTTTTTCCTTCTAATCCATTTGGTCTGCACGACATGTTAGGGGGGGTGATGGAATGGGTTCAGGATTGTGTTGTAACTTCGGTACAGAATATTCCCTCTGGTGGAAGTCCATATGAACCTAATAAGGAGTGCGTCCTGTTTAGGGATGGTCGTTATGCGCAATTTAATGGCATGAGAATGATTAGGGGGGGGGACTTTGATGCACAACTTAGCTTTATGGTTGTTAGTGATATCAAAATTAATGCCACGGATTTTAGGAAAAATTTCTTAGGTTTTAGAGTCGTAGCAGAAATTCAATAAGTACGCGTTGGGGGAAGAAAAAATGTCAGAAAACACTGAGCAGGAATTCGTTTTCCAAAGAGACCAAGTGAGGGTTCACGATTATGGTCTTAGGTATAGAGATGTGGACATGCCTGTTCTGGGGGAAGTTGCATCTGATATGCTTGGCTTTCAGCTGGTCGACTTTGAGAACGATGATGGCTCTTATGAGACGGGTTTTGGTGCCATTAATACTCGTTTTGGCGGGAAGAGTTTATTAAAAGCTACAAAGGGGGAGGGTGAGCACAAGACGCGTGCACCGAATTATTTGTTTTTACCGATCTTGGATGTGACAGCAGGCGGGGCTGAGTTAATTAAGACTAATGGCCAGGGGCGTGTTGTAAATGCTAAGCGTGCTGCCGTAGGTACATTTAAAGGTGGGGTGTCATTACAGCTTTCAGATGAATTTGACCTAGGAGGGCTGCCTGCACCTTATAGGGCTGCGTTGGAAGCTGAAATTACGGCAGAGGTTACGGTTGTACAAAAGTTAGAAGAGCAGTTTCACGCTAACTTAAATGTAGATGATCGTGGAAATCACCAAGTGGGGTATGGAAATCCGGGGACAGTATATAATTAAGGGGGTTTTCAATGACTGAACTTTTTCAGGCGGAGCTGGATTCTATGAGAGACGGTGTCACCAGTGAGGCCGGTGGCAAGCTGTGGCTGGTGGACCTGATCGCGCCGTTCCATACGGCGGAAAATAAACTGGCGGACCAGATGCTGGCCGACCTGATCCAGGGGCCCTTCAAGGGCAAAAAATTTAAATTCCACCAAACGGATACCAAAACAGGTGAGCGCAAGGTTATGGAGTTAGTTGGCTAATGCGTATTCTAATCCGTGTTATATGTGTGGGATGGGCTCTTCTTCTGGTGTCGGCCTGTAATGCTGAGGAAAAAGAAGAGAAAGATACACGCACAAATTACGAGAAGAAGTTTAATATTACTGAACGTGATAAGGATGGTTTGTATGAATATGTCGATGAGAATTCTGAGTTTACGGGAGAACTTTGGACAAATCGCTCTGAGGCCCGCACATTAGGTTTGATTCATGATGAAGTGCTGCGGGTGCAGGTGCGTCAACCAATTTATAATATCTATTTTGTGGTTTATTCACGTGAATTTGCTGACCGGCATGGATATCCCCATAGTCATGTTGCTGATATGGCGGATAACGTTGACCTGATGTCTTTCCAGATGAAGACCGGCCATGGTTGTAAATTCCAGTTCCTCATTAATAAGGGGCAGGGGCACTTTCTGGAAGATAAGAAGTCCTACCATGCCTTCTTTAAGGTTGGGAATTTGCACGATTTAGGAAGCCCAATTCTTACGCCCAGGAAGGTGAAGGATTTTGAAGAGCATCCTAAAGATTATAAATTAAGAGCTGCCAATCGACATTACCGTAAGCCTGATGGGGAAATTTATATTTCTACCCAAACCGTTTTCTTGGCTGGGCAGGCGCATACCCCAAATAAAAAGAAGGGCGGTTCACTGCTGACGGCTTTTCTGAAAAATTATCATGGTTATGTTTATCGTGACCTGGATTATTTTGAAATATCAATGGGTTGTGGTAAAGCCATATTGAATATTCTACGTGGGGGGGGGGGAACCTATGTTCTGGGTGAAGAAGATGGGCGCGCCCGACTTTGGGAAGGGGGGATATAAGGTGGAAGAGAAACACTTTATAAAAGTCCCAATCCCGCAAGCGTTGCGTGAAAAAGCAATCAAATATACGAAGACTTATAAATACACGTTGTTCGATCGTATGAAGGCCTGGAAAGAAGTTGTTCAACATCCACAGCCATCACAACCATAATCTTTAGAGTGATTTCTTGGGGGAATTCATTATGTCATCTTTTTCTTCTGAAGTTCGGAAATCCGGGGACAGTATATAATTAAGGGGGGTTTAATTTATGGCCCGCATGGCGCGTTTGGTTATCCCGGGATATGGTCACCACGTTACCCAACGAGGGGTGCGTCGGATGAAGATCTTTATGGAGGACGGTGATTATGCAGCTTACAAGACATATGTGTCTGAATTTTGCATGCAGGCAGGTACGGCGGTCTGGGCCTATTGCCTGATGCCGAACCATGTTCATTTGATTATGGTGCCTTCCTCCCCGGATGGTTTGCGGGCTGCGCTTGGGGAAGCGCATCGACGTTACACGCGGATGATTAATTTCCGGGAGGGTTGCCGGGGCCATTTATGGCAGGAGCGGGTTCACTCTTTTGTGATGGATGAGGGATATTTGATGGCGTGTGCGCGTTATGTTGAATTAAATCCTGTTCGGGCCGGGCTGGTTGCGCGGCCGGAAGACTGGCTCTGGTCCAGTGCGCGGGCGCACTTAGCGGGAAAGGATGATGACTTGGTAACTGTAAAACCTTTGTTGCAGCGTATTGGAGACTGGTTTTCTTTTTTGCAGGGGGGTGTTGATGATGCCATGCTTAAGCGTTTTCACCAGCATAGCCAAACGGGTCGCCCGTTGGGTGCAGACGGCTGGATTGCGCAACTGGAACAGGACACGGGCCGTCAATTGACGCCTCAACCACCTGGTAGACCAAGGCAGACCGTATGAGCATAAAAAAATATATACTGTCCCCGGAATACCGCGGAATACCGGTTGTCGGCGTGGTTCGTGATTGCTTATGCGGGTTTATCCAGAGGTATACTGTCATGTAATATGATGAGGGCGACCTAGAGGTTAAGAGAGATGGAAAATTCTATTTCTAAAAGGCCCGTGCTTTGCGCATAGACCTGTTAAGTATGGCTTTGGCGCATGTGAAAATGGTTTTTTGTTCGGTTGGCAAAGGCGACCAAAGATAACATCACGGGTACCTCGACAAGGACACCAACAACAGTGGCCAGGGCGGCCCCGGAATGCAGGCCGAATAGACTGATGGCCACGGCCACCGCCAGTTCAAAAAAGTTTGAGGTGCCGATCAGGGCCGCGGGGGCTGCGGTGCGAAACGGGAGACGCCAGAGGTAAGCCCAGCCATAAGCGAGCGCAAAGATACCATAGCTTTGTATCAGCAGAGGGAGGGTGATGAGGGCGATGACCAGTGGTTTCGCAATAATGGTTTCGGCCTGAAAGCCAAACAGGAGGATGACGGTGGCCAGCAGCCCGATAATGGAAAACGGTTTGCAGCGGGCTGTAAACCGCGTGATGCGTTCTGCGTTATCGGATCCGTCCAGTTGTCTGCGGGTGATGTAACCGGCGATCAGTGGAATCAGCACATACAGTACGACAGATAACAAGAGCGTTTCCCATGGCACGAAAATGTTTGTGACCCCCAACAAAACAGCCGCGATCGGGGCAAAGGCAAAAATCATAATAATGTCGTTTACGGACACCTGAACGAGTGTGTAATTGGCGTCACCATTGACAAGCTGGCTCCAGACGAAAACCATGGCGGTGCAGGGGGCAATGCCCAACAGAATCATGCCTGCGATGTATTCTTTGCCCTCTTGCGGGCTGACCAGTCCCACATATAGAAATTCAAAGAAGAGTATGCCCAAGGCCGCCATCGTAAACGGTTTGATGAGCCAATTGACAACAAGTGTAATACATAATCCCTTGGGTTTTTTGCCGACGTCTTTGACGGTGGAGAGGTCCACATTGACCATCATCGGATAGATCATAACCCAGATCAGTACGGCGACGATGAAGTTAACATTGGCATATTCAAGGGTAGCGATAGCGCGGAACAGTTCAGGGACCAGAAGCCCACCGCCCACACCGGCCGCGATCGCCAATCCTATCCATACCGAAAGATAACGTTCGAAAATGCCTATGGGTGAGGGAGAAGACGATGGTGGTGACGAGGGTGTTGTATTCATAACAAGTGTTCCTCAATCCTGGATTTCAGCATGTGAAAGGCGTTGTCAAAGGCAGCGTTGATGTCTTCTTCGCTTCCTGTTGTTGCGGCGGGGGCAGGCGTGCTCCAATGTAATTTCTGATGCGGGCCATGAAAGACCGGGCATGGCACAGACGCCGCCGCGTCACAAACTGTAATGACATAATCAAAAGACTGACCGGCAAATTCATCCCATGATTTGTTACGTGGCGTACCGGGATCAATGCCATGACGGATTAATGTCTCGATTGATTTGGGGTGGACCTCACCCGTAGGCTGGCTGCCGGCACTGACCGCTTTATACTGCCCGGCCCCGAGATCGTTAATTAAGGCTTCGGCCAATATGGAACGGCAGGAATTCCCGGTGCAGAGGACAAGAATATTTTTCATCGTGACCTGACGTTTTATAGTGGCAATGAATGGAAGTGTATTATGCGTTTTGGTCGCTTTACATAAAACGATAATTTTGTTCCGTGGCGATATTACAGATCTTTGGGGACGCCATTGTCATTATTAAGGCCCGATTCTTACAGATATATGAAGGCCTGTGGGTAGGCAGTCTTATTCTGCCGTTAACCTGTTATGAGGGCAATAGATTACCCGAAGACGGAAATTAATTTTCCAGAGGAGAGTTCCTGATGCCGACATCGCTATAAAATCCGAAGTCGTTTCGGGTGGGCAGGAACTTCAGTGCTTCTGTTGCCTGCGCCAAAGCTGTTATATCAACGTCTCTCATTGTTCTGTCACCAAGCTATCTGCGGAGCGACAATTATATTCAATTTCACTAATTTATATATTTATTATATTATGAAAGTATAATATATATTATGTCATAGCTCCGTGGTATAATGTGACTATAGATCGGGCGCGATTGCCGCTCTTTAAGATGATATTAAATGTGAGTTAAAGTTGAGGGACTTTATGATGCAAAAGGATAATACGTCACGATTATTGCCCTGGTTTCAGGGTGCTTTGCTGTTGGGCGCGGTGTTTTTTCTGGCTGTTGCCTTCGTAAAGCCCATCGGTGTATCGACACAATTTGTTATTTTCGACGCCATGATATGGGACGTTGTTGACCCGACTGTGATTACAGAAGAGCCAACAGCAAAAAGCGGTTACGCATCAACGAATGCGTATCTGGATAAAAGCGGTGGTAAATATGCAAAGAATGCGGCGCATCCAGTAAATTATAGCTTTATTTTTGTTTTGGCGATGGCAGCGGGGGCTTTTGTGTCTTCACGTTTGGGCGGAGACCGGCCAAATGCTGAAACTCGTTATATGCCAGATGTTTGGCGGTCAACAATGGGGCCATCATCAACACGGCGCCTATGGGCCGCATTTATGGGTGGATTTATCGTTTTATTCGGCGCGCGATTGGCCGGGGGGTGTACAAGCGGTCATATGATGAGTGGTATGATGCAAACGGCGGTATCGGGTTATCTGTTTACTGCGGCTTTGTTTGCAACGGCAGTGTTGACGGCCTGGGTTCTGTATAGAAAGACGGAGGTTTAGATGTCTGAAGTTGTATGGGCTATTTTGCTAGGCGGTGCGTTTGGTTTTGCTTTAAACCGTGTTGGGGCCACAAATCCTGAATATATCATCAACATGGTCCGCCTAAAGGACCTCCATTTGATGAAAGTTATCGTTTTTGCCGTGGGCTTGTCTTCGGCAATGCTCTTTGTGGCGCTGGCCCTGGGTTGGGTCGATGTTGGCAATCTGTCCGTCAAAACAAGCTATGCAGGGGTGATGATCGGCGGGGCGATTATGGGGGTCGGTTTTGCGATTGCAGGATATTGCCCCGGCACAGGCATTAGTGCCGCGGCGACAGGCCGTCTTGATGCAGGTGTTTTTGTCATCGGGGGTCTTTTAGGGGCTTTTGTCTATATGTTGTCCTATGAAACCGTCAAAGACTTAGGATGGTTGAATGAGATTTTTGGTGGTAAGGCCACAATCGCTGCGACCAGCCATGAAAAATATGTGGCATTGATTGACGTGCTGCCCGGCCCGGTGACAGCAATTATTATTGCGGTTGTGCTGATGACCGTGGCGGCGGTATTGCCGCGTCATATCGGCGGAAAAAATAATTAAGCAAAACGACTTTTTTGAGCTTCGAACGGGGGGCTGGCCTTTGGGGCTGGCCCCTTTGAAGAGGTGCTGTTGCGAATTATTATTACTTGCTTTCTCTTGTATCAGAGTCTTGTATCAGTCCCGCTGAGGCCCAATCTAATGAGAAAAGGGAGCTGTATAATCTATGCGGTATAGGTTGCCTATTCTCAACTTTACGGAGCTTATTAATGTCGTTATCAACCGGGGAAGAACCGCAGAATAAACATGTACAATCCATGTTTGCCCGTGTGCTATTCGATAATAGCTATAGTCGTCTTCCCGAAAATTTTTATGTCCGACAAAATCCGCTGCCTGTGGAGAGGCCGGCTCTTATACATTTTAATGAAGCATTGGCGCATAGGTTCGGCATAGAGTTTAAGGATATATTGCAGACATCGGCGGGTCAGAACCTGTTGGCGGGCGTTTTTGCCGGGAACATCATCCCCGCAGGGGCAGCACCACTTGCGCAGGCCTATTCAGGGCACCAATTCGGGCATTTTTCACCACAGCTAGGTGATGGCCGGGCGGTGTTATTGGGGGAACTGCGAGATACAGAAGGCACCTTATGGGACATACAATTAAAAGGGTCTGGCCCCACGCCGTTTTCGCGAGGTGGTGACGGCCGGTCCGCTCTGGGTCCGGTTATACGTGAATATATTGTCAGTGAAGCAATGGCGAGACTGGGTGTGCCGACAACACGCAGTTTGGCGGCGGTGAGCACTGGCGAGGCTGTTTATCGTCAGGGACCATTGCCCGGGGGTATTCTGACCCGTGTTGCGGCCAGTCATGTACGGGTGGGCACATTCCAATTTTTTGCGTCGCGGGGCGACCATGTCAGTGTACGTAAATTGGCGGATTATATGATTGACCGTCATTATCCCGAGGCTGCCGCGGCAAAAAATCCGTATATCGAGCTGTTTTTAGCGGTGATGGCACGGCAATCGGCGCTGGTGGCGCAATGGATGTCGTTAGG
This sequence comes from Kordiimonas sp., assembly GCA_002700365.1. Classification (GTDB taxonomy): domain Bacteria; phylum Pseudomonadota; class Alphaproteobacteria; order Sphingomonadales; family Emcibacteraceae. Next base: position 209,945 of record PADB01000011.1, on the reverse strand, counting down.
CTTTATTCATGGCGTGATGAATACAGATAACATGACGATCAGCGGAGAGACGATTGACTATGGGCCCTGTGCCTTTATGGACCGTTACGACCCGTCAACAGTCTTTAGTTCTATTGATAAAGGCGGGCGTTATGCGTATGGCAATCAGGGGAAGATTGCACAGTGGAATATGGCACGGCTTGCGGAATCTTTACTGCCTTTATTTGATCCGGAAAGTAACAGGGCCGTTGCTTTGGCGGAAGAGATGGTGACAGACTTTGCGGCGCTTTTTGACCGGGACTGGCAGTCCGCAATGACCGCAAAACTTGGTTTCCAGGAAATAGAGCCGGACGACAAGACGTTAATTAGCGACTTGCTGGCCCTTATGTATGCGACAAAGGCTGATTTTACCCAAACATTCCGGTCTCTCGAGGCCGCGGTGGGGGGAGACGTGGCTGAGCTATATGGCCAGATAGGGCAATCTGCACAGGCCGTGAACTGGAGAGAGGCCTGGCGATCCCGTCTGCAGCATGAAAAAGCGGATATTGTCGCCCTGAAAGAGCGTCTTCATGCGGTCAACCCGCTTTATATCCCCCGCAATCACCTTGTTGAAGAGGCCATCGCAGCCGGGGTAGAGCGTCGTGATTATGGTAAGATGGAACGTCTTATGACTGTTTTATCGCAGCCCTATGAGGCGCAACAAGGCGCGGAAGATTATGCAGTGCCGCCTGAAGTTGAAGATCCATACTATCAGACGTTCTGCGGCACATAGCACCACATTCGTGGCGGTACAATATACGGACATTATTCCTTTTTAAGAACTTTCTGGATTTTTTCATGACTGTTGGATAACAATAGTGCACAGAAATGAAAAAGATAACTGATGCTGGATATCACCTAAGGCACAGGGAGGGGAGTTCTATAATGTCTGATACAAACGTTAAATGGGACCATGCCTATGAATGGAAAGCAGTGATGCTGCTTTCTCTAGGTTTTGGACTTGTGGGGCTGGATCGGTGGATTATTGCGCCATTATTGCCATCAATGATGGCGGACCTGAATTTAAATTACCAGGATGTGGGGTTAGTCTTTGGTGCCTTAGGGATGGCATGGGGGATCTTTGCTATTCTCAGCGGGCGATTATCTGACCGTATTGGACATCGTAAAGTTTTGATTCCGGCGATCGTGTTCTTTTCCCTGATGTCGGGTGTGTCCGGCATGGTGCATGGATTGGTGGGGCTGATATTGGTGCGATCACTGATGGGAATATCAGAAGGGGCCTTTTGTCCGACCAGTTTTGCTGCAACCGCTGCTGCGGCTAAACCGTCACGCCGTGGTATCTTACAAGGCTTACAGCAAAGCGGCTTTGCCCTGTTTGGGTTGGCATTGGGGCCGATTATTGCCACGCAGTTGTTATTGGTGGTGCCGTCCTGGCGAGAAGTTTTCTGGGTTGTGGCGCTGCCGGGCTTTGTGATCGGGCTGGCCATGTATTTTGTACTGCGCGATCCTGAACATACGCAGGGGATGGAAAATCTGGCCGCGACAAAGGGAGAAGAAGCCCGCTGGGCTGATGTGATCCGGGAACGTAATGTGATCTTATGTATGTTGGGGCTGTTCTGTGTGATGTCATGTGTTTTTGTACTCAGTGCCATGGTCCCCCTTTATCTTGAGAACTATTTGAAACTGAGCCCGCAAGATATGGGTTTTATCATGTCAGCAATTGGTTTTGGTGGCTTTGCCGGACAATTTGGTGTGCCCGCAGCGTCTGACTGGTTGGGCCGTAAGATCGTGTCTATTGTCAGTTTTGTTTTTGCGGCAATCTTTGTCTGGTTCTTTGCCCAGACAGGCGTGGATATGGTGATGTTGTTTACCACTCTATTCATTCTGTCTTTCTTCAGCTTTGGCAATATTGCACTATTAAGTGGGCCAGTGGCGACAGAAGCCGCCCCACCTGGCCTTGTGGCGACGTCGATCGGCCTCGTTGTCGGCGCAGGTGAGATTTTTGGCGGTGGGATTGCGCCTGTTATCAGCGGTGCAATAGCAGAAAAGTACGGGATCGAAAGTGTATTGTATTTTGCACTTATCGGCGTGACTTTGGGGGCATTGGTTTCTCTTTTCCTTAAAGAAACGGCCCCCCGTAAAATATCCGCTGCCGCTGCTTCTGCACCAACGGCAGAATAAAGATTTATGTATGTCCCAGGTACGATAAACCTGGGGCAGAGATGATATAAAGACAGGGTATTGCCGCCTTTGGCAATGCTCTGTTTTATTATCAGGGATTGTATACAAGTCCCCCCTTTTCAGAGCGGCTGTTCTTTGATCTGCTGGAGAATAGAAACGTAATTATCGATGCCTTGTGCGCCGCTCACAAGGTAACGTTGCTGAAAAATCATAGCGGGGACGCCCTGAATACCCTGTTCACGCCAATGCCGTTCTTCTTCCTGCACGTTAGTGGCATAACGTTCGTCATCCAGTACTGCGAGGGCCTCCTTCGCATCAAGACCCACAGATTGTGCCACGGCGGCCAAGATGTCCGGGTCGTCAATGTTTTGGCGTTGCCCGAAAAAGGCGGTGATCAGGGCGAGCTTCAGGTCATGTTGATGACCGGACAGGGCAGCCCAATGCAATAGCTGATGCGCCCGGAAGGTGTTATAGACGCGCATGTCATCACGGTAATTAAATTGAAAACCGAGAGCCGCTCCTGTGTCCGTAATACGCTGGCGGTTTTGCCGCCCTTCTTCGTGGCTGCGGTTATATTTTTTGGCTAAATGCTCCAGAAGGTTACGACCTTCAGCGGGCATGTCCGGGGCGAGCTGAAAAGGATGCCAATGGATGTCGCCCGCGGTGCGTGTATTGTTCAGGGCGGCTTCTAATTGTTTATACCCGATTATGCACCAGGGGCAGACCACATCAGAGACAATATCAATACGTATATTTTTACCGGTCATGCGCTATCTTATTTTTTGTGATCGCCCAAGGCATAAACGGTGATGGATTGATGTGTGTTATTTGGGCCGAGGGTAAATCGGGCTTTTTCATAAGATGGAGGCCCCATGCTGGGGGCAGCATTGTTGGAAAAGCCAAATTTTTCGCGTGGGATGCCTAAAAAATTCTTTTTCATTTTACCATCGCTATCACGGTCATAAAAGGCACTAAAGGCATAATCACCTGCGGGGAGGCCTTCAAAGACCAGCGTGGCCTTACCATCGCTATCCACAGCGGCGGTTTGTGTTGCATAAGCCTCTTTGGTGTAGGACTCGGCAGAGGAAAATAAACGTGCCATCACCTGACCTTTGTTGGCATCAGCCCCGGAAACAATAACGGTCAAGGACAGTGGGGCTGCTGGTGTTCCTGTATCTGCGCGGGCGGCATCGGTCTGGGGGAAAAGGGTTGTTGTTATAACGGTGGCCAAGATGATAGCGGTCACTTTTTTGAACATAGCATTATTTCCATTTATTTCTTGTGTTGCAATAACGTGATGATTTCACCTTGGCGGTCATAGGTTTTAAAAGCGATAAGGGCACGTTCAAAAAGCACCCTTAGCAGCAGGGGACCGAAAATCAGCGGGAGTGGCCAGCTGGGCTGATCTAATGACCACAAGACATATCCTCCATAAAGGCAACCGCCAACGCCAGCCCAGAAAAGAAGTTGCAGCAGGTAGGGGGCGACCATGATGCGAAAACAAAGGATATGCCACAATTTTTGCATCATAATGGACCTTTACAGTTAGGAAGATAAGTTGTGCCGTTGATGGGCAGCAAGGAAGTCTATATCAGGGCCCATGGGGATCACGCCAGTGGGATTGATCATGGTATGGCTGGCGTAATAATGTGCTTTGATATGGTGCATATTTACTGTCTCGGCCACACCGGGATGTTGGTATAAGTCGCGGACATAATCCCATAAATGCGGATAGTCGACAATGCGTTTCAGGTTGCATTTGAAGTGGCCGACATAGACGGGATCAAAACGCACAAGTGTTGTAAAAAGTCGCCAGTCCGCTTCGGTCAGGGTTGCGCCAAACAGATAGCGTTGGGTGGACAGGCGCTCATTGAGCATGTCCAGTATGGTAAATAGTGGTTGTACGGCTTCCTCATAGGCATCTTGCGTGGTTGCAAAGCCGGATTTATAGACACCATTATTTACAGTGTCATAAATAAGGTCATTCAGCGCATCAATGTCTGTTTGTAATGCTTGCGGATAGTAATCACCTTCGGCTGCCCCTACCCCGTCAAAGGCGGTATTAAACATACGAATGATGTCGGCAGATTCGTTAGAGACGATGGTTTTTTGCTGTTTGTCCCATAACACTGGTACCGTAACACGGCCACTGTAACGGGGGTCCGCCGCGGTATAAACCTGGTGCATATATTGGGCATTATTGATGTCATCAGCAATAACGCCTTCTGCTGAGTCAAAGGTCCAGCCATTTTCCTGCATCAGCCAGTGGACTGCAGATAAAGAAATCAGATTTTCCAGACCTTTTAGTTTGCGGAAAATCAGCGTGCGATGCGCCCATGGGCAGGCGTAGGAGACATATAGGTGATAACGCCCGGCCTCTGCTTTGAACCCGCCTTGTCCGGTCGGCCCTGGCTGGCCATCGGCCGTTACCCAATTCCGGAACGCTGATTCTTTGCGGACAAATCGTCCTTTGGTTTCCTTGGTATCATACCACTGGTCAACCCATTTTCCGTCTTGTAGAAGTCCCATGTCATCCCTTTAAGTTTGAAGTGCCGTGTTCTTAAATTTAGAATTTGCCCTGTTGGTAGTCTTTGAACGCCTGGCGGATTTCATCTTCCGTATTCATGACAAACGGGCCGTAGCGTGCGACAGGTTCATGTAGGGCTTTTCCCCCGATAAGTAAGAAACGACACGGCCCATTTGCGGCCTGTAGTTCAACTGTATCGCCGGGACCAAGTATGCCAAGCACGTGTGGCAATAATACGGTTTTGTCAGGTCCGCAGACAGCTTCTCCTTCGATCATATAGATAAATCCATTATGTTCCGGAGGGAGGGATTGCGAGAATGAGGCCCCATCTTTTAGGCTGACATCCAGATAAATGGATTTTGTTGCTAAAGCGGTGACGGCACCTTGTGTGCCTGCACTGGTTGTGCCCGCGACTACGCGAATATGATGATTATCATGCTGTTCTTGCGGAATTTCTGCCGCCGCAAACTCCTGATAGGCGGGGGCGGTCATTTTATCCTTGGCGGGCAGGTTCACCCATAACTGGAAGCCGCGTAACAGGCCGTCTTCCTGTTCGGGCATTTCCGAATGACTGATGCCGCTGCCGGCGGTCATCCATTGCACGCCACCGGGTGTAATTACGCCTTCATGGCCAGCATTATCTTTGTGCCGTACAGCCCCTGCCAGCATATAGGTTACAGTTTCAAAGCCGCGGTGGGGATGGGTGGGAAAGCCACCGATATATTGGTCGGGATCATCAGAACCGAATGCATCAAACAGTAAGAATGGATCGATCATGCTGAGATCATGAGTGCCTATGATCCGTTGTAATGAAACGCCATCACCATCAGAGGCGGCCTGGCCGCGGGTTTGGTGGGTAATGCCGCGAATATTCGTGGCTGTTGAAGGCATTATGTGGTCCCTATTTTGGCTAGCTTGCATGATATATAGATATAGACCGTGTTGGTGCTGCGTCAAGGGGGAAATCTATTTCGGGGATTTCCAGAGACAACATATAAACGGCCCCCCTGAGGATAGCACAGGGGGGCCGTTATCGTGTGAAAATTCAGGTATGACCTGTAATAATTTAACGGTTCAGGACATCATCACGTACGCTGTTGGCGATCGCCGCAACCTCGGCAATATCAGCTTCAGCGGCACCCAGTTCCTTCAACGTATTTCCCAGATGTTCGATGACGATATCAACATGGCTGTCATTCAGGCCACGTTCCACCAGATGTTTATGACCATTGCGCATGTCCAGGCCGGTATAGTTATTAGGGCCATCAAAAACCATTGTGAGGAATGCCTTTTGCTTGGCAACCTGGACTTCCATGTTGGTTTTATCAAAAAAATAGTTCACGCGGTCATCCGCTAGCATTTTGTCATAAAAAATATCAACAGCTGCCTCTACTGCAGCGCGGCCGCCAAGGCGTTCATATAATGTGGACATGAAATTTCTCCTTTAATGAAGAGTAGCGATAAGGAACGTCTCTTCGGATGTTGTGGGCGTGGAATACCGTGGTGACAAGGCTGATCTCCTATGGGTAAGGGCGGCAGCATCCACGCTTGTCATTTATTAAATGATCAGCATTCGGGAGTGTGACTGATTTTATGCCCTATGGCAATTGCCAATTGTCGCTTTGCTTTGTGTAATCTGTTAGTTTTGCACCCTGTCTCTGGTTGCTATGCAGATGTCGTTTAAGCTATTGCCTTGCTATTTAATAAAAAGTGTGAGACACAGGGGGTGAAATCGACACCGTGTGTAGATAACGATCAATCCCGTTACGGTGTACGCAAAGACCTCCTTTGACTTTCTGTGGATGTTTGACACGATGGTTGCCGTGATGGTCCTGCTGCAAGAAGTATGAAATTGGCAGCTGAGCTACACGAGCTTCCCCGTGAGACAACTGCCTGTAGATTATGTTCTGATCTGCATTATGGCAGATAATGAAAGCATCAATAATTGAAAAATTTTAGTGACCTCGGCCTTGCCGATTGTCTCCTTCAGGCGGTATCCGCTGAAGGTTACGATAGCCCAACGCCTATTCAGGAAAAATCCATTCCGGCCCTTCTTGGTGGTCGGAACCTGCTGGGTATTGCCCAAACGGGTACGGGAAAGACAGCGTCTTTTACTTTACCTATTTTGCATGATATTGCGGGTCGTAAATCACGCCCCCCCGCTAAGTGTTGTGGGGCTCTTATCTTAGTGCCGACTCGTGAACTGGCGATCCAGATTGCTGATAATATTCGCAGTTATGGTCGGTTTATGCGCCATTCGCGGGCGATTGTGGTCGGTGGTGCCAAGCCGGGACCCCAAATTCGCGCACTGAGCCGCGGTGTGGATATTTGCGTTGCCACACCTGGCCGTTTGTTGGACCATTTATCTAGTGGTGCCGTGCGTTTGGATAAAACAACAACGGTCGTGCTGGATGAAGCCGATCAGATGTTGGACCTGGGCTTTTTGCCACCTATTCAAAAGATTATGGCGAAATTACCCCGGGATGTACAAACAGTGCTCCTGTCTGCGACAATGCCAAAACAAATACGGGGTCTGGCGGACGAATTTCTAAAGAATCCTGTAGAAGTCAGCGTCGCGCCACAATCCACCCCCATTGAACGTATTGACCAGAAGGTCATTCTGGCGGATCAGGGTGCGAAGAGAGCCTTACTGGTAGATGTATTGAAAAATAATCCCGTTGAACGGGCCATTGTTTTTACACGTACCAAATATGGCGCGGATAAAGTCTGCCAGCATTTGCATAAAGCCGGGTTTAAATCGGATGCCTTGCATGGAAATAAGAGTCAGGGTCAGCGTCAACGAACGTTAGAAGCATTCCGCACAGGGCGCGTTTCCATTTTGGTGGCAACGGATATTGCGGCGCGTGGTATTGATGTTGACGGGATTACCCATGTGGTCAACTTTGAACTGCCTAATGTGCCCGAAGCATACGTCCATCGTATTGGTCGTACAGCGCGTGCGGGCAAGAGCGGACATGCCATTACTTTTTGTGATGCTTCAGAACGCCGCTTGCTCCGCGATATTGAAAAATTGATTGGCTTGTCTATTGAGGCGCAAATGGCGGTGGGCAGCGGAGATGATTTTGCGCTGGAGGCTGTATCAGTTGAGGCCATGCGGGACCATCGTGGTTCAAAGCATCGCCCGCAACGTCGCCGTAAGGGACCAAATAATTCAGGGAGTGGTAAGCCCCGGCGTGAACGTCGTGGTGCTGACGGTCAAGACCGACCTGCGCGGGCCGCACGGGGGGCAGAGAAAAAGTCCCATGAGGGCGCTGCGGATAATCGCGGTAAACCCCGTAATGCTAGAGCAGGTCAGAAAGCCGGCCAAAAAGCCGGTCAGAGTCAGGGACGCCCGCCCAAGAAATTTCATCGCGGTCAAAAGCCTGGCGTGACGAAAGCTGCGTAACAAGTAAAATTGGACGTATCTGTTATAAAGCCCACCATAGAAACCTATGGTGGGCTTTTTGGCAATATAGTCTTCACAGGTGTCGTTAGATTTGAAAGTTGTTTAACCTTTTGCTGCGGCCGCCGCGGCCTGGCGTTGTAGTAGAATTTCTTCTGACTGTATGCGGCTCTTTTCATTGTCTACGTCAATAGGGGCTTCTGGGAATGGCAAACGAATAGCAGCGAGTTTTACTTTAAAGCGTTTAGAGAGGCGCTCCATTGCCTTGTCAAAGCTGAACCAGGCATAACGATAGGCCAAGGCATTAAAGAGACCGACCGCCTTTAGAACCCGTTTGGGTTGCTTTGCGAACTGGCCCCCTGTTTCAAAGATCCGGCCAATATTCAAGGCTGTGGGTGTCATGATCGCATAAAGATTACAGTTTGAATAAGAATCGTCGGCAAAACGGTGGAACTTCTTTTGCCCGCCGGGATATTTATTCAACAGGGTATCTTTTGTCACAACGGCAACGGCACTGTCGGCATCAGTCTGGGCCAGTTGTTCACAGAAATAGCTAATCATATGGGGCTCGTGCAGTGTATTATCGCCTGTCGTGATAATACTGGGGTAGGTATCTTCGCCTTCCAATGCCGCGGCGACGCTTAGATAAAGGTTTTCGCGGGCCATCACAATCCGCAGGCGACCTTCTGCCTTCAGGCGCTGGAGGGTTTTGCAGTTGTCCAAGGCGTCTGGCTGGTCGATAGAAACGGTCATGTTGCCGATTTCCGGCGTTGCTTCCAAACAATCAACGACATGTTCAATTAAGGGCTTTCCAGCAATTTCGATAATGCATTTATGGCTTACCCCTGCGGCAACGGCGAGTTCATTAATGACGCCCGGACGTTGTGCGGCCATAATAACGGCATGAAATTTCATTGGGAGTTCCTTACGTAAGTTAAATTTACTTTATACAACTATGCCAGATCATCTTTCGTGATGACACCCTGACGTAACATGCTGTGGCAAAGAATAGTTTCAATTAGTGCGGGATATTCTACGCCGATACTGCGTGCGGCAAAAGCAATTGATTTTCGATGCCACAGGTTACAGCTGAGGTTGAGTTCGATAAAATTAAAATCGCCCGTCTTTGGATTATATTTTGCTTCGATACGGCCATAGTCCATGGGCCATATTTCCGGCAATAATTTATGGGCATCTTCGTGTAGTTTGCTGATGATGTCCTTGTCATGAAATAATTCCAGCGCGATATCATCAGTGCCGCTTAAGTGGCGTTTTTGTTCATAGGAACTGATGGAAAGCGGGTCAGAGGTCACCATACGCACCGTAGGCAGGAACCAGGGTCCGCTGGCCCCGCCGATAATGGCCTGCGCCAATTCATAACCATAAACAAAATCTTCGACAATGGCATCGTGCCCCTGATCGTGAATATAAGTAATGTGATCTTTGGCGTCTTGCCAGTCCGTTACGGATTTTATTCCCCATGAGGCAGAACTGGCATTGGGTTTAACAACGAGGCGTTCCCATTCAAAAGAAGGGGGGGCTACCTCCAGGCAACCGCGACGGTAGACTTCCCAATCAGGGGTTTGAATACCGCGCGCGCGTACGGCCAGTTTCATCAGATGTTTATCATCTCCCAACCCGCGTAAAATCGGACTGGCCCCCAAAAAGGGAACATTCTGATAGGTGGCCAGTAACGGTGCCAACATTTCGCTGTTCATGAAACCACCACGATTAAGCAGCGTGAACAGAAAGTCATAGTCCGGTTTTGTGTACAGACGTTCGTAGTGGCCTGCGGCCTCTACATTCAAGCCCAGGTTTTCCAGTGTGCAGCGCAGGTCATAATGGTAGGTAGCGTGAGTGCCGTCTTGTGTATCGGGGCGGCCATCTCCTTCAGCCCATTTGGCGAGAAAGAGGATTCGCAGCCGTTGTTTTGCAGATGCTTTTAGAGATAAGCAATTCTTATGCATATATTTTTTCCGTGCGATATAATTACTGGTCATCCCCCCGGGCCAGTCAATGTGAAATCATGGTCTTTTCTGCGTTATTTTTGCGGCAAGGTCAAGCGCGCAAGCAGGTAGGATTACATTGCCATGTGCAGCGGAATTACGGCATTATTAAGACGGATGTGCTTTATCTCGCGTAATTGAAAATACGATCAAATTCCGCATCGGGTAAAAGTTGAATTTTATGATGGCTGCGCAGGATATGATCTTGTGCGGCTTTTTCGGCGCGGGTTTCGTCTCCCGTGACAATGGCTTCGATAATTTGGCGATGTTCATCCAGCGATTGTGCTATGTCCAGCAAGTCAGGGTTGCGCAGGAACGAAAAATAGAGCATCGGCACCAGAAGTTGTTGCCATTGCTGGGCCAGCAATGCATTGCCGCAATGTAAGATCAGGGCTTTATGCAGTGTGTTATTATGTTCAATAAAACTGCGACTGCCGCGGCCTTGTTGCAGACTGTCAATTTCATGCCATAGCGTTGACATGATGTCTCTGACACCGGGTTCGTCCAAACGGGCGGTGACGCGGGCCGCCGCATGACCTTCGAGGACGGCGCGCAATTGAAAGCGGTCGGTTATGTCCTTACGGCTTAGTTTGCGGACCATGGCCCCGCGGTTAGCCTGCATGACGATCAGTCCTGTGGTTTCCAGGCGCCGCAACGCTTCACGGAGAGGGCCACGGCTGACGCCTAATTGTTTGGTCAGGGCTGCTTCGGTCAGGCGTTGACCCGCGATAAACTGGCCACCAATAATACCATTTTCAATCGCAATGCAGATTTGTTCAACGGTGGAAGCATTGGTGGCTCTGGGTTGTGACGGTAGCATGGCTATCCTGCGGGGTCTTTGTATATTTCTGTTAATGCGTCTAAATATCATATTGTGGACGTAAGGGCGATAAAGAAATTTTTCGAGAACTTATCCTGATTAATGATGTTGTTACAGGGGTAAGCACACATGTTACATCTGTAATATTACAGAATTTCTCATGTATAATCGCAGCGTGGAAATTTATGGTGTGATGGATGCGGGGCGTTGTCCGTTCCAACGTTTATAGAGGTCATGGTCAATATCAAATTGATCTAAAACCCGACCGATGCTGTGGTCGATAATATCCTGTACGGTTTGTGGCCCGTGATAAAAGGCGGGCATGGGGGGCATGATTGTGGCCCCCAAATCACTGCAACGCGACATAAGATCCAAATGCCCTTTATGCAGCGGGGTTTCACGTACCATCAAAATCAGACGACGTTTTTCTTTCAGCATGACGTCAGCCGCGCGGCTGATGAGGTTATCGCTATAGGAATGGGCGACGGCAGATAATGTTTTTATCGTACAGGGGGCAATGATCATGCCGCGGGTCCGATAAGACCCGCTGGCGATCGCGGCACCAATGTCTTTGTTGTTATAGACGTGACGGGCCAGGCCTTTAACATCATCCAGAGAAAGGTCAGTCTCCAGATGCAGACTGCGGATGGCCGCATCGCTCATCACCAGTTCTACATCCTGCTGGTTATCTTTCAGGGCCTTAAGTAGGTTTACACCATAGATCACACCGCTGGCACCTGTTATGGCGATAACAAGAGGGAGAGCCATCAATTTATTCCTAACATTTAACAATATACGGTCATAAATGTGGGGCGTTGACCGATACCATTGTGGTTTATATTCATGGAGGCATCAGAAACTATGCCCCGGATTATGACGTATAGTTGTTTCCCGATTTTATATGTGTGTCGTGTCGTGACAATACAATAATATACTGCCCGCAGTAATAGCGCCAAGGGAGTCTTTGTGGCCCGTGGTCTGCCGGGACAGAGCGTGCCGCCTTCCCCAAATATATTTTTTCCACTAAGTTTGTAACATGATGCGGACATTTTATAATCAAATGTGGGCGCGCGCGCATGCAGAGGGGAAAAGAATTTCCCCTTTCGTGGTCGTCATATGTTTCAGACTGTTTTTACTGAGTACGCTGACGATAATGGCAACGGGGCCTGCGCAGGCGGCCACGGCCAATGTTGCTGTGGCCGCGAATTTTCGCGGGGTGCTGGCTGAGATTGCCCGTTTGTTTATGCAACATAGCGGACATGAAATTGTGATCAGCAGCGGTTCAACAGGGAAGTTGTATACGCAAATCCGTTATGGGGCACCATATGATGTATTCCTTGCCGCGGACCAGACCCGCCCGGCGGCATTGATCCGTCAGGGTGTGGCGGTGGCGGGAAGCCGTTTTACCTATGCCCGGGGAAAATTGGTTTTGTATAGCCGCGATGCTGGGCTGACCGACAGGTTGGCGCATAAATTGAAACAGGGTCACTGGACCCGGCTTGCTATGGCCAATCCGTTGATTGCCCCTTATGGCCGTGCCGGACAACAGGTGATTGAAAAAATAACGGATTTGCGTTTCGATCACCTTGTAGCAAAGGGGCGCATCCTACAGGCGGATAATATTACGCAGGCATACCAGTTTGCCATGACCGGTCATGCAGATATGGCTTTCGTGGCCTTGTCGCAGGTGAAGACGGGGGAGGGTGGTGATTATTGGATTATCCCGGAGACTCATTATGATCCGGTTTTGCAAGACGCCGTGCTCTTGCGGCGTGGGGCAGAAAATCCTGCGGCAACGGCCTTTTTAGAGTATTTAAAGGATGAACGAACGCGTTCTTTGATCCGTGGCTATGGATATGAAATGGTCGGGCAGGACAGGACAGTAACAGAGAACTAACGACTTGCGTTATTTGGCAAGAAAAGGGCCGAAAAGACGTGACAGAAGGCCGTATGGTGGCATCGTTATATGAGCCGCCAGTGCATTTCAAGGAGTGTTCCCCCATGTGGGAGACGATTTTTTTAACGATTAAGCTGGCCTGTGTCAGCACTGTTTTTTTGTTGCTGATCGGGACCCCATTGGCGTGGTGGTTAAGCCGTACGGAAAGTGTCTGGCGTGAGGTCGTGGCGGCTGTTGTGGCATTGCCATTGGTCTTGCCGCCAACAGTTTTAGGGTTTTATTTGTTGTTGGCCTTAGGCCCCGACAGCCCATTGGGGGGTGCCGCGGAAGCTCTTTTTGGACATACGCTGGCTTTTCGTTTTGAAGGATTGGTGATTGGCTCCATTTTATATTCACTTCCTTTCGTGGTGCAGCCTATTCGCAATGCTTTTCAGGCGATGGGGCCCGGCCCTATGGAAGCTGCGGCCACCTTGGGGGCGGGGCCATGGGACCGTTTTTTTTCTGTCGCGTTGCCATTGGCCCGGCCCGGAATGATTACCGCTGCGGTGTTGGGGTTTGCCCATACCATGGGTGAATTTGGCGTTGTGATGATGATTGGGGGAAATATTCCGGGAGAGACACGCGTCTTGTCCATTGCCATATACGATTACGTTGAGGCATTGGAATGGGAAAAAGCACATTATCTGTCGGCGGGGATGGTGGTGTTTTCTTTTGTGGTGATTATGGCCATGATGGTGATCGGTCGTAAACTGCGACGGGGGCCTGTGTGATGGATTCAACTGTATCCTCAGGTGATGTGGCACACCCGCAGTCCGAAAAGGCGGCAGCAGGTCAGTCTCTGGCGTCTCAGCGCCAGAACGGCGAAGAGATTGCGGTGTCGCTCAATGCCCGGCGGGGTGATTTTTTATTAGATGTGAACTTTACAATACCCGGCCGGGGGATTACGGCATTATTCGGGCCATCGGGCAGCGGTAAGACAATGATCTTACGGGCCATCGCCGGGCTGGAACGTATGGATGGCATTATCCGTATTCATGGAGATACCTGGCAAGACCATACGCATTTTTGTCCCCCGCATCATCGTCGTGTAGGATACGTCTTTCAGGATAGCCGGCTGTTTGAGCATTTATCCGTGGACGGTAATTTGCGTTATGGGCAAAACCGGCGTGCGCGCGGCCGGGGTGATGGTGTGCTGCCACTGTCATATGATGAAGTGGTTCATTTGCTGGGGATGGAAAAGCTACTTCATCGCGGCATAGCGCATTTGTCCGGTGGGGAACGCCAACGGGTGGCGGTGGCCAGGGCGTTACTGTCTTCCCCGGATATCTTGTTAATGGATGAGCCGCTCGCCGCCCTGGATCAGCAGGCGAAAGACGACATTCTACCCTATTTACTGCGATTGCATGACCGGCTTGAGGTGCCCGTCATTTATGTGAGCCATGATCGGACGGAAATGGAAATGTTAGCCGATCAAATCGTGTTGCTGGACACGGGTAGTGTGACGGCGTCGGGTCCGGTTGCAGCTCTATTGTCGCGTGCAGATCTGCCTTTTGCAATGGCGGGTGGGGCTGCGGTCATTATAGACGGGCGTGTTGCGGCGTATGATGAAAGCTATGGTGTCACAACATTGCAGGCGGGCACGGTGCCTTTTTACATTCCGGCGGATATGGGACCATCCGGGACCCGTCGCCGTTTGCGTATACGGGCGACAGATGTGGCCCTGTGCCAGCCGCCGGTGCCAGCGAAATCCAGCGTCCTTAATATGCCTTTGGCAACGGTTGTCGATATGGCTTTTACAGACAGGCATCATGTTACCGTATTTTTGAAAATCGGCGATGGTACTGATTTATTGGCCCGGATCACGCGAAAATCATGGGACCAATTGGCCCTTTCACCAGGAGATTCCGTTTATGCCATGGTAAAGGCTATGGCCATCATGGGGCAGCCTTAATGCGGATCAATTCTCATATTTCTGTTCCTGAAGAAGAACTACATGAACAGTTCATCCGGTCTCCGGGGCCGGGGGGGCAAAATGTCAATAAAGTCGAAACAGCGGTCCAGCTGCGTTTTGATGTGGTGCAGTCAGGGTACTTTTCAGCAAAGGCCATAGAAAGATTACGCCGGATCGCGGGTCATTTGATGACAGAAGCGGGCGTTATTATTATCACCGCACATAAATTTCGTACGCAGGCGGAAAACCGTAAGGAAGCACGGGAAAGATTGCAGGGCCTTTTACAACAGTCTTTGCTGCAGCCCCGCCGTCGCCGGCCAACAAAGCCGACTAAGGGTGCACAACAAAGGCGCCTGGACAGCAAGAAGCGCCATGGAGCCAATAAAAAATTGCGGCAAAAGAAAATTTTCTAAAACATGGATAATCTGTGTCATACTTCCCGACAAGGTGAACACGACTTTTCACATTTTTAGCTAGATTAACGCATGATACTGCACAGGTGCAGCGTATAAATGTATAAATACAAGCGACACTTTTCATGTGATAAGTATGATGTGCAAACCAGCGCGTACACATTAACAAAAATAATAAGGCTGACGCAGTTGCGGTATAGAACGGCGTGTTCAGTATATATAAAATTGATAGAGAAAGACGGAGAGGGTGATGAGGCTTTTTTCAAATAAGAACAGACCAGTGCATATGGGGAGCTATCCACTGGAGCGGTTAGCCCGGCAAAGCGAAATGCCTGACTTTGCATCGGTCGCGCAAGATGCTCTAAGCATGAAAGATGAAAGCAACCCCTACAGTCTGGCAAATTCAATGGGGGGCTATGCCGTATTATATGATCGTCTGCGTGATGGTCCTGTCGTGCCTCATCAGGCGCCGATCCCCGAGGGTCTGGAAGAACGTGCCAATCATTTTAAGGCGTCCTGTTATTATATGGATGCTTCTATGGCGGCGACCTGCCTGATTCCGGATCGGGCAATTTTAGATCAACCAATTAACAACCCCGATCTGGAAAAAGTGGAAGCAGCGGAAGCATCTTCGCGGTCAAAAGCCAATAAAATGTCCGAAGGTGCTTTGCAGTTGGGTGAGATGATTATGGCAGCGAAGAAGGCTGCCGCCCGCCCATTTCGTGAATTGGGACATACACATGCGATTGTGTTGTTAGTGGAGTATGCCCGTGATCCGAAAGAAGGAGAGCCGGGCTATGAATGGATGAAGGGGACGCAGGCGCAGCGGGCGACAATCCGCGCAGGTGAGGTCGCGGCACACACGAGCCAATATCTGCGCTTTCTGGGCTATTCTGCCCGTCATCATATGGCGACAGCTACGGATGTGGATATGGACCAGATGCTTCTGGCATCGGGCCTAGGGGAAGTGGTGGGCGTTAACGGTTCTGCCCGTGTGGAAAACCCCTATTTAGGCCGCCGTTTTGGTATGGCGGTGGTAACCACAACGTTAGAAATGGCAACTGACCAGCCATTGGCCCCGCGTGGATTGGTCGATAAGTGGAAGGCTCACGGCCCCGGGTGGTATTTTGGTTTCGGTGGGACAAAACCGGGTATGAGCTGGGCCAATGCCCGTGATAACCGGCCGCACCATCTGGGCCCTTATCCGATGGAAAAAGTGAAGCGCGTGGATGAGCCGACGACTTTGATTGACGAGGAAAATGTTCCGCGTATTCCAAAGCGACATGAAATGTTTAACCGTGCGGCTTTTGGTGATTTGGGTCCCAAGGCGCATAAAGAAATGTCAAGTTTCAGGTTTATTTCGAAAAATGTATATAGCCATGCGATGGCCCCGCAATTGGGGGCGATGGTGCCGCTGCAGCAGGGCCCTGTAAATCCGAATAAGTGTGAAGAATTGGAAGCCACACCGGATGTGAACGCGGAGGCCCTGAAGGCATTATGCTATTATATGGGGGCGGATATGGTTGGGGTGTGTAAAATCCCTGATTATGCGTGGTATTCACATGATTTTGACGGTTCGGAGATCCAGCCGTATCATCGCTATGCCGTGGCCGTCTTGGTGGATCAGGGTTATGAAACCATGGAAGGCGCCAGCGGTGATGATTGGGTGTCCGGGGCACAGTCCATGCGGGCTTACCTGCGGGCGGGCCAGATTTGTGGTGTGGTGTCGTCTCATATCCGTAATTTGGGCTATTCGGCCCGTTCTCACGGGGTGATGGATCAGGATGTGTTACATATCCCCCTCATTCTTCAGGCAGGCCTTGGTGAATTGAGCCGTATTGGCGAACTGGTGCTGAATCCTTATGTCGGCCCGCGGTTCAAATCCGGTGTTATTACATTTGATATGCCTGTCACGCCGGACAAGCCGGTCGATTTCGGGCTGCAGGACTTCTGTGAAAAATGTAATAAATGCGCCCGGGAATGTCCGGTAACGGCTATTCCGCATGGCCCTAAAATTATGTTTAACGGTTATGAAATGTGGAAGCCGGATGTAGAAAAATGTGCGCGCTACCGGATTACCAATAGCGGTGGTGCCGGTTGCGGACGCTGTATGAAAACATGTCCGTATAATCTGGAAGGGGTGATGAAAGAGGCCCCGTTCTTATGGATGGCGCATCATCTTCCCTTCACACGGAGCTGGCTAGCACGTTTGGATGACAAGGTCGGTAACGGTACAATTAATCCGATCAAGAAATGGTGGTTGGATATGGATCAGGCTGAAGACGGCCGCATTATTCCAGCCCCGCGGACGAATAAGCGCGAATTAAGTTTCCGTGCAACGCAGACAGAGGCAGATAAACAGGTTATGGCATGTTATCCAAAAGAGTTGGCCTCGCCGCCTGTGTCGGATGTCCCTGTACCGTTGGACCGTAAAGCCGGGATAGAAGCCTATAAAATTGCCAAATCCGCAGAGGAATATAAGGCGCAAATGCGCGGGCGATAATAGCCTATTATTTAGGCAAATGATGGAAAGGGCGGCAGACTGAGAAGTCTGCCGCCTTTTTTTATGGTGTTTTATGGTGGCGATTAATGTTTTTTAGGGAGTGTTTCGTGAATATCGGTCGTTTTTTGTCGTCTAATGACTTGATTCATCTTTTTTTGCGGGCCACTCTTAATGGCATAGAACTTGCTGATTTCTCGGGTAGTGAGAGAGAGGGAAAGTAAGACAATGCCACAAGAAGATGCCTTGGAGCGGGCCTTTTTCGATGAATTGGTGAGGACCGATGGCTCTCCCCGTGAGGGGATGGAGGCCCTGGCGCGGTGGATGACGGAAGCCTCCCGCGATATGTTGAAAATGAGAAAAATTGAGGCGGAAGCTCTTTTTCGGCGTATTGGTATTACCTTTGCTGTCTATGGGGAGGGGGGCGATCCCGAACGGCTGATCCCCTTTGATATTATTCCTCGCGTTATTCTTGCATCGGAATGGGATTTCATGTCGCGGGGTTTGGAGCAGCGTGTCAAAGCCTTAAATATGTTTCTGCATGACGTGTACCACGATCAGGATATCATCAGGGCCGGGAAAGTACCGGAAAAGCTGGTATTGTTGAACAATGCCTATTTGCCAGAAATGCATGGTGTGGATGTGCCGGGGGGGATATATACCCACATTGCGGGTATTGACCTGGTCAGGACAGGACCTGAAGAATTTTACGTGCTGGAGGACAATACCCGTACGCCATCGGGGGTGTCTTATATGCTGCAAAATCGTGAAGTCATGATGCGGCTTTTCCCGGAATTATTTGGTCAGCATCGTATCGCACCGGTGGATCATTACCCCGAAGATTTGTTGGCCAGCCTTAAATCGGTGCCCCCTTCGGCATGTGAGGGAGAGCCCACAGTGGTTGTGTTATCGCCGGGACTTTATAATTCAGCCTATTACGAACATAGTTTTCTTGCGGATAAGATGGGCGTGGAACTTGTTGAAGGGCAAGACCTGTTTGTGAAAGATAATTTGGTCTATATGCGGACAACGACAGGGCCGCAGCGTGTGGATGTGATTTATCGCCGTATAGACGATGCTTTCCTTGATCCATTGGTTTTCAACCCGGATAGTGCACTGGGGGTGCCGGGATTAATGAATGTTTATCGTTCCGGTGGAGTCAATCTCGCCAATGCGGTCGGCAGCGGGATTGCGGATGACAAAGCCATTTATATGTATGTGCCGGAGATGATCCGTTTTTATTTGGGTGAAGAGCCATTGTTGAAAAACGTCCCGACATACTGGTGTGCTGAAGAGGACGATTACGCCTACGTTATGGATCATCTATCGGAGTTAGTGGTGAAGGAAGTGGATGGGTCCGGCGGCTACGGTATGTTAGTGGGTCCAAAGTCCACACGTGATGAGCAAGAGGCCTATGCGGATCGCATTCGCGCGAATCCAGACGAATTTATTGCCCAGCCTACGCTGGCATTATCAACCTGCCCCACATTTGTGGCAGAAGGTTATGCGCCGCGTCATGTGGATTTGCGCCCTTTTATTCTGGTGGGCGCGGATGGTGTCCGCTTGACGCCGGGTGGATTGACCCGTGTGGCGATGCGTGAAGGTTCATTGGTCGTGAATTCGTCGCAAGGGGGAGGCACCAAAGACACCTGGGTATTGGAAGATCAGGATCTTCCGGACGGACCGCCCGTGGACGAGGAGGACAATACCTCTAAAGTTATGGCGCCGGACGGGACAGGAGGCGCGGATGCTTAGTCGGACGGCAGCGTGTCTTTATTGGATGGGCCGTTATATGGAGCGTGCGGAGAATTTAGCGCGCGTTCTGGAAGTTGGTTATCGCATGGATCAGATGCCCAGCCGCGCCCATAAAGACGGTAATGAATGGGATTCGTTGATTGTGGCGGCGGCTTGTGATGAAGGGTTCCGCGAACAATATGATGACGCTAATCTGGAGACGGTGGTCAGTTATCTTGGTATGGATGAGGCAAACCCTTCCTCGATCCGGGGATGTCTGGAAATTGCACGGACCAATGCTCGCGCTGTTCGACCTGCCCTGACAACAGAAATCTGGGAAAGTCTGAATGACAGCTGGCTGGAATTTAACAGTAAGTGGCAACATAGCCTGAAAGAACGAAATTTACTGGATTTCCTTGATTGGGTGAAGACGCGGACGATGATATTCCGCGGGGCCATGCATGGTAATATGCTGCGCGATGAGGCCTATTCCTTTATTAATCTGGGAACCTATGTAGAGCGGGCCGATAACACGGCGCGGATTTTGGATGTGAAATACCACATTTTGTTACCTGCAGGGGAACAAGTCGGCGGTTCTGTGGATTACTACCAGTGGTCCACAATATTGCGGTCCGTGTCTGCCTTAGGCTCATATCATTGGTTGTATAGAGATGCTATTCGTCCGTGGATGGTGGCGGAATTATTAATTCTGCGTAACGAAATGCCGCGGTCGCTGGTCTATACCCTGTCGCAGGTGGTCAAATCCCTGGAAACAACCAGCCGCCGGCAACAAATCGGCGGGGAAAGTTTACGTTTGTCAGGTCGCCTGCATTCACAGCTTAGCTATAGTAAGGTCGAAGATGTCTTTGCGGTGGGGCTGCATGAATATTTAACACGGTTTTTAGAACAAAATAATCTGTTGGCGGATGCCATTGCGGAAGAGTACCATTTTTATTTATAGAGGTATCGTATGTTGATTACGATCGACCACGAAACGATTTATCGTTATGACAGCCCGGTGAGTTATTCTATTCAGAGCTTGCGACTAACGCCACAACCCTTTGACGGGCAAAGTGTTCGTTATTGGCGGGTTACATCAACAGTTCCGGCGCAGTTTAGTTCATTCCAGGATAGCTTTGGCAATGTGACACAAACATTGGTTATCGACAGGCCCTATGAGGAAAATTGTATACGCGTGCAAGGTGTCGTGGATACGGTTAATACCCACGGTGTCGTAAGTGGTGCGGTCGAACCCTTCCCCGCTATGTTCTATTTGCGTGAAACGGAACAAACGCGTCCTGATGGGGCTATTCGTGCCTTGGCAAAAACCGTGCAGGCGACGGCGGATACGGATGTGGATTGCATGCATAAAATGATGCTTGCGATCCGTAATGCCATTGAATATCAGACGGGTGAGTCCCATGCGCAGACCACTGCGATCGAAGTGATGTCCCAAGGGGTTGGTGTTTGTCAGGATCACGCCCATGTTTTTATTGCCTGTGCTCGTTCCATTGGTATTCCGGCGCGTTATGTGTCTGGCTATTTGCTGCATACGGAGACAGGTGAAGTGACCCAAGCCTCCCATGCATGGGCGGAGGTGATGATTCCGGAGCTGGGGTGGATTGGTTTTGATGTTGCAAATAGAGTTTGTACTACGGACCAATATGTGAGAATAGGTGTGGGACTGGATTATCGCGAAGCAGCTCCTATTAGGGGGATACGCCGCGGCGGTGAGAGTGAGGAACTGAGTGTAAAGGTCAGGGTTTCCCAGTCACAATCGGCGGCCCAATAAAGATAAAGCCAGCCATGAGGGCCGTACGGGTCTGATAATATCGCGCAGGCAGGAGTTGATATAGTGACATATTGCGTTGGTTTATATTTGGATGAGGGATTGGTGATGTTAGCCGATACCCGGACCAATGCGGGCATGGATAATATTTCCACTTATTCGAAAACTTTCACATGGGAGGTCCCTGGCGAAAGAGTCATTACGTTAATGACTGCGGGTAATCTGGCGACGACACAGGCAACGGTCAACATCATTGAAGAAGGGTTGATTCCCGAAAGCGATCCGGAAGGACAGCCCGTCACGATGTCTACTGTGCCTTCTTTATTCGAAGCCGCGCGTCTTGTCGGGCAGGCGGTACGGCAAGTCTATAAGAACGACGCAGAAGTGATGAAGGCGCAAGATACCCCCTTTTCGGCCTCTTTCTTGTTAGGGGGGCAGATTAAAGGGCGCCGTATGCGCCTTTTTCAGATTTATGCTGCGGGTAATTTTATCAGTGCGACCCCAGAAACACCGTTTTTACAGATAGGTGAACATAAATACGGGAAGCCGATATTGGATCGGGCCCTGGCCTATGAAAGAACAGGATTGATGGACGGTGTGAAGCTGGCCCTTATTTCGATGGATTCTACGTTACGATCAAATTTGTCCGTAGGCTTTCCTTTGGACCTGGTGGTGTATGAACGGGATGGATACGCCCTGAAATTAAAGACCCGCATTGAAGAGAACGATGAATATGTTAATCGTCTATCGGCGCATTGGTCTGATGCTTTGCGTAAAGCTTTTCAATCATTCCCTTATCCCGAATGGTCATAATGCTTCGTGGTAAACATCCGCATGTAATGTAAGGGGGGACGGGCCAGTGCCCCTCCCCCTTTTATAATAAAATTTATCTTTCGAATATTTATAGATTACCCAGTGCAAAGGCCACGGATGAACTGGCAGACAGGACTTCAGCGGCATTGGCGGTCGGGGTTGGCGGTTTAGCCGCACCGGGATAGGCTTTGGCCAGAGCGGCCAGAGCTGTCTGAAACTTTTCCGCAGTTTCAGCATCCGCTGCGGTAATATGTTTCATAGCTGTCTGTGCACGCGCGGCTGCGGCTTTATAAAATCCGTAACCGTCCAGATAAGCTTCACCGGCTTCTCCGTCATAGGCGATCTGATATTGTAACGCGGCACGGTCAATGAGGTCGGCGATCACGGCGCCCTGTATGGCGGCGTCCCCGCGATGATCCTGTGGGGAGACGGCCTCAACTGCTGCTAAAGCATCAAGCACAGCTATCACAGCTACCCTGACCTGGTCAGCCGGGGCATGATTATAGGCCAATTCAGATGCATGGGCCATTTTGTCATCAAAGGCGGAAAGACCACGGGCGAGATAGATATCTTCAAGGTCCACATAGATTTCCCCAATGGGATGAACAAACATTTCGCCTGCTGCGTCATGGTCCCCTGCGTCATAGGCGGCGATGCCAGCAAGGAAATGTGCTTTCATCACATCAATGGCGATGCGGTAAGCAACGGGATCTTTTGCGGCAACGGCGGGACTGACGCCGAATTCGCCTCCTTGCCCCCCTTCTCCGCCTTCGCCGCCCTCGCCGCCTTCACCTCCTAAGGGAATGTTGTCGGCACCGACAGGCAGAATATGCCGCGATAGTTCATAGGGGCTTGTGGCGAGCAAGTTTCCTTCTACAATAGCGTGGGGCCGCTGTGCTGAGCTCACGACAGTATTGGAGTGATCTGTTGATGTGGCCAGTGCAGTAGCCGGTGTCATCATGGCAACAGCACTCAGGCTGCTCCATAGGTTTTTGCGGCGCCATTGGGTCATAGGGTGATACTCTTTCTTTTAATTACTTGGCTATCTTTTTTGATAATGATGTTCATTTGCATTAATAATTTGCTGAATTCAGCGCAATTGTCAACGCTTCGTGAAGGTTTGACCAGTGTTTCTTTCGAAGAAGGTGGAAAAACAGCTGGTTGGCATGCTCGCGAGGTAAAAAATAATTATCAGGCATCGCCTTCTGTGGCGGTCAGACAAATGCAACGGCACATCCGTCAGGCTCTGGCAGATAATGCTTTGTTCAATTCTGTGGCCTATCCTGCTGATATGATGCCCGTGGTGTTCAGCCGAACGGGGGCAGGAGAGGGTTATGGCCGCCATGTGGATGATGCGGTCATGCGCGCAGAGGGATTGTTACGTTCGGACCTGTCTGTCACGGTTTTTTTGTCTGGCCCGGATGAATATCAGGGCGGTGAATTAGTTATTGAAAATGCCAGTGGCGAAGAAGGCATTAAGTTAGAAGCGGGGAGTGCCGTGGTCTACCCGTCTACGACACTGCACCGGGTGGAAGACGTTACATCCGGGCAGCGGTTGGTAGCATTGACGTGGGTGGAAAGCCTGATACGGGACGATGCTGCGCGGGAAATCTTATTTGACCTGGATCAGGCCCGGCGGTCTATTTTTGCCGATGAAGGTAAAAGCCCGCGATTTGATCTGGTTTCTAAATCGCACGCGAACTTAATGCGCCGTTGGGCCAAACGTTGATAGGTCTGTCACAGATGCGTCACGTTTATGACATAACGTTGCGCCGAAATTTATTGATATACCTGTTTGTTGTGTCTATGTGCCGTGTGCGTCAATTGGCGTGCTGTCTGCACTGTTTGGGCTGAGGAAAACGTGTTGCGCCAGAAATTTCGTCTGCTTTTTGTTTCGCATTGTCTTCCGCCAACAGGTCGCCCGAATATGAATTTAGGGGGAATGCAGCGTGCTGCAATGGAACTGCAGGCTTCTTTAGAGGCATTGGAAGACCTTCAGTTACAGTCATGTGTGCTGCAAAGTAGCCGGTTTTGGCATTATGTGCGGATAATCCCGTTCTATATCCGCAGCCTGTATCGGATATGGCACCTTTCACGAACCGGCCAGATTGATGGAGTGCTGTTTTCCGCCATGCCAACGGCATGGATGGCGATTGTCTTACGGAAAGTTTTGACAAAACACAGTGTGGTGGCGGCAACGATCTGTCATGGACATGATGTGACCATGACATTTCCCCCGTATCAATGGTGTGTGCCGCGCATTTTTGCGGCACTGGACGCTATCCTTCCAGTGAGTCAGGCAACAGGGCAGCAATGTTTACGGCGGGGTCTGCCGTTAGATAAATTATTTGTGACGCCCAACGGCGTTGATATGGACCGTTTTCCCCGTCGCGTTCAAGGACGGCACGCAGACAGGTCGCTGCTGGCCGGGGTGGGCCCCGCCCTACCTGCGGATGCCTTATTGTTATGTAGCGTTGGCCGTCAGGTGCCGCGCAAGGGGTTCGCGTGGTTTGTGGATCAGGTGATGCCAGCCCTGCCGGAACATGTGCATTACTGGCTAGCGGGAACAGGCCCGGAACACAAAAACATCGCGATGGCTATTGCCCGTCATGGACTGGAAAAGAGGGTCACGCTATTGGGACGTGTCAGTGAAGAGCAGCTTTCCAGCCTATACCGCGGAGCAGACTTATTTATTATGCCGAATGTGCCCGTGCCCGGTGATATGGAAGGCTTTGGTCTGGTATTGGTAGAAGCAGGAATTTCAGGACTGCCTGCCGTGGCGTCAGCCATGGAAGGCATATTGGATGTGGTAACAGACGGTGTTAATGGCCATTTGGTGCCAAGCGAAAATGCACCGGCCTTTGTCGCAGCAATTGCCCCTTATGTAATAGATACCGCGCAGCGGATTGCGGCGTCTGATCGCGCAGTGTCTTATACCTTGGAAACATTTGGTTGGGCGGCCGTGGCGCAATCCGTGTTACAAACTTTGCGCACAGCTTCATTACAATGTCGACATAATTGATGAGACCCCCATTATGTTGTGGGGGAGACGGGTGTTTTCTCGTCGATGACATTGTGGCTGTTTGTGAAAAAAGTCACGATATACATTCCCGCGTTCATAGCTTGTGATAAGGCCCCGGCAGCCAGGAACATGGCGGCGACCGCATCAAGGGGGGCATCAATTAGGCCAGCCATAGACAGGCCTAGCCCCAAAAACAACAGGTCCTGACTGGGCAGGAAGGGGATGCGGGTCATGATCATTTGTGCAGTCAGAAAAATTACCCAGGTGTCAAACGCAACAGATGGCAGGGCAACGGACCATTGCAGGGCCTGAAGTAGCATGACGATGGTAAGTCGGCTGCTGTGTAATATAAAGACTTTCAGGGCAGGGCCAGCGGACAGGGCGATAATGTGCCGCCGGAAACGGAGAATAACCGGAATGAGCAGGGCAAGCCCCAGAGCAGCAATAAGAAGATAAGTCGCATAATCCGGGTCTTGTTTCAGGACGATATCTAACTGTCCGGTTGCGGCAAAAATGATCAGTAACAGAACGGTCATGCCGTTGGAGGCTAATGCGGATAGGATATTATTATCTTTCACGGCGGAGAAGGCGGCGCGATAGCTGTATCCCAGTTTTTGTTGGGCCCAGAACAATAAATACGCTTCACCCGAATATCCCATGATACCCACATTATAAACTCTTTTGCGGACAAATACGCCGAAGTGCCGCCAGAGAGAACGGTTCCAAATGAGTCGATAGACAAGCATTTCCGAGGTGGGTAAGGCAAAATAGATTAATATAAACAAAAGGTAGAATAACGGATTATCAGGCAGATTCTGCCAGACATTTACCCAGCCGATTTCTGTGAGTCGTATTGCCAGATAGAGCATAATCGTTAGTGCAAACAGCCATTGCAGCCCTTTCAGCAACCATTGGGTATGCTGTTGTGTCAATTTTCTTTTCAAGAATTGAATGGGCATATCGGTTTTTATTTTGTCCGGGCAAAGAATGGTCAGGTGGGTTTTATGGTTAATTGTTTGTCATGTAGAGCCAGAGCGTTTTCCATACGAATGGTCAGTGGGTCCAGAAAGTTATTAATCCCGACGCGCAGAACTTCTTCTTTAATCATGCCGATATTTTTTTTGTGTTCTGGGAAAAGCCCTGTCCACAATACATTCTGGCAACGGGGATGTTTATCTGCGAGATGTTTTAAGTCACCGCGGGCTAAATCTAGCCAGTCAGTAATGAATTGGCGGCCATAGGCTTCATTGCGGATCATGAAAAAGCCCCCGTTGGGAAGAAGGCGGGCCCCATATTTAAAGGCCGCTTGAAAATTCAGCGGTATATTAATGCCGAAACGCCATGATACATCAGAAGAGAACAGAATATCTTTGTTCCCGTAACGGGTGATTAGATCTTCCATTTTAATGGAGTCATTGACGATGAGTGTATCGGCATCCACCAGAACGACCCAGTCTGATGTACGTTTTTCGAGTTCCAGACGGACGGCTTCAATGCGGCTCCAGTTGATATGCATGTCATCGAGAATTTTATCCTCGTAGACAATAAAGTTATAACCGTGTTTATCACAGTAGGCCTGCCATGACGCTTTTGTGCGTTCGGCATAATAGTCAATATGGTGCGTTGCCAGCATCACAATACTAAAATCTTCGGTCGGGGCGGGTGTCGTCATGAAAAATTCCGTAATGAATTGGGGGCATTTTGGGGCTATAAGCTGGGAGAAGGCTTGACCGTGTTGCTATGTCCTTGGGCGGCTTCTTTCTTATGGGATGGCTGTTCGATTACTTCATAGTATTGTTGTAAGAGGCCATGCAGCACATTATCCCAGCTATATTGCTGCCCACGTTGCAGGCTGGCTGTAGCCATACGAGAATATAATGCAGGGTCCGAAATCATCTGTTTTATTTTATGCAGGTAATCTTCTGTATTATCGGGTTTCGCCAGAAAACCCGTAATACCATCCTGCACTAAAGACTGACTGCCCGTGGCATTGGCGCAAAGCGCGGGAATGCCTGAGGCCATGGCTTCCAGTGTCACGTTTCCAAATGTTTCCGTGATGCTGGGGTTGAGGAAAATATCGGCAGAGGCGTAAGCGCGTGCCAGATCTTCACCCTCTAGAAACCCAGTCAGTATCGCATCGGGCAGTCGTTCCGTGATGAAGTCGCGTGCGGGGCCTTCGCCGACAAACACAGCCCGGTGGGGGATGTTTTGGGTTTTTAATCCATCGATCACATCGGCAAATGCATCAAGTCCCTTTTCGAGAACGAGACGCCCGACAAATAAAATAATTTTTTCATGATCCTCAATGCCGAGGCCGCGGCGCCAGTTCATGTCACGTTTTTGTGGGCAAAATAGGGTGGTGTCCACACCGCGGGCCCAAATGCGCAATTCGCGCCCGACGCCTTCGTCGCGTAACACTTTACGCATTGAATCAGACGGCACGTAAACATGTTCACAACGGTTATAAAAACGTCGCATGCCCGCGGTGAGGTATTTTTCCAGCCAGCCTAATTTATAATAACGGAAATAGGTATCAAAGCGGGTGTGAAATGAGGCGACGGCGGGAATATTGTTTTTTCTCGCATAGCGTTGCGCGGCAAATCCGATTAATTCCGGGGCGGCTAAATGAATAAGGTTGGGATTAAAATCGTCCAGAACTTTGCGTACGGAACGGGGCAAGCCCAGTCCCACACGGTATTCAGAACGTCCCAGCATAGGTAGCGAAGGGACTGAAATCAGCGTGCCGGCATGTTTAAAAGCGGGCTTTGCAACTGTTGGGGCGAAAACGAGAACCTCTACCCCTTGCTTTTCCAGAAAGGCAACCAGTTGGTTCAAGGCCCTGACCGGGCCGTCCATAACGTAGTTATAATTGCCTGAAAATAAGGCGACCCGTAAGGGCGATTTGGATATTGTCGTAACGCTCATATTAGGTCACCCCCAGTTTTGACATTATGATAATAG
This sequence comes from Kordiimonas sp., assembly GCA_002700365.1. Classification (GTDB taxonomy): domain Bacteria; phylum Pseudomonadota; class Alphaproteobacteria; order Sphingomonadales; family Emcibacteraceae. The sequence goes on along the minus strand of PADB01000011.1, from coordinate 181,949 downwards.
CGTATAACGGCATCACTTAGATCGCATTTTTGAGGGTGATTTGCAAATCTGCTCCCTCTTTAGTTACTTCGAATGCGGAATTTTCGTACTTAGGCCGGCTTAGGCTTAATTTAGGATTTTGTGACAGTCCAACGGGTTCGCGGGGGATGCCGAGCCAGTTTTTATCCAGTTTTTTATTGGCATTTTTGTCATGGTATAGCGCAATGGCGTAAAAACCGGGCTGTTCGACTGGTACACAAACAGGGGTATTGCCTTTAATGGCGGCAACACGTGCCCGGCCCACACGTTCACGCAAAAATTCATCCGGGTTATCCCCATGGACATCTACGGTAATAATACCAACAGTTTTTTTTACGTTGGTGACTAACAAACGGATAAATAGACCGCTATCGGGACAGTTGACGTCTTCACTATAATTTTCCATGAGAATGACATTCTCCGGTGCGGTGCTGTCTTCTTCTATACCGGGCACTAGGTCGGGTCTATTTGCATCAGCATGGGCCATAAGCGTGAGTGGAGCCAGAGGCGACAGTGCTAGCAGGGCTGCTATCAAGCCCGCCATGACTGTTGCAGTCAGGGAGCTAGTTCGGAAAAGTCGACTGTCTTGCATCTACGCGTCACTCTTTTTTCAGTGTTGAGGATATTTGTAACATATGTGCAGCATATCTGTAACATACGTTATATGAGCTGAAAATGAACAGGCCAGCCGCTTCATCAGTGAGGGAATTTTTAGCGTAGAAAAGAGACTTTTCTATGACAAAGGTCATGTCGTGACATGATCTCATCACATATTATTTTTATTAACGTCTTTGTGATACAAACGTTAAATGCTGACGTTGCAAGGCAAGAGGTAGTGGTCATTTAGTCAAGAGAATTCCACTCATCTAATAAGGTAAAGTAATGGATACCCTGTATTTTCTTTTTTCCAATTTGCTTATTTTTTATGTGATGGTTTGGGCATTTATGCAGGACCGGAAACAGACGAAAAAAGACAAAAAATTTAAATTATGAAATTTTTCCTTCACGATGGCCGCTAATAAAGGCCGGCACTTGTCATGCCAGTGAGGGCCAATTGCGGATGAGGCCATATTAAAAAATGCGTGATCTGTTTCTTTTTTCAGCGATTATCAGTTTGCTGCCGTTGATTTTTGTCCGACCGCAAATAGGTATATTGGCCTGGACATGGTTTTCTATTATGAACCCGCATCGCGAAGTGTTCGGCTGGATGTACAGTTTTCCCAGTCTGGACATTATTGCCGGAGCGACGCTGTTAAGCTGTCTGTTTAATAATGACCAGATGCGCAAGGTGAAATTTAACCCGCTTCTAGGGTTGTTATTGACCTTTTATTTATGGACCTGTCTGACAACGGCGTTTGCGGTGGATTTCCAACTGTCTTTGACAGATTATATGGAATTCACAAAGACGATGCTGCTTGTGTTGTTGGTCCTATTGTTCATGAACAATAAATTCTGGACTTATAGTTTTGCCCTTATTTTTGTCATTGGTATTGGTGCGACCGGCGTCAAAGGCGGCATTTTCACGGCTTTAACAGGGGGCAGCTACCGCGTGTGGGGGCCATTAGATTCGGGCTGGGAAGATAATAATAACGTATCGTTGGCCATGTTAATGGTCATTCCCGTGATGTTGTCGCTTCGGTCATGGTTTACGAATAAATGGATTCGTCTCGGTATTCTGGGCGCGGCGGGCCTTTGTTTTCTGACATTGTTAGGGACGCAGTCCCGTGGTGGTTTCGTCGGACTGGTGGGGATGTCAGGATTTTATTTCTGGCGTTCGAAAAACAAAATACTTACCGCATCCGTCTTGGTGATTTTCTTAGGCGTAGGCTTTATCTTCATGCCACAGTCATGGCACGACCGCATGAGAACTATCCAAAATTATGAAGAAGACGGCTCTGCCAGTACGCGCCTGATTCAGTGGGATTATGCCATTAAAATTGCAAATGAACGCCCGTTAATTGGCAATGGCTTTGATGCGTTCTACCATCAGCCCTACTACATGAAGTACTTGTATGGCATTGACCTGAACAGAGCCGTGCATAGTGTATATTTTCAGGTGTTGGGCGAACATGGTTATATCGGTATTATTTTGTTCCTGTTGATCGGGTTTACGGCTGTGGGGGTGGCCAATAAGAATGCTAAACGCAGTCGGGGCGACCCGGACCTGAAATGGGAACATAGTCTGATCTACGCTTTACAGTTCAGTATTGTCGGTTTTGCCTTTAACGGACTGACGATTAATGTGGCCTATTTGGATTTGTATTATTTCCTGCTTTGCCTGACAGCACTGGTGAGTTCACAAATTAATACAGCGATCACGGAAAAAGAGGTTATAGCAGCTCCGTCCGAAGAGGAAAATAAAGCCGGACGGGTCCCTGACTTCATTCGGTAGGTTGCATATATTTGTTTATAATAAGGAAAGGCCGCAGATGCGGCCTTTCTTATGTCATGCGGTCAGGCCGGTGCTAGCTGCGGTAAGCACCGTCCATATACATTAATGGCGAAATATCATCACGGACTTTGACGTCGATTACTTTGCCAATGAAAATCGTGTGTGTTCCGTATTTTATGGTCTCTGCGGTCTCACAGAAGAAATTTGCCTGTGCCGTATTCAGATAGGGCAGGCCATCCGCCGTCTGTTGCCAGTCACCGACACTAAAGCGTTCTTCGCCTTTTAATTTGCCACTGAAATTGTTCGAGATGTCTTCTTGCCCGCTTTGTAACATGTTTATGCAAAAGCGGCCGGACGAGAGCAGCTTATCATGGAGTGCTGTTGTTTCATTAACACAACACAACATGCTCATGGGATCAAAAGAGACGGACTGGACTGCCGTTGCTGTAATGCCCGCACGGCTATTTTCGTGTTCAGTTGTAATGACATGTACACAGGCAGCCATTTGGCGCATGGCTAGTTTAAAGCTGCCCATGACATCGTCGCTTTTTTCTTTGTAGAATTCCTTGCTGATAAGCAGGGGCCGATCGGTAAGGGTTGTCATTTTACACTCCACCTTCAGGATTTATATGGATGAGGATGTATCCTGAGCGACATATGACGCACGATGATGCGGAGGACAACACAGATCCACGACCAACACGCGATGATTTAGTTTTTTTGTCTTTCTCACCTTATGGCAATCCGGGCACGGATCGTCAAGGCTGTGCACAACCAATGTGTGTTAGGTGACGAGACAGTCTTGCCCGAACGGGTTTGACTGTATCGCCTGTGACTTTGTCTGTGCGTGTTGAAATCAGGCGAAGGGGTGCTTGTTCTAGCCAGAGACGACCTTGGACAGGAATTCATCGACTTCGTCAGACATGGCCTGGCTTTCGCAAACCAATTCTTCAGCGGCCTGCAAGACGGCGGTGGCCCCTTGGCCAACCTGCCCTGTATTGTTCACGACATCTATCATATTTTGAGAAACATGTTGTGTGCCACTGGCGGCGTCAGAGACATTGCGTGCGATTTCCTGTGTGGCCGCCCCTTGTTCCTCAACAGCTTCGGAAATGCTGCCGGCAATCGTATTAATATTATCAATTGTATTACGGATGTTACTGATGGCATCAACAGCGGCCTGTGTGGAGCCTTGGATCTCGCTGATCTGGCTGGTGATTTCTTCGGTCGCATTCGCAGTTTGGTTGGCCAAATTTTTGACTTCTGAGGCGACAACGGCAAAACCCTTACCCGCTTCGCCGGCCCGGGCGGCTTCGATGGTGGCGTTAAGGGCCAGCAAATTTGTCTGTCCGGCAATATCATTAATTAATTTAACGACATCACCAATACGCGAAGATGCCTGGGAAAGCTGTGTCATGGTGGCCCCTGTTTTTTCTGCCTCGGTCACAGCTTGCAGGGAAATGTCAGAAGATTTACGGACTTGCAGACCGATATCACTGATGGAACCGGAAAGTTGTTCAGCGGCAGCGGCGACCATCTGCACATTATTACTTGCCTGTTCAATGCCGTTTGTTGCTGCATTTGAGTCGCGGCTGGTGTTTTCTGCGGTGTCGGACATGTGACGTGCCGTGTCTTGTAGTTCATGGGACGCTTTGTTGACCATTTGGGCCAAATTTTTAACACGTTGGCCCAATTCTACCATTTCGGTAAGTTTTTCCATGCGGATCATGACGCCGGTAAAACAGCCCTTGTCATCTGTGATGGCCCCGAGATGGGCTTTAAAAGTATCTTCGCCCAGCGTAATCATCCGGGCACATGGCATTGCCATCGGGTTGGTAAGCAATTGGCGGAAGGCGTCAGGGTCCTGATCTAGGGTCGTGATATCGGCGTCTGTCACGCTGTCAGCGGAGAACGGGAGTGCCGCGCCCAAAGCCGTAAAGGTCGATTGACAGGCTTTATTGGTATAAATAATTTTTTGCGTAAACGGATCGCAAAGTAGGATATTTGCGGGCATTTCTTCGACCATTCCTTGCAGGCGCCGGGCAGACTGCTGGGTCTTTTTTTGTGCGGTTACTACATGCCAGGTCAATAAATATTGCTGAACGGACTGACCGTCGGTCTGGATAGCGGTAATAAGCACATCAAGAATTTCCTCGCCTACGGTACAGGTTTCACGGTGAGGAAGTTGTGTTGGGTCTGCCAACAAATCACGTGGGGCTCCCTGTTCGCCAAAGAACAGGTCAATGGTCTTGCCGATAAGATCTTGCCCATGATGGGAAAGGGCATGTTGAATTTTTTCTGACGTTGCCAGACAATGCGGATTGCAATAATGGATTTCCAGCGTTTCTGCATCGCATACAACCATATTGACCAGCATGGCATTAATCCAATCATAAGCATTGGCCGTTTGTGTATGGATATTATTCTTCAGCGTCCCGCTCCCCTGTTCATCGGTGTTACCCCCCGTTGTTGCCGCATGTTCAGTACCTTTAAGGCCTGCTTGTTTGCTAAAAAATCCCCGCATGGCAATGCGCCCTTTGTCAATTTCAAAGTTGTCTGTTTTATGGTTATGTTGCCAGAGTTAGCAGATTAACGTTAAAGATGCGTAAAGGTCAGTCCGTATCGCCTTTGAGTAGTATGATCTGTGAAAAATCAGAATGTTTTGTCTTTAGCCCCTTGACATTTTTATGAAACATAAAGATTTCTTTATGTATGTGTTTGGCGTATAGAAAAGCCGACAGGAAAGACCCGTCTGGTTTTAGGAGCAGGATGTGACGCGTAGAAATTATCTTTTCACCAGTGAATCGGTGTCCGAAGGACATCCGGATAAAGTGGCGGACCAGATTTCAGATGCCATACTGGATTTATATTTATCCGAAGATCCGGAAGCCCGGGTAGCGGTGGAGACACTTACGACGACCAATAGAATTGTATTGGCTGGCGAAGTCCGCGGGCCGGGCAGTATAACACCTGCCCGGATAGAAGAAGCTGCCCGTCAGGTTGTCCGCCAAATTGGCTATGAACAGGACGGGTTCCACTGGGCAGAAGCGGCTGTTGATATTTACATTCACGATCAATCCGCAGAAATTGCCAAAGGCGTAGATGCCAGCGCAAACAAAGATGAAGGAGCGGGAGATCAAGGCATTATGTTCGGTTTTGCCTGTGATGAGACGGACGCTTTTATGCCGGCCCCGCTGTATTACGCCCATAATACGTTGCGGGCGTTATCGCGTTCACGCCATGCTGGTGCAATACCGGAATTAGGCCCGGATGCCAAAAGTCAGGTTTCGCTCCGTTATGAAAACGGCGTGCCTGTTGCCGCAGAGTCCATTGTGGTCTCCACCCAACATCAGGAGGGTGTAAGTCAGGAACGCGTGCGTGATATTATCCGCCAACATGTAGAGACTGCTCTGCCAGACGGTTGGATGTGTGGGGAAGAAGACTTTTATGTGAACCCCACGGGGACTTTTGTTGTCGGCGGCCCGGATGGGGATGCGGGCCTGACGGGACGCAAAATTGTTGTGGATACATATGGCGGGGCGGCCCCGCATGGTGGCGGGGCGTTTTCGGGCAAAGACCCGACGAAAGTGGACCGTTCAGCAGCCTATGCCGCGCGGTATCTGGCAAAAAATGTTGTCGCCGCCGGGTTGGCTAAAAGCTGTGTACTACAGCTTTCCTATGCTATTGGCGTCTCCGATCCGTTATCGCTTTATGTAGACTTGGAAGGCGGGGAGGGTGTTGATGTGCGCCGGCTGGAAGAAACACTGCGGCAATTAATGGACCTGACGCCGCGCGGTATTCGTGAACATTTACAATTAAACCAGCCCTTTTACCTGCCCACGGCGTCTTACGGGCATTTTGGCCGGACGTATGGTGATAAGGGGCCATTGTCGCTACCGTTCAGTCAACACGAGGGGAGCTTCCCTTGGGAAAAATTGGATCTGGTCGATCACTTGAAGGCTGAATTTCTGTAACGCGCTTGACCGTGAAAATCAGTAGGATAAAAAAGATGGCCGGGCACAAATTATGAGGCCATCGGAGGATAAAGCGCATGCGTGATCTGGAAAATATTCAGGGTAGCCGGATCTATGGTCGTCGGCAGGGTAAGCCGTTAACGCCGTCCCGTCAGAAACTGGTGGATGAACTGTTGCCACGTTTAGTCGTTGATGCTGCTGACAGTGATACGGCTGTGGAGATCAATGATTTATTTGCGGCAGATATTGAAGATCTATGGTTTGAAGTCGGTTTCGGGAAAGGTGAACACCTGGCCTGGCAGGCGGCGCATCATCCAAACACAGGCTTTATCGGCTGTGAGCCGTTCCTGAACGGTATTGCAGGGTTGTTAGGGCATGTGGAGGCGCAATCCTTAGAGAATGTCCGCATTTTTACGGATGATGCGCGTCTGCTAATGGACAGGCTGCCCGACGCCTCTATTGGTCGTTTTTTTGTGTTATTCCCTGATCCCTGGCCTAAGGCACGCCATCATAAACGTCGTTTTATCAATCCGGGGAATCTGGATGTCATTGCGCGATTGTTAAAAGATGGCGCGGAATTACGGGTCGGCACGGATCATATGGATTATTGCCGGTGGACGTTAATGCAGCTTATGCGCCGTGATGACTTTGAATGGATTGCTGCTGGCCCGGACGATTGGCGACAGCGGCCTGCGGGCTGGCCGCCATCACGTTATGAGGCCAAGGCCCTGACACAGGGGCGCAAAAGTGCCTATTTACGATTTCGGCGCAAGGCCCGCTAAATCTTCCTTTGGCCGGGCGGGATAAATCGCTTGCAGAGGGGCGCAAGAAAGTTATTATATGCGCTAACGAATCACTTTTAAAATTAAGAAGCCATCGAGTGGGTCACTGACCCACTTTTTTATTGGGGAATCGTGTATAATAACGGTCCCGATAAATAAGAGGTTAAGGAAGCAGTAGCGTTGAGCGCGACAGCCGCAGACAAAATCAAAGAATTGATAGAGCCTACAGTGGAAGCTCTGGGTTTTGAATTGGTGCGAGTTGCCTTTCTGACATCCGGTGGTGCACGCCAGACCATGGTTTTGCAGATCATGGCGGAACGGCCAGATGGGACGATGCATGTGGATGATTGTGCGCGGCTAAGCCGTGAGCTTTCAGTGCTTCTGGATGTGGAAGACCCTATTCCCAGTGAATACCTGCTGGAGGTCAGTTCGCCGGGTGTGGATCGTCCACTGGTGCGGTTAAAAGATTTTGAACGTTTCGCTGGCTATGAGGTGAAGATCGAAACGGCAGCCCCGGTAGACGGGCGTCGTCGTTTTAAGGGCCTGCTGAAGGGCGTGGACGGGCAAGAGGTCATTATTGATGTGGAAGATGGCGGAGAATGCCGCATTTTTCACGATGATATCCAGAAATCAAAACTGGTGATGACCGATGAATTATTGGCGGCCGCGGCAAAGCAGCAACGCCAAGAGAGTTGATTTTGGTTGTCTGCGTTGTGCAGGTAACTGTGTAAGGGGCTGTTCGCAGCCTGTGAGTGACCGTGAGAACGGTATGAAATTGGGTTGTGAAAACAACCTGTGTTGGGTCTGATAACGATGACGGAGAGCAGGCAAATGGCTACAGCTGTAGGTGCTAATCGGCTGGAACTATTGCAGATTGCTGATGCGGTAGCACGGGAAAAAGGGATTGCACAGGACGTTGTTCTGGAAGCAATGGAAGAGGCGATACAAAAAGCCGCCCGGTCCCGCTATGGTTCTGAAAATGAAATTCGCGCGCATATTGATCGTAAAAACGGTGACATCCGTTTGTATCGATTGCAGGAGGTCGTGGAAGAGGTTGAAAATCCAGCCATCCAGATTTCTTTGCAGGATGCGCGCCTTGATAAAGATGATGCTGAAATCGGCGATATGGTGGCCGAAGAGCTTCCGCCCATTGATTTTGGCCGTGTTGCTGCGCAGACCGCGAAGCAGGTGATCGTGCAAAAAGTGCGCGATGCGGAACGCGAAAAACAATATGATGAATTTAAAGACCGGGTTGGCGAAATCATCAATGGTGTCGTAAAGCGGGTGGAATACGGTAATGTGGTTGTTGACATGGGCCGGGCCGAAGCCGTTATTCGTCGCGATCAGTTGATCCCGCGGGAGCATTTCCGTAATGGCGACCGGGTGCGGGCGTATATTCACGATGTGCGTCGTGAGCAACGTGGCCCGCAAATCTTCCTGTCACGGACGGCTCCTGAATTTATGACCGGTCTGTTTACGCAGGAAGTGCCGGAAATATACGATGGCGTGATCGAGGTGAAATCGGTTAGTCGTGACCCAGGTAGCCGGGCAAAAATCGCGGTGACATCTCGGGATTCCGGTATTGATCCTGTGGGGGCCTGCGTTGGTATGCGGGGAAGCCGCGTGCAGGCTGTTGTCAATGAATTGCAAGGCGAAAAAATTGATATCATCCAGTGGTCTGCGGATCCGGCGACGTTTATTATCAGTGCGCTCGCTCCGGCTACAGTGACAAAGGTCGTATTGGATGACGATGTGCAGCGTATCGAGGTGGTGGTGCCTGATGACCAGTTGAGTCTGGCAATCGGCCGTCGGGGTCAAAATGTGCGTCTGGCGACACAGCTCACGGACTGGCAGATTGATATTATGACGGAAGAGGACGAGTCCCAGCGCCGTCAGGAAGAATTTACCCGCCGTACAGAACGATTTGTCAAGGCGCTGGACGTGGATGAAACTTTGGCACAGCTATTGGTGGCGGAAGGCTTTAGTAATATCGAAGAAGTCGCTTATGTGGATGCAGCAGAGTTTGCGGGCATTGACGGATTTGATGAAGACCTGGTGGCTGAATTGCAGGCGCGTGCCCGCGACAGTCTGGAGGCTGCGGAAGCGCAAGCCGATAGCCGTCGTGTTGAGTTGGGTGTATCAGATGACTTGAGTGCGATTGAAGGTCTGACAGGGCCGATGTTGGTGACGCTGGGTGAGGCCGACATTAAGACATTGGATGATCTGGGTGATCTGGCCGCAGATGAGCTCAATAGTAGTGCCGATGGCATCCTGCGGGATTACGCACTTTCTGATGAGCAAGCGAATGACATCATTATGGCGGCGCGAGCCCACTGGTTCGATGATGAGGATGTTGCGCCAGAAGGTGCCGCAGAAGAAGAGACGGAAAATGAGGTCGTCACTGACGCATAACCTGTGGTATTGCGATGTCGGTGGTGTCTGGTCGGTGAGTTAACATGATAGGGGGCGCATGAAAGCTTTGCATAAATTGCGCCGCTGCATCGTCAGCCGGGAAAGTTATCCTGCCTATAAGATGGTGCGTTTTGTGTTGAGTCCCGACGGGGATTTGGTGCCGGATTTGCGCGGGCGTTTACCCGGCCGCGGGTGTTGGGTCGAGGCCCGGCGCGAGCGAGTGGATGAAGCTGTTCGCAAAAAGTTATTTAACCGGTTTGCTGCCAAAGTGGCGCAAACGCGACAGCGCGATGACCGCGCACAGGACATAGATGACGTGGGTGGCGATATCGCGCCCGGGTCAAAGCTGACGCTTACGATTCCGGAAGGATTAAGTGACAGCGTGGAGCGAATGCTGCGGCAGCGTTGTCTCGAGTTACTGGGACTTGTGCGCCAGTCGGGGCAGATGGTGATGGGTTTTGAGAAGGTCCGGTCTGCGTTGCAGGCAACGATGGCGCCGGTTCTTCTGACGGCTTCTGACGGGGCGGACGATGGACGTCGTAAGCTTTGTCAGGGTATTGAAAATTTGCGGGTAATTGATATTTTTACCCGCACGGAGCTGAGTCAGGCTCTGGGACGTGAGAATGCGGTGCATATTGCCTTGACGTCAGGGCATGCAACGAACCGTTTCATACACGAGCTAGAGCGGTTGCAAGGGTTCAGAAACCTTGCTGCTGATGAGGATTGATCTGAAGGCAGGTAACGAATGAGCGAAAAAACTACTGATGGAAAAAAACTGTCTGTGTCTGGGCGAAAAACGCTTCAGCTTAAAAAAGCTGGTGGCGATAATGGTGGCCAGCCACGGCAGGATTCTTCCGGCGGACGAGGACCGGTTGTCGTCGAACGTAAAAAGCGTAAGCTCGTAAAGCCCGGTGAAAAGGCCCCGGCTCCTGCGGCTAAATCAGCATCGACTGCGGCAAAACCTGCCGCACCAGCGAAAAAGAAGCCTGCGGCTAAATTGACGGCAAAGGGCCGGACAGGGTCACAAGGCAACGCGAAGCCGAAAAAAGATGAGGGACTGACTGACGGCGAACGTGCTGCACGGGTTGCGGCCCTGAAAGGGGCTGTGAAAATGGAAGAGCAGCGCCGTCGCGAAGAAGCGGAGCGCAAAGAGCGCGAAGCTGCCGCCGCGCAGCGTGCAGCGGAAGAGGTCAAGCGTAAAGCAGCACAGGCGGAACAGAAAAAGGCCGAAGAAGAAGCCGCGCAAAAGGCAAAAGAAGCGAAAGAGACTACTGCAGCAGCGGAGCCGGTTAAAGAGGCCCCTGCATCGACATCAGCACAGAAAACATCAGCAGCGCGTCCGGCGAAAAAACCCGTAGCCGCCGAAGGTGATGCACCTGTTGTACGTTCACCTGAAAAGGGTGGCCGCAACGCCGAAGTGAAGCCGAAGTTATCAAAGCCTGCCAAAGGGGCGAAAAAGACTGCGGACACCGCCGGTGCCGGGAAGCCGGGTCGCGGTGGCGATCAACGTCGCCGTAGCGGGAAATTGACAGTTCAAGCGGCCTTTAACCGTGGAGATGACGAAGGCGGACGGCAACGTTCCCTGGCGGCGATGAAGCGGGCCCGTGAGAAAGAAAAACGTAAGATGGCCAGCCAGGGTCAGGAACATAAAAAGATTGTTCGTGATGTGGTGGTGCCGGAAACAATTACTGTGCAGGAACTGGCCAACAGAATGGCAGAGCGGGGCACAGAAGTCATCAAAGCATTGATGAAAATGGGCATGATGGTCACCATTAACCAGGACATCGATCAGGATACGGCAGAGCTGATTGTTGAAGAGTTTGGCCATAATATTAAACGCGTCAGTGAATCTGATGCCGATATTCAGCTGCCCGAAGATGATGATAAAGACGAAGATCTGTTGTCGCGGGCTCCGGTTGTGACGGTGATGGGCCATGTTGATCATGGTAAAACATCTCTGTTGGATGCCTTGCGGGCGTCTGATGTGGCGGCGGGCGAAGCCGGCGGGATTACGCAGCATATCGGGGCCTATCAGGTGACGATGGAATCCGGTCAGAAAATCACGTTCCTCGATACGCCCGGTCATGCGGCCTTTACGGCGATGCGGTCCCGGGGTGCGCAGGCCACGGACCTTGTGGTTTTGGTCGTGGCGGCGGATGACGGTATTATGCCACAGACAATTGAAGCTATTCACCACGCCAAGGCCGCAGATGTGCCGATCATTGTGGCGATTAACAAGATTGATAAAGACGGGGCAGACCCGTCCCGGGTACGTCAGGACCTATTGCAACACGAAGTTTTCGTGGAAAATATGGGTGGTGATGTGCTGGATGTTGAAGTTTCGGCGAAAAAAGGCCTGAACCTGGACAAGCTGGAAGAGGCGATTTTATTACAGGCAGAATTGCTAGACCTTAAAGCGAATCCTGACCGCATGGCGGATGGTATTGTGATTGAATCACAATTGGATAAAGGCCGTGGCCCTGTGGCAACGTTGTTGGTGCAACGTGGAACATTGCGTGTCGGTGATGTGGTGGTTGCTGGTAACGAATGGGGTAAAGTTCGTGCGCTTCAGGATGAGCGCGGCCGTCACCAGAAAGAAGCGGGCCCTTCCGTTGCGGTTGAGATTCAGGGGCTAAATGGTACACCATCTGCGGGTGATCTCTTTAGCGTCGTGGAAAACGAAAGCCGCGCGCGTGAGGTTGCTAATTTCCGTCAAGGTCAGGTGAAAAAAGCCAAAGTTGGAGGCCAGAAGGCCACGTTGGAAAATATGTTCACCCGCCTGAAAGATAAAGAAGTGGCGGCGTTCCCTGTGTTGGTGAAATCTGACGTGCAGGGGTCTGCGGAAGCGATTACCACGGCACTGGATAAAATGAGCACGGATGAGGTTAAAGCCAATATCCTTCATTCTGGTGTGGGCGGGATTACCGAATCTGATGTGATCTTGGCGAAAGCCTCTGAAGCCCCGATTTTGGCCTTTAATGTGAGGCCGAACCGTCAGGCAAAAGAACTATCTGCCCGTGAAGGTGTGGAAATTCGTTATTATTCAGTTATTTATGACTTGATTGATGATGTGAAAGACGCCATGTCCGGGCTGCTTTCTCCTGAGATGCGGGAGCATATTTTGGGTGCGGCGGAAATTCTACAGGTCTTTGCCGCAGGTAAAACGGGTAAAGCGGCAGGCTGTCTGGTGACCGATGGTTATATCAAAGCTGGGACGAAGGCCCGATTGCTGCGTGATGATGTCGTGGTATATGAAGGTGACTTGGCCTCCTTGCGTCGCTTTAAGGATGACGTGAGCGAAGTACAGTCCGGCATGGAATGCGGTATGGGCTTTAAAAACTATGACGACATTCGGGTAGGGGACTACATTGAATGTTTCGAAGTCGAAGAAGTTGCACGTAGCCTATAAGGCCGCCGTCTGATTGTTTGTCGATCAGGCGGGGTCGCCGCACTGCCGCCATTTTCCTACACGTGGAAAGGATGTCCAATGGGTAAATACTCTGATGCGGATGCGCACATGGACGCACGTGGTCGTGCGGCAAGCCATCGTATGTTACGTATTGGTGAGAATATCCGCCATGCGCTGTCAGAAGTGCTGGCGCGCGGCGATCTTGCGGAACCTGCACTGAAGGGTGTGTCTATAACAGTTACCGAGGTAAAGTGTAGCCCGGATATGCGCAATGCAACTGTGTTCGTCATGCCACTCGGGGGAGTGCATTTAGGGGACACTTTGGATGGCCTTAATCGATGCCGTAAATATTTGCGCGGTCAATTGGGGCGGATGGTTCGTATGAAATATGTGCCGACGTTGAATTTTAAGGCGGATGCCAGCTTTGGTGAAGCGGACCGCATTGAAGAATTATTGCGTTCCCCCCATGTCGCACAGGATTTGGGAGTCCCGGAAGACGATGAAAACGATCCGGTAGACGAGGCGTAATTCCCAATGGGACGCCGCAGAAAGGGCCTGCCGATCCATGGCTGGCTGGTTATTGATAAGCCGTTAGATATGTCATCTGCACAGGTGGTCGGTAAAGTCCGCTATCTCACTAAGGCGGCAAAAGTCGGTCATGGTGGCACGTTAGACCCTTTAGCGACAGGTGTCTTGCCCATTGCACTGGGAGAGGCCACAAAGACGGTTCCCTATATTATGGATGGCCGCAAGACATACCGTTTTGTGGTGACATGGGGGGAAGAGCGCAGTACCGATGATGCAGAAGGGGATGTCACCCGACGATCCGACCATTATCCTACAGACGATGAAATCAAGGCCGCATTGCCGGGCTTTATCGGGCGTATTTTACAAACACCCCCGGCCTATTCGGCGATAAAAGTGGCTGGACAGAGGGCGTATGATCTTGCGCGTCGGGGAGAAGATGTGTCGCTCAGCCCCCGAGAAGTAGACATTTTCGATTTGAAACTTGTGCCCGATACAACATTGGCAGAAGGCCAAAGTTGTTTCGAGGTTGACTGCGGGAAAGGGACCTATGTGCGGGCCATTGCCCGTGATTTAGGGCGGGCGTTGGGCAGTTGTGGATATGTTTCAGAATTGCGCCGGACACGTGTGGGGCCATTTGCGGAAAGGGAGTCGATTTCGCTGGATAAACTGGGCGATTTGGTCCATAGTGCGCCGCTTAAGGAACAGCTTTTACCAGTTGTGACCGTGCTGGACGACATCTCGGCTCTGGCCGTAACGGTAAAAGAGGCTGCCCGTATTCAACAGGGGCAGATCTTGGCGGTTCCGGATCACAAGCAGGGGCTTGTGCGCGTTATGTGTGAAGATCAGCTTATTGCATTGGCTGAAATGACAGATGGCCGCCTAAAGCTTTTGCGTGTTTTTAATATAACTGATTGATATTTAAGGAGTACCCGATGTCGATTACTGTAGAACGCAAAAAAGCGTTAATTGATGAATTTGCCCGTGAGGCAAATGATACTGGTTCCCCCGAAGTGCAGGTGGCCATATTGACAGAACGGATTGTCAATCTGACAGAGCATTTCAAATCTCATAAAAAAGATAATCATTCCCGTCGCGGGCTGCTGATGCTGGTGAATAAACGCCGTCGTCTGCTGGATTATTTGAAAAATACTGAAGAAGCTCGTTATCAGGCTCTGATTGCGAAATTGGGTCTGCGTAAGTAAGCTTCTGCGCGTTACAAAGTTAGAGGAAAGCAATCATAGGGATTGCCTTGGTGGTTGGCTGTTAGTGCGAGGGCACTGCAACACAATGCCGCCGGAAATTAAGGTCGAGATATGTTCGAAGTACATCGTAAAGAAATTATATGGGGCGGTCGTCCGCTAGTCATTGAAACAGGGCAAATTGCACGTCAGGCAGATGGTGCTGTTATGGTGACCTATGGGGAAACTTCCGTTCTTTGTACCGCTGTAGGTGCGAAGAAAGCCAACCCCGACCTTGATTTCTTTCCTCTGACAGTAAATTACCAAGAGCGCACCTATGCGGCAGGTAAGATCCCCGGCGGGTTCTTTAAACGCGAAGGGCGTCCTTCTGAAAAAGAAACATTGACGTCTCGCCTCATTGACAGACCTATTCGTCCGCTTTTTGTTAAAGGCTATAAGAACGAAACACAGGTTGTCTGTACGGTAACCAGCTTTGATCTGGAAAATGATCCGGATATCGTTGCCATGATCGGGGCGAGCGCGGCGCTTACCTTGTCAGGCATGCCATTCCTGGGGCCGATTGCTGGTGCCCGTGTTGGTTACAAGGATGGCGAATACATCCTGAACCCACTGATGGATGAAGTGGGCGAAGGGGAATTGGACCTGATCGTCGCCGGCACACAAGACGCGGTTCTCATGGTGGAATCTCAAGCCAAGGAACTGAGCGAAGAAGTTATGCTGGGTGCGGTGATGTATGGTCACGAACAGATGCGTCCGGTGATTGATGCGATTATTGAGCTGGCGGAATTGGCCGCAAAAGATCCGTGGGAATTGCCAGAGCAGGAAGACCATAGCGCGCTGAAGGCACAAATTGCGGCATTGGCGGAAGAAGGGCTAAGAGCGGCTTATGCGGAAACAGTCAAACAGACACGTACGCAGAAAGTGGCAGAAACAAAAGATCGCGTTCTTGCAGAATTAGCCGATAGTGCAGAAGATGCGGCGCAAGCCCGCGTTGTCAGCGAATTGCTTAAGTCATTGGAAAAGGACATTGTTCGCGGCGATATCATCAAAACGGGCAAGCGTATTGATGGCCGTAGCCTTAGCGATGTACGGGCGATTGACAGTAAAGTTCATGTCTTGCCGCGCGCACACGGTTCTGCGCTGTTCACACGTGGTGAAACACAGGCCATGGCGGTGGCAACATTAGGGACCGGCGATGATGAGCAGCTGATTGATGCGTTGGAAGGCAGCTACCGCGAACATTTTATGCTGCACTATAATTTCCCGCCTTATTCTGTGGGCGAAGTGGGCCGTATGGGTGGCGCAGGCCGCCGGGAAATCGGTCACGGTAAATTGGCATGGCGGGCGTTGAAGGCTGTGTTGCCTGAAAAAGAAGATTTTCCGTATACCATCCGGTTAGTATCAGAAGTGACAGAATCAAACGGATCCTCGTCTATGGCGACTGTTTGTGGGTCTTCTTTGGCATTAATGGATGCGGGTGTGCCGGTATCACGGCCAGTATCAGGTATTGCCATGGGACTGATTCTGGAAGGGGAAGACTTTGCGGTGTTGTCCGATATTCTGGGTGATGAAGATCATCTGGGTGATATGGACTTTAAGGTCGCTGGTACGGCCGAAGGTGTGACATCGTTGCAGATGGACATCAAGATTACGGGCATTAGTGAAAACATCATGAATGTGGCCCTGACGCAGGCAAAAGAAGGCCGTGCGTATATTCTTGATGAAATGACAAAGGGGATTTCAAATGTGCGCCAGGAGTTGAGCGCCCACGCCCCGCGTATTGAGACACTGAAAATCAATAAAGAGAAAATTCGTGAAGTTATTGGTGTCGGTGGTAAAGTTATCCGTGAGATTTGCGAAGTGACGGGTGCTAAAGTCGATATTGAAGACGATGGCACTATTAAGGTTTCGTCGTCTGATCTGGAAGCAATTACCAAGGCTGTTGAGTGGATCGAAGGTATTGTGGCAGAGCCAGAAGTCGGTAAAATTTATACCGGTAAAGTGGTCAAGGTCGTAGATTTCGGTGCATTTGTGAACTTCCTGGGTAATCGGGATGGACTGGTTCACATCAGCGAATTGGCCCCGCAACGGGTTGGTAAAGTGACCGATGTGGTCAATGAAGAAGACGTTGTTAAGGTCAAGGTACTGGAGATTGATGGCCGCGGAAAGGTGCGTTTGAGCATGAAAGTGGTTAATCAGGAAACGGGCGAAGAAATTGATCCTTCTGCACAGAAGGAAGACTAATTACATTAAGGGGGCTATCTTCTGGTCAGTGCCACATGGTGGTGCTGTACATGGGAGGTAGCCTTTTTTATTATAGGTAAGGTCATCGTAGCGTCGCATTGGTATCGTTACGATAAGTATGTATGGCTTGGAAATAAAGAATATGAAAAACCCCCTCTCCCCATTGATGATGTCTGGAAAAGAGGTTCTGCCGTTGGTCGAAGGCGGAAAAGGCGTTGCTGTCAGTACCGGCGTGAGCGCTGGCGAATGGGCTGCTGCCGGTGGGGTGGGGACAGTGTCATGTGTGAATGCAGATAGCTATGATGAACAGGGTAATGTAATACCGCAAATTTATCATGGGGCAACGCGGCGTGAACGCCATGAAGAGTTGGTTGCTTATGGTATTCGTGGTGGCGTGACACAGGTTAAAGAGGCTTTTGAGCGGTCTGGCGGGAACGGCCGTATCCACATCAATGTCTTATGGGAAATGGGCGGTGCCGAGGCCGTATTGCTGGGCATTTTGGAACAAACCAAAGGCATGGTGCATGGGATTACCTGTGGGGCAGGCATGCCTTACCGTCTCAGTGAAATCGCCGCAGAATTCAATGTCTACTACCACCCTATTATTTCTTCTGCACGGGCCTTTGGTATCTTGTGGAAGCGTGCATATCGTAAACAGGCGGCGTTGCTGGGTTCTGTGGTATACGAAGATCCGTGGCTGGCGGGTGGTCATAATGGCCTTTCAAATGCCGAAGACCCCCGAAAACCTGAAGATCCCTATCCACGGGTTGTCGCGTTGCGTAGTCTGATGAATAGTTTTGGCCTGCAGGATGTGCCGATTATTATGGCGGGTGGCGTCTGGTATTTGCGTGATTGGGAACATTGGCTGGATAACCCGGAAATTGGGCCGATCGCTTTCCAGTTTGGTACACGGCCATTACTGACACAGGAAAGTCCGATACCGGAGGGGTGGAAACAGCAACTCCTGACCCTGGATGAAGGGGATATATTGTTGCACCGTTTTAGCCCGACCGGGTTTTATTCTTCTGCCGTGTATAATCCATTCCTAAGAGAGCTGGAGGCGCGCAGTAACCGCCAAGTGGCCTATGCAAGGCAGGCAACAGAAGAATTGAATACAGAAGTTCAGGTTGGCAAACGGCGTTATTTTGTCAGTGCTGCCGATGCCCCACGTGTTGCTGATTGGCTGGAGAGTGGTTTTACCACAGCGATGAAAACACCGGATGAAACTTTGGTTTTTGTCACCGGGGATAAGGCTGCGGAAATCAGAAAAGACCAAAAGGATTGCATGGGCTGCCTTAGCCAATGTAAGTTTTCTGATTGGGCAGACAATGAGAAAAATTCTACTGGCCGTGGCGCAGACCCGCGCAGTTTCTGTATACAAAAGACACTTCAGGATATCGCCCATGGCGGCCCGGTTGAAGACAATCTGATGTTTGCTGGACACGGGGCGTATAATTTTGCCAGAGACCCGTTCTATAGCAACGGCTTTATTCCCACTGTACGCCAATTGGTAGAGCGCATCGCTACCGGGGATTAAGGGTCTTTTGACAATAGCGTTCAAACAAAAAATATCTTTTATTTAAAGAGTTAGGCCGCGAAAGTGGTGGTTCTTGCCAAAAGATTTTTCAAGTGTCATAATATTCACATAATAATAAGCAGTTGCAACTAAACGGCCGGGGGTGTGAATATGCCCTTGCTGATATTGTCGGACAATCAGGACCTAAGGGTATAGGAGAAGTATGATGACGGAAGAGGCCCAAGACCGTCCCTACTCCAAAGCACTAAACCAGCTACGTGACGCAGGTTTACGTCCTACACGCCAACGCCTTGCGTTAGCAAAATTGTTATTTGATCGTGGTGATCGCCATGTGACAGCCGAAATTTTGCATGAAGAGGCCGTGGCATCAGGGGCTTATGTCTCGCTGGCGACCGTTTATAATACATTACATCAATTTACGGATGTCGGGTTGCTGCGTGAAGTGGTGGTTGATTCCGGTTGTGCGTATTTTGATACAAATATCACGGACCATTATCACTTCTTTTATGAAGAAGATTCCCGCCTGGAAGATGTGCCGTCTGAAATGGTGACTATCCATAATTTGCCACAGCCACCTGCGGGTAATGATATCAGCCGGGTTGATGTGGTGATCCGTGTGCGCTCATCTAACGGGGCATAGCAGCGGAACCGTTGCCTTAATTAATACTTTCGCGGTGCAGGCTGCCCCAGATATATTTTTGAGAAATCCATCCTTTAAGGCCGCTGATTCTCAATTGGCACCATCCTTTTTGACAACGTAGGATTTGACCTATGACGCCCTCTTCTGCCTTCAGTACTGGCGGGGCAGATGTAGAGGCTTGTGCATAAAGTAGTCGGGGTTGATCCAGAATGACAGCCATTCTGCGGCCAGAGAGCAGGCTGTGTAAGATCCAGCCGACCGTACCGTCCAAATCGCGAATTTTTCGCCAGTTCCCATATTCAGCAATGACTTTTACAGGATAACCGCGGCGCACATAAACCCATTCAATGGGATATTGCTGCCCGGGTCCTGTGCGGACATTAACTTTATTTGCCGATAGCGAAACAAAACGGGGAATAGGCAGGCCGGAGGGCCCGTAAGTAAGTGCTTCCTGTGCCGTAATGTGTTGCCAGGGCAATAAAGAAAATAGCAAAATACAGAAAAGTCGCGTCACACTCTGTCCTTATGGTTAATTTTTCTAAATATGCCTGACTGAATGCGCCCGTCAATGTACGAAGGCGATTTTTTACGAAGATATATGTGAGACTTTATAACTTTGTAGTGAATAAAGCCGCTCTTGCTGATGTGGAAGGATCAAAAGACAGCCTATTATCTGCTTATAAGCAATTTTTGCTGTTTTTTGCGGCTTTGCCCATTTGAAAGTAACGGTCAGTTCTGTTATTGAGTTAGTATATAAATCTCATTTTACTCTGTTTGCCGATCCAGAATGTATCGTGCGCATGCCGGAGCCTATTCATGACCGTAAAGCATAAGCCGCTTGTAATTGTAACGCGCAAATTGCCCGACCTCATTGAGACGCGCATGATGGAACTCTTTGATGTGCGGCTCAATTTGGATGACCACGAATTCAGCCGTCAGGAAATGGCAGAAGCTATGCAAGAGGCTGATGTATTAGTGCCGACAGTGACAGATAGATTAGATGCCGGGGTGTTGTCGCAGGCAGGACCGCAACTAAGGTTAATTGCGAATTATGGTGCAGGGGTTGACCATATCGATCTGGCAACGGCACGCGCACGTGGCATTACCGTGACAAATACGCCGGGTGTGTTGACCGAAGATACGGCGGATTTGACATTGGCGTTGATGTTGGCTGTCCCGCGTAAATTGATTGCTGGTGAAAAATTGTTGCACGATGGTGAATGGACAGGGTGGTCCCCGACTGGTCTTGTCGGGCACCGTATCTGGGGAAAACGTTTAGGTATCGTCGGCATGGGGCGGATCGGTACCGCAGTAGCCCGGCGTGCGAAGGCTTTTGGTTTATCCATTCATTATCACAATCGTCACAGGGAACACGAAAGCCTGGAACAGGAGCTAGAGGCAACTTATTGGGAAAGCCTGGACCAGATGCTGGCCCGCATGGATATTATTTCTGTGAACTGCCCGCACACACCGGCGACCTTCCACTTGCTTTCTGCGCGCCGCTTAAAATTGCTGCGCCGTGAGGCCTATGTCATTAACACATCCCGCGGTGAGGTGATCGATGAAAATGCCTTGATCCGTATGTTAGAGGCTGGTGAAATTGCCGGCGCGGGTCTTGATGTTTTTGAAAACGAACCTGCGATTAATCCTAAATTGCTGCAGTTGGAAAATGTGGTGGCCTTACCGCATATGGGATCCGCAACGATTGAAGCCCGTATAGATATGGGCGAAAAAGTGCTGATTAATATCAAAACATATGCAGATGGGCATAAGCCACCAGACCGTGTGTTGGAAGACTGGATATAGGGTCAGGGCAAATTGATGCCTATTGATGGACCAAGCAGAACAGTAAAGGCTCCTTTATATGAGGGGCCTTTATTTTGCCTGTGTGCCGCAACAGGGACAGGCGGGATCCTTGGGAAGTTTAATAAGGCGGCTGCGTGCAGATAGTGCATCGTAAAGCAATAATTTTCCAGCCAGACTATCGTCCAGACCGACAATTTCCTTCATGACCTCAACGGCTTGCAGGCTGCCCATTACCCCGGCAACAGCCCCTAAAATACCGGCTTCGGCACAACTTTGTACACTATCGGGTGGGGGAAGTGTGGGGACCAGGCACTGATAACATGGCTTATCATCTTCATAGCTGCGGAAGGTGGATAATTGTCCTTCAAATTGGCTCAGGGCTGCGGAAACCAGCGGTATCCGGGCGCGGTGGCAGGCGGCGTTGATTAGAAACCGTGTTTCAAAGTTATCACATCCATCGGCGATGATATCGTATCCCCTGATGACGTTATCGACATTATCTGCGGTCAGGCGCAGGCTGTGCTGGTGGATTGTTACATCAGGGTTCAGTGCGGCGATATGCTGTGCTGCGGATACGGTTTTGGCCTGATGAAGATTGTTTGTCACATGAATGATCTGCCGCTGTAGATTGCTGAGTTCAACTTCATCATCATCAACAATGCCTATATGACCGACGCCGGCGGCGGCTAAATACATTAAGAGGGGGGAGCCAAGCCCCCCCGCACCAATAACCAACACCCGCGCCTGTAACAGCTTTTGCTGCCCGGCGCCGCCGACTTCTTTTAGGATAATATGGCGCGCATAGCGTTCCAATTGTTGATCGTTAAGCACCATAATCGTTGTGATAACCTATACTGCCAAACCGTCAAAAAGTGCGGTGGTAATATAGCGTTCGGCAAAGGAGGGGATAATCACAACAATATTTTTCCCTGCCATATCATCCCGTTCTGATAGTTCCAGTGCGGCGGCAATCGCGGCCCCTGACGAAATGCCGACCGGGATACCTTCTTCCAGAGCGGTGCGCCGTGCGGTTTCAAAAGCGGTTTCATTGCCGATGGTCAGGACTTCATCAATATAGGATGTGTCCAGTATGTGGGGAACAAAGCCTGCGCCAATACCCTGAATTTTATGGGGGCCGGGCTGGCCACCGGATAAAATCGGACTGTCTTCCGGTTCAACTGCGACAATCTTGATGTCAGGATTTTTTTCTTTCAAAACAGAGGCTACACCGGTCAAGGTACCGCCTGTTCCTACACCGGAAATGATCACATCAACTTTGCCATCTGTATCAGTCCAGATTTCATTGGCCGTGGTGCGGCGGTGAATTTCGGGATTTGCGGGATTGTCAAACTGTTGTGGCATAATGGCGTTGGGGTTTTGTTCAACCAGTTCCAGCGCCTTTTCAATTGCCCCCTTCATGCCTTTTGCGGCCGGGGTAAGTTCTAAATTCGCCCCCAATAAAGCCAACATTTTGCGTCGTTCAATTGACATACTTTCAGGCATCACCAATGTCAGTTTATATCCTTTTGCGGCACAGACGAAGGCAAGGGCAATACCTGTATTCCCGGATGTTGGTTCAACCAGTTCAGTATCGGCGGTGATTTTTCCATTGTTTTCAAGCTCTTCGATCATGGCCAGCCCGATGCGGTCTTTCACCGAGGCCAAGGGGTTAAAGAACTCAAGTTTTAACAGGATGTTACTGTTGAGGTCTTTTGTCAGGCGGTTCATGCGGACCAAGGGCGTATTTCCAATGGTATCCGTGATATTGTCGTAAATTCTGCCGCGGCCTTCGGTTCCGGTTTTATACACAGACATGGCTTTCAGTCTCCATTGGTTTAAGTCCCTATTGGACGTAAGATGTTTTTTTAAATTGTAAAGTCCAGATGCTTTTCTGATTCAGAGGTCACCCCATAGGCAGAGGCCCGCTGACATAAATCCTGTAAAGTAATATCGTCCAGTTTTAACATGACATCATCATTTAGCTCTTCCAGCATGGGTTTAACCACC
Organism: Kordiimonas sp.; assembly: GCA_002700365.1. Taxonomy (GTDB): domain Bacteria; phylum Pseudomonadota; class Alphaproteobacteria; order Sphingomonadales; family Emcibacteraceae. The sequence continues at coordinate 159,001 of PADB01000011.1, read as the reverse complement.
TTATTGCCCAGGTCAGAGCTGGAATCATAGGCCAGATTACTGTTTGCCTGATCCAGTTCATTGATGACGCGGATAATTTCACCCACACTGATGCGACGACGTTCACGGGCGAGATGATACCCACCGCGTGGCCCGCGAACGCCTTTAAGGATGCCGGCCCGGACCAGTTGCTGCATGACCTGTTCAAGGTAGCGTTGAGGAATGCCCTGCCGTCGTGTGATTTCTTTGGATTGTACAGGGGCCGCCCGGCCATTATAGGCGATATCCACAACGGCTTCGAGGGCAAAGAGCATTTTTTTCGGAAGTCTCAGCATCTGTTTTTCCTAGTTTTGATGACCCGTGGACCCGAAGCCCCCTGCGCCACGGGCTGTCTCATCTAGGGTTTCACATTCCTGCCATGTGATCTGTGTCACAGGGGCAATAACCATTTGTGCGATGCGCATCCCCCGATTGATGGTGAAGGGTTCCTGACCCAGGTTAATCAGGATGATTTTGATTTCACCGCGATAATCCGCATCAATCGTCCCCGGTGTATTGAGAACGGTTAGACCATGTTTTGCGGCCAGACCAGAGCGGGGCCGGATCTGGGCTTCAAACCCGGATGGCAGGGCCATCGCCAGTCCGGTTGGGATGAGTGCCCGTTCACCAAAAGATAAGGTGATATCTTCCCCATCGGCCAATGCGGCGCGTAAATCCATGCCCGCACTTTGTGCGGTTTCATAGGCGGGCAGGTCCAGTCCTGCACTATGGGATAATCTTTGCAGCTTTACGTCTATCATTCTTTGTTCTCGTTATTTTTGGTAATCATCTCGTGTGCGGGAATTTTTCATTCGGGCATTGCACCAAGTTGGGCGGCAATGCGCGCGGCTAATTTTTCCGCAATGACTGTTTTGGACGAACGTGGCCATTTATCCTGACCATCACGATGTAGAATTGTAATCTGATTATTATCGCCGCCCATAACGGCATCGTCACCCACATGGCTGACATCATTGGCGATAATCCAGTCGCAGCCTTTGCGGGCCAATTTATCTGCGGCATGTTGCAACAGGTCTTCGGTTTCCGCCGCAAAGCCGATCACAAGTGAGGGGCGGTGGTGTTCATGTTGTGAAAGCCATGCCAAAATATCCGGATTTTCCACCAAATCTATTTGGGTTTTCTGTTCTTCACCCGCTGCCGGGGCAAAGCTTTTTTTGTTTTTTTGTGTGGCCCTTTGCGCAGGCCGCCAGTCTGCAACAGCCGCGACACATAAGGCTGCATCCACCGGTAGTGTTTCAGCACATGCAGTTTGCATTTGTTGTGCAGTTTCGACATTCACACGGGTGACATTGGGCGGGCAGTCCAGCATTGTTGGGCCGGAAATCAATGTGACGTCCGCGCCGCGTGCAGCCAGAGCCGCCGCCAAAGCATATCCCTGTTTGCCGGACGAACGGTTGGCAATAAAGCGAACAGGGTCCATAGGTTCATGAGTAGGCCCTGCCGTGACCAAAACCTTACGGCCCCTAAGGTCCTGCAGGGGGTTATCGTGCTTTAGAGCCTGTAAGACGGTTGAGAGGATGTCCTGGACTTCGGCCAGGCGCCCCGCACCGACTTCCCCACAGGCCAGATCACCTTCCCCTGGCGGGATAATGGTTATGCCATCGTTTTGGAGGGTTTCAAGGTTGCGCCTGGTTGCCGGATGCGTCCACATCTGACTATTCATGCTCGGCGCGATATAGACGGGTTTATCGGTGGCGAGCAAGGCCGTAGAGGCAAGATCATTGGCGAGTCCATGGGCCATTTTTGCCATCAAATCCGCAGTGGCAGGGGCGACAAGCACCAGATCCGCCTCCCGCGATAAGCGAATGTGTCCCATTTCCGCTTCATCAGTGAGGGAAAATAAATCTGTATAGACTTTTTCGGCAGAAAGGCTACTTACGGCTAGGGGGGTCACAAATTCTGCACCTGCTGTGGTCAGAATACATCTGACACCGATGCCATGTTCCTTTAGGCGACGAATCAGATCCAGACATTTATAGGCTGCGATACCACCGCCAATAATCAGCAGGACCCTTTTTCCAGATGCAGAAACAGTGGTCATTGTGTTATTTGCCCGTAATGTGTGTTGAGATTTGTACTTTACATGAATCTACAAACAATTAGGGGCATAATCAATTTTTTTTACGGATTATTATTGTTATTTACCGTGACGTTATGACGTCACCCACAACCATGCGGCCAGTGCCCCCAAGGCGCCGCCAATAAGACCGATGACAAGCGATTGGAATGTGCCGCGTTGGGGGCGTTGCGTTGTCATTAATTGTACCGTTTGTGGCGAAAGGGTGATGCCGTTTTCTTTAATGTCCTGCATGAGATTGTCAAAATCACGAGCGATATGAGGTAGCCGGGTTCCCATTTCAATGAGTTCCGTGGCTGTGCGCTCTAATCGTGACTTGGGTCCCAGATTCGCCCGCATCCACTTTTCAATCACGGGACGCGCGGCTTCCCAGCTGTTGATTTGTGGGTCTAGATTCATAGCAACGCCTTCGACTGTCACCATTGTTTTCTGCAGCAATAGCAATTGCGGCTGGGTTTTCATCTCAAACGTTTCTGTGGTTTCGAAAAGCTGTGCCAGCAGGCGGCCAATCGAAATTTCACTGACGGGTTTATCGGCAATAGGTTCGCTGACAGCGCGCAGCGCCAGTGAGAACTTTTCCAGAGATTGTCCTGCGGGGACATAACCCGCATCAAAATGTACTTTTGCAACATGGTCATAATCGCGTTGCAAGAAGCCATAGAGAATTTCAGCCAGCACCCTGCGGCTTTCTACATCCATATATCCCATGATGCCAAAATCAATGGCAGTGATGCTATTTCCTTCGGTGGCAAATAGATTGCCCTGATGGAGATCCGCATGAAAGAAACCGTGCTCCAATGCCTGTGTGAGGAAAGATTGCATGACATTTTTTGCCAGTACGCTGCGGTCAAATCCGCGTGCGTCAATGGCGCCCGGATTTGTAAAAGGGGTTCCTTCAACGCGCGCGATGCTTAAGACGCGGCGGCTGGTGCGTTCCCAATCGATTTTAGGCACATGAAAGAAGTCGCAATCACGCATTTCATCATACAGGCGGGAGGCAGCGGCGGCTTCATAACGTAGGTCCATTTCAACGGCAATGGTTTCCGCAATAGTTTCCATGACATCCGCCGGACGCAGACGACGGAATTTTGCAAAGAAACGCTCGACTTTTCTCGCTAGCCAATGGAAACATTCCAGATCGCGGGCAAAGGCGTCTTCTATGCCGGGCCGTAGAATTTTCACAGCCACCTTTTGTCCTTCTGGTGTCACGGCAAAATGAACCTGGGCAATAGAGGCGGCAGCAATAGGTGTTTCATCAAATTCGGCAAATAAGTGGTCTACAGGTTTACCGAGTTCTTCTTCGATCACGGCCTTTGCGGTGATAGTGGGAAAGGGGGGGACTTTGTCCTGAAGCCGGGTTAAGGCAAGGGCGGTTTCCGTACCGATGAGATCGGGGCGGGTGGCCAATGCCTGACCAAATTTAATGAAGGTCGGCCCTAGACTCTGTAAAGCCTCAACCAAACGGTCTCCGGCGGTACTGTCGTCTGTGTTCGCGTGACGGCCGAATAAATCCATTTTGCCGAAACGGCGTAATTGGTCGATGCGGTTTTGTTTATCTTCAAAAACGGCCAAAGCATATAAGGCATCATGGCGGGCTAATGTCAGGCCTACATGGCAAAGTCGCAGGATATGGCGAATAGTTTTCATGATAGCCCCCTATATGCGCCAACCGCTATGAAGGGCGACAATGCCGCCGCTCAGGTTGCGATAACGGGCTTGACGGAAGCCGGCGGCTTCGATCATCGTTTTGAACTCTTCTTGGGCAGGGAAGTTGCGAATGCTTTCAACCAGATATTGGTAAGACTCGCGGTCTTTGGCAACCAGATGCCCCAGTTCGGGGATAACCTTAAACGAATAAAAATCGTAAAGACGGTCTAGCCCCGGCAGGTCAACCGCGCTGAATTCCAGGCAGGTGAACTGCCCACCGGGTTTCAATACCCGATAGGCTTCGGACAAGGCGCGGTCGATATGGGTAACATTGCGGATGCCAAAAGCGATGCTATAGGCATCAACTGATTTGTCAGGGAGGGGCAGCGATTCGGCATTACCACAAACCCATTCCAGTTCAATTTGATCTCCTGAGACATTAAAGGCCCGGTCAATGGCCCGGTCCCGTCCGACGGTGAGCATATTGCTGTTAATATCGCAGACAATGACCTTGGCGTGAGGTTCGGTGGTTGTCGGCGCCGGGGTGTGTGTTGGGGGGATGTTGGAGTCGATGCTCTCTTGGTGCGGCTGTGCGGGAGCTTTTCGCGCTGCATCCAGAAAACGAAACGCGATATCCCCCGTGCCGCCCGCCACATCCAGTAAGGTCATTCCGGGTTGCGGGCGTAGTTTGCGGATCAGTTCTTTTTTCCACAACCGATGCAGTCCACCGCTCATGACATCGTTCATGAGATCGTATTTTTCGGCCACAGTATCAAAGACATTACGCACTAAATGCTGTTTATCTGTGGTCCTGACGGTCTGAAAGCCGAAATGGGTTTCATCATCATGTTTATGTGTTTTATCCATGGCGGCAACATAACGCAGTGTTGCATCCTGTGCCAAACAGAATATGGTTTGCGGGGCCAAGTGATGAAACAAGTGCTAAAAAATCTGTGTTGTGGGACCCGTTTTGCGGGAAATGAAAGAATATGCCTGAATTACCAGAAGTGGAAACCGTTTGTCGCGGGATGCGACCGTTGCTGGACGGGGCCATATTATCGGAGGTGATTGTGCGTCGCTCTGACCTGCGTTTCCCGTTGCCGCCGGATTTTGCTGCGCGGTTAACAGGCCAACAGGTGGTCAGGTTGCGCCGTCGGGCCAAATATATCCTTATGGAAATGGCTGATGGTCAGACCGTCATTATGCATTTGGGGATGTCGGGACGTATAAAATTAATTGCGGCTGCGGACCAGCCCTCAGCCAGACCGTTGGCTAAACATGACCATGTGGTTTTTATTACCGATCGTGGGGATTACCTTGTTTATAATGATCCGCGCCGTTTTGGTTTTATGGATATGTGTGCCGGAGATACACTTTTATCCCATAAATTATTTCGGGATATGGGGCCGGAGCCATTGGGTAATGAATTCCACCCCAACGGCCTGACGGCCCGTTTGGCAGGTCGAAAGGTCGCGATCAAGCAGGCACTGCTGGATCAGAAAAATGTCGTGGGTTTAGGAAATATATATGTCTGTGAGGCCTTGTTTGAGGCAGGCATTTCTCCCTTTATGGCGGCAGGGCAGGTGACGATGGAGCAACTGGAAAGATTGGTTCCTCGCATTCAACAGGTTTTGCGCCGCGCCATTGAGGCGGGGGGCTCCACCTTGAAAGATTATGCGCGTGTTGATGGCGAATTGGGATATTTTCAACATAGTTTTCGCGTGTATGGCCGCGAGGGTGAAGCTTGTAAAACAAAGGGATGCAGCAGTATGATAGCCCGGGCGGTCCAAGGAGGGCGGTCAACGTTTTACTGCCCAGTTTGTCAGCATGTGGATTAAGGTCGGAGGTTGTAAGAACGGGCATGGAGAATTGAAATGTCTAACACCATGAGGAAGGCACTGAACGGATATGTTCTGTGGGGAAAGGCAGCCCTGATGCTGTTCATGATGTTTGTTCTGACAGGCAATGCTATCGTGTCAGAAGGTCATGCAGATTCTGCTGATCTGCCGGATAGGAAAACGGGCATTGCAACCGATCAATTATCAGCAGCATTTTTACGTGATGTTGATGTGCCGCTGCCGGGTGGCTTCACGGAGATTGAGTCGCAAAGGACGATGTTTGACAGCCCGGAGGGGCGATTGATTCAAACAAAGGCTGAGGGCCTTATGCAGGCGGAAAGAGTGCTTATTTTTTACAATCAATCATTACCGGCGCTGGGATGGTTAAAAATTATTCCCTCTGAAAAAGCGTCTATCATTTGTGATGATAAAGCCTATGCCTGCCTGACGGTGCTGCGAGAGGGGGAGCGGTTGCATATTGAAATAGTATCAGACCAGAGCCAAGGCCAGAACCAAGGTCAGGGCAACACCGCGGGTCAGAAGGGGGTCGCGGAACCTGTGACAACCGTGACTTTCAGTCTCAGCCCCTATATGCGTTGAAGCCCGGAGATGCAGTAATTATATAACCCCGGTGCAAGGAACTCAGGTAGTTTTTGCGGTATAAAGACTGTCATGATGACATAGACAGGCAGAAATTTAGGTGTGAAATGGCATATAAAACACTCTTGGTGGATAAAGAAAAAAATTTCGGTCTCATTCGTTTGAACCGTCCGGATGCATTGAATGCGCTCAATGGGCAGTTATTGGATGAATTAGCGATTGCTTTGGATGAATTTGAGGCAGATGAAGAGGTTTTTTCCATTATCCTGACAGGTAATGAAAAAGCCTTTGCTGCCGGGGCAGATGTTAAAGAAATGCAATCCAAGACATATATGCAGGCGTTCAAGGAAGACTTTATTACCCGCAATTGGGAACGCGTTACACACTGTCGTAAGCCTGTGATTGCGGCTGTGGCAGGTTATGCCTTGGGTGGTGGTTGTGAACTGGCGATGATGTGTGATTTCATATTGGCGGCGGATAATGCCAAATTTGGCCAGCCTGAAATAAAATTGGGTACGATCCCCGGGGCTGGAGGGACGCAGCGTCTGACGCGTCTGATTGGTAAGTCAAAAGCGATGGAAATGGTCTTGACCGGCCGTATGATGGATGCCCAGGAAGCGGAAAGGGCTGGTCTTGTCAGTCGTGTTGTGCCGGCAGACGACCTATTGGATGAGGCCCGCAAAGTCGCCGATAGCATCGGTGATTTGTCGCTGCCAGCGGTCATGGTGGCAAAAGAATGTGTTAATCGTGCCTATGAGACGACGCAGGCCGAAGGTATCCAATATGAACGTCGCTTATTCCAGTCGTTATTTGCGACGGAAGATCAGGCGGAGGGCATGGCGGCCTTTATTGAAAAAAGGTCCGCCCATTTTAAGAATCGTTAGACTGGCGGCCTGTGTGGCATAGCTGAATACTGTGTGGCATGTTATGTAAAGAGGACTGCATGGGCGGATTTCAGCTTTACGGCCTTAATTTCAGGGTTCTGTTGTCATTTACGGCGAAAACGCTGTTGACGTTAGGGGGATGCGCGTTTATAAGCCGCTACTTGATTTACCCCGTAATCGGATAACAAAGGCTTTGTTCTTTCGCCTGCCCTGCGGATGTGAGAAAGAACCCGAAGCCCAATTTGGAAAGTAAGGTTAAACCGAATGGCTAATTCACTACAGGCGAAGAAACGTATTCGCATTAATGCGCGTAAAGCCGCGGTCAATAAAGTACGTCGCAGCCGTGTGCGGACATTTATCAAAAAAGTCGAAGCAGCACTTGAGCAAGGTGATGCGGAAGCGGCTAAGCTGGCCCTGAAAGCAGCTGAGCCGGAAATCATGCGTGGTGTGTCAAAAGGCATTCTGCATAAGAACACAGCATCACGTAAGATTTCACGCATGAACAAGCGCCTTAAAGCGATTGTTGCTTAACGCTGCTATAGCGTGATGGCAGGGTGATTCTCTGCAAAATATCATTGATATGAAAAGCTGACCGGATTCGGGTCAGCTTTTTTTATATTTGGCAGCCTTTCGATTATATTCCTGTTTTTTAATATTCGCCTCACATACAAGATGTAGTATGTGAGCAGATGGTCAACCCCCAACTGTCATCTTTTTTATATGAGTCTGATGAGAGATGTGTTGCCATGTGTCGCGCTGTGGGGGTAGGCTTTATTTCCTCACGGGAGGCATTAGCTTACATTCTGTGAAGTGTTACAGCAGACGAAAAGATAAAGAATAGGCCGGGTTCTGGGGCGGGCGTCATAATTAGTCTTTAGGGTCGCGCTGTAGGTACACGAAAATTGGGAACGGATTTCTTCAAGCGCGGGTTTAATGCGCCTGAAGTGCAGAGTTTTGATTTTTATTTTTGGCGAAAGCCAAGTGGGCGGGAAGACGAAATGTCACATTATGCGGGCGATTTGACACCACAAGAAACATGGCAGGCTTTGCAAGGCGACGAGCAGGCAGTGTTGGTTGATGTACGTAGTGCGGCGGAATGGGACTTTGTTGGTGTTTGTGATCTGCGGGCGTTAGGGCGGCGTCAGTATTTTATTGCGTGGCAACAATATCCGCAGATGCTGGTGAACGAATCATTTGTCTCTGAATTTAAAGCCCTGGATCTCCCCCTGCAGACGCCTGTCTATTTCATTTGTCGTTCGGGTCAACGGTCCCGAAATGCGGCCATGGCGATTGCCGCAGCGGGTTTTAAAAAATGTTATAATGTCGCCGAAGGTTTTGAAGGGGACCCTGATAGCCAGATGCACCGGGGACAGATCAATGGCTGGAAAGCCGCGGGTCTGCCGTGGGTGCAAAAATAATGAGCGAAACGGTAGCACATAAGCAGTTTACGGCCGGCCATGATGAACAGTCTGGTACGGTGACAGTTTCATTGGAAAGTCAATGGTTGCGGGTTAAAGAACAATTACGTATTGCCTTTGATGATGCTGTGTACAACAGTTGGTTTAAGCCGATGGCCCCGGTCAATCTGGAGCAGCATACATTAGTGATGGCGGTGCCGACGCGTTTTATACGTGACTGGCTGAAATCAAATTATCTTGATCGTATCCTTCAATATTGGCAGCAGGAAAATCCGACTATTCAAGTGGTCGATTTAATGGTTGTTTCCGGCTTTTCTGCGTCCTCTTCACAAGAAGGGGACAATGCCCCCGAAAAGGCCCGCGTTGACGCCGCTGCGCAGACAGGCGCGAAGTCCGCTGCAACATCGCGATATCATGCACAGACAGCACTGCCGGTGGGGGCGGGTGACGTTTCAGATGAAATAGGTGCGCCACTGGATACGCGTTTTACCTTTGACAGTTTTGTGATCGGGAAATCAAATGAATTGGCCTATGCGGCGGCACAGCGTGTGGCAGAAAGCAGTACGGTTAATTTTAACCCCTTGTTCTTACATGGTGGGGTGGGTTTGGGTAAGACCCATTTGATGCATGCCATTGCCTGGCATATACGCGAACAAAATCCAGAGAGAAAAGTCATCTATCTCTCGGCTGAGAAGTTCATGTATCAGTTTATTTCAGCACTGCGTTACAAAGACACCATGAGCTTTAAACAAAAGTTCCGGTCTGTGGATGTGTTGATGATTGATGACGTACAGTTTATCGCCAATAAAAATTCCACACAGGAAGAGTTCTTCCATACGTTTAATACTCTTGTGGACCACAACCGTCAGGTTATTATTTCTGCGGATCGTTCACCTTCGGATCTGGAGGGTATAGAAGAACGCATACGTTCCCGTTTGGGGTGGGGGTTGGTGGCGGATATTCATCCGACAGATTATGAGTTGCGTTTGGGGATTTTGCAGCAAAAACTGGAAAGCATTGGCGATGTACAGATACAGCCTGATGTGCTGGAGTTTCTGGCGCGGCGGATTGCGTCTAATGTACGCGAATTGGAAGGGGCGTTAAACCGCCTTGTGGCACATACAACGTTAGTGGGCCGCGCGATCACGATCGATGTGGCACAGGATGTTTTACAGGACCTGCTGCGGGCGAATGACCGACGCATTACGTTGGAGGATATTCAGCGTAAAGTAGCAGATTATTATAATATCCGTCTTTCAGATATGATGTCGGCACGGCGGGCGCGTCAGGGTGCCAGACCGCGTCAGGTGGCGATGTATCTTGCAAAGTTACTAACATCAAAGTCACTGCCGGATATTGGCCGCGGGTTTGGCGGCCGTGACCATACAACCGTGATGCACGCGGTAAAACGCATCGAAGAATTATGCCAGACAGACAGTGTTCTGGAAGAGGACCTGTTACATTTGCGCCGTATCTTGGAAGGGTAGTGTGCGCTGTGCCATAACGTATTGTTCTATAGGAAGAAAAAAAGGGGGGCTTGCAGCCCCTTTTTTTATGTTACGAAGCCGTAAAAACGCCTTTGACGCGGCGAATCAGTATGCTAGTCTCACAGTTCCGGTGACGCTGTTTTTGTAGCCTATTCCTGTCTCGTTAAAGGGAGACGTAACGGCGCAATCCGGGTGAGATTAAACGTCCATAAGAAGCCTGTTTACATATGAAACTGACGATAGAACGTGCCGCGTTACTGAAATCACTAGCCCATATCCAAAGTGTTGTTGAACGACGGAATACGATTCCGATTTTGTCCAACGTGTTGTTGGAGGGGGAAGACGGAACCCTGAGTTTGTCGGCGACGGACCTGGACCTGTCTATTGTTGAAAATATCGCTGTGGAAAGCCATGAAGCTGGCGGCATTACCGCGCCAGCCCATACGCTGTACGATATTGTCCGCAAGCTGCCCGATGGCAGCCAGGTTGAATTAGACTATGATATGGAATTGCAGCGTTTGGCGATTTCTGCGGGCAGATCACGCTTTACGCTTGCCAGCCTTCCACGTGAAGACTTTCCTGTTATGACGGAAGGTGATCTTCCTTTCCGTTTTGCGGTGCAGGCGCAGGACTTTAAACGCCTGATCGATAAAACTCGTTTTGCTGTCTCAACAGAAGAAACGCGTTATTACCTGAATGGTATTTATTTCCATACAGCAGACAGCGAAGGAGATGCGGTGCTGCGTGGTGTGGCAACAGATGGCCATCGTCTGGCGCAATATGATTTGGGCCTTCCAGACGGGGCTGCGGGGATGCCCGGGGTGATTATTCCGCGTAAAGCTGTAGGTGAACTGCGGAAGCTTATGGATGAATATGATGGCCATGTAGAAGTTTGGTTGTCGGAAACAAAAATACGTTTCGCGTTTGATGCGGTGGTGCTGACATCTAAATTAATTGATGGAACCTTCCCCGATTATAGCCGTGTGATTCCACAAAATAATGATAAAACCATGGAAGTCGACGGGGGGCTGTTTGCAGAAGCGGTGGATCGGGTGTCGACGATTTCTTCGGATAAAACCCGTTCTATTAAGTTGGCACTGGAAGAAGGAAAGCTGAATCTTTCGGTTAATAGTCCGGAAAATGGGACAGCGACAGAAGAGCTGGCGGTCAGTTACGCATCGGACGCGTTGGAAATCGGCTTTAACTCCCGTTACCTGCTAGACATTCTGACTCAGGTAGAGGGTGATGTGGCGCAGGTGAGTTTATCGGATTCCGCATCACCGACAGTTATTCAGGATGCTACGGATGCGGGGTCGTTATATGTTCTGATGCCGATGCGGGTTTAGCCCCGGTCGGCGAGTGAGTAAACTTTGCCTGTGGGTGCTTTTCCGGTTCAGGTAGGTCCCGATATAATATGACTGGTAGTGGTGGTTGGGCAGTGGCCTTTAGGACGCTTATCAGTTGAAGGAGGCATTTCTGGGATTGTCCATCTGTCAACATGACCGTATCAATCAGCAATCTGAAGTTAGTTCCTCAGAAGGAACGATGGCGGGATTGCGCCGGTTACGGCTGACAAATTTCCGCTCATATGACCATCTGGATTTGCAGTTTGACGCGCAGGCGGTGGCCTTCTTTGGCCCGAACGGTGCGGGAAAAACAAATATTCTTGAAGCATTGTCTTTTTTGGCGCCAGGGCGGGGTATTCGCCGCGCGAAATTGACGGATGTGGGGCGCAAGGGCGGACAGGGTGATTGGGCTGTTGTGGCGACACTGGTTCGGGATGGTGTGCCCGTGCAATTGGGTACGGGGCAGCACGCCCGCGCGGAGGCTGCGGTCGAAATAAAGGAAGACGAACGCACACAACGTCGGCAGGTCCGCATAGATGGTGACGCGGCATCGGGGCCTGCCGCGTTTACGGATCATGTGCAGGTATCATGGCTTACCCCGCAAATGGACCGCCTGTTTATAGAAGGTGCATCTTCACGTCGTCGTTTTCTGGATCGTTTGGTTCTGGCGTTTCATCCAGAACACAGTAAAGAGCTTGCGGCTTATGAGCGACTGATGCGTGAACGTAATCGATTATTATCAGACGGCGGCGGTGATCCGTCATGGTTAGCGGTGCTGGAATCACAAATGGCAGGACACGCGGTGGCTATGGCGGCGGCCCGGCTGGATGCGGTGTCGCATTTGCAGACGGCAATTGACATGGGGATGACCACGGCTGCGGGCGCCTTTCCACGGGCGTCACTAAAGGCCGAAGGCCTTTTGGAAAGTGGATTGCAGCACCAGCCGGCGGTTGATGTGGAAGAAAGTTTTCGTCAACAGCTACGCGATAATCGTGGTCGTGATGGTGTGTCTGGGCGGACAACGGAAGGGCCGCACAGAAGTGACTTTTTGGTCAGTCATGTCGCGAAATCCATGCCCGCGGATCAATGCTCCACAGGGGAGCAGAAGGCATTGCTGATTGGCATTACATTGGCGTCTGCCCGCCTTAGCACACTGCGGCACGGACAGGCGCCGGTTTTATTGTTGGATGAGGTTGCCGCCCATCTGGATGAAGGTCGTCGGCAGGCATTATTTGATGAATTATTTTCACTGGGCGCACAAATCTGGCTGACGGGCACAGACCGTCACTTATTTGATGCTCTAGGCACAAACGCCCAATTTTTTCATGTAGAAGACAGCCGTCTGCGCGAAGCGTGAAGCGGGTTTGGTTCCTACAACTAAAGAAAAGCAAGGATTAGAGGACAATATGGTGGATGACAATAGCAGCAAAGATGCCACATTGGGGGCGGAAGAATACGGTGCGGATTCCATTAAGGTTCTGAAAGGCCTGGACGCGGTGCGTAAACGGCCGGGTATGTATATCGGTGATACCGATGATGGCTCTGGCCTGCATCATATGGTTTTTGAGGTGACGGATAATGCCATTGATGAATCTTTGGCGGGATATTGTGATTTAATACTTGTGGCATTGAATCCGGATGGTTCCGTAACCGTGACCGATAATGGACGCGGTATTCCGGTAGATCTGCATGAAGAAGAAGGGGTGTCTGCGGCGCAGGTGATTATGACCCAGCTTCATGCTGGCGGTAAATTCGATCAAAATAGCTATAAGGTGTCCGGCGGATTGCATGGGGTGGGGGTTTCGGTTGTCAACGCCCTGTCCGATTATCTGGAGCTGCGTATTTTCCGTAACGGTAAAGAATACTTCCTGCGTTTTGAGCGCGGAGAGGCTCTGGGGGATTTAGAAGTTGTCGGGGACGCGGAAAATGGAAAAACCGGAACGGAAGTAACTTTCCTGCCGTCCACGGAGACGTTCAGCCAGACAGAATTTGATTACCAGCGTTTATTACATCGTTTCCGGGAATTGGCATTTTTGAATTCGGGCGTGCGCGTTGCACTTGTAGACAGACGTAGCGCGGAACCCGTGCAGGAAGAATTATATTACGAAGGCGGTATTACAGCCTTCGTTGACTATCTTGATCGTAGCAAGAACGCCCTGATTTCAGAGCCAATTACTATTAGCGGTGAAAAAGACGGCATCGGGTTTGAGGCATCCTTACAATGGAATGATAGCTATCATGAGAATGTTCTCTGTTTCACGAATAATATTCCGCAGCGCGACGGGGGCACGCATCTTGCCGGTTTTCGCGGGGCACTAACCCGTACGATCAATAGTTATGCGACGTCTTCCGGGATTGCCAAAAAAGAGAAAGTATCGATCAGCGGTGATGATTCCCGTGAGGGGCTGACATGCGTGGTGTCGGTGAAAGTTCCGGATCCGAAATTTTCTTCGCAAACAAAAGATAAGCTGGTTTCTTCCGAGGTGCGCCCGGTTGTGGAAAGCATTATGGGGGAAAAACTGGGGCAGTGGTTTGAAGAAAATCCGCAACATGCCCGCACGATTATCGGCAAAATTGTTGAAGCTGCTGCCGCCCGTGAAGCCGCCCGCAAGGCCCGGGAGCTGACCCGCCGCAAAGGGGTTCTGGATATTTCCAGCTTGCCGGGTAAGTTAGCAGATTGTCAGGAACGTGACCCCAGCAAGGCTGAACTTTTCATTGTGGAGGGTGATTCCGCCGGGGGTTCGGCAAAACAGGGGCGTCATCGGGCCAATCAGGCGATTTTGCCGTTGCGCGGTAAAATCCTGAATGTGGAACGGGCACGGTTTGACCGGATGCTTTCATCACAAGAAATCGGGACCCTGATTACGGCAATGGGTACTGGCATTGGCCGCGATGATTTCGATATTGAGAAACTGCGCTATCACAAAATCATTATCATGACAGATGCTGACGTGGATGGGGCACATATCCGGACATTGTTGTTGACCTTCTTTTACCGGCAGATGCCGGAACTGTTGGAACGCGGACATTTATACGTCGCCCAGCCACCTTTGTATAAAGTCAGCCGCGGCAAGTCAGAAGTGTATCTGAAAGATGATGGTGCATTAGAAGATCATCTGATCGGTAATAGCGTGGAAGATATGTTGCTGGAGCTGGCGGATGGCAGCCAGATCGGTGGCGATGATTTAATGGATCTAGTCGCGGCGTCACGTCGTTTTACCCGTGTGTTGAGAATGGTGCCGCCCCGCTATAATACGGAACTGGTCGAACAAATGGCGGTGATGGGTGTTTTGAACCCGGCAGCCCTGAAGGGTGATGATGCCGAAAAGACTCTGGCAATGGTTGTCGAACGAATGAACGCTAAGTCTGGCGTTGGCGAGGATAACTGGGCGGCAAAACTGGATGGTGAAGGCGGCGTGATCTTCACGCAGGAAATTCGTGGGGTCAAAGATGCTTACCCTCTGGATGATGCCCTGATTAATTCGGCAGAGGCCAGCCGCCTGGATGTTGCCGCGCGAGAGCGTGCAGAAATTTTTGCACAAACATCTTATCTCATCCGTAAAGAAGAACGTCTGCCAATTTCCCTTCCTAGTGAATTATTCCTCGCGATGATGAAGGCAGGCCGTAAGGGGCTTTCAATTCAACGTTATAAGGGATTGGGGGAAATGAATGCCGGTCAGCTTTGGGAAACAACGCTTGATCCTGAAGCACGGTCCTTATTACAGGTGAAGGTCGATCATGCAGATACGGCCGATGAAATTTTTTCCAAACTAATGGGTGATGTGGTGGAACCGCGCCGGGAATTTATTCAGGACAATGCGTTGAGCGTTGCTAACCTGGATGTCTAGGACACATACATAATTAAGAGCCGAAGGACATGGCGGGTCGATCCAACAAAAAACAATCCCGGCGCGGGGCCATGGGCGTGCGGGGAGGCAAGCCATCCCCGGCTTCTTCCCGGGGGATTATCAGTCGATTTTTTTATGCCATAGGTGTGATTGCAGCATGGGCTGCGGTGTTAGGTTTGGGGCTGTGTTTCTACTATGCCTATGATCTGCCGGACCTTGCGGATATAAAACTGGCACCGCGTCAGGCGACTTTACGGGTTTTGGATCGGGAGGGGTCACCTCTTGCAATTTATGGGGATGTTTATGGTGACTGGCTGGAATTCGAAGAGTTTCCCGTACCGCTGATACAAGCCGTCATTGCCACGGAAGACCGCCGTTTTTTTGACCACAGTGGCGTTGATATACGCGGACTGACCCGGGCGGCGGTCCAGAATTTGCGTCATGGTCGGGTGGTGCAGGGCGGCAGCACACTGACGCAACAATTGGCAAAAAACCTGTTTTTATCATCTGATCGCACCATGAAACGTAAGGTGCAGGAATTGCTGTTGTCTTTCTGGTTGGAAGTGAAGTTCAACAAGCAGGAATTGCTGACGATTTATTTGAACCGGATTTATTTTGGCTCCCGTGCTTATGGTATTGATGCCGCCGCCCGGACCTATTTTGGCCATTCCGCCCGTAAGCTTAATCTGGCGGAAGCGGCCATGTTGGCGGGAATTGTGAAGGGACCAGCGTATTATTCACCATTGAGAGATTTGGAACGTTCTTATAACAGAATGGCTGAAGTTCTGGATAATATGGTGGAAGCCGGTTTGTTATCTGCTACGGAAGCAGCAGTGGCGAAAAAAAGTGATCTGACGATCCGTTCGCAACGGGGCGGTGGGGCGGATGTGCGATATTTTACGGACTGGGTCATTGATCAGTTAGGGGATATTATAGGGGTAACCCGTGATGCCTTAATTGTAAAAACGACATTGGACCCGCGGGCGCAAGGGATGGCTGAGGCGTCATTACGTGACCGTATGGATCAAGAGGCGGTCGGCTTAAATGCAGGTCAGGCGGCTTTAATTTCCATGCATATGGATGGCGCGGTACGTGCGATGGTCGGGGGGCGGTCATATGCAGAAAGCCAGTTTAACCGTAGTGTGCAGGCGCGGCGTCAGCCCGGATCGGCGTTTAAACTATTTGTCTATCTGGCGGCATTAGAGGCCGGACTTGGGCCGGAAACGCAAATGCGTGACAGCCCGGTGATCTTTGAAGGCTGGCGACCCAAAAATTATGGCGGCACCTATCGTGGCATGGTGAGCTTACGTGATGCGTTCGTTTATTCTGTCAATACGGTCGCCGTTAAGCTATCGGAGCGTGTTGATCGTCAGCGGGTCATTGATTTTGCAAAAAATATGGGAATAACGACCGATGTCGTATCAGAGCCAAGTGTGGCTTTGGGGGCGTCAGATGTAAGATTAATCGATTTGACGGCGGCCTATGGTATTGTGGCAAATGGTGGTTTGGATGTGCAGCCCTACGGCATTGTTGAGGTGCGGACAGCCAGCGGTGATGTGATATGGCGTCATCAGCCCCGGTCGCCGCGTCGTGTTATTACCACACAGTCTGCGGATGTCATGGATGATATTTTGCGCGATGTTGTGACCCGCGGCACAGGGCGGGCCGCCCGTCTTTCGGTGCCAGTGGCTGGAAAGACGGGGACATCGCAAAGTTTCCGCGATGCATTATTTATCGGCTATGTAGAAGATACGGTGAGTGCGGTCTGGGTGGGCAATGACGATTCCAGCCCAATGAAACAAGTCACCGGCGGCGGTTTACCAGCCCGGATCTGGCGTGATTATACGCAACAGCTTCTTACTGGTAGAGCAGTGCATGGTGGTCCGACAACACCCCCTGTTATCCCGCGCGATAAACCGCCAACCCCGTCCCATCATGCCGGGCAAGAAAACGGGGGCTTCTGGCAAAAAATATTTCCCAAAAGGTAGATCAGTTTTAGACGGATGAGGTTGGTGTCTTTATGCGCTGTATTAGTGCCGCCCCTTGTCTTTGCATGAGATAGAGATCAAAATTTTGGGGAGAGCAGACCGGGCTTTGTGATGGGTACGCCATAGGTAAAAAGACCATGTCCATGTGTTTTTAGCCACTTGCGGGAGGCCTGCCGGTGATCAATCAGGTGATCGACGTGGCCCCAAAAAGCTTTGCTATGGTTTAGTTCTTTCAAATGACTGACTTCATGGGCGACGAGATATTCCATGACCTGTGGCGGTGCCATAATAATACGCCAGGAAAAAGACAGGTGCCCTTTGGCGGAACAGCTTCCCCATCGGCTGTGTGTGTCGCGCAGGGTGATACGGCCATGCTGTACGTTCAGTGTCATGGCCATTCGGCTTACCAATGCTTCAATGCGGGTGCGGCAAAGACGTTTCAAGCCATTTTCCACCCGTTTTTCGAAACCTGTGATCGGTCCGCCCACTTGTATGCAGGGTTCTTCTAATATCAAGCGGGCGGGGCGATCAGGATGGTGATGGAGCTGGTGCGGCGTGCCCCCCAGAGGAATTCTGGCCCCGGGAAGAAACGGTGTGGGTTGCGGCATTGAACTGTGTTGTTCGTGCAGCCAATGGTGATATTGGTCCAGAAATGGCTGGGCCTGGGCCGTTGTTACGCCAGGGGGGAGCGTGAGGATAGCTTGTTGGCGAGCGTAATCGTAGCGTAGCCTCAAACGTTTTGCTTGTGGATGGGTTACAATTCGCAGCGGAATGCCATCAATATCTGACAGGCCCGCGCCTTTATCCTTATCAACCCTTATTTTCCCTGCAGCGTTATGTGTCGTCATCATCTTGATCGGTGTTTGGGGGGCTTTCCGGGGCGAAGGCAGGCCAATAGACAACATGATCCTGAAGATCACCTGCTACACGTTCAGACACAACTTGTCCACGGACAGAAGCGCCGCTGTCATGCACACTTTGGGCGGTGCCGCTCACCAGTGGATGCCAATCATAAAGGTCTTTGCCTTCGGCCAGTAAGCGGTAGGCACAACTGGGGGGTAGCCAATGGAACTGGTCAACCTGATCGGCGGTAAAAACGACGCAATCCGGGACCAAGACATGACGCTGGGCATAGCGTGTACATCGACAACTTTCCGTATCTAACAGACGGCAGCTTACATCTGTATAGGCGACCTCACCCGTATCGATATCTTCTAGTTTATGAAGGCAGCAACGCGCACAGCCGTCACAGAGAGATTCCCATTCCTCTGCGGTCATTTCAGGCAGACTTTTTTCTTTCCAGAACGGGCGTTTCATCGGTCAGTCCTGCTAATTAATGATTTTACCCAGCTTTTGAGCAATTTGTTCTGGTGCGGTGCCGTAACTAAAATGGCTAACATAGCGGCCTTCAGGGTCCATGAGAAAAATGATGCTGCTGTGATCCATCAGGTATTCTGCGCTGCTGTCCTGATCTGTGGCCTTTTGGTAATAGACACGCCATGCACCAGCGGCGGTGCGGATTTGTTCAGGCGTCCCGGTAAGGCCGATAAGCCGCGGATGGAACAATGAAACATATTGTGCCATGGCGTCCACTGTATCACGTTCAGGGTCAATGGTAATAAAGAGGGGAGCAATGCGGTCCAGGGTTTTGGCATCAATCATATCCAGTGCCGTGGCCATGTTCTGTAATTCGACCGGGCAGACATCAGGGCAAAAGCTATAGCCAAAATACATCAGCATATATTTGCCGCGAAAGGCCTGATCCGTGATGTTCTCTCCCTTATGAGTCACGAGCTCAAAAGCCCCCCCTATGGGAACATCGCCCTGAGTGGTCCCTTGAGCGGTCCCTTGGGTGTGCTCCGTTGCCGGGTTAAGGTAGGTATAGGCCAGAATTGCCGCGAAACACAGGGTGACTAAAGTGGCAATAAAGCCCCAGGGGATTGATCGTTTTATGGGGATTGATCGTTTTGCGGCATTATTTTTGCGCGCCATATTTATGTCCTTTAGTGATTGGCAGCAAATGAGGTGTCGTCTTGTTCATCTTTGATACAGGCAATGGTTTGTATTCTCATGGTCACTCTTATATAAAGGGTACGCAGGCATTGCAAAGTCTATAGTCGTCACAAATTCATGATGTCCGGTGTTGTCGTGTCTGAATATGAATGATTGTCACCGGAAGGAAGCAGGAAGTTATGTTTTTCTTATTGCAAAAAAGGTTTGTCTCACTGCGAGGGAAAAGTGCCTGCCTCATCATGTTATCTGTGGTACTGGGGATGACAGGCCCGATGTTTGCTATTCAGACGCATGCGTTTTCAGAATCGTATGAGTTTATTAAAGCCATTCAGGATCAGGACTATCGTCGCATCAAGGTCGCCATTGAACGCGGGGTCAATGTTAATACCCGCAATGATGACGGGACACCTGCATTGGTGCTGGCAGCGGAAAAATCCGATGCGCCGCTGATTAAATATCTGGTGGAATCAGGCGCAAATATGGATATTGCCCGACGGGACACAGGGCAGACAGCCTTGATGATTTCTGCAGAATTGGGGGATGCATTATCGACAGGTTATCTTGTGGGGAAGGGAGCCGATGTGGATCAGGAAGACCGCCATGGTGAGACGGCCTTAATGAAGGCGGTGCGCAGCGGGCACAGTCAGGTCGTTAAAATGTTATTGGCGGGAGAGCCAGACCTGACACTGGAAGATTATACGGGGCGTACGGCATTGGAACATGCGAAACAGGGCCGCCATCGTCACATTGTGAAGCAATTAGAGGACGCCGGGGCAACGTATTAATAGGTTGCACCAGACAAATAACTGTCACAGGGAATGACCAAAACAGGGTGTTCATCATGACGATGGGTAAAGGTCTTTGGGGTCAATGACAGAAATCGTAATTTTAATCGCAGCAATGTTTCTGGACATGGTCATTGGCGGACGGCGTCTATTAGGCGGGCTGCCCGATATTGACCGGCTGTCGCAGGGGGTGGTTGCGCGCGTGGTCCCGAAACTGAACCGCGATCGGAGGGGACCTAAAACATTATTATTTCGGGGGCTGATTTTCTTTCTTTTCTTGGTGTTCCTCTATTGGCAGGCGGGCCAGTGGCTGGAATATTTCCTGTACCAGTTTGCCATTGGGGACTGGTTGGTGGCCGGGGTGCTTTTTCTGTTTATGCGCCAAAGAATTCGTCTGGATCAGGTGTTTACCGCCCGGCGTGATGTCATGGGGGTGGATGACGCAGAAGGGAGCGCGGCGGTCACAGATGATCCCCACCGACAACCGCGTGTAGCCTTACAGGATCTTTATGATGGTTTTTTCAGTCACTGCTGCGCCGTTGTTGTGATGTATATCTGGCAGGGATTGGCCGCGGTGTTTGCGTTCCGCATCGGGGTTATCATCGTTCAATATTATTTTGAACGGCATAGCCGCCAACAACTTTCCCCCTTCTATCTGGGAATTGTGCCGCTTTATAATATCGCTTCTTTCTTTCCTGCGGTTTTATCGACTTTTTGTCTGTTGGCTGCGGGGCCGCTCATCGCCGCGAGCCCCCGCCAGTCACGGGAGCCGTTCCCGGGGCTGCGCACGGCAACCTTATGGGGACGTGATTGGGCATTATGGGCTGCCTCAGCCATATTGGGGTATTCTTTTTATTTGGGGCCTGAGGCAGGGTGGTCAGGTCCCACCGCCGCACGGGCACGGCTTCTGGCGAAGGATATGCTACGCGGGGCGTATCTTTATATTATGGGCTGGTTGATTGTTGTCGCCCTTTGCGGCGTACAAATCCTGTTTAGATAAGTTCGTCCAGACTATATCCCTGAAACAGGTGAATGCCGAGCTTCTGGCCATCCTGTACGGCCTTTTGACTATCGCAATGACACAGGATTACCCGTTCAGGCCCCAGAGAGCGAATTTGGGAGATGAGCTGATTATGCATATCGGCAATGTGGTGGCTGGTGAAATTTTCTTGCCAGGCGATTTTGTAGAAATCCACCTTGATAAAGCGGCGGTCCAAAGCCAGGAAAGAATAAAAATCCATGCCATCTAATGCCAGTTTACAGCCCATCTGTTTGGCCCGCTCCTGTGCGTCCAGAAATTTTTTCATATCTGCGATCACGTCAAATAACTGAAATTCCAGAATCAGAGGTTTATGGGTGAGATGTTGTATTTTCTGCCGAAATTGACTGAAGCTTGTAGAGAGAACAGAGTCTACATTGACGTTAATGCTGAGGACCCCATGGGGCGTATTTGGAATATTGCTAAGTGAGAACATCACCTTACGGTCAAGAATACGGGTGAGACGCTGAAACAGCCAACGGTCATGTTGCAGGTTATAACCGGGCAGAATTTGCTGATTGATTTCATCAATAGACACGTAATGTTCTGTGAAAATGGGGTGAGGATTTTCTCCGGGGAGTAACGCACAGGCTTTTTGTTCGCGGATTAATGTGGACATATCCACAGATTCTAATGCCCGTTCCAGTTTGTCCAGCTCGGCGGGCCCCATAGGGGGGACTGTTTTTGCCTTGGGCTTATAATCTTCACGGTGAATATGGAAACTGTATTCGGCCTCCTCTTTGGCAACAGGCTGCGTGTCGGTGCTGCCAGCGTGGCTGAGGTGGTCAACCATATCCTGGAGGTTATTATGAATGGCAGGGGTTGACCCGTCATTTACGGCATCTGTGTCGGGGGTTGGTGAGGCTTCCGGGCTGGCCTGCAGGTGGTCTATATCAGTAGGGTTCTGTGCATCGGGATATTCATCTAATTCCTGCAATTTAAGATGATGGTCATGCAGGTAAGTCATCTGCTTTAGAAAATCATCATAATTTTTTTCAATATCATACCAGTCGCAAAAGCCGTCCTTCTGATCAGGATCGTCTTCGACAGCGATATTATGGTCATCTTTGAACATCAGGCGAATTTGTAAGACAACACGGTTAATTTCGTCCAGACCGCAATCTTTTCCGACAAAAACAAGATCAAAATTATTAAGCCAGAAAAGATGGGCTTCATAATTTCTAATTAAGCTATTAAAGGCCCCGGCGACCATGTGGCGATGATGCGGTTGCCGGTTTTGGCGGCTGAGGTTGGAAAGACGTAAATGGATGGCATGGCGTCCTTTACCATGTCGTTTTAACTGGCGGGCATAGTCCAGCAGCTGCTCTTCCTGTGAAGGACGGCTTTGCTTTGCGGTACTATCTTTGCGGACGCGTATGTTCATTGAAATCCTTATTCGGCCCTGTTTACATGCGGTGTAGCCACCACGCCGTTTCATTAATCGAATAGATTGGGCGGTAGTGATACACAGCGTTTTCTTTAACGACGGTTGGAATCTGGTTATCCAAAATCCAGTTCTGGCCTTTTAGGTTGACGACCAGAACAGCATGGGGACTTTTCAGGTTCATGTCTTCGACAACAGCGATACGCATTTGTTCCGGGGCGATACCGAGGGCCTTGAGAGAGAAGTATTTTGCAATAGCATAATCTTCGCAATCCCCATCTTTCAGGAAGAATTCTTTTAATGTTGCCCAGTAATCTTTCACCCCCCAATTACGCGGGTCGGTGATATAGGGCGCACGGTTCATGTAACTGTTGATGGCTTTTATCTTTTCCAGATCATCCTGATTATGCAAGTCACCTAAATAAGATTTCCATTCATCTTCAGGGCATTTGAAGGAAATGGTGACCCGGCAGGGGCCTTTCAGGTGCAGGCCACGCATATGATCTGTATTACGTTTGAGCATTTCCGTCCATTTGCGGAATGCAACGAGGCGGTCGCTGCGGACTTCTTGTGAGCCAAACAAACCCTTAGTATTGGTCTGTCCTAACGCATGGGCGGGACTGGATATCACCATAAAAAGAAACAGCAATAGGCTGACAGCAATGCCGGTGCTTAAAATCAACAGACGCGGCTTTGTGTAGTGATGAACGTCCGTGGGTTGATAGGCCGCGGGGGTGATGACACTGTCATTTTTATCTGTCTGGGAACGCGCAGAGCTGGCCGCATGTCGCATAAAGTGGGGCAACATCGGATTTTTTTTAATGTTTTCTGGCGCATTATTTTGCGTTGTCATGCTGACGTCCGTATTTTTTCTGCTTTCCTCATTGGACGGAACAATGCCATAATGATAATAATATTAGATAAGCCCTTTTATCTGAAGGGGTTAGCTAAGGAACATAAAAGCGTGAGGCTGTTATATTCAATCGACATATGGATGTCCGTCTGCGGTAGAGTATAAGAGAGGAATGCTTACTTAGTGGTTAAAGTCGCGCTGTGGCTGTGGAAAATTAACCATTATTTACGGGCGCGCGGAAATCATGAGAAAAGGCGGATAAGACCGTGACAACGTTAGGGTGGTGGCAAGCAAGACGGGCAGCTCTATTGATCTTTATGGTCGTGCTGGGAGCGGCATTATTTGGATTTTATCTGGCTTTTAGCTTTGCGGAATCGGAACGCAAACGGGACTTGCTGGCGTGGCAGAAACAGCTTTCGGTCGTTATGCAGAGCCGGCTTGTCGCGGTTGAAGACTGGGTTGGCCAACAGCAAAAAGTCGTAACAGACCTGGCGGAAAACGGCTCGTTACAGATTTATTTGACGGAAATTTCTTATGGTGTGGTGCAGGACGATGTCACAGGGGGGGCCGCACAGCTAGGGTATCTGGAGAATATGTTAAATGTGGTGGCGCAGCAAAATGGGTTTGCCGCGGCACAGGGACGTGCTGACGTGCCCGTCAATATTGATCGCCCCGCCGTGGCCGGGATTGTACTGACATCGCCGGAAGGTGACGTCATGGTGGCAACGCCCAATATGCCGATCATTGCCCGGGAGATACTGCGTGATTATCAACGCCAGATACAGCAGGGCCTTGAAAAACGTAACTTTTTTGGCCCCTTTGTCGGGGAGGATGGCCGTGCGGCGGTGGCTGTGATTGCCCCGATCGCAGCGATCCAGCCATTAGACGAGGGTGGGGCCATCGGTTATGCAATCGGGGTGCGGCCTTTGGGCGATGATTTATTTGATCGCTTACGACAACCGGGGGAAATTTCCCATAGCGCCCGGACCTATCTTGTGCGCCAGCGCGGCGCGGCTATTGAATATTTGTCGCCCTTGTCTTATGCGGGGGGGATACATGCCCCCTTACAATTTAGTTTATCCGCAGATACCCCTTCATTGGCGGCCGCAAAATTACTGAAAAAGCCCGGAAGCTTTCAGCAGGCAACAGCCTTTGATGGCCGAAAGGTATTGGCCACGGGGCGGCAGGTCGGGGGGACAGATTGGCTTATGGTGCGCACTATTGATGCACGTGAGGCTTTGGGGGCAATTTCACAAAGACGCAATATGATCCTGACGATTTCATCTTTGCTGATTTTATTGGTGAGTGGAGCGGTTTTATTAGTATGGCGTCATGGGGCGTCCGTACGGGTGGCGGCGGCGGCTGAACGGTATCGGCATTTAGCTGAAAAGTTAGAAAAAGTGTATGGCTTTTTGAAGGTGGTCACGGACTGCCAGCCGACATCAATTGCCGCAGTGGATTCACAAGGGCATTATACGTTTGCCAATCGGCAGACGGCTGCGGATGTGGGAATGCCCGCGCAAGATATGATCGGGCGTGCCATGCGTGATCTGCTGGGGGCGGAAAAAGCCACTCCTTTGGAAGAGGCCAATGCCGCAGCGGTAGAAAGCGGCCAACCTATTATGCGCATGCGCAGCGTAGAACACAGTGGCCGTCAACGCATGATTAAATCCGACCATATTCCGCTGGATAAAAATCAGGAGGGCATGACTGACCACGGCGTTCTCATGGTGATGGAGGATATCACCGAACTGGTTAGTGAGCGTGAAAAACGTGAACAGAACCTGCGTCATCTGGTCACAACATTGGCAACGATTATCGATAGCCGTGATCCTTTTTCAACGCATCATTCCAAACGGGTCGCGGAGGTTGCGGAAACGATAGCGGAAGAGATGGGCCTGAAGGATCAAGATGTCGAAACAGCAGAAATCGCCGGAGCCTTGATGAATTTGGGGAAAATTATGGTGCCCCGGTCAGTCTTGACGAAACCGGAGACGCTATCGACGTCTGAATTGACGGTGGTGAGAGAAAACCTTGCGAAAACAGCCGAGATGCTAAAGGGCATAATTTTTGACGGGCCTGTATTGCAGACTATTCGTCAGGTTCATGCCCATTGGGATGGATCAGGTATGCCGGAGGGACTGAAAGGTGAAGATATCCTGATGACCGCGCGTATTGTTGCGGTTGCCAATGCCTATGTCGGTATGACATGTGCGCGGGCTTACCGCCCGGGTATGCCTATTGATGAAGCCATGGTCTTGTTACTGAAAGATGTCGATAAACGCTATGACCGTGGCCCTGTGGCAGCATTATTAAATTATTTGGATAATAAGGGCGGGCGTGCCCGCTGGCAGCACTTTGCGGACCCGGCCGCATAAAAGATGACGGTGGCCGTCAAGGTTTTGTTTTGCAGGTCTTTTGTATCGGCTGACGTCTTTTCGGCTTATGCTTTATGCGTTCTGCGCTAACAGGCTTTTTTCTACCAAGCTGGATAAACGTGCGCGCAGCTCTGCACCGGCTTCCCCACCATCGCCTGTAATCTCTTGATTGATGACCGTGTCTAGAGATTTAATATGTGCTTCAATAACCGGACTTTGTGCGGTGGCATCTTTGCCGAGCTTTTTGAGGTAAAGGCATAGGGACGCACCAATATCGGTCATCAAAGGATAGTTAAAGCTGCTGCCCATGCCTTTAATATTATGGGCCATGTCATAGATGGTGAGTTGCAGGCTGTGTAGGCTCTGTTCATCTGCCTCTTGGAATTGATCGTGCAAGCGGTAAAGCTCTTTGACTTGATCGCGGGTCCAGTTCACATAATTTGCACTCAGGCTATCTATCGCATCTTGCGCGGATTGTATTTCATCGGCCGTCATGGGTTTTCCTGCAATTTTCCTTAGGCCACCATAAAGCTTGTGGCGCGAAATAGCCATTATAGCAGGGAGCCGTAAAGAAGGCCTTAATGGAAGACGGTATGCGCGCGGTGCGGTTACATGCCGCCGCCCGGATGATCCAGACCGCCCATTTCGATCAAGGCGTTTGTGATATAGTTAAAGGCATCATCAACTGAATTCGCGATGTGAAATAGTTCGACGTCTTCCGGGCTGATAGTGCCAAAGTCGACCAGTGCGTCAAAATTGATGACACGATTCCAAAAATCCTGCCCATAGAGAAGAATAGGCACTTTCTTCGTCATTTTTCCTGTTTGTCTCAATGTCAGGATTTCTAATAATTCATCCAGTGTACCAAAGCCGCCAGGCATGATGATGAAGGCCTTGGCCAGATAAGCAAACCAGTATTTCCGCATAAAGAAATAATGAAACTGGAAGCTGAGGTCTTTTGAAATATAGTCATTACTGGTTTGTTCATGGGGAAGGGAAATCCCCAGTCCCAGACTATCCCCGCCGGCCTCGACAGCGCCCTGATTTGCGGCTTCCATGAGGCCGGGACCGCCGCCGGAGCAGACGACAAAACGCTTGCCTGTACTTTGCAGCCCGCATGACCATTGTGTAAGCCGTTTTGCGAGTTCGCGGCATTCTTCATGGTAGTGGCTGAGAGCCAGTCTCTGTTGGGCCATTTTAACAGTGATCGTGCCCTGCCCTGTTTTGGCACGGGACAGGTCCTGTTCACATTGCCGGCGTGATAAAATGCGGGCAGAGCCGAAAAAAACAATTGTGTCGGTGATATCATGTTTGGCCAACACCGACTCGGGACCATGATATTCTGACATGATACGTAAGGGGCGGGCATCGGGACTATTGAGAAATTCAGCATCGCGATAGAACTTGATGGGTGCTGTGGTGGCCGTGTCTGTCGGCACAGGTGTTTTACGTATTGAATTAAGTGAAGAGGTTTGTGAAGCGTGCGTTTGTGTGGGGCCTTCCGTGGTTGTGGCTGTGGGTTTTGTTTTTATTGTATGAGGGCTTTGTGAGTCTGTTTTCATGTGCTCTCCTTCTTTGCAAGTATAACACAGGCGCGAAGGCGACGAAAAACGTATGGGGAAAATAGGGGGGCGAAGAAAAGAAAACGCTCCACCCCAAGGGGTGAAGCGTTAAGTTCAAGTACTTATCAGGGCTTAAGTACTCAGGGTATCCGTAGAAAACAGTGCACCGGCTTTATTCCGGATGCTTGGCTTCCCATTCTTGCATGACTTTATCGCGCGCAACGATCATATCATGTGCAACATGCAGACACAGCGCACCAACGACAACGGTGGCCGCCATGAAGATCGCTGGCAATAAAACCGCATTGCCAATAGAGAACGCAACAATCAAAAGGATGATCGTGGTTAATCCTGACAGCAAGTAGATAATGGGTTTCGCCATTTCTATTCCTTTTCCATACCTGAGTACTATTAAACCCGTTCAATGATAGAGCATTGACTTAAATCAATTACTCTTTTCTTTTAGCGGAATTTTTGATCTTTTCAAGATTCTTCGCGATAGAAAATATGCTGCCCGACCTGTAGGGTTGGATGCAGGGCGTCAGCCCAATGCGGTTGCACATAATCGGCATGATAATGTGTAGAGGCATGGGTGAAGTCGCTGTTTTGATTGTAAAAAGCCGCAACAGCCGCACCCCGGGCTGTGGTCCAGGCCCGCGCTTCGCGCGGGTCATCGGAGCGGCCATCACAAGCGAAAGAAAATTGGCAGCGATTGCGCATTTGTTCATTTTGGAAGACAACGCCACAGATGCTGTCCGGATAGCGATTATCTTTCACACGGTTCAAAATGACAAAAGCCACAGCCATTTGTCCTTCGACAGGTTCACCCCGGGCTTCAAAATAAATCGCCTGCGCCAGACAATGTAATTCGCGGCCTTGTTCCGCCTCTTCCCCAAAGGCGGCAAAATTGTCCTTTTCTGGGACAAAGTTGGCCCGTTGTGTCAGGCTTTTATACACTTCGGCCATATGGCCATCTGTCATTTTTTGCAGGCTATCGTGCGATGGGGTCGGGGCGATTGAGCTGCTATTTATGTTTCGTTCCGGGGCAAGGGCAGCGAGTGAAAGTGCCAATAGACCTGCCAGTCCGATTAGAGCTAATGCCTTGTATTTACTTAGAATTTCTGACATGGCTATTTCCCTTCTTTTCAAGCTGCGTTTACCGCAGTGCATGAAGGATTACTGCTTTCGTCTTTGTGTCTAACGTAAAGGTTTATTCTTTGTTCAGGCCTTCGGCCCGCGATAGCTTTACAGCTATGTTAAATTTATATTACGCAAAGGCTGTGCCATCTTGCATAAAGCGGGATGTTTTATTCCCTGTTTGGCGGCCGGATACACAAAACACATAATACTGCGCCGCAAAAAATTCTGCGCAGTTATACTGTTTTTTAACCTTTTGTCAACTTTTTCGCCGTCACCAGCGAAAGTCCGTAGTAACATTATGAAAACAAAGATGAAATTAATCAGGAGGCATAACGAATGGCGGGTAAGATAAAACTGAATACATTACAAAATCGCACCTTGGCCCTTTTTCAGGCTTTAGCCTTGGACCCGTCAACGTCAACGCATGATGAGGTGACCGGGGAAGTATTGTTGACCTTCTTACCGCATGCTCACGGTGACCATATACATATTGGGAAATATGTCGTTTCCGCACGTGAGGCCAGTGGCTTTCAAAATGAAAAAGTATGGACGGCGTTAGAACGCAAAGGGTTGGTGAGGTCAGGCTTTCCCGTGTCGATAACATTGACCCCGGCGGGATTGACATTTGAAACGGGACTTGCGGAGAGCTTCACGGTCTCAGATCATTAAAATGTGCCTGTTTTTGTGCTGTGACTGAATTTATTGTTGTAGGGGGGCAGATATCGTAAAGGGGAAAATATCGTAAGTGGGATCCAGCATATTTACGTAAATACTTTATTCGGGGCCACCCTGATGTTCATGCCCTGTAATGTCCAGGCCCCACATCGCGCCAAGAACGCCCCCTTTTATATAGGGAAGCAAGATTAAGGTCAGCATCAACGTTAAGGCGGGCCAAATCGCCATATGTAACCATTCAGGGGGATGGTAGCGGGATTCAGTATAGACAATCAGCGGTACAACAATATGGCCAACGATGGTGATGGTGAAATAAGGGGGCACATCATCACAGCGAATATTTCCGACCGGTTCTGCACAGCTATCGCAATGATCTGCGATTTTCAAATAACCGGCAAAGCTTTTACCCTGATGACAGGCGGGACAGCGACGGCGCAATCCAGCCCGAAAACTAGGCCAGAAGCGGCGCTTCGGCGGTTTCGATCCGAAATATTGAGGGGGAAGGGTGTCAGTCATATTCTCGTTGTAAAGACATCACGGCACGAGAGCAAGGAAATACACACTAAATATATGTATTTATATACCTCTTATAATATGTCTCTTATAAGCAGTTGAGTTGTTTAGAGGCCAGCGTGTTGCCAGCGTGTTGCCAGTGTGCTGTCAGTGTGTGTTGTCAGGGGGGATATAGCAGACGGCAGCGGTAGGTACTTGGCAGCTGTTACCTGCCAAAAGATCATAAGGATGATGTAGGCTTCTGCACCAAGGCTTTATACGGACCTCAGACTGTCGGTTTTCTTTACAGATTCAGATGCTTGGAAAAATAAAATTCATGCAGCTATTTGATTCTGAACGCTTTTCTATTCTGGCCTGTTTCTTGCTAGTTATTACTGATGCGTGCTTTAGAATCTGTTTTGAATAATTAATCCTTGGAGGAAAAGAATGGCGTTATCGATTAAAAAAACGCTGGCAGTTGCGACAGTTGTTGCCTTTGCTGGCACGGGGGCCTCTTATGCGGCACCGATTTTTGATACCTTGCCAGAGGTGAATGGCGGCAATGGGTATATTGGTGACTTTACATATAGTGTGCCTGTTGGGGAGTCTGTTACATCCCTAACTGTTTCAGGTACATGGGGTAATTCCCAAAATGTTACCAGCGGGGCGTTGACCTTGTTCCTTGATACAATTCAAGTGGCCCAGTGTGTGGCGAATACAGCGTGTTGGAATACGCCTGGGCCAGATGCCTGGAGTTATACGTTCTCAGCTGCAGATTTGGCGACAGGCTTCTTTGATGACGGGGCCGCGTCATTAGTGCAGAACGCGACTTCCGGTTTCACACGGCTTGGTTCTTTGACACTGCGCGGCGAAACGTCAGCGTCTGTACCTGTACCGCAAGTGCCGGTTCCTGTAGCGGCCTGGTTCTTTGGGCCTGCTCTTTTGGGATTGGCCGGATTACGGAAAATTAAAAAGTAATCATTGCCAGTATGGAAAAAAGCCGCCTTTACAGGCGGCTTTTTTTATCACCAATGGACTTTTTTATTTCTAGCCTTATTGCAGGCCGTTAATAATGCGGCGGCTTTTCATAAGAGAGGCCCTTGCTCTCATTATCTTCGCTTTGGGTATCTTCCAAAAGATCTAGTTTGGCATGAAGACGGGCCAGCTCTGCTTCTAATTTTTCAATCTGGGTCCACTGGCGGTGTAGTACCTCGCTCAGGTCCTGTAGGGTTTGGTCCTGATGGCTGAGGGTGACTTCCACTTCATCGATGCGGGACTTCAAATCGGGGGTGCTGTCAGCCATGATGGCGCGCCGCCGGTTCTTTTGCCGGGCCTTCGTAAATGCATCCTTCCCCGAAAGAGCCGCGCCGGATGATGATGCGGCATAGCTGCGGGAAGTCAGGGGATAGACGATTCCAGATCCAGCAGGCGATATTTTCTACCGTGGGCAGCTCAAGACCGGGAATTTCATTGAGATAGTTATGGTCCAGTTCATTACGCAACTGTTGGAGGGCGGTATCAATCTGTGCAAAGTCAACGATCCATCCGGTGTCGATATCCGGCTCGCCCCGCAGGAATACTTCCGCCTGAAAAGAATGTCCATGCAGACGGGAATAGGGATGGCCATCCGGGACATTGCAGGCAAGATGATGCGCAGCATCAAAATTGAAGATTTTATAAATTTCCATGCGACAGTAATAATTGTTGATATGCAGGCCCGCGAATACCGTACTTTCTACGGACCTGCAACCTTTTTTGTCGCGGCGGGCTGTTAGCTACGCAATAAGTGCGCGATTTCATCTTTCAGTGTCAGGCGTTTTTTCTTTAACGTTTCCGCATATTCATCTGATGATGCTTCCAGACCTGCTTCCAGTTTATTGATTTCTTCATTGACGGCATTGTAATCATTGGACAGCTTTATGAAATGGTTATTGCTGACTTTTAATTCATGTAACTTGTCCACGGCTTCGGGGAATTCTTCGATCAATGTGTGATGAATATGGGTCATTCTTTTGCTCCTGATGTTTTAAGTCTTCTTTATAGGTAAGAAATGTGACAAATCGTTAAAGCCTGCACAATAACGTCCAGTTCATGAGGTAGTTATAGGAAGGCGTGGGGTAAGGCTCATTGATACGGGTCAATTTCCATAAAGCATAATGGATCATATAAGAAAAGGGCTCTGTCATACGACAGAGCCCTTTTAACATAAGATAACATTGATCTTAACGGGGCAAGTCAGATGACCCCATTAAATATTCATCAACAGCACGGGCGCATTGGCGACCTTCGCGAATAGCCCAGACCACCAGTGACTGGCCCCGGCGCATATCGCCTGCGGCAAATACCTTTGCGGAAGATGTTTTATAGTCGTTGGTATTGGCACTGACATTTCCGCGCCCATCCAGTGTGACGCCAAGTTCATTGATCATGCCTTCGTGTATAGGATGGACAAAGCCCATAGCCAATAGTACCAAATCTGCCTTTAGTTCAAATTCCGTACCCGGAATGGGCTGAAACTTCTCGTCCACCTTGATACACTTCATGGCTTTGACATGGCCATTTTCATCACTGACAAATTCAACGGTAGAGACGCTGAAATCACGTTCTGCCCCTTCGGCTTGTGATGAAGACGTACGGAATTTCAAAGGCCAATGGGGCCATGTCAAAGCCTTGTCTTCGCGCTCTGGCGGTTGTGGCATGATTTCAAGCTGGGTGACGGACAATGCCCCCTGCCGGAATGACGTCCCGATACAGTCTGAACCAGTGTCTCCCCCGCCGATGACAACAACGTCTTTACCACCGGCAAGAATTTCTTCCACATTCGGCAGCGGTTCATGGCTGACACGACGGTTTTGTTGCGTCAGAAAATCCATGGCGAAATGCACACCTTTAAGGTCACGACCGGGCACGGGCAGGTCACGTGGTTTTTCCGAACCCCCTGCCATGACAACGGCATCATAATCCTCTACCAGCTTTTTCATGCTGATATCTTCGCCTACGGTCATGTTCGTCCAGAAGGTGACGCCTTCTTCTTCCATCTGTTTAACACGCCGGTCAATCAGTGATTTGGACATTTTGAAATCCGGGATACCGTAACGCATCAGGCCACCGGCCCGGCGGTTCTTTTCATATAACGCAACATCATGACCCGCACGGGCAAGTTGTTGTGCACAGGCCATCCCCGCAGGACCCCCGCCGATAACAGCAACCTTTTTGCCTGTTTTCACTTTGGCCGGTTGCGGCGTGATCCAGCCTTCTTCCCAGCCTTTGTCAACAATGGCGCATTCGATGGTTTTAATGGTGACAGAGTTATCATCAATATTCAGAGTACAGGCGGCCTCGCAGGGGGCCGGACAAATACGCCCGGTAAATTCAGGGAAATTATTTGTAGATTGCAATGTTTCCAGTGCGCCCCGCCAGTTCTTTGACCAAACAAGATCGTTCCAGTCGGGGATCATGTTATTCACAGGACAGCCCGTATGACAATAAGGCACACCACAATCCATGCAGCGTCCGCCTTGGCGCACCACTTCGTCTTCCGGCATGGGCAGGACGAATTCATTGTAATGCCGTACACGGTCAGAAGCCGGGGAATAGGTGCGGTCCTGTTTCGGGATTTCCATAAAGCCGGTAGGTTTACCCATTGGTCTTATCCTCCGTGGCGCAGTGAAGTATTGCCTGACTGCGCTTTTTGCATTTGTTCCAGAGCGCGGCGGTAATCAACCGGCATGACTTTGACAAATCTTGGCAGATATGTCGCAAAATTAGCCAGAATTTCCTGTGCGCGGGCACTGTTGGTATAACGCGCGTGATTTTCCAGCAGAGTTTTGATGCGGTTGGCATCGTTGCTGGTCATATCCCGCATGAGATCGACAACGCCATGATTTTCAAGCTCACCATCTTCGTGGTTGTGACCCGCCGCGGCGTCTTCAGCCGGGATCGGTTCCAAATCAACCATCGAAAGGTTGCAACGTTTTTCAAAGCTTCCATCCATGTCCAGAACGTAGGCTACACCGCCACTCATCCCGGCGGCAAAGTTACGCCCGGTAGGCCCGATGACGACAACGCAGCCACCGGTCATATATTCACAACCATGATCGCCAACGCCTTCGACAACGGCAATTGCCCCTGAGTTACGGACAGCAAAGCGTTCCCCGCCAACACCGCGGAAATATCCTTCGCCTTCGATGGCCCCATACATGACAGTATTGCCGACAATGATGCTTTCTTCAGGCACGATTTTACTTTCCGCCGGGGGGTAGATGGCGATACGTCCGCCGCTTAGACCCTTCCCGACATAATCGTTACCTTCCCCTTCCAATTCAAAGGAAACACCGCGTGCTAAAAAGGCGCCGAAGCTTTGCCCTGCTGTACCTTTCAGCTTTACGCTGATGGTGTCATCGGGAAGGCCTTTATGACCGTAACGCTTGGCAACTTCGCCGGATAACATCGTTCCTGCTGTGCGGTCGGTATTGCCTATGGCGGTTGTAATCTGGACGGGGGTACCATTTTCCAGTGCCGGTTTGGCCTCTTCGATCAGCTTATAGTCCAATACAGACAGGTTATGTTCCTGCTCAGTTGTATTAAAGATGGCGTCTCCTTCGGCGGGCTCAGGCTTATGGAACAGTTTAGTAAAGTCCAGCCCATTGGCCTTCCAATGTTGAATGGCAGCTTCTTTTTCCAGCAAATCGGACCGACCGATAAGCTGTTCAAGACGGGTAAAGCCCATTTCCGCTAAGATTTTGCGGACTTCTTCCGCGACAAAGAAGAAGTAATTGACCACATGTTCCGGTTTGCCGGTGAATTTTTTACGTAATTCGGGGTCTTGTGTCGCTACACCCACAGGGCAGGTATTCAGATGACATTTGCGCATCATAATACAGCCGCTGGCAATCAGCGGGGCGGTGGCAAAACCAAATTCGTCGGCCCCTAACAGTGCCCCGATAATGACGTCGCGCCCTGTTTTAAGGCCGCCGTCAACTTGCACGGCAATACGGTCACGCAGGCGGTTCAGTACCAATGTCTGTTGTGTTTCTGCAAGGCCCAGCTCCCACGGGGAGCCTGCATGCTTGATTGAGGTCAGCGGGCTAGCCCCGGTGCCGCCATCAAAGCCGGAAATCGTGACATGGTCTGCCTTGGCCTTGGAGACACCCGCAGCAACAGTACCAACACCAATTTCAGACACCAGCTTAACACTGACACGTGATGTAGGATTGACGTTTTTCAGATCGTAAATCAGCTGTGCCAGATCTTCGATAGAATAAATATCGTGGTGAGGTGGGGGCGAAATCAGCCCGACACCTGGCGTGGAGTGACGCACTTTGGCAATGACCGGATCGACCTTATGGCCAGGAAGCTGTCCGCCTTCGCCGGGCTTCGCCCCTTGGGCCATTTTAATCTGAATGTCATCGGCATTGACCAGATATTCAGTGGTTACACCGAAACGACCGGACGCCACCTGTTTAATAGCACTGCGACGGCTATCACCGTTGGCATCAGGTGTAAAGCGATCAGGTTCTTCCCCGCCTTCACCGGTATTGGATTTACCGCCAATACGGTTCATGGCAATGGCCAGATTGGTATGCGCTTCACGGCTGATTGACCCAAAGGACATGGCCCCGGTCGCAAACCGTTTAACGATTTCGGCCGCAGGTTCCACCTCATCGAGGGCGATAGGCTTTGCGGCAGTTTTGATTTTAAACAGGCCTCTGGGCGTTAACAGACGTTCGTTCTGATCGTTAATGCGTTTTGCAAAATCTTCGTATTTTTCGGCGTTGTTACCGCGGACGGCATGCTGCAGATCAGCGACAGATTCTGACGTCCACATGTGATCTTCACCCCGCATGCGTACGGCGTATTCACCGCCGACATCAAGGGCATGGCGATAGATCGGCGCGTCACCAAATGCGTCTTTGTGCCGCATGGCTGTTTCGCGGGAGACTTCTTTAATACCCACCCCTTCGATCAGGCCGCGGGTCCCCGTGAAATATTGCGCCACAAATTCAGAAGACAGACCAACAGCGTCAAAAATCTGCGCGCCGCAATAGGATTGATAGGTGGAGATTCCCATTTTTGACATGACTTTTAACATGCCTTTGTCTGCGGCCTTTATAAAGCGCTGGACGGCTGTGTCATAATCAATTTCATCAGGGAATGTCGGTAATAATTCACGGATCGTGTCGAAAGCCAGATAAGGATTAATGGCCTCTGCACCGTAACCAGCCAAGACGCATAAATGATGAACTTCACGGGCTTCGCCTGTTTCAACGACCAGGCCGACCGATGTCCGTAAACCATTACGGATCAGGTGATGGTGAACTGCAGAGGTCGCCAGCAGGGCCGGGATAGCAATGCGCTCATCACTGATTTTACGGTCTGAGAGAATAATAATGTTATCGCCTTCGGAGACCGAAACTTCTGCCAGCAGACAGACTTTTTCAATGGCGTCCTGCATGCCTTCTGCGCCTGCGGCCGCGTCATAGGTGATGTCCAGCGTGACCGTGCGGAAGTTATTATCCGGGATATCGCCGATGGCACGGATTTTTTCCAGATCTTCGTTGGTCAGAATTGGCTGCCGGACTTCGAGACGTTTGATTGTTCCCACGCCATCAAGATCCAGCAGATTTGGCCGTGGCCCGATAAAGGACACCAACGACATTACGGCTTCTTCACGGATAGGGTCGATAGGTGGATTTGTCACCTGTGCAAAGTTTTGCTGGAAATAATTATAAAGCAGTTTTGATTTTGCGGACAGTGCGGGAATTGGGGTATCCGTTCCCATGGAC
This sequence comes from Kordiimonas sp., assembly GCA_002700365.1. Classification (GTDB taxonomy): domain Bacteria; phylum Pseudomonadota; class Alphaproteobacteria; order Sphingomonadales; family Emcibacteraceae. The sequence goes on along the minus strand of PADB01000011.1, from coordinate 122,723 downwards.
CCGATGCCTTCCTGACCCGTGGCGGCCATCGGCGCAATCAGGAATTTCAAGTCTTCCTGCGTATAGCCAAATGCCTGTTGTCGATCCAATAGGCTGACGCCACTGGTATCCGCTGGTGCGGGTTCCGCTGGCAGATCTTCTAGTTTGATCTGGGTGCGGGCCAAAATGGCTTTATAATCATGTAAAGACGCAAGCTGCGCTTTGACTTCTTCATCAGAAATAATGCGGCCTTCTTCAGTATCAATGACCAGCATACGACCGGGCTGCAGTCGCCATTTCTGGACGATGCGCTCTTCCTCAACGGGCAGCACGCCCATTTCAGAGGCCAAAATCACCATATCGTCATCGGTGACAAGATAGCGTGCCGGACGCAGGCCATTCCGGTCCAAAGTGGCCCCGACGATTTTACCATCAGTAAAAGCAACGGCGGCCGGACCGTCCCAAGGTTCCATCAGGGCAGCATGATATTCATAAAACGCCTTACGGTCTTCATCCATCAATGGATTACCGGCCCAGGCTTCCGGAATTAACATCATCATGGCATGGACAATGGAATATCCACCCGCCACCAGCAATTCCAGGGCATTATCAAAAGAGGCCGTATCCGATGTGCCTTCAGGGATCAGCGGCCAGAGTTTTTCCAGATCATCGCCGATGATTTTTGATTCAAGCGCCTGACGACGGGCATTCATCCAGTTGACGTTGCCGCGTACAGTATTGATCTCACCATTATGACACACCATACGGAAAGGTTGTGCCAGACTCCATGTGGGGAACGTATTAGTGGAGAAACGCTGGTGAACCAGGGCGATGGCCGAAACCATGCTTTCGTCCTTCAGGTCAGCGTAATATGTCCCGACCTGGTCGGCCAGCAACATGCCTTTATACAGAACGGTCTTGCTTGAAAAAGAGCTGAAATAATAATCTCTGCTTTCTTCGCCTAAGCTGGTAGCAAAAGCGGATAATTGCTTACGGATCACCAGCAGTTTTAATTCAAATGCTTCGGCCGGGGTTGTTTCACCACGACCGACAAAAGCCTGACGTATGATAGGTTCTGTGGGCAGAACACTATGACCCAGATCGCTATTATCTGTAGGCACATCGCGCCAGCCAAGGAAATCCTGGCCTTCTTCGACTGTCAATTCAACGAGCTTCGCTTCGATTTTGACGCGCAGGTCAGCGTCCCGTGGCAGGAACAGCATGCCAACGCCATAATGACCGGCGTCTGGAAGGGTAATGCTGCATTCTGCGGCTTTCTGGCGCATAAAATCGTCAGGCATCTGAATTAGAATACCCGCGCCATCGCCGGCTTTGGGGTCTGCGCCCACCGCGCCGCGATGTTCCAGATTTTCAAGAATTTTCAGGCCACGTTCAATGATGCTGTGGCTCTTTTTTCCTTTGATATTTACGGCCATACCAATGCCGCAGGAATCATGCTCGTTATCCGGGTTATATGCCCCCTGTTCGGAAGGAAGACCCTTATGGTTTAAAGGCACGTGCTGATTCATACTCTAACCGTCTCCAGATTAATACGGCAGTCCCATAAACATGGAATGACTCCGGGAGATTGATCCCAAAGTTGCCGTGATGTTTTCTGTTTGCCATCGACCTTACAACGGGCAAAAAGTACCGTTGCACTATACCCCTCTTGTAAGTGCGACGATGGCTTCCAGCTTTTATGGTGTCTACGGACGCATATTGTGATGTGCGACGATCCGTAGTCAAACCCTTAATATGGCAACATACCTAGTATATAACATACGCTGAAGGCAAGGGGATGTTTGTGCAAAACCACGGTAAAATGATACAAAAGGGCTGAATTCCTCACTTTTCCCATGAGACTCCAATATTAAGAATAGCCGCGTTCTGGCGTGTTGTAGGTCCATAAAGGGGGGTGAGAGACGCATATTTCCGGTCTATCAATGCAGTAGATTCTTTTTAAGGAATTGATTTTTATGCAGTTTCGGCAAAAGTCATAGAAACGTCACCATTACTTACCTATGATTCGTAAGATATGGTGCGCTGATATGTTGTTTTTTTATAAGGGAAGCGGCGGTTTTGCTTTTATTGGACTTGCTGATAGGCTGATATCATGGAATCTTCTTTGCCGATAGAGGCTGTTCTGGCCGACCTGAAGGTGGCATGTACGCATCATATGAACGTCGTCCTTCAGGCCCCGCCCGGGGCTGGTAAGACAACCCGCGTCCCTTTGGCGTTATATAAAGAGCCATGGGCGGCGGGCAAGATATTGATGTTGGAACCACGACGTCTGGCGGCGCGGGCGGCGGCTTCTTATATGGCGCGCGGGTTGGGCGAAAAGGTCGGTCAGACGGTTGGCTACAGAGTGCGCCTAGATCATAAAGTGGGGCCGACAACACGCATTGAAGTCATTACCGAAGCCATCCTGATACGAATGTTGCAGCAGGATCCTGAGCTGCCCGGCATTGCGGCGGTGATTTTTGATGAATTTCATGAACGTTCACTGGAGGCGGATTTAGCCTTGACCCTTTGTCTGGATAGTCAGGCGGCCCTGCGGGAAGATTTACGTCTCATTATCATGTCGGCCACCTTGGACGGGGGGGAAATCTCCGCCTTTTTAGGGGATGCGCCTGTGGTGACCAGTGAAGGCCGTCGTTTTCCGGTTACACAATACTGGCGCCCCCTACCTTCCGTGCGATCTTCCGGGCCGGATAGCGGGCAACGCCAGCGCGAACAGCATATGCTAAGTGTGATTAAAGAAGCCCTGGTGATGCACCAGGGCAATATCCTCGTGTTTTTGCCGGGACAGCAGGAAATCCGTCGGATGGAACGCGCCCTGAAGGAGATGACCCTTCAAGGTGAAGGTGCTTTTCAGGATGTTCAAGGCCGTCATGTGGCGGATATCCTTGTTTGTCCGTTATATGGTCAATTATCGCTAGAGGCCCAGGATAAGGCGATTGCCCCGCCCCCAGCGGGTAAAAGGAAGGTCGTGTTGGCAACAGCCATTGCTGAAACAAGTCTGACGATCGACGGAATCACGGTTGTTGTTGATGGGGGACAGATGCGCCAATCATTTTTCGATCCCCGCACGGGTATGTCGGGACTGGAGACGGTGAAGGTGACAAAGGCGGCCGCGGAACAGCGGGCAGGACGGGCGGGACGTTTGGCACCGGGGGCATGCTATCGCCTGTGGAGTGAGGCCTCGCATAACGGTCTGTCGGCACAGACAAATCCGGAAATCCTGCAAGGGGATCTGGCGCCAATCGTTCTAGAAATGGCGTGTTGGGGGGTCAGAGAGGTGGATCAGTTACGTTGGTTGACCCCACCGGAGAAGAGTAAAGTAGAGCAGGCGCGATACCTATTGATCGAATTAGGGGCCTTATCAGAGGTGGGGGACTTAACGACACATGGCCGTCAGATGGCACGTTTCGGCGTCCATCCGCGATTGTCGCATATGATCTTGGAGGCCGGGCAGGCAGGATATGCGCTGGAAGGCTGTGCCATGGCGGCATTGCTGTCTGAACGGGATATTGTTCGGCGGGAAAGCGGTGACGCGGCGGGCAGAGATGTCACAGAACGCTTTCAAATCGTCTGTCAGTCATGGCGAGGCGGAACGGTGGAAAAGTTACCCCGCTATATTGACCGTCCGGCCCTGCAGCAGGTGATGCAACAAGCGAAGCGCTGGCACCGTATGCTGTTGCCAATGTTGCGGGAAGGTGATGTGACATTGGGCCATGACAAGAGTTCAGCACGGGGCCATGAGGTGGGTGCTGAACCGGCATATCCGGCCACTGATAAGGCAAATCCGGAACATAAAGGGGGACGCAAAGGGGACGGTGAGGAGATATCACCATCAATTTTGCCAGGTGTTTTGGTGGGCTGGGCTTATCCAGATCGGTTGGCGCGACGCCGGTCTGGCCGGGATGGCGTTTATTTAACCAGTGGCGGACAAGGTGCGGCACTTCCAACTGATGACCCGTTGAGCGCATGTGAATATCTGGCAGTAGCGCGTTTAGGCAGTGCAGGGGGGCGACCGGGTGCGTTGGCAACATCTGCCAATAGTCGTGTCTTTCTGGCGGCACCGTTGGACCGTGTGGCGTTGGAAACGTATTTTGATACCCTGATTGAGGACACGGAAGAGGTCGTCTGGGACAAAGACCGCAAAGCAGTCAGAGCGCAGAATGTGCAGCGGTTAGGGCAGATCAGACTGCGGGAAGAAGCCACAACGCCATCTGCCGAAGCCGCGCAAGAAGCACTGCTGCAGGGTGTGCGGGCAGAGGGGTTGGCCTGTTTGTCATGGGACAAGAGGGCCAAGGCCTTTCAGCAACGTATAGAATTTTTATATCAGCATGGTGATGACAGCGATGATTGGCCGGACCTACGGGAAGCGACCTTGTATGACGGGCTGGAAGAGTGGTTAGAGCCGTATGTCACTGGTTTGACACGTCTGGAACAATTACAGAAGTTGTCACTGACAGATATATTGCGTCAACAACTGACGTGGGAACAACAACAAATGCTGGACGTTCTGGCACCAGAACATATTACCGTCCCCAGCGGATCACGCCTGCCGATTGATTATGGGCAATCGCCACCCGTTCTAAAAGTGAGGCTGCAGGAAATGTTTGGTGCAGAGACAACGCCGACAGTGGTGGGCGGAAAAATAGCGTTAGTGATTCATTTGCTCTCACCAGCAGGACGACCTTTGCAGATCACTCAGGACCTTAAAGGCTTCTGGCATAACAGTTATCCCGGCGTCAGAGCGGAAATGAGAGGGCGGTATCCAAAGCATCATTGGCCCGAAGATCCCTTTTCCATAGCCCCGACACGGCGAACAAAAAGCCGTCTTTAAAATGAAAAAAATCTGTAATTTCCCTGTAATTTCAATGTCAATGTAAAAGAATAGACTACAACTTGTTGACATTAACATAGGGCGCAAATACCATATCTTGTGCTTAGGGTGTGGACTAGGGGTAGATAGCGTAGAAGTGGCTTTTTTCCTTAGGTTGCGGTGATTGAGTCGCAAATCAGAGAATGTTAATTGCGAATATTTCTTCGTTCATACTGTCAGGCAAGAGAACAAAATTAGGTAGGGGTCGTTTCGGCGTTTGAGGACAAGCTATGGGAGTGGCGGGGCCTTTTAACAATGTGGGCTGAAACAATATATGCAACGGAGCAGAATGGTGACGGGGTTAAAAGAAGCGGTTCGGACAGTACAGCTAAAAAGTCGCGCAAAGGTTATTACAAAGCCGGAACGCGATGACCTCCTGACGGAATTTGGTAAGGCGACATTATCGGATCGCTATTTATTACCCGGTGAAAGTTATCAGGACTTATTTGCACGCGTTGCCAGTTTTTACGGCGATGATGATGAACATGCCCAGCGTGTTTACGATTATATCAGTCAATTATGGTTTATGCCGGCGACACCAGTGCTCAGCAATGGCGGGACAAAACGTGGCTTGCCGATTTCCTGTTTCCTGAATGAAGCGGATGACAGTCTGAACGGGATTGTAGAGCTATGGAATGAAAATGTCTGGCTGGCGTCCAAGGGCGGCGGTATCGGCAGTTATTGGGGGAATTTGCGCTCTATTGGTGAAAAAGTCGGATCCAATGGTAAAACATCAGGGATTGTTCCGTTCATTCGGGTGATGGATAGCCAGACCCTGGCAATTTCTCAAGGTTCCCTGCGGCGCGGGTCAGCGGCGGTTTACCTGCCCATTGACCATCCCGAAGTTGAAGAATTTATTGAAATTCGTCGTCCAACCGGGGGTGACCCAAACCGTAAGGCGTTGAATTTGCATCATGGCTTGTTTGTTTCTGACGCCTTTATGCGTGCGGTGGAAAATGACGAGGAATGGGCGTTGCTCAGCCCCCATGATAAATCCGTTATCAAACGGGTTTCGGCGCGTAGTTTATGGATACGTATTCTGACCGCGCGGGTGGAAACAGGTGAGCCTTATATCGTTTATGGTGACCATGTGAACCGGGCCTTGCCGGAACATCATAAGCTTGCAGGCCTGAGCGTTAAGACGTCTAACCTGTGTAGTGAAATTACATTGCCCACGGGTATTGACCATTTGGGGAATAACCGCACGGCCGTATGCTGCCTGTCGTCCCTGAATATGGAAGAATATGACAGCTGGAAAGATAATGACCAGTTTATCAAGGATGTGATGCGTTTTCTGGATAATGTATTACAGGACTTTATTGACCGGGCCCCGGATACCATGGCGCGGGCGAAATATTCCGCCATGCGTGAGCGCAGTGTAGGCCTTGGGGTGATGGGATTCCATTCTTTCTTACAGGATCGCATGATCCCGTTTGAATCCGTGATGGCAAAGGTTTGGAATAAGAAGGTCTTTGAACATATTCACAAGGGTGTCAATAGTGCTTCGCGTGAATTGGCGGAAGAGCGTGGGGCCTGTCCGGATGCTGCGGATTACGGGATTAAAGAACGCTTTTCCAATAAAACGGCAATTGCGCCTACGGCTTCTATCTCCATCATTTGTGGCGGGGCCAGCCCCGGGGTGGAACCCATTGCGGCCAATAGCTTTACGCAAAAGACATTGTCCGGTTCTTTTAATGTTCGTAACAAGGCCTTGACCCGTTTGTTAGATGAAAAAGGGCGCAACGATCAGGAAACATGGTCTTCGATCACCGTGAACGGGGGCTCTGTGCAACATCTGGAATTCCTGAGTGATGATGAAAAAGATGTGTTTAAGACCGCATTTGAATTAGATCAGCGCTGGGTTGTCGAACATGGTGCCGACCGGGCGCCTTTTGTGGACCAAGCGCAGTCGATTAATGTTTTCCTGCCCGCAGATGTGCATAAGCGCGACCTGCACCAAGTGCATTTCCAGGCATGGAAGAAGGGCCTGAAGAGCCTGTATTACTGCCGGTCACTGTCTATTCAGCGTGCTGAAAGTTCCGAAGCCTCTACGACAGCGTCAAAACGTAAAGCACAGGAAGATGAATTGGTCAAAGTACAGGAAGTGGCTAATTACGAAGAGTGCCTGTCTTGCCAATAGCTGTGCGTTGCAACAGCCAGAAGGCGTAGTTTTCTGATATAGAAGTGATTTAACCGGCGTGAGGAATTTCCATGTCTTTGCTTGAAGAACGAATTGTCTATAAACCGTTTCAGTATCCATGGGCTTATGATGCCTGGCTGACACAGCAACGGTTACATTGGCTTCCTGAAGAAGTGCCAATGGCAGACGATGTGAAGGACTGGAACCTGAAATTGTCAGAAAGCGAGCGTAATCTGCTGATGCAGATTTTCCGCTTTTTCACACAGGCGGATGTGGAAGTGAATAACTGCTATATGCGTCATTATACCCGGGTGTTCAAACCGACCGAAGTCCAGATGATGCTGGCGGCTTTTTCCAATATGGAAACGGTGCATGTGGCGGCGTATTCCCATTTGCTGGATACCATCGGCATTCCTGAAAGTGAATATGAAGCCTTTTTGAAATATCAACAAATGAAAGATAAGTATGACTTCATGCAGGTTTGGGGCGTGGAGACAAAGGAAGATATTGCGAAAACATTGGCTGTTTTTGGCGGGTTCACCGAAGGACTGCAGCTTTTTGCGTCTTTCGCGATTTTAATGAATTTTCCGCGTTTCAATAAAATGAAGGGCATGGGGCAGATTGTCACCTGGTCTGTGCGCGATGAAACGTTACATACCAATTCTATTGTGCAGTTGTTTCATACATTCGTGAAAGAAAACCCGGAAATATGGACGGACGAACTGCAAGAAGATCTGACAAACGCCTGTAAAACCATTGTTGAGCACGAAGATGCCTTTATTGATCTGGCGTTCGAGCTAGGCGAAGTAGAAGGGCTGACACCTCAGGAAGTCAAAAATTATATCCGCTATATTGCGGATCGTCGCTTGACGCAGTTGGGCCTGGCACCTGTTTATTTTGTCGGTAACAACCCTTTGCCATGGATGGATGAAATTTTGAACGGTATTGAACACACGAATTTCTTCGAAAACCGGTCAACAGAATATTCCAAGGCCTCTACCAAAGGAACATGGGAAGAAGCTTTTGAATAAAAGATGTCGATGGTTTCTAGTGTTGTGATTGAAAAGGGGGCTGTGCCCTCTTTTTTTATGGCCTTTCCCGGTAGTATTGAAAAATGGCATGTCCTTTGCGTCTATATGAGGCAAATGGACGAAGGAGACACAAAATGCAGACCGCTTTGATTGTCATGATGATCTGGTTAAGTATCAGTATTTTATTGGGTTTTTCAATTTCGATATGTATGGGGCGCTTGTCGGGTGGCCGCGAAGAACGGGTAAAATTGTCAAATAATGTGACAGATTCTGCAACGATGTCTCATATTGGCACGCCGGTTTTCGGCACGGCATCGCGTTTGGCACGTCAACAACGGGCCGTGGTGTCAGATAAAATGTTAGGCCAATTGCGCCAAGCCGGGATGTGATTTTTTATGAGAGCCTCCCGGGGAGATAAGATTTCTGGCTATTGGTAAGGCGGTCATCTGAATTGCGACAGCGGGCCGGGCAGTAACCTCTTAAATGATGGCAGGAAGGTTATTCTTCCTGCCATTTCCTTAACAATTCACCGGCTGTTTCTTTTTCAACAAACGCTTCGGGCATTCCCAGGGCCTGACGCAGAGAGGCAATAGCTTCGCGTTTTCGGTCCAAAGCATATAACGTTAAAGCCAAATGGTAGTGAATGGCCGGCTTTTGGAAATCCCTGACCAATGCCTTACGGAAATAAGGCAGGGCGGCTTCGGGTTTACCGGTGCGGCTTAAAATCCAGCCTAGCGTATCCATAATTTCGACATTGTCCGGTGAAAGGCTTAAAGCCTTTTCGGCAATTTTAACGGCATGGTCCTGTTGACCATTTTCGAAATAGATGTTGGCGGCATTATTGAGAACCAATGGATGATCGGAGAAAAGCGTTTCCAGACGGTTGTGGAATTGGGCGGCTTTTGTAATTTCGCCAGTTATTTTATAATCATGGCCCAACGTCAGCGCCACCAAGAGGTCGTTGGGGTGTTTATGATGCCAGTTTTCCAATAATTGCCGCGCCATATCAGAACGGTTTGTCTGGCGATAAACCTGATATAGGCCAAGCGCCGCTAAAGGATGATCCTGTATTTGGCGGGCCTGATGATAGGCTACTTCGGCTTTCGGGTAATTTTGCACGGCCATATATAGCTCCCCGGCGAGCAAGTCGCTGGCGGGGTTATCGGGAAGGAGGGATCTCAGTTCTTTTAAAAGCTGGAGGCCTTCGCGTTCTTCGCGCCCCGCAATCGCCATTTTTATAAGCATGACATAGGCGTCCGTCAGACTATTATCCCAGGCAATGGCTTTTCGTAGATCCGCTGCGGCCCCTGCGCGGTCATTAATCAGCAGGCGCGCATCGGCGAGGGTCAATAAAGCCTGTCCGCGATTGACGGCATATTTCGCCGCCAGTTTGAAAGCTTCTATGGCTTTGCTGGGATTGTTATCTTGTAGATACAATTGGCCGATCAGGGTATGGACGCTGTCGTCCTCCGGGGCGCGTGTTGAAAACTCACTGGCGAGGTGAATAGCCTTATCTAATACACCTTCCTGAACATAAAGGTCGATTTGTTTGGTCAGGGCATCAAAAGAGTTACTGTCAAGGCTATAGGCTTTCTGATACCAGAAGCGGGCATTGATGCGATCTTGCTGCAGTAGATAAATATCACCGATTTCCAGCATGAGGCGGGGTTGATTGGGGTGTTCTGTTAACGCCTTTTGTAACCGGTCCAGGGCCGTACCCCACTTTTCCTCAATGACGTCCATGCGGGAAAGGTGGGTTATGGCCTCCAGGTTATCTTTGTCATAGTCTAATGATTTCTGGTAATGGGTGCGGGCCAGGCCATGTTGACCGTTCAGGCCGTGTGCCGTGGCCAGTAATTGATGCAGGCGGGCATCGCCCGGCACATCCCGGATTAATTTCTGTAAAATCGCCACGGCCTTATCCGGGGCCCCGGCCCGCTGGTATGCCTGGGACAGCAGAACCTTGATATCAAGGTCATCAAAATCATGTTTTTCCGCGCGGATCAGATTGGCGATGGCATCTTCAATGGAGCCCGCGGCCATTTTGCCCCTTGCCAGATTGGCCAGCCCCTGACTGTTGTCTGGGAGCAAATTGACGACCCGTTCAAAATAACGGTTGGCTTTATGGATGCTGCCGATATCAAGATAGGTAAATCCCAGTAACGTCATAATAGTGGGATTATCTGGTTGCAGCCGGTGAGCATTTGTCAGGATTAAATTTGCCGTCACTGGGTCGCCGGCCTGTAATTCCAGTGCCCCCAATAGCCGCATCGCGGTTAAATCGTTTTTTTGAATACGCAGGTAATTATTCAGATATCCACGGGCTTCATCCAAATGCCCGAATTGGTAATTGACCAGCCCGGCCAGATAGAAATAGGTGGGTGTTGTTTTCATCACCTCTGGCGGAATGGACCGCAATGTCGCAATAATTTCGTTTATTTTTTCTGCGGATTGGCCCGCATCCCCACGCGCGGCATGGATAATGGCTTTGAGGTATTTGGCCTGCGGTTCATTGGGAATTTGGGCGAGAATTCCATCCAGATCCGCTTCGGCCTCATCCAGACGTTTTTCGTCAATATAAAGTCCGGCCCGTGTCAGCAACGCCAATACATGACGATCATTCAGGCGTAATGCTTCATTAATGCTGGCAATAGCCTCTTGGCTGTATCCTTGGATCTTAAGCAGTTTTGCTTTCATAATCCAGGCACTGGGGCTGGGGCTGAAACTCTGTAGGGCCTCATCTACATGGGCCATGGCCTGTGTAAATTCTTTGCGGGCAGCGGCGACCTGTGCGCGACCCAATAATGCTTTTTCCATGCCGGGCTGTTGCAGCAGGGCATCACGGAAACTGCTGTCGGCATTGGCCATACTCTTTTTGGCCAGATAGGATTGTCCCCGCAATAAGGCAATTTCCGCTTCGACACTGCGGCTGCGGGTGCCGGGGCGGACTTTTTCCAATAGTTCATCGTATTTTTGTTGTAACAGGTAGCTGTGACCAAATAAAACGACCAGACGGTCTAGGTCCGCACCGCGTTTTTGCACGAAATTCAGCTCAATTTCAGCCGCAGCCCCATCACCTTTGGCAATCAGGATTTCCGCCATAAGAATACGCGATGGCAAATGCTGACTATTTTCCTTCAGCGCATTTTTTAAGAAAATAATGGCATCATCAACATCCCCGTTGTGATAACGCTTTAGCGCATCTTCATAGATGCTGTTGGCGGCCCCGTCACCAATTGCCGCCTGTGCGGGAGAGATAATGACGTGGGTCATAAACAGCAGGGCAAATAGACTGGCCAGACAGGAAAACCCCATTCCCTGACGCCAGGTTGAAGGGGAAATAAAGTGTATCATGCTGATGTGACCCTTTGTCTTTATTATCTCGTTGTCTGGCCGTAAATTTGTGGCTTTGAATATGCGCCCTTTCACAGTTGTTACTGTCTCTTGCCGGGCTATTTTTCTTCAGCCCATAGCCTTATCACAAAGTGGTTACGATTTTTCTAATGAGGTTGTGGCGGTTAAAGCTGTCCCGATTTGGGACAATGCGGGTGATGGATGGGGACATTGAGTCAGGACTCTTTACATTTAGGATGTGCGCGTAAATGTAAAATATGGCAACGCATTGATAAAAAACAATAAATAAGATTGGCATATGAATTGCTAAACCAGAGGCTGTGTATTTATAGCGGTTCGTGCCGCTGATCAGCAGAGGTCCATGCTTCAGATTTTGAGACTAAATGCTGATGAAAATTAAAAAATTTACAGAGGCGAAGTGCGATGCATTGTTGGAAAAAAGTATTGGGACTGGGTGTTGTGGCCATGGGGTTGGCGACCGGATCCGCGCAAGCAGGTACAGTGAATATTGCTGATAATTATATTGGCGGTTGGGACGGTTCCAACCCGCGGGATTCTATCGGCGGTAGTAATTACAATATTCACAATATGACCGTGAACCGCACAGGGTCATTGATGACGGTGAAGATTTATACAAATTTTGTCGATCATAATAACCGTAGCACCGGGAATTATCATGATTACGGCGATTTGTTCATGAGCGTGAAGTCCAGCGGTGATAGCGCGGCATGGACGCCTTATGGTTCGGCGCCCTATAAATATGACCATTTCTACAAGTCAAGTTCTACGACATGGGAATACGCCTATGACCTGAATGGGGCGCGCAATGACCGCGGGTCTTTCACCGATAATAGCAGTGCCCGACTGGTGCAGGTGACCAACCCGGATAGTAGCAGCAGCTTTAGTTTTGGCAGTGCACGCAGTGGTAAGCAAATCATTATGGTGCGCAGCGGTACGGTGCTTAATGCGAATAAAACCCATCAGGTACAGGCGAATACATCAGACGATTATCTGAAAATGGTCTTTGATGTGAGCGGGACGTCCTTGGCCACCGCCAGCCAGATTGCGTTTCGTTGGCAAATGACATGTGCCAACGATATTATCGAAGGTGTGGCGCATTTCGGCAGTTCAGTATCAGAGCCAGCGGTAGCAGCCCTAACGCTTGTTGGTTTGACAGGTCTGGGAGCGATGCGCCGCCGGAAGAAGGTCGCATAACCCGCGACATACAGACATTCGCCTTCTACTGAGGGCACACGTAAAGGCGGCCATTATGGCCGCCTTTTTACGTGATTGTCGGGAGAAAGGCCGCGCCGATGTTTGTATATTATTAACCATCTCTGTTTCAGTTTTTTTAAGAGGTATTGGCTAGGGTTGGTGCAGAATAAATCTGGATTTATGGGCGGGCCTACCGCGCCCCATAACGTTTTAAGGTTATAAAATGCACCGATATTATCTGCGTATTTCCTTTCTTTTGTGTGCCCTGCTTTGTATTGGGCTGGCCCCGGCGCGGGCCGGTGACGTGATCTGGGATCAATATATCGGCCGGGGGGCATCCGCCGATGTTCTGGGGGGAAGCCGATATGACGTACAGAAAATGGATGTGCGTTTATCAGGTACGTTATTAAGCGTTGATGTTTATACGAACTTTGCGGGATATTCCGGGCAGCACGGGATTACCTATGGGGATTTGTTGTTGGGACATCAGTGGTCCCCCTATGGTGCGGCCCCGTATTCTGGTGATGATGCGAAAAAAACATCAACGGTTTGGGAATATGCCTTTGTCCTGGATAATAAGAGAAATAATCAGGGCGGTCAGGGCACTGTTTATGATTTGCACGACCGCCAGGGCAATGGTAACGCATACAAAAAGCAATTTAATTATTCAACGGATCGGCGGAATCATATCGTTTCTGTAAAGGAAGAGGGACGGCATGGCGTGACGACCGCGTTGGGCACGGGCCAATGGTCTGTGGAAAAAGACGATTACCTCAGTTTTGTGTTTGATATTGCCGGGACGGATTTGTTGCGATCGGGAACGCAGATTGCCCTGCACTGGACCATGAGCTGCGGTAATGATGTCATCGAAGGGGTTGCCAATATGACGGCGGGGATTGGGTCACGGGTGGATGCCCCGGCCACTTTGGGTTTGGTCGGCTGTGGTGTGATGATCGCAATGGTATTGCGCCGCCGCCCCAATTATTGTGATGCCAGCGGCAGGTGACCTAAGCGTCACTTTGTCAGTCATAACAATGAAAGCGGCACAACGGACCGCTTTTTATCATGATGGGCCATAGAATGATCCCAATGCTATGGTTGTGGCTTGCCGTTAATCGTCCGTTTCGGCCTTAAAGGACAATGAGGCAGAGTTAATACAATAACGCAAACCGGTGGGATCCGGCCCATCGGGAAAAACATGGCCTAAATGCGCGTCGCATTGGCGGCAGACAACTTCTTCACGGATCATGCCGTGGGAGGTATCACGATTTACTGTGAGGACGTCCGGCGAAATCGGTGACCAATAGCTGGGCCAACCCGATCCGGAATCGTATTTTGTGTCTGATGAAAATAACGGTGTCCCGCAACAGACACAGCAATATTGCCCAACGTCTTTATGGTCCCAATAGCGGCCGGTGAAGGCACGCTCTGTGCCCGCTTCGCGTGTAATTCTGTATTCTTCCGGGGAAAGCTCGGCGCGCCATTCCTGGTCTGTTTTTGTTTTATGAGATGTCATGTCTATACCAAGTTGGTCAGAAGTCCATTGATCCTGGTTGATATTCTATACCATGAACCATAGGATTACGATATTGCAGAACGTAATAATGGGCTGATATTTAAAATGACTCACCGTGTTATCCAGATTCATTTATCACGGACCGCTTCCCGAAATGCGCTGCGATTTGCCCGTATGCAACGGGTGATAGATTATTGGCCCGTGGGTGATGATAACCGGGACTGGTCTTTGTTGGTCCGCACCAAGCATGTCCAGTCCGTAACGGATAAATTGCAGACAATCTATTCCGCCGCACAAATGCGGCGGTTGGTGGTGCTCCCTGTAGAAGCGGTGATCCCCAAACCGCCGGATCTGAAGAAAAAAGACCTGGAAGTCAGCGATCATGAAGGACGACAGGTTAAACCGAAGGGTATCTTTGAAGGGTTAAGCCGGGATGAATTGCTGGAAGACGTGGTGCAAGGGGCAACCATTACCCGCACGTTTTTTTTATTAGTGATTTTTTCGACTATTGTCGCCAGCATCGGCCTGATCGAAGATAATATTGCAGTTGTGATCGGGGCGATGGTGATTGCCCCGCTATTAGGGCCTAATATTGCCTTGGCATTGGCAACGGCACTTGGGGATGTGGGGTTAATGATGCGGGCGGTGAAAACAAATTTATTAGGGGTGGGCCTCAGTTTGCTGCTGTCCTTTGGTATCGGGGCGTTTTGGGTCGGGCCCCTAGATAGTCCAGAACTTATCAGTCGTACGGATGTAGGCTTTGATGGGATTGCGCTGGCCCTGGTATCCGGGGCGGCGGCGGTTTTGTCATTGGCGTCCGGCACGTCCAGCGTTCTTGTCGGGGTGATGGTGGCGGTGGCATTGTTGCCGCCGGCAACCACATTGGGTATTTTTCTCGGGGCGGGAAATTATCCTTTGGCTGAAGGGGCGGGATTATTACTGGCGGTGAACGTTGTTTGCGTTAATTTGGCGGCAAAAGTGACGTTCTTGCTCAAAGGTGTGCAGCCTTTGGAATGGTATGACAAACAGAAAGCCCGGAAAGCCATGGGGCTATACCTGTTGTTCTGGATTTTGACGCTAGGGGTGCTGTCGGTTGTCATTATGCGGCGCAGCGGTCTGTTACCAGCCTTTATACCAATGACATCATAGACTATGCGTTAAGCGGGGCCGGGTTGGCAATCTGTTTGGCCTGCGTTGGCCATAGGTCCGGGACAATAAAACCACGGTGTATTTCGGTCATGTGCGCATTCTTTGCAGGCTGTAAGGCGGCAACCATGACGGGTTGTTTTTCCGCCGCAGCGGCAATTTCCTTATACAGCCGTTCTGCGGACAGGCAATACGCTTCAGATTGATGTGCAGGGGCTAACCAACAAGGTTTATGCAGGACGACCCACCGTATGCCATCTTGCGCAGACGTAGAATGCAAAAAATGATCCTGCCATTGCGTTATGGTCGCCCACCAGCCTTTCAAATGAGCAGGATTAATAGTGCCAGCTGTGATTGTTTTGTTGTCATACCATTGGGGCAGCGGATGGAAAAGATAGCCTTTCACCAGTACGGCAGAGGATATAGGCCAGAAACCGCAATCAATCAGAACGCGTTTTCCTTCTTCGGTTTGGGCAAGACGCATTTGGTGATGGCGTAAGCGGTCCAGTTTAATATCCAGACGGTCGCGCAATCCGGGACCCACCCAGTGATATTCATGATCGCATGGAGGTATGCCTAAATAATATTTAATGGCGACTTCCCAATGCTGACATTGTAAGGATGTTGCAGACCGTAATAAAATATCAAACTCGCCCAAGGTCCGCGCCTCCCCTTGCACAGGTATATTTTGCAACACGCTGTCAATTTCCGGGGCGGATGTCAGCAGAAAGCCCAGCAATTGTTCGTAGTAATATCCCAAACGGGGACGTTTCAGGGCATCGGATAATAAATTCTGCAACGGGGCGGGATTGTTGGCGCAAACTGCGCCGAGGCGGGAAAGCCGCGTTGCGGGGGCGGGGTTAACTGTCGCAGACTGATATAAAAAAGGGCTTTGTTGAATCCAGTCCAGATCCCGCTGCAGGGACAGAATATCCGGTGTGTCATAATGGCCAGTACGGTCAAGAGGCATGGGAAATTACGGTGTCCTTAGACATGATAGAGAAGTGATAACAACAGCTTTTATCATGATATCAGCGGTTTTCTTTCCTTTTTTGTGCGGGATGGTTAGGATACGCCATAACAGTGTGAAGAACAGCACTGAAAATACATGCGGTGAGGGGTTAGTAATTATGGAATATCGTCCGTTAGGCACCAGTGGTCTGAAGGTGTCGCAAATTTGTTTAGGCACGATGACCTGGGGTGAACAGAACAGCCAGGATGAGGCATTTGCACAGATGGATGCGGCTGTCGCGGCCGGGGTGAATTTCTTTGATGCTGCGGAACTCTACCCGGTGCCTCCGCGGCCAGAAACACAGGGCCGCACAGAAGATTATATCGGTAACTGGCTGACAGCACGAGGGAGCCGCGATAAAATCGTACTGGCAACAAAGGTTATGGGCCGTTCAGACCGGGCGGGATATCGCCCGGGGGATGAGGGGCCATGCCTGAACCGGGCGCATATTACCTTTGCGTTGGAAAGAAGCCTGAAACGGCTGCAAACCGATTATGTGGATTTATATCAATTGCATTGGCCAGATCGTTTGTTGCCGATCTTCGGGACCGGCCCGGAATATGTTCATCAGATTGCTGAAGATGAAACATCGTTGCAAGAAACATTATCTGTATTGGCCGATTTGGTGAAAGACGGAAAAATTCGTCATATCGGCCTCTCCAATGAAACGCCCTGGGGGTTGATGACCTGCCTGCAGAAGTCACGTGAATTAGGATTGCCACGGGTGCAATCCGTCCAGAATTCTTTCCACCTGTTAAACAGGACTTACGAACAGGGGCTATCAGAAGTCTCATTACGGGAAAATGCAGGGCTGCTGGCTTATTCACCTTTGGCAATGGGATATTTGACCGGGAAGTATCGTCATGGTGCGCTACCGGATAACAGCCGTTTTGCCACATTCCCGAATTTTAATTCCCGTTATCGCCGCCCGGGTGTTGTGCCGGCTGTGGAAAAATACGCCCAACTGGCAGAACGTCTGGGCGTGAGTTTGACGGCGATGGCGTTAAAATTCTGTGATAGCCGTGACTTTACAACGTCCACGATTATTGGTGCGACGACATTGGATCAACTGGCGGAGAATATTGCCGCTATTGAGCTGGAATGGACGCAGGAAATGGAAGACGGGGTGAAAGCTATTCATATGGAAAACCCTAACCCGGCCCCATAGACGTGAGAAAAGCTTAGCGTAACTGTTCCCTGCTGATGACAACATGATGAAGGACAACAGATGGCCACAATTGAAAAAGCAACTTTTGGTGCCGGGTGTTTTTGGGGCGTGGAATTACAATTTCGCCGGATCAAGGGCGTTATTGATGTGGCGGTTGGGTACGAAGGCGGGCATGTGGACCATGTTACCTATCAACAGGTGTGTACGGGCCAGACCGGCCATGCCGAAGTGGTGGAAATAGATTTTGATCCGCAAATTGTCAGTTATGATGAATTATTAGAGGTTTTTTGGTCGATCCATGACCCGACAACATTAAATCGCCAGGGCCCGGATGTGGGCACACAATATCGTTCGGTGATTTTCTATCATTCTGTGACACAGCAACAGGCCGCGGAACGGGCCAAAGCCGCGGCAAACACATCAGGACGTTTTTTGTCTGCGATCGTGACAGAAATCAGCCCGGCACAAACGTTCTGGCGAGCTGAAGACTATCATCAGCGATATTTGGAAAAACGCGGGATTGATATTGCCTGTCATTAGGTTGAACAGGGAAACAGATTAGCCGTGCGGTCGTCCGGGGATGGGCATTATTATTGAAGCAAAAAAGAAAAGGCAGGGAATATCCCCTGCCTTTTTAATGTCGTCACGTGTATACCGTAATGAGAGAGAGGTATTAGAACGTTAAGCGCGCCCCCGCATAAGCAGATAGCCCCGGGGTATTAAAGCCATTGACGACCTGATAGTTTTCATCCAGCAGGTTTTCAACGCGGCCATAAATTTCGACATTTTCTGTGACCGCCAAGGATGCGGCTATATCAACCAGTACATAGCTGTCCAGATCAACATTAAAGTTATCGACAGCCCCATCTGCAAAGTGAATGTTGGCGTTCACATTTGCCTGGCCATCCAGAAAGACAAGATTGGCGTTCAGGTTGGCTTCATGCTTTGGCCGTCTCACTAATGGGTCACCATTCACATCGTTGGTTTTATTATAGGTGTAATTGGCGGATAAAGTCAGATTTTCGATGCCATTATAGGTCACACTGCTTTCCACCCCTTCGGATGTGGTCTTACCCGGAATTTGTATGTAACCGCCAAGCAAGAAGTCAAAATCAATCAAGTTTGTGGTTTTCAAATAGAAATATGTCAGCCCTAAAGACAGGTCGCCCCCCAACAGGTCTTGTTCAACGCCCAGGTCATAACTTTTGCTTTCTTCCGGTTGCAACATCGGGTCGCCATAGAAAGAGAACAATTCATAAAGTGATGGTGCGCGGAAGCCTTCGTCATAGCTGGCTTTCAGGCGGGTCATCGTATTCGGAACCTGATAGGCAGCAGAGAATTTGAAGGTTTCGAAGGAACCGAAGTTCTGATGGTCGTCTAATCGCAGGCCAGCTGTTAAAAACAGGCTGTTTAACACGTCGATTTCATAAAGACCGAACAGGCTGTCTGTATTCACATCCTCGCTAGGGTTCCAGGTGCCTGAAAATTCTTCTTCTTCATGCTCATACCCGAATACCAATGTATTGGCCTCATTAAAGCGGATTGTCCCCTGATAGGCCAGGGTGACCCGTGAGCCTTGTGAGGCAAAATCAAAAGCACCATTGGCATAATAGTCACGGTCCGTATCGGAAAAGGCCAGGCCAATATTTTGCGAGAAGCTACCATCAAATAAAGTCAGGTCCGCATCGGCACGGCCCGTGGTTTGTTTATATTTGCTGTCGCAGTCATTTGTAGAGGGCCAGCTGCAGTTGTCATATTCTGCATCGGTGTCAATATGACGAAGATTAAACCCGAAGGCCAAATGGTCTGTGGCCTGCAGATCTACTTTTCCGGAAAGGGTGATGTTTTCATAACCGTCATCTTCGGTGTTGGTGTCCCGTGATGAAAAACCATCAGTGTCATAATATTCTGCGTTAACGGCAAAATTGACTTTTTGGGCTAATGCGCCGCGCAGTCCATATGTGGCTTGCAGGCTTTGGTAGCTGCCATATTCCACAGATGCCGTATTGCTCAGCTCTTCTGTGCCGGACTTCGTCGTGATATTAATGACCCCGCCGATGGCTTCGGAACCATAAAGCGTGCTTTGTGAACCACGCAAGACCTCGATGCTTTTAATATCGGACGTGCGTAAATGCCCGAAATCATAAGCTGTTTGCGTGGAACTGGGGTCCGAGACGACAACACCGTCAATAATCACCATGGTATCGCGGCTGTTGGCCCCGCGTAAACGTACGGTAGAAACCGCCCCGAATGCGCCGTTACGTCCGACCGTTACGCCGGGCAATTCACGCAAAATATCAATGGCGGAACGTGCCTGACGTTTTTCCAGATCGTCTGCGGTTAATACGGAAACCGTATTACCTACTTTGTAAAGGGGGCGATTGGTTTTGGTGGATGTCACAATTGTTTCGTCGTTGACGGGACGGTCAACAGCGTTGGCCGTCGTGGTACAAAGTATTGCTGCGGTGGCCAAGGCCAGTGCAAAGCGTGATGTAGATGAATATGTGATCGACATACCCTTATTTCTCCATATTATTTTTTATGTTTGTCTGGAAAACGGTATGCAAGGGAACGAAAAGGTATCCACATGACAGACCATTATCCGGACAGATAACGCCGTCACATCGGAGAAACCGCACCATAGACCAACCCCGGTCCATGGAAGGACGACAGCGATGGCAGGTTTCCTGGCTTGCGGGTCGTCGCGTCCATTCCCTTCCCAGGTTACCCCAGTGGATATGAATGGTTGCTCGCCGTTTACAGTTGCGGGGGCAGCTACAGAATGCGCCGATCACTTCCGGCCGGCGGTACTGTATTCCCTTTTGTCCTTATTATCGGACACCATCGAATCGGACATTAATCACTTAATAGATAAACTGCAATGATTTTTATGCATCATTGTGGTTTCTTCTGCAGTGGGAATATTGGTTATGGTGATATTTTCTTTAAGCGATAGGCCAGTTGTGGCCGGGTGATGCCTAAATGACGGGCCGCGGCGGATAGGTTTCCGTCGGCTTTTTCTACGGCCTTTGTCAGTAGGTCATGTTCTAGTTTCTCTAAAGAGATATTGTCATGCAACAGGCGATCTATCATATTTTCCGCGCTGTCGGCACTGTGATGGTGGCGATCATCGGATGTCGATGTTGATGTATCCAGCATGCCGTCTTTACCTATCCCCAGTATGGGGCTTTGTACTGTTTCACCAAAGGTGAACAAATGGGACAGGTCAATGGCCCCACCATCAGGGGCGAGGATGACGCCGCGTTCAACAAGGTTTTCTAATTCACGGATATTGCCGGGCCAATGATATTGAATAAAGCCATCAATGGCGCGGCTGGTAAAGCCAGTAATGTCTTTCTCATAACGGCTACGGAACTTATTGAGAAAATGATTCATCAATAAAGGAATATCCGCGCTACGTTCCCGCAAAGGTGGAATATGAGTAGGGAAGACATTCAGGCGAAAATATAAATCTTCCCGGAACGCGCCTTTATCGACGGCGGTGCGCAGATCTTCGTTTGTGGCGGCGATCACGCGGACATCTATATGATGCAGTTTTTTTCCGCCGACCCGTTCCAGTTCCTGTTCCTGCAGGACCCGGAGCAGTTTTCCTTGTGCGGATAGAGATAAGGTCGCGACTTCATCAAGAAAGATGGTGCCTGTATCGGCGCGCTCAAAACGGCCGGGCCGGGTTTCCACGGCCCCGGTAAAGGCTCCTTTTTAAACACCGAAAAGTTCAGCTTCGACAAGGTTCTCCGGTAGTGCCGCACAATTGACGGCAATAAAGGGATTGTCTGCCCGTTTGCCAATTTGGTGTAAAGTGCGGGCGAACATTTCTTTACCAACGCCGGATTCCCCCTGAAATAAGACAGTTGCATCGGTGAGGGAAACCTTATCGAGCATATGGCAGGCAATATTGAAGGCCGTTGACGCCCCTACCATATCGGTACGGATTCTTGCTGGCGTATGGGGAGGGGTATCAGTGCTGGTGAAGTCTGTGGGTACTGGTGCCGGCTTTTTAATGGGGGTTTGGGCTTTGCCTGTGGCTTGCGTAAAGGATTGCGGTGGCAGGTAAGCGAGTTCTTCTTCAATCTCGCTTCCCCATTCTTCTTGGGGTTTGCCAATAATACGACAGGCAGAATGACCCGTTGCGCGACATTCGACCTCGCGATAGAAAATTGGCCGCCCCATAAAGACGGATGTATAACCACAGGCATAACCGATCTGCATCCAGCAGACCGGATCGGCACCTAGTCCGTACTTATTAATATGGATTTCATCTTCAATGGAGTCGTGCCAGATAAATTCCCCGTAATATGCCCCTTTCGCGACATCGGCTTCCAGGCGGACGGGCTCTACTGAGGCGACACCTTCCAGGGAATGAAGTTGCGGACCTACGGCAAAAACATCAAAGAAATCTTTGATGGGACGAATTTTTGCTGCCAATTCTGCATCAAAAGCTCCGGAAGTGTAGCCCATACGGGTCAACAGTGCCCGTGCCATATCCACGCCCAAAGTTTCGATCAATTCATTGCGTAATGCCCCCAGTGACCCGCCATGCAGGAGCATCATCCGTTGCTCATCTAGCCAGATGCGCCCGGTTTTCGGTGAAAACTTTAACTGTGAAGAGAGGTCAGAAAAGTCCGGTAATTCCGGCAACAGATTGACGGTATCTTCATCACGTGAGAAGGGCGTTTTTACCATAATGTTCTCGGCTATAGGCTCACTTTATTGTCATCACAATTACGCTTGAATGATGATTCTACGATCATCCGTACTGAATAGTTTAATATAGGTTGTCGTTTCTACAAAGATAGTATTTCACCATATCATCAATTGATCGGGCTAAATGACAATAGAAATGACCATATGGATAACTTTTGGGGTGTTGGTGTATATGCAGATAGCATGCATTGCGGTTTATGGTTAGTTTTTTGTTAAAATTCATTATACTCATGAAATGCTAAGAGTTTTCCTGACGGACTTAAGACGAGCGGGATATTATTTGGGGGCTTTTCTACACTCTGGCATAGGGCTTGCACAGTTCTGCTTACGTCAAAATAAACAAATAAAAAATAAATTGTGATTTTGGCGGATTTATTGCCCTTTGATTTTGGTGATAGGTGGGAGTTCACCAATGTCGTGGGGTTTGGGAGGATAATCAACAGCCATGATGTATCGGTGTATCTGAATATTTAAGTTTACCGGCGGGAAACGAAGTTTTCTTGAATGATGTCGTTGATTATCAAGTGTACTAATCGGTACACTTTAATGTAGCAACCAATATAGAGCGTTAATCAATAACGCCAGGTTGTTCAAAGGGAGCGCGAAGTGTTGTTTAAGAGAATTTTGAAGGGGAGGTCCGTCTTATATATCGTGGCTGTATGTTCAGCATTATTGCTGTCAGCCTGCGAAGCAAAGCTGGATCTGGAAAAGGTTGAGGCGGAGAAGAAAGCCACGACCGTACGTTTTGATCAATTTCAATCTGTTGCCCAATCATTAACCCATACTGTTGTTGTGGGTGCAGGGGGCACAATTCTTGTTTCTGAAGATAATGGTGGCCAATGGCAGCGCAGCTATGTTGGGGATGGCAGTCTGACAAAGCATCCGCTGTTTATTGATGTGGCCGCCTGTCCCGATCAGCGTTTTGTTGCGCTGGATGTCGCTCGGCGCATCTGGTTTTCCGATCAGAACGCCCAGAATTGGTCGGCTATGCCGATAGCCACGGAAGAGGAAGTCCTTGATCTGACCTGTGACCCGTCCAATCGTGTCTGGGTGGTGGGGAGTTTTACCCTTATTACCATGACGGATGATGATGGTGCCAACTGGCAGGACTTGTCGGTGATGGATGATGCCATGTTTACCCGGATACAGTTTCTGGATGCGCAAAATGCGGTCATAGTGGGGGAGTTTGGTTTCGTCTATGCCACAAGCGATGGTGGTGAGACCTGGGAAGCCCGTGAGCCGGTCCCCAATGAATTCTATTCTCAATCCGGTTATTTCCGTACCCCCGAAGAAGGGTGGGTTGTCGGCCTTCAGGGGAGAATATTACATACTTCTGATGGCGGCCAGAGCTGGCAATATCAGGACACGTCCACAAATGCGCCTATTTACAACGTTGCAGAAATCCATGGCCAGGTTTTTGCCGTGGGTAACAACAATACGTTAATGCGCCTGAATGGCGGGCAGTGGCAAAATTTTGGCGATATCCAGCATTATGGATACTTGCGGGGTATTACGGCCCTACCTAATGGGAAAATGCTGGTTGCGGGTGGTGGTGGAAGCCTTCACGTCGTTGAGCTGAATTAATTTATTTCCAAAGCGTGCGCAGATATCGCCGCCTTTGGCAGAAAGGGAAAGGACAGGGGTCATGTCAAGGTTTACCCACTTCCTCCGTGATGCAGACGATCACTTATTTGCTTATCCAAAAGTCTTTTTAGGGCTTATTCTTGCGATTACTATTTTCTTTGCGATGCAGATTCCCGGCGTGCGGATGTATTCCGATTTTGCCGACCTGCTACCGCAGGAGCATCCATATATTCAACTCCACAATTCCATTCGTGACACTTTTGGCGGGGCTAATGTTGTCATCGTCAGTGTAGAGGTGGATGAAGGAGATATTTTTAATAATGACACTCTGGCGACTATTCACCGGCTAACACAGAAAGTGGATAATCTGCCGGGGATCAACCATAACCTGGTAACGTCACTGACCCACCGGACCACACGTAAGGTTTGGTTATCGGAAATGGGGGCCATTGTATCGGAGCCCTATTACGATCCGTCAAAAAAGGCGGTGTTGGACCCGGAAGAATTGGTGGCCATGCGCAATGATGTGCGGGCAAATCCACGGGTTTACGGTTTGCAGGTTTCCCCCGATATGAAGGCCGCCGTGATTAAGGGTACCTTAAACGAAGGGGAGCTGGATTACGAAGAAACATTCCGTCAAATTCAACAATTCCGCGCGGAAGAAGCCCGCGAAGGGACGCGTATCTATGTGACGGGGCAACCGATGCTTGTGGGCTGGATCTATACCTACAAGGAACAGGTTTTCCAGATTTTTGCGTTTACACTTCTTGTGATGCTCGGGTTGCTGGTGGTGTATTTCCGCCGGCTTTACGGCGTGGTTATTCCCCTGACGGGCATTGCGATTTCTTCCATATGGGGGATCGGTATTCTGGGGCTATTGGGATATAACCTCGACCCGCTCACCATGGTGATCCCCTTCCTGATTGCAGCGCGGGCCATGTCCCACGGTATTCAGCTGGTGGAACGATATTACAGTGAGCTGGAAGTCGTCAAAGATAGTAAAAAGGCTGCACGACAAACTTTTGACAGCCTGTTCCGGCCGGGATCATTGGGCGTTGTGTCAGACGCGATCGGCTTATTGCTGATTTCATTGGGGTCTGTGCCGATTAATACCAAACTGTCTTACTATGCATCGCTGTGGGCTATTTGCGTCATTGTTAATGTGCTTATCATGGTGCCGATGTTGCTAACGGTGTTGCCGCGACAGATTTCGGTCCAAACCAAATTGGTATCCGCAATGTCAACCTGCCGGACTGGGAACTGGATAATACCCAGATCGGTGGTAAAGTCGAAGGTGTCTATAAAAGCGTTGGGTTTTCTGTTAACTACCTGACGTATCTGAGCCAGTTGCCGTCACTGCACGGGGGAACTGATGGACCTCCTTCTGTTAATCCGTTTACGGGCGTCACAGACCCAACGGGTACCCCTTACCTGATTGCCTTTGATGTGGAATTCCCGCGTATTCATCTGTTTGGCGGGTCTATGGATATTTATGCGGATAGCATCAAATCTGTGTTCCGTATTGAATTGGCCTACACCACGGGTGAGGAATTCGCCAATACACTGGACCCACGTCTGTATTCAGAATCTGATGTGGTGCGTTATGTGATCGGTTGGGACCGTGATACTTTTATCCCGTTCCTGAATGAAACCAAGGCGTTCCTGTTATCGGCACAGCTATTCGGCCAACACCTGCTGGATCATGAAAAAGAAATGCGACCAGCCGGTCTGGCGGGAATGCCGGATTGGAAAGACAACTGGATTGCGACTTTCCTGATCAAGGGCTGGTGGATGCAAAACCGCCTGTCTGCACAGATTATTTCTGCGTATGACGTGCGGGCGAGTGCCGTGACATTGGCGCCACAGGTTGACTGGTTGATTAACGATAACTGGCGTCTCATTGTCGGGGCGAATTTCAAAGTCGGTAAAGGGGCGCGTAGCTTTGATGATTGTCGGAGCTGTAACCCATATCCACCATTTACAGAAGCATTTCCGGGGCATGCACCGGGCTATACACTTGGTTTAGGTGGGTTTGAACCTCTTGGACGTTTCCGCTCTGGCCCTCTCGGCATGGCGCAGGCCGAAGACGAGATCCAGGTCACATTGCGTTATCGTTTCTAATCGCAAAGGATGAGAATGATGAAAAAACATATCTTAACGGCTGCGGCCGCCATTACCATCAGCATGGGTAGTATGGGCTTTAATGCCCATGCCGCCTCGGAAGCTGATGTGGAGAACAGTTTTTATCCCTATAAAAACAGCACGCCTACTTATGAGGGGCTGTCGGCCGGGATGAAAATTAATCAGGGAAATGTGGAACAGTTCAAAGAAATTCTTGATGATGAAATGTATAGCTTCATCAAGAACGGCTGGACGGAAATGACCGTTGCAGAAACGATCCCTTTTGAGCTGAACAAAAATTATATTCAGGCCACTTATGATGGGCTGAATAAAGTGACTTTGGGTGATAAGGTCGGGTCTATTAATGGTTTTGTAGCCGGCCGCCCGTTTCCCGAAGAGCCCAAAGCCGATGACCCGCGTGCGGGGGAGAAGCTGGCGTGGAACTATAAATATGGACTGAACTGGGGCGACAGTGCCACAATCTCTCCGTTCTATTGGAAGTTCCGTGATTTCAAATCCGGTAAGGTTGAGCGGACATTGAAATTCAGTTTCCACTTCCTGAACTATAAACATCGGATCAACGATGAGCCGAAACCGGATCTGCCCAATAACCCAAGTCAGTTATTCAGGGGCATTTATGTGCAGGTGTTGGAACCGTTTGACGTGAAAAACACCCAGCTGTTGATCCATCGGTTTGAAAATGACCTGAAGCGGGATAATGCGTGGTTGTATCTTGGGTTCCAGCGTCGGGTGCGGCGTCTGGCAACAGGGCAGGTTACGGATTCATTCCTGGGTTCTGATTTGATGATTGAAGATTTCGAAGGCTATAACGGCCGGATTTCCGATATGAATTGGAACTATAAAGGCACACGTATGGTGATGCTGCCATTCTATAAGCATAATGAACTGGAACTATCCGAAGACCACAAAGAGGCCGACGGTTACCAGTTTGTCGAGTTTGGTGGTCAGGGGGGTTGTTTCCCTCAGATTACATGGCAGCTTCGTAAAGCCCATATCCTGGAAAGTGTGCCAGTGGATAAGAACCACCCCTTAAGCCGGCGGGTACATTATGTTGATGCGGAAACATTTACGATCCCGCGGACAACACAGTATGACCGTAAGGGTGAGCCATGGCGTTCCTTTATCATTGGTCAAACCCATCCAGATCACCATCTGGAAAAGAACAAAGGGTCCGGGGTGTCTATTGATGACTCCTTTATGATGCTGGATGTGCAGTCCAAACATTGCACAACAGGTCAGTTCAAAGGGCAGTTAGATCCATCTATGGCCCCACCGAAGAAATTTACCGTGCAGAATATGCGTGTGACCGGTAAATAATTGACGAAATAAAAGCGGGCAGCGTTATGTTGCCCGCTTTTTCTTTTCTGCAGTTCTGTTGTTATTCCAGAATGTGTAAAGGACATAAATTTTAGACGTGGGAGGCGATAATGACCGACAATATTGATGTGCAGGTTTATTTTAATTTTCGCTGTCCTTACTGTTATTTGGCGTCTAAGTCGCTTTTTACAATTTTTGATGATTTTTATGCGCGGATGGTTTGGCGTCCCTTGGGCGGATACCATGGGCGGGCGTCCGCAGCGCAGGCAAAAATTAAACAGCGCGTTTCACGGCAGGATGTGGAGCGCCATTGCCGTAAAATGGGGATACGATTTCAACCCCCTCCCGCCGGGACCGACCCAACAAAAGCCGCGATCTTGTCTTTAGTGGCGGAGAACGAAGGGGTATTACAGCCTTATATTCAAAAGGTGATGCAGGCGGCTTGGGCAAATGGCGCAGATATCGGTGATGTAGAGGTGTTGTTGCAAGTGGGCGAAGATGTGGGCCTTAGTCGGGGGGATGTGCTGCGTGGTCTGGAGGATGAAGATCTGGGTGTGCAGCTAGAGCAGAATTGGCAGACGGCGCAGACAGATGGGGTCTTCGGGGTGCCCAGTTTTATCATTGATGACCAAATATTCTGGGGGAATGATCGGCTCAATTTTTTGTTTGATTATTTACGCGAATTACGTTTGGCGCGGTCATAAAGTTATTAAATGATCAAATTTCACGATGCTCGGTATTCATTAAATGATAAAAAATAGAGCTTTTGCGTGAGGTGTTATGGCGATAACGGAGATGTTGAGAGCAAATATCCGGGTGGCATTTAAGTGGATAAGAATTCAAATATAATGAAAAAACAATCAGTTAAACATGCCGTCGCTGTGGGGGTTATAAAGTTGGCATAACACTTGCTGTTTATAATTATAGCAGTATAGGCGTTTCGTGATGTCGAAGAATTGTAAACGATAGAGAGATCACGTTTCTTATGACTGCGGGAGATTTTGGGAGAAATTTTCATGTCACAAGGATTTCAGTCCGCACAGGACCGTTTGTCAGATTATGATAAAACCATTGTCGTCACTGGTGTGCGACGCAACCTTTATGTGGAATTTGATTTTACGGTAGGTGAAGAAATTCTGACCGTAGAGCTTGTGATGCCTTTCCCGGCGTTTGAAGAATTCTGTGCGTTAAACAATGCCAGAATTACAGAAATAAAAAGCGACATCGAAAAAGATTTCGAGCAGTTAAAGTGGCGTCACCAGAAGCCGTCACGGGACTGACAATAGTATTAAAATAGCGGAAAACAGGAGACGATAGGTGAGTCTAGAGATTAAAACATCGGTTCTTCAGCCACGGCGGAACACATATGCTAATGTTGCGGAACGTTTGGGTGCAGATAAGCCAGCGACCCGTTATGAAGAGGGTACATTCGATATCCAGCCTACGGACAATTTCCATTTTCGTCCGACCTGGGATTCCAGTCGTGAGCTGTATGACAAAAATCTGACCAAAATCAAAATGGAAGATTGGTACAGCTATCGTGACCCGCGCCAATATTACTATGGGACTTACACCATCGCCCGTTCTCGCATGATGGAAGCACAGGAAAAGAATTTCAGCTTTGTTGAAAAGCGGAACCTGTTGGACAGCATTAGCGATGAATGGAAAGAGAAAGTCGGGTATTTTTTCCTGCCGCTGCGTCATTACGAGTGGGGCGCGAACATGAACAATTCAGATTTTTCTGATCGTTCTTATGGTGCTTCGGTCAGTCAGGTAGGTATCTTTGCGGCTATGGACCGTTTGGGCATTGCGCAAATTATCAGCCGCGTTGGTCTACTGCTGGACGGTAACAGCGGGACGTCACTCACCAAAGCCAAAGACTATTGGCTGGAAGATGAAGCCTGGCAGCCGATCCGGAAAATGGTGGAAGACAGCTTTGTGTTGGACGATTGGTTTGAACTACATATCGCCCAGAATTTTTGCATGGATGCCATTGTTTACGGCCTGACTTATGACGCCTTTGATGCGGCGATTGCCGCCCATAACGGGGCGGCTCTGTCCATGCTGAATGAATTCATGGTGGACTGGTACGCTGAAGAAAAGAAATGGGCGGATAACCTGTTGAAAGTCTGTGCGGCGGAAAGCGATGAGAACAAAGCTCTCATTTCCGATTGGGTAAAAAAATGGCGGGCACAGGCAGAAGAAGCCTTTACGCCGCTGGCACAGAAAACACTGGGTGAAGAAGCTGCGGCTGCAGCGTTTGAAGCCATTAATGCTGATCTTGACAAGCGGGCCAAAAAGGCCGGCCTTGAGCTATAAGGAGTGTCACGCGATGACCCGTAATGTTTCTATCACTCTACAAAATAACGATGACGCCCGCTTAATTATTGAGGCGATTGCCGAAGACAATCCGGAAGCTGTCGTTAATCAATATCCGGCGATGGTTAAAATCGATTGTCCCGGTAAATTGATCGTTAAACAGGAAACAGTCGAAGAAAAACTGGGCCGCGATTGGGATGTTCAGGAAATTCACCTGAGCGTCATCAGTCTGGCGGGCAACGTCGATGAAGAAGACGACTATTTTGAGTTGAGCTGGGGAGCCTGACCCAGAAAAGATGAACCGGGAAGTGTGCTGTAGCAGAGCATAAATCTAAGAGTTTGATGAACGGAGATATAAAATGGCCGTAAACAAGAAAAAACGCATGGGTATTAAAGAACGGTATTCTTTGCTGACCCGCGGGCTTGGGTGGGATACCACCTATCAGCCGGAAGAGAAGGTATATCCTTACGACAAATATGAGGGCATTATTATTCACGACTGGGATGAATGGGAAGACCCGTTCCGCCTGACGATGGATGCCTACTGGAAGTTTCAGGCGGAAAAAGAGCGTAAACTGTATGCCGTGATTGACAGTTTTGCGCAGAATAATGGTCACTTGGGGATCACAGATGCGCGTTACATCAACGCCATTAAGATCTTCCTGACAGGTGTTAGCCCGCTGGAATATGCCGCCGCACGGGGCTTTACCCATGTGGGTCGTCATTTTGGAGGCGTCGGTGCGCGGGTGGCGTGTCAAATGCAGGCCATTGATGAGCTCCGCCACGTGCAAACGCAGCTTCATTCCATGAGCCATTACAATAAATATTTCGATGGACTGCATAACCGTGGCCATATGCATGACCGTGTATGGTATCTGTCCGTGCCGAAATCCTTCTTTGACGATGCCATGACCGCGGGGCCTTTTGAGTTCCTGACGGCCATTTCATTCTCATTTGAATATGTGCTGACGAATTTGCTGTTTGTGCCGTTTATGTCAGGGGCCGCTTTTAATGGTGATATGGCCACAGTGACCTTTGGCTTCTCAGCGCAGTCCGATGAAGCCCGTCACATGACTCTGGGTCTTGGTGTGATTAAATTCATGCTGGAACAGGATGAACGCAATGTGCCGATTGTGCAGCACTGGATTGATAAATGGTTCTGGCGTGGTTACCGCTTCTTAAGTCTTGTGGCCATGATGATGGATTACATGCTGCCTAAACGGATTATGTCCTGGAAAGAGGCGTGGGAAATCTATTTCGAAGATGCAGGGACCTCTCTCTTCGAAGATCTGGGCCGTTATGGTATTAAGCTGCCTAAATTCCATGACATTCCGGCTAAGGAAAAAGATCGTCTTTCTCATGAAGTATGGTCTATTTTCTATAACTATACCCATGCGGCGGCGTTCCATACATGGGTGCCGAACGAAGACGAAATGCAATGGCTGGATAGCAAATATCCGGACACCTTTAACAAGTATTATCGTCCACGTTATGACCATTGGCAGGCAGAAAAAGATGCGGGTAACCGTTTCTATAACCAGACACTGCCGATGTTGTGTCAGACATGTCAGATTCCCATGGGCTTTACCGAACCGGATGATCCGACCACCATATGCTTCCGTAGTTCGGAACACAATGGCGAGACATATCACTTCTGTTCTGATGGTTGTAAGAACATTTTTGACCACGAGCCTGAAAAATACGTACAGGCCTGGTTGCCCGTACACCAGATTTATCAGGGCAACTGTGGTGGGGCCAGTGTTGAGGACGTACTGGAATGGTACAAGCTCAACAAAAGTGTTGATAATATGGATTATGACGGTTCCCCAGACCAGAAATTGTGGGAACAGTGGCAGGCTGACCGTGCCAAGGCGGCGAGCTAAATCCATGCAGGAGGGCGGCGGCCTGATACTCCGTCGCCCGAACCGTGTTTAATGATGTTATGAGAAGATGGAGGCGATAATGCCTGTAACCTCAATTGGTGAATATAAATTTGAACCGCTGGATAAACGTGAAAACTTTCATGGCAACATCCTGATTTACATTAACTGGGAAAAGCATTTGATGTTCTGTGCGCCAGTATGTGTACCGTTATCGCCGGACATGCCGTTTGGGGCGTTGGTGTCGGAATTATTGCCTAATGTGTACAGTGCCCATCCTGAATTTGAGAAAATTGATTGGGATGCGGTGGAATGGACATTGGACCATAAGCCGATCTCCCCAGAGCCGGACCAGACATTAGAAGATTTAGGGGCACACCATAAATCACTGTTCCGGTTTACAACCCCGGGCCTGAACGGTATTGGCGGAGTTGCAAGCTAATGACGTACGAGCTGACCATCGAGCCGATCGGGGAGACCATCGAAGTCGAGGACGGCCAGACGATACTGGATGCCTGCTTGCGGGCGGGCATCTATATCCCCTATCAGTGCTGTCACGGGCTTTGCAGTTCGTGCAAAGTAGATATTCTGGAGGGCGAAATCGATCATGGTGAAGCATCGCCTTTCGCGCTGATGGATTTTGAGCGTGATGAAGGTAAGGCTCTGGCATGCTGTGCAACGCTGGAAGACGACACCACAATTGAAGCTGAAATCGAAGAGGACGAAGACGCCCGCTATTTGCCAGTGGAAGATTATCAGGCAACGGTCAGTGACCTGAAGGATTTGTCCCCGGATATCAAGGGTGTCTTTCTGACATTAGATGATGATGCAGAGATGGAATTTCAGGCCGGTCAATATATTCAGTTAGAAATTGACGGTATTGATGGCGCCCGCGCCTTTTCCATTGCCAATGGCCCCAGTGAAAAGATTATTGAATTACACATCAGACTGGTGCCCGATGGGGCGATGACCACCCATATCCATCAAAAACTGGCGGTGGGGGACAATGTGAAATTGTCTGGTCCTTACGGTCGTTTCTTCGTACGCAAATCGCAAAAAATGCCGATGTTGTTTATTGCCGGTGGTTCGGGGCTATCCAGTCCAAAATCAATGGTGCAGGAATTGCTTGAAGAGGGCTGCACAGATGATATTGTGCTTTTCCATGGAGTACGCTCTAAAGCTGATCTGTACTACGAAGATCTCTTCCGCGACCTGGACGCAAAGTATGATAACTTTATCTATGTGCCCGCGTTATCCGAAATGAAAGAGGGTGACAACTGGGATGGGGAAGTTGGATTTATCAATGAAGTAGCCGAACGCCATTTTGAGGGCCAGTTCAAAGGCAATCAGGCTTATCTTTGTGGGCCGCCACCTATGATTGAAGCGTGCATTCGCACTTTGATGAAGGGCCGGTTGTTTGAAAAAGATATCTTCACTGAGAAATTCGTATCACAAGGCGATGGCGAAGCAGCATTAGCGCGTAGTCCTTTGTTTAAAAGGATTTAGCACAGGCATTACGCCATATGAATAAAGCGTCTCACAAGATTTCCCTGACTGATGGGGAAACAGAAATATCCTGCCCGGAAGGCGTGTCCGTCCTCGTGGCGATGCACCGGGCAGGATTAAGCAAAATCCCCGTAGGGTGCCGGGCAGGTGGCTGTGGAGTTTGTAAGGTTCGGGTGGTTTCTGGCCAATATCATGTGGGTAAAATGAGCAGGGCCCATGTCAGCGAGGCGGACGAAGCGGCGGGCGTGGTGTTGGCCTGTAAGGTGTTCCCTGAGGGTGACTTGTTAATTGATCCACAAGGAAAATTTTATAAATCTCAGCAGAAATAATCTATTTCTGTCAACGCTCCCCTATGGGTGCTGGAAAGCATGATTTCTGCAAAGGCTTGGTGCCTGGTCAACAGGGCTAGGAAAGCTTTTGCTTGTTCTGTAATGGCTGCAGAAGTTGTCGTTGCTATTGGGCCCCGTGAATTGAGCTGATGTCTTTTAATCCAGGACCAGGTCAATGAGTGTTGTGTAATCTTCCCGCATAATCTCTTTCGGCAGTAATGTCGTTCTTCCTGGGGTGCGGGTAATG
Organism: Kordiimonas sp.; assembly: GCA_002700365.1. Lineage (GTDB taxonomy): Bacteria > Pseudomonadota > Alphaproteobacteria > Sphingomonadales > Emcibacteraceae. Next base: position 89,222 of record PADB01000011.1, on the reverse strand, counting down.
CCCATACCTTCGACAAAACGATTAATGAAATTGCTCAACGCGCAGACAGAAACAATATCAAAAATTGTTTTATCATCCCATCCTGCCTGTAAAATGCTGTCAACATCGCCTTGCTCTAAGGAAGAGGGATCATGAGTTAATTTGCGCAGATAGGCAAATAACGGTTTCAGGTTTGCGGAAATTGGGGCTGTGTCCAGATCATCGAGTAAGGCCTGCGTTACGCCCAGATCGACCCCAAAAGCATTGGCAACGTAGTTGTGAATTTCCTGACAATAAAGGCAATTATTAAGGCCACTGACATAGGCCGCCATCAATTCCAGTTGCCCAGAGGATAGCTGGCTTTTTTTATTACGCAGAATATGATCGAAGACTTGCATGAGTGGTGGAAGATAGGCTGGATATTGTGCGAAAACATCCATCATATCCGCGTCATCTGCGATACCGGGGATATCAACCATATTATTACTCCTGCACTAAATTCCTTCAGCAGAAGAATAACAGAGGTAGGGTGATACTTTACAGTAAAATCGGTGCGTCAAAAGGCAATTATCTTCCCCGGCGGATGTCACGTATCAGGAAACGGGCGGGATGTAGGGCCTGCACAATATCATCTTCCACGGGGGGCGGTGTGCCGAAAATCAGGCTGGTGAGGATCTCTGCAAGCAATGGCGCTGTGGTCAGGCCGCGGGCGCTCAACCCGGCCATCACATACAAGCCTTTATAATAAGGTGCAGAAGGATATACGGGGCCTTTTTTGCCGTCGATGAGTGCAGCATAGGCTTGTTGATAAGCAGCTTTAATAGGCAATGGGCCACAAATTGGCATATGGTCCGGCAGATATGCGCGCACAGAAGTGCGGCCAGCTATGGTTGCCCCGGCCGTTTCTTTATCCACTGCACTTGGGCTGGGGGGAAAGTGAATATGCGGCGCGATGTTCCTTAGGCGGCTGGCGATATCGGTCTGGCCTGTTTTTGTGACCTCTGTTGGTAAAGGGCGGGGGTGGTCCGGTAATTTGTCATATGTGGCCCCGACAACCTGATAGGGCATATCGCGATCATTATTATTCAGGGGAGGGAGGACATAGCCCTTGCCACTTAATATATGCTGCTGATCTGGTTTGCTCTGTGATGCTGGAATGATACAAATTTGACCCCGGCTGATGCGTACGGGCAAATGTTCTGCCTGCGTCAGGTCAATCGCTTCGGCCCCGGCAGTAAGAATGACGGCGTCAACGCATGAGATGACTGTTCCGCTATCATCTATTAATTGCCATTGCTTATTTTCATTATCAGTATTGTTGCCCGCTAGATTTACATCATCACTGCAGTCGCTGTTTAGGGTCATCTCTTGCAACATTGTGATGCGATTTTTCAATTTCACGGGAATGTCGGTGGAAAGAAGCGCGCCAATGTTATGCGGAAAGAGCATGCCGGCCTGCGGGAGGTAAAGGACTGGATCAAAAGGGGGAGTCTCCGGTCCTCCGGCTTGTTGAATGTGGGTGGCGTTGGCCTGTTGAAGGTGGGTTGGCGGCAGCAGGTTTTGTTGCAATACACGACCCAGAATATCTGCCTGTTTTTCATCTTTCGGTATTTTGACCAGCCCGCAACGACGGAAGATTTCCTCTCCTTTATTGTGTTGGGCAAGCTGGCCGTAGTGACGCAGAGCATATAAATAGGCGCGCAATCCAAATTTGCGTCCCAGGCTGTCGCCTGCGGTAAGATACAGGTCCAGCATACCTGCAGGATTGCCGGAACCGGTCGACATAACATGATCATGCTGGTCATAGACTTCAGGGTGGAAACCTTGTTGTTTAAGCCGGTGGGCTACAGTTAGCCCCGCGATTCCGGCACCGATAACCGCAATCCGGGCCCCTGACTTTAGCGGTGATGAAAGATGAAACCACGGTTTTTCACTATGGCTATAACGTCTTTTGGCATGAATAGGGGTGGTGCGTCTGTTACTATCGGCGGGGTTGATATTATCGGTTATGGAGGTGACATTCGGTTGGTAACGACCAATCAATCTTTCCCGTTTGCGTCCGTAACCGGGGGACTTTTCCATGTGGAACCCAGCTGCGGTCAGGCCGCGGCGCACGTGGCCCGCTGCCGTAAATGTTGCGAGCCGCGCATAGGGTGCAGACAGGCGCCCAAGCTGCTGATAGACAGCATCACACCACATGTCGGGATTTTTAGCGGGGGAAAAGCCATCCAGATACCAGGCGTCCACGCATCCTGTCTGTGACGTGAGCCGGGACAATTGTGAGGCACAATCCCCTACGCATAAGGTTAGGGTGACGCGGCCTTCGTCAAATTGAAAACGCTGATAGCCCTGAAGTTCCTGCAATGGGTTATCGGGGTAGTGGCTTAACAGTGTGCGGATTTCGTCTTCCAGGCTTTGCCATGGGCTTAAGGCGCGTGTGATCTCTGTGCGATGCAGAGGGTGTTTTTCAGTGGAGATATAATGCAGGCAGGAATCTTTTTGAGCAGTTTTACGCCATAAATGCCAGGTGGCAAGAAAATTGAGCCCTGTACCAAACCCGGTCTCGCCAATGGTGATATGGTCTCTGTCAGTCCAGATGCCAGGGGCACCGATCCCTTCTAAAAAGACATGCTGGCTTTCGGCCAGCCCATTCTCAGGTGCATAGTATATATCGCCATACAGCACTGATTCCGGCACATTATTATCGCGCCAGTTTATGTGAGGGGATGGTGGGACCGCGGAGACACCCCTTTTGTCCCTATCAGAATCTGATGACATAGGGGTTAAATCACTCCCTTTTCACGTAAGGCGATGATGTCGGCTTCATCAAGCCCTAACAAGTCCTGAAAAATATCAGCATTATGTGCGCCCAGATCCGGGCCGGGCCAGCGAATAGTACCGGGGCTTTCGGACAGGCGCGGGAAGACATTTTGCATTTTGAGATGGTCAAATTCCGGATGGGGTACATCGACAATGGTGTCGCGCGCACGATAATGGGGGTCTTCCAACATATCCGATGCCTTAAAGAGGCGTCCGGCAGGAACGCCGTGTTGTTCCATGCATGCTTCTACTTCCGCGACCGTTTTCTGTGCAGTCCATTGGGCAATGATATCGTCTAGTTCCGCTTGATGCTCCCCGCGGGCAAGGTGGGTGGCATAACGCGGATCTTCTGCCAGGTCCGGGCGGTGCATGGCGGTGGCCAATCGCGCAAAAACGGTATCCTGATTAGCACCGATGAGCAATTCGCCATCCTGACAGGGATACACATTGGAAGGGGCTACCTTGGGCAGGATTGAACCCGTGCGTTCACGGACAAACCCTCCTTCGCTGTATTCCGGCACAGTGGCTTCCATCATGGCGAGGACGGCCTCATAAATGGCCGTGTCTACCATTTGCCCGCGTCCGGTATTATGGCGGTGCTGCAAAGCCGCCAGCGCCCCCATGCAGGCATAAGTCCCGGCGAGGGAATCTCCAATGCTGATACCGACCCGGCAGGCCGGGCGGTCCGGATAACCTAATTGATATCGCAGTCCCCCCATGGCTTCGCCAATACTGCCATAGCCGGCGCGTTTGGCATAAGGCCCTGTCTGTCCATAACCGGAGACCCGTACCATAATCAATCCGGGGTTAAGTTCACGCAAGATATCATAACCAAGCCCCCATTTTTCCATGGTGCCGGGGCGAAAATTTTCAATCAGAATATCCGTATCCTGGGCGAGCCGTTTTAACAAATCCTGCCCTTCATGGGACCGCAGATTAAGCGTAATTGACTTTTTGTTTCGCGCAATAACGGACCACCATAAACTGGCACTGCCGCGTCCCCATTCGCGCATAGGATCCCCTTTTCCCGGCGGTTCAACCTTGATGACATCCGCACCCATATCACCGAGCAGTTGGCCGCAAAAGGGCCCGGCAATCAATTGGCCCATTTCAATGACACGAATACCTTTCAGAGGGCCGCACTGATCTGCTGTTGGTGTGGTTTGGGTGCTGGGGGGAGACGGGTCAGACATGTGTTTTAGCCTTTCTGCGAAGATACTGTTTTGTACCGCGCCGGGAAAGACAGAGCAAGACCCGCCTCACGAGGTCATGCGATCATTAGGGCATAGCCCATTGGATCAACGCACAGATATTACTTTGTTATCTGGCCGAAGAATGACATTTCAGTGGTGATTGATATAAAATGACCGGGTGCAGAAGGCGTTAGTGACGTTCTTTATTATATGCTGTGATCCAGCTTTCGACTTCACCCGTCGCAAGCGGTTTGCTGAAATGGAAACCTTGGAAGATATCACAGCCTTTTTGCCGCAGAAGACGGACATGATCGTCTGTTTCCACGCCTTCGGCGATGATCTCCAGTCCCAGACTATGGCCCAGTCGGATAATGGCGTCCGTGATCGCTTCATCATCATGGTCTTCGGTAATGTCGCGGATAAAGGAACGGTCGATTTTAAGGGCGTGGACGGCAAACCGTTTCAGATAAGACAGTGAGCTATATCCAGTGCCAAAATCATCAATGGCCAGCCGGATACCCAATTGGGATAACCGTTGCAGACGTTTGACCACCTGTTCCACTTTGTCGATGACCATGCCTTCGGTGATTTCCAGTTCCAGCCATTGCGGGTCAAGCCCCGTTTCCGCCAGAATATTTTCAACGGTAGTGATAAAATCATCGGCTTCGAATTGGCGGGCGGAAATATTGACACATATGCGCATGGGGGGCAGTCCCATCGCCTGCCATCGTTGCGCCTGTTTACAGGCGGTGCGGAGTACCCATTTACCCAACGGTAAAATCAGGCCGGTGTCTTCTGCCTTTGGAATAAAGGTCAATGGCGGGATAACGCCTTTTTCCGGGTGTTGCCAACGGATTAGTGCTTCGACGCCGATCACATGGCCATCCATGGCATCGACCTGCGGCTGATAGACCAATGCAAATTCATCATTTAACAGCGCATGCTCCAGTTCTTCTTCCATTGCCTTGCTATCGCGGGCCTTGGTATCCATGGCGGGGTTGTATAAACGGTAAACGCCGCGGCCATCGTCTTTGGCCTGATACAGGGCGACATCGGCCATGCGGATCAATTCATCAGGATCGTCTGCGTCTGCGGGGAAAAAGCTCACGCCGATGCTTGTGCCAACGTGCAAATTATGGTCTTCAACGCAAATGGACTGGGTCAGGGCCTCAAGAATACGTTTTGCCACTTTATCAATATCATTGGGGTCGACGATATGGGTTAATACAATGGCAAATTCATCCCCGCCTAAACGGGCTACGGTGTCTACTTCACGGCAGCAGAAGCCCAGTCTGCGGGCCACGACTTTCAATAATTCATCGCCGACGCCGTGACCGTAAGTGTCATTCACAGGTTTGAATTTATCGAGATCCAAAAAGAGGACGGCAACATTCGTTCCCATGCGTTTAGCACTTTTTAGCGCATCTTCCAGGCGGCGGTGGAACAGATTACGATTGGCAAGCCCGGTTAGGCTGTCCTGCAGGGCCATATCACGTATGCGTTTTTCCGCCTCATAGCGTTCGGTGACATCCCGCATCAGGACAGTAAATAGTTTTTGCCCGCCCATATGCAGTTCGGTAATCGCGAGTTCAACGGGAAAACGTTGATCGTCTTTACGCAGTGCCATCCCCGCCAGCGACTGCCCTTGTGCATTTTCCGGCAGGGATTGAAGAAAGTCGGTAAAATCGGTGATAGTTTCGCCATTATGACTGACTGTAGAGATCAGTACCTGGATATGGCTTTGTAATAGTTCATCACTGTTATACCCAAAAATCTTTTTCATAGCGTGATTATGGGTTTGGATATGGCCGTCCATATCCAGCGTGACCAGGCCATCCGCCATGGTGTTCAGGGTGGATTGCAGACGGGCAGTTGTATCCTCGGCGGCCTGTTGGGCGATGGCCAGTTCTTCTGCCATACCAACCATTTTGGCGGCTTGTTCTTCCATAAATTCCCGATGATGCTGAATTTCGAGAAGCTGTTGGGTCATGGCCTCCGCAGAACGTTCTAAATAACGTAGTGATTCCTTAAAGCGGGAAATATTATGTAATGACAGTAAGAAACTATGATCTTCCTGCGGGTGCAGGGTGACTTCCAGCCAGATGCCCTTACCCAGATGGCATTCACCAGTAAAAGACGGTAAAACGTCTCCCGCTTTTAAACTGTCGTGCATATCCTGCAAAGTTTGTGGCGGCTGGGATTTGGGTCTTTGTGGCTGGGGGGAAAAGCTGTTGGGGCTTCGTAGCGGTGTGATGGCGGGCAGTTGTTTCAGTAATGTCCCCAGCGTTAAATCAGTGGAGGGCTGTACATATTGCGCGAGCAGGACTGTGCTTGAGTGATTCCATGCCGATAAGGTCAGTCGATTGTCAAAGACGAGAACCGCTTCACTTAACGCATCAAAGACACTTTCGGGGGAAAGTGTCTGTGCGTCAGAGTGGTTCATTGCAGATGTCATAAGAGCCCGCATCGGTTTTGCGTCCTGTTGTCACTGAGGTATATACAGAGAGGACTATAGGCCGGACCTCTTAAAGTCGGGTTAATGGCCCCTTTGTCTTTTGGTTTATATTTGCTAAAGACGGGGTGTTATTGAGCAAAAGAATATTATCTATAAGGTGAAGCAAAAGTGACATCGAAAGCTGACACATCGCAGCGTCGTACGTTACGGCCCGGGTCATGTGAGCCATCCCCCGCCGAAACGCTGGTACTGGATGTCACAGGCTTGGCCTGCCCGATACCGGTGTTGCGTTGTCGGCGACAACTGGAAGGCCTGGCGATAGGGGATGTGTTAACGGTGGTGGCAACAGACCCGATGGCACAACTGGATTTAACTCATTTTTGTCATCAGGCGGGCCATATGATCCTAGAACAGTACCAAGAGGATGAGACGCTGTATTTTAAGATTCGTAAAGGACAGCCTGTTGCGGGACATCAGGGCGATTAAAAGCAGCGGTCTGCGTTAAAAAATTAAGTGGCCACATCATGGTCGTAGTTTAAGGAAGCACATATTATGTCCATTAGCGACGTTCTTGATACTTTTGAATTTCTGGATGACTGGGAAGAACGCTATAAATACCTTATTGATTTGGGTCGTAAACTTCCGGAAATGGATGGGGCTGATAAAATCGAAGAAAACCGTGTGCATGGATGTACCAGCCGGGTGTGGCTGACACACCACATGAAAGACGGTCAGGTGATCTTCAACGGTGAAAGTGATGCGCATATTGTTCGTGGATTAGTCAGTTTATTGCTGATGATTTATTCTGATAAAACACCGGATGAAATTATATCTACGGATGCCAAGGCGATCTTAAATCAGCTGGGGCTGGAAAAGCATCTTTCTCCCATGCGGACCAATGGCTTATTTTCCATGATGGAAAAAATAAAATCGATTGCCGCGACCTATAAAAATTAAAACAGACGGGGGCAGGATGAGCAAACATGCAACCATCAGCGAGGACAGTATCCGTGACCTGGTGCATCAATTCTATGCACAGGTGAGAGAAGATGACCTGATCGGGCCGATTTTTCAGGCGCGTATTAAAGATTGGGATACACATCTGGCAAAAATGGTCGACTTTTGGTCAGGGGTGATGTTGAAAACAACGCGTTATGAAGGCCGCCCTTTTCCTGCACATGCCCAAATAAGCGAGATCAGAAAAACACATTTTGCCCGGTGGCTTGATTTATTTCAGACGACTGCCCATAGCGTTTTTGAAGAAACGCCGGCGCATGAATTTATTAAACGCAGTCATATGATTGCGGACAATTTCCAGCATTTATTATTTACGGTATTGGGACGTGAGGATACGGAAGCAGCCCCACAGGATTAAAGGGGACCTCCGAGAGGTTTAGCTCTCTTCTGTTCTCTGGGGCTTTGCGGCCCTGACTGCTGACAGAGATTGATTTCCTTACCACTTATCCCTCAGACCCGCGCAGGGGTCCATTGTCCTGTTTTGTGAGGGGGAAAACCAGACAAAATCAAAGGGTAGCCTTTGGCGTCCGTATCGGGCGGTATAATCTGTAGGGTTGTCATGGCCCAGTTGCACAGGAATTTGTCCCATGCTGATGACTTTTTGTTGTGAAGACAGATAGTGAACAACACCCAGATCCCGGCGGGCGTGTTCGTTCCCCGTTATCAGAATGCGTTTTTTGCTGTCGGGTCCGATGGTTTCAATGCGCTGGGCAAAGGCAGCATTGCGGATTGTTTGTATATCGGAAAAGCGCGGCAACAGAGCTGCGGGCAAAAGATCACAATGGCCGCGCGCGATGTCCTGTCTTTGTCGTGCTGATAATGCGGGTGGTAAAGTTCTTTGCAGGTAAGGTGTCAGGGCATTATGCAATGCGGGGGAAAGTCCTGCACGTCCTTCTTTGTGTAGCGAGGCTATGACACCCACAGGAAGCCCGGCCCCAAACAGGGACATGTCTTTTTGAAGGGCCTGGCGAAACACGGGTTCATATAAGGACCAGTCTGGCCAACCGTTCTCATTCCACTTTAACAGCATATCCAATCCATCGGCCCGATCAGGAGGCTGGGATGTGGGGAAGCGCTGTCGGTAGATGTGAAAGGCATTATCATAATCGCGGCTCACCATTTCAAAGAGTACGGCGATTTCACGCCCGCGTGAGAACTGCTTGAGGATGCGGGCCTGGCGAAGATGATGTTGCGGGTTATCGTGGATTTCCCCTAATAGGATAATGTCGGCCTTTTGCATCACCTGAACCATTTGAGAAAAGGTGACAAAAGACTGGCTGGGGACATGCCAAATTTTATCAGCCAGTGGGGGCGATGCTATCGGCGCGGCGAGCACCGGTATTTGTTTTGTGCTCCATAGGCCAAGAGAAACAATAACGAGGCATATGACGCGTAATACAACGGAAGCACAAGACAGGCTCAGCATTGATGCTTTGGGAACATAAGAAGTGTAAGGCGAGCTCATACCGTTATGGTGGGTGGTTAAGAGATGACTGTCAAGGTCGTGTAGGGGCCGGGCCGGAAAGTGAAGAAGGAGGTAAGTGAATTTACCTGCTTATAACGTATCCTCCCTCATTTCGGGGTTTTAAGGCTTATATTGCAGGATATCGCCTGGTTGACAGTCCAGATACGCACATATTTTTTCCAGTGTTTTAAAGCGTAAGCCTTTAACCTTGCCGTTTTTTAAAAGTGACAGGTTTTGCTTACTGATCCCAACGTGTTCCGCCAGTTCTTTGGATTTGACTTTTTTCTTCGCCATTTCCACATCAAGGTTCACAATTATGGGCATTTTTACGCTCCTTATGACAGTTTTCACTGTTATATCGTAAAAAAATCAAAAAATCATTGAAAAATATCAAATAAAACATTAAAAATATAGCGAGAGTCACGATGACAATGTCTTTATGGAGAGAGGGACAATGACAAAGCAACTTACGGATGTGAACGGCATTGGCGAGGCAACGGCCGCTATATTACAGGCGGCAGGATTTGGGACTGTGGCCGCTTTAGCCAAGTCCACACCTGAGGAATTAGCCGTCGTACGTGGGTTTAGTGTCGTGCGTGCGGCCCGTGTGATTGAAGCCGCGAATATGCTTCTTACACGTAAAGACACAAAAATCTCTACAGTAGCACTGCAAAAACCGTCCCCCGCTAAGGAAGCAGTAGTCGCCGAAAAGAAAGAGGCGGCCAAGGCAAAGAAAAACAAAAAAAGTAGCAAGCCTAAAGACAAAGCGGCGAAAAAGTCTTCAGCTAAAAAAGACAAAAAAGCTGCTGACAAAAAGAAGTCTGCTAAAAAAGCAGCGGTGAAGGCTAAGAAGAAAGACGATAAAAAAACGGCTAAAAAGGCTGACGCAAAAACTAAAAAGACAAAAAAGGCGACGAAGAAAAAAGCCAAAAAGAAATAACGAATTATTAATTTGTTAACGATAATGTTAACGCAAGAATATCCGCACAAAAGCGATTGGTCAGCAGGCAGGTAGGGACGACATCACCACGGGAGCGAGAATAGTGATGACCCAGTACAATCCGGCAAAAAAGATTTTTAAAGTTGCACAAGGTCTGCCGATTTCCTTGAAGGCGTTGCTTGTGCATGATCATAAGGTTCTGCTGTTGCAGGAACCGGATGGGGAATGGGAACTGCCCGGCGGTAAGATCGACCCCGGCGAAAGCGTGCTGAAAGCCTTAAAAAGAGAAGTAAAAGAAGAAACCGGGCTTAGGTTATCTGCGCCCAGGTTAATTGATGTATCTATGCGGCCGCGTCTGGACCGCAGCGATATTTGTGTGGCGATTTTTGATTGTAAAGCAGATTTGATGCGCTTGTCGGATGTTCAAATCAGCGATGAACATATCGCCGCCGATTTTTTCGGGATAGAAGACCTTAAGCGTCTCTATATGCTGGATATTTACAAGCAGGCTGTGGTAAAAAAACTGAGTTCGTAGCGTTGTTCTTTGCGTGCTTGTAAATATGCATGAACAGTTTGAGCGGGCGGAGATTTTTGAACAGCAATACCCCATAACATAGAAGTATAAATGCCAGATTCAGTTGAGATTGAACGTAAGTTCCTTGTGTATGCGGATCGCCTGCCGGCGGCGCAAAAAAAACACTTTATCCGTCAGGGATATATGGCGCGTGAAAATGGGACGTCTGTCCGTATCCGCCAAAAAAACGATCGTTATATTTTGACCATTAAAGCAAACCGTAGCAAAGCAAGCCGCTATGAGTTTGAATATGATGTGCCATCGTCTGACGGCGAACTTATGTTTGATGTGGCCTGTTCAGCCCCGGCTATCGAAAAAGTACGTCTGTTGATTCAGGATGGTGAATATCTATGGGAAGTTGATGTGTTTGCCGGACAGAATGATGGTTTGTATGTCGCTGAAGTAGAATTGCAGGAAGAAAATGCTGTTGTGCGCCTTCCCGATTGGGTTGGTCCTGAAGTAACCGGTGATCCGCGCTTTGCGAATGCGGCATTGTATTCCCATCCTTTTGAAGATTGGAACGTCACCTATGATGAATTGCTTGTGCAATTCCAGTCCGCAGACAATGACGATTGAGTAAAGCGCAGGTTAGTTGCAGACCAGCACGTTGTTTGAAGTCCAGAATGGAAGGAAAGCCCGGTAAATTATCCTGACCGGGCTTTTTTGTGTTTGTTTAAAGGCCGCCGTATTAGAGGTTTTCCAGCCGTTCGCGTAACTCCGTCCAAAGGCCATCATAGGCAATAGCTGCGGGGCAACGTGGGGCAAAACTGTGGACGGGGCTACGTTTTAATCCCATCAGTTCCACATGTGTAGAGTTGGGGATCGCGTAATCCATGGTGCCGGGATATTCGCCAGGGAAAATTTCGACAATATCGCGATGGAGCTTTTTGCGACGGTCAACCATAGAGAAAAAAGGCCAGATGCGATCTAGGTCGAGTTTCTTATCCCGGAAAAACTTCAATAACTGTTCGAAGGTACGTAAGGACAGTGTCGTGGGGATCAGGGGGACCATCAGGGCATCGCTGGCTGTAAACACATTTTCTGATAATACTGAAATACTAGGCGGGCAATCCAATATGACCAGATCATATTCATCTCTTAATGGTTTCAATACTTGCCGCAGACTGTTCCTTTTTTTTGCCCCCATCAGGGTGTGGTCAAGTTTGCGGTAAGAAAAATCTGCGGGCAGTAAATCCAGATTAGGATAATCTGTGCCCTTGATACTCTCTAGCAATTTATGCTTGGCGCTGAAAAGCCCTTTGCTGCCGCCCTTTACCTTAGGCTGGATACGGAAATAATAGGTTGATGATCCCTGTGGATCGAGATCCCAGAACAATACGCGTTGTCCCTCACGTGCGGCAAGGTAAGCCATATTGACGGCTGTAGCGGTTTTTCCAACGCCGCCTTTGATATTATAAATAGCAAGGGTCTTCATTATTATCCTTTTGATTTCATGGAAGAGCGTGACGTTTTATGAAAGAGCTGTTGAAAGGCATCCCTGTTTATATCGTCATCGAAGGCCGCAAAGCGTTCAGCAAATTCTGTGCGGGCCTGTTGTTGTTGTTCATTAAGGTGCAGACATAAGGCCCCCATGGCGAGAAACGTGTCTACTGACCCAATTTTTTCTTGCTGCATTTGATTAGCAAACCCCTGCAAGGCGTGGGTTTGAACTTCCAGGTCTTGAAAGTTCCCCAAATTTTCCTGTAAGAGTTTCAGGCTTTTGATAAGGGCTTTAATATCCTCCGCGGGATAGAGACTTTGGAAAAATTCCATTAAATAACGCAATTTTTTCCCGGTTTTGCGCAGCTCATGCAAATCTTCTGCGGGGCTTTCAGGATGAATTGCCCGTCCTTCCTCGACCAGACGGCAATAGGTTTTCCATATACGCTGGTCAGCGGTTTTTTTTGTTGGTTGTTGGGCCTTGGCGGGTGGCTCGCTGTCTGGCGTTTCCTGTTCCAGGAAGGCGGTATAATTTTTCTTCAAGTCCCGATAACGTTTGCTGCGTAAGGCCCGCACCATTTTTTGTTGTTCGGAGCGTTGATGACGGGTCAAAAAGGTTTTCAATGGGTCAAGGGCGGGTTTAAGAAGTTCGGGCAGTAAATTGCGGTATTTTTCAAAATCCAGCAAATAGACATCCATATCCCGTGTCGGGCCAGTAATTTGTCCTAACCAGGCAAATTCACTTTTAAAAATATCGACCTCGGTCTGTGGAAGCACATTCTTAATCTGGCTTAAGGCTGAACGGGTGCGGCGTCCGGCAACGCGGAAATCATGCAGGAATTCACTGTCAATGTCCTGTATGGTCCCGGATTCGTTACGCAACATCGTTGTATATAGCGTGCGTAATATTGTGCGTGTTGTTTCTGCGGCGGGTAAGCTGGGTTCTAGGACTAATTTAACCTTTGAACTATAGTCGCCTGCGTAGCGCCCCAGTCGTACAAGACCATCTTGAAACAAGGAGGTATCACTGGGGCTGAGCTGTAATTTGTTTTCTAAATAATCAATGCATACAGCAAAAGCATTATCATAGCCACGCACCGCTTCGACAGTGAGGCATGGGGGGAGCGGCTCCACTTTTTGCCCATCGGCGTCTTGTAACTGATGATGTTCCAGATTCAGGGTCAGTAGGGTTTTGCCTTCCTGGTCGCGCAGACACAGGGGCTGGCGATGTGTGGTGATGGTAAGCTGCGCGATGAGTTTGCGCATCTCTAATAATGGAGCCAGACGGTCTTTAAGCGGACCTTCTCGTAGGTCGGCGGCAAAGCCGAGTTTTGCACGCGGAACAGGGAAGACAAGGTCCGGACTGCTGTTGTCCGTTAATTTCCAGAGCAATTTGCGGTGGCCCGGGGCCAGCTCTAGCTCAAGAGCAACATTCGCCTTATAGAGACGCCAGTCAAAACTATCCATGAATTGGCGTTGGATGTTAAGTGGCGATAAGGCGGTGAGTGAACGTTTTTTACATAGATCTTGGGCGAACGCGGCCAAGTCTATATCGTGGTCGAGTAAATAGCGCATGTTTATTTTTGACGTCAGCCTTTATCTGCAACGTGAATACTTTAAATTTGGTGCAGATTATAAACGCAGGGAAACACTGAATAACAGGTCTTTTTTGTTACAATTTCATCAGACTGTAACAGTTGCCGTGGGGGCTATTTATCTTGGGTATCGAAGTGCAAATAGGACGGGGGGCGTTGCACACGATAGAGGGAAAATCCGCAAATACAGCCAGCGGCTAATATAGCGGATGCGAAAAAAGGAATAAGTAAATCCTGCGCGGCCAGCATCCCCCCAATTTGCGCAGCCAACATTTCTGCGGCCACCGTAATTGAACTATAGATGCCCATGGCCTGCGCCTGTTGGTCGTGATTGGCCTGATTAGAGACAGCGAGGGACGTGGCTAATTCTGAAATTGTGATCCCCACACCCGCCAGCGCCGTTGGCAGCAAGACCCAATAGGCCGTTTCCGGCCATAAAAACCAAAGGACACCCGCTAATATGAATATGTGGCCGATAATGCCAGTAAGGCGCAGGCCTAACCGCTTTTCAATGACGGGAGCCAGGTAATTAGACAGGACCATGGGGATCGCAATGCAGGCAACATAATATCCCAGCATGGCGGGGGAGGTCTGGAAGGTTTCCACCATATAAAGCGCAAAAAAACTGAAAAATAGGAAAATGGCGCAAAAACTGGCAAAGCTGATGCCATACAGCCAGCGGAGTTTTTTATCGCGTAGCAAAGCCAATATTGGCTTTGCTGTGGCGAGAGATGTGGCGGTTTTAGGCCTGGTTTCCGGCAGAAAAAGAAAGACGAGTATGACGCATAATGCCGCCAGTCCCGCCCCGGTCCAAAAAGGGATATCATAGCTAAACCAGTTTATTAACGTCGGATCCGCTAACATACCGCCCATCAGCGGCCCTATCCCCCAGGCAAGATTTGTCGCAATGGCCAGTAGGGCAAAATGACGGGCCTTTGTGGCCGGTGTTGACAGGTCCGCGGCCATGGATTGTGCGATCGCCAGATTAGCACCGCTGACCCCTAAGGCAAAACGGCTGGCCAGAAGTAACCAAAGTTGGCCATATTTGATGCTGATGGCCATGAGGATATAACAAAAGAAGGATGATGCCAGGCTAGCGAGCAATATTTTCTTGCGGCCTTGTCGGTCAGCGATGCGGCCTAAAACAGGGCTGAATATAAATTGTCCCAAAGGGTAAAGTGCCAGTGCGGTTCCCAGTAGAATGGTGCGCTTCTCAGGGGAGAGATGCCCGGTCAGAATGTCATGTTCTAAAAACATCGGTGTGAAGACCGGATAGGCCAGACTGAAGCCAGTGAAGCTGAAGCAGATGATCCCTGCCAGAATCAGCAGTGTCTTATTCATGATCCCGTCTTGTTGTGAGACGATCTTATATCGTCTTTTAAGGTGTCATAGGCCAGAGTAACCTGACGGAATTTCAAAGCGGCTTCTTCATCATCGGGGTTGGTATCGGGATGGTACTGCTTTGCCAATTGCCGGAAAGCTGATTTAATTTCTTCGGCACTGGCACCGTCATCAAGCCCCAATATATCTAACGCGTCATTACGGGCGGCTTCTTGTCCGTAGGAGCTGGGGCCTTGATTATAGGCGCCGCTGGTGCGGTAACCAGCACCACGGCGTAGCTCTTCTTCCTCGCGGCGGCGGGCTTCTTCCTTGCTTAGACCCTGAAAATAATCCCAATTACGGTTAAATTCCCCCGCATGTGTTTGGCAAAACCACCACTTTTCTGAGGAATTAGGGGACTTTGGGGCCGGAAATTCCCCCTTTTTCTGACACCCCTGAAAATCGCAAAGCCGGACGGTTGTCGGATCTGTTTCAAACCCATACGCGCCCCATCTTGGAAATCCCCAGCTTTTAGATTGTGACATTTGTGAAATTCAGTCCCTTGTCGTTAATTGTGCGCGGTCATTTATGGTGTGCAATGATCCGGCAAAACCCGTCTTTCCCGTTTGCTAGAGAGCCGTCATATAAAGTGATGCATATTGAAGAGTCTATAGTCTGACATTATTTTCTTAATATGGTGAAAATAGAGAATAAGATCAACTGCAATAACAGGCGCATTTCCTATGGATAGTATTACACAGGCCGCCTTGGGGGCGGTGGTCGGTCAATCTGTTGCGGCGCGGTCATTGGGGCGGCGTGCGCTTGTTTTTGGTGTGGTGGCAGGCACTTTGCCAGACCTAGATGGTGTGGTCATTAATTTGTTCGATGGTGATGCCTTCGATCAATGGGTGCATCATCGCGGGATCACGCATTCATTATTTTTTGGGCCTGTTGTGGGGACCCTGCTGGGTCATATAACCTGGCGATATTATGCGTGGCGTGACCGTCGTCGTGTTGCCCGCGGAAAAACCCCCTTGGGATTGGGAGATGCGGATAAACGATGGTCATGGACGATCCTTTGGGTATTGGCGTTGTTTACACATGCATTGCTAGATGCGTTGACAACGTATGGTACGCAGTTATTGGCCCCTTTCAGTGATTATCGCTTTGCTTTTGATGCGATGAGCATCGTGGATCCGGTATATACCATTCCATTATTATTGGCCGTTGTGGTTGGGCTGTTACCCTGGCGGCAACTGCACCGCAAAATGGCGGTGGCGATGCTGGTGTTGTCTACGGCTTATATCGGTTATTGTAGTTGGTTGAAACTGTCCGCAGAGGCTTATGCGGCGGACCAGTTGGCGAATGAAGGCGTGACGTACAGCCGCCTGGATGCCCATGCCACCCTTTTTCAGGGGGCCTACCGCCGTATTGTCGTGCAACAGTCAGCGGGCTATTTGGTAGGATATTATACCCGCTGGGCCCCGGGCCCTATCCAGTGGCGCCATTACCCACAAGGGGATCATCCGGCGATCGGTGTGGTGGAACAGACACGTGAAGGGCGCATTGCAGACTGGTTTGCCAGTGAAAAGAATTATAAGTTCGTTCGCGCAGACGGTGCGGGCGGTTATGAAGTTATTTTTCGTGACATGCGTTATGGCTTACCAGTGGAGCGGGATGAAGGACTGTTCGGTTTGCGGGCCATGGTGGGACGGGATCTGAATTTGCAAGGTTCGCCGCAACAAACGCGACCGGGGTCGGCATTGCGACGGGATAGAGTCGGGGCCTTGTTCCGCCGTATGTATGGTTTGGCATTTCCGCAGACATAAGGGCAGGCCTAAGCGCAAGAATAAGCGCAGATAGAAGCCATCAGATAAGAATTGAAAAAGCCCGGTCTGACCGGGCTTTAACATTACTGAATAATGTGAAGATAACAGACAGGCTGTATTGCAGGGACGCTGCGTCTTTTATCAGGCTGCGCGCGGTGCGGCCGCCTTGACCGTATCATCGACATAATTTTCGAATTGGGCAAAGTTGTTAATAAAGAGGTTGACCAGATGCTGGGCCTTGGCATCGTAGGCGGCACCGTCATCCCACGTACTGCGGGGGTCGAGAATAGCGGCAGGTACACCCGCGCAGCTTGTCGGTACGTCAAAACCAAAATTCGGGTCGGTGCGGAATTCAACGGTGTCCAGTTCACCATCCAGTGCGGCATTTAATAAGGCGCGGGTATGCGCGATAGACATACGTTGGCCGGTACCGTAAACACCCCCGGTCCAACCTGTATTCACCAGCCAGCATTTAACATTATGTTTCGCAATCTTTTCACGTAACAGATTACCGTAAACGGAAGGGTGGCGTGGCATGAACGGGGCCCCGAAACAGGTCGAGAAGGTGGCCTGTGGTTCCTTGCCTAGTCCTTTTTCTGTGCCGGCGACTTTTGCTGTATAACCGGAGAGGAAATGGTACATGGCTTGCTCCGGCGTGAGCCGCGCGATAGGGGGCATCACACCAAAGGCATCCGCCGTCAACAGGATGATATTTTCCGGGTGACCGCCCATGCCGCTTTCTGATGTATTGGGAATAAAGGAAATCGGATAGGCCCCACGCGTATTTTCCGTTTTACTGCCGTCATTCAGATCCAGTTTCCGGCTGTGGGGATCAATGGTGACATTTTCCAGAATAGTCCCAAAACGTTTCGTGGTGGCGTAGATTTCCGGTTCTGCCTCAGCCGACAGACGGATCATTTTTGCATAACAGCCACCTTCGAAATTAAACACGGAAGTATCGGACCAGCCATGTTCATCATCACCGATCAAAACACGTTCCGGATCAGCAGACAGTGTTGTTTTGCCGGTGCCGGATAAACCAAAGAAAATAGCCGTGTCCCCTTTTTTGCCGATATTGGCAGAGCAATGCATCGGCATGACCCCCTTTTCCGGCAGGAGATAATTCAAAATAGAAAAAACCGACTTTTTAATCTCTCCGGCATAAGATGTGCCCGCGATTAATACGGTTTTCTTTGCAATGTTAATGGTAATAACGGTTTCGCTATTGGTGCCGTCTTGTTCAGGGGTGGCGCAAAATTCGGGCGCATGCAGAATAGTAAAGTCTGGCGCAAAGTTTTCTAATTCATCACCGGACGCTTCGATCAGAAGATTTTGAATAAACAGGCTATGCCATGGAGAGGGGGAGACAATACGCACAGGCAGGCGATAGGCCGGGTCAGCCCCGCCCCAAAGATCTTGTACGTAAAGGTCGCGGTTCTGGTAATAGGCTAGAATTTTCGCGTGGATTTTGTCGAAATTCTCTTCTGAAATAGGGCGGTTAACGTCTCCCCACCAGATATTATCGCGGGAAGAGGGTTCCTGCACCATGAATTTATCATTTGCAGAACGGCCCGTATGGTGGCCGGTGTCCACGACTAAGGCCCCCCCTTTGGCAAGTGTGGCCAGTCCTGCGTTCAAGGTATGTTCGTAAAGGGCTTCTGCACCGAGATTCCAATAAACGGTATCCGCATTTTGAATTCCTTGTTGACCCAGACCATGCTTGCTGATGTGCGCGCCTTTGTTTTCCATGATATGTCCTCTGACCCTCCCTAATTGGTCTTCAGTATAATTTATACTGTTATGGCAAAAATGCGATAAGTTGTACGCATGGTGTATATTTCGGTCGTAACTTAGTCACCTAGCAGAGTCAATATGGCGAAAGGCCGCATAGACGGGCTAATTGGTGACATAAACAACGATAAAGAACAGATTTTCCCTAAAAAGCATTGAAAAACTATAAACATCATAAGGCATTTCTTGATAAATCGGCGAAGATTCCGCATCTTAAGGCAGTGGGAGAGGGACGAGACAAAAAGGATTATCATGTCTGTGACAATTGCGCTTGTGGATGATGACCGCAATATTCTGACATCCGTGCAGATGGCATTGGAAGCGGAAGGTTATACTGTGCGGATTTATACGGATGGGGCCAGTGCTTTAGAAGGGCTTACGGACGCACCACCGGACCTGGCCGTGCTGGATATTAAAATGCCGCGAATGGATGGTATGGAATTGCTGCGTCGGTTAAAGGCCGTGGTGGATTTCCCGGTTATCTTTTTGACATCGAAAGATGATGAAATTGACGAAATGCTGGGCCTGAAAATGGGGGCGGATGATTATATTAAGAAGCCTTTTTCACAACGATTATTGATCGAACGGATCCGTGCGGTGCTGCGGCGCAGTGAGGCCAGTTTGAAAGTTAAAAACGGTCAGGAGCAGGTGCAGGACGAAGAATTGATGATCCGCGGGCGCCTACAACTGGATACGCTTCGTCATAGTTGCAGTTGGGATGGGCAGGATGTGAAGCTTACGGTGACAGAGTTTTTGATATTACAAAGTCTTTGTCAGCGTCCGGGGCATGTCAAAAGCCGCGATCAGCTTATGGATGTGGCCTATCATGATGATGTCTATGTGGATGATCGTACGATTGACAGTCATATCAAACGGCTACGTAAAAAATTCCGTGCGGTTGATAATGATTTTGGCAATATCGAAACATTATATGGGGTAGGGTATCGCTATAGTGAATCCTGACAGGCCCCCGGCTGACGGTCCCGACAGGGATGAACAGGACGGCGTCACGATAGGGCGGCGGCATCGCCGTATCTCGCCCCTGACTTTACGTATTCTGGCGGTGAATGTTCTTGCATTGGTATTCCTTGCCGGGGCGGTGTTATATCTGGATCAATTCAGGGCGGCATTAATCCAGTCCCATGTGGATGCCATGGTGACGGAAGGACAAATTATCGCCGGGGCCTTGGGAGAAGCCGCGACCGTTGGACCAGAAGCAACAGACCTGCAATTGGTCCCGGCCCGGCAAATCGTCCAGCGGCTGGTGGGAGAAACAGGTCGCCGTACCCGCTTATTCTCTGCAGATGGCCGTCTGCTCTTGGATAGTCGCCATTTGGCGGTAGACCAGTCGATTAAAGTGGCCCCTTTGCCACCGTTGAATGGGATGGCCGGATTACAAGAACAGGCTGTCCGGGCATTGACGCGTTTTCTGGATGCGGTGGAGCAACGTGCTGATCTGCCAGCATATAAGGAATATATGGTGCAGAAAGCCGATCACTATCCGGAAATTGTGGCGGCCCTTGGTGGTGAGGTCGCCCATCAATTATGGCAAGGACGGGAAAATCGCCGCATCATAACGGTGGCTGTGCCTGTGCAAAGATTGCGTCGGGTGTTAGGGGCATTGTTGTTATCAGCTGACACACGTGAAATTGACATGGCAGTGCATGAGGCGCGTTTTACCATATTAAAGCTTTTTGCGGTGACGCTGATTTTGACGTTAATGTTGTCTATTTTTCTTGGCAACACCATTGTGCGGCCAATACGAATGTTGGCGCGCGCAGCAGACCGGGTGCGATTGAATGTGGGACAGAAAGCAGCCATTCCCGACTTTTCCGAACGGGGGGATGAAATTGGCGACTTGTCCCTGTCATTGCGTGACATGACAGATACGCTAGAACGTCAACTGGATGGTGTGGCGGCTTTTGCCGCGGATGTATCCCATGAGCTGAAAAACCCTCTGACCTCATTACGCAGTGCAGCAGAAACATTGAATATCGTGAAGGATCAGGCTGCCCGGGACAAATTAACTAATGTTATTATGCAAGACGTGACCCGTCTTGATCGCTTAATCACTGATATTTCTCGCGCTTCCCGGGTGGATGCGGAAATGTCCCACGCCCGTATGGAGCCGGTTAATATCACGCGGGTACTGGAAATGTTGTATGATACATATCTGGCGACCGGATTAAAAAACAATATTGGTCTGGAATTGCAATTGGTTACAGATCCAGTGGACCAGAAACCGGAAGATGTCATTGTCAATGGACTGGAAGGGGCGTTGGGGCAAGTGTTCCGTAACCTTATAGATAACGCGTTGTCGTTTTCACCAACAGGTAAGACGGTCGCTATTCGGTTACGTATTGAAAAACAAGAAGCAGAAATCGCCGTTGAAGATGAAGGTGTGGGCATTCCGGAAGACAAACTATCTCATATTTTTGGCCGCTTTTATTCGGAACGGCCAGCGGGTGAAGCCTTTGGCCATCATTCCGGTTTGGGGTTGAGCATTTGCAAGCAGATCGTAAAGGCGCATCATGGCCATATATATGCGGAAAACCGCATTGGCAGAACAGGCGCGCGCTTTGTGGTAAAATTGCCTTTAGCGACGACGTTATTAGCCCCCAAAGCCGCGCCCATTGGATAAACCCGGTTTAGGGGTTAGGGGTCGCGGTTTGAATATGAAAGGCATGATGCCTGAAGTAGGGCCTGAGGTAGGGAAGGCCTGGAAGAGGGTAGAAAAGTCAGGATGATGGACCAGAAAAAAAACCTCATACATGCATCCTGTGTATCTGTGAATGGCCATGGTGTTCTTATCATGGGGCCATCGGGTAGCGGGAAATCGGACCTGGCCCTGCGCTTAATAGCAGCGGGAGGGCGGCTGGTGAGTGATGATTATGTGCATATTGGAAATTTCAATGGTGAATTAATGGCCATGACACCATCTGCCATCGCCGGATTGATCGAAGTGCGTGGTGTCGGCTTGGTCCGTTTTCCCTATCTATCCACCATAAAGGTTGATTTGGTGCTGGCATTGACAGATCGCCCACCAGGCAATGCCCCGGAGGAGCGTTTGCCGGAAGCACAATATCAGCAGTTACAAGGTGTTGATGTGCCCTTGCTGCCGTTCTATCCTTTTGAGGCTTCTGCGGTGGATAAGGTGAAAGCCGCAGTTCTTTATTACGCGGGTCGCGCTGGCAAAAAAAGGCGACCTTGATATCTGATGTTTCGTCTTGCGCGGTGGGGTATTGATCGCACTTTAGGCAAGGGACCGTGGCGAAGATTTTATCCCGGAAACTGATCGATGGCATCTCTCTATGATTGAAGCGCACAACGACCTGCGATATCCTCTTGCAGGGTGATAGGGCTGCCCGGGCATTAAATATGGAAACAGAGGCTTTTGGTAATGAAAGACAACCATGACGGTAACTGAACAGGGTGGTGTAGATCAGGGACTGGCATCAAAAAAGATACGTGTGCTGTTAGTGACAGGAATGTCGGGCGCGGGCAAGACGTCGGCCTTGAAAGCATTGGAAGATGTCGGCTATGAGGCCGTCGACAATCTGCCGCTGAGCCTGTTGCCTAATTTACTGGACATTGTAGAAGACGTAGACGGTGCGGGCGGCGGCCGTCGTAAATATAGCCCGGCCTTAGCGGTGGGGATTGATGTTCGCACACGATCTTTCCGCAGTGATGGATTGCGCCGTGATCTCAAGGCATTGCGGGCGCGCAATGATCTGGAATTATCCATTTTATATTTTGATGCCAGCAATATGGTATTGGCTAAACGGTTTACGGAAACACGTCGTCGTCATCCTTTGGCCGAAGACCGACCGGTCATGGATGGTTTGATCCGTGAGCGGCAATTGATGGAGAATCTGCGGGCAGAAGCGGATTTTATTTTTGATACGTCGGATTTGAATATTCATGAATTGCGCCGTGCGGTCAGCCAACAATTTGAACGGGACAAATGTGGTGGATTGCAAGTGAGTGTGGCGTCTTTCAGTTATCCACAGGGATTGCCGCGCGATGCGGACCTTGTTTTCGATGTGCGTTTTTTACGTAACCCGCATTATGACCCCAGCTTGCAGCCCCTGACGGGGTTGGAGCCTGCGGTGGGTGATTATGTGAAGGCAGACCCGGCTTATGCGGATTTCTGGAAAAAAATCAGTGACTTGATTTTATCTCTCTTGCCTTTGTATAAACGTGAAGGAAAGTCTTATTTAACAATTGCTTTCGGTTGTACCGGGGGAAAACACCGTTCTGTTTTTCTTGCGGAAAACCTAGCCCGCCTCTTGATGGATGAAGGATATCGGGTGAATATATTGCATCGGGAAGTAAGTCGGGACAAATTTGAAAGTTAGTCGAAAAATAGGGCTTGAGGGACAAAGCGTATGATCGGAATGGTATTAGTCACACATGGGCGTCTGGCCGATGAATTTATTCAGGCGACAGAACATGTGGTTGGTCCGCAAAAAGCGGTCAGTGCGATTTGTATCGGGCCTGATGATGACATGGAACAACGGCGTCAGGATATTTTAACGGCCGTGAAAGACGTTGATCAGGGCGATGGGGTGATCTTGCTCACCGATATGTTCGGGGGGACGCCTTCTAATCTGGCGATTTCCATCATGGATGATAACAAGGTAGAGGTTATCGCAGGTATTAACCTTCCCATGTTGATTAAACTGGCCAGCGTCCGTGAAAGCCTGAGCCTGGAAGAAGCGGTTGCAGCCGCACAGGATTCAGGACGTAAATATATTAACATTGCGTCCCATGTCTTGTCGGGTGAGACGGAATAATGACCGGTGCACCGATCACGCGTTTAGTGGAAATTCGCAATAAACGTGGGCTACATGCGCGGGCATCGGCAAAATTTGTCGGTGTGGCTAGTCGCTATGATGCAGAAATACAGGTTTCAAAAGACGGTATCGAGGTAAGTGGCACATCCATAATGGGGTTGATGCTATTGGCGGCGGCAACAGGTGATAAAATCACATTGAAGGCTACGGGTCGCCAACATGGGGAAGCCATAGAGGCTTTGGAAGAGCTTGTGGCGGAAAAATTCGGCGAAGAATAATCCAAATTCAGCCGGGTGCCGTAAATCTATATATAGATATAAAGATTTCTTTATGCTTGATGGTGTAGTGGCGTGCTGCTATACAGGAGCCAAATTTATTATTGTCTCATAATGTGCCTATATCTGGGAATTATGCCTGTATGGCCGTTGATGATGACCGGTGTGAGAACGGAAAAAATATGGTTGAGTACACAGATTATAAAGTTGCGGATATTAATCTTGCGGATTGGGGCCGCCGGGAAATCAATATCGCTGAAACGGAAATGCCTGGGCTGATGGCATTGCGTGAAGAATATGCAGAGGCGCAGCCGCTTGCCGGTGCGCGCATTGCGGGTTGCTTGCATATGACGATCCAAACAGCGGTGTTAATTGAAACCCTGACGGCACTGGGGGCAGAGGTGCGCTGGAGTTCCTGTAATATTTTTTCTACTCAGGACCAGGCTGCTGCGGCAATTGCGGCGACGGGTGTTCCTGTGTTTGCCTGGAAAGGGGAGACAGAAGAAGAATATGAATGGTGTGTTGAACAGACCATTACCGGCCCGGATGGATGGACGCCCAACATGGTTTTGGATGATGGTGGTGATCTGACGGCTATTTTGCATGATCGTTATCCTGCGGTGATGGAGAATGTGCGGGGCATTTCCGAAGAAACAACAACTGGTGTGTTACGGCTTTATCAGATGGAAAAAGAAGGCCGTTTGAATTGCCCGGCATTTAACGTCAATGATTCTGTGA
Source organism: Kordiimonas sp. (assembly GCA_002700365.1). GTDB lineage: Bacteria > Pseudomonadota > Alphaproteobacteria > Sphingomonadales > Emcibacteraceae. The sequence continues at coordinate 64,995 of PADB01000011.1, read as the reverse complement.
CGAAATCTAAATTCGATAACCTGTATGGCTGCCGTGAAAGCCTTGTGGATGGTATTAAAAGGGCAACGGATGTCATGCTGGCGGGCAAGATTGCTGTTGTCGCCGGTTACGGGGACGTAGGTAAAGGCTGTGCAGAATCCTTACGCGGGCAAGGGGCGCGGGTGCTGGTCACGGAAGTCGACCCGATCTGTGCTTTACAGGCGGCGATGGAAGGTTATGAAGTCACAACCATGGAAGACGCCGCCCCGATAGGGGATGTTTTTGTCACGGCGACAGGTAATGTTGACGTGATTACACTGGACCATATGCGGGATATGAAGGACCGGGCCATTGTCTGTAATATTGGTCACTTTGATTCTGAAATTCAGATTGCCGCATTGGATAATTATGTCTGGGAAGAAGTAAAGCCGCAGGTGGATGAGGTAGTCTTTCCTGATGACAAACGTTTGATTGTATTAGCGAAAGGGCGACTGGTTAATCTGGGTTGCGCGACAGGTCATCCAAGTTTTGTGATGAGCGCATCTTTCACAAATCAGGTCATGGCACAGATCGAACTATGGCAGAACCATCAGCAATACGACCGTAAGGTTTATGTGTTGCCGAAACACCTGGATGAAAAAGTGGCGGCGTTGCATTTGGATCGGCTGGGCGTGAAATTAACGACACTGACAGAAAAGCAAGCCGATTATATCGGGGTAAGCCCACAAGGACCGTTCAAGGCGGATCAATATCGTTATTAACGCCTACCGTGGACGGGGCATATCGGACTGCCGGGACAGGCAGGATTATGATTTTCTGTTACTCGGCTCTTTTCAAGGCGTTGGGAAAGCTTTACCTTACTGTCCATGATATTGGCGGGCTTCAAAAAAACTAAAATCATCTCTGCGGCCGGATTAACAACCATAATGATGACAGTATGGGCTGCGGTAATGGTTATGGTGTTAGGGTCATTTCAGGCGTTCGCCGCTGTGACGGGTGCGGAAATATACCCACATGGTGCGGGAGCAGATGCCGGGTCAGCCTATTTCCTGGATGAAGTCGGCCTGATAATTTTACTATGCCTTATCGTTGGTAGTCTGGGGCTGGCCTTCTATCATTTACGGATGCGCCAAAAGGCGGTTGAGACCCTTTCAACACAGCAACAGCAAATCTTGGCGGCTTTGGCCCTGATGAAATCATCGGACAATGCCTTTTTGTTCTGGGATGAAAATGACAATATGGCCGCCAGTCCCTTGCTGGCGGAATGGCTGTCATTGCCGAAGCCTGTGGGTCGCCTGTCGGACCTGAAAGGACAGGATGCGCTTTCGGGCTTCGATCATAAAAGCTATGAACAATTAGCCCGGGCCGTGCGTCGGTTAAGAGGTGAAGGTCATAGTTTTAGTTACCTGTTACAAGACCACAGCCGCAAAAAAGTTTTCGAGGCGGCGGGAAAGACGGTCTGGGTAGCGGGAAGTGAGGCAGCACATTATATCGTCTGGTTTACAGACCTGACTTTACAGAAACAGGTGGTTGACAGCCGGGAAGACCGTTTGTCGGTTATGGCAGCAGAAAAAGACCACTTACAACAGGTTGCTGACGAAATTTCCCTGCCGATTTGGCTGCGCGATGCGGACCTTAATTTATCGTGGGTTAACCAGGCCTATGTAAAGGCTGTGGAAGCACGAAATACAGAAAGCGTGTTACGGCACCGGCAAGAATTAGTGCCCACTATGTTGAATAACGAAGGGCGGGAGCGAGGACAAGCCGCTCTTAAAAACCGTCAGGAATATGTTGAGCAGCATTTTGTGGTGATCGGCGGTTCACGCCGCGCAGTGCGTGTACATAATTTGCCGCTGTTCTCGCCTAATGATGACAGGCCATTGGGCATGGTTTGTTATGCGGAAGATGTTACCGACCTGGAAGAGGCGATCGCGCAATTGACCCGTTTCGATGAGGCCAATGCAGAGACGCTGGATAAGCTGTCTACGGCGGTGGCAATCTTTGGGCCAGATAAGACGCTGAATTTTTATAATAGTGCCTTTTCACGGTTATGGGGATTGGATGAGGGTGTGTTGTCCAGTCAGCCATTGCATACCGAGCTATTGGAGTTGATGCGTGAAAACCGCAGACTACCGGAGCAAGCAGACTTTCCAGCCTGGAAACGGCAGCAGCTTACCTTTTACACGGAACTGTTAGAGCCTCGTGAGGAAATGTGGCATTTGCCGGATAACACAACCTTGCGTGTGGTTATCCAGCCGCATCCCTTGGGCGGCTTATTGTTTTTGTTTGAAGACGTTACCGACCGTTTGGCGTTGGAACGGTCCTATAACACATTATTTGCCGTTCAGCATGAAACACTTAATAACCTGCATGAAGGCGTTGCGGTGTATGCGGTGGACGGGACGTTGGAATTATATAACCCGGCATTTGCCGATATCTGGAAACTATCGCCAGACTTTCTGGCAGAACAGCCACATATTTCAGATGTTTTGTTGCAATGCCAGGATTTGTTTTCGTCGCCGGCAGAACGTGACGAAATGTGGGGTCAGGTTTTGGGGGATGACACCGGACGGAAATTAGCGTCAGGCCGTTTGCGCCGCCCTGACGAAACGGTGATTGATTTTTCTGCGGTACCCTTGCCTGACGGGGCGACGTTGATGACCTATCTGGATGTTACGGACAGTATTCGTATTGAAACGGCATTGCGTGAACGTAATCTGGCATTGGAAGCGACAGACCGTCTCAAATCGGAATTCTTGGCTCATATGTCATATGAGTTGCGTAACCCGTTAAATAGCGTCATTGGCTTTGCGGAATTAATGCAGCAGGAATATCAGGGCCCGTTGAATAAAGATCAACATCAATACGTTAGCAATATATTGCAGGCGTCGGACCATTTATTAAGCTTAATCAATGATATCCTTGACCTGACAGTGATCGAAGCAGGCGGTTTGACGTTGGAATATTCAGATTTTGATCTGACGGATCTCGTGACGGATGTTGCGAACACGGTGCAGGAAAACCTGACACAAAAAGGCATCAAACTGGACAGGGATATTCCGGAAAACCTGAAGACGGTTACGGCGGATCGACGTAGATTACATCAGATTTTGTATAATCTGCTTAGCAATGCGATAAAGTTCACGGGCGAGGGGGGTGTTGTTGTCATTGGCGCCCGGCAGGAAAAGGACGCCATGCGACTGTTTGTACAGGACAACGGCATTGGCATTCCCAAAGCAGAGTGCGAAGTGGTTTTTGATAAATTCCAGACCGGGAGCAATACCCCGAAGGGGCTTGGAGCGGGATTGGGTTTGTCGTTGGTAAAAAGTTTCACGGAACTGCATGGCGGGCAGGTGGAATTACAGTCGGAATTAGGACATGGGACAAAGGTAATTTGTAAACTTCCGCGTAATCCCGCACAGGCAACGGTCGCAGATGGGGGCTTTCAACAAGAATTAACGGCGGGCCTGTCCTGATAGAAGTGAGTTGCTAAGGGTTTGGGGCAAAGCGATATCAATTGTGACTTGTTTCACTGTGGCGAAAATGAATTGATATGTCATAAAGGATAAGGTGGTGGCAGCGTCTTCATATGTGCAATTGCAGAATTCATTGTCGCAAACGCAGGATTTGGCGACAAAGCTGTCAGAATATTTGCAGATTGGCGATGTCGTGCTGTTGGTGGGGACATTAGGGGCTGGTAAAACAGCGTTCGCCCGCGCGCTTATTCAGTCCATGGGCTATGATGATGAGGTCCCCAGTCCGACATTTAATCTCGTTCTGGTTTATGAGCCTCCCGTGGATAGGGGGGATTGCCCCCCCGTCTGGCATTTTGACCTCTATCGATTAGAGTCTGAAGATGAATTGCCGGAACTGGGGTATGAGCAGGCCCTGGAAGAGGCGGTAACCGTGATTGAATGGCCAGACAGGTTAGGAAGTTACCTGCCCGATGATTTTCTGAAAATAGAAATCCGCATGACGGCGCAGGACGGGCAGCGTGAAATTATGTTAGCCGGTTATGGAGCGTGGCAGGATCGCCTTGGGTGGATTGCGCAAGAACAAGGTTGGTGCGGGGCGGAGACGGCCGAAGAGGGGCAGAAATGACAGCAAGAACCGCGGCCATAGAACTCTTCCTGGAGCACGCAGGATGGCAGGCGGCAGAGATCAAACCGCTGGCCGGGGATGCGTCTTTCAGGCGTTATTATCGTGTATACAGGGGGGCGGATCAGGCTGTGTTAATGGATGCCCCGCCACCGGCAGAGAACTGCGCCCCCTTTGTAGCCATTGCCCGTTATCTGGAACATATGGATTTTAAGCCACCCGGTGTATTGGCTGCGGATCTGACACAGGGCTTTTTGCTTTTGGAAGATTTGGGGGATGACTTATACGCCCGTTATGTTGAACGTTTTCCGGCAGCAGAAAAAGCACTTTATACCGCTGCCGTTGACGTCTTATTGGGGCTTCAGGACAGGCCGCTGGAGATGGATCTACAGGTGGATGGCACAGCCGTCTATTCCCTGCCGTTATATGATCTGTCCTTGTTGCTGAAAGAAGTGGGTCTTTTTACAGACTGGTACTTGCCTGCCGTGACAGGGCGGGTGACGCCCCCCGCTGTGCGTGCAGAATTTATGCGCCTATGGCGTGATATTTTAGCGGATGTGGCGTTGCCAGACCCCCATGTTCTGGTGTTGCGGGATTATCATGCGGAAAATTTATTGTGGCTGCCTGCGTATAAAGATCTAAAACGCGTGGGGCTATTGGATTTTCAGGATGCCGTTATCGGCCATCGGGCTTACGATTTGGTATCGTTGTTGCAAGATGCCCGGCGGGATGTACCTGCCGTTCTGGAACAACAGATGCTCGTACATTACATTTTACAATCGGGTGTCGCAGAAGAACCCTTTCGACGTGATTATGCCGTACTGGGTGCGCAACGTAACACAAAAATTATCGGCATTTTTGCGAGACTATGTCTGCGAGATGAAAAGAAGCAATATCTGGACCTATTGCCGCGGGTCTGGGGGCTCTTGCAACGGGATTTGCAGCATCCCATGCTGTCCGCCCTGAAAGACTGGTTCGATGAACATGTCCCGCAAAAGACAAGACAAAGTGTCATATCGCCCCGGCCTCTTTGGCCTGGTAAAGCGATGGTATTGGCGGCGGGCCTTGGCACCAGGATGCAACCTTTGACCCATGACCGGCCTAAACCGTTAGTGATGGTTGCCGGACGCACATTGCTGGATCACAGTTTGGATCAGTTACGGGCAAATGGTGTGACGGATGTTGTTGTCAATATGCATTATAAAGCCGATATGATGGCGGCGTTTGTGGCGTGCCGCCCGGCCCCTCCGCGTATTACACTTTCTGATGAGCGTGCTGCGCTAAAAGACAGTGGCGGCGGCGTGGTACAGGCCTTACCCTATCTGGGTACGGAACATCCCTTTTTCGTATTAAACAGTGATATGATCTGGACGGATGGAGAGATGCTGACATTACAGCGGTTGGCCTCTCATTGGCGGGAGGGGGAGATGGACGTACTGATGTTGCTGATCCCCTGTGCAGACGCCGTAGGATATCAAGGTGCTGGGGACTTCCATATGGAGGACTATGAAGAACCTCATGTGGATATTCATCAGGCGGATATTGAGAAGGGGGCCGCAAAAGGCATCGCCCACCATTCTGCCCGCAAGCTGTCCTTTTATGATGATGGTGAAAAGGAATCTTATGTTTTTACCGGAATACAAATGATGCATCCGCGGGTGTTATCCGGTTTTGATGATAAACCGTTTTCCTTACGTCGTGTCTTCGAGAACGCCCAGGAACAAGGCCGTTTGTATGGCATCGTGCATCAGGGAGACTGGTATCATGTTGGAACGCCCGATATGGTGGATAAGGTCACAGCAATCCTTAAACGGGGGGACGGGACATCATAGTGATCGATCGTAACGGGGGCACGGTGGTATGACGCGACGCAAATATACCGAGACATCTGTTTATACAATCCGCAGTGGGGTCTCATTTGTGGATGCCCTGGCACAGGGGGTACAGGATCGTTACGGGGGTGATCCCCTGATGTTTAGTCGGGTGACGATTTTATTGCCCAACCGTCGGGCCGCGCGTTCTTTGCGCGACTCTTTTTTGCGTCTTTCCGGTGGCAAAGCGCAGATGTTGCCCCGAATGCAGCCTATTGGTGATGTAGACGAAGATGAGGTGCTGTTATCGGGGGCCATACTGCCCCAGGGGAGTGATGACCTAACCTTAGCACCGGCCATTCCCCCTCTTCAGCGGCAAATGTTGCTGATGAATATTATCCGCCGTTGGTATAAAGCACAGGGTGAAAATATCCCCAATGGCGCACAAGCGGCCATTTTGGCACGGGCGTTGGGGCAATTGCTGGATCAGGTACAAACGCATCGCCTCTCTTTTGCACAATTGGAGACACTGGTCCCGGATGATTATGCAGCGCATTGGCAGCAAACATTGGATTTTCTGCAAATTCTTATTGAAAGCTGGCCGGATGTGTTGATTGCAACTGGCTATATGGACGCAGTCGCGCGTCGGGATCATTTGATGTCTTTATTCGCCGAAGGATGGCGGCAAAGACCACCGGAGACACCGGTCATCGCCGCGGGATCCACAGGAAGTATTCCCGCGACGCGAGACTTGTTGAAAGTCGTGGCAGGATTGCCGATGGGACATGTGGTCCTCCCGGGACTTGCCTGTGATATGGACTCACAAAGTTGGGACCAGCTAGATCCAACACATCCGCAATATACCATGAAACAGTTATTGTCACATATGGATGTGGAACGTGAGGATGTGACGCCTTGGCTTGCGGAAGATAGGGTAGGGGCTGCTGGTTGTGCCAGTGCGCCAGTGCAACGGGACCGTTTTTTCCAATATGCTTTCCGGCCCGCGGCGACCTGTCAAGACTGGGTTGATTTGACCGACAGTGAAGAAGGCAAAAAGTTGGTGAAGGAGGCGGCAGTCGGGGTGACGCGCCTGGATGTACCGGGCCTACGGGAAGAGGCCGGCATTATTGCCCTGATGATGCGAGAGGTTCTGGAAACGCCGGGTAAAACGGCCGCTCTTGTGACACCGGATCGCAATCTGGCCCGTCGTGTGGGGATGGAATTGCAGCGCTGGGATATTCAGGTGGATGATTCCGCCGGCACGCCTTTATTAAATACGGCGGTGGGACGTTTTCTGCGCTTAACCGCAGAAATGATAAATGAAGATCTGGCGCCGGTGGCTCTGTTGGCGGCGCTGAAGCATCCATTATGTGCAGGCGGTGAAGAATTGGGGCTATTTCGCAAAAACGTACGACGTTTAGAGCGGCTGGTCTTGCGCGGGCCACGGCCGGCGCCGGGAGTTCGGGGCATTACCGCCACATTGAAAGCGATGGTCTCTCCCGCCGCAGAGGATGAGGCGGAAAATATTAAAGAGCGTGACAAAAAACAACGTGCGGCCGCGGTTGCCTGTGGGGCATGGTGGCAGGGCATTGCCGCGCATATTGCCCCCTTTGCGGCAATTATGCCAGCAGAGGAAGCCTCCTTTGCGGAATTGCTACAGACTCATCTGATGATGGTAGAGGCTTTGGCGGCAACGTCCACACAGACCGGGGCGGAACGCCTGTGGCGGGGGGAAGACGGGATAGAGGCGGCCCGTCTGATGGAGGAACTGCAACTGGCTGCGGAACACATGGGGCCATTGCCGCCATCGGAATATGCCGCGTTGCTGGATGTATTTATGGGGGGACTGGTGGTCAGGCCCGCCTATGGCGGCCATGCACGATTGCATATATGGGGGCCGTTAGAAGCCCGTCTGCAACATACAGATCTGATGATTCTGGGGGGGCTTAATGAAGGGATATGGCCGCCGGAAACAAGCCCGGACCCATGGATGAGCCGCCCTATGCGCGAAAAGTTTGGTTTGCCGCCCCTTGAAGAAAAAATAGGCTTGTCGGCCCATGATTTCTTGCAGGCGGCAGGGGCAAAAGATGTGGTGATGATCCGGTCAGAAAAGGTGGATGGCGCGCCCACAGTGCGATCACGGTGGCTTGCGCGCTTAGAAGCTTTATGGCAGGGGGATAATCTATCGGCAGGGCAGAATTGGCAGGACTGGTATATGGCATTGGATCGGTTGATCCCTGCTGGTGTTCCGGGTGAAAGTATAGTTGGTCCGGCCGGACCTTATGCCCCCCCTGCTCCCTGCCCGCCGGTGGCGGCGCGCCCCCGCGAATTATCCGTGACACAGGTACAGACCTGGATGCAGGATCCCTATGCCCTATATGTACAAAAAATATTAAAACTATCCGTATTGGACCCACTGGATGCAGACCCCGGTGCCCTGGAGAAGGGTAACTTTATTCATGCAGCCCTGGAGAAGTTCCTGAAAACCTATCCGGGGGCGTTACCACCGAATAGTGTGCAGCAGCTTTTATCAATGGGGCGTGATGCCTTTGGTGAGGCTTTGGCCCGTCCGACTGTTTGGGCTTTCTGGTGGCCAAGATATTGTCAGATTGCAGCATGGTTTATTGAAAAAGAACAAGAACGCCGGGCGGCAGGATGTCAAACGATTGGGGCAGAAGTCTGGGCCAGACAACGTTTCCCCGGCCCTGCAGGGGATTTTATCCTGAAGGCAAAAGCGGATCGAATAGACCGTTTGCAGGATGGTAGTCTGAGCATTATTGATTATAAAACCGGCAAAGAGCCCAGTGCCCGGCAATTACACGCGGGATATGCGCCGCAATTGCCATTAGAGGCGGTCATGGCTCATGACGGATCTTTTGACGATATTCCGGCGGGCAGCGTTTCTGAATTGGCGTACTGGCGTTTACACGGCGGCGATCCCGCAGGGGAAATAAAAACACCTGAAAAGGACTCAGTAGATGAATTGCGGCGTAAGGCCGCCGATGGATTGCGGGACCTTATTGCGGCTTTCGATCGGCAAGAAACGCCTTATTTGTCTAAACCCAGACCCGGTGTGTTGGGATATGGTGATTATGACCATCTGGCGCGGGTGAAGGAATGGATAGGGAGCATAGAAGCGGGGGACCACCAATGAAACAGACCCCGGAACAGCAGCTGGCGGGCGATCCGTCACGATCGGTTTGGGTGGGGGCTTCTGCGGGGACGGGAAAAACATTCGTGCTGACCAGCCGGGTGTTGCGCCTGATGCTGGGAGGGACGCCGCCGGAACGTATCTTATGTCTGACTTTTACAAAGGCTGCCGCGGCGGAAATGGCGAACCGCATTAATGGCCGTTTGGGGGTATGGGCTTTATGCCCTGAAGATGAACTACGGCGGGAGCTAACCGGCTTGACCGGTGCCGCACCCACAGCGGACGATATGACACTGGCCCGGCAGCTTTTTGTGCGGGTTTTGGATGTGCCGGGGGGGCTGAAGATACAGACGATCCATTCATTCTGCCAGTCCCTGTTGGGACGATTTCCGCTAGAGGCCCGGCTGGCCCCACATTTTCAGGTCATAGATGAACGTACCGCCAATGATTATCAGCGTCAGGCGCTGGATGAGGTGCTGACAAACATCCAGACCAATACGGCTCCCTTGCTGGAAGAGGCTCTGGCACAGATAACGCAACAAGTATCAGAATTTAGTTTTCATGGCTTAGTGGCGGAATTATCTGCAAAACGAGGACATCTGGATCGGCTTTTTGCCCGTTTCAAAACGCCTGGAGCTGCCGAGCAGTTACTGCGCCGGGCATTTGATTTTTCACCAGAGGACAGTCGGATATCCCTTTGCACATCCGCCTGTGAGGAGGGGCGTTTTAATGCCGTCGGTTTGCGACAGGCTGTGAAAGCCATCGAAGAAGTCGGGACGGCAGCGCAACAGAAAAAAGCAGCTGTGATGGCGCATTGGTTATCCACACCGGAAGAGAGGTTAGATTCACTACAGACGTATAGTGATGTTTTCCTGACCAAGGCGGGGGAGGTCCGCAGCAAATTAGTGACAAAAAAGGTGGCTGCGGCCAGTCCACAGGGCAGTGAGGCAATGGAGGCAGAGGCCATACGTTTACAACATCTGCACCGTCAGCTTAAGGCCGTGGATATCGTCCTGAATACGCGGGCATTATTGCAATTTGGGCAGGCCTTGATGGCGGCCTATCAGGACAGTAAACAGCGGCATGCCACACTTGATTACAGCGATTTGATTTTGTCGGTGATGGGATTGCTGTCAACGCCTGATGTTGCCGATTGGATATTGTATAAACTTGATGGGGGTATTGACCACATCCTGATTGATGAGGCGCAAGATACGAACCCGGAACAATGGAAAATCATTAAAACACTGGGAAATGAATTTTTTACCGGGGAAAGTGCGCGTTCCGAAAACCGGACTATTTTTGCGGTCGGGGATGTGAAACAGTCAATTTATAGCTTTCAGGGGGCGGAACCGAAACAGTTTGCTGAAAGTGCCGATCATTTCCAGCAACGCGCGCAAAATAGCGGCGCGCAATTTTCTGATGTGCAATTGGATTTGTCTTTCCGTTCTACCTCTGCGGTGCTGGATTTGGTCGACGCCGTGTTTGCGCCTTCAGAAATGCGGGTCGGATTAACTTTTGGTGACGAAGAAATTCATCATACGCCTTTTCGGGTAGGTCAGGCCGGGCAGGTAGAGCTTTGGCCTCTTGAAAAGCGTATTGCAACGGAAATACCAGCGGAGTGGCATCCGCCGGTCATACAGGATGCGGTTGCCAGCCCCGAAACCCGGTTGGCGCACCGTATTGCCGATGTGATTGCAGAATGGCTCCATAAAGGAGAGATATTGGAATCGCAAGGGCGTCCGATTACACCGAGTGACATCATGGTATTGGTGCGGCATCGTACGGCTTTTGAAGCCAGTCTGGTTCGGGCCTTAAAGGACCGTAATGTTCCGGTTGCCGGACGCGACCGTATGATGTTGACAGACCAATTGGCTGTGATGGACATGATGGCGGCTGGAAATTTTGCTTTATTGCCGGATGATGACCTGACCTGTGCGGTGATGTTAAAGACGCCTTTTGTCGGTCTGAATGAGGATGATCTGTTTGAACTGGCCTATGATCGGGGGCAGGGCGTGACGCTCTGGCAAAAACTTTTATCGCGCACTGGACCGGACGCTGATGAGGTTGATCGTAGACGATTTGGTGCGGCCCGTGACGTCATGACGGCGATTGCCGACCGGGCAGACTTTTCGCCGCCGTTTGAATTTTATGCGTATTTACTGACGGCCATGGGCGGGCGGGCACAACTTATCAGCAGGCTGGGGGAAGAAGCGAACGATCCGGTCGATGAGTTTTTAAATCTGACGCTGGCTTATGAACAAAATAATGTTCCTTCGTTGCAGGGGTTCTTGCGGTGGATCAGTTCGGGTGAGGCCGAAGTGAAACGCGATATGGAGCAAACCCAGGATCAAGTGCGTATTATGACCGTTCACGGCGCAAAAGGATTGCAGGCACCAGTGGTGTTCATGCCCGATTGTTGTCAGATACCTACTTTGCGTCAACAGCTAAGCTGGATGAACGTTGAACAGGGCCATCAGGAACCGACCCCTCTGATGGCTTGGCCTGCGCGGCGTGAAAATATTGTGGGTGTTGTGGCTGAGGCACGTGAGGCGCAAAAGCAACTTACTGCAGAGGAATATCGGCGGTTATTATATGTGGCCCTGACCCGTGCAGAAGACAGGCTTTATGTCTGCGGCTGGGATACGGCGCGTTCCTCACAAGAGCAAAGCTGGTATGAAATGATCCGCACAGGCATGGCGGCGTTGCCGGGGGTTCAGGAAATTCAGGATGACGATGAACGTGTTATATTACGCTATCACAATGACCAGACCGCAGACGTGCCTGAGCCGAGACAAAGTCCCAGAGATTCTATAATAGATTTGCCATTGCCACATTGGGCGGAAAAGCATCCCGTGACGGAGCCTGAACCGCCGCGGCCGTTGCGTCCGTCACAACTGGATGAAGAACCATCTGTGACCAGTCCCTTACGGGCGGGGCAGCGGGTGCAGGAAGACCGTAAACGTTTTCAACGTGGCCGCCTTTTACACCACCTGTTGGAAAGATTGCCTGATTTGCCGGTTGCGCAACAGGCGAACGCGGCGGCGGATTATTTACGTCACCCTATGCATGATCTGTCGGCAGAAGAAGTGACACAATACACGCAAGAGGTCATGGATGTTTTGCAGCATAAGGAATTTTCCAATTTGTTCGGTCCGGGCTCGCAGGCGGAAGTTCCCCTGGTGGGGTTGATGGGGACGCGGCCGATATCCGGCCAGGTGGACCGGTTGGTTGTTACGGCAACAGAAGTGCTGGTCGTGGATTATAAAACTAATCGGCCGCCCCCGCAGGCGGTTGAAAAGACACCGCGGGCTTATGTGCGCCAAATGGCGGCCTATCGTTATTTGTTACAGGAAATGTACCCGGAACATACAATTTATTGTGCCTTATTGTGGACGGAAGAGGCCCGTTTAATGGTCCTGCCCTCGACCTTAATGGACGATGCTATATGATAATTTGGCCATAAGACTGTGCATGGTCTTGACGATACAGGGTTGGCTTCCTAAGTTCAGTACTGTGATAACCGCTGACAACAGGCGGTAGCGTAATCCCCCTTGCTGAAGGATAAAAGATGAGCACGATTAAAATTACCGATGCCGATTTTGAAACACAGGTTCTAAATGCAGATAAGCCTGTATTGGTGGATTTTTGGGCGGAATGGTGTGGCCCTTGTAAGCAATTGGGGCCGATTTTGGAAGAAATGGCGGGCGAGCTGGGCGAGCAAGTGACCATTGCCAAAATTAACATTGATGAAAATCCCGAAGCGCCAACGAAGTTCGGGGTGCGCAGTATTCCAACAATGATTCTGTTTAAGGGGGGCGAAGCCGCCGCCATTAAAGTTGGTGTGCAACCTAAGGCGAAATTGGTCGAATGGATCAATGACAACGCATAGCATATTTTCAGCGATCTGATGAACAAGGGCAGCGGCATATGTGGCTGCCCTTTTTTTATCTTTTGATGCTAGGTTGGCGGCAGATTACTTTCGCGTAAAACCTGCCCAGCCAGATACAGTGATCCGCAAATTAATATACGTACCGGGCGGGAGGGACTTTCCTGCTGGTAAATGGTATTTATGGCTTGTTCAACGCTGGTTGTGGTGGTGGACATAATCCCCACCTCTTCGGCCATGGCCATGATACGCGCGGCCGGATGACTGTCTTCACCGTCGATGTTGATGGCAAAGAGTTTTTTGCTGAAAGATTGTAGCGGTTTGAGAAAGCCGCCACAGTCTTTATTGGCCATCATGCCGCAGATTAGATAGAGCGGTTCTTGGCCGGGAGTGTTTAAAGCCATGGCAATGGCTTGTCCCGCCGCAGGATTATGGCCACCGTCTAACCATAGTTCGCTGCCTTGTGGTAATTGCTGACCCAAACGCCCTGCGGTGATATTTTGCAGGCGCGCGGGCCACTGTGCATTCAACATGCCATCCGCATAAGCGCTTTGTGTAATGTTGAAATGGTTTTGATGACGTAAGCTTGCAATGGCGGTGGCCGCGTTGATGATTTGATGTTCGCCAGGCAGTGCGGGACAGGGAAGTTCCATCATTCCATAGGCATCCCCGTAACTGAAATGATCGGCGTATCCTGTGGGGCTATCTGCCCGGTCGCGGTGATAGAACCAATCCAGTTTCGCCTGATACGGGCGTGCGGAAACTTTCTCTGCCTGCGTTAGAATGGCGAGACGTGCGGCGTTGTCCTGCGGGCCGATAATCAGTGGGGTATTGGCTTTGGCTATGCCGGCCTTTTCATGGGCAATATGCGCAATGTCATTACCCAGAAAGGCCTCGTGGTCCATTGAGACAGGTGTGATGACAGTGCTGAGGGGCTGATCGATGATATTCGTGGCATCCAGGCGTCCGCCCAGTCCTACCTCCAGCAAGACGATATCAGCCGGTGTTTCGTGGAAGGCCAAGAAGGCGGCAGCGGTGGTGATTTCAAAATAGGTGATCGGTTCAGGGCCATTTGCTTTTTCACATTGCAACAATATGTCCAGCAAATGATCTTCTTCGATCAATTTTCCCGCAAGCCGCACGCGTTCGGCAAAGCGTACTAGATGTGGTGAGGTATAGACATGAACGCGCAGGCCGCATTCTTCTAATATTGCGCGGAGAAAGGCGGTGGTTGACCCTTTTCCATTTGTTCCCGCAACGTGTATGACAGGGGGCAGCTGTCGTTCCGGATGGCCCAAGGCAGCCATCAGTCGTTGCATACGTCCTAAAGATAAGTCGATGATTTTGGGGTGCAGACGGCCCAGACGTTCGAGAACCTTATCACTGGCAGCAGTCACGTTTAGGCCTTCTCTCAAACATCAAGCAGTTTGGGCAGAAGGCTTGTCATCATGGGAGGATGATTGCGGAACCTGTTTTGTCAACAGGCCGATAACCTGAACCAGTGTATCGCGCATGTCTTTACGGTGGACAACCATATCCAGCATACCGTGTTCCAGAAGATATTCTGAACGTTGGAAACCTTCGGGTAATTTTTCCCGGATTGTATTTTCAATGACCCGTGGCCCGGCAAATCCGATCAGGGCATTGGGTTCAGCCAATTGCAGGTCACCTAACATGGCATAAGAGGCGGTTACCCCTCCTGTTGTGGGATCAGTCAGGACAACGATATAAGGCAGTCCGGCTTCGCGTACGCGCTGGACCGCAACAGTTGTACGGGGCATTTGCATTAACGACAGAATGCCTTCCTGCATACGGGCCCCGCCGGAAGAGGTAAAGATGACCAAGGGGGCCTTCTTTTCAACAGCGGTTTCAGCGGCCGTGACGATGGCCTCCCCCAGGCCCATACCCATGGACCCCCCCATAAAGCCGAAGTTTTGTACAGAAAGGACTGTGTTCATGCCCGCCATTTTGCCATAGGCTACAGCCATGGCATCAGGATAGACAGATTTCGCCCGTGCGGCTTTCAGGCGGTCAGTATATTTTTTCTGATCGCGGAATTTCAGTGGGTCGTCCTGTACTTTTGGCAGGTCAATCAGACTATATTTACCGTCATCAAACAGGGTGGCAAAACGTTCCTGCGGACCAATACGTCCATGATGGTCGCAATGAGGACAGACAGATAAATTGGCCAGGAAGTCCTTCATATAGACCAATTGGCCGCAGCTTTTACATTTGTGCCATAGATTATCCGGAGTTTCTTTTTTATTCAGAACTTCGCGGATCTTCGGACGAACGTAATTGGTTATCCAGTTCATTTCCTAATGCCTTTTATCCTGATGACGTAACGGAAGATGATTTATGCACACCTGTCGCGAGCTGTGCAACAAATTCATGCAATTTCTCCACAAGGCACGGGCGGGGATTTCCTTGTGAATCGAGATTTTCCGTAATTACATTGATAAGCGCAGAACCGACAACAACCGCATCGGAAAAATGGGCGAAACTTGCCACGTCTGCGGGTGTTTTAATGCCAAAGCCAACGGCCAGCGGCAGGTTTGTTTGTCGACGGATCCGGGAGAGAGCCTGTTCAACGTCCGCTGTTTGCGCGCTTTGTGTTCCTGTAATCCCGGCGATGGAAACATAATAAAGAAAACCACTGGCGTGACGCAGAATATCTTCCAGTCGTTTATCGTCTGATGTGGGGGTGGCCAAATGTATAAAGTCCATTCCGGCTGACAGAGCAGGTATGGCCAATTCAGGATCTTCTTCCGGGGGCAGGTCTACGATAATCAGGCCATCAGCCCCGGCCGCCAACGCATCTTTGAGGAAGACCTCAACACCATAGATATAAATAGGGTTATAATACCCCATGAGAATGATGGGGGTTTCGGTGTCTTTTTTTCTGAACTGGCGCACCATATCCAATGTACGGCGAAGCGTCATCCCCCCCTGCAAGGCCCGCAGGCTAGCGGCCTGAATGGCAGGTCCATCGGCCATAGGGTCTGAAAACGGCATGCCCAATTCGATGATATCGGCCCCGGCCGCAGGCAGGCCATCCAGTATGCGCTGGCTATTGTCGGGATCCGGGTCGCCAGCGGTCACGAACGTCACAAGGGCAGCGCGTTGCTGTTCTTTCAAGGCAGAAAAACGTGCCGCAAGGCGTTGGCTTTTTATGGGTGCAGTCATTAATTGGTTCCGTCTGAAATTAAAACCATTACAGGTCGGTGCCTAAGGCATCAGCGACGGTGAATATGTCTTTATCACCCCGGCCGCTTAAAGTCATGACCATAAGATGATCTTTCGGCTTTGTGCCGGCGATTTTGGAAATATAGGCCAACGCATGGGCGCATTCCAGTGCCGGAATAATACCTTCCAATTTGGTGCAAAGCTGGAACGCATCAAGGGCTTCCTGATCTGTTGCAGAGACATAATTGACACGACCGATGGAATGAAGCCAGGCATGTTCAGGCCCCAGACCGGGGTAATCGAGGCCAGCAGAAATGCTATGGGCTTCGTTGATCTGGCCATCATCATCCATCAATAAATAGGTGCGGTTACCATGCAGGACGCCTGGTTTTCCACCCGCGATTGAGGCAGCATGTTCTTGGGTGTCTAAGCCTTTACCCGCGGCCTCTACCGCATAAATGTCAATTTGTTCTTCATCTAAGAAAGGATGGAATGTGCCAATGGCATTTGAACCACCGCCAATACAGGCGACAAGACTGTCTGGGAGTCGTCCTTCAGCGTCCATAATCTGTGTGCGGATTTCGTCACCGATAACACATTGGAAGTCGCGGACCATTTCCGGATAAGGGTGCGGCCCGGCGGCAGTGCCAATGATGTAAAATGTGTCATGGACATTGGCGACCCAGTCGCGCATGGCTTCGTTCATGGCATCTTTTAGGCTGGCAGAGCCTGCCGTTACCGGCACGACATCGGCGCCCAACAATTTCATACGAAAAACATTCGGCTTTTGTCGTTCAATGTCTTTGGCGCCCATATAGACAACGCACTTTAAACCAAATCGCGCACAAACCGTTGCGGTGGCCACACCGTGTTGCCCGGCCCCGGTTTCGGCGATGATACGTTTCTTACCCATGCGTCTTGCCAGCAGGATCTGGCCAATACAGTTATTAATTTTATGGGCACCTGTGTGGTTGAGCTCTTCGCGTTTGAAATATATTTTTGCGCCGCCTAAGTGTTCTGTCAGGCGTTCCGCATAATATAGTGTGCTGGGGCGTCCCACATATTTATCTAAAAGATAGGCGAATTCTGTCTGAAAGGCGGGATCATTTTTGGCATTATTATAGGCCTGTTCCAGTTCAAGGATCAGTGGCATGAGCGTTTCAGCGACAAAACGGCCGCCAAAGATACCGAAATGTCCCTCTTCAGTTGGCGCGTTGCGAAGACTGTTGCTGCCTGCAATATTGTGGTCTGCCATGTGTATGTCCTATTACTGATCCGATGCTATGACCTGGTCTAAGAAAGTGCTGATCTTATGCAGGTCCTTAACGCCGGGTGTGCTTTCCACACCGGACGAAACATCAACGATGTCCGCCTTACTGATGTTAATCGCGGTGCGGACATTTTCTGCATCTAGCCCCCCGGATAACATCCACGGGCTTTGCCATTTTTTGTTTGCCAAAAGTGTCCAGTCAAAAATCAGGCCATTACCGCCAGGAAGCGCATTTTCCATTGTTTTAGGGGCTTTGGCATCAAACAGCAAGTAGTCAGATATATTATCATATCTACTTATAGTTGCAATATCATCCGACCCTGAAATCGCAATGGCTTTCATGACGGGTTTATGGAAGCGTGTTTTGATTTCCGTGACCCGCGCGGGTGTTTCTGTACCGTGTAATTGTAGTATATCCAAGTCAACATGCTGTAAGACATCCGCGATAAAGTCATCATCCGCATCGACAAAAACACCGACTTTTTTAATATGGGCGGGGACATGGCGGGCTAACGTTGCGGCCCGGGCGGGGGAGATATTCCGCGGGGAGCGTGGAAAAAATACAAAACCAATATAGCCGGCGCCGCTACGCGCGGCAGCAGCGATTGCTTCTGGCGTTGTTAATCCACATATTTTCGCGTCGGTCATATTTTGTCCACAGAATATCAGAGTGTGAGTTCTGTTGCTATACGCTGTGCCGCGGCAACAGGATCAGCCGCCATGGTAATCGGTCGGCCAATGACAAGGTAATCGGCACCAAGCTTTACGGCTTCTGCTGGTGTTTTAATACGCTTCTGGTCGCCTTTGTCACTGCCTTTCGGGCGGATGCCCGGCACGATGAGGCGGAAATCATTGTCGCAGGCTTTGCGCAGACGGGTTATTTCATGTGAAGAACAGACAACACCGTCCAGGCCCGCTTCCTGTGCCGCGCGTGCCAGTATCTCAACCTGTTGTGCAGGCGGGCGATGAATGCCGATGGCGTCCAGATCGGTTTGATCCATGCTGGTGAGAACCGTCACACCGACAACCATGGCGCGTTTCAGGTTGGCCTTGTCAGTAGCCTCTTGCGCGGCGTCTATGGCGGCTTTCATCATGGCTGGGCCTCCGCCCGCGTGGATGGTCATCATAAAGGGTTGTAAGGGGCTTAGCGATTTGATCGCTTTGGCGATGGTATTTGGAATATCATGGAGTTTCAGGTCCAAAAAGATCGGCATGCCACAGTCGGCAATGCGGGCAAAGCCATCCGGCCCATGGGCGCAGAAAAACTCTAAGCCCAATTTCACGCCGCCGACATAGGGGGACAAGTCACGGGCCAATGAGAGCGCCTGTTCCTGATCGGTTGTATCTAATGCACATAAAATGCGCTTATGCGGGGCGATATCCATGTGAACCATATAAAAAACCACTTATTTATGTTGGTTTCTGCAGGGGGTAATCCCCCTTAATCAGGCAGAAAGTCTTGCTGTGGTTTTGTCATGATCTGTTGGTGTTGGCAAGGTTTGAAGCTGTTTTTCCAGACGTTTTATGTCTTTGTCCTGCCGACGAAGCAGGCGGCGATATCGCCAACGTGCCATGACGGATACAAAGCCTCCAGCGATTAGTCCCAGAAACAGGCCGATAAAAATCAACAAATATACCGGCAAGGTAATATCGAAAGGCAAAGGAGAAAGGCTAAAAATTACCTCATGCCTGTTGGCAACCGCAATAGCTGCGATTGCCACAAGAAAAATAAGAACAAACAAACTGCCTAAAATACGCAAGGGAACCCTTTTCGCGACCGTTAGAGGTGCTCGTTCAGACGTTCCCGCAGTTCTTTCCCGGTTTTAAAATACGGTACGTATTTTTCGGGAACATCTACTTTCACCCCTGTCCGCGGATTACGTCCAGAACGGGCGGGCCGATGCTTTACGGAAAATGCACCGAAACCACGCAGCTCTACACGGTTCCCGTCTGCAAGGGCATTAGAAATTTCTTCAAATACTGTGTTAACAATACGCTCTACATCGCGCTGAAACAGATGTGGATTTGCTTCGGCCAAACGAGCAATTAGCTCTGATTTGATCATGGCATCCCCTCTCCCTTATTGGTTAGAAAGGTGTCCCTCATATTTTGTCTTACTGGTTAGGTTGCCAAAGGGAAACAAGGCCGTCAAGGCTAAGTGGTTTAGAAAAGGGCATTTTTCCGCCTATTGAGGCAAAAAAACCCTCCATAAGCCGCTCTTGGGCTGTTTTATCCACATCTAACAGGGGTAAATCCGGACTGATTCCCTTATTTTCCTGCAACCATAGGCGGGCATCATGCTGCCCGCCCAGAGAATCGATCAGTCCCGCGCTGAGGGCCTGACGACCCGTATATACCCGTCCGTCTGCTAATTCGCGGGCACGGTCCGGGGCTATGGCGCGACGATCAGCGACCAGTTCGACAAACCAGTTATAGCTATCATCGATCATCGTTTGAAAAATTGTCCGGGCTTCATCGGAAAGCGGCTTATAACCGCTGGGCTCCCCCTTTATGGCACCACTTTTGACTTGGTCCATGCTCACGCCAATTTTATCAAGCAAATCCCCAAATTCCGTATATTGCATGATAACGCCGATGGAGCCTGTAATGGTGGTATCCCGGGCAAAAATATGGTCACCGGCCAGTGCCGTGATATATCCACCTGACGCGGCTAATGTCCCCATGGTGATGACAACCGGTTTCTGGGCCGCCACACGGCGCAGAGCATGGTATAGTTCTTCACTGGCTGTGCTGCCACCCCCGGGGCTGTTGACATGCACCAGCAACGCTTTGGCATTTTTGTCATGGGCGACATCATGGAGCATATCTATACGTTTCTGATCTTCCATTATGACGCCGTCAATGGTGACACGGGCAAGGTAAGGCCCGCCGACAGCGGTTCCCTGTTGTGACAGTAACAAGATCAAGAGAATGACCACCGCAATAATTGCGCCCAGTCTCCAGAAGGTTAGTTTGCGTTTCAAGCGTCGTCGGTCAATAAGACTGTCAAGATCAAGGGCCATGCCACATGCTCCATGCCAAATTAAAGTGTCACTGGAATATGCCAGAATATAGCGCGCATACTATAGGTATGGCGAGGGTGCTGTCTAGGTGAATTGACCGGAGGTGGCGTGGCTATGGCCCGGTGCTATCAGGGGAAAAATAAAGAAGGCATAAAAAAGCCCGGCCTGTTTAGGGGCCGGGCTTTCAATTCATAAATGGACGACGGTTTATTTGTCGTCTTCGGCCTGTTTCATCGCCGCGCCGAGGATATCACCTAAGCTCGCACCACTGTCTGAAGAACCGTATTGTGCAACAGCTTCTTTCTCTTCTGTGATTTCCAGAGCCTTGATAGACAGGCTGACACGACGGCCGCTGCGATCAATATTTATGATCTGCGCGTCGATCTTGTCGCCAACAGCGAAACGATCAGGACGTTGGTCACCACGATCACGGGCCAGGTCAGAGCGGCGAATGTAAGATTTCATCTCACTGTCTGCCAACTGAACTTCAATACCATTTTCCTGAACATCCGTTACCGTACAGGTGACAGTCGCCCCTTTCTTCAGGCTGCTGACAGAAGCAAACGGGTCACCTTCCAGCTGTTTGATACCCAGACTAATACGTTCTTTATCCGTATCTACATCCAGAACGACAGCTTTGACGATGTCACCTTTTTTGAATTCAGCAAGGGCTTCTTCCCCGGAACGGTTCCAGTCCAGATCTGACAGGTGAACCATGCCATCTACATCGCCGTCCAGACCAATAAACAGGCCAAATTCGGTGATGTTTTTCACTTCGCCTTCGATTTCTGTTCCTTGTGGGAATTTTTCTGAGAAGTCTTCCCATGGGTTAGACATGCACTGTTTCAGGCCCAGGCTAATACGACGTTTTTCCGGATCGACTTCCAGAACCATCACTTCGACTTCCTGGCTGGTGGAAACGATCTTGCCGGGATGAACATTTTTCTTCACCCAGCTCATTTCAGAGACGTGTACCAGACCTTCGACGCCGTCTTCTAGCTCTACAAAGGCACCGTAATCGGTGATGTTAGTCACGCGGCCGGTCAGTTTAGAGCGTACAGGATATTTGGCTTCGATACCGTTCCACGGATCTGTTTCCAGCTGCTTCATGCCAAGGCTGATGCGCTGTGTATCCGGGTTGATACGTACGATTTGTACTTTAACAGTCTGGCCGATGGTGAGGACTTCTGTCGGATGGTTAATCCGTTTCCAGGAAATGTCAGTAACGTGCAACAGGCCGTCAATACCACCAAGATCCACAAAGGCACCGTAATCGGTGATGTTTTTAACCACACCTTCAACGACCTGATCTTCGGCCAGATTACCCAGAAGGTCAGCACGTTGTTCTGCGCGTGTTTCTTCCAGAATACTGCGGCGTGAAACAACAATGTTGCCGCGCGCACGGTCCATTTTCAGGATCTGGAAGGGCTGTGTGATATTCATCAATGGTGTGATATCGCGGATCGGACGGATATCAACCTGACTGCCGGGCAGGAATGCCACAGCGCCGGACAGATCAACGGTAAAGCCGCCTTTCACACGTCCAAAGATTACACCGTCTACACGCTCGCCAGCTTCATGCGCTTTTTCAAGCAGAACCCATGCTTCTTCGCGGCGGGCTTTTTCACGGGACAGAATAGCTTCCCCACGGGCATTTTCAAAACGGTCGACAAACACATCAACCTGATCGCCAGCGGAAAGTTCTACATCACTGCCCGGTGCACTAAATTCTTTAAGAGGGACGCGGCCCTCTGCTTTCATGCCAACGTCAATGATCGCGACGTCTTTTTCAATGGCAACAATCGTACCTGTTACGACACGACCTTCAAATTTACCTTCTTCGCCAAAGCTTTCGTCCAGAAGGGCTGCAAAATCTTCCGTAGAAGGCATGTTTACTTGTTCAGTAGTCATTAAGTATCCTTAAGGTTAACTTTGTATTCCGGCCAACCGGTTGTCTCCGGTGGTCTTTGTCGTCCTTATAATAGGGCGGATATCCTGCCTGTTCCCCCATGGAACAAAACAGGGGTTATTGTCCTGTAAAAAAGCAAAAGAAAGACCATACCCTGTTTGTCAGGGCAGGATCTTATAAACCCAGCTTTTTCTTCACCAGCGTAAGTGCTGATTCGAACACGGCTTCTATATCGGAATTTGTGGTGTCTAGCAAGTAGGCGTCATCAGCCTGTTTTAATGGGGCTGTGCTGCGGTTTTGGTCCCGGTGGTCCCGTTCTTTAAGCTGTGAGAGGATTGTGGCATAATCCGGAAGGCTTTCCCCTTTGGCGGAAAGTTCGTCAAACCGCCGCTGAGCGCGGGTTTCAACGTCTGCGATTACAAATATTTTGATGTCGGCATCGGGGCAGATCACAGTGCCAATATCACGGCCATCCAGTACGGCGCCGGCCTGTCCCTGTGGGGGCATTGCCGCGAAATTGCGTTGAAATTCCAGTAATGCCTGTCTCAGGCCGTTATGGGCGGCGACTTCGGATGCAGCTTTTCCGGTTGATTCGTTACGTAAATCTTCGCTGTCGAGGTCCATTTGTGCCAATTTAGGCACCGCGGCCAGCGCATCTGATTCGCAGGCAGGATCCCCACCCGCATGCAATACGGCAAGTCCTACGGCGCGATAAAGCGCCCCTGTATCAAGATGGGCATAGTCCAAATGGGAAGCCAGTTTACGGGCCAATGTTCCCTTGCCAGACGCAGCAGGGCCGTCGATTGCAATCACCGGCATGAGAATGTCTCCCTACATAATCGAAATATTGGTGCCCAGCCCGTTCATCAAGGTTACAAAATTCGGGAAGCTGGTATTAATGACACTCCCGTCATCTACGTCAATAGGGGCATCGCTTATCAGGCCAAGCATGAGAAAGGACATGGCAATACGGTGATCCAGATGTGTTTCAACGCAGGCACCGCCGATAACGGGGCGGTCCGGATTGCCGCTCACGGTCATGCCGTCTTCGTGTTCTTCCACCTGAACACCACAAGCCTTAAGCCCGGTGACCATAACGGCGATACGATCGCTTTCCTTAACGCGTAATTCTTCCAGTCCCCGCATGACAGTTTGTCCGGTGGCCGCGGCGGCAGCAACACAAAGGACTGGATATTCATCGATCATGGAGGGGGCCCGCTCTGGCGGGACAGTGACCCCCTTGAGCGCAGATGTGCGTACGACGATATCCGCAACGGGTTCACCACATTCTTCGCGTTTGTTTGCATAAGTAATATCGGCCCCCATGTCCTGTAATGTGGTGAACAGGCCAATCCGCGCCGGGTTGAGACCCACATGTTCGATGGTCAATTCGGAATCAGGGGTAATCAGGGCCGCAACAATCGCAAAGGCGGCGGACGACGGGTCTGTCGGAACCTTTAAATCACGGGCGACAAGTTCCGGTTGCCCGGTGACCTTGATACGGCGGCCTGTCCCCCCCTCCAAAGGTTGCAGGTCAAGAGACACACCGAAATATTCGAACATACGCTCCGTATGGTCACGGGTAGGGGTGTTTTCGATGACAGTTGTCACACCGGGGGTGTTGAGGGCGGCCAGCATAATTGCGGATTTAACCTGTGCGGAAGCAACGGGTAATTCATATGAAACGGGAAGAGGCATTGTCGCCCCGGTCACCGTGATGGGCAGCATATTACCATCGCGCCCATGAAAATGTGCCCCAAACAGCGTCAAAGGCGTCACAACGCGGCCCATGGGGCGCTTACTTAAAGACGCATCGCCGCTGAATGTTGCGGTCAGCGGGTGGGTGGCCAGCAGCCCCATCATAAGCCGCACGCCGGTGCCAGAATTGCCCATATCCAGTACATTCTCAGGGGGCCGTAATCCGCCGATGCCCACACCATGCACATGCCAGCAATCTTGATCGTCTTTATAAATGTCTGCCCCTAATGCCTGAAGACAGGCCGCAGTCCCCAGGACATCTTCCCCTTCCAGCAGGCCGGCAATGGTGGTTTCCCCAACTGCTAATGCCCCCATAATCAGGGCGCGATGGGAAATAGATTTATCACCGGGGACACGCAAACGGCCTTTTAGGCCACCTGAGGTCGGAATTGGTTTTTGGGAACGCAGCGTTGTCACGGCCTTAATCCTTGCAGAAGGGTCAGAAATTGTGATCCGTTATGGCAAAGTTACGTTAAAAGGTGAAGGGCTTTTATAAATGCCTTTCTTACTGATATATAAACGATCCCCCCATGATACAAATCGAACATGATACAAATCGAATTTTAGAAGGGAAAAGCCCCCGACCATGTGATTAGGTTTTGACAGTTCGAAAATAACATGGCATTGGAGAGGCAAATATTGGATTTATAAATTTCCGGCGTCCTGAAAAACAAGAGACGCTGATTGGTGCTAGGAGAATAATGATGGCTGAACCGGAATGGGGGACAAAGCGACAATGTCCAAAATGCGGTACGCGTTTTTATGACCTGGGTAAAGATGACCCGATTACCTGCATTAGTTGTGGTGCCCAGTTTGCTCCGGAAGTGGTGTTGAAAAGTAAGCAGCAGCCACAGCAAATTGCCAAGCCTGACGCAAAAGTTGAAGAGGCCGAAGACGAAGACGTACTCGATGATGACATCGAAGTCGATGTTGACGTGGATGTTGACGATTCTGGCCTTTTGGATGAAGACGATGACGATACAGATGTCTCTGACGTGGTCGCACCAGTGGTAAAACCGGACAACGATTAGTAAAAAACAATCTTCCCCCTTGATCTTTGGGGGGAAGATTATTAAGTTCCGCTCACCTGTTTCCTCTTGTTATAAACAGGGAGCCTATAATTGGTGAGGGGCTATAGCTCAGCTGGGAGAGCGCTACACTGGCAGTGTAGAGGTCAGCGGTTCGATCCCGCTTAGCTCCACCATTTCTTCAAAAAAAGCCCGGGTTAAAACCCGGGCTTTTTTGTGGTCCTCGTCGTGCTGATATACAAGTCGCGCTGACCTACAGAATGAACTTTGACAGGTCAGTATCGCCGCTGAGTGCGCCGATATTGTCTTTGACAAAGGCCGCATCGATGGTGATTTCGGTCCCCGGCTGATCGGTGGCGGTGAACGACACTTCTTCCAAGACCCGTTCCAAAACCGTATGCAGGCGGCGCGCGCCGATATTTTCCACGGTTTCGTTCAGATTGGCAGACACGCGGGCAATTTCGTTAATGCCATCGTCTGTGAATGTCAGGGTGACATCTTCGGTGCCCATCAAGGCCACATACTGACGGATCAGGCTGTTTTCCGGTTCTGTGAGAATACGGATGAATTCGGCATCGGTGAGTGCGTCCAGCTCAACCCGAATGGGCAAGCGCCCCTGCAATTCCGGCAGGAGGTCGGATGGTTTGGCCAAACTAAACGCGCCGGAGGCAATAAACAAAATATGATCTGTTTTGATAGACCCGTATTTGGTAGCGACTGTGGAGCCTTCGATGAGTGGCAACAGATCACGTTGCACGCCTTCACGGCTGACTTCGCCACCACGACGGTCTTCGCGTCCGGCGATTTTGTCGATTTCATCAATAAAGACGATACCGGTTTGTTCAACAGCGTCTAAGGCCTCACGGGTGATGATTTCTTCGTCCAGCAGTTTATCACCTTCATCGGTCAATAAAACATCGCGGGCGTCGCGTACTGTCATACGTTTTTTTTGTGTGCGGGTGGAAAAGGCCTTGCCCATAATGTCATTGAGATTCAGCATCCCCATGCTGGCCCCCGGCATGCCCGGAATTTCAAAGGTCGGCATTTGTCCGGCACTGTGGTCATTGACCTCAATTTCCACTTCCTTGTCTTCCATTTGTTCTTCACGCAGCATTTTACGGAATTTCTGCCGGGTATCGTCAGAGGCATTTTCGCCGACCAGTGCATCCAATAAACGTTCTTCCACCAGTAACTCAGCCTTGGCCTGTACCTCGCGGCGGCGGCGATCACGCACCAAGTTCAAGGCCACTTCCATCAGATCACGGATGATTTGTTCCACATCACGGCCCACATAGCCGACCTCTGTGAATTTAGTGGCTTCCACCTTGATGAAGGGTGCATCGGCCAGTTTTGCCAGACGGCGGGAAATTTCTGTCTTGCCCACGCCTGTGGGGCCGATCATAAGAATATTTTTAGGCAGGACTTCTTCGCGCAGATCATCGGGAAGTTGCTGGCGACGCCAGCGATTACGCAAGGCAATGGCCACGGCGCGTTTGGCGGCCTTTTGACCAATAATATAACGATCTAGTTCGGAGACAATCTCCCGCGGGGAAAAGGCGCTCATTCGGTTGTGCTTTCCAGTGTTTCAATAGTGAGTTGGTCGTTGGTATAAACACAGATATCTGCGGCAACGCCCATGGCTTTGCGCACAATTTGTTCTGCGTCCAGATCCATATCAATAAGGGCGCGGGCGGCGGATAAGGCATAATTGCCGCCTGATCCAATGCCGATAATACCGGCTTCGGGCTCAAGGACATCGCCATTGCCCGTTAAGATCAGACTGACTTCACTGTCGGCAACAGCCATCAAGGCTTCTAGCCGGCGGAGGTAGCGGTCCGTGCGCCAGTCCTTAGCCATTTCCACGGCCGCGCGTGTCAGTTGACCGTTAAAACGTTCCAGTTTTTCTTCCAGACGTTCAAACAGGGTAAAGGCATCTGCGGTGGCCCCGGCAAAGCCAGCGATGACTTTACCTTCGGCAAGGCGGCGGACCTTGCGGGCATTGGGTTTGATGACCGTATCGCCAAGAGAGACCTGACCGTCCCCCCCCATCACAACGCGATTACCTTTGCGGACACACAAAATCGTTGTGCCGTGCCAGGACTTTAATTGTTCGCTCATGGACGTTCCTGATGTTGTTATGGTGACATCGTCAGCTGAAACGATGTTTCTGTCCATGATGTGGGGGATTTCCCAAGCAGGGTCAAGGGTAAAGGCAGAGATAATGCCGCATCTGTGCTGGTACTTTTGGCGCGGGGCTGCTATATGAAGCATCAATAGCGATGTTGCCAATATAAGAAGGAGAGACGGGTATGCGTCAGGCGACAGTGGAACGCAAAACCAAAGAAACGCAGATTTCAGCAAGCATCAACCTGGATGGCTCCGGTGTTTATGACGTGGAAACCGGTATCGGTTTTCTGGACCATATGCTGGAACAGTTGTCCCGTCATAGCCTGATTGATATTACCGTGCGGGCAAAGGGTGACCTGCATATTGACGGGCATCACACAACAGAGGATGTGGGGATTGTGCTGGGGCAGGCTGTTACGCAGGCCTTGGGCGATCTGAAAGGGATTACCCGTTATGGTTCTGCCTATATCCCGATGGATGAAACATTGACCCGCGTTGCACTGGATGTGTCTGGTCGGCCGTTTTTGGTTTTCAATGTGGAATTTTCCCGTGGCAAGCTGGGGGACATGGATACGGAATTGTTCGAAGAATGGTTCCGGGCTTTTGCCTTTGGGGCAGGGATTACATTGCATGTTGAAAACCTATATGGGGTCAATAACCACCATATTATCGAATCATCCTACAAGGCATTGGCCCGGGCCTTACGTCAGGCGATTACCATTGACCCACGTAAGGCCGATGCGCTTCCTTCTACTAAAGGGGTGTTGGGCGATCAGACTGATGCCTAAGGGGCAGTAGTGTCATGGCCATTGGGGTTTATACAGTCCACGTAAATATGGATGCTGAACCGGATGCGGACGGTGCCATAAAGCTGGTCCGTGAAGGATTTAACTTCTGGGCGTTTTTGCTGGGGACTTTCTGGGCACTGTATCATCGTTTATGGGTAGTGGCGGGTGTTTATCTGGGGGTTAGCGTGGCAATGGGGATGTTGTTGCCCCCTGTGCCCGCCAATATCATGCAATTAGCGGTGGCCATATTATTCGGATTGGAAGCGCAGGACTTTCGTCGTGCGGCCCTGACGTTAAAAGGCTATGAGGAACAGGCGGTTATTGTGGCGCATGACAGCCTGGAAGCAGAAATGCGTTTTTTACAGCAACAGGGCGCAACATCGTCCACGATACCGGACGCCGGGCAAGATAGCTTGGGTTCCGGTATTGCATAAGATAAGGCCAGTACAGCATAAGATAAGGCTTGTGTCTTTGCGGCGGCTTGCCTAGAACCTTGGGCAGAACAGTTCTTTGATTGTCATATGGCGAATGATGAAAATAGCTATTATTGATTATGGGTCAGGTAATCTGCGATCAGCGGAAAAAGCATTTGAACGTGCTGCCGCAGAAGCAGGGATAAAAGCCGACATTCAGGTGACAGCACAGGCAGACGATATCGCCGCGGCTGATCGCATTGTATTGCCCGGCGTTGGGGCTTTTGGGGATTGTCGCCGTGGTCTGGACCAGTTAGACGGTGTCCATGATGTGCTGGATGAACAGGTGTTACAGGGACAAAAACCCTTTCTGGGGATCTGCGTGGGCATGCAGTTATTAGCAGATATGGGATTAGAGCATGGCGAGCATGCGGGCCTTGGCTGGATTCGGGGGCGAGTGGCGGCTATTGAGCTTCCCCAAAATCACCAAGAGTTGAAAATACCGCATATGGGCTGGAATGAACTTCGGCTTGACCCGGCGGGCGTAGCGCATCCGGTCCTGGCGGGTTTGGACCATGGGGATCATGCCTATTTTGTGCATAGTTTCCATTTTCAGGTACAGCAGCAGGAAGATGTATTAGCCCATGTGAATTATGGTCAGGCTCTTACCGCGGTGGTGGGACGTGATAATATTATCGGCACGCAATTCCATCCGGAAAAAAGCCAACGGGTCGGTCTGCGGCTGATTACAAACTTTCTACAGTGGCAGCCATAAGTGTCGTGAGCAAGACGCATAAAAGGATTGATGAAGCCATGACCGATACACTTATCCAGTTAGACAATGATAGTGTGGCCACAATAGATCAGCTGATCGCTTTTGAGGGGGACGATCTTGAGCAGCTTTGTGAGGTGACCATTGGTGCCATCAAAGAAGGCGCCGGGTTTAACTGGTTAGTACCACCGGCTATGTCCTCTCTTGAGGCGTACTGGAAAGGCGTATTGCTGATCCCTGATCGCCGTCTTTATGTGGTTCGATTAAACGGGCGTATCGCCGGGGCGTTTCAATTGGTGCGTCCGCCATCTCATAATGAAGCCGGGGCCTTTCGTATCGAAGTGATGACCTTTTTCTTAGGGATCTGGGCACGGGGACAGGGCCTGTCCTTCAAAATGATGGAAAAGGCCGAGCAGGAAGCCCGGTTAATGGGCTGCCGATCTTTGGATGTCAATATGCGGGCGAATAACATGGCCGCGGTTGCCGTCTGTGAGAGACAAGGATTTGTCCGTTGGGGCGAAAAGGCCCGTTATGCCTTTATCGGTGATGAATTTATTCCCGGTTATTATTATGCAAAAGATTTGGATTAAAAAATGATCTTATTTCCGGCAATTGATCTGAAAGATGGGCAATGTGTGCGCCTGTATAAAGGCGAAATGGACCAGGCCACTGTGTTTAATGATAACCCGGCGGCACAGGCATCTGCCTTTGTGGCACAAGGATGCGAATGGCTGCATTTGGTGGATTTGAACGGGGCCTTTGCCGGAGAGCCGGTAAACGCAGCCCCTGTTGAAGAGATTTTAAAAGCTGTTGATGTCCCGGTACAATTGGGCGGGGGTATTCGCGACCGGGCCACCATTGAGGCCTGGTTGGACAAAGGCATTCGTCGGGTCATTCTGGGGACCATTGCGTTACGTGACCCGGACTTTGTGCGTGAAGTCGCCAAAAGCTACCCCGGCCAGATTGTGGTTGGTATTGATGCCCGTGGCGGTCATGTGGCGGTTGAAGGCTGGGCGGAAACGTCTGAAATGACGGCCATTGATTTGGGTCGGAAGTTTGAAGACGCTGGTGTTGGTGCTATTGTCTATACAGACATCGACCGGGATGGAACGATGGAAGGGCTGAATGTCACCGGGACGATCGACCTGGCGAATGCGTTGACCATTCCGGTTATTGCGTCCGGGGGCGTGGCCTCGCTGCAGGATTTGCAAATTCTGGCCGATGCGGCCCGCGCGGCAACAGGCACCATTGAAGGGGCGATTTCAGGGCGGGCCTTATATGACGGTCGGCTGGATATTGCCGAAGCATTGACCTTTCTCAAGGGGGTATAAATGTTAAAAGCCCGTGTCATTCCCTGTCTGGATGTCAAGGACGGCCGTGTCGTGAAGGGGGTTAATTTTGTTGACCTGATTGATGCGGGGGACCCTGTGGAACAGGCAAAGGTCTACGATGCTGCCGGGGCGGATGAACTTTGCTTCCTCGATATCACCGCGTCCAGCGATGACCGCAGTATCATTTTGGATGTTGTCCGCCATACGGCGGAGGCATGCTTTATGCCGCTGACGGTGGGCGGCGGTGTGCGAACAGAAGATGATGTGCGAAAACTGCTTTTGGCAGGTGCGGATAAAGTCTCGGTGATGACGGCGGCGGTGAAGCGGCCAGAGCTGGTGCGTGAATTAGCGGAAAAATTCGGTTCACAATGTATCGTGGTGGCTATTGATGCCAAATCCACAGGCCCGGGGAAATGGGAAGTATTTACCCATGGCGGGCGCACACCGACCGGCATTGATGCCGTTGAATATGCCAAACAGGTGGCGGCTTATGGGGCCGGGGAGATATTGCTGACCAGTATGGACCGGGATGGCACCAAGAGCGGCTTTGATATCGCGTTAACCCGCACCATAGCAGATAGTGTGACAATACCGGTGATCGCCTCCGGCGGTGTGGGTACGTTAGACCATATGGTGGAAGGTATTAAAGATGGTCATGCAACGGCGGTTCTGGCGGCGTCTATTTTTCATTTTGGTGAATATTCCATCGCTGAGACAAAACGTTATATGCAGGACCATGGTGTTGCGGTACGTTTGGAAGAGAATAATCTCTAGTCGTTGGGATGAGACTGGCCGTGCGGCGCAAAAGGCGCGGTATCAGGACGGAGGCATGATATGAAGAATGCGGAAATCATTGAAAGACTTTTTGCACTGATCGAAGAGCGACGTTCTGCGGATCCGGCAAATAGCTATGTGGCTAAACTATATGCCAAAGGTTTGGCTAAAATAGCCCAGAAGGTAGGTGAGGAAGGGTTGGAAACGGCCTTGGCCGCTGTGCAGAATTCTAAACAAGAAGTTGTGTATGAATCAGCAGATTTGTTATTTCATATGATGGTCTTATGGGCGGATATGGGGTTGACACCAGACGATATATTTGCCGAACTGTCCCGGCGTGAGGGCCTGTCGGGATTAGATGAAAAAAACAGCCGCGATCAGGATTGATCTGTTGTTCATACCAATGGGGAAAAGACATGTCCTATGATCCAAATAACATTTTTGCCAAAATCTTACGCGGGGAAATTCCCTGCGATAAGGTATATGAAGATGAATTTTCTCTAGCTTTTCACGATATCAATCCGCAGGCCCCGGTCCATGTATTGGTGATTCCCAAAGGGGATTATGTGAGTATGGATGATTTTACGTCATCAGCCCCGGCGGCATTGATCGCGGGTTATATGCGGGCTGTTGGACATGTGGCGCGGGAGTTGGAACTGGTAACACCGGGATATCGTATGTTAGCCAATATCGGGGCAAATGGGGGACAGGAAGTCCCGCATTTGCATATTCATTTGTTCGGCGGTAAAAAGTTAGGCCCGATGCTAAGCCGTTAGGCAGGCATCAGGCCTGTTGTTGTCACCTGTCTTACCAATGGTTTTTATAAACCGTCGTATAACAATTTATTTATTGGCGGCATTGAAGGCTTGAATAGCCCCGCGAATCTTTTCAGCACCGGCCACTTCCATTTCATAAGCCGCATTATGTATCGCATTCCATTGCGCTTTTTGTTCATCCGTTGCGACATCACCAACTGCGGCTTCTTCACGGGCGATACAATCCTGTGTTGCTTTTATGGCAGGTTGGAAGACCTGTTTAAACTCTTTTACGGCAGCCATCATTTCTTCTTTGCTGGCAGTGGCACCATCGGGAATGGCGGGGGCGTTAGGCAGGGTACACCCGGCAAAAGCAGGCATTGTTGTAGCAATAGTCATAGCCGTTGCCAGAACCAGAGTTTGTTTTTTCATTATTGCGCTCCTTAATGTCTCGTTTAATTTTTTATGTTTATGTATCTTGCCAGATTATCATGATGATTTATGGCCGTTTCAGGGCGTGCCGGTTTCCTGGCACATCTTGTCCTAAATAGTTTAAACAGGCATATTTTGTTCAAGAAAGTCCTTCAGATTGATGTCGGGCCGCGCCCCGCGATGGGTAATAATTTCACTGGCGATCAGATTACCCATAATGCCGCAGTCGCGTAAAGATTTATCCTGCGTATAACCATACAGAAAACCGGCCGCGAACAGGTCCCCCGCCCCGGTTGTATCGACAACCGGATGGGCCGGATGGGCAGAAAGCGTGATGACATCATCGCCACTGACAATCACACATCCTTTTTCGCTACGGGTGAGGATTGCAACTTCGCAGTGGCCTTTAACCTTTTTCACGGCGTCTTCAAAATGATCAACCTGATAGAGGGAGAGTATTTCTAATTCATTGGCAAAGAGAAGGTCGACCTGATGTTCTGCGAGGTGAAGGAATTCGTCTCTGTAGCGACCCACACAAAACGGGTCAGAGAGACTCATCGCG
This sequence comes from Kordiimonas sp., assembly GCA_002700365.1. Taxonomy (GTDB): domain Bacteria; phylum Pseudomonadota; class Alphaproteobacteria; order Sphingomonadales; family Emcibacteraceae. The sequence continues at coordinate 31,939 of PADB01000011.1, read as the reverse complement.
ACCTTGCGCCCGGCGGCGTGGGCGGTTCGCATGGCCAGCATGAAAGCCTCTTTTGCATCGTCAGGATCCCAGAGATAACCTTCAAGATAGGTGACCTTGGAGCGGGTAATCAAGTCGGTATCTATGTCGTCACAGGTAAGGGAATTGCTCGCCCCGAGATGTGTGCTCATGGTGCGTTGCGCATCGGGGGTAATCAAAACCAGACAACGGGCTGTAGAGGGGCCGGAGGTTGTCGGCAGGGTATTAAAAGTGACGCCTGTGCTGCGGATGTCGTGGGCGAAGACCTGGCCCATCTGATCGTTATGAATCTTTCCGATGAAGGCGACCTTTGCCCCCAAAGAGGCCAGCCCCGCAATGGTATTGGCCGCAGAGCCACCGGAACATTCAACGCATTGCCCTAATTTATTATAAAGGCGTGCCGCATCATGGCCGTCTACCAACTGCATTGAGCCCTTCAGCAGATTTTCCTGATGCAGGAAATCGTCACTGACGGATGTCAGGACATCAACAATGGCATTGCCGATACCGACGACATCATAGACGTCATGTGTTGGTGCAGAAGCGTCATTCATGGAATAGAACCTTTAACTAAATAAGACATACGCGTGAATTACGTGACCCGGATTAAGGGCCCATAATCTTGGTGCAGTATACCCGGATCATGAAAATCAACAAGAGGTTGCATGACCTGCTAATGTGGGGACACAGATAAAGAATTAGGGCTTGTTCAACATACCTTTTCACCCATATTGTAAAGAGTAAAGACCGTAACCGATTATATTAAGGACATCACGGTGGATATTTTCCTGAAAGCCTTTAGCCGTAGTTTTGAACAGGTCGCAGACCGTGCCTTTCTAAAGGTATTTTTATTAGGCATGGCGACAACGATCGGCGCGCTGATTTTCTCTTTTATAGTTGGTCAGCAGGCACTGGAAAACTATGCCATGGGCCGGTGGGAATGGCTGGATGCGGTTGTGGTTTGGGCATCAAGCCTGCTTTTCATTTGGGTTTCGGTTTTTTTCTTTCCGGCGATTTCCACTATATTTGTCAGTATCTTTCTGGATGATATCGTGGATGCGGTGGAAGATCGTTATTATGCGGACAGATTAGCCGGGCAACGTTTGGGACTGACAAAAATCGGCTGGTTGGCACTCCGTCTGGGCTTGATTGTGTTGGCCCTGAATATTGCCGTTCTGCCGCTTTATGTGTTGTTGATCTGGGTGCCTTTCGCGCCATTTATCATTTTCTGGGGATTGAATTCGTATCTTTTGGGCTGGGGTTATTATGAAATGGTGGCGGTGCGCCATTTAGGAATCAGGGAAGCGGGGCGGCATCGTTCTTCTATCCGTGGTCAGGTATTGACCGGCGGACTGTTCACGACCTTTCTATTTACAATTCCTCTGGTTAATCTCACGGCCCCGATTTTGGGGGCAGCCTATCTGACTCATGTATTTCATCTGTCCTTAAAGAAACGTGAAGCAGAAATGCGTGCGGCCGGTGTTCCCTTACCTGCGCCCCCAAATTCCACGGCCTTGGCACAGGCAGGCGGACATCATGGCCCTGATAGAGATGCCCCTGATGATGATACGGGTGAAGACCCGCGCATCCCTCCCCGTATAGAGGGATAAGTGTTCATGCAGGCCGTGGTGAGACGACAGTTCGGGGTATTTTTAGTCCTGACAGGAATACTGCTTTCTGGATGTGCGAATACACCTGAAGGGGGGGCAGACCGTGATCTGCCTCCTGTTGCGGCGGTCGATAATGATGCACAGATGGTTGGCCGTGATACGGCGACAGGGGACGTAATTAAGAACGGAGGCGGTGCATCCGATGGCTCACAATTATCGCACAGTGAGACGACACCACCCATGCCGTCATCGCGGATAACACCAGAACAGATTGTGGGTTTAAGCCCGCTTACGATTGAAAATATTTTCGGCCCGCCTACATTCCGGCGTCAGGATCAGCGGGTATGGGTCTGGCAATATGTGAGTCCTGATTGTGTCATGCATGTTTATCTTTATGAAAATAAAGCGATGCGGTCCTATCAGGTAGACCATATTGAAATGCACGGTCGGGATTTGAGCGCCCCTAACCCAACCGTCTCTCCGGAAGCCTGTGTGGCCAGCCATTTGCGACCTTAATCTGGTTCGTCTACCGGGCCAGAGGATGCGTGAAAATTTATCGCTATTGAAATGAACACAAACATTGATAGGTCGTTATCCTGCGCAATTATTTGCGTCCACGGGCGGTAATCTGAGTGGCAAGACGGTTCTGACGGCTATGATGGTTCTGGGGTTTTGGTTTTATAACGGCAGAGATCGGCAACCGGGCAGACAGGACAGGCGGGCTTGCGGGCCTTGCAGATATAGCGGCCATGTAAAATCAGCCAGTGATGCGCATGAAGGGCAAATTCCGCGGGGATCACCTTCTCCAGCTTTTTTTCGACCGCAAGAGGTGTCTTTGCCGGGGCGAGACCCGTGCGGTTGCTGACGCGAAAGAGATGGGTGTCAACGGCAATCGTCGGTTGGCCAAAGGCAATATTCAGGACCACATTGGCGGTTTTGCGGCCAACACCAGGTAACTTTACCAGATCATCACGGTTCTGGGGCACTTCCCCGCCAAAATCATCCACTAATATTTGTGCCGCCTTAATAATGTTGCGGGCTTTGCTGTTATAGAGGCCGATTGTTTTGATGTAGTCCTTCAGTCTTTCTTCGCCTAAGGCCAGCATCTCTTGGGGGGTGGAGATAATCTTGAATAATTCTTTCGTGGCTTTATTAACCCCGATATCCGTAGCCTGGGCACTGAGCGCCACAGCCACAACCAAAGTATACGGGTTGGTATAATCCAATTCGCCTTTTGGTTCCGGGTCACGTTCCTGCAATCGGGCAAAAAAATCATGAATATCAGCTTTTTTCATGATCGTGATCTTACGCATGTCCCGCCAGCGCACAAGGGTTTTATGTGCCTGGCTATATGATCGGCATGAAGGGGGGCGTGGTGGGAGAGCGGGCGTGCACAATTGTGATTGTGACCACCTTGATTTATACTGTGGGAATGGAAGAAAAAGCAGCTGATGTTTCGTCCCCCAGTAATGCTATCGACAAAGTCTGGTTCGATGCAGTTTTATACCCATACCGGTCATTATCGCCGCGGGGCTTTTTGGTTCTGATCTCGGTGATTGCGGCCTTGGCATTTTTAATCGGTTTGTTTTTCTATCTGCAGGGAGCCTGGCCGATAATGGGTTTTATGGGGGCGGAAGTATTATTGGTCTATCTGGCTTTTCGGGCGTCTTATCGTTCGGGGCAATGTGAAGAGCGGATTCGGCTGACAGCGGATGCCTTGACGGTGATGCGTAAGGATCACAAGGGCGATACCCTGCTGTGGCAGTTCCAGCCCTATTGGGCGCGGGTTGCCTTAGACAACCTGCCCGGCGGAGACGCTACGGCAGTTGCAGAGAAGTATATCCATATCACTTCACATGGGCGGGATTTGTTTTTGGGGCGTTTTTTGATCGAACCGGAACGCCGTGAAGTGGTGCGTGCCTTATGTGCGGCCTTGCAGCACTATCATCGGGATATGCGGGCCTAATAAGGCGTGTGAGACACCCCTGCTATGACCGGATTTAGGCCTGACGTTTTAGGTCCTGACGTTCTAGGCCTGGGGCAGGCCCAGGACATCAAACATGCTGTATAGACCCGCCTTTTGCCCGGCAGCCCATAGTGCAGCGCGGACAGCTCCACGGGCAAAAATAGCCCGATCCCCGGCCTTATGTGTTAGTTCAATACGTTCATTATCGGCGGCAAAAATCACTGTATGATCGCCAACGACATTGCCGCCGCGTAAGGTGGCAAAGCCGATGTCCCCTCGTTTGCGTGCCCCGGTAATGCCATCACGCACCTTATCCGCAACATCATCCAGCTTTACGCCCCGTCCCGCCGCGGCCGCACGGCCCAACCCCAAGGCCGTTCCCGACGGTGCATCTACTTTATGCTTGTGGTGCATTTCGACAATTTCAATATCGAAATCTTCGTCCAGGATATGTGCGACTTGTTGTGTGAGGTAAAAGAGCAAATTGACCCCCATTGACATATTCGGGGCATAAACAATGGGTGTTTGACGTGCTGCTTTTTGTAACGTTGCTTCATCCTGTTTTTCCAGCCCTGTCGTGCCGATAACGTGGGCGGTACCATATTTGGCCGCATAATCTGCATGCAGTACAGTGGCCGTAGGACAGGTGAAATCAATGACGGCATCGCAGCTTTTAAACAGAGCTTCGGCGTCATCGGAAATAATCAGGTCCAGGATGTCCCCGGTGGCCGGGTTTTTCAGGGGCTGGCCGATCAGGGGACTTTCGTGATGTTCTGTGCCGCCCCCAAGGGTGGCCCCTTCCGTATCCAATACGGTCTGGACCAAGGTCTGGCCCATACGCCCGCCACAACCGACAATCCCGATCCGCGTTGCTGACATCATCTTCTCCCGTGGTCAGTTTTCATATTTCTGTGATAGCGCAAAGCCTTGCAAATGTCATAGAATATCTGTGAAAGATTGCTGTTTTATCATCAGGGCAGGGGATCTCATCAGGGGGGAAGTCTTATGCATATTAAAGAGCAAGATGTCAGAAAATGGCTGGATCTGGTGGCAGAGCGTACCGCAGCGCAGGACAAAAAGGTGTTGGCCCGCGCCCCGTCACTGGAAAAAAGCTATACGGCTCTTCGGGCCGGGGCACAGGCGTTACATACGGGGGATGCCTCCCGGCTTTACGCCTATTCTCACTCTGTGGCACCGATTTCACGTTGGGGGTCGTGGATGGAAGGGGTGCCGTTCCTGCATGCGCTGATGTTCAATGATGACTTGATTGTCGATGTGTTGCCGGCGCGCACCGAAGAAGAATTTGTTCATCATTATAAATGCACCCCGCGTCAGTTCCTCAATATGTTATTTCATGTGGAAAGTGCGGGGCGTACGTTGTATTTCAACTTTCGCAACTTTAGTCCCGATGGACAACAGGCCTATGCCGACAGCGCGGGTGTTATGGCGGGGATTTTCGCCTTTCTGGAGCATCGCGATTTTCGTAATGTCTATGTCAATGATGTGCGGCGCAACGCGCTGCCTCAGCTTTTTGGTGTCGGGGATCAATTGGCTGCTTGCGAAGCAGAAATTACGGGGGATGTCCTGCCGGGCTTGATTGATTTTCTGCAGCCGAAAAATCACCGTCATATCATGGCAAACTATACGCAGATCCTCACCCGGGGGCAGCATGTGCCGGTGGCGCGTCAGGCGCTGATTCGTATTGTTTATCATATGGTTTTTTCACAAATATGCCGAGACATTCCCGGTCATGACGGGGTGTTGGGCCCCGTTCATGATTTACGCCGTGGCCGCCAGTTATCCCCTGAACAGATGGCCGAGATGATTTTTCGTGCCACCATGCTGCATCATAAATACACCGCGCCGCTGACGGGGGCATACGGGGGCAGTTATAATCTGGATGAACAGGAAGTCCGGTTAGGTAATGAGGTCATGGGCGCACAACCCATTGGAGATGCCGGGGCCATACAAAGTCAGGGGTTTCTGGATTTAGTGCAGGGACTGCTGGATGGTTCCGTCTCCACATCAGGGGAACGGCTGACGGTGTTGCGGGATTTATCTGCGGCGGTGGAATTACGGCAGAAGGGGGCGGTGCCGACCGATCAGGAAGTGCAGGACTTGCTTTACGCCATGGAAGACGGTCAGGACTTGTTGCGACAAAAGCGGCAATTGAAACATGCATTGGATCAGGTGATGGCCCGTAAAGGCGGCACCCGGCCTGAAGATGAGGCATCACCCGTCGCATCAGCATCACGGAAAGACGTGGAAAATCATCTGGACGCCCTGCAATCGGCCTATGGTAAGGTGCATTCCCGTTGGCGTAAAATTGCCAATACGGTGGCCCTTGGGTTGGGGCGGACGACAGGCGGCGGTGCCGCCGCGGTGGTCACAACGGCGTTGGATTTCCCGTTTCTTTATGATTGCCTGAAGGCCCTGGGCGAAGGAATTTTTTCCGGCACCATGGAAGATGGCCTGCAATCGGTTTTTCAGGCCCGCGATGACCATAAACAAATTGTGCGCCTGACGTCACATTTGCCGTGACGCGGCTTTGTTGGTAAGGGGCTTAGGGGCAACGCGGCCGGGACTTGTCCCGATAAAAAACAGGGCCGTGTCCCCATAAAAAAAACGGTCCCTATGACAAGGACCGTTTCTTCAAGAGTTAATTAATGGGAGAGTTAGACCGAGACCGACTTAGGCCTTGGCCTGACGGCGGCTTGCCATCCCCAGACCGGCCAAAGCGATGCCCATCAAGGCCAGTGGAGCCGGGGCAGGGACGCCATTGGGGCGGTCATAGCGGGTGACAACCACGTTATCCAGCGCAGGACCCCAGCAGCAACCGGATGTGGTGCTCGCCAGTGACAGGGTGCTGCTTATGGCATTGGCGGTGAAGATAAAGCTGTGATCTTCCCAGACCATATTGGCAAAGCTGCCCTGATTGATGAAGGAATAGCTGTTCAACATCCCCGCCACGGAAACATCCATAGTTTTTGTGCTGGGGCTACCGGCGATATTACCGGACATGGCAAAGCTGACGCGGTAGTCCTGTCCCACAACAGTGGTAAAGCTTTGGCTGACGGTGGCCGGGCCGCGGTTACCGTTCATGTCCAGACTTTTTGTGCCATCGGCATGGGTCCAGAGCGAATTGATTTGATCCACATTCGTGGAAAGGCTCCAGCCCGTCAGTGAGCCCACGGTACAGAAGGACCCGGCGCAAGCATCATCTTCAAAGCTGCCATTGACCAGCAGGTTGGCATGCGCTGTGCTGGCGGTGGTGATAAAGGCCAGTGCCGCGGCCAGCTTCAACAGAAATTTGCTCATTTTCTCTTTCCCTGTCATATGAATCATAAGTTGTCAGAAAATAAGCAAAGAACGGGCCATATTATTAAAATGCTGATTCTAAATGAGAAAAATATCCTGCAACCGCACGTATAAATTGATTATGTAAAGAATCCTGACAGACTTCTGCGGCTGTTCCATTCTGGGACAGGCGGGTGGTGTGTCTGTGAATAAGGGCGACAGTTTGCAGGACTTGTCGTATCGTAATGTTGATGACGTCCAAGTATAGGGGGTGGGTATGCGTTTTCGGAGCGGTCCATTATTTCATTATTGTTCCAATGCGGTTTTTGACAGCATCACAAAATCTGGGTCAATTTGGTTGTCTGATGTGACACGTTCCAATGATCTTAAGGAAGGTGATCATATTACAGATGTTTTTAAAAGTGTATGGGATCAAGAGTTTAGTCATCATCAGGATCATATGGGACGGGGCCTACTATATGATCAGATTAAAAGGTTAATACAACGGGATGATGACCATCCAAGTGGAATCTTCAATAAAACAGCCTTTGTTTTTTCCATGTCTGAAGAAGGGGACTTATTAAGTCAATGGCGTGGGTATGGCGATGATGGTTGTGGGGTCGCCATTGGATTTAAATGGGAGGCTTTGAATTTGAGAGACGCACTTTCTTCTAAGGAAAAAAAACGCATTCTGACGATGGGGGATGACAATTATAGGCCTAAGGAAGTTGTTTATGATGAGGGTGTAGGAGAGTATTTTCAGGATATTATTGGTCCGATTAATGAGTATCTGCAGAAGAATGATCATTTCCCAAATTGGAATTTTAATATGGAGGAAAATAATGGTGAGGATCTGCTGCATCTTTCCAAAATAATATATAGGCCAGAAAGATTCCTAATTAAGCATCCTGCGTTCAAGGAAGAAAAAGAATGGCGACTGGTATTAGTGCCGACAGTGACAGGTAGGCATCCAGGCTTTGGTGAAATAGGGAACGATACGCTATGGGATTATGTGCAATATAATATGGTGAAAACGGGAGTTGTCCAATATCTTGAAGTGGCCTTACATCAAGAAGCTTTGGCGGTAGGTAATGAAGGTATTTTATCCCTAAGCCATAAAGGGGCCGTAGATGAGCAGGGTAAGGGTAGTATTATAAGTCAGGTCGTTTTGGGACCGAAGAACAGCAGTTCTACCATTGAAGTTGAAGCGTTTCTAAAGCAGAGAGGGTTTGGTGGGGTCGAGGTAATACGTTCGAAAGCACCGTATATATAGACATTTAAAAAGGCAGCCCCAGAGAAAATGGAGCCGCCTTTTTTATGTCTTTGGAACCGGTGTTATTCCGTCAGGTCTTCCCACAATTCTTTGACCTTTTTGAAAAAGCCGGTGGATTCAGGGCTGGTGTCGCCGTCCTGTTCCATAAATTCGCGCAGCAGTTCGCGTTGTTTTTTGTTCAGGTTGACCGGTGTTTCTACTTGGGCCTGAATAATCATATCGCCGCGCTGGTGGGAGTGGAGAACCGACATGCCCTTGTGGCGCAGACGGAATTGCCGTCCGGTCTGGGTGCCCATGGTGATTTTGACTTTCACGCGGCTACCATCAATGCTGGGGACTTCGATGTCGCCCCCCAAGGCGGCTGTCGTCATGGGGATGGGCACACGGCAATAAATGGTGGAGCCGTCACGTTGATATATGGGATGCGCAGACAGGGTTACGAAAATATATAAATCACCGGTAGGGCCGCCACGGGTGCCGGCTTCCCCTTCGCCGGACAGGCGAATGCGGGTGCCATCTTCCACACCAGCGGGAACTTTCACCGACAGGGTTTTTTCTTTCTCTACCTGTCCGGTGCCGTGACATTTTTTACATGGGTTGGTGATGATTTGACCCGCCCCGTGACAGGTGGGGCAGGTGCGCTCTACCGTGAAGAAGCCCTGCTGGCTGCGTACTTTGCCGATACCGCCGCAGGTGGTACAGATTTCCGGCTTCGAATCGCCTTCTGCACCATTACCATGACAGCTATCGCACTGAACGGAGGTCTTCAGGCTGATTTGTTTCTCGATGCCGGTAAAGGCCTCTTCCAGACTGATTTCAAGGTCATAACGCAGGTCCGCGCCACGGGTGGCCCCGTTACGGCTGCGCCCACGGCCACCACCCATACCGAACAGATCATCAAAAATATCAGAAAAGGAACCTTCGAAGCCGCCCATGCCGCCATGACCCCCGCCCATGCCGCCATTTTCGAAGGCGGCATGGCCATATTGATCATAAGCGGCGCGTTTATTGTCATCTTTGAGGACGTCATAAGCTTCGTTCAGATTTTTGAACATGGCTTCGGCTTCTGCGTCGTCCGGGTTACGGTCAGGATGATATTGCATGGCCAGTTTGCGATAGGCCTTTTTCATCTCTGCGGCTGACGCATCGCGGGATACGCCAAGAAGTTCGTAATAATCCTGTTTCGCCATAGGGGTGATCCGTTTTTGCCTTGCCTGTTTCTCAGGCTTGTGAGAACGGACGAACCGCTCTGCCGTTTTTGGATGAAAACAGGGCAGAGCGGCGCATCAGGGGTGTGCCCGGCACGCCGGACATATATTGTTATTTCTTATCGTCGTTGACTTCTTCGAAGTCAGCATCGACAACATCGTCATCTTCAGAGGAGGCATTGGCAGCCGCAGCGTCCGGGCCTTCTTCTTGCTGTGCTTTATAGACAGCTTCGCCCAGTTTCATGGCCGCTTGTGTCAATTCCTGCACCGCGGCGTCGATGGCGTCTTTGTCTTCGCCTTCCAATGCGGTACGTACGGCTGCAATTGCGGTTTCAATAGATGACTTATCCTCTGCGGACAGCTTATCACCATGTTCCTGCAGCTGTGTTTCGGTGGAATGGGCCAGGCCTTCGGCCTGATTGCGGACTTCGACCATTTCACGACGTTGCTTATCTTCTTCCGCATGAGATTCAGCATCTTTGACCATTTGTTCGATGTCTTCTTCAGACAAACCGCCAGAGGCCTGAATACGGATTTGCTGCTCTTTGCCGGTTCCTTTGTCTTTGGCGGACACATTGACGATACCGTTGGCATCAATATCAAATGTCACCTCAACTTGCGGAATACCGCGCGGGGCAGGGGGAATGCCGACCAGGTCAAATTGACCCAGCAGTTTGTTATCTGCGGCCATTTCCCGTTCCCCTTGGAACACGCGAATGGTGACGGCCGTCTGATTGTCTTCTGCGGTAGAGAAGACCTGTGATTTCTTTGTTGGAATTGTGGTATTGCGGTCAATCAGGCGGGTAAAGACACCGCCCAATGTTTCAATCCCCAATGACAATGGTGTCACATCCAACAACAGAACGTCTTTCACATCGCCTTGCAGCACGCCGGCCTGAATGGCCGCACCCATGGCGACAACTTCATCAGGGTTCACCCCTTTATGTGGTTCTTTACCGAAGAAGTTTTTGACTGTTTCGGTCACTTTCGGCATGCGGGTCATCCCGCCAACCATGACGATTTCATCGATTTCAGCGGCGGTAATACCAGCGTCTTTCAAGGCCGCCTTACAGGGGGCGATGGTCCGTTCAATCAGATCCTTCACCAGACTTTCCAGTTTGGCGCGGGTCAGTTTCATGGTCAGGTGTTTGGGCCCGCTTTGGTCTGCGGTAATGAACGGCAGATTGATTTCTGTCTGCGGTGTGCTGGACAGTTCAATTTTGGCTTTTTCTGCAGCCTCTTTCAGGCGTTGCAGGGCCAATGTGTCATTACGCAGGTTAATACCGTTTTCTTTTTGGAATTCTTCGGCCAGATATTCAACCAGACGCATATCGAAATCTTCACCCCCCAGGAATGTATCCCCGTTGGTTGATTTTACTTCGAAAACGCCATCACCAATTTCCAGTACAGAGACATCAAATGTCCCGCCGCCCAGATCGTAAACCACGATGGTTTTACCGTCTTCTTTATCCAGGCCATAAGCCAGGGACGCGGCTGTCGGTTCGTTAATGATCCGCAGTACATTAAGGCCAGCAATCTTACCAGCATCTTTGGTGGCTTGACGTTGGGCATCATTGAAATAGGCCGGCACGGTAATCACCGCATCGGTGACGTCTTCGCCCAGATAGCCTTCTGCGGTTTCTTTCATCTTTTTCAAGGTGAAAGCAGAAACCTGGCTTGGGCTGTAATCTTTGTCGCGGGCGTGCACCCAGGCATCACCATTGGCCGCCTTTACAATTTTGTAAGGCACCATTTCGATGTCTTTTTTGGTAGCCGGGTCGTCAAATGTCCGACCGATAAGACGTTTTACTGCAAAAATAGTATTTTCAGCATTGGTCACGGCCTGACGTTTTGCAGGTTGTCCTACTAAAACTTCGCCGTCTTCTGCAAAAGCCACCATAGACGGTGTGGTCCGCCCGCCTTCGGCGTTTTCGATTACTTTTGGCTTGCTGCCATCCATAATTGCAATACAGGAATTTGTCGTTCCCAAGTCAATGCCAATAACTTTTCCCATTTTGTCCTCTTTATTCCTTGTGGCGACCCTAATACAGCCATCATCATGCACCGAAGAAGGGCCCCAGAACGTTTTACGTAATGAATATCTAGCGTAAGATCGCTTATTATTAAGTTCAGTTTATAGTGTGGAGGCACAGTGGCCTCTCTCTGAAGCTTATATAGGGGGGCTTTTTCAGGCCTGCAAGTGAAGCGGGCAAGAATCTTCAGACAAAATGTATTTTTTTTGCTCTCCAGGCGGTAAAAAGCAGCCAGAGACTAGGACAGAGCCTAGGGCAGATGCTATAGAGTTGTTGTCTTGGGGGTGAGGTTCATGAACATCCTCCGATTTGGGAAATGGAGTTGAAGGAGTATAAGAATGCGTTTTTGTTTTTCCGGGAAATCGTCGCTGGTGATCTTGCTTGCTGTGTTCCTGATGGTGGCGGCAACGGCCCCCGCGGCCATCGCCAAGGCGGACATGACGCCGGATCTGGTTGTTGCCCCTGCCCCGGTTTTAAGTGAAGGTTGGGCGAAACGTCCTGCACTTGCGGGGCGACCGGGAGTTGCGTATGTGACGATTACGAATACGCTCCCGCAGGCCGTGGATGATGTATTGCGTAGTGTTACGTCACCAAAGGTGAAAAAAATTGAATTGCATACCCACAGCATGGATAAGGGTGTTATGCGCATGCGTCGTGTGGAAAGTGTGGCTGTGCCCGCAGGGGGGCAGGTGGAATTCAGGCCCGGCGGGTTGCACTTAATGCTATTTGGGTTGCATGACCTCGATACGGATACGGGGGAGCAACTGCCGCTGGTTTTTAATTTTGATAAGGCCGGACCAGTGTCCCTGACGATACCTGTGCAATAGCTATCCTCGCCTTGAAATTTTTATCATTCTAAAACCGCAATTCTATGACCGGGCAGGACTTTTTACATCACGCGATGTTTTTTGTTCTGCCCGGTATGTAAACGGCCCTGGTTTTAAGGAATATATTTTCGCAACAGGTCAAAAAGGGCCATCACGTCTATGGGTTTCGCCAGATAATCATCCATACCGGCGTCCAGAAACCGTTCTTTATCACCGGGCATGGCGTTTGCAGTGACGGCGATAATCGGAATGGAGGATTTTGGCGAGGAAAGTTTGCGAATTTCTTTTGTTGCTTCGATCCCGTCCATGACAGGCATGCTTATATCCATTAGCACAAGGTCAAAGTCATGGTCCTGCACGGCCTTAACAGCCTGAGCCCCGTTTTCCACGGTTTCGATTCGACGATGGGATGTATTCAACATCGCCAATAATAATTCGCGGTTAATCTTATTGTCTTCAACAATAAGGATATGTGCCTGTGACAGGTTGTCTTCGCTGTCACGATGGCGGGGATCCGCAGAATCCCCATTTATATCTGCGGTCATTGCCTCTTCCGATCTTGTTGGAGCAGGATCAGTTTTAGCAGTATGGCTGATAATGTCTTGATCTACAAGTAATGGAATTGTGAACCAGAATCGGCTCCCCATATCCGGGTCGCTATCGACATTGATTTCGCCTCCCATAAGTTCGGTTAATTGTTTGCAGATCGCAAGTCCCAGGCCCGTGCCGCCATGTTTGCGGGTCGTTGATGAATCTTCCTGGGTAAATAATTCGAAGAGATGGTCCTGGTCATCGGTGATAATGCCGCAGCCAGTATCAGAGACGATAAACCGGATCATGGATTGCCCTGTTGCATTGGTTTCCGGCATGGCCTGTATGGTGACAAAACCTTCCGCAGTAAATTTAAGGGCGTTATCAATCAGGTTGCTTAAAATTTGTTTGAGCCGTGCAGGATCACCATAGATGCGTTGCGGCAATTGACCATCAATATCAATACCCAGCAGCAACCCTTTTTGTTTGGCTGCAGGCAAATAGATTTGCGCCATTTCATTTAAAATGTCGGTCAGGGAAAATTCTATTTTCTCCAGATCGACTTTTTCTGCTTCCAGTTTGGAAAAGTCCAAAATGTTGTTGATAAGGTTCAACAGATTTTTACCGGAAAGTTTTGCCGTTTGCAGATAATCCAACTGCTTTGTGTTAAGGGGGGTGTCGGCGATCAGGTCAATCATACCTAACAAACCGTTGAGCGGCGTACGAAGCTCGTGGCTCATTGTGGCAAGAAAGTTAGATTTTATGCGACTGGCGTCTTCAGCGGCGTCACGTGCGAGACGCAGTTCTGCGGCCTGTTGACGTAGCCGTTCTGTGCGTTCGCGAACTTTTTGATCCAATGAAGTATTGAGCGTGCGTAGTTCTACGGTTTGCTCCTGCAAACGCCGCAGCATAATTTCAAGGGCCTGTGCTAACCGGGCGATTTCATCATTGCCATCTGTGCGGATAAGCACATCGCGATCACCGCGGGCAATGCGGTTGGCTGAACTGGTTAATCTCTCCAGGGGGGCGGAGAACCGCCGGGCAAACAGGACGGCACTGCCGATGCCTAAAACGCCACAAAGTACGAATAGGAAGATATTTCCCCTGATCGTATCGCGTAACCGGTCCCGTGTTTCTTTGGAGGAAAAAGCCGCATAGATATACCCCAAAACTTCATTTTCTGTAAGCATGATAGGGCCGCCAACCACGACATGCTGTGCTGAAATAGCCGTATCAATTTCGAGCTGGGAAAAGAATTTTGTGGCCCCTTCGTGGGGAAGGACCTGACCGCGTAGCGGGTTTGTTTTGGAGCCGTCGCTGAAAATACGCCTTTCGCTATCCAGAATATAAATTTTGTGGATGCTGGGGACACTGATTTTGATTTCCGCCAGTTTATTGCGCACTGTGACACTATCCAGATCATATAAAGCAGGTGCCACCAATGAGGAAACCATCCGGGTGATTTCCAACGCATGGTCGCGTTGGGTGTTCAGACTTTGTTTGCGGCTGGAAAGGGTGGAAAAAAACGTAATGCTGGCCGCGACAACCAAAATAATAACAGTGGTGTACAGCACCAGTCGGCTACGAATACTGCTCATGGCGCGGGCCTTTGGGCGGCCTGACCATGCAGAAAGTGTTGCAATAGTTTCTGCTGGTCTTCAGGAATATCGTCAAATTTTTTAGTATTTTCGTATTTTTTAAGAATTTTTCGACCGCGGCTTATATTGGACATGTCTTTAAGAAGAGCAATGATTTTGTTCTTCATTGCGGCTGTTATCTGGTCATTGACGCACAGCAGGTGATGCGGGATGTCAGGGCTTTTATGAAAAATTTTTACTTTGTCTATTTGCCCGGCAGTTAGCCGCTCTAATTTGATGTTGGACATCGCCCCGGCGTCCATGCGGCCATAAAGAACCCAGGCGAGTGTATTTTCATCATGGTCGGAAAAGTCATAATAGGTTGTTAGTCGTTCTGATGTCGCGGATTGGCCAGGGGAGGGGAGTTTTTTTAAGGTAAGACCTGCGTTTTCAATGATTGCACGTGGCAGAAGGTAGCCTGATGTAGACGATGGTTCATCAAACGCAATGTTGTGACCGCGCAGGTCACTCAGTTTTTCCAGATCATGGCCTGAGCGGGTAAACAACACACTGTGATAACTGGCGTGGCCTTTTTTCCAACGCCTTATTTGTGTTGAACAATGGCTCTGTAGGTGGACGGCCTGAACGACCAGCGAACTATCTACGAATAAATCAATTTCTCCGCTTTTAATGGCATCGGCAATATCGGATATCGTTTTACCGATGTAGACATCAGCGCCGGTAATGCCCTCATCTGCCAAATGGCCTGCAAGATAGCGGGCGAGAGGAATATGTTTGCGAATTTCTTTGACCGGATTATCGCTAATGGAACCGATGACAAGATTTCGGGCGGTGGCCGTTACGGGCAGAAAGCAACAAATCAATGCCCCCATTATAACCACCAGTGTTATAATGCGGTATGTGCCTATTGCTGATATGCTCTGCCGTGATGTCATCAGGCAACCTTTTGATCTTTTAGCTACTTTAACCTCTTACAGCAGGGTTATATTGTCAATTAATGAGTAAAGGTTTAAGGACCGAAAATTAAATTATATTCAATAAAAAGCCGGTCAGTGACCGGCTTTAATAAGGTTTTTTGGGGTTCCCCGATTTAAGCAGTGGTATCCACATGCTCCGTCTTGGGCGTATCGCCACCCTTCGCGACACCGACAAGTGCCGGCCGCAACAGGCGGTCCTTGATGACATAACCTGCCTGCATGACCTGCACAATGGTGCCGTCTGGCTGGCCTGTGCCGGGGACTTCGAACATAGCCTGATGCAGGTTGTGATCGAACTTTTCGCCTTCGGGGTGAATTTTGCGAATGCCATTTTTTTCCAGGACATTATGCAATTCACGTTCGGTCATTTCGACACCTTCGATAAAGGTTTTGATGCTTTCGCTGCGTTCTTCTTCAGCAGGCAGGCTTTCAAGTGCCCGGCGTAAATTGTCACCCACGCTAAGAAGGTCGCGTGCAAACCCGGTAATAGCATAGTTGCCCGCATCAGCTTTATCGCGTTCGGCGCGGCGGCGGACGTTTTCGCCATCTGCAATGGAGCGTAACAGTTTATCTTTCAGGTCGGCGATTTCGGCGTGCGCCACAGCCAATGGATCGGCCGCGTCTTGCTCTTTTTCAGGTTGTGGATTGTCCTGACTCGCGGGCGCGGCGGAATCGTTTGGCGTTTGTGGTGGGGTGTTCTGCTCTTCAGAAGGCATCTTTGTTGTATCTGTCGCCGTGGTTTCGGCGTCCTGATTATTATTCGGCGTGGTTTCGGCAGTATCGTTCATTGCGGTTCTCTGAATTTTTTATCCGTAAATCGTCCTAGTTTACAGAAGATGGCCAATTATTTTGGCGGTATAATCTACCATGGGGATGACCCGGGCGTAATTCAAGCGGGTTGGTCCGATTACCCCAATTACGCCAAGAATATTATTTTGTCCATCCATATATGGGGCAGCAATAACAGAAGAGCCAGAGAGAGAAAACAGATTATTTTCAGAGCCAATGAAAATACGCACGCCTTCACCGCCGCGCGCAAGTCCCAATACCCGCAATAAATCTTTTTTGGTCTCCATATCCTGAAATAAAAGCCTGATACGTTCCAAATCTTCAGCAGCTTTTACATCATCCAGCAAATTCGCCCGACCGCGTACGATAAGTGTTCCTTGCGGGGAGGAACTGTTTTCGTTATCCCCGGCCCAAACAGCAAGCCCCCCGGTGATAACCTGTTGTGTGAGGGAATCCAGTTCCGCCTTCTGCTGATCCAGTTGCAGACTGATTTGCTGTTGTGCTTCGCTCAGGGTGCGGCCGCGTAAATGCATATTCAGGTAATTAGCTGCCTGTTGCAGACTGGACGGGGTGGTGCCGGGGGGGACTTCGATAATGCGGTTTTCCACATCATCCCCCTCCATAACCAATACAACCAGTACCCGGCGCGGCCCGAGCATGACAAATTCAATGTGTTTGATCGGCTTGTCCGCCTTTGGCACCATGACCATACCCGCACAATGGCATAAACCGGATAACGTGGCGGTGGCTTCGCCGAGGATTTCCTCTATGGGACGCCCTTTACCAAGGCACTGGGCTTCGATATTCTGGCGTTCTTCACGTGTGAGGTTGCCAATTTCCAACAGGCCATCGACAAACAGGCGCAATCCTAATTCGGTTGGGATCCGGCCGGAAGAGGTATGTGGCGAGGTAATCAGACCACTGTCTTCCAGGTCAGCCATAACATTACGGATGGTGGCGGGTGACAGGCTGGTCTCAATCAGGCGTGATAAAGTCCGCGACCCGATAGGGTCTCCTGTGTCCAGATAAGCTTCAACAATCTGACGAAAAATACGACGGGATCTTTCGTTGAGCGTTTCCAGTAACATAGGCATCCTATTGATAGTTTCTCATAAAATGTAGTCTGCTCGTGCGGGAAGTCAACGGGAACCGTCGGCAATTCCTCTTTGTGAAAGGTATATTTTTGTGCCATTCGTGGTGTTATAAAGTCGAGCCGTGAAAATAAGAATTCTATGGACCCTGCCCGTCTTTATAGGTAGAACCAGAAGCATATCCCATTACGAATATTATCTGTCATGAGAGGAATTTTTATGCGCCCGTCTGGCCGCCTACAGGATCAGTTACGTGAAGTGACGTTGGAGCCGGGTTTTGCCCGACATGCAGAAGGATCATGTCTGGTAAAATTTGGTGATACCCATGTGTTATGCACCGCAAGTTTGGAAGATAAAGCGCCTCCTTTCCTCAGAGATAGCGGTAAGGGCTGGGTGACGGCCGAATATGGTATGTTGCCGCGTTCTACGCATTCACGCATGGCACGTGAGGCCGCGCGGGGAAAACAGTCCGGCCGTACGCAAGAAATTCAACGTTTGATTGGACGCGCATTGCGGTCTGTCTGTGACCTAGAAGCGATCGGAGAAAGACAAATTCGTCTGGATTGTGATGTCTTGCAGGCCGATGGGGGAACCCGGACGGCGGCCATTACCGGATCCTATGTCGCGTTGTATCAATGTTTTGAGGGGATGTTGGCGGACGGAAGTATTTCCCGGATGCCCCTGACCACAGAAGTCGCAGCGATTTCCTGCGGTTTATATAAGGGGCAGGCGGTGTTGGATTTGGATTATGACGAAGATAGTGTGGCCGAAACGGATGCAAACTTTGTCATGACCGGCGCGGGCGGCATTGTGGAGATTCAGGGCACTGCAGAAGAGACACCGATGACGGAAGAACAATTTCTGCGTTTGATGCGGTTGGCGAAAATCGGCGTTAGTGAATTAGTGCAAATCCAGCGTAAAGCCCTGAGCGTATAGTTGCGGGGTTTATTGTTATCGCCCGGGGTATTGTCTGGTGTAACCTTGTTGCGTCGCGATAACATTATGGATGAATAAAGCCGTTTCATAAATAAAGGCAGCTACACAGGGCAACTACACAAGGATGACAGGGCGATGACACGTCTTTTTCGGGAAAAGAAGCTGGTGGTGGCGAGCCATAATGCGGGTAAGGTCCGTGAAATTTCCGCGCTGATGCAGCCTTTTGGCGTGGAAACGGTATCTGCTGGTGATTTAGGGCTACCTGAGCCGGATGAGACGGGTACGACATTTATCGCCAATGCGGAATTAAAGGCACGGGCGGCGGCAATGGCCGCAGGCGTGCCTGCCCTGTCGGATGATTCTGGTTTGGTGGTGCCCGCATTGGATGGTCAACCGGGTATTTATTCGGCCCGTTGGGCCGTGGACCCGGCGACCGGACAACGTGATTTCACCTATGGGATGGAAAAATTACATCGGGCGTTAGAAGAAAAGGGCGCGGTGGACCGGCGGGCTTATTTCGTTTGTGCGTTAAGTTTGGCGTGGCCGGATGGCCATGTTGAAAGTTTCGAAGGCCGGGTTTGGGGTGAATTGGTTTGGCCCATAAGAGGTACACGTGGTTTTGGCTATGATCCGCAATTTCAGGCCGATGGTTATGACATAACTTTTGGGGAAATGGACCCCGCTGAAAAGCACAGCATCAGCCACCGGGCCGTGGCTTTCCACCAGTTGATAGAGGCTTGTTTTGCCGCACAATAAACGCCCTTTTGGCGTCTATGTGCATTGGCCGTTCTGTCTTTCAAAATGTCCGTATTGCGATTTCAATAGCCATGTGCGTGCGCACGTGGACCATGCCCAATGGGCCGCGGCCCTAATGCAGGAAATACAATATTTTTCGATGCATATTGCCCCCCGTCCCATTGACAGTATCTTTTTTGGCGGCGGTACGCCATCGCTGATGGCCCCGCAAACGGTAGAGGCGGTGTTGTCCTGTCTGCAACAGCAGTGGGGATTTAGCAAAAATATCGAAATTACGCTGGAGGCTAATCCAACCAGTGTAGAGGCGGATAAATTTGCCGCCTTTGCGGGCCTTGGCGTAAATCGTCTGTCGTTGGGGGTGCAATCATTACGGCCACAGGCTTTAAAAATGCTGGGCCGTGAACATAGTGTAGAAGACGCCCGCAGGGCCATTGAACTGGCTAGCAAACACTTCCCCCGCTATAGTTTTGATTTGATCTATGCGCGCCCAGACCAATCACTGGCGGCGTGGAATGATGAGCTGTCAGAAGCGATATCCATGGCGGGCGATCATTTGTCGCTCTATCAGTTGACAATTGAAAAAGGGACAGCCTTTTATACGCAATGGCGTCAGGGAAAATTACAGATTCCTGCAGAAGAGCAGGCCGCAGATTTTTATAATCTGACGCAGGATATCTGCAGCGGGGCACAGTTACCCGCATATGAAATATCAAATCATGCTGCTGTTGGTGGCGAAAGCCGCCATAATCTCGTCTACTGGACCTATGGTGACTATGTGGGGATCGGTCCGGGGGCGCATGGGCGATTGACACTGGTGGATGGTCAGCGTGTTGCCTATCACCAACACCGCCTTCCCGAAGCATGGATGGCGGCCATATCCGATAATGGTCATGGCACCGCACAGCGTGAGGTCCTCTCTATGCGTCATCAGGCGGAAGAAATGTTGATGATGGGGCTGCGTCTGACCGCGGGGGTATCGTTGCGTGATTTTCAGGACTGTATCGGTCGCCCTGTGTCTGATTATATTGATATGGAAAAACTGGGGTCGTTTAAAGAGCAGGGATTGGTCGTAGACGATCCGCAATGCCTTAAGCTGACGGGTGATGGTCGTTTGGTCATGAACAATTTGTTGGGGCAGTTATTAACATAAAGCCCCATCAATAGAAAAGATGGGTGTGAAAGTGGCTTAAGGGCGGATGGGTGGCTTTTTATAGTTGTCAATTGGCGGGAGGTGTCAATTGGTCGATCGTCCATGGGTCATGGTAATCCAGCGTGTCGGGAATATGCGGTGGTGCCGGGGACGGCACAGGCATAAAGTCTGTTTGTGACGGACTGATAATGGTAAATCCATCCGGCTGTATTTCATAGATGGCCAGGGCCCTTTCGTTCAGGCCGTTGGTGTGGAAACGGAAAAGTCCGTCAAGACCATCAAACCCATTCGGATCTGTGAGTACCTTCGCCGAATAGTCTGGAACGGGATGCTGGCGGGTCAAAATGGCCGCTAGTGCCACTGCATCGTATGCCAGTGTGCTGATCCGGGGGGGGCGTTCGCCAAAAATATCAGCATAGCGATTGCGGAATTTTTCGGCCCGGTCACGTTTTGGCCCTGCAAACCAGCCACCAAGAAGTTGTGGTTCTTTCATCAATAACGGGTCATCCCATAATCCCGTGCCCAATAGTTTGACCTGGTCCGTATCCACATCGTAATAGGATAGCATGGGGGCCAATGTGCGCAACAAGGCCCCACCTTCGGGGAGCAAGACCGCGTCAAAATCTACCGGGTTCAGCGTATCTTTATGTTCGATCTCTTTTTTCAGTTCGATAGCGAAATCGTCATTTTCGCCTAAATTATCGAGGAAAGTTATCTCATCCACATATTCCTGACGACGATGATCATAATCGGCCAGATTTTTCACTGGCTCGAAGAGCTGATTAGTGTCAGGGGGATAAAAGGAAATAGCACTTAATGTCTTTTCCAATTGGGCGATTTGTGCACCGATTGTTGCCAGAATACGTTGACCATAGGATGTTTCCGGTAGCAAGACGGCATATTGGTCAAAGCCATGTGTCGCGGCATATTGTAAAATATGACTGACCTGTTCTTCCGGACGAAAGCCCATTAGATAAATGCCGGGGGCGGCCACTTTATAATCGGAAGACAGGCTGAGAACCGGGATGTTGGCCTGTTGTGCAAGGGGGGTAATGCGCTGCGTATTGTGGGCAAAGAGTGGCCCGATGATTATATCGGCTTTTTTCTCCAATAGCCTTTGCAGGGCGCTTTCGGCAACGGTGGGATCCCCACGGGTGTCTTCTGGAAGCAGATGAAGTCTTTGGTCATCGCTGTCATGAAGAGCCAGAATTGCGGCTTGAAGTAAAGTCTTGCCAAGCGATGCTTGCGGCCCGGATAAGGGCAGAAGCAGACCTATATTAATGCGTTGACGGGGGGCAACATCGGGGGTTTCTTCTGTCACGGGTGGGGCAGAAATGACCGGTGCGCGCGGTGTCTCTGTCGGCGGTTGTGGCGCGGCACAACTGGCCAACAGCAGTCCCGCCACCGTCAGGAAAATTAAACGGTAAGACTGCGTTAGGAATGATGCTGTGGTTTCCATTTTTGTTGCATCACAAGTCAACTTTGCGAACACCTTGTAAAAATTAATGTTTCCGTCTTTCATAAATACTATTATGCAGTACAGAAGGCTAGCCATGAAATATGGCAAACTTGTGGATAAAAGGTTGTGGAGAATTAATGACGTCACTGACCCCCCAAACTCGTGTGACACCGGGCCTGTATGTGACCGCGACCCCCATTGGCAATCTGGAAGATATCACCTTACGGGCGTTGGCGGTGCTGGAGCAGGCGGACTTTATCCTGTGTGAAGATACACGGGTAACGGGTAAGTTGTTGGGACGTTATGGCCTACGTACACCATTAAAGTCGTATCATGACCATAATGCCGAAAAGGTGCTGCCGGGCGTGATTGAAAAATTAAAGGGCGGGGCCATTGTCGCCCAGGTCAGTGATGCGGGCACCCCATTGATTTCAGATCCGGGATATCGTCTGGTACGCGAAGCGCGTGCCGCCGGTGTAGATGTCTGGCCGGTGCCGGGGGCCAGTGCGGCCCTGGCGGCCTTAATGGGGGCGGGACTGCCGACCGATAGTTTTTATTTCGCAGGCTTTCTGCCCCCGAAACAGGGCGCCCGCCAGAACCAGCTGGAAAAGTTGTCGTCCTTAAAGACCACTACCATCTTTTACGAATCCCCTCGGCGTTTGCCGGCGTGCCTGGCAGATATGGCGGCGATATTGGGCGCGCGTGAGGCGGCGGTCTGCCGGGAATTGACGAAGCTTTATGAAGAAGTGCGCCGTGGCCCGCTGGGTGAACTGGCGGCCCATTACGCAGAGGCGGGCCCCCCCAAGGGAGAAGTGGTGATTGTGGTCGGCCCATCGTTAACGGTGGGGGGAGATGATGATGCGGAATTGGTTTCGCTGTTGCGCCGTGCGCTAAAAGAAATGAGCCTGCGGGAAGCGGTGGCAACCGTGACGTTTATGACCGGGCGCAAGCGCAAACAAGTCTACCAGCAGGCCTTGGAGCTGGCCGAAGCAGATGACGAAGGCCGATAATAAGTCAGGACAGGACAAAAAACGGGCGGCGGAACAGCAAGGCCGCCGGGCTGAAACTGTGGCATTGTGGTATTTGCGGGCCAAGGGTTATCGTTGTCTGGCGCGCCGATTACGCACCCCTTTTGGCGAACTGGATTTGGTGATGCGACATCGCGGTGGGCTTGTGTTTGTGGAAGTTAAGCAGCGTGAAACTGTTGCCGTGGCCATAGAGGCCTTAGGAACACGGCAGCACCAACGGTTGCGCCGTGCCGCATCATGGTATGTGGCTCAGCAAAATTTGCCATCGGATGTCTCTATGCGTTTTGATATGATAGCCATTGCCCGGGGGGGCTTTCCCCGTCATATTAAGAATATATAAGGTTATCAGATGGGGTGTGGATGCTAGCAGAGCAACGACATATTCTGCGCCATTTAACGGAAGTCGGATTGCAGGCGGAACAGAAGATTGATCTGGCTGGTGTGGCGTTGATGCTGGCATCACTGGACCGCCCGCGTGTGTCTTTACAGAAATATCAACACCATCTGGAAATATTGGGATTGGACCTTAACGCGCGTGCAGAAAACTGCGCGAGCGCGGAGCAACGGGCAGAAGCCCTGCAAGCTGTGATGGTGGACACGCATGGTTATAGTGGCGACCGTCATTTTTACGATGATCTGCAAAACGCTAATCTGATGAGTGTAATCGACCGGCGGGCGGGCCTGCCCGTCGCGCTGGGAATATTGTACATTCATGCGGCGCGAACACAGGGCTGGCCAGCGGAAGGGGTTAATTTTCCAGCACATTTCCTGATCCGTATTGGGGGCGCACAGGATCATGTCATTATGGACCCGTTTAATGGAGGCAAAATCCTTCATGCCCGTGATTTGCGGCAAAAATTACACGCGATTGCCGGGCAGGGCCGTGAATTAAAGCCGGATTATTATCGACCGGTAACAGACCGTAATATTTTGCTCAGGCTTTTGAATAATATAAAGACCCGAGCTTTGAAGGTGAGTGACCTTATTCTGGCAACGCAGATATTAAAACGGATGGTACTTATTGATCCGCACCATATTGATTATAAATATGAACTGGGTATGTTGCAGGCTCATCAGGGGGACTTGCTCCGTGGGCATGAAACATTGATGGCCTGTCTGCGTCAGTTAAGAGACCGGAATGACCCGCGTGAGGGATTATTGCGCGAACAGGTCATGACCACCTTAGAAGATATCAGGGCTTCGCAAACCCCCCGGCGCCTTGAAGTTGTTGGCTTTGCAGGTTCGGAAGGGGATACAGAAAAAGATGAGTAAAAAATGACATTAAAAGTTGCCATTCAGATGGACCCGATCGATTCCATTGATATTGCCGGGGATAGTACATTTGCGTTGGGGATGGAGGCGCAAAAGCGTGGCCATGAACTCTATCATTATCTGGTGCAGGACATGTGCTATTGGGACGGCAAGGTCATGGCATATGCCCACCCGTTGGAACTGCGCCGTGAAGTTGGCAACCATTTCAGCTTTGGGGAGACATCGCGCGTGGATCTGTCGGAAATGGATGTGGTGTTGCTGCGTCAGGACCCGCCGTTTCACATGGGCTATATCACCACGACCCATCTTTTGGAACATATCCACCCGAAAACGCTTGTAGTCAATGATCCGGTGGAGGTGCGCAATGCTCCGGAAAAAATTTTCCTGACCCATTTTGAAGGATTGATGCCGCCGACATTAATTACCCGTCACCGCCGTGACGTGATGGAATTCAGGGATGAACATAAGGATATAATCATCAAACCGCTTTATGGTAATGGCGGCGCCGGGGTGTTCCGTATTAGGGAAGGGGACGAGAACCTCAACAGCCTGATTGAAATGTTTGATGAGATGTATCCGGAACCCTTCATCGTGCAGAAATATCTGCCGGAAGTACGTCAGGGAGATAAGCGTATCATACTGGTGGATGGTAAAGCCGTGGGCGCCATTAATCGGGTCCCGGCAGAGGGCGAAGCCCGGTCCAACATGCATGTGGGGGGACGTGCGGAGAAAACCGGCCTCACCACACGGGAACAAGAGATATGCGATATCATAGGGCCGGTGTTAAAGGAAAAAGGTCTGTTATTTGTGGGTATTGATGTGATCGGTGATTATCTGACAGAAATTAACGTGACATCCCCCACTGGCTTACAGGAAATTGAACGTTTTGACGGCACCAATATTGCCGGTCTGATCTGGGCCGCCATTGAAGAGAGGTTCTAGAATCCGCACTATTGAGGTTAAAAAAAGCCCCGCAACATTGCGGGGCTTTTTGTTGGGCGTATTGTCCTGACGCCTTAGCGTTCGGTGAAGGAGGAAGACAGGGCATTATGAATGGGTTTAATCAGATATTGCAGCAAGGTCTTTTCACCGCTGCGGATATCGGCGACAACAGTCATCCCGGAGGTGACCGCGTTTGAGCGTGGGTCCTGCCCCACATAGGTTTGCGGAAGCTGCACGACCCCTTTGAAATAGGTTTCGCCCTTTTCATCCATGAAAGATGAGGCAGAGACATGGTCCAGGGTGCCTGCGATGCCGCCAAAGCGGGCATAATTATAAGTGTCGACCTTTACCAAAACCGGGGTGCCTTTTTTAACATGGCCGATATCACGGGGTGAAATTTTCACTTCGGCAATAAGATTGCGGTCTTCGGGGACCAACTCCATCAACAGATCACCGGGGGCTACAACCCCACCGGGACGGGGGAACTGTAATCCTTTCACCACACCATTGCTGGGGGCTGTGACGGTCAGGCGGGCCACGCGGTCCTGATGGCGGGATAGCTCTTTACGCAATTCTGCTAATTCAGTGGAAACACGCCCCATTTCTGCTAAAGCT
Source organism: Kordiimonas sp. (assembly GCA_002700365.1). GTDB lineage: Bacteria > Pseudomonadota > Alphaproteobacteria > Sphingomonadales > Emcibacteraceae. Next base: position 6,563 of record PADB01000011.1, on the reverse strand, counting down.
TCGTTGCGCAGGGTGGCATCCAGTTCCAGCACCCGGCTTTCGGCCTCTTTAATGCTGGCTTTGATGCTGGCTTGTCGGCTGAGGGTGGCTTGTAGCTCTCCCTGGGCCTGATTAAGCGCGCGCTTGGCCGCGAGTAATTTGAGTTCAGAGCCCAGCCCTTTTTTACGCAATTGGCTGTGGATGTCGGTTTCTTTTGTCAATATCCGCAGACTTTCGCGTTGCGTTTCTTCTTGCTGGACCAAAACCGCATATTCTTTGTCACGTTCATTAATCTGTGCGATCAGTACGTCTTTCTGCGCCATCCGGGATTTATTCTGATAGTCCAGAACATCAGACTGGTCGCGAACGATTTGCGGGTAATTTGCCGCATAGGGGGCAAAGTTTGCGTCCCTTTCCAAGGCGAAGGCACGAAGCCGTTCGGCCTGAAGGCTGAGGGAAGCCTCACGGGTTAGCATCTGATCCAGATCTGCCATGGCGGCAACGGGTGCCAATTTCATCAAGGGATCACCGGCGCGGACAATATCACCTTCTTTGACCATGACATTGGCAATGATGCCCCCCTCCAGATGTTGGACAGGTTGCACCGAAGCCTGTGGCAGTATTTGGCCTTTGGCCATGCTGGTTTCTTGTAAGGGGGTGACGGCTGACCATACAAAAAAGGACAAGATAAAAAAGCTTATGACCGCGATAGTCGCCGTTATCATTCTTGGTGGGCCGACTTCTTCAAGCAAAATAGCCCGGGACAAAAACCGTGCATAATAGCTGGTGGGTTTTCGTTTGCGTTGAGTGGCGAGAACCTGTGCTTGTGCGGAAAGCTTGCCAATGACCTGCTGAAAGGTTTTGACCTGTTCGGCAGGCTCTTCCGTGCTGGCGGCGGTTTGATCCGTCATGTGGTTTTTACGCTCTGTGGTCATTGTTTTGCCTTTAGTCATTTTTGTCCCCCGTATATTTGGGGTAATACCTCGTCAGGGGTTCCAAAATGGGTCATCATGCCGGCTTCCAGTACGATGACTTTGTCTGCGAGTCGGATATGGCTGGGGCGATGCGTTGTCATAATGACTGTAGATTGCCCCCGTAATGTTTTCAGCGTTTCGATAAAGGCCGCATCACCAGCCATGTCTAATGTTTTGGCGGGTTCATCCAATAGCAGGATAGGGGCTTTTTTAACCAGCCCCCGGGCCAGTGATAAACGCTGTTTGAAGCTACTGGGTAATTTTTGAATAGACTGATCGCCGATGCGGGTTTCAAAACCTTTTGGCAATGCCAGAATATCGTCCAGCACCCCGGCAAGGCGACAGGCTTCCTGAAGTTCTTCTTCCGATGCCGTCGGATGGCTTAGGCGGATGTTTTGGGCAATGGAGCCATGAAATAGGTGGCAGATTTGCGGTACATAACCTAACGCCTGCCGCAGTTCTAGCGGATTGATCTGGCGAATATCCATATCGTCCAGAATGACCTGCCCGGCCTGTGGACGGTACAGCCCGGCAATCATTTTCAACAAGGTTGATTTCCCTGCTGCATTAGGGCCGATGATCGCAACCATTTCCCCCGGTTCTATGCGCGCATTGACCCCCAATAGAGCGGGTTCATTATCCGCACGATACCGGAAACTGACCCGTTCCAGCATAACACGCCCTTTAAAATGACGTTGCGTGATTGCTGTATTGTCAACGGGGCGTTCCGTTTTCAGTTTCATTAACTGATTAATCTGTTTGAGGCTGGTTTTGATCTGTTCCGCCCGTGTTAAGGATAAGAACAGGTTCTGGAGCGGTGAAAGTACGCGCCATACCAAGGCCATACAGGCAATCAGGGCCCCGATTGACATGGTGCCCTCCAGTACTTTCAGCACCCCAAGGCCCACTGTAGCAACGCCGGCGGCCATCATGATGGTTTGCGCCAGGCTTTGCAGCAGTAAGGAGATTTGTGAGGTGCGAAAATGTCGGTAGGATGATTCTGCAGACAGGTCACGGTAGCGTTCCAGCCACTTTTCTTCGCCCGCTGTTTGTTTGATCGTGCGTATCCCGCCCATGGCTTCAACAAGGAAACTGTGACGTGCTGCACGCGCTTTGCTGGACTCTTTCACGCTGTTGCGCATGGTGGGCAGGATGATGATGGCAATGACGGCGAACAGCATCATCATGACGACCGGGACAAAAGCCAGACTGCCGCCGAGGATGGCGATCACTGCAATAAAGAGCAATACAAAAGGCAGTTCCAGTGCGACATTGATTAATGATCCGGAAAATAGGTCACGAATAGTATCAAATTCTTTTAAGCGTGAGACCTGATTGCCAATTGGTGCCGATTCCGTCAATAGTGGCGGCAGGGACATCAGCTGCCGAAACGTTGCATTTGCCACAATATTTTCAACCCGCGCCCCCAGATAGGCCATCATTTTTGCGCGAATTGTCCTCAGTCCGATTTCACAGCCGATGGCCAATAGTATACCACTGGCCAGATAAGCCAGAACCGTTGTCGATTGAGAGGGGATGACCTTATCGTAAATTGACATGATAAACAGCGGTACCATCAGGGCCATAATATTCAGTAAGAACGTAATGGATAAAAGCTGCAGGAACGTTCCTTTGAAACGTTGCGCCAGGGCACCGATCCAATTGTCTTCTGTAATAGTTTCGCTTTTTTGCCCCGTAAAGCTTGTGTGGGCAGCACTGACAAAATATGCCCGGCCGAAGACCTCATCAATATGGACGTTGCGTTCTGCCTGCACGGCACTATCAAAAATGCGGAAATGGTTATCATGGCGTTCCAGAACAACCCAGGGGTCATTATCTTCCGGCAGAAACAGACATGGAAACAGCCGGGGATCAATGCGGACTAATTCAGCATCCGCGGGTTTGGTTGCATAACCCAAATGAGCCAATGTGTTGCGAAACTCTGTTTGATTGAGACCATTGGCAAAATGTGGCAAAGATTCTGTCAGTTGCCGAATTTGTCCTCGCCAGCCTAACGCCTGCAACAGGGGAATAAGACAGGCTGCAAAGGGGGATGCGGCTTCGAAGTCGCCCAGCTTTCCCTGATGTAGGGCGTGGGCCAACTGGTCTTGTGGGGCAATAGTAACCGCAGGTCGGGATTGGAAATCATTTTCCAGACGATCAATCATATTCCGCGCCGGACTAGGGACTTTTCGGTGATGCGCCGCCGCCTCAGGTGTCGGGGCAGTGTGGGTCATACCGTCCACTTTTTCTGTTTGAGGGGCGTTTTGGTTTGATGTGTATTGTGACATCTGCCCGTCCTTATACGCTGGCTTGTGAGGTGGGGACTTCTGTCAGTCTCCCGCCTTCTAATTCAAAGATACGATCGGCAAGGTTTAGCAAACTCGGACGGTAAGACACCAGTGCAATGCTGCATTGCCCTTTAAGGTTTTCCATTAAATGCTTCAGGTCGAGATCGGCCTGGCTATCCAGTCCCGAATTGGCTTCATCAAATAAAATGACATCCGGTTTGGTGATTAAGGCACGGACAATAGCGATACGTTGTGCCACACCTGAGGGCAATTCTTCGAATGAAGCATCGCCGATGCGTGTCTCAAACCCTTCGGGCATCCGGGCCAGCACTTTGTCCAGTTTTAGCTGCTCCGCAATTTTTAATGCTTCGTCAATGTAATCATTGCCACGGAAGAATGTCATGTTCTCCAATATGGTTCCCTGAAACAAAACGGGTTTTTGTGGTAAATACGCAATGCGTGTTCTCAGACTTTCTGTGCTGAAACAATGTGGGGGCTGATTATTAATGAATATATGCCCTTTTTGCGGTGTCAGTCCGCCCATCAAGGCCCACAATAATGTGGATTTGCCCGAACCGTTGTTGCCCTTGATGCCGATCATCTCTCCAGGATGTAATGTCAGGTTGACATCTTTGAGTATGTCTTCTCCGTCTTCTTCATACCGGAAAGAGACGTTCTGTAATTCAATATGGCGGACATGTTGAACGGATTGGGTCGTGGTTGTCCGTTCCTGCGGCAAGTCGTTCAGGTGATGCAGCTTACCTTTCGCAATCATGATTTTCTGGAACCCGGTCCAGACGCTAAGTCCGCGAAGCAAGGGTTGTACGGTACGGCCCGCCAGTAGCGTGCTAGCAGCCAAGGCCCCCATACTCATCTCCCCCTGAATCACAAGAATACTGCCAATCGCCGCCACGGCGACCATCGTAATCTGGGAGAATGTGCTGCCAATACCTTGTGCCAGTCCATTAAGGCTTAGCATATTGTAATTGGCCGCAGAATAGCTTTCCATCAGCCGCTCGTAGCGGCGTTCCATTAATGGCTCCATGGCCATACCCTTGAGGGTATGGACGCCTGAAAGGGCCTCAATAATAAAACTGTAACGGCGATCATCCCAATTTGTATGTTCTTCCATGGCATGTCGTAGCCGCAGCCCCAAAATTATGGCGATGGCCCCCAGGAGAATCAGCAACAATGTCGGGACAATTATTAAAGCGCCGCCGATATAGGCCAGCAGCCCTAAAAACAGAACGACAAACGGCAGGTCGACAAGAGTGAGGCCAGCCTGACTCGCGTAAAAATCACGCAGGGGATCAATGGAGCCTAACCTATCTAAATGTGTGCCTGGCGCAGATTTCTCGATAGCGGTTAAGTCTGCCTTCAGAAACCGTTCCATGGCGCGGGTGCCTGTTTCATGTTCATATTTTGCACCAACCCATCCGGCCAGATAGGAACGGGTGACCCGCAACAGCACATCCAGAAGCAAGACAACGGATAGCCCAATAATAAGCAAGGTTAATGTTTCTAATGCCTCGTTTGGAATAATACGGTCATAGACCTGCAACAGGACCATCGGCAGGGCTAAACCAAGACCGTTCAACATGAACGATGCCGTCAGGATATCTTTTCGTAATACAGGGGCGTAATTGGCGAATGTGCCTTCTGCTGTCGCAAGCCGTGCACTGAAATTTTTTATCATCCGTTTTCTTTCTGCCTTGCCGTTCTGTGTCTTTTGCGGTCCGGTCTATGATCTTGTTTAACGATGACCCTGTGGATTATTTCTGGGTTTAACAGGTCATGACTTTTCAATGGCATTTTATTCAAAATACGGCTTAGTCTTATCAGTAGAGGCGTTGAGATATAGTTAATTTTCGGGGAGGTCGGCGAATAATCATTACAATTTTATCGTTTTAAATTATGATAATTCTCTAATATTTTCATATGGTTAATAACAAATTAACCATTAAGAATAAGGAATTCTTCACCTTTCTATCCTATAGGGAATAAGGGGCACGATCTTTGTTTGGACGATGATGCGTGACCCCATGACTTTTTTGGTAAGAAAAGGATTCAGCTGCGCGTTTTCCTATATGGGTGTGCGGCTTTAAGGAAGAGAATATGGCACAGGGTAAATCCCCGAATAACGGTCCTGAGACAGATCCCGCATTGCAACGTCATGTTGACGACCCGGGTAAGGCCCGTTTTGAAAATCGCCTTGATGCACCTGTGGAAGAGCAGGTAGAGGATACACAAACTCGTGCCAATATACACCACGGCGGACGCCATAGTGAAGGTGAAGGCCTCTTGTCCGAAGGTGGGGTGGATGTGCCTGTATCCCCCACATCCGGTGAGGAGGGAGTGGTAGGTAATACGTTGTCGGACTCTGCGCAGACAGCGCAGAATGACCCTGCTTCGGCCTCGGTTGACACCACTGTAATGCCTGCGCCTCACTCGTCGGAAGAACAAGGTGGACGCGGTCCGGTCAGTTCCGGTGCTACTCAGCAAGCATTAAATTTTCCTGACGGTGAGCCGGTCGACTCGCCGCCTGTAATCATAGAGGCTACCCCCTTAGAAGCCACTACGGCTGCCGTTGCCCCGTCGTCCACCTTACGTCTTACCTTGCCGCGTTCCGGTGCCAGTCCGGCCGATATTGAAATAACACCTGTCCTGATTGAGGAAGACCAGACTATACGTTTGGATGTTGCGGTAACATCAACAGATTTGAATGATAGTTTGACGGTCATTATTGATGATTTGCCCGAAGGGGCCACGCTTAATGCGGGAGAGCAACTTGCAGTTGGGCGCTGGTCGCTCACTCTTGATGACTTGGACGGCTTAATTTTAAATTTGCCGGAAAATATGCATGGCGAATTTTTGTTAAATGTAACCGTGACTGCCGAAGATATCCTGGGGGAAACGGTTTCTGTACAGGCGGATTTGCCGCTTACAATTTTTAACGTCAACGACACCCCGGTGACGGTGAACGACACGGCGACCACTACAGAGGACACCTCTGTCACGATCGACGTGCTGTCCAATGACAGTGACATTGACGGTGACAGCCTGACCATCACCTCTGCCAGTGCCGAGCACGGCACGGTAGAGATCGTGGATGGTGAGCTGCGTTATACCCCGGATGCGGATTACAATGGGGCTGACAGTATCAGCTATACGGTCAGTGACGGCAACGGTGGCACTAGCTCCGCGCCTGTGTCCGTGACGGTCGATCCTGAGAACGACACCCCGGTGACGGTGAACGACACGGCGACCACTACAGAGGACACCTCTGTCACGATCGACGTGCTGTCCAATGACAGTGACA
>PADB01000010.1 GCA_002700365.1 Kordiimonas sp. | reverse complement strand
TACGAAAACCACCCTCTCAAGCGATAAACAGAAGCAAGCCGCCCCGTCGGTGAGAGCGGGTTATAAGCACAACATAACATCCTGTAAAGAAGAAAATTTCACTTTTTTGACATTCTTTTCAGAATGGCTGATTTCTGCGGTAAAACAGCATGTTAACCCGCACATCAGACCTATCATTATAACTTTTATGACCGCCGCCATGGCCATAAGAGATTCCAGCCCCTTATATGAATAGGGCAGGGTCATTGACAGAGTCGATATCACAAGGCATTTTTTATGAAAGTTTAAGACGTTATTGCCATAATAAAGGCTCTATTGATCGTTTGAATGACAGCAACTGTCTTTTAAAACAGCACGGTAGACCACAGGGGAGGCCCGATGCCCGTACGCACATCTGTCACAACTATAGGACACCTGTTTGCACAGGTGCGACAGTACGGCCAACGCCATCCACGCCTTACCGCCGCCTTTAAAGGTGGCGTACTTTTTAGCGCAGGTCTGACGATCGGGCTGTTATATGACGGTACTCCCTCGCACAATCGCATAACGGAACCCCCACAACAGCAGGCCACCGCCCACAGTACAGCCAATATAACCGGGACTGGCCTCCCCCTGCCCAGTGATGCCGCCTCTTCTTCCCCGACAGATAATAACCTGCCCCGGCTCGCCCAGACCGAACATTATAATGACCTGCCTGCCGCACCTGCCGCAATTCCCTTAAGGCGCGAAACGATTACCCTGGGTCGTGGGGACACTCTAATGGATATCATGGTCGATGCCGGGGCCAGTCGCCGCGATTCCCATTCGGCTATTCAGACGCTCGGTAAATTAATCAATCTTAGACGACTACAGGTTGGACAACGTCTGACGCTAGGGTTTCACGCCACCCCCGACCCGCATCAATCACAACTCCAGGAATTGGTATTACAGAAGAATTTCGATGAAAAAATTGTTGTCAGCCGTCGCGAAGGGGATGCGCCCCGCTATGATGCGCGTACTGTAGAAATCAATGTGACACGAGAATCGTATTTCGCCAGCGGGACCATTGAAGACAGTCTTTATCTGGCTGCACAGCAGCAAGACGTCCCGGCCCCGGTCATTGCCGAACTGATCCGTATCCTTAGCTTTGATGTAGATTTTCAGCGCGAGATTCGCAGCGGGGACCGCTTCGAAGTCTATTACGAGAATCTCACCTCCGCCGAAGATGGCCAGCAAAAGGCGGGCAACATTCTTTATGCCGGGCTCACTTTACGTGGCAAGCCCATTGAACTTTATCGTTATGATAGCCCCGGCATTAAACGTGCCGATTATTATCACAGCAATGGCCAGAGTGCGCGACGCACATTAATGCGTACCCCCATTGATGGCGCGCGGCTCACGTCACGCTTTGGTAAACGCAAGCATCCGATTCTCGGTTATACCAAAATGCATAAGGGAATCGATTTTGGTGCCCGGACCGGCACGCCCATCATGGCCGCCGGCGACGGGATGATTGAAATGTCACAACGCAATGGTGGTTACGGCAATTATATCCGCATCCGTCATAACGGCACCTATAAAACCGCCTATGCCCATCTGTCCCGCTATGGCAAAGGCATCCGCAAGGGCCGCAAAGTCCGGCAGGGACAGATTATTGGTTATGTGGGCTCTACCGGGCGTTCCACCGGCCCGCATTTGCATTATGAAGTCATCGTCAATGGCAAGCAGGTCAATCCCTTAAGCCTGAAGCTACCAACCGGGCGCAAGCTAAAGGGTGCGGACCTCGATCAATTTCAACAACAGGTCAATCTATTGCAAACGCAAATCGCCACTGTCCGCCCAGCGGTCCAGGTAGCACAGGATTGAAAAACCCGTGAAAAAAAGGGCATAGCCGCTGATGCGGCTATGCCCCCATAATGACTAAACGTCTATTTGTACCCACCTACATTTCGTAAGCGATCAGCTTATCCCCGTCTTTGAAATAATAAACCCGGTTTGACAGCTCATCCAGTCCATATTCCGGTTCCTTGTCATCCAGATAAAGCTGATTGGCCACTTCACCGGTTGTCATATCAAGGCTGATCAGGCCCGGCCCCTGCTCTCCACCTTCTTCCAAGTTGGTCAGGAAATAGGCCAGTCGTTTAGCTTTTGCCGCCGCACTATAGCGCCGCGAAGCCAAAGTATTAAAACGATTGGCCCCCATCAGCGCATTATCCACCGCCGTATCCCTGCGGCTCCAGCTACTATGATAACCTGTATTGGCCATGGCATTCATGGCCGTGACCGCCCCCATAGCAATCAGTGCAAAACGGTTCGTTCCCGGAGCTTCAAAAGAATACGACCAACGAGGTTGCTGCCCTTCTGCCGTCATACAAAGAATATGTTGCTGGCCACGGACAATAAGGTGCTCCTGGTCCATCAGTGAAACATCGAGAGGGGCATCAATATTTTTTTCCGATGCGGACGATGCTGATAACGCCCCCTGCACACCCCCCAATAGTCCGCCGGACATCAGTCCTGAACCAATGGAAAGACCCGTTGCCGCCATCTGTGCGGTCCCCATTTCATGTTCGAATTCCAGTTTCTTCTCAAAAAGCACTGTACCATCGGCGACATTCAAACCGATGACACGTTTTTGGTCTGCGAAATAAACGGCCTGCCGCATTTCATCAATCTGGAAGCTTGTCATGGCTTTTTTTGCTTTTTTATATTTCCAGATTACTTTACCCGATGAGGCATCCAATGCGACAATACGGTACGGCTTTTTCGGGACGATGTCCTGACCATTAGAAAATTGCCCTCCTTGACGCACAATTATCTTATCGCGAACCAAAGCCATCTGTGGCCGCGAGCCTTTTAAGCGTTCTGATTTCCATAGTTGCTCGCCTGTCGCTTTATCAAAAGCGTATATATATTTGCGACCTGCGGCATAGACAGTCGCATTATCAATAATAGGGGACGCATACGTTAATTTGAGGTCACCAGCGGTTTTAAAATCCTGCCCCCAAATTTCTTCCCCGGTCTTCAGATCATAAGCATGTAATCCTTTAAATGTCAGATAAACGCTGTCGCCCTCAACAACAGGACGCCGATGTCCTGAAAGATCCAGTTTTACAAACCAGTTTGATGAGTTATCCGCCATATGCTGCTTTAAGGCATTGAAATCGGCATATTTGCTTTCCCACAGCAAATTGCCCTTCTCAATTCCATAGGCCTGCAAATATATCGCCGCGCCCTTTTCGTGCATGGATAAGCCAGAGACAAACAATACCATGCCATGAGACGCAATCGGATAGGCCCCCATATTTGCCCCCATCATTTCACCCGTTGTCCACACCGTCTTGCCTGTAGTGATATCAACCATCTGCAGACTGGTTTTCTGGTTAAAGCCCCCTTCGTGATTATTCACCAGTATATAAGGTGTGCCTGCCACTTCCTGCACATTGAAGGGCGCAGACCGGGGTATATCATCCCGGCTCCACATGACAGTCCCGCTTTCCGTATCCACATGATGCAAAGCCGTTTTCGTGCCCACCAGCAAACTACCAAGCCCCGTGACTTTATGCCACTGCGCGTCCCCCGGAAGATCCAATGACCATAGGGTCTTGACCGCCGCAGTTGATGGTGACGTCATGACGGCACAAATAATTATTAACGCCCAGAATGATTTCAAAATAATACGCACGTTTATCCCTCCGTTTAATTCTCCCCCTTGCTTAGAATAACCATTTTTTCTCGGCGGAAAAAAGGTGAAAATGCGTCCCATAAAAAAGGCAGGCCCGAAAGCCTGCCTTTCTCATATCTAAAAGTTATAGGGTGCTAATTAAGCTCCAAACCATCTGCACCGGCGGTGACTGTGACCGTCTGACCATCCATGATGCTGCCTTCCAGCAGTTTCGATGCCAGCAAATCCTGAAGCGATCGTTGAATCACGCGCTTCAGCGGCCGTGCGCCGTATACCGGGTCATAACCCGCATGAGCCAACCAGTCGCGCGCGGAATTATCCAGTTCCAATGTGATTTTACGGTCACTTAACCGCTTCTTCAGGTGTGCCAGCTGAATATCAACAATACCGTGCATATGGCTTGGGTCCAGCCGATGGAAAAGCGTGATTTCATCCAGGCGGTTCAAAAACTCCGGTCGGAATGATGCCCGAACAACCTCCATGACCTGCTCGCGTACCTCCGCCACGTCCCCCCCGTCAGGCTGGTCCGCCAGAATATGGCTGCCGAGATTCGATGTTAGAATAATCAGCGTATTCTTGAAATCTACCGTACGGCCCTGCCCATCCGTCAGGCGACCATCATCTAACACCTGTAGCAGCACATTAAAGACATCCGGGTGGGCCTTTTCCACCTCATCGAACAGGACCACCTGATACGGACGACGGCGGACGGCTTCGGTCAGCACGCCGCCTTCTTCGTACCCTACATAGCCGGGAGGTGCCCCGATCAGGCGCGCCACCGCATGCTTTTCCATGAATTCGGACATATCAATACGCACCATGGCTTGTTCATCATCGAACAGGAATTCCGCCAGGGCCTTTGTCAATTCGGTTTTCCCGACACCTGTGGGGCCCAGAAACAGGAAAGATCCGATTGGACGACTTTCATCCTGCAGGCCTGCGCGCGCACGACGAACGGCATTGGCAACAGCCTTGACCGCTTCGTCCTGTCCGATGACCCGACTGCCCAAAAGAGCCTCCATCTGCAGCAGTTTATCACGCTCACCACTTAACATTTTATCCACAGGAATACCTGTCCAGCGGGATACAATAGCGGCAACATCCTCTTCACGTACTTCTTCACGCAATAAACGCTGGCTATCATCACCCTGGTCCGTATTGGGGGCAACAGCAGCTTCTTCCAACCTTCTTTCCAGATCTGGGATCACACCGTAGGCCAGCTCACCGGCTTTTGCCAAATCTCCAGCACGCTGTGCCTGCTCCAATTCAATCCGGGCCTGGTCCAGTTGTTCTTTGACCTGGCTATCCCCAGAAATTTTATCTTTTTCCCGTTGCCATTGCGCCGTCAACGCCGCGGATTGCTGTTCCAGATCACTCAGCTCTTTTTCCAGTTTTTCCAAACGATCCCGTGACCCCGCGTCATCTTCTTTCTTCAGGGCCTCTCGTTCTATTTTCAATTGGATAATGCGGCGATCCAGTTCATCCAATTCAGACGGCTTCGAATCCACTTCCATGCGTAATCGCGAAGCGGCCTCATCCACCAGATCAATGGCTTTATCCGGCAGGAAACGGTCATTAATGTAGCGATTGGATAGCGTTGCCGCCGCCACAATCGCACTATCCGTTATACGGATACCGTGATGCAGTTCATATTTTTCCTTCAAACCCCGCAAGATGGAAATGGTATCTTCCATCGTCGGCTCCCCGACAAAAACTGGCTGGAACCGACGCTCTAACGCGGCATCCTTTTCCACATATTTACGGTATTCGTTCAACGTCGTCGCCCCGATACAGTGCAGCTCGCCCCGCGCTAGTGCCGGTTTCAATAAGTTTGATGCATCCATCGCGCCGTCAGACGCCCCCGCCCCGACAATGGTATGCATTTCATCAATAAATAATACGACCTCGCCTTCAGCAGCCGTCACTTCCTGCAACACAGCCTTCAGGCGTTCTTCAAATTCACCGCGATATTTGGCCCCCGCAATCATTGATCCCAAATCCAAGGCCATAATCCGTTTCTGCGATAGACTTTCGGGCACATCGCCGTTGGCAATACGTAACGCCAGCCCTTCGGCAATCGCCGTTTTCCCAACGCCCGGTTCACCGATGAGGACAGGATTATTTTTTGTGCGGCGGCTTAACACCTGAATAGTGCGGCGAATTTCTTCATCACGGCCGATCACCGGATCCAATTTGCCCTCACGCGCCGCCGCTGTCAGGTCGCGCGCATACTTTTTCAGGGCATCATATCCTTCTTCCGCAGAAGCCGATTGCGCTGTCCGGCCCTGACGTATTTTATTAATAGCAGCATTCAGCGCCTCTGCTGTCAGGCCTGCTTCGCGTAAAATCTTTGCTACGCCTGTGTCTCCTGACACGCACATCGCCAGCAATAGGCGTTCAACCGTGATAAATTCATCACCGGCTTTTTTTGCAACCTCTTGTGCCTTATCAAACAGACGCGCCAATTCCGGCGACATATAAAGCTGACCCGCTGACCCTTCCACTTTGGGCAATTTATCCAAAGCATCCTCAACGACGGCCAACGCCCCCTTAGGGTCCGCACCAGCGGCCTGCATTAAATTCGATGCCAGCCCTTCTTTGTCTTCTAAAATGACTTTTAATAAATGTTCGGCGATAAATTGTTGATGGTTCGACCGTAATGCTAAACCTTGTGCTGATTGCAGGAACCCCTTGGCACGGTCCGTATATTTTTCAAAATCCATTGCTTACGCCTTCCTTTAAATCACAACCCTGACCTTTTTACCTCTGCCTGAATATGCTGTGTCATATCGATAATAAAGTCTATGACAAAGCAATCATCAAATCGCAAATTCCGTCTAGGTCAATATTTCCCATAAGAGGCCTGCCGACCCCCTGGAACATCTTCGTTACAGATATAATGTTGCAAAAATGCCACACAAGGGGCTGAACGGTAGAGAACACAAAAATATAGCAAATAATTTCACGCATCGGCTTCCCCATGCGTGACCGTGATCATCAAGAACCGGATAGGTCACCGCATAAATAAAAAGCCCTGCATGTTATGCAGGGCTTTTCTTGAAAGCATGTCTAGAACTTTATGTATCAACCGCAGTACTAAGAGGCCTCTTTATCTTCATTCGCCTCATTATTCACACTGACAGGCGTTTTGCGCGGACGGCCCCGGCGGCGTGGCGTTGGCATAGCGACATCGGTTGGAGCCGATGTCGAAGACTCAGCCGAAGAGGATGTCAGGGCAGAATCGGTCTCCTCCGTTGCCTTAAGCTTGTCGGAGGTTGTCTCCGCAGCCTCAGTGACAGACGGGTCAACACGACTTCTTCCTAAGGTTTTTCCCAAACCATCAGTCAAACCCGCTTCTGCCGTTGCAGCCTGTGACTTTTTAACAGGACCGTCTTGCTCTTCATCCCCCGGTGCGGACTCAGATTTCGGCTTTTTATCCTGCTGTTTATCCTGTTTTTGTGGATTGCGGTCTGGACGCCCTTCTGCGGTGCTGTTGCCCATGTTTTCCGCATTTTCCATACGGCGACGTTGCTGTTCAGCTTCACGTGCCGCCTGTTGGGCCGCCTCTGCCGCTGCAAATTCCGCATAGATACGATAGTAATGGTCTGAAAACTGCCAATATGATTCTGCTAATTGCCGATCACCACGGGCTTCATTTGCCAATGCTTTATACTTTTCATAGAGCTGCTTGGCATTACCCCGTTGTTTACCGCTGGGTCCTTGGCTGTCATATTGACGGTTCGCAGTTTGCGATTGAGAACGTCTATTGCGGTTATTGTTCTTACCTTGGTGTTTTTTGCCTTGCTGGCCATTGTTCTTCTGCCCGCGCGACCGTCGATCATTCTGACTTTGTTTCATAAAGATCTTTTCATATTATTTTACTGTGCCCCATAAATTAGAGTCCCCACATCACCCCTTCATTCATATTAGGGCGCGCGTACTTACGTACGACAGGTATGCATCAAAATTAATGTCGGGGTTGTGTATGGGCCGACCCAACCGGCCCGTTACTGCTTATTTTCTAAAGCTTCCCCACCCTAACGCGGCTGGGCCCATTTTCCAATAGGAAAATTAAAAAATCCTTATTCAGAATTTGACAAAAAGGCAAAAGAAACACAACGATCAATCATCGCCAAATCTTGATGGACATCTATATTCTCCGCGCCTGCCTGCGTCATCATCCCCATGACAGGACCGCTTTGACCAATTCCCACTTCCAGAAAAGTCCGGCCCTGCGGACCAAGACAACGCGACAGCACTGGGCCCAATGACCGATAATAAGAGAGACCATCCTCCCCGCCATATAAAGCCATGTCCGGTTCAAAATCACGTACTTCCGGATCTAACCGCGCCCGATCGTCCAAGGCAATGTATGGCGGATTACAGACAATAATATCAAACTCCTGCCCCCACGACATGTCTGCCATAAAATCAGCCTCAATAAATTTAGTCCGCTCCTCTAACCCCAAATTTCTTGCATTCTCCGCTGCGACGGCCAAAGCGGCCTTGCTCTTCTCCACGCCCACGCCTTGTGCGTTTTCACATTCTGATAGCAAGGCTAACAGCAAACAACCCGTCCCGGTGCCAAGATCCAAAATACGCAACGGTGCGGAAAGACTGTGATATTGTTCGGCAAATTCTAACGCGGCTTCGACCAGCGTCTCACTGTCGGGGCGCGGGGCCAATGTATCTGCCGTCACTTTAAACGGCAGGCTCCAAAACTCCCGCTCCCCTAATATGTGAGAAATCGGCATACGCTTTAGACGTTGAATTATATATGTCTCAAACAATTCTGCCTGTGCTGCGCCTACGTCCGTTGTTGGCGAAAAAAGCAACTCCTGACGCTCTATACCCATGGCATGCGCCAATAGGATACTGCTATCGAGACGCGGGGGCATAATACCAGCATCATCAAGCCGCTTAGCCCCGCTGCGTAATAGCTGATCTGCGGTCTGTGCCATACAGTTAGTCCTTTTGTAAGACCGTTATAATAGTCAGTCCTCTATGTCCCTTGGCACCGTCACGCCACAACCTAAACACTAGGTTTAAGCATCCTGCATCGCCGCCAGCTTGGCCGATTGATCTTCCGTAATCAGGGCGGATATAATTTCTTCCAGCCCTTCCCCTGCCAAAATTTGATCCAGTTTGTACAAGGTCAAATTAATACGGTGGTCTGTAACCCGGCCTTGGGGAAAATTATAGGTGCGGATGCGCTCTGAACGATCTCCGCTCCCCACTTGTCCTTTACGTTCTGCCGCACGCTCCGACTGTTGACGTTCGCGTTCCAGATCATATAAGCGTGACCGCAAAACCTTCAGTGCCTTGGCTTTGTTTTTATGCTGTGACTTCTCGTCTTGCTGCTGCACCACAAGCCCGGTTGGAATATGGGTAATACGCACCGCACTATCGGTCGTATTCACAGACTGCCCCCCCGGGCCGCTGGCCCGAAACACGTCAATACGCAAATCCTTATCTTCAATCGCGATATCCACATCTTCGGCTTCCGGCATCACCGCCACGGTTGCCGCGGATGTATGGACGCGCCCGCCCGTCTCTGTCTCCGGTACGCGCTGAACACGATGCACACCCGATTCAAACTTTAGGCGCGCAAACACACCCTTGCCACTGACCGATGCAATCACCTCTTTAAAACCACCGATATCATTCTCCGATGCACTGACGATTTCCATACGCCACCCCTGCATACTGGCATAACGCTGATACATACGAAATAAATCACCCCCAAAAAGGGCCGCTTCATCGCCCCCGGTACCGGCCCTGATTTCCAACAACGCATTTCGGTCATCATCCACATCTTTGGGTAATAACATCAAACTGACATCGCGTTCCATGCCCGGCAGCCTTTCCTTCAGGTCCGGCAACTCCAGCTCCGCCAGCTCGCGCATCTCTGCGTCTGTTGCGTCATCCGCCAGAAGCTCTTCCATTTCTGCAATATCGTCTAATAGCCGTAGAAAGTCGCCCGCTACTTTGACGACAGATGTCAAATCCGCATATTCCTTGGAAATCGTAACAAATTCTTCTGAACTCAGTCCGTCCCCTTGGGACATCATATGTTCTAATTCCGCATGGCGTTCTATTAATGTGGTCAGGCGTTCCCGTGGGATCATCGTGTCTCGTCCTTAAAATCGACCCGTAAAAAGTGGTGAAATATTGATGATAAAGAAAAATCGCTAACGATATGGCTGTAAGGCCTGTGCCACATCGCTTAACGCCACTTCTTGTTGCTCACCACTATCCAGATTACGAACTGTCACCACACGACGTGCCATTTCATCTTCACCCATCAATATCGCGGCCACCGCATTCGCCTTATTCGCACGTTTAAGGCGTTTACCCAAATTGCCCCGATAACCCATCTCGATATGGAACCCTTGCAAACGCAGATCATGGGCCAATTTCATAGCCTTGACCTGTGCCAATCCTCCCATGGGAATAATCGCAACAGGACGATGCGCCTCCGGCATGTGCTCTGCTGTCACTAATTCCGCCAAACGCTCTAAGCCGCCCGCCCAACCTATGCCAGCCGTGGCGGGGCCACCCATTTGTTCGATCAGTTTATCATATCGGCCGCCGGCCAGTACCGTTCCCTGGGCCCCTAGTTCTGTTGTTGTAAATTCAAACGCTGTATGGCTGTAATAATCCAATCCCCGCACCAGACGTTCATTTACCGTATAGGGAATATCCAGTAATTCTAGCCCCTGACACACAGCAGAGAAAAATAATCTGCTTTCCTCATTAAGATAATCCTGAATTGACGGCGCATTAGCTACAATAGCTTTATCACCCTCATTCTTGCTATCCAATATGCGCAACGGGTTCCGGTCCAATCGTTCCTGGCTATCCTGGCTAAGCTGGTCTTTATATTCCTGAAAGTAAACCACCAGTGCATCGCGATAAGCCTGTCGGCTTTCCACGTCTCCTAATGAGTTTATTTCCAATGTGACCCGGTCCAGCAGACCTATCTCCCGCAGAAAGTCCGCCGCCATCGCCAATAGTTCAACATCTGCCTGTGGTTCCGGCACACCTAGAATTTCTGCATCAATCTGATGAAACTGGCGCATACGGCCTTTTTGTGGGCGCTCATAACGAAACATAGGCCCATAAGCATAAAACTTACATGGGGCTAGTTGTTGCATGCCGCCTGAGATAAAGGCACGCGCGATACCCGCCGTATACTCTGGCCGCAACGTCAGCTGTTCACCGCTGCGGTCTTCAAACGTATACATTTCCTTGGTCACCACATCTGACGTTTCGCCCAAAGTCCGTTTAAACACCTCAGTGAATTCAAAAATCGGTGTGGAAATTTCCCCGTGGCCGTAACGTTCCGCCACGGCTTTGAAATGGCTGACAATATAATCAAATGTTCTGGCCTTTATTTCCAGAATATCATGGGTCCCACGAACAGGTTGCAGACGCGCCACACCGTCCTCCTTACTTTTTAATTTTAATTTTTTACAGTCTTTGCCCCTGACGGGCCTACTGACTGATCTATTGGCAGATCTACTGGCGGGCTCACAAGACTGGCCGCCTTCGCTTCGACCAATTCGACAATATGGTCTACCAGTTTATCGTCATCAATCTTATGGTCTGCAACGCCGCTCAAATACACCATATGATTATTCTGTCCACCCCCCGTAAGGCCCACATCGGTTTCGCGCGCTTCCCCCGGGCCGTTGACTACACAACCGATGATCGACAAGCTAAGCGGCGTTGAAATATGGGCCAGACGCTCTTCCAATACTTCTACCGTCCGTATCACCGGGAACGCCTGACGAGCACAGGACGGGCAGGACACAATACGTACCCCCCGATGCCGCAGATCCAATGATTTAAGGATATCAAAACCAACCTTAATTTCTTCCACGGGGTCCGCTGATAATGAAACGCGGATCGTATCACCAATCCCCGCCCACAATAATGAACCAATACCAATGGCAGATTTCACAGTCCCTGCACGTAACCCGCCTGCCTCGGTAATTCCTAAATGTAAAGGATAGTCACACGCATCCGCCAAACCCTGATAAGCCGCCACGGCCAGAAAAACATCTGATGCCTTAACGCTGATTTTAAAATTGGTGAAATCGTTATCTTCTAATATTTTTGCATGCTCCAACGCACTTTGTACCAAAGCATCCGGGCAAGGTTCACCATATTGTTCTAATAAGTGTTTTTCCAACGAACCTGCGTTCACACCTATACGCATGGAACAGCCATGGTCTTTGGCAGCCTTCACGACGTCGCGCACCCGCGCGGCCGAGCCGATATTACCCGGATTAATACGCAGACACGCCGCACCAGCCTCTGCCGCCTCAATAGCGCGCTGATAATGGAAATGGATATCAGCCACAATCGGCACACGACTTTCGCGCACAATGTCTTTCAGGGCCGCTGTCGATTGTTCATCAGGGCAGGAAACCCGTACGATATCCGCCCCGGCCTCCTCTAAATCCCTGATTTGTGCTACCGTACCGGCCACGTCAGTCGTCAATGTATTTGTCATTGACTGTACCGAAATCGGGGCATTACCGCCCACGGCCACATCGCCCACCATGACCTGGCGGCTTTTTCTGCGTTGTATGTCGCGATAAGGACGAAGGCTCATGATTATAACCTGTCAGTAAACATCATACATTGGGAACATCACTCTACAGCCGTAAAATAGCAACATCAGACGGCTTATAATGTGCCACAACATGCGCGACTTTTACTTAGGATTCAAGCGGGAAAGCCACCCAATCATAGCTGACGGGGCGTTTTACGGCATGTGATAAAGAAAATTACCCCGACCGCAACACACAGAGGTGTCAAAAAAGCCTGCCAAATAATCGCGGGAGGCCATGGTCTGACCACGCCTTTATGGAAAATAGCAGATCTTTGAGTGCCCACGCACTGATAGGCGATATAAACGATATTACTGATAAAGAGTGCTCAAAGTCACATTCTGACGAATGTCACCATAAGCTCCGGCGGGCCCTAACGCCTCTGCCCCGCGATAAAATCTAAGTGCCCCTACGTTACTCGTCGTCATCACCAAGTCACGACGTGCAGGTGCTTCAAACTGTTCCCCGGCCCGCAATACCTGATTGATATACAGGGCTTCTTCACCATCAACGATACGTAGCCAGGTATCTTCATACGCAATAATCCGCAACTGGTCATGACGAAGACCCTGTGATGATGGCGATTCTAATGTTTCCACAGTATTGGCATTGGCTTTTTCAACAAAACGGAAGGCCGTAGCCATAGCCAGGCCACGCTTTTTATCGGATGAAGTCGCTAGGACTGTATGGCTGTCATCTACCTGTAAAGTTTCATCGCTGTTGTGCATTATGCTGTCAACAGCCGCCAAATTTTCCGATAGACCCCCAAGAGATGACATCCAAAGTGATCCACCGCCCACCATGAGAACTGCAGCTGCCATCTTTACACCGCGCCCTGAAAAACCCACGTCGCGCACAGAGTCTAATATACCCAAAACTGCGTTGCCACGTGATGCGGAAACGGGGACATCCGCCACCTGCACTTCCTCTGTGGCCGCCCGGTACAAACGCACCATTTCCACGCCATCCAGACCAATAAATTCTGCATAAGTTTTGACAAAGCCCGCAGCATAGCAGCCTTCGGGCATTTTATCATAGGCGTCAGCTTCTATCGCCTCCAGGTAATAAACTGGTATACATGTTTCTGCTGCGACCGGGTCTACCGTGGCAATGCCCTTAGCCGTACGTGCACGTTGCAACGTCTGCCCTAATGACAAGGCGTCACCACTCTCTAGTCCTGCATTGTCTGTTCTCTCAACCATTGGCCCCTCGCGTATCCGCGTTTTTTGCCCAAGCCTTACGGTGATCGTTTCTCTCCGGGTCATTTTTTTATTAAAATTATCTAAGCCCGCTGATGACTTAGACCTGACCCTGCCGACTGTCAGGTTATTCCTGTTGACAATCAACTGTGGGAAGTGAACAGCTTTTTAAAGTAATGAGTCAACAAAAAAACGGAAACTACATGTAATTTCAGCTAGATTCGTCTCGAATCACGCGTATTTATCAAATTTTGACGCCGTGATCGTGGGCAAAGGCCACAAATGACCCGCGTAAGCTCTTGTCCGTGCGACTCAGGGATTGGTTAACAAACTGTTGCAATTCGTTAAGATTTAATGAACGGATCATCATTTTTACCGGCCCCACCGAAGCTGGGGTGACCGATAGTCTACGCATCCCCACACCGATGACCGCCATGGCCGCTACCGCTTTACTTCCTAATTCACCGCATAGTGTCACAGGCGTATGATGAGCATCACATTTGTCGACGATAAACTTCAACATTGATAGTGCACTGGGGGAAAGGGGATCGTAACGATCAACCAATTTCGGGTTTTCCCGATCACAGGCGAAAAAGAATTGCATAAGGTCATTACTGCCGATCGATACAAAATCCACTAAAGGCAATAAGCTATCCAATTGCCAGATTAACGCTGGCACCTCCAACATGGTCCCCACCTTAATGTCTGTTGGGGCTTCTTTGCCCAAACCTTCCAGACGGGCTTTTTCTTTATAAACGATCTCACGGACCGCTTTAAATTCCGCCACGTCAGAAATCATGGGGAACATCACTTGCAATTCCCGCCCTGCAGAGGCCTGATACAAAGCCCGCAACTGGTAACGCAACAACGCCGGGCGGTCTAACGCAATACGTATTGCGCGCCAGCCCATGGCCGGATTGGGCTCATCCTCTTCTTGGAGAAAGGCGACCTGTTTATCCCCCCCGACGTCCAAAGTTCGGAAAACCACAGGTTTGTCACCCGCCGCGGCCAATACGCTTTTGTAGAACGCCACTTGCTCTTCAATTTTTGGCAGCGTCGAACTGACCATGAATTGAAATTCAGTGCGGAACAATCCCACACCTTTAGCCCCGGTTTGGTCTAAACCTTCCATATCAATACTCAGGCCCGCATTGATGAACAGATCAATTTCCACACCGTCTTTTGTAACCGCAGGCTGATCGCGTAACGCCTGATATTTGGCTAATTGCTCTGCCCGCGCCCCGATACTTTCATGATAGGTGAATAACACTTCCGGAGGCGGTGACAGATAGACAATCCCCTCATCCCCATCGACAATCACCTTTTCACCATCTTCGGCTGACTGTAAGGCTCCCTCGACTTTACCGATCATCGGAATTCCCAACGCCCGCGCAATAATAGCCACATGCGCCACGGGGGAACCGTCCTGTAAAATCACGCCTTTCAGTTTTGTCCGATCATAATCCAGTAATTCTGCCGGCCCCATACTACGTGCTACCAGAATAGTATTCTCCGGAAGATTTGCCGAAGCCGCCGTCTGCAAACGTCCTGTCAAATGTCTTAACAGCCGATTAGACAAATCATCCAGGTCACTTAACCGCTCCCGCAGATAAGGATCCGCGGTTTTTAGCATGCGCGTACGATTTTCCCATTGCACCTTTTCCACAGCCGCTTCGGCCGTCAGACCCGTGGCGATGGCATCGCTGATTTTTTCACGCCAGCCTTTATCCTCGGCAAACATCTTATAGACCGTTAGAATTTCACGATGTTCACCCTGATGACGCAGATCATCCGCTGCCATCATCTGGTCGATTTGCTGCCGTAAATCTTGTAAAGCCGTAGTAAGACGTTCTAATTCCACCCCGATATTATCAGCAAGGTGATGTTCTACAAAAACACGGGGTTCGTGCAACACGGCCAGACCAATTGCTAATCCTTCGGCAAAGGTTGTCCCTTCAAACCGCGGTGTTGCGGCACGTTCCAGCGTTCCTTCCGGACTTTCCAAAGGATCAAATAATTCACCATTACCGACAAGCTCCGCCACCACCATGGCAACCGTTTGCAAGGCTTCTATTTCTTCATCTGTGTAATTACGCAGAGTTTCGTTTTGTACCACCAAAACACCGACCACACGGCCCGCCCGAATAATCGGCACCCCCAGAAAAGAATGATAAATTTCCTCTCCCGTTTCAGGGCGATAAACATATTTCGGATGACTTTGCGCATCCGCAAGGTTCAACGGCGATGCCTGCGCCGCCACTTGCCCCACAAGTCCTTCCCCCACACGCAGACGTGTTTTATGCACCGCAGAGGCCTTCAAGCCCTGCGTCGCAAAAAGCTCCAACACCTCACCGCCACGCAGGAAGTAGACCGAACACACTTCGGCCACCATATTATTCGCAATCAAATGCACGACACCGTTTAGCCGTGCTTCGGCATCACCTTTGCCGGCCATGATATCGTGCAAATGCTTTAACAGCAGCCGTGGGCCGCTGGACAAAGACTTCACGTCTTAACTCCCCAGATTAACGGTGCCTACATTCCCTCTAAGTAAGCCGCCGCCTGCTCAACCAGTTCCGCCATAATTTCAGCGACCGGTTGTTCCTTTTTTACCATGCCGACACTTTGTCCCGCCATGATAGATCCGCTCTCCACATCGCCATCAATCACGGCACGACGTAGTGCCCCCGCCCAAAAGTGTTCGATTTCCAATTGGGCTTCTTTCATATCTATTTTACCGTCTTGGAAACGATTGATAACGTCTTGTTGTGTTTTCATAAATTGTTCTGTTGCGGCATTTTTCAAGGCACGCACAGGAATAACAGGAAAACGCGGATCAATTTGTACCGAGGTCACCGCATCCCGCGACGCACCGCGAATAAATGCTTTTTTGAAATTCTCATGGGCAATAGATTCTGTTGCGCAGACGAAACGAGTCCCCAACTGTACGCCTGACGCCCCCATTTGCAGGTAAGAGGCGATCGTTTCACCACGGCCAATACCCCCGGCCACAAATACGGGAACATCCGTAACATGCGGTAAAATTTCCTGTACCAGAACAGATGTAGAAATCGGACCAATATGTCCGCCGGCTTCCGCACCTTCCACAACCAGCGCATCACATCCGGACCGCACCAGCTTCTTCGCCAGAACCAGTGCCGGCGCGAAACAAATGACTTTCGCCCCAAATTCTTTAATGCGCGCAATCGCACCGCCCGGCGGAATCCCCCCGGCCAGAACCACATGACTGACTTGATGTTTGGCACATATATCAATCAGGTCATCCAATAGTGGATGCATCGTAATCAAATTAACCCCGAACGGCTTATCGGTCATGGCCTTGGTCGCTGTAATTTCAGCATCCAATAAATCCGGGGTCATACTACCGCATGCAATCACACCGAAACCGCCCGCATTTGACAAAGCCGCCACAAGATTGCGTTCTGAAACCCAGCTCATCGCGCCGCCCAGGATCGCATATTCCGTGCCCAAAAAGTCGCGTCCTCGTGCCCACAGCTTATCAAGACGTTCCCGTCCCTCAGCTGATGTTCCTGCGCTCGTCGTAGATGATTCCGAAGTCGACATATAATTTTCCTAAATCTTGCTAACCCATGATAACGCCAACATGCGCCCGGTCCCTGTTCTTACTATTAACATGAGTCCCGCCGGCACAGGCTACCTATTCTTCCGCATCAAGACCATAGGCCGTGTGTAAGCTACGTACGGCCAATTCCGTATACGCCGCATCGATCAACACACTGACCTTAATTTCAGAGGTGGAAATCACATGGATATTAATCCCTTTTTCCGCCAAGGCATGGAACATTGTCGCCGCGACCCCGGCATGACTGCGCATACCGACACCGATCACAGAAATTTTGACCACATCGCTATCCCCGATCAGGGAATCATATTTCACCGCATCAGCAGCCTTTAATACGTCCTGTGCTTTATCAAGATCCGCGGCGGGCACCGTAAAGGTCACATCCGTCTTCAGCCCATCTTCAGATATATTCTGCACAATCATATCAACATTGATATTGCCCGCGGATAACGGCCCAAAAATTTCGCTGGCCACGCCGGGTGTGTTCTCAACACCAACCAAGGTGATTTTGGCTTCATTATTTGAATAGGCAATACCGCTTACAACTTGTTTTTCCACAATCTCATCCTCATCAACTACCAGAGTCCCGGGCTTTTCCGCAAAACTGGACAGCACCTGCACCCGCACATTATGGTTCATGGCCATTGCAACAGAACGCGTCTGCAAGACCTTCGCCCCGAGCGATGCCATTTCCAGCATTTCTTCATAGGTAATTTTATCCAGCTTCCGCGCCCGCGGAACCATACGGGGGTCCGTTGTATACACACCCTCCACATCCGTATAAATATCGCAACGTTCCGCATCCAGGGCCGCCGCCAAGGCAACGGCCGATGTATCGGAACCACCCCGGCCCAATGTGGTAATCCGGTTATCTTCTTCGGAGATACCCTGAAAACCAGCCATGACGCAGACAACATTCTCATCCAGACGTTGCGCCATTTTTGCCGTATCAATTTCTTTGATCCGGGCCGCACCATGGACATTATCTGTCTTAAACGGGATCTGCCAACCTAACCAGCTTCGCGCGGCAATACCCATATCCTGCAAGGTCAGTGCTAATAAACCAGACGTGATCTGTTCACCAGCCGCAACAACGGTATCATATTCACGCGCATCATGCAGCGGGGAGGCTTCATTGACCCAATTCACCAATTGGTCTGTTGTCCCTGCCATGGCCGATACCACAACCGCCACCTGATTGCCGGCATCTACTTCTTTTTTAACACGATTGGCAACATTGCGGATCCGATCAATATCCGCAACAGACGTGCCGCCAAACTTCATTACTATACGTGCCATTTATTCTTTCCCAATCGCCATTTATTCTTTTCCAAAATATTCCGGCATGTGCCTCATTCTGGCTTATTGAACGGGATATACATATACAACTATAGATGCTTGAAGCAAGAACTGTGATCGTTGTACTGTATTACAGGGGTATGAAAAGAAAGAATCATATGTCAAACCAACCTGTTAACGATGATAAGACAAACACAAAAAAGATGAAAGGCAGCACATCATTGCCCGAATCTGTGCACCATATAACGGAAAATCCGGCCGCATCCTCACGAACAACCACCGTTGATCCTGAGGAAATCGCTCATTTTTCGGCTATGGCTGCAACATGGTGGGATCCCCATGGCCCGTTTAAACCGCTCCATCAGCTCAACCCTACACGACTAGATTATATTCGTGACCGTCTCTGCCAGCATTTTAATCGCGACCCGCGCGCGCCAAAACCCCTGAGCGGTCTGCGCATTCTGGATATCGGTTGTGGCGGTGGCTTGCTATGTGAGCCCCTGACCCGACTGGGCGCACAAATGGTCGGCGCCGATGCCGCAGAAAAAAATATCAAAATCGCCGCGCAACATGCCCAGGAAATGGAACTGAGTATTGATTATCGGCATATCACCGCCGAAGCCCTGGCCGCAGATGGCGAAAAATTTGATGCCATCCTGAATACCGAAGTCATCGAACATGTCGCGGATATCAATGTCTTTCTCTCTGCTTGTTTTCGACTGCTTCGGCCTGACGGGGCGATGATCATCTCTACATTAAACCGGACTGCAAAATCTTATTTGATGGCTATTGTGGGGGCGGAATACGTCCTGCGGCTTCTGCCACGCGGCACCCATCACTGGCAGAAATTCTTAAAACCTTCAGAGCTCAGCCGCGCCTTACGCCACGCGGGGTTCAATGTTGATAACCTCTGCGGCATGGTCTTTAGCCCGCTGGCCGGCACATGGTCTCTGGACGCCACCGATTTAACTGTAAATTACATCGGTCTTTGCCATAAACCGTTGAAGAATAAATCTCTTCAGGACAACGCTGTGGCAACATCAGAACATGACTGACCAGACACATCATACCCCTGTGACACAAGCCCACCCCCTCCGCTGGGAAAGTGGTAATGCCTCCCTAGACGCGGCCAGCGGCGTAACCCGTGCCATCGCAACGGAAGTCCCCATCGCACTACAATATAACTGTATTTCCCACGCGGTGATGATGGCAACGCCGCAAGACCTCCATGACTTTGCGCTGGGCTTCAGCCTTTCTGAAGGCATCATAGATAAACGCACCGATCTGTTGAGTACAGACATTCAACACAGTGAGAAAGGGGTGGTGATTGATATGGAAATTACCCCGGCCTGTTTTGAACGGCTGGACAACTTTAAACGTAGCCTACTGGGGATGAGCGGTTGCGGTCTTTGTGGTCGTGATCGCCTGGAACATGTCATTACCCCCCTGCCCGTCATCAACAGCGACTTTACTATCACCGGCGATGTCATCCATTCCGTGCTAACCCGACTGCGTGACCACCAACCCCTGACCCGACAAACTGGCGCGTTCCATGCCGCCGCCTTCGCCAATGCCAAGGGTGATATTCTCGCCGCCCGCGAAGATGTGGGCCGCCATAATGCACTCGATAAACTGATAGGCCATCTGGCCGGCACCGATATTGACCCGTCACAGGGCTTTATCCTGATGTCCAGCCGTTGCAGTTTTGAACTGGTGCATAAAACTGCCCGTGCCGGCGTGCCGCTTCTCACCACAATTTCCGCCCCGACCAGTCTTGCACTAGAATTGGCCAAACAATCCCGCCTCACCCTGATCGCACTGGCCCGCTCTGATAGTATGCTCGTTTTCACAGACCCGGCCCAACGCTTTCGCGCCTGAACGCCAGGCTTGCGCCAGCACCCCAAAGGTCCCCGCCTGATCAATTGTGTCCTCTAATGACACAGGCTTTGTCTTCTGCAGCCTATTGTTTCTATATAGGCATATTGATTATGTATAGGCTGTCGAAAACCTCGTCATCGGGCCTGTGGCGATAAGAACCCATGCTCAATCGGCCTGAAACCCCAACAAAACCGCCGGATGGACGGTCAATACCGGGGACCGGAGATACAGGCAAATGCCCAGGAGGCGAGGCAGACAATACGGCGAAAAACCGATATACTATCACCGAAATAGAAACAACGAAGTTGCCGACAGCGTGACACAGACAGATATTATTACTGAAATTCTTCAACAGCATCAGGGCCTGGAAGGTCCATTGCTGCCGATCCTCCATGCGACACAGGACCGCCTGGGCTACATCCCGGACGATGCCATTCCACAGATCGCAGAAGCCCTGAATATCTCTGTGGCCGAAGTGCATGGTGTTATCAGTTTTTACCATGTCTTCCGCACAACGCCACCGGCGGCCAATGTGCTGCAATATTGCCGCGCCGAAGCCTGTCAGTCCATGGGCAGCCAGCAACTGGAAAGCCTGCTGACGGAACGCTTCGACATTGACCCGCAACATGGCGGCCAGACCGACACGCTGACGCTGGAACCGGTCTACTGCATGGGCAACTGCGCGCGTCCCCCGTCAGTACGTCTGAACGGCAAACTCCACAGCCGTGTGACAACCGAAACACTGGATTCATTACTGGCCCAACTGCCTGACACGGCGGAGACAAAAGCATGACCCTGACAGTTTACGTCCCTTGCGATAGCACCGCCTGCTCACTGGGTGCTGATGATGTCGCCACCGCCCTGCAAACAGCAGCCACGGCCAAAGCCTGTGATATCAAACTGGTGCGCAACGGCACCCGCGGCCTGTTCTGGCTGGAACCACTGGTTGAAATTGAACATGACAGTCAGCGCTATGCCTTTGGTCCTGTGCAAGAAAGTGATGTGGGCGGATTGATTGACGCCCTGACGTCAGGGGATATGTCTGCCCATGCCAAGGCCTTGGGGCCAACAGAAGACATTCCCTATCTTAAAAATCAGGAACGCCTGACGTTCGCCCGTCTTGGCATTATCAACCCTGTGGATATTGATGATTACATTGCCCACGGCGGTTATGACGGCCTGAAAGCCGCACTGGACATCACACCACAAGCCATTGTCGACGAGGTCAAAACATCGGGCCTGCGCGGGCGCGGCGGGGCGGCTTTCCCCACCGGCATTAAATGGCAAACCGTGCTGGATACAGACGCAGACCAGAAATACATCGTCTGTAATGCCGATGAAGGCGACAGCGGCACTTTCGCCGACCGCCTGTTGATGGAAGGCGACCCTTTCAGTCTGATCGAAGGCATGACCATTGCCAGTCGTGCCGTAGGCGCCACCCGAGGCTATATTTACTTACGTTGTGAATATCCTGATGCCCACCGCATGCTGGACACCGCCATCAAGGCGGCCACCGCCCGTGGCTATCTGGGCGAAAATATCTGCGGTTCCGGCAGCGATTTCTTCCTGTCTGTCCGTCTGGGTGCCGGGGCTTATATCTGTGGTGAAGAAACATCACTGCTGGAAAGCCTGGAAGGCAAGCGCTGCATGGTCCGTGCCAAACCACCATTGCCCGCCATTGAAGGCCTGTTTGGCAAACCCACGATCGTCAACAACGTCCTCACTTTGGGCACCATTCCGCTTATTCTGGCCAAAGGTGGCGCCTATTACGAATCTTATGGCGAGGGACGCTCCCGCGGCACTCAGCCATTCCAGCTGGCCGGCAACCTCAAGCATGGCGGTCTGGTGGAAAAAGCCTTTGGCGTTACCTTGCAAACCTTGCTGCAGGACTTTGGCGGCGGCACCATTACCGGCCTGCCGTTAAAAGCCGTTCAATGTGGCGGTCCGCTTGGGGCCTATATCCCCGGCGATAAAGATGTGGCCATGGATTATGAAACCCTGGCAGCGCAAGGTGCCATGCTGGGCCACGGCGGTATTGTCGCCTTTGACGAAAATGCCGCCCTTGGGAAACTGGCCCGCTTTGCCATGGAATTCTGCACCGTGGAAAGCTGTGGCAAATGTACGCCTTGTCGTATTGGCTCCACCCGCGGGGTTGAAGTCATCGACCGCATCCTGGCCGGGCAGGAGACAGCCTCGAATCTGGCCCTGCTCGACGACCTTTGTGATATTATGAAAGACGGTTCACTCTGCGCCATGGGGGGACTGACCCCATTGCCTGTGACCAGCATTCGCACCCACTTCCCTAATGAACTGGGAGACAACTAGTCATGACACATCAATTCACCGAAAAAGATTTCGGCACACCAAAAGTCAACAGCGACGAACAAGTCACGCTGACCATTGATGGCCAGACCGTTACCACAACGGCCGGCACATCGGTGATGCGCGCTGCCGCAGAAGCCGGGATCAACATCCCGAAGTTGTGTGCGACGGACAGCCTGAACTCTTTCGGGTCGTGTCGTCTGTGTCTGGTTGAAATTGAAGGGGCCCGTGGCTATCCCGCGTCCTGCACCACCCCGGTGGCCCAAGGCATGGAAATCGCCACACAAACCAACAAACTGGCCGACATCCGCCGCGGGGTTATGGAACTCTATATCTCTGACCACCCCCTGGACTGTCTGACCTGTTCTGCCAATGGCGATTGTGAATTGCAGGATATGGCAGGTCAGGTGGGCTTGCGTGATGTCCGTTATGGCTTTGATGGTGAAAGTCACCTTGATGCGCCTAAAGATACATCCAACCCTTACTTCACCTTCGATGCCAGCAAATGTATTGTCTGCTCCCGCTGTGTGCGTGCTTGCGAAGACATTCAGGGCACCTTCGCCCTGACCGTTGATGGCCGTGGCTTTGATTCCAAAATCTCTACCGGTCCTGCCGGTAACTTCATGGATAGTGACTGCGTGTCCTGCGGCGCCTGTGTACAGGCCTGCCCGACCGCCACACTGACCGAAAACAGCATCATCGAACAAGGCCAGCCGGAACACAGCACCGTCACCACTTGTGCTTACTGTGGTGTGGGTTGTGCCTTCCGCGCCGATATGAAGGGCAATGAAGTTGTCCGCATGGTGCCCTGGAAAGACGGCAAGGCCAATGATGGCCACAGCTGTGTCAAGGGCCGCTTTGCCTTTGGTTATGCCACCCATAAGGACCGCATCACCACACCGATGATCCGCGACAGCATCGATGATCCGTGGAAAGCCGTCAGCTGGGATGAGGCCTTCGCTTATACCGCTGACAAATTGCACGATATTCAAAGCAAGCACGGTAAGAACAGTGTCGGTGCCGTGACCTCTTCACGCTGTACCAATGAAGAAACCTATCTGGTTCAGAAAATGGTGCGCGCCGTCTTTGGTAACAACAATGTGGATAACTGCGCCCGTGTCTGCCACTCCCCAACAGGTTATGGTCTGAAGACCACCTTGGGCGAAAGCGCCGGCACGCAGCCGTTCGACTCCATTGATGAAGCCGATGTCATCATGGTGATTGGGGCCAACCCCACAGACGCCCACCCGGTTTTCGGATCACGCATGAAACAGCGTCTGCGTCAGGGCGCCAAGCTGATCGTCGCCGATCCACGCGCCACTGATCTGGTGAAAAGCCCGCATATCAGCGCCGATGTGCACCTGCCGCTGCGCCCGGGCACCAATGTGGCCCTGATTAATGCGCTGGCCCATGTGGTTATCAGCGAAGGTCGGGAAGACGCCGACTTCATTGCCCAGCGCTGTGAAGACAAGGCCTATCAGGCCTGGCGTAACTTTATCCTCCAGCCTGAAAATGCTCCTGAAGCCGTGGCCGATACCCTTGGCATCCCGGCAGAAGACCTGCGCGCAGCCGCCCGGATTTACGGTGCCGCGAACAATGGTGCCATTTACTATGGTCTGGGTGTGACCGAACACAGCCAGGGTTCAACCATGGTGATGGGCATTGCCAACCTGGCCATGGCCACCGGTAACATTGGTCGTAAAGGTGTTGGCGTTAACCCGTTACGGGGTCAGAACAATGTGCAGGGCTCATGTGACATGGGCTGCTTCCCGCATGAACTGCCGGGCTACCGTCATGTATCTGACACCACGGCGCGTCAGAACTTTGAACAGGCCTGGAATGTCACACTGGAAGCAGAACCGGGCCTGCGTATCCCGAACATGTTTGATGCGTCTCTCGATGGCAGCTTCCGCGCCATGTATTGTCAGGGCGAAGATATCGCCCAGTCAGACCCGGATACACATCATGTAACCGCGGCGCTAAAGGCACTGGATCTGCTGATTGTGCAGGACCTGTTCCTGAACGAGACGGCAAAATTCGCCCATGTCTTCCTGCCGGGATCTTCCTTCCTGGAAAAGAACGGCACCTTCACCAATGCGGAACGGCGTATTTCCCCGGTTCGTCAGGTAATGCCACCACTGGCCGGCCTGCAGGACTGGGAAGTGACACAGCGTTTGGCCCAGGCCATGGGTTATCCCATGAATTACAGCCATCCGCGTGAAATCATGGATGAAATAGCCATGCTGACCCCAACCTTTACCGGCGTCAGCTATGACAAGCTGGACCGCGAAGGCAGTGTCCAGTGGCCATGTAATGATGATGCGCCTGATGGCACCATGGTGATGCATGAACAGCAATTCGTCCGTGGCGAAGGCCTGTTTGTGGTCACGCCTTATGTGCCGACCGATGAACGCAGCACCCGGAAATTCCCGCTGCTGCTGACCA
The DNA here is from genome assembly GCA_002700365.1 of Kordiimonas sp. GTDB lineage: Bacteria > Pseudomonadota > Alphaproteobacteria > Sphingomonadales > Emcibacteraceae. Next base: position 886,859 of record PADB01000010.1, on the reverse strand, counting down.
CGGGCCGTATCCTCAGCCAGTATAACGTTGGGGCCCAGACCCGCCGGACCGAAAACAGCAGCTGGCACCCGGAAGATATTCTGGAAATCCACCCCCATGATGCCGAAAACCGCGGCATTCAGGAAGGGGACTGGGTCAGCCTGACCAGCCGTAAGGGCCAGATCACGCTGCGCGCCAAGATCAGCAAGCGCATGACACCCGGTGTGGTCTACACCACCTTCCACCACCCGGACAGCGGGGCGAATGTGGTGACCACAGATAATTCTGACTGGGCCACCAACTGTCCTGAATACAAGGTCACCGCGGTCGAGGTACGCCATACCAACATCCGTAGCACCGACTGGCAGGATAATTACAAGCGTTTCTCTGAACAACAGCTGGATCTGCTCAAACAGGCACAGCCGGTCGCAGAATAAGAACAGAAGGTTAGAAAAGCCCAATGGATATCAAACGCCTTATCACCATGGCCAATCAGATCGCCGCCAATATTGCCCCGGGCAAAGCCGATGCAGCGGCAACAGAGGATGTTGCTTCTCACCTTAAACGGTTCTGGGATCCACGTATGCGGCGGCAATTGATTGCCTTCGTTAATGAGGACGGTGGTACTGGCCTAAACCCGGTGGCCCTCAAAGCTTTACATCGCCTGCAAGAAGACAAAACCGATTGAGGATAAATGATCTATAGGTATCAGGGCACGGATCACACACCCTGCGGGGACAGTTCTTGCACAATAATGTCCATATCCTCAGGACGATTCAAATTAAAGAACGGGTCAACAGATCCGGCCGGCCCCGTGAAGTCCACATATGTTGCTTCTAATTGTTTAGCCGCTATATGAGGTCTGCGTTCTTTGCCGTTTATAAAAAGCTCTAATAACGGTTCATAGGCCGCTTTATGCCATAAACCCATAACGGGATAGGAACGGCCCTGACTATAACAAAGAACCACCTGGCGCCCTGTCTTCACGGCTTGGTCCTGCAACTGGATTACACAATCACGCGGAAACAGTGGCGTATCAGCCGCGAATGTCATCAGCCACGTATAATCAGCGTTATGATGCCGCATAAAATGCAGTCCTGTCAGTATGCCCGCTAATGGCCCCTCTCCGCCTGGCCACTGGTCCCTTACAACAGACAGCCCAAAGTCTTTACCCTCTAGTGCCGGATCATTACAATTCAGCACGATCTCCTGACATTGGGGCCGGGCCCGGTCCACCACATATTGCAGTAATGGTTTTCCGCCAATATCATGAAGAAATTTATGCTCTCCCCCCATGCGGCGCGACTGCCCACCGGCCAGAATAAACCCTAATACGTCCATCGAAGTTGCTATCTCTGTTATCGGTTCACCCCTGTATAAGATCTATGTCTTTAGTCCGTTTCCTTAGCTGTCCAATTGCCGCCGGCCTGGCAGGGGGATAATCTCAATACCTTCCTCCACCAGCTCTTGGGCGTCCTCTAGGCTCGCTTCGCCATAAATGGCGCGTTGCGCGGCTTCGCCATAATGCATCTTGCGGGCTTCTTCCGGGAACCGTTTCCCGACATTTTCCCCGGACTTCTCAACCTCACGGCGCATTTCTTCCACGATATCGCGAAAAACGTCTACCGCTTTCTCTGTGGCGACCGCCCTGGCCGCATCTGTAGCGGATAGTGCATCGGCTCTGGGCACCGTCGTCGTTTCCACGGCGGCTCTTTCTGCGTCTGTCGGCTGCAAATGGGGATCATCTGTTACGACAGCCTGATTAGATTTGCGTGACACCGCCGGGGCCATCAGTGCTTTACTGACGTGCGTACTTTGGCACATAGGGCAACTTACCAGACCGGCATCCCTTTGTGACTCAAAGGCCGCGCTGTTCTGAAACCAGGATTCAAATTTATGACCTTGGTCACATTTTAAATCAAATACTATCATCTCACGTGGTTATCTTCACATCAAAGTGTCGATCATGTTGCAAAGACGGAATTTTTGACCGTGCCTTCTCAACCTCGGCCATATCAATATCCGCAAGGGTCACCCCGACGTCTTCTCCACCATCTGCCAGTACCTCTCCCCATGGGGAAACAATTAAAGAGTGCCCATAGGTCGATCGCCCATTCGCATGACGGCCCGTTTGCGCCGGTGCAAAGACAAAGCAGCCATTTTCAATCGCACGGGCCCGTAACAGTGTATGCCAGTGGGCTTCCCCGGTGATTTTTGTAAAAGCAGCCGGTATCGACAGTATTTCTGCACCAGCTTGTGCTAATGACCTATGGAGTGCAGGGAATCTCAGATCATAACATATAGTCATTCCCAACTCCGCCCAGGGCAGTGTTGCCTTCACCGCGACCTCACCGGGTTGATAAGTCCGCGACTCACGATATTGTTCACCATCCGGCAAATCCACGTCGAACATATGTATTTTATCATATGTCGCCTTAATTTGTCCTTCCGGATTAATCAGGAACGAACGATTCGCCACACGGCCATCTTCCAAAATTGGCAATGACCCGATCAGCAACCACGTTTTGCAAGAAACAGCCATTGCCAGAAAAGCCTTTAAGGCCGTGTCATGCTCTTGCGTCACTGCAGTTGCATATAATTGACGACCATTTTTCGCCATTAATGATGTCATCTCCGGCGTTAAAATGAAATCTGCCCCCTGTGCAACAACAGATTGAATCAATTCGCAGCACTGCTTTACATTTTCCGCCACGTTGTCTGTTGCGTTCAGTTGTACTAATGCGACACGAAATTTACGTTGATCCGCCATTTTAAATTCCAGGTTTCACCGTTGGCCTATAGGCTTTTTTGACCCCGTGGGACTTAGATATCGTCACGGCCTATTTGGTCAGTAAAGTGTTCAATTCCCCCTGTTCTTCCAGGGCAAACAAATCATCACACCCCCCCACATGGCGTTGATCGATAAAAATCTGCGGAACTGTGCTACGTCCCCCTGCACGCTCTATCATCACTGGTCTCTGGTCCGGGGCCGTCGTAATATCAATCTCTGTGAAAGGCGCCCCTTTGGCCGAAAGCAGGTTTTTTGCCCGGCTACAGAACGGACATAGGGGTTTCGTATAAATGGTAATATCAGGCATCATTTCTTCCCTGGGATTAAAAAGAGTTGCGTCATATAGCCCCAATCATAGGCATTCTTCAGCCATATATAAGGAAAACACAGCCTATGTTCAACTCACCCAGTGTGTCCGCCCCCGCAGGCCCTGATCACAACACAATGCCCCTGGCGAGAATATCTTAAAAAATCAGCACAGCCGCCTTATTGCGCCATAGCCTGCGGTCGTATGACACGCGCGAGGCAGAGAACCCGCACTTCTTTTGCGCCCGCGCGACGCAACGCCTTGGCACAGGCTTCCACCGTTGCACCGGTTGTAAAAACATCATCCACAAGAACCACGATCTTACCACGCAGACGAAATTGCGCTTTTTGCGAAACCTTAAAAGCCCCCCGCATATTTAAATCACGTTGACGCATATTCAGTCCCCCCTGTGACGGGGTATGGCGTTGACGTTGTAACAAATGCGGCTGGTATTCAAGCGTGATCAGTTGCGCCACCCCCTGTGCTAGCAGTGCCGATTGATTATAACGCCTATGAAACAATCGCCTCCGGTGCAGGGGAACAGGCACAATCATATCCGCACCCGATACCACCTGACTGCCCCCTTGCGCAAGCCATTGGGTCAATAAGGGTGTTAAATCTAACCGATCTGCATGTTTGAACGCCAATATCAGTTCACGGCTGGCCTCATCATAACGCAATACGGACCGCGCCCGTGTAAAAGCCCAGTCACGTCCATGACATAAACCACAATAGCTTTCGGTACCTGGATCATAATCAAAAGGAAGACCGCACCCTGCACAAACAGGGTCCGTGATAAAATTCAGTGCCCCCCAACAACTTGGACATAGCTGATTTTGAGCCGCGACCTTTATCCCACATTGCAAACAGCGGCAGGGTAATGCGACATTGATTAAATGGCGCATCAGTTCAATTGTGGCGTGAATAACCCCGCCTAATGGTTTATTTTCCAGTGAAAGCCCCATTTTAGCTTTTCCCTGTAATCCAGTCATGTCATATAAACATGATGCGTCAGACAACACCAGCCCCCACAGGCAACAACCCCACAAATCATGAATTGCAGGTTTTCGACCGTCGTGTCCTCAGGCTGCATCGCGACCGATCCGCTTGCCATTACCCCCAATATAATTTTTTGTTTCAGGAAGGGGCAGAACGTCTGGTCGACCGATTAGAGGTCGTCACCCGCCCCTTTTCTACTATTCTCGAGCTTGGCTGCCATGGCGGCGAACTGGAACCCTGCTGTCTACCCAAAATGGAGCCTGTTGCGGACCGTCTGTGGCTCAAAACCGATTTATCCATGAAACTGTTACGTCAGATAGAGGGATATCGACTTCAGGCCGATGAAGAATTTCTTCCGGTACACGATGGCAGTCTTGATCTCATTATATCCAATTTATCTCTTCACTGGATTAATGATTTGCCCGGCACATTGATACAGATAAATCGTGCCTTGCGCCCCGACGGGCTGTTCCTTGCCTCGCTTATGGGTGGGGACACACTTTCGGAACTCAGGCAGGCCATGATGCAAGCCGAGATCGCCCTTCTGGACGGTGCCAGCCCTCACGTTTCCCCCTTTGCGGACTTGCGCGATATGGGGGGACTGCTCCAACGGGCGGGCTTTGCCCTTCCTGTAGTCGAGGCCGACACCATCACGGTCACTTACGAAAACGCCTATGTCTTGATGAAAGAATTACAAGCCATGGGCGAAAGTAATACCTTACTGAAAAGAGCAAAGGGATTGACGTCACGACGTCTTCTGACCACTACAGTCGAAGCCTACCATGACCTGTTTGCCCGCTCTGATGGGCGTATCCCTGTCACCTTCCAAATGATGTTCCTGACAGCATGGGCCCCCCATGAAAGCCAGCCCAAACCGCTGGCCCCTGGTAGTGCCAAAGCACGCCTGGCTGACGCGCTGGGCGTGAAAGAACATGGCGAAGACGATTAAAACAGTACTTCTTCCCCTTTAGTCGTCTTCTTAAACCATGAACCCCCGCTGAACATCGCCTTCAGCACACATTCAATCCGACCCCGTTACCGTGAACACAGAAATTCAAGTCTGTCTTCACAACGATCGGAGAATGCACATGTCATTTTTGACCCGACTAAAACACAACCACGACAAACCAAACCTGGTCCGCCGTGGGTTCCATAGCCTGCTACTGATCGCGGGCTTTGCCCTGCCCACCAACGCGCTGGCCGCCCATAACGACTGGGTCAATCCGGACAATCCGCAAACATCCAGCCGCTACCAGAATAGCAAATCTCATAAACATAATGACCACAAACACGGGTCGCGGGACCGCTATACGGATGTCACCCGTATTTACCTGAAATCATCGCTGCCCGGCCATTTCCGCCAGCAATTGATGGGAAGCGTCAAACAACGCCTGCCCGGCCCTGTCCGTTGGGTTAAAAACAAGCATAAGGCCGATTTGATCCTGACCGTGCGCGAAAAGCATTACGACTTTGAGCGACAAAAGTTGTATAAAACGACTGAAAAAGCGCGCTATAGCAGCCACCGCTTCCGCGCCGCCAAGGCCAAATATGATGTGATTACCGAACGACTGACCGCCCATTATCGCTACCGCCTGGCACTGAAGGCCCCGCATTCCGGTCATGAACGCGCGGTCTGGACCCTGTCTGGTCACGCCTCACGGGATCATACATACGCCCGTAACCTCCGTATTCGCTACCCGCATGAACATGGCTGGCACAAAACCGATGCCGCCCCCAACCGCCATGTCGCTTACCTCTTGAAACAAAACCGGCCCAAGGCCCGAAAATTTGTTGCCCATGAATTACGTCATGACGTCATCGCGCAGCTTTCCCGCAAAATTTCGCGCAAAACCAAGCGTTATATGGCGCAGAACGGCCTGCAGCATCGGCCGCATTACACAACCTATAATTATCGGGACTATATGAACTGGGACTATGGCCGCGCTAGATAAAATCACGCAGCATGGCGATTAATGGTTCATCCGCAGGCGGCATGGGATAATCCCTAAGTGCCTGCGGCTTGACCCATTTTAGGGCCTGATGTTCATGGGCCTGCAAAAAACCATCCCAACGGCGGCACAGGAACACCGGCATCAGAAGATGAAAATCTTCATATGTATGGGACGCAAACGTAAAAGGTGCCAGACAAGCTTCGGTGATATCAATACCCAGTTCTTCCTTTAATTCGCGGATCAGAGCACGCTCCGGCGTCTCTCCCGCCTCCACTTTACCGCCCGGAAATTCCCACAGGCCCGCCATGGCCTTACCTTCCGGACGCTGGGCAATGAGGATGCGGCCATCCACATCCACCATGGCCACTGCCGCCACCAATACTGTCTTCACCGGGCCTTCCGGACGCCCGGGGACCTGCGGGCAATTTTCTGTCATGATCGGTAATCCGCATTAATAGTGATATAGCCATGGGTCAAGTCACAAGTCCAAACCGTGGCTAAGCCCGGGCCGTCCACACCCACATCCACCAGAATATCAATATTCTGGCCCTTCAGATGCGCTGTACAAGCATCCTCATCGTAATCGGCGGTGGCCATACCACCTTCCGTCAAACGCTGACCCCCAATTTCAATTTGTAGCCGGTCACGATCTGCCGCTTCACCGGCCTTGCCCACTGCCATGACAATCCGGCCCCAGTTGGCATCCTCTCCGGCAATCGCCGTCTTTACCAAAGGCGAATTGGCAATACTGAGGGCGATCACCTTTGCCGCACGATCATCTTCGGCACCTGTAACCCGCACCGTGATGAATTTGGTCGCCCCTTCGCCATCCCGGACAATTTGCTGCGCCAGGTCAATCATCATCGCCTCAAAGGCCACATAAAATTCCGCCAGCCGTGGATCATCTGCATCGGTGATATCCGCGCCAGCATCCACCGCACCAGTGGCAAAGGCCAGTACCGTATCCGATGTGGACGTATCACTATCCACCGTAATGGCATTAAATGATACCGCCGTTGTCCGTGACAAAATCTGCTGCAATACTTGAGCGGGAAGGGCTGCGTCTGTGGCAATATAGCCCAACATAGTCGCCATATTCGGCGCAATCATGCCCGATCCCTTGGCTATACCGTTGATTCTTACCTCCTGCCCGTCAAGAACTGCTGTCGCAGTCGCCCCTTTAGCAAAGGTATCAGTGGTGCGGATAGCTTTTGCCGCATCCTCCCAGCCCGTGGTGCTTAACCCCGCTTTCGCCATTAAGATCCTGTCGGTGATCTTATCCGCGTCCAGCACTTCCCCGATCACGCCAGTAGATGACACATAAACCTCTTCTGGCGCACAATCCAGTGCAGCCGCGACCGCATCAATAGTCATTCGCATGGCATTATCGCCTGCCTTCCCGGTAAAAGCATTCGCATTACCCGCATTCACCAACACGGCCCGGGCTGGTTGTCCACCCTGGCATTGGCGACGACACCAATCCACAGGAGCCGAACGGGTTTTCGACTGCGTAAAAACACCTGCTACTGCTGCGCCATCGGGAAAATGCATCAACAAGAGATCATCCCGGCCCTGATATTTCATCCCTGTAGCAACAGTGGATAACTGCACACCCGCCAAAGGGGGCATCTCCGGAAACATATCCGGTGCCAAAGGGGATGGTTTCAACAGATCCGTCATAATGTATATATCCACTCTCTCAAGACACGATTTCCCCATATATGGCAGGCCTCTGTACCCTTGTCCATAGTCAGAACAAGGCTGCCAGCCGGTCCTTATCCTTTCAGTCCATTGGCAAATCCGCAGACAAAGCCAATCTGCGCGGTTGACATGTCCTAGACTGCGGCTTATCTGTGCTGTGTCATAGGGCGATGTTCTGCCCATGCCCCCATGCACACAATTTAAGGGAAGCCAGAGGGATATTATGTTGGGACTGGGTAAAATTGCCAAAAAAATCTTTGGCTCAACCAACGACCGTTATATCAAAAGCCTGCAGGCCAATGTGCAGGCGATTAATGCATTGGAAGAAGAGCTTACAGGCCTCAGCGATGACCAATTAGCCGCCCGCACCACCGCCTTCCGGCAACGCATAAAAGATGGGGCAACACCGGACAGTCTGTTGGTCGATGCCTTCGCCACTGTCCGCGAAGCTGCCAAGCGTACCCTGGGCATGCGCCATTATGATGTGCAGCTAATCGGCGGCATGATATTACATGCTGGTAAAATATCTGAAATGAAGACCGGTGAGGGGAAAACCCTAGTCGCTACATTGGCCGCCTATCTTAATGCCCTGACGGGCAATGGCGTTCATGTTGTCACGGTGAACGATTATCTGGCCCAACGCGATGCGGAATGGATGGGACAGATTTATAAATTTCTGGGTCTGAGCGTCGGATGTATAGTCCCCGGCCTAGAGGATGAAGAGCGTCAGGCAGCCTATAATTGCGATATTACCTATGCCACCAATAACGAGCTGGGTTTTGATTATCTGCGCGATAACATGAAATTTCACCCGGAAGCCATGGTGCAGCGCCCGTTCAGCTTTGCTATCGTGGATGAGGTCGACTCCATCCTGATTGACGAGGCGCGAACCCCGCTGATCATTTCCGGCCCGACCGAAGACAAATCTGAACTCTATCAGGCCGTCGACAAGATCATCCCCGATCTAGTGGAAGCCGATTACGAGATCGATGAAAAAAGCCGGGCCATCAGCCTCACCGAAGAAGGCAATGAGCATTTAGAAGAATTGTTGTCGGCCGCCGAACTCATTGACGGTGATAATATGTATGACTTTGGCAATGTGACAGTTGTACATCACTGTAATCAGGCCCTGAAAGCGCACAAACTTTTCCAAAAAGAAAAAGACTACATCGTCAAAGAAGGTAATGTCGTCATCATTGATGAATTTACCGGTCGCATGATGGAAGGCCGGCGTTATTCCGATGGTCTGCATCAGGCATTGGAAGCAAAGGAAGGTGTCGATATTCATTCAGAGAACCAGACACTGGCCTCTGTCACCTTCCAGAATTATTTCCGTAATTACCCTAAATTAGCCGGCATGACCGGCACCGCAGCCACAGAAGCCGCAGAGTTTGCCGACATTTACGGACTGGAAGTCGTGGAAATGCCGACCCACGTGCCCGTGGCCCGTGAAGATGCCCATGACGAAGTATACCGTACTGTCGACGAAAAGTTTGAGGCACTGACACAACAGATTATTGATTGCCACAAACGCGGACAACCTGTCCTGGTAGGCACCGTGAGCATTGAAAAATCTGAATTACTGTCAAAGGTCCTGAAAAAGAATAAAATCACCCATAATGTGTTGAATGCTAAATTCCATGAACAGGAAGCCTCTATCATTGCGCAGGCCGGGCGCTTAGGCGCTGTCACCATTGCCACGAATATGGCAGGCCGTGGAACAGATATTCAGTTAGGCGGAAACCTGGACATGCGCGTTGCCACTGAAGCCAACGACATCACAGATGAACAGAAGCGCGCACAAAAAATTGCGGCGATTAAGACAGAAATAGAAGCAGAAAAACAGGCGGTCCTCAAAGCAGGGGGCTTATATGTGATCGGTACAGAACGGCACGAAAGTCGCCGGATTGATAATCAGCTACGAGGCCGTTCCGGCCGCCAGGGTGACCCTGGGGCCTCCAAATTTTATCTAAGTCTGGAAGATGACCTGATGCGGATTTTCGGCGGCGAACGTATGGATAGTATGCTGCAAAAATTCGGCATCGAGGATGGTGAGGCCATTATTCACCCATGGATCAATCGTGCCATCGAAAAAGCACAGGAAAAAGTCGAGGCCCATAACTACGAAATCCGCAAAAACCTGCTGAAATACGACAATGTCATGAATGACCAGCGTAAAGCCATCTATGAGCAGCGTCGCGAAATTATGGAAGCCACCGACCTGTCAGAAACCATTACCGATATGCGCGATGAAGTCATCGAAGACCTGGTTGCAAAATGTATTCCACCAAAATCATACCCTGAAGAATGGGATGTTAAGACCATCGGTATCGAATCGTTACGTATATTCGGTCAGGACTTCCCGGTTGAAGACTGGGTAAAAGAAGAAGGCATAGACGATACGTTATTTATCGAACGTCTTAAGACAACCACAAGTGAAATGCTTGCCACAAAAGCCGCCAATTTCGGCCCGGACATCATGCGCCAAGTGGAAAAAAGCATTCTGTTACAAAGCATTGATGCTCATTGGAAAGAACATCTGTCACAATTGGATAACCTGCGGGCAGTGGTGGGACTGCGGGCCTATGGCCAACGGGACCCGCTTAACGAATATAAGACCGAAGCGTTCACGATGTTTGAAACCATGCTGGAACAGACGCGCGAAAATGTGACCTTATTACTGTCCCATGTCGAAATTCAGCCAGAAGCCGATATCCCTGATCTGGAAGAACCGGACACAGCGGATATGCAGACCCAACACATTGATGCCACCACAGGACGTGATGACTCAATCACAGAACCCGCCTCGGGCAGCGTCACCAGTCGTAAGGCGGCAGCTGTGATCGATCCTAACGATCCCAGCACCTGGGGCCGTGTCAGCCGCAACGCCCCATGCCCTTGCGGATCCGGCAAAAAATATAAACATTGTCACGGGCAGATTTAATCGGCCTTCTTCATGACCTAATACAAAAAAAGCCCCGTGAATTGCGGGGCTTTTCTAAACCTATAATATAAGTACTAATAGAATTAAAACTAATCCAATCGCTAGCAAGCACAAGAATAAGGAAACCTTCTGAGAGTCAAAAGCTAATAAGAATCTCCAGATATCTTTATACCAACCGCGCCTCATAAAAGGAAAAGCCCTTAACCACCCACTAAATATACCAGCACACAGTAGCATTATGCACATCACAACCAATGGATAACTCAATAAGAGATTTGCTAAGCTCAACAAGAAAGGAGAAATCTCCTTCTTAGAATAATTTGTTAATTCCAATAGTCCTGTTAAGGAAAAAATTAGTGCGATGCCAATAGCCAGAATATTAATAAATACTCCAAAAACTCTATTACCCTTCTCTTGAGTCATCCCATGCATAGCGCGTGCCGCTTCCAAAGAAGTTTTTAATGAATCATTATAATAAACTGGCAATTTATAACTATATTTAGCTGATATCTCCTGGAAGGCCTCAATATAGGCCAGAACGCCTAATGACTGTAAAGTTGTTGAGGGTTTATTTGACTGTTTGTATTGAATGACTTTTCGATACAGTTGATACAAAATCTCACGACGCCACGAAATATCGTCCACCCCAGCATAATGGATATCTAATATTGTATCTGTTTTATCATCATGGTGCTGATGCCTGTGAACAATGTCCTTCAAGAAAAAATACAACTGTGCAGAAATCATATGAGTATATCGTTCTCGGGCCATCTCTGTTGGAATTTGAGGAGCATTATCACTTTTGGGTTTAGTAGGATCATATCGTACTAGTGTCTCCCCTGTGCGACGCAGCTCAAAACTCACACTTTCTGAACAATATCTAAATAATTCCTCTTCTAACGCATCGTAATCTATTTGGAATTTACGAAGCCCTTCTTTACTTACTATAGTTTGGCGCAAATTCCGTTGAGACGATGTAGTCGCCTTTATTGCATCATCAATTTCTTGCTGAGAAGAAACTATAAACAATCGCCCTGCAAGAATCTCATGTTTCTGGCCGTTCTCATCAGTTCTTGTCCGAGCCAAACAGACAAAAAGGCTTTCTGTTAGGTACCTCTTACCCAAGACAGGGATTTTTTGTAGAAGACTGAAAAGAAATGATGCATCACTAAGTTCCCGTTCCTGATAACAAATCAAATATCGTATATCTTGATCTTGAACATTAGTTGTATATGTAGGGAACTTAGAGTTTGATTGCCCAATATGACTAAAAGAGAGGCGTCCTGTTACGCTAGGCACCCAGCTTTTATAAAGACGCGACATTCGCATATCCCCAAAACAAACCACATATTATTTAGGATACAAAATGGTGTCTAACGCTTCTTCAGAAAGCTTACCTTGCTCTTTCCACGTATTAGTTTTCCTATCAACAATTAAACCCGCAGATACACGATAATCTCGCTTACCGTCACGGAAAGTGTCTACTTCTCCACGAAAAGCATTCTGAAATGTACCTGTGATAGCACGGCTCAATTCATAATCATTCTTATTGGCACGGCGAACTGTGATGAGCATATGCAATACATACAGCAGCCCAAAACAAAGAGATATAATCAGTATAACTTGCAGAAATAAATACATTTTCTAACCACCCCAATAAAAATCCTTGACTCCAAGAGCAATCTTGGAACCGAATCACTACAGAACGGTAACAGAGATACTCGCCCTACTCAATTGGAAAAAGTTTCTCATAAAATATTAGGTATAAAGCGTCTTAAAGATTAAAATGCCCCATGGCCAAAAATTTCTCACGGCGTAAGTCTCGCAACTTGTCCCCGGAAATCGCCGCCATTTCAGTCAAAGATTTATCGATAGCCTTCGACAGACTGTCTAGGGTTTGCTTATAATCACGGTGCACGCCCCCGACAGGTTCCGGCACAATATCATCAATAACACCCAGCTTTTTCAGATCCTGAGCTGTAATCTTCAGCGCATTCGCCGCATCTGCGGCTTTGTCCCCCGTCCGCCACAAGATAGACGCACACCCTTCCGGCGATATCACCGAATAGACGGCATGTTCCAACATCAGGACTTTGTTACCTGCCCCCAGTGCGACAGCCCCGCCAGATCCGCCTTCACCGACGATAATCGCAATCATCGGGACCTTAAGATCCAGACACTTTTCCGTGGACCTGGCGATCGCTTCGGCTTGGCCGCGTTCTTCGGCGCCAATACCCGGATAGGCCCCCGGTGTATCCACAAACGTAATCACCGGCAGGCCAAATCGATCGGCCAGATCCATCAAGCGGATTGCTTTGCGGTAACCTTCAGGGCGCGCCATGGCAAAGTTATGCCGAATACGACTTTCCGTATCTTCACCTTTTTCATGGCCAATAACCATGACCGACTGGCCCTTAAAACGGCCAATACCACCATTAATCGCCTGATCATCCGCAAAGGCACGGTCCCCGGCCAATGGCACAAAATCATCGATCAAGCCCGCAATATATTGTGGGAGGTGCAAACGATTAGGGTGGCGTGCTACTTGCGTTTTTTGCCACGCATCCAAATTCGCATAGGTCTCACGCAGAAGCTTATCCAGCTTCTTTTCCAGCTGTTTGACCTCTTCGGCGATATTGACCGCATCGCCACTTTCAAGATCACGTAACTCGCGAATCTTGCTTTCAAGTTCCGCAATAGGTTTTTCAAAATCCAGAAAGGTGATCATTTGATCTTTGCTTCCCTCAATACAGTCCCCGGTTACTTCCCCGGATCACTTCCATGTCATTCATGTCATTTTCGTGACAATCATATCATCTCCCCGGCACTTTACTGCCTTGCAGGGCGATGACAAGCCTTATTTTTCTTCGCCCACAATGCGGCGACCACGCCTCTTTTCCGCCAGCGGGTGCTGTTCCTGTACCAACTGACGCATCTCATCTTCCAACACATGAGTATAAATTTGCGTTGTCGTAATATCTGCATGCCCCAATAATTGCTGCACCGCGCGCAAATGCGCCCCATTGGATAATAGATGTGTCGCAAAGGCATGTCGTACAACATGCGGTGATAATTTTTTTGTCGGTAAGCCCGCGCGCATACCTAATTCTTTTAAAAGCTGCCCAAAACGGTGTCGGGTCAAATGGCCTGCTTTGCCCCGGGATGGAAAGAGCCATTTCTCCCCCGCCGCTGGATTTAAATAAGTAATATAATTCTCTAAACAGGCAAGAGCCCGGGGGCTTAAAGGAACGATCCGTTCCTTATTGCCCTTACCCACAACATACAAATAAGGTTGGCCCTGCTGTAAAGCCCCACGGATCGTTGCCAAAGGCAAACTGACCAATTCACTGACACGCAAGCCCGTTGCATATAACAATTCAATCAATAATTGTAAGCGATAAGATTTGAGGTCTTGTTTTTGCGTTGCTTCAGCCTTCGCCTGGTCTAACAAGGCCATAACTTGTTGTTCTGACAGAAATTTCGGCAAAGAACGGGACGGCAAGGGTCCCTCCAGTGCCAAAGCAGGATTATCATTACGATACCGTTCTAATTGTAAAAAAATAAACAGTTGTCGTAAACATGACAGCTTACGATATAGCGTGCTACGGGCCAAACCCTGCGCGTCTAGTGCGCTAAAATAACGGCGCAGGTCATCGGTGGTCACGTGTGTCAGGATATAAGGTGACTGGGCTTGTTGTGGGAACAAAGTCCGGGCTTCTTCCAAGAACTGCATAATATCGCGGCCATATGCCTCAAGGGTATTCAGCGCCGCCCCGCGCTCCCCTGCCTGCATTTCTATGAATGCTTCTGTCAGCACCAGGTCTGCTGTTAACGGCAACGTCTCTGACGACATCATTCACCCTATCTCATGGACCTTCAGTTAGCATCACCTACTCTTAATGCATACCTACAGTATATCGGCGATCTTCCCCGCGAACATTAGAAACCGCGAGAGACTAATACTTCCAGCGCAAGAGCACGTGCATCTTCTTCCAGCCCGGCTTCACGTAAAGCCCTGACTATCGTGCTAATAACCGCGGGGGTCGCTGACGCAACGCCCTTCTCCCCTAATGTGAGCAAGCTGTAAAGCACCAATTCACCCTGACGACCACGCTGCGCCGCCTGCATCAGCCCACGCCAGGTCGCATATGAAGAAGATTGACCATTATTCGTTACCGATGCCGTCCCGGCCAGCTTCTGCCACGCTGCTTCCGGGACCTCTTTTCCCAACGCCTCACAAATAACGTAAAATAATGTGGCCCGTGCAGCCCGTTCCTGCGGCGACAAAACCAGCAGACTGTTCCACCATAATTCCAATATCTCCGTTGACCAGGCGACCTCTGGGTGGTCCAGTGCCACTAATAAAAGTGGCCATATGTCCAATAGTCCCTTTGTGGCACGTATATCCCCGCTATAAGCATTCTGGCGCACAAGATTATACCACGACACAGCCTCATCCGCCGCCTCGCTTAACAATAATAATCGTACAATCAACCCCGCCTGCCCGG
This sequence comes from Kordiimonas sp., assembly GCA_002700365.1. GTDB lineage: Bacteria > Pseudomonadota > Alphaproteobacteria > Sphingomonadales > Emcibacteraceae. The sequence goes on along the minus strand of PADB01000010.1, from coordinate 871,678 downwards.
CCACATCCGTTGCAGGAGCAATGGCCTGAACGATCTCTTTGTATAAAGGGGCCATTAACGCCAAATGACCCGCCTGCTGTGCCCGCGCTGACATAGGACGTAATAATTGTAACCGGCTCAGGTCATCAGCACGTTGTAAGGCAGCCTGATATAACAATGCTTCGTTTCGCACGCCCATATCAATTTCTGCTGTAGCACCTGCGGTTTCTAATTGTATGGGCGTGAATTGCGGAACCATTAATAATCCCCGCATGATATCAGGCCCAATATGTCCAGCCTTATACGCTTCAAACGCAAGCGGTAATCTTTCTTCCGCACTTAATACTGGGTGAGTTGCCATTGCGGTATGCATTTGCGGCGACATTAACGGCCATAATTCTTTGGGCGGGGCCTGCCCCAATACCCGCATCATCGCATAGGACAAAGCGTCTAATTGATTGTAGCTCGCCAAATATGCCAGATCAGGTGACGTCTCTCCGCGGATCAGCATCTGTAACAAGTCAAAGAAGACATCATCTTCAACGCCCTGTTCTCTTAACACATCAATGGCGAGTGCTGCCCCGGCATTATGACCTTCCATCACCCGACAAAATGCCACGACCTTCATCCAATAAGGGTCACTTTCTTGTTCCAGCATGATATGGGCAAATGTGCAGGCCTCTTTATAACGACCACCCAGTAAATATGCCTCCACCGCAGATGTGATATGGACATCTTCAGGGGAGAGAAGATCCAAAAAGCGCAAATGGTCATAAAGTGCGCCCTGTCGCTGTAATTGTTCTAGCCGCGCCTTCAGCATATTCTGCTGTGCCAGCGCAGGTTTAACCTTATCTAACGATGGCCCCAATAAATCTTGTTCAGAGAGCGGGCCTTGTACAGGGGGGCGGGCCGCTGTTAATAACAAACGGCGCTGCAAAGACTGTAAGCGTGGTGAACCACCCTCACGAAAATATGGAAGCTTGGTCAATAGTTTAACAATTTGCTCGCTATCGCTGCCCTGCCACATCTCATAGGATAAACCGCTTTCGGCATTGCTGAGCACCCCCAGACTTTGCGGGTCCAGTTCCGCAAGGGCCTCTCCCATAATGTCATCCAGGCCCGCCGATATGTCAGACGCCCTTCCCGCTTGCGCTTCGTTCATCGCCGTCCCCTGCCCCGCCAAATCTTGTCCCATCACGTTGGGCTGAGTCTGGTCTTCAACGAACGTACTTTCTGCCACAGGGGCCTGTCCGTTATCCGCGCCGCCCGGATGACGCACCTGCTGTTCTAAAACAGGATTTTGTTCTGGCAGCACCTGAGGCGGCAAATAAGGGCCAGGCTGTGAACTCGGAAATAAAATAGACTGTGGCAAACCCACCGCGCGCGCTGGTTCCGAAGATCCGGATGCCGCCATATGCCCATCACGATAATCCCCGCGGCGATCACTGTGGCGATCACTGGCCGTTACATTCGCTTCTACTGTAGAAGACGGTAGGATCGCAGGGCTGCTTTCTGCCTGTAGTATCTGCGGCGTAACGACTGGAGCCATTACAGACACACAAAAAAACAAAAACGCCCTGTATAACAATAATTGTCTGTCCATGGCTTAACGCGGAAAACGATCGTTATCGATAATCGTTTCCACCCGTTGGGTCGGTGCGGGAATATCCCAATTCATTAAAAAGACGGCCCCCCCCAGAACACCGCCCAATGTCAGTAAAAAGAGTATTAGCCAGAATTTGCTCATCTGTCTGTCATATGCCTGTTATGTCGCCACGCGTTGCAGAATGGAATTATTCTTAATCCAGACTAGAGTGCCGGGGAAATTTGTTCTTTTCAAGACCCCTTTTTCATGTCACGCCTTATATTCTTTTATCAAATCCCTATTTCATCTATACGATCGCATAAGGAACTTTCCCCTTTGCCTTAAGACGTGGTAAGACTGAAAGGTAAAGATATAGAATTCAACACAGATGAAAACACAGCAAAAACGCAAAAAGTCTGCTCCTAAGCGAGGGCGGACAACATCCACCGCATCAAAGGTGAAACGCCACCCCCGTTCTGGCCGGACACAACCCAAACTTCGGCAACCATTGGACCGTTCCATTGTCCTCGTGGGATTAATGGGCTGTGGAAAATCAACCATCGGCATTCGGCTGGCTAAAAGGCTGGGGTGGACATTTGTTGATTCTGATACAGAAATAGAAACCGCAGCGGGTCAATCCATCACGGAAATATTTGAAAAATTTGGCGAAGATGAATTCCGCAAGGGCGAACGGCGTGTGATGAAAAGACTGTTAGACGGCACACCACAGGTTATCGCCACCGGAGGTGGGGCCTTTATGGATGAAGAAACCCGTACCCGGATTAAAGATTGTGCCTTATCTGTCTGGTTGAAGGCTGATGTCCCCCTTCTGGTAGAACGCACTAGCCGCAAAGACACACGCCCTTTACTCAAAGAAGGCAATCCGGCTGAAATTCTTCGGGCACTGGCCGACAAACGCTATCCCATTTATGCCGAAGCCAACCTTACCGTTGAAACTGGTTTGGGTCCCCATGATGACGTTGTGGATTCACTTATTGAAGCAATCAACAACTATCTTGCCACCGGCCCGGCGGCCGGACACACCGACTTTACGACAACCCCTGCACAGAAAAATTCTTCCCATGACTGATACCCTAGACCCCGACACCAAAAAAGTTCATGTCTCTTTGGGAGAACGTAGCTACGACATCCTCGTCGGGCAAAACCTCATAGAGTCCGCCGGTCAGATTATTTCTTCCCTGTTGCATAACCCTCATACCGTTATCGTGACCGATGAAAATGTGGCGAAGGTCTGCCTGTCCCGGCTCACCAACACATTGCACGATAACAATATCAGCTTTGAAACCATTATTTTACCCGCCGGGGAAAGCACCAAAAGCTTTTCCCATTTAGAACAGCTCCTGGATCAACTGCTCGGGTTTCGATTGGAACGGAAAGATATGGTCATCGCGTTGGGCGGCGGGGTCATTGGAGATCTAACGGGCTTCGCCGCCAGTATCTTGCGTCGCGGTATAGATTTTATACAAATTCCTACCACTTTGCTGTCGCAGGTTGACAGTTCTGTCGGTGGCAAAACAGGCATCAATACCAGCTATGGGAAAAATCTGATCGGTAGTTTCCACCAGCCCCGTCTTGTTTTGGCAGATACCACCGCCTTAGATAGCCTACCGAAACGACAATTACGCGCCGGGTATGCAGAAGTTGTTAAATACGGCCTGATAAATGACCCTGAATTCTTTGCCTGGTTAGAAAAGAATGGCGAGAAACTATTAAACGGGGACAAAGATGCCCAACAAACCGCCATTCTCAAAAGCGTACAATCAAAAGCCTCCATTGTGGCCCAAGACGAAACAGAAAAATGCCAACGCGCACTGCTCAATCTAGGTCATACATTCGGGCATGCTTTCGAAGCAGAAACTAATTATTCTAGTACTCTTCTTCATGGTGAGGCGGTTGCGCTGGGTATCATTACGGCCTTCACCGTATCAGTGAAAATGGGCATTTGCCCACCTGACGATCTGCAACGTATTGTTGCACATTTCCGTGCTGTCGGTTTACCAATCACACCACAGGACCCGTCCCATCCCATTGCAGAAGCAAAGTTAGGATTGACATCTTTGCTACATCATATGTCGCAGGATAAAAAAGTCGAAGGTGGGCGACTGACTTTTATTCTGGCCCGTGCCATTGGTCAGTCCTTTATCACGCAGGATGTAGACCCCATGCTGATACAGGACGTCATGGACAATCTTTTGAAGAATATACCCTTATCAGCCAATGATGAATAAGAGGCAATGAAATGGATGAATTAATCTTCATTGGGCTTTGTGTCATAATGTTATTAATGATTTCCGCCTTCTTTTCCGGGTCGGAAACAGCACTAACAGCATCATCACGGGCTAACCTGCGGAAAATGTCCAATGATGGCAATATTAAAGCCACATTAGTCGAAAAGCTTACCAGTGATCCGGAAAGTTTGATCGGTAGTATCCTGTTGGGGAACAATCTGGTTAATATTATGGCGTCAGCCCTGGCGACCAGTTTATTTATTCAACTGTTTGGTGAAGCCGGGGTGTTTTATGCCACGGCGGCCATGACCACAATGGTCCTGATATTTGCCGAGGTGCTCCCCAAAACATATGCTATTACCAACCCAGAACGCACATCGCTTAAGGTGGCCGCCCCCATACGCATTTGCGTCATTTTATTTTCGCCAATCGTCAGCACGGTTCAAGCCATCGTCCGCCGTACATTACGCCTTTTCGGCATTGACATTACCGCGCAACAAAATGTGTTGAGTTCCTATGAAGAGATACGGGGCACGATTGATTTACATGCCGAAGAAGGCGGTATCATCAAAGAACATCGCTATATGCTGGGCAGTATTCTTGATCTTGATGATATCAAACTTGAAGATGTTATGGTCCATCGCAAAGCGGTGGAAATGATTAATTTTGACAATGACATCCATATGATTATTGAGCAAATCTGCAACAGCCCCTATACGCGCTTGCCCATCTGGCAGGAAGATCAGGATAATATTATTGGTATCCTCCACGCCAAGGACGTATTGCGCGCTGTTCATGCAGAAGACGGCGTCTTTAACAAACTGCAAATTACAGATATTCTCTCCGAACCGTGGTTCGTGCCGGAAGTCACCAGTCTCAAAGAACAATTAAACGCCTTTTTAGAGCGCAAAGCCCATTTTGCCCTTGTGGTTGATGAATACGGGGCCTTTATGGGTGTCATTACACTGGAAGATATTCTAGAAGAAATCGTTGGCGACATCACAGACGAATATGATGCCCACAACACAGAAATACAAATCCAGACAGACGGTAATATTAAGGTAGAAGGGATCACACCTATTCGTGATCTTAATCGGCAGTTTGATTGGTCCCTTTCCGATGAAGATGCCACGACCATTGCCGGATATATTATCAGCAAGGCCCAGACTATCCCCTTACCCGGACAAAAATTCAGATATAATGATTTTACTTTTGAAGTGCTGAAACGGCGGCGTAATCAAGTTATATCCATTTTGATTACCCCACCAGCGCGTACCGAAAAAGAACCGAAGAACTAACTTTTTTCTTCTTTCAGCAGACTTAAAATATGCAAAACCGTCGGTTTTGATAAACGTCTTACTTTCTGCGACAAATGGTTGACCAGTTCTGTCGTCTCTGCATCTAAACCCGATGTATCAATGACAACGCGTGGATGTGAAAGACGCGCCAGATTCTCTAAATCCTCGGCCTCATCCCAGATAATGTTAAAGTAACTAATAATTTTTTGGACCAGACTCCATGGTGGCTGGCCGCGATGACCATGTTCCAATGCTGATAGATACGCTGCCGAAACATTCAAATCTGCCGCCATCTTCTTTTGACTAATCTGCCGTTCCGCACGCAGTTCCCGTATTTTTAAGCCAAAGGGTGTCATTTACCGTTTCCGCTTCAAAATCAGATAATAGGCCCCTTCGCCACCGTGGTTCTGGTTGGCTGAAAAATAAGAAACAACATGGTGACGCAATTCCGTCCCCTCTATCCAGCCCGGCAAACTGGCCCGCAGCACACCCCGCCGCTCTCCATACTGCTCAGACGAAAAATCCCCTTCATCCTGAACACGCGACCGGCCTTTTCCTGTGATAACCAGTATGCAGCGATATTCACGCAATGCCGCATGAAAAACAAACCGCCTTAAGATGTCAAACGCCTGCTCTTGCGTCCGGCCATGTAGATCCAGAACTGCTTCTGGATGCGCTTTTCCACGCCGTAACTTTTGTTGCCATTTTTTATCCACAAATCCCGGCTGCCCCTTTGGGGTTTGAGGCACAGGGCGTGCGGTTTGACTATGTCCATGTCCCCGCGGCACGTGTGAGCGGTAAGCACGGGCTTCTGACTTCCTGCGTTTCGGCGGAGCTATATGACCGTCTTTATTAACAGGCCCGCCGGAAATCATCAAAGAGGACGACTTCTTATTTCCCGGGGACACAGACATCATATCGGCAAAATCAATATCGTCCGCCGCCCATGCCGCTTTCTCTTCAGCGGTCAACGGCGTGACATGGCGCGTCACATGTTGCCATAATGCCTGCTCTGATGGTGAAGGCTTAGCCGATTTCCTGCTCATGCTAATTATCCTGATCCGGGACGGCCTCCATAATCCGCGCGATGATACCCGACGCATCAATCCGCGGTATTAGAATCACAAACTGCGCTGGTTGCTTCATATGGCCCGCCCATAATGCCGCCCCCTCATTATCACCAAAAAAGACATCACCGCGCAAGGCCCCGGTTATTGCACTACCTGTATCTTGGGTAATCATTAAACAAGAAAGCATCAGATCGTCACGCTGTGATAGCTTTTGTGCCCATGGTGATACATCCCCCGGGCAATGAGGGCCGCCATCTGTTGTGATACGGACGGCCCCTTTCTTTGTATCTAGTTGTTGTACTTTACCGTCCAGCTGTAAATCTAATGGCGTTGGCATTGTGCTTTCCAGCCATAAGGGCAATCCCAAGGGATAAAAACGGCGGTCAACCGCGAGGGAGCGTCCTGCTGTTAAGGGGACTGCCTCTGTCCCAATAGCGGCAATTTCCTTTTGAACAGAAAAGAAAATAAAAGCGGCATTTTTTTGCATCAGTTCCGTTGCCTGTGCCGGATGCGCCTTCAGCCAGGCCCGTATTACCTGCATAGACATCTGCTCCGGCGCAATGCCCTCTTTTTCAATAAGCTCACGGCCAATTGCAAAATAAGGATGACCATTACGCCCCGCATACGCTAACCGAACCACTTCACCGTCCGGTAATTCCACCAGTCCTGACCCCTGAATGTGCAGAAAAAAGGCGTCTATGGCATCATCAAGCCACATGATTTCCTGACCCTGGCCGGCCAAAAACCCCCCTTCTATGGTCGTGCGATCTGCGTAGGGAATGACCTGGCGATCTTTCACCTGCCCTATGAGTGTCTGACCTGTCCAATCCTGATTAAAATGACCAAGGTCGATGGTGACCAGGTTTTCTGGCTTTTTGTAAATAGGCACATTATAGCGATCCGTCTTGACAAAACTTCCTCGTAAGCGAGGTATATAATACCCCGTCAGAAGGCCGGTTTGTTCATGCCCGGCAGTCACTTGGTAAGGTTGAAAGTTCTGTTCGAAAAATTCACGCACTTCTACAGGGTCATCCACAGAAACAGCCATTCCCTGAATACAGACTTCCCGCCAACTGTGCCCTATGCGCGGATCCTGTTCTAACCAGTCGCGCTCACCCTTCACATAAGGCTGACAGGATTGTTGTAATGCCTGCAGGGATGGCCCGTGATCCTGCGCCATCCAACCGTTAAGGCTTTGAAAAGTCACGGGCGTAAAGACCAATGGCGGTACATCCTTTGGCCAATATAATATCACCAGCCAGATCAACACCGCGAGGATCAGACAAATAAGGCCAACCATCACCTGTGTTAGCCAACGTACGCAAAGCATGCCTATTGCTGTCGCGAGAAATAATATGCCCGCCCAAAGGCGGCACAAAATTTCCATAGATACTTAGCCCCCCTGGGTGGCGATTAAGGTCCAATTCGGATCTTTCCGTGTTAAATCACGGCAAAAGGTCCAATGATCTGTCACCGCGACCACCTCAGCGGGGTCTCCTTCTATAATATGATTATCCTGATCACGGGTCACGAGCCGCATGTCACTTTCAAACACCACCGTCAGGTCAACACTATGACCATCAAGATGTCCATCAACGATGCCCGCTGTTTTAATGTCGACCAATTCATTGTCTACCGTCTCTTGACGGGATTGCCGTTCAGAAATTACGCCGGAAAACATCTGATAGACATCATTACTGACTAATGTGTTTAATGTTTCAAGATCCCCCTGCCAGAAAGCTTCCAAAATCATCGTATAGGCCCGCTCTGCGCCATCAAGAAACTCACTTGCCGCAAAATCAGGATCAAGATCCTGAACCTGTTGCACGGTTGTATACAGGGTAGATTCAGGATCTATCTGTTTTTTTAATGCTTTATGTCCACGGGCACTATGCCGTTCCATCTTATAGACATTATCTGTTTTAGCCGTTTGCGGTTTTCCAAACAGTTCATCATTGCTCTGTTCATTTTCATGACCCGTACGGCGGCCGAGCACGCGGCGCAACTGTAAAAAAATAAAGCCTGCCACCATTGCCAGAAAAATGATTTCAAATAATTCGCCGTTATTCATATGTTCTTTCTTCCCAAAACGAAGACCCCAAAGGCTTGGTAACTAAAGACAGCCAATAAAAATGAGGGGTGATTTTTGTCTTTTACAAACTAATCCCTATATAGAAACAAACATGATAAAATCAAACGTATGATCGACAATTACCGCCTGTTCCTACCAACATAACAAGCCAATAAGAACGGGTCCATTGCTTTCCCCATGATTGGAAAACCTTTATGCCCTTACGTCCTCTATTGTTCCTGCTTATTTTAATCGGTATTCCGTATCTGGAAATTATCGTCTTTTTTCATGTGGGCGATGTGATCGGCGGATGGACAGCTTTTGCCTTAACCCTGTTATCGGCTTTTATCGGTATCGGCCTTATCCGCTTGCAGGGACTGGATGTCATCCGCCGCATGCAAGAACAGGCTGCGCGCGGAGAACCGCCTGTTAAGGAAATTGGTCATGGTTTTCTTTTATTAGTCGCAGGCTTCTTCTTTCTATTACCCGGCTTCATCACAGATAGTTTCGCCTTGCTGATCAGTCTGCCCCCGTTGCGGCATATGATTATTAATAGTGTGTTTCGGCCGGACGTCATGGGCCGTTTTCAGCAAAACCGCACAAAACATAACGATGACGAAACGATCATCATTGAAGGGGAATTTCATGAAAATACCCCATCCACACCCCCACATCTAACAGACAAATCACCTGATAAATAACGCCCTCTGATCAAAGGATTTTTTTACGGTATCTTCCTTCCTCAACAAAAAGATAATAATGCCACAAAACTGTCAGATATTTTTACAACCCTGAATATGTAGCGTATATAACTCTTTTATAAAATATTGTTTTATAAGGATTTTATTAGTTGGTATATATATTGCTTATTATATCTGCGCAAAGACAAATTGGGGGATTTGTGGGCCGGGTACATAACGCCCGGTAAACCATACCCCCATGAACATATTAATATTTTGGGGGATTATCCTGTGTCTCTATATCTTAAAACATCATCACGTAAACGCAGCACATCATGCCTTGCGGCACTCGTTGCCCTGCCGCTAATGCTCACCGCTGCGCAGGCCCAACCCATTTTTAATATTACCGACCTCGGCACTCTTGGCGGAAATTTCAGCCATACCTACGATATTAATGACCACGGCCAGGTCACTGGAATCTCCAGAAATGCCAGTGATGAGCTCCGCGCCTTTATCTGGGACCAGACAAATGGTATGCAGGACCTAGGCACGCTTGGTGGAAATTACAGCTCTGGTAGAGGCATTAACAATCAGGGCCAGGTCACTGGAATCTCCAGAAATGCCAGTAATGAGTCCCGCGCCTTTATCTGGGACCAGACAAATGGCATGCAAAGTCTCGGCACCCTTCCCGGTAGTAATTTCAGTAGAGGTGGCGATATTAATGACCACGGCCAGGTCGTTGGAGACTACACAAATGCCAGTGATGAGCTCCGCGCCTTTATCTGGGACCAGACAAATGGCATGCAGGACCTAGGCACGCTTGGTGGAAATTACAGCTCTGGTAGAGGCATTAATAATCAAGGACAGATTACTGGAAGAAGCAAAAATGCCAGTAATAAATACAGTGCCTTTCTCTGGGATCAGACAAATGGCATGCAAGACCTCAGTACTCCTCTGGGTGTTAATAATAGCAGTGGTATAGACATTAACAATCAGGGCCAGGTCACTGGAATCTCCATAAATGCCAGTGATGAGTTCCGCGCCTTTATCTGGGACCAGACAAATGGTATTGAAGACCTCGGTAACATACCTAATTATATGAGCCAAAGTAGTGCCATTAATGACCGGGGCGAAGTCACTGGCACTGCCTCCATTGTTGGTTTTAGCGAACGGGCATTTCTCTGGGATCAGACAAATGGTATGATGGATCTGAATAATCTTATTGATATAAATGACCCTCTCTTTGGCCAGGTCCGCCTAACTGGCGCCTACGGCATTAATAACAACGGGGATATTATCGCGATTGAACATGATTTTTGGAACAACGGTGGCAGACAAACACGTGCCTTCCTGCTGACCCGCCAACAGGTTACCAATAACAACCCCACCGGCGTATCGGAACCTGGACTATTAGGTCTGATGGGGCTGGGTCTGGTTGGCATGCGTCTTGCCACCCGCCGCCAGAAAGCCGGTACTTAAAGTCAGCCAGCCTGAAGACAAGTCCTGACATTCGTACAATTAACAAAAAGGCAGGGTCATCTGGCCCTGCCTTTTCTCTATACAAACTGATTTTGCCTTATACCCCCTTGTTCCCCCGCACAATACATGTTAGCCAAGAATAAATTTTTCCGCCCGCGGGGCGTGTGTTTGATACCAATGGAAAACAAATGACTGAAGAAACAACAACTGAAACTGCCGCCACCGAACAAAGCGACCAAGTCCAAATTGGCATTTTAGGCCAATATGTCAAAGACATGTCCTTTGAAAATCCTAATGCTGCGGAAACATTGCAAAAAATGCAAAATGACAAGCCGCAAATCGATATTTCCGTAAATGTGAATGCCCGGCAGATGGCAGAAGAAATTTTCGAAGTTGTACTTAAAGTTTCGGCTGCCGCAAAACACGATGACAAAACAGCATTTGTTGTCGAACTTGAATATGCGGGATTATTTGGTGCGAAGAATCTACCAAAAGAAAACCTACAACCCTTCCTTTTGGTTGAGGCCCCCCGGTTGATCTTTCCTTTTGCCCGCCGCATTGTCGCCGATGCAACACGCGATGGCGGTTATCCCCCGCTATTATTAGACCCTGTTGATTTTGGTGCCTTGTACCAACAGCAAATGGCCGCAGCGGCTGAGAAAGAAAATAAAAGCGTCAATTAATAACCGCCGATAACACACCGACAACACAATGTATAAAAGCCCCTGTTACAGGGGCTTTTTTATCAATACACTCTCGCGTCACCCTGTCCGTTACCTATCCTTGGGCAGCTCTGTCTCTATACTTGTTTCCTCATTAACCGCCCCGCGGGCAAGTCTTAACCACACAGCATCATTAATTTCTGTCGTAATGAAATTCTGATGCGCCGCCAGTTCATCGGCACTTGCTTGATGCGGCCGGGCCTCACGATATGGTCTTTCACGCTGAATAACACCGGCTTTTTTTTGTTGTTCGGTTAATTCCAGTCCAGCCTGACGCCCGCCCATAAGTTCTAGATATACTTCAGCCAGCAATTGCGCATCCAATAACGCACCATGAAGGACACGATTGGAATTATCAATTTCATACCGGCGGCAAAGCGCATCCAGAGTATGTGAGGCACCGGGAAATTTACGGCGGGAAATGGCCAAAGTATCAATCGCGCGCATTGCTGAATATGGCTTAAAACCCAATTTTTTCATTTCCGCATTGATAAAGCGCATATCAAATTCTGCGTTATGCGCCACCAATTTTGCGTCCCCGACGAAATCAATAAAATCACTGACGACTTCAGCAAATGTTGGATAATCCTGTAAAAACTCTGCTGATAAGCCATGCACGGCAAAGGCTTCCGCCGGCATGTCCCGCTCCGGGTTAATATACTGATGATAGGTCTTACCAGTTGGAATGTGATTTATCACCTCCACACACCCGATTTCGACCAATTTATGACCATCATTTGGATCAAGGCCTGTGGTTTCTGTATCGAAAACAATTTCGCGCATCAATGATACGTCCTTCTTACAGATCTACTTTTTGCTGACCGAAGTTCTGCAATGACCTTTTTAACATGATTTAATGCCACCCGCTTTCCCTGCCCCGTAGGGACAATAAAATCTGCGCGACGACGTTTTCCAACATCCGGTAGCTGTTGCGCCAAAATAGCGTTAAATTTTTTTTCTGTCATATGGGGTCGTGCCATAACCCGCTGTTTTTGCAAAAAAGCAGGTGCGGAAACAACGACGATATAGTCACAGAACCTATCATTATGTGTTTCAAATAGTAACGGCACATCCAATACCACCATATCATAGCCCCGTCTTTGCATGCGTCGTAGAAAATCCCGCCGGGCGCGCGCAACATATGGATGCACAATATTTTCTAACCGGCGCAAAGCATCTGGTCGGCCAAAAACCTGTGCCCCCAGAGCCTGACGATCAATCGCATCTTCTTTGATAACATCAGGGAAACTTTCAACAATCGCCGCCACAGCCGCCCCCCCTTTGGCCATCAGCTTATGGGCGTGTGCGTCCGCATCAAAAACGGGCACACCTAAACGTTTAAACATTTTTGATGTTTCAGATTTGCCCATACCAATTGAACCGGTTAACCCAATGATTTTAAGAGAGTTCCGCCCTTTACTCAGCGTAGGTCTTGAAAATAGTTGACGTTTTACAGGCCTATCTGACGTCATGACGTCCGGTCTTCTAATACATATTGACGCAATCTATCATCAACAACAGGATCAATCCCAAACCATGCCTTAAACCCGGGACGCGCCTGATGCAATAGCATCCCAATACCATCCACAGTGGGATGCCCTCGCTCAGCCGCGTCTTGTAATAACGCCGTCTTTAAAGGGGCATAAACAATGTCATAGACCGTAGCCGTTAAGGGTAAGGACTTTATATCAAGTGACAAAGGCAAATGCCCGGTCATACCCAACGTCGTTGTATTCACTAATAAATCCGCATCAGCAAGACAGTCTTCCCGTTGGTCCCAATCAATGATCCGAATGCGTTCATTATTTAAGGTGGCCGCTAATTCTTCTGCACGGGCGCGTGTTCTATTTGTAATACGAATTTCAGGAACACCTGAATCTAGAAGAGCGACTAAAATTGCCCGTGCCGCCCCCCCGGCCCCGATAATAACCGCTGGCCCGGTTGCCTGCCATTGTGGCTGACGGTCACGCAGGTTTTCCATAAACCCAAAACCATCTGTATTCGTGCCTGAAAGTCTACCCTCTTCAGTAACAACAATCGTATTCACCGCACCGATACGCTGCGCCAGATCATCAACATGGTCACAAAGTTGCAGGGCAATTTCTTTATGAGGAACCGTAACATTTACGCCACGAATTCCTAATGCCGGTAAAGATTGAAAAGCCTGAATTGCTGTTTTTGGATTAACAGCAAAGGGTAAATAAGCCCCGTCAATATTATGTTTTTCCAACCAATAATTATGCAGCCGCGGTGAACGTGAATGTGAAACAGGCCAGCCCATAACACCGGCCAGTAAAGCTTTTCCTGAAATAATCATTCTTTTATGACACCCTGTTCGCGCAAATCAGTCAATAGTGACCAAATCGGTAATCCTAAAATGGAAAAATAATCACCATTAATATGATCGAATAATTGCGCCCCTAAGCCTTCTAATAAATATGCCCCTACGGAAGAGAGTATATCTTCGTCCGATACATGAAGATAAGTGTCTAAAAAGTCATCCGAAAAGGCCCGCATCTGCAAGGTCGGCATTTCAACATGCCGGGATAGTAACTGACCATTTTTAACGATGACATAGGCCGTGACAAGCTGATGCGCCCTGCCCCGTAAAGATAATAAATGTTGTCGGGCGGCATCCATATTTATCGGTTTACTATATAATTCACCCCCACAGACGAGAAGCTGATCTGCCCCAATAACAACTGCATCAGGATAATCCCCAGACACAGATTGTGCCTTTCCTTCTGCTAGCTTCAAAGCAAGGTCAGAAAAATCCTTTTTATCTTCAGTTTGTAAAAAAAGATTTTTTGCAGTGGTTTCATCAAAATCTGCGGCTATTGCACGGAAATCAATACCTGCATTTTTTAATATCCGACGGCGTGATTTGCTGGCCGATGCTAATATAAGGGTTGATCGCTCATCAGCCATCGCCACCAACATCCTCTTCTTCATCAAATTTGGATTTTAAATTTATCACCGCCGCTGCTGTTTCTTCGATTGAACGCCGGGTAACATCTATAATTGGCCAGCCTTTGCTAACAAACAGCCGCCGTGCCAGTTTGACTTCTTCTTTCACCGCATCAATATCAATATAATCTGTTTCATGTTGTTCATTTAAAGATAACAGACGATTACGGCGGATTTGCACTAACCTGTCGGGGCTATTAACCAAACCCACAATGAATTTATCGGTTAAGCCTTCCAATTCATATGGCAAGGGACAACCCGGAACAATTGGAATATTCGCAGATTTATAGCCCTTATTGGCTAAATAAATGCAGGTTGGCGTTTTAGAAGTCCGTGATACACCCACCAGAATAATATCAGCTTTTGAAAGACCATCTGGAAATTGGCCATCATCATGCATTAATGTGTATTGTATCGCTTCGATGCGACTAAAATATTCATCATTCATTTCATGTTGCAAACCGGGACGGGCCTGGCTTTCAACACCTAAAAACCGTGCAAATTCAGTAATTACGCTGTCCATAACCGATATATACGGCCAATTTTTTTGACGACAGGCATCCAATAACACTGTTTTTATTTCTTCATTCACCAATGTGAACATGATTAAACCGGGATGTTGTTCAATATCCGGTAAAATGCGTTCCATATGTTTTGGTGTGCGGATCATTGGCCAATAATGCTTTATTGGTCGGGAACCCTTAAATTGTGCCAACGCTGCTTTTGCCACTGAATCCAACGTATCTCCAGTTGCATCAGAAACAAGGTGGAGATGAAACTTTTTAATATTCGCTGACATGACATTTCTACCGTTGTACCGCAAAATTGTGAATAACGGGGATAAGCTGCCGTATTTCAATATTAGGCTATTTTCATCCACATTATTGTTTATTCATGCCAAAACATATCCTTCTGTGGATAAAAAAGAAACAAGGCTGTGAATCATGACAGAAATTTAATCTATGTATTCAGATATAAAGTTATCCCCATTTTACACGTTTTTCTTTCAAGCAGTTTTTGTGATTGTACATAAAATATCCCAAGATTTGGAATATTGATCCAGTATTCCCCTGATTTACGTATGGACTGTGTATAAAGATGTGAATAAAAACTAATCCACAATTTTCACAGAGATTCTCTACACACAACAAATTTTATATTTATAAATAGTAAGTAATAGAAAAGTTATCACGGGGATAAATCGTGCCATCTGACAGTACTCGACCACAAAAACGTTTTTTGCAGGCTTTACAAGGTCAAAAAACCGATCGTCCACCTTTCTGGTATATGCGTCAGGCAGGCCGATATCTTCCTGAATACAGGGCTTTACGTGCTGAAGCAGGTTCTTTTTTATCTTTGTGTTATGCACCTGACTTCGCTGTTGAAGTGACCCTACAGCCCTTAAGACGCTATCAGATGGATGCGGCCATATTGTTTTCAGATATTCTGGTCATCCCACATGCATTGGGGCAATCATTAGATTTTGTACAAGGGGAAGGTCCAGTATTAGAGCCGATAGATCATGAAGAAAAACTAAAGACTTTGTCTCTAGAAGGCATACACGAGCATTTAAACCCGGTTTATGAGACTGTTGAACGGCTTTCAAAGGATATTCCATCAACAACTGCTTTGATCGGCTTTGCTGGTGCGCCATGGACTGTGGCGACTTATATGGTAGGCGGACGCGGATCCGCAGACCAGGCGGCTGCGCGTCTTTGGGCGTATCGGGCACCGGATAGTTTTCAAAAATTAATCGATCTTCTGGTGGATGCAACCGCGTCATATCTGATTGAGCAGGTTAATCGTGGCGCAGAGGCTTTACAAATTTTCGATAGCTGGGCGGGTAATCTTCCAGAGACTGAATTTGCACGTTGGTCTATCGCGCCTATTCGCGCCGTGGTTAAAAAAGTTAAGCAAGTTTATCCAGACATTCCAATTATTGGGTTTCCCAAAGGGGCTGGTGAAAATTATATACGCTTTTTCAAGGAGACAGGGGTCCAGGCGATCGGATTAGATACAAGCGTCCCAGTTGAATGGGCCAGGGATCATTTACAGAAACTGGGCCCGGTGCAAGGTAACCTGGATCCTTTGTTATTAGTCAGCGGGGGTGATGAGATGTTATCCGTTGCGCGAAGAATTATTGAAACATTTCAGGATGGACCTTTTATTTTTAATTTAGGTCATGGCATCGTGCAGCACACCCCGCCGGAGCATGTGGACGAATTATCAACGTTTATACGTGAATGGAAACGTTAATCATTCTGAAAAAGGCTTATGAAAGCGGAAGCGAGAGGACGTATGACAAAAACGGCGGTGATTTTATTTAATCTGGGGGGGCCTGATAGTCCCGAAGCTGTTGAAGGTTTTCTTTATAATCTTTTCAAGGATCCTGCGATTATTTCTGTGCCTAATCCCTTACGGTGGTTTCTGGCAAAAATGATTTCAAAACGCCGTGCGCCTTTGGCCCGGGAAATTTATGAACATATTGGGGGATCTTCACCTTTATTACAGCAGACAATCGCGCAGGGCCATGACTTGCAAAAGGAGTTATCTAATCCGGATGATGGCAAGACATTAGGTGATGTGAAATGTTTTGTCGCTATGCGTTATTGGCATCCTTTTGCAGATGATGTGGCGCGAGAAGTGAAAAATTGGGGAGCAGACAAGGTGATATTGTTGCCGCTATATCCACAATTTTCAACGACAACAACAGGTTCATCTGTAAAGGACTGGCATCGTGTCGCGCGTAAAAAGGGTTTATCTGTGTCGACAAAATTAGTGTGTTGTTACCCGGACCACAGAAATTTTATTAAATCTCATCTGACGTTATTGCAGGAAGCCTTAGCGACTGTCCCTGAAGGAGCAGATGTTAGAATATTATTCTCGGCACATGGATTACCAAAAAAAGTCATCGACAAAGGCGATCCATACCAACAGCAGGTGGAAGCAACGGTTAAGGCTATTGTCAGCCAGTTGGATGAAGGTATTGATCATGTTGTTTGTTACCAAAGTAAAGTAGGGCCATTGGAATGGATTGGACCTTCTACTGAAGATGAAATATGTCGTGCTGGCCGCGAGAACAAAGCTGTCGTTATTGTGCCAGTTGCTTTTGTTTCTGAGCATTCGGAAACTTTGGTGGAACTGGATATAGAATATAAGGAATTAGCAGAGGAAAATGGGGTGAAAACTTATATTCGCGTACCAGCTTTAGGAACAGAAAAGCATTACATAGAAGGATTAGCGGACTTAGTGAGAAAGCGTTTTCATAATACAAACGAAAGAAGCTTTTTTTGCGATCCGCAAACAAAATGTTGCCTAGCAGAGCGATCATAATTCTATTTTTGTATTAAATTTTTTAAAGAGGGCAGGGCATGGATTTTATTTATACAAACCTTGACTGGTTTCGGGCATTTCATGTGATTTCGGTAATCGCATGGATGGCTGGTATGCTCTACTTACCTAGGCTCTATGTATACCATGCTGAAGCGAAGGTAGGATCAGCGACGGCTGAAATTTTCAAAATTATGGAACGGCGTCTGCTGCGGGCCATTATCAACCCTGCTATGGGGGCGACATGGATTTTTGGTCTCATTTTGATGATTGCGACCGAAGCCTGGACAGCTCCATGGTTCCACGTGAAACTAACATGTTTGTTCTTGCTGATGGCTGTACACGGATTACTTGCCAAATGGCGTAAGGCTTTTGCCGAAGATAAAAATAAACACAGCGCAAAGTTTTATCGCTGGGTTAATGAAGGACCTACTGTATTGATGATTATTATTGTGATTATGGTTCTGGTTAAACCATTTTCATAAGCAATGCTGCAAGCCGTGCGGTGCATATATCCTACGGAATATAGAAAAATTCCACTTTAATGCATAGGGGCTTTTCTTTCTTAGAACTTTGCGGTAATGTAAGCCCGTTCAATGGCTGTGTTCAGAGTCAATATTACCTCATCAAAGAATTCACTTTCTTTATTTGTTCGACTTTCTGTCAGGACAAATAATGTCGAAATTATCCCCCCTATATTGAAGATTGGCGTTCAGGATTATGAATCTACTGGAGCTTAAAAAGAAATCACCGGCAGAATTGCTAGAGTTAGCAGAAGAACTGGAAGTTGATGATGCCAGTAATATGCGCAAGCAGGAAATTATCTTTGCTATTCTCAAAAAGCTTGCGGATACAAACCAGGATATTTTTGGTGGCGGTGTCATCGAAGTATTGCCTGATGGTTTTGGATTTTTACGTTCACCAGAAGCTAATTATCTGGCTGGCCCAGATGACATTTATGTCAGTCCTAGCCAAATTCGCCGTTTTGGTCTGCGGACCGGGGATACCGTCGAAGGCCAGATCCGGTCGCCCAAAGAAGGTGAGCGTTATTTTGCACTGCTGAAAGTGAATACCATTAATTTTGATGAGCCGGAAAAGGCCCGTCATAAGGTTCATTTCGACAGTCTGACGCCACTTTATCCAGAAGAAAAACTAAACCTGGATCAAGCAGACCCAACGGTCGAAGACCTATCGACCCGTGTTATTGATTTGGTTGCACCTATCGGTAAGGGACAACGCTGTCTGGTCGTTGCGCCACCTCGTACAGGTAAAACAGTCTTATTACAGAATATTGCCCATGCTATTACAAGCAATCATCCGGAAGTCTATGTCATCGTATTGTTGATTGATGAACGTCCGGAAGAAGTAACGGACATGCAGCGATCTGTGAACGGCGAAGTGATTAGCTCGACGTTTGATGAACCGGCGTCCCGGCACGTACAGGTAACAGAAATGGTTATCGAAAAAGCCAAACGTTTGGTGGAACACAAACGGGATGTGGTGATTTTGCTGGATAGTATTACCCGTTTGGCACGCGCTTATAACACAGTTGTGCCGTCATCCGGTAAGGTATTGACGGGTGGTGTGGATGCAAATGCATTGCAACGACCAAAGCGGTTTTTTGGTGCTGCGCGTAATATTGAAGAGGGCGGTTCTTTAAGCATTATTGCCACGGCCCTTATCGAAACCGGTAGCCGTATGGATGAAGTTATCTTTGAGGAATTTAAAGGAACCGGTAACTCTGAAATTATTCTGGATCGTAAAATCAGTGACAAGCGTGTCTTCCCGGCGATTGATATTACGAAATCCGGTACCCGTAAGGAAGAACTGCTTGTAGGTAAGGGGACATTGTCGAAGATGTGGATTCTGCGCCGTATCCTGATGCCAATGGGTTCCGTGGATGCTATTGAATTCCTACGTGGCAAGATTAAGGATACGAAGAATAATGAAGAATTCTTTGAATCCATGAATAATTAGTGATTCTGTTGCCTTTGTAAAAATAACCGTAGAGGCTAGTAATCAGGGCCATGTTTTGCTATTAAAATATGACCCTGTTACGTCAGCGTTTTTTCCAGATTTAACAGGAAGACTTTAGTCTCTACGCCGCCTTCGCCAGAATAACCTGTGAGTTTGCCGTCTTTGGCGACAACGCGGTGACAAGGTATAAGCAGGGGTATAGGATTACGGCCACAAGCGGCACCAATAGCGCGGGGGTGACTACCTAGTTTTTGCGCCAGTTGCTGATAGGATTGGGTTTGTCCCATAGGTATATCAGTAATGGCTTTCCAGACTTTCTGCTGGAAATCGGTACCAGGTGGTGTAAGTGGCAGGGTCATTGTCGGGCAGTGACCATCAAAATATTCATTTAGCCAGCGATGTGCTTCCCGCAGCAGTGCGGTTTCCTTATTTTCAGCAGCCCAGCCCCAATCCAGTGAAACGATATGGTTATCAACTTCTGTCACGGTCAGATCACCAATCGGGCTGTGAAAAGAAAGTTGTGCTACGTTTGTGCCTGACATGAGGAAAACCCTTAAAGTAGGATAATTATAATCAGCTATACTCTATCATTAACAGGGGTGAAGTTATAGCGGTTAAGCCATCATGATAAT
The DNA here is from genome assembly GCA_002700365.1 of Kordiimonas sp. GTDB lineage: Bacteria > Pseudomonadota > Alphaproteobacteria > Sphingomonadales > Emcibacteraceae. The sequence continues at coordinate 851,639 of PADB01000010.1, read as the reverse complement.
TTTGCTCTGTCATTGATTATGGTTCTTATTGGACAGAAGATGTTTACAGATTATGTTGAACACAGGTCGATACGACGATTGACGTAAATTAGGATGAAATCATGAAGATCAGTATTGATATTGATTGCACACCAAAAGAAGCAAGACAGTTTTTAGGGCTTCCAGACGTAGAACCTTTACAAGATCTTTTTCTAAAAGAGCTTGAAAAACGGATGGTGAACGGTTTATCGCCGGAAGATTTTGAGATGTTCTTCAAAAGCTGGATGCCAATGGGGACGCAGAATTGGGATAAATTACAAAATCTGTTTTGGAATGCGGCGACAGGAACCACTAATAAAAGTAAATAAATATATATGACAAAAGGTTACATTAAATGCGCCAAAGATTAGACACTGATCCGGAACTTTATTACCAACAACACGTATTTATGTGCGTTAACGGGCGTGAAGAAGGACATCCGCGGGGCTGCTGCTTATCGCGGGGGATGGGGGAATTGGCCCAATACGCCAAACAGCAGTCTCGCTCTATAGGGCTAGATGGCGTGCGTATTAACGGGGCCAAATGTCTGAATAGATGTGAATTAGGACCGGTAATGGTGATTTATCCAGAAGGGATCTGGTACAGTATTCAGACAAAAGAAGACGTGGATGAAATACTTAATACGCATGTCAAAAAGGACGGGCGTGTAGAAAGATTAATGTTGCAACCTGATGATACAGGGTTAGAGCCTATAGCATAACAAAGGCGTCTTTTATGCAAGCCACAACTATATATGCTTTGTCGTCAGGTCATGGGACTGCGGGCGTAGCTGTGCTGCGGGTCTCTGGCCCCGAAACAAGACATGTTATTGAACTTTTAAGCCCAAAGCGGGGAATACCCTTACCACGTTTGGCCGATTTGAGATGGTTTTATCATCCTGTAACAGGCGAGCCATTAGATCAGGGTTTGTTATTATGGTTTCCGGCGCCGGGAAGCTTTACGGGTGAAGATGTCGCGGAGTTTCAAATTCATGGTGGGCGTGCTGTCATTGCCGCGTTTCTTGCGGCACTGGGAGAATGCCCTGGTCTTCGTATAGCGGAAGAGGGCGAATTTACCCGCCGGGCCTACGATAGTGGGCGGTTAGACTTAACAGCGGTTGAGGGTTTGGCCGATTTAATTCATGCGGAGACAGAAAAGCAGCGTGAAGTGGCCATTCGCCAAATGGGAGGAGGGCTAACGAACCTTTATGAGGGTTGGCGTCAGTCTTTGCTGACGGCGCTGGCTTTTACGGAAGCGGATATTGACTTTGCGGATGAAGAAGTTCCAGACGATGTATATGAGCGGGTAAGGCCGGTTATCACTTCGTTGCGGGATGATATGTTGATGCATTTGAATGATAATCGACAGGGCGAAAGACTAAGAGATGGTCTTTTTGTCGTTATTTTAGGGGTGCCAAATGCCGGTAAATCAAGCTTACTTAATGCACTATCGCAACGTGATGTCGCGATAGTTTCTGATATTGCGGGGACGACAAGAGACAATCTCGAGGTACATCTTGATATAGATGGTTATGCTGTAACATTAGTGGATACGGCAGGTTTGCGGGAAACATCCGATGTTATTGAGCAGGAAGGGGTGAGGCGAAGTCTCTCCCGCGCTGCAAATGCAGATATAAAATTATTGCTTTGTGATGGTCGTACGTGGCCGGCCATGGACGACGTGACCAAATCACTTTGCGATGAAAAAACAATTTTTGTTGTTAATAAAATCGACCTGGCTAAAGATGATTTTATCTCTTTTAATAACAAGACGGAGGATGGCCATAAAGTTTGTTTTATATCTGTCGTAACTGGTGAGGGGCTAGATGTCTTTATTGATCTGTTAAAGGCTGAAGTGGCGAATTTATTTGAAGGGCGTGAAATGCCTCTCATTACACGACATCGCCATCGCCAGTATGTGCAAGAAGCATTAAATTATATAGAGGCATTTATTTCCGACTCAGGGAAAGATATTGAACTGGCTGCTGAGGACCTGAGAATGGCTGCAAGGAGTTTATCGCGGCTTATGGGTTTGTTGGATGTGGAAGATATTCTTGGGAAGATCTTTTCAGAATTCTGTATTGGAAAGTAAGACTTTCTGCGGGCCCGTAGGCTATCGTAATAATAATTTAAACCTTTCCTGTTCCACGTGGAACATTTCATTATCGGTATAATTCGTATTTTTGGGCTATTCTGTAAGTCAATATCTTGCTATTGAACGTGCCACCTTGAAAAAATAAGCAATTCTATGCTGCAGCAAAGTTTGGGCTGCGTAGGGCAATATATAATGTCAGTGACATATGATGTAATCGTAATCGGGGGTGGACACGCTGGCTGTGAGGCTGCCGCGGCGGCTGCGCGTATGGGTGCATCTACTTTATTGTTGACCCACAAATTAGAAACAATCGGGCAAATGTCCTGTAATCCCGCAATAGGTGGACTAGGTAAAGGGCATTTGGTCAGGGAAATTGATGCGCTTGATGGCCTGATGGGCCGTGTCATAGATCAGGCAGGAATACAATTCCGCATGCTAAATCGTCGCAAAGGTCCGGCGGTGAGGGGCCCGCGTGCGCAGGCAGATCGTAAATTATACCGCGAAGCAATGCAGGCGGCTTTAGCAAAAGTTGATCATCTTACGTTGCAGGCAGGGGCGGTGGAGGATCTGCTGATCGCTGATGTTAATGATGACAACTTGGCATCCGTAGAAAAACGTTTTCGGATAGAAGGGGTTGTTACTGCAGACGGGACGGAAATAAAAGCAAAAAAAGTGATTTTAACCACGGGGACATTTTTGCGCGGGGTTATTCACATTGGCGAAGAGCGTGTGGCAGCAGGGCGTGTGGGTGAAGCCCCGGCCATCGGATTGTCTAAAACATTAGAGAAAATAGGCTTTGATCTGGGGCGGTTGAAAACCGGAACACCAGCGCGTCTCGATGGACGGACAATTAATTGGTCCGTTTGTGAAGAGCAACCCGGGGATGACCCTATAGAGCCATTTTCCTTTCTGACAAATAAAGTGACAGTTCCGCAGATTAACTGCCACATAACCCATACTAATGAAAAAACGCATGAGATTATCAGAGATAATATTCACTTATCGGCCATGTATGCGGGGCATATCGAAGGAATAGGCCCGCGCTATTGCCCCTCGATCGAAGATAAGGTCGTGCGCTTTGCGGAAAAGCAGAGCCATCAAATTTTTCTGGAACCCGAGGGGTTAGACGATCATACGGTCTATCCCAATGGTATTTCCACCTCCCTTCCCCGTCATGTACAAGACAGCTATATACGATCTATCCGTGGCCTAGAGGATGTTAAGATCCTCGAATATGGTTATGCTATTGAATATGATTTTATTGATCCACGAGAATTAAAGCCAACGCTAGAAACGCATCGCGCGGATAATCTTTATCTTGCCGGTCAAATAAATGGAACGACAGGTTATGAAGAAGCTGGCGCGCAAGGGCTTTGGGCCGGGATCAATGCCGCAGCCCAGGTTCTGGGACGAGGGGACTTTATTCTTGATCGCGCTGATGGTTACATGGGGGTCATGATTGATGACCTGGTTACGAAAGGAACGCGTGAACCTTACCGGATGTTTACATCACGTGCGGAGTATCGCTTAACGCTGCGGGCGGATAATGCTGACCAGCGTCTGACCCAGAAAGGGCTTGAGATAGGGGTTGTGGGCACTCGCCGTGCTGCTGTATTTGCGCAGAAAATGTCAGATCTTGCGGCCGCACGGCAGTTAATGGACCAGCTATTGATTAGTCCCAGTGAGGCGCAGCAAAAATACGGATTGAAGATCAATCAAGATGGGGTAATGCGGTCGGCAAAAACCTTGTTATCTTATCCTGATATCAGCTTGACTGATTTGCAGCGTATCTGGCCGGAACTGGCCGCTCTTTCCCCGGCAATTGTGACGCAGGTTGAGACAGATGCTTTATACAGCGGTTATCTGGAGCGGCAGGAAGCAGATATTCACGCCTTTCGTAAGGATGAGCGGCTGATACTGCCATCAACACTTGATTATAGCGCGGTGGGTGGACTTTCTCATGAGTTGTGTGAAAAATTGTCACAAGCACGTCCTGCGACGTTAGGGGCGGCCGCGCGGCTTTCTGGTGTTACTCCTGCGGCGTTGACGGCCCTTTTGCGCCATGTGAAGAAGCAAAAGTCACGGAAGGCCAGTTAATGCCGATGACGGCTCCTGTTAATATCACGACCTTTGGTGTGGCGGATTTGCGGCAACAGCTTAACGTTCCACGTGAAACGTGTGAAAAATTAGAACATTATGTCGCGACATTACTCAAATGGCAGAAACAGATTAATTTAATTTCGCCGTCAACAGTGCCGGAAATATGGTGGCGCCACATCTTTGACTCCGCTCAGCTTTATGCCCTGTTACCTGAGAAACTTACGGCGTCAGCGGTCACAACAACACCGTCAGAAGGGCCGCTGTCAAGGCCATTGCTGGATTTAGGCTCTGGTGCAGGCTTTCCCGCATTGGTGCTGGCGATCATGGGGTGGAATGACGTGCATATGATCGAAAGTAATGGCAAAAAAGCCGCTTTTTTACGTCAGATAATCCGTGATTTAGATTTACAAGCGGTGGTTCACCATGGCCGGATTGAGCAGATTTCTCCTTTTCCGGTTAGCGTCATGACGTCACGGGCGCTCGCAAGTTTGGAACAATTACTGGTTTACGCAGAGGGTTTTTTACAAACAGACACCCTATGTTTGCTGCCGAAAGGGCGCACGGCGGAGGACGAGGTCGCACATGCTGCGCGAAATTGGAAATTTAACATTGAGAAAATCGCTAGCCAGACTGATCCGGAAGGGGTTATTCTAAAGCTTACGCAGATCAGTCGCCGTGGTGATAGAAACTAGACCAATAAAGGTTGGCAACTTCAGGTTTGGCGTTTGAAGAGTGACAATATGTAGTGATTTTATGCACCGCATTTATAGTGATTGTTAATAGACGGCTTCACAAATAAAAAAGGTTTAGAGGAAACAGTATTGTCTGAGACAACTATGCAGAACAAGCCGATTGTTATTGCGGTCGCCAATCAGAAAGGCGGCGTGGGGAAAACAACTACAACAATTAACCTTGCAACGGCTCTTGCGGCGGCGGGAAAGCAGTTAATGTTGATTGATTTGGACCCGCAGGGTAATGCGACGACCGGCTTTGGTATTGATCGGCAAGATCGTGATTTATCGTCTTATGAATTGTTGATCGGTGAAGCAAGGCTCGCGGACACGTTAAGGGAAACGTTAGTGCCGGGTTTGTTTCTCGTCCCGTCAAAGGTAGACCTAACGGGCGCCGAAGTAGAATTGGTCAATAGCGAGACGCGCTGTTACCATCTAAAAAGGGCCTTGGAAGAAGAGTTTATTGAGAAATTAGACTATATCTTAATTGATTGCCCCCCGTCTTTGAATCTATTGACGTTAAATGCCCTGGTGGCAGCAGATTCTGTGCTGGTGCCATTACAATGCGAATTTTTTGCTTTGGAGGGCTTATCACTGTTGATGCAAACCATTGAAACTGTTCAGGCCAACTTTAATCCTTCCTTAACTATTGAAGGCATTGTTTTAACAATGTTTGATGGCCGTAACAATTTATCTGGTCAGGTTGCTAATGATGTCCGCGGCTATTTAGGTGACAAAGTTTATACAACAGTCATTCCCCGTAATGTCAGGATTTCTGAGGCACCGTCACACGGAAAGCCAGCGTTGTTATATGACCATAAATGCCCAGGTAGCCAGGCTTATATACGTTTAGCAACAGAAATGCTGAAGCGGGATTCGGAGCGCAAAGTGGCTTAAGTTTAACTTTCAACAAAAAGTTGGCTTTGTACCTGGACAGGAAAATGAAAGCTAAAGAGAACCAAAGATGGCGAAAAAACAAGGATTAGGCAGAGGCCTGTCAGCATTATTAGGTGAGAATAAAGCGGTGTCCGCCACCGTTGCGGAAGCGCAGACGGGTGATGAAAGCGTAACATCGCCATCACGCGCTACGCCGCAGGTCGTGCCGATTGAAATGTTACGTCCCAATCGTTATCAGCCCAGGGTAAATTTTAATGATGATAAGGCACGGGAATTAGTCAATTCGGTGCGGGAAAAAGGTATCCTCCAACCTATTTTGGTCCGTCCAGATGCGAATAATGCCGATCAATATGAAATCATCGCGGGGGAGCGCCGTTGGCGGGCGGCACAAGAGGCGCAGCTTCATCAGGTTCCTATTGTAATTAAAGAGCTGGACGATAAAGAAACCCTTGAAGTCGCGCTGATTGAAAATATTCAACGCCATGACCTTAATCCTATTGAAGAGGCCAAGGGTTACCATCGTTTGATGGAAGAGTTTGATCATACGCAGGAGCAACTGGCCCAAATTATAGGTAAGAGCCGGAGCCATATTGCCAATATTTTGCGATTGTTAAATTTACCGGAAAAAGTGCAAAATTTTGTTGCGGATGGTCAATTGACAATGGGACATGCCCGGGCCTTGATTACGGCAGATCATCCTGACCTTCTGGCAGAAACCGTGTTGCAAAAGGGTCTTAGCGTGCGGCAAACGGAACTGGCGGCCCGTCAGGATAAAAGAAATACGGCAAATACAGAAGAGCATGAGAGCCGGGCACGTGTGAAAAAAGCTGTAAAAGCTGGTCAGGACGGTACCCAGAAAGACGCTGATACTCTTGCGCTGGAAGCGGACCTATCCGCAGCAACAGGTTTGCGCGTTGCGGTGAATTTCCAGCCGGATGAAAGCGGTACTGTGACTATACATTATCAGAGCCTAGATCAATTAGATGATCTATGTCACCGGCTGTCCCATAGGGGCCTTTGACCGTCCGGGCTATTATTTAAGGTGCTGATATAAAAAGTCAGCTTTCAATGTGTTTGGTTTTTTTACGTGTTATGGGTGCTTTCTGCACATTTCAGCAATAAAAGACCATATTTGTCCTGATTCCGGTTGACAAAATCCGTCGACATCTCCATGTAAAGTATACTAATTCAGTCTGAATTAATCTAACTGGCAAAAAAGCCGTGTCTATACATGGTTATTAGCCCCAATAACTGAGCATAGCCGTGTGATGAATATGATCAGGTTTTGTGCGGTCTAGGGTTAAATGACACAGAGATAAACGCTGTATTTTACAATTTTATGGGCATAGTTCAGTTATGACATCGCGTGAGCGTATTTTGAGTGTGGCAGGTGTCTAACAATATGTTTGTGATTGATGCGAAGAAAGGGTGACGATGATAAAGCTGTCTAATATGGCTGATTATGCTGTTGTTTTAATGACGCATATTGCCATTCGCCCTGAGACTGTACACAGCGCCGCGGATTTGGCAGACGAAACGCATATCCCCTTACCCACAGTCAGTAAGGTGTTAGGGGCAATGGTGCGCGGACAATTATTAATGTCACACCGTGGAACACGTGGTGGTTTCACACTGGCACAGGACCGGGCCAGTGTGACCGTCTCTGACATCATACAGGTTGTGGATGGGCCGGTGGCATTGACAAATTGTCTGGAAGACGGGGTCGGCGAATGTGGTCTTGAAAGTGGATGCCATGCCCGACAGCATTGGAATAAAATCAATACAGCAGTGGAAGACGCACTGAATAGTGTGTCTCTGGCGGATCTGGTGCCGTCTGTTCCTGACTTCTTTGCCGCATCACAAAAGGCAGAAGGCAAGGAATCACAACCATTTTAATGAGAGAGAGCCTGTGGGTTAATGAACAAGAGCTTGCGGGCAGCGCAGAATTTAAAGTCAGCGTGTGACGTTTATGTCAGAAGGAGCCAGTGAATGGCAGCGACAATTGAGGCAGAAAGGCAGGTCGAAGAGGCCACAGGTGATTACAAATATGGATTTATCACCGATATCGAGACAGAAAAGGCACCGAAAGGTCTTTCGGAGGACACCATTCGTTTTATTTCGGCGAAGAAAGAAGAGCCGGAATGGCTGTTGGAATGGCGACTAAAGGCGTTCGCCTATTGGCAAAGTTTGGCCGCCGAAGAAGGCGAGCCTGATTGGGCGATGGTGAATTATCCAAAAATTGATTTTCAGGATATTTATTATTATGCCGCCCCAAAAAGTCAGGAAGACCGGCCAAAAAGTCTGGATGAAGTCGATCCTGAATTATTAGCGACCTATGAGAAGTTAGGGATATCGCTGGATGAACAAAAGGTGTTGTCTGGTGTGGCGGTTGATGTGGTGTTTGATAGCGTATCCGTGGCCACGACCTTCCGGGAGACGCTCCAAGAAGCCGGGGTGATTTTTTGCTCCATTTCGGAAGCCGCACGCGAATACCCAGATTTGATGCGCAAATATTTGGGTTCTGTTGTTCCTGTTCAGGATAACTTTTATGCGGCGTTAAACAGTGCGGTCTTTTCCGATGGGACGTTTGTCTACATTCCCAAAGGGGTGCGTTGTCCTATGGAGTTGAGCACGTATTTCCGCATTAATGAAGCAAATACCGGGCAGTTCGAACGTACATTGATTATTGCGGATGACGAGTCCTATGTAAGTTATCTGGAAGGCTGTACGGCGCCGATGCGTGATGAAAACCAGTTACATGCAGCGGTAGTTGAACTGGTCATTATGGACGATGCAGAAATAAAATATTCCACAGTACAAAACTGGTATCCCGGTGATAAGGACGGGAAAGGCGGTATTTATAACTTCGTGACGAAGAGAGCTGCCTGCCGTGGTGTAAATTCCAAAGTGTCATGGACACAGGTGGAAACGGGATCATCTGTAACCTGGAAATATCCAAGCTGTATTCTGCAGGGGGATAATTCTGTCGGTGAGTTTTATTCTGTTGCCATATCAAATAATTACCAGCAGGCCGATACAGGGACAAAGATGATCCATATCGGCAAAAACACGAGCAGTACGATTATTTCCAAGGGTATTTCTGCCGGCCATGGACAAAATACTTACCGCGGCCTGGTAAAGGTACTGGGCGGGGCGGACGATGCGCGTAATTTCACCCAATGTGATAGCTTGTTACTGGGTGACCAATGTGGGGCGCATACGGTGCCCTATATCGAAGTTAAGAATCCTACGGCCCAGATTGAACATGAGGCGACGACCTCAAAAATTAGTGAAGACCAGCTTTTTTATTGTTTACAGCGCGGCTTGAATACTGAAGAGGCTGTCGCATTGATCGTGAATGGTTTTTGTCGTGATGTGATGCAGCATTTACCAATGGAATTTGCGGTAGAAGCGCAGAAACTCTTGGGTATTAGCCTTGAAGGCAGTGTCGGTTAAGTGAAGGAAGTAGAATGTTAGAAATTAAAAATCTTCATGTAAATGTCGGGGATAAAGAGATCCTGAAAGGATTGGACTTGTCCCTGAGGGCCGGCGAGGTACATGCGATTATGGGACCGAACGGTGCAGGAAAAAGCACATTGTCTTATGCGCTTTCCGGGCGCGAAGGATATGAAGTGACTGAAGGAACAGCCACCTTAAACGGTAAAGACTTGTTGGACCTGGAAGCGGATGAGCGTGCGGGCGAAGGCGTCTTCCTGGGGTTTCAATATCCTGTCGAAATTCCGGGCGTTTCAAACATGAATTTCCTGAAAACAGCGGTGAATTCAATTCGTAAATACCGTGGTGAAGATGAAATGACGGCGGTGGATCTCTTAAAATTGGTTAGGTCGAAAGCTGCTGAATTGAAAATGGATCCCGAAATGCTAAAGCGGCCAGTTAACGTAGGCTTCTCCGGCGGTGAGAAAAAGCGTAATGAAATGGTGCAGATGGCAGTATTGGACCCGTGTCTGGCAATTTTGGATGAAACAGATTCTGGCCTGGATATTGATGCGCTGAAAATTGTTGCTGATGGGATCAATCGTCTGCGGGCGCCCGATAAAGCGATTTTGGTCATTACTCATTATCAGCGATTATTGGATTATGTTGTCCCGGATCATGTGCATGTCCTGGCCGATGGGCGTATTGTTAAATCTGGGGGCAAAGAATTAGCCTTGCAGCTAGAAGCCGAAGGTTATGCAGGCCTTGGTATAGCCGACGATGCGGCCTAGGGGTATTGGTGAATAAAAATGGCAAAACAGATTTATTACCAGAATGACGGTTATCAGCAGGCTTTTGCCTCGCTGGCGGATGGGCTGCCGGGCGTGCCGGAACTTCGGGCGCGAGCCTTTGCCGATTTTATGGCAACGGGATTTCCGACACAAAAAGTTGAAGAATGGAAATACTCCGGCCTTTCCGCCTTAGCGAATGCGGTCTTCGTTCCGGTGAAGACGACAGATCGACATGCTGAAGCAGAGTCCTTTTTGGCACAGTCCGTTCCGCTAGAGGGGGCGGTGCAGTTGGTCTTTGTGGATGGTCACTTTAATACGGCTTTGTCGCAGGCAGGAGATTTGGAAGACGGGGTGACGTTAACGTCTCTGGCTTCAGCCTTGGCCGCAGGCGATAACCGTCTAGAAGGGCGGCTGAAAACCAATGAACAGGCACAAGGACGCGGCTTGCGAAGCGTCAATGCAGCGCTGATGACGGACGGCTTTGTTTTGGAGGTCGCAGCGGACACAACAGTTTCCCGGCCTATACAAGTCACATATATTTCTACGTCTGCGGTTGTGGGTCATTCAACACAATTACGTAATGTGATTTCATTAGGAAAGAACAGCCAGTTAAGGCTCCTAGAGCAGCATATAGGCGTGGACACTGGGACCTATTGGAGCAATTTTGTAACGGATTGCACCTTGGGAGAAGATGCCGTTCTGGAGCGGACGGTCCTTCAGGAAGAAGGGGCAAAGGCCGTTTATGTGGCAGAAGGCGACGTCCAATTAGCCGCACGCGCGTCATTAAAAGCTTTTTGGTTGACGTTGGGTGGGCAATTATCGCGGCAGAGTCAGTTCTTAACGTTTAATGGCATGGAAGCGGAAGTGGCATTGTATGGTGCCTATCTAGGAGCGGAAGGCCAAAGTCATGATATGTTGACGGTGATGGACCATAAGGTAGGGCACTGTAATAGCGACCAAATCTTTCGTGGTGTCCTAGATAAAGGGGCGAAAGCTGCCTTTCAGGGGCGTGTGATTGTGGCTCCGGATGCACAGCTGACAAATGCAAACCAAGCTAACAATAACATGCTATTAGACCGTTCAGCCGAAGTGAATAGCAAGCCTGAGCTAAAAATCTATGCGGATGATGTGAAATGTAGTCACGGATCCACAGTCGGTGAATTAGATAAAGATATGCTGTTTTATCTGCGTTCACGCGGTTTGGACGCAGACGCAGCGGAACAGCTGTTGGTAGAAGCATTTATTGCAGAGGTTCTGGAAGAAGGACTGGATGCAGAATTGTTAGATTTTATGCAGCTACGCGTAAGATCATGGATGGCATCGCATACGGCCTCACCGCTGACGGCAGAGGCTGATGGGAAGGAAAGAACATGACCTTCCAGGCTATGCAGAGCGGCCGTGATGTGATCTTCTCGCCAGAAGAAATGTCTGCTTTGCGCAAAGACTTCCCTATTTTTGATACAGATGTCTATGGCAAAACACTGACATTTCTGGATAGTGCGGCCAGTGCCCAGAAACCCCAAGCGGTTATTGATACGTTGCAACAATTCTATAGTCATGAATATGCGAATATTCACCGTGGCGTTTATTATCTAAGCCAACTTGCAACCGAAAAATATGAACATGCGCGGGAAACGATACGTGACTTTATAAATGCAGCGCACAGCAATGAAGTGATTTTTGTTCGCGGCGCAACGGAGGCCATTAATTTAGTGGCACAGACTTATGGTCGGCAGTATCTGACTGCAGGTGATGAGGTTGTGTTGTCACAAATGGAACACCATTCCAATATCGTGCCGTGGCAGATGTTGAGGGATGAAAAAGGGCTAATCTTGCGGGTCAGTCCCATTGATCGCGAAGGTAATTTTCTTTTTGACGAATACGAAAAATTGTTGTCTGAGAAAACAAAGCTTGTGGCGATTACCCATGTATCTAATGCGCTGGGGACGATAACGCCGATCAAGAAAATTATCGCCGCGGCCCATAAGGTGGGGGCAAAGGTTCTGGTCGATGGTTGCCAGGCTTTGCCGCATACGCGCGTCGATGTTCAGGATCTGGATGCGGATTTTTATGTTTTCTCAGGGCATAAGATATACGGCCCGACAGGTGTCGGCATTTTATATGGTAAGCAAGAGTTGCTTGATGCTATGCCCCCTTACCATGGCGGCGGGGAAATGATCCGTTCGGTGACTTTTGAGAAAACGGAATATAATACTTTACCTTTCAAATTTGAGGCCGGGACACCGAATATTGCAGGTGGTATTGGACTGGCAACAGCATTGGACTATGTAAGTGGTGTGGGGATAGACCGGATTGCGCGTCATGAGGCCGACTTACTGTCGTATGCGCAACAGGCCATGTCTGAAATAGAGGGATTGAAACTTGTAGGGACGGCGCAGGAAAAGTCGGGCATTGTTTCTTTTACAATGGACTGCGCGCATCCGCATGATATCGGAACGATTTTGGATCAAAATGGCATCGCTATTCGTGCCGGTCACCATTGTGCACAGCCGTTGATGGATTTTTATGATGTACCGGCAACTGCGCGGGCGTCTTTCGGGCTTTATAATACAAAAACCGATGTGGATAACCTTGTAGCCGGGCTGCAAAAGGTGAAAAATATTTTTGCATAAAGAGCAGAACAATGAAATTTTTAGAGTCTTTTTTGTCATCGTCAAAAGCGGATAAGAGCGCAGAAAATAAGGATGATGAGGTGGAAAACAACATAACTCCATCACCTGTACATCAGGATCGCAATACGGCGCAGGAGACCGCTACGTTCTCTGCAGAAACGACTTCTGCGTCATCAGTAGCACCAACACGTAGTTCGGCGGGCCCATTGTCGGAAGATGAACGGCAAACAGTGAAAATGCGGGCCATAGATATTCTTCAGGAAATTTATGATCCGGAAATACCGGTTAATATTTATGAATTGGGGCTGATTTATGCGGTTGATGTAGATGATGATGCGAATGTTGATATCACGATGACACTCACCACGCCGCATTGTCCTGTGGCTGAAACCATGCCCGGGGAAGTAGAGATGCGGGTCAGGGATGCCGCAGGGGTCAATGATGTGAAGGTCAATTTGGTTTGGAGCCCACCATGGGATATGACCATGATGAGCGAAGCTGCCCGTTTGGAAATGGGCTTTATGTAGAAGCCACGTAGTTTATTGCCAGCGTAAGTCTGGCGGGTAAGACGATAAGGGACGTGAGGTTAAAAATGGCGCAACAGGTTGTTGAAATCACAGAGGCGGCAGCAGAGCGGATTAAGGAACTGCTGGAGAAGCGCGGTCAGCCATCATTGGGTGTGCGTTTAGGGACGTCGACGCGGGGATGTTCCGGATTGGCATATACCGTTGACTATGTCGATGAACCACAGCCAGGCGATGAAATGGTTGAAGACAAGGGTGTGCGTCTTTATGTGGATGGGCAGTCCTTGCTCTATCTGTTGGGGACACGAATGGACTTTGTTGAAGACCAGTTTCAGACAGGTTTTACCTTCACGAATCCCAATGCCAAAAGCCTTTGCGGGTGTGGAGAATCTTTTTCTGTATAGATCAGAGTGTCTGGATACGCTGACGCAGGCGCGAGATCAGGTTATCACTTCGGTCCATATTGTCTTCTTCGGTATCGAGAATAAGGTGAAAAGCTTTTTTCTTTAAGGCCATCAGATTGAACCGATGATCTAATTTGGCCGCTTGGGCCTCGGAATATATAATATCAATCAGACGTTCAGCCCCGTTTAATCGCCCCCAGAGATAATCATTTTCACGATCACGACGATTGAAAAATGCCCCGAAGTTTTTCATCGCGACGCCTTTTAGCGGTAAACTGGCATTAGGGTCACTTCCTAGTAGACAGCTATCTTTTGGGCTGATGCGGTTTATGCGAATTTCATTAAACTCACCTTGCTCTTTACTGCCCATAATAGCGAAAGTAATGACATCCCAGAAGGCGAAACCCAAATAGCTGGTCAGTAAGTTTTCGCGAATTTTTGGATTCCATTCTTCTTTATAGAGATTCGCCATCAGTTTGTCGGTTGCCTGGCGCGATTGATCCAATTGCAAGGCCGCGCTTAATTCAGTCATAATAATTTGCAGAGCATCATGGGCTTTGTGAAAATGGGGGCAATCGGGGTGATCTTGATCGTCAAAAGGTAGGCTTAGCACATCTTTTAAAGCATGCTGTATTTTTTGTTTTTGGGACGGGTTGAGGCAGGCAATCTTATTGCGTTCCTCCAGCTGTGATATTTGTTGATATAGCGCAGTTTTCAGGCGATCGAGACGGTCTGTATCATGATTGTCATGATCGTAATGATCGTTGATAGACTGAATTAAAAAATGTACGCGGCGTCGCAAAAATAAAATATCAAAATGATGTAAGAACATCGCCCAAGCTGGTAATGGCTGTGATGACGGACTACGCATTAAATTTTTAGCCCACTGTAGCAAGCCTTCGGCACTGGTGGAGGGATCGGGCAGGCCGCTGTAAAGCGTTGCCTGGGACAGGCCATCACGATATGCCCAAAGTTGCAATGCGGAAAATAAGACTCTCTTTTGGGCTGGTGTGATTCCCAATTGACTGAGTAGCCGTGTCAGATATGACAAAACGGTTCGGATTTTTAAGCGGGCATAGGCTTCATAAGAAAAACCTGCCTCACGTGTGGCACGGGCACTTGCGATTTCGCGCCAGTTACGAATATCCTCGTGGCTGGTATTGCTATTATGGCCGGGTGATACTTCGGTTACGAGTGAACGGACTCTGGGTTTAATTGATTCAATGACAGCTTTGATCGTGCGGACTCTTTGATTTAAGGCCTGTACATCAGCCATATCATCATACATGGGCTCATTTAGGGGAAGATCCGTCATGGCGCCGCGTAATGTTGCCCAAAGGCTTGGTGCTTGTCCGGATGGGGGCGGTGGCCTGTCTTTGGGGTTCGGTTCAATATAAATCAAACGACGATCAACGGCGCGGTAGGCAGGGCGGTCCATGATGGCTTTAATTGCCTGATCGAAGGGTTTGTTATTCAATATACTACCATCCAGAAAAGAGGTGAGTTCCGGGTTCAGTCCGGACTGCAGATAGTCCTGGAAATTATTCTGGATGAAATGTTCGCGTGTTGTCCAATGATGCCCAAGGTCATGTAGTAATTCGTCAATTTCGCGAATTTGTACGGGGGGAAATGCCCCAGGAATGGAAGATGTTGCCCGTGCGGCAAATGTAAGGCCGGGTATGTGATCACGACTAAAATCACTGTAGTTGCCGCTTATATAGTGTTCGTCTGTCTGTGGTCCGGATGGGGTGAGATAGCTAAATTTCAGGTTATGGCGATGCTCGCGCTCTTCAATTACTGCGGGGTCATGTATGGGTATGCGGCGCAGAAAACCATAGTAGTCTGTCACCGTAACAAATAGGTCTAGGCGGTGTCCACGCGGCAGCAGGGAATGGGTCGGGTCGTGGTGCCCCATTTGTGCCAGCCCCTGATAAACCAGTTTTGAGACATGTTTGCCATCAAAGGGGGGGGCGAGTTTTCTGAGGCTTAAAAGGCCGGGAAGTTTTTCTTTAACGCTTTGACGAAGTTGGGCCTGCGCTAAATATCGATTGGAGAGTATATTGACTAAAGGGCGGGTGACAAAACGTTCCCAGCGGCTAGTGGGGGACGTATCACCGATCAGGCGGCTGACATCGGCCTGCTCTAACCAAAGCGTGGTGAGATGGTCATAGTTCAAATCATGGGCTAATGCTCGTCCCAGAAAGATAGAGTTCATGCCCCCCGCAGACGCCCCTGCGATGACATCCGTAATAACTTTTAGGGATAGTTCATCACCTAGTCGTTGCAGTATCTCAAAATAGAGCGTTTCCGTGTCGGCGGTATCTGTGATGCCCTCACGCGTGCCCTCATTATATTTGCAGTTCAGCCGCGCGCGAAGATCGTTATGGGCATGAAATGACTTTGAGGCGCGAGCAAGTTTAAGGATTTCTTTTGTGACGCCGTGCATATAGACGGCTAGCGATACCCCGCCAAAACAGACTAATGCCAGACGTATTTCTTTTTCCTGCATAGGCCCCGTCAGGTTTATTGCTAATCTGGAAGAAAGTTTAGCATGAATAAGGTTATCAATCTTCTAAATCTGCTTGTTTGTATTTTATGATGTTTAAATACGATCTTAAAGCCGGTGTAAAAGAACATCAGGGAAGTAGCCGTGGCTTTATCAACCGTTGGAGATAGCCTTCATAAGGTTGAAGCTCGTCCCAGTGGGGGCAGTCATATTTAATGACGGCAAGCGTACCAGTGGGGTATTTCGCCATCATTTCTTCACGCAGTACCGGGTTGGCACCATTGGTCAGCATTAAGGCCAGATCGGCAGTAGTGGGATTATGTCCAACGACCATGAGGTGGTCGATCTCAGATTTTGTTTGCATAATATGTTGTAGAACCTCGTTTTTGCCTTCTGAATAGAGATACGGCTCTTGCAGAATAGGTGGGGTTCCTAAATGGGCGTGGATGAGATCTACGGTTTCACGACAACGCTGGGCGGGCGAACACAATATGAGTTGCGGTTGTAAATCATGAAAACGCATATACTTGCCGATCGAAATTGCATTTTTCCGGCCGCGCTTGTTCAAGGGGCGTTCAAGGTCGGGCTGGTTCTCAATATCCCAGCTAGATTTTGCATGGCGCAGCAGGTAAAGCGTTTTCATCGGGACGTGGTTCTAAAAGGCATAAATAAGAGCTGTAAAATACCTAGTCTAGGGGCTTCGCGATATTCCGCAAGCCCTAGAGTGATTTTGGGTTTTTGTGCACTGTCATAATCCGTGCGGTGATATTGATGAAAAAGGCGGTCCCACAAGGAAAGAGTGAAACCAAAATTGCTGTTGGTTTTGTGCTGGTGGGGGGAATGATGAATACGGTGCATATGTGGTGTCACCAGTACCCATTGTAGGACCTTATCGCAGCGTACCGGTAGAAAAAGATTGCTGTGGGTGAATAGACTGAACCCGTTAAGGAGGATTTCAAAGAGGATAACGATAATCGGATCCGCTCCTAAGGCGATGACAATAGTTATCTTATACAACATAGAGATGATGATTTCTACGGGATGGAAGCGAACACCACTGGTTGCGTCCAGATCCAGATCACTATGGTGTACTTTGTGTATACGCCAAAGCCACGGGACATAATGGAAGGCCATATGTTGTAAGAATATGGCGAGATCCAAAAGTAAAAGAGTGAGACAGAATTCAAGCCACTGTGGCAGGGGATAGACATGAAAAATGCCGATATGCACTTGTTGCGCCCACAAGGCCGCCCCACTAGCGAGTACGGGCAGGGCGACAAGAGAGGCGCTATTGGTGAGGGAGAGACCCAGATTAGCTGTCCACCGTTTTGCACGGCTTTCATGACGCTGGTGTTGTGGCCAAAGAGCTTCCATGATTGTGAGGAGCAACAAAAGCCCAAAGAAAATACCCAGTCGCAGATATGTTTCATATGCCACAAGGATATTCATGCCTGTGCTATTTTTGCTCTATTGTTCCATGGAAGAAGGATTTTCGTCTCCACCATTGGGGTTAAAAATCTGATGCGATGCCGTTGTTTTCCCAATCACCATAACGGGTGGGTTCTGGCCCTTCACGCCCGCCTATTTCTTTTTTTTGTGTTTCAGGTGCTTTGTTGGCAACATCACGCTCATTGTCTTTGAGCTCTGTATCCTTCGCAGAAGTCTCCGTATCATTGTTTATTGAGGGGGTCATTCTTTTATCACTCGTTCCTTATTTTACTTGAGGTACGCCATCGTTGCGCTACATGTTATAAACATGGATATAAACAGGATTGTGGGCTGGCAATACTTATAAATTAGTGCTTTTGGTCATGGGTTGCAATTAGCGCGTTTTGAGGACGCCATGCAAACACATGTAAACGAACATAGGAATTAACGGTCATGGGATATATGAGAACGGCATTGTTATTGGCGGCAATGACAGGATTATTTCTGGCTATCGGATATCTGTTAGGGGGCGAAGGGGGCCTGTTGCTGGCTTTGGTGGTGGCCGGGGCTATGAATTTGTTTACCTACTGGCAGTCTGACAGGTTGGTATTGTCCATGTATGGGGCGCGTGAAGTGGGGCCAGAGCAGGCCCCGGAATTGTATAAGATGGTACAGCGTTTAGCACAGCAGGCTGACCTACCGATGCCAAAAGTTTATATTATGGACAATCCCCAGCCGAATGCTTTTGCTACAGGGCGTAATCCAGACAATGCCGCCGTGGCGGCTACGACGGGACTGTTGGCACAATTATCCAGTACAGAAGTCGCAGGCGTGACGGCGCATGAGCTGGCCCATATCAAAAATCGTGACACATTAATAATGACCATCACCGCAACCATAGCAGGGGCCATTGGAATGCTGGCCAATTTTGCATTGTTTTTCGGTAATAACCGCAATAATCCCTTAGGTATTATAGGGACATTGCTGGTGATGCTTCTGGCGCCTGTTGCCGCGATGTTGGTCCAGATGGCCATTAGCCGCAGCCGTGAATATGAAGCGGATCGTGTTGGCGCAGAGATTTGCCGTGATCCCCGGCCGTTGGCGTCGGCTCTGCAGAAATTACAACAGGGGGCAATGACGATAGATAATCAGGCGGCGGAAAATAACCCGGCCACAGCGCATTTGTTTATTGTCAATCCTTTGCACAAGGGTGGGGTAGATCATCTTTTCTCAACCCATCCGAATATGGATAATCGTATTGCGCGCCTTATGGCGATGCAGGATCTCATGGGCGTTAGGCCAGACGAAAAAGACCTGTTCTCAACAAAATCGTCTCATACAACTTTGGGGAAAGACCAGACCAGTAAGGCGCGTGCGTCAAAAGGATCTGTGCCGAATAGTGGCTCCAGGCGAAATTCGGACGCCTCATTTGAATGACCGGACGAATGCCAGCGATTGATCCGCCGAAAAATAAGGCCTATGGATCGTTGTGGTGAGAACGAATTAAACTGGTTTACATGCAGAAGCTATGTTACTGCCAATTTCAGGAAACAAATATTGGATCATTGACCGGATGTCTGCGGGATGATCGTGTATAGGATATAGCGATATGGCTAAAGGCAGGGTGAAGACTTTATCCGCCCGCGGAGTTGCTGTTCAGATGCTTGAAAATGTACTGGATCGCCGCCGGGTGCTGGTAGATGCATTTGATATGGCGTGTCAGCAATTAGAGGACCCGACCTCACATCGTGATCGTGCCTTTGTGCGGCAGTTAGGGACAACGTGTCTGCGTCATTTAGGTCAGATTGATGCTATTTTAGAGTATCGCCTTAAGAAGGGCCTTCCTCCGGCGCAACGCCGGTTAAGGCATATTTTACGTTTGGCCATCGCGCAGCTGCTATTTATGGATACTCCAGCCCATGCGGCGGTGAATGCGGCTGTTGAAATGACCGGGCAATTGGGCCGCACAGAAGGCCGCGGGATGACGGGGCTGGTTAATGGTGTACTGCGCCGGATTGACCGGGAACGAGAAGATTTATTAGGGCGATTTGCCAGTCCACTTTTCAATCTCCCTGATTGGCTTTGTGAAAGTTGGCAGGAACAGTTTGGGACGGAACAGTGTCATGACATGGCCATGGCCATTCTGCGGGATCCGCCCCTGGATATCAGTCTTAAGCCAGAAGAACAGACCACACAATGGGTTAGCGCATTGGATGGCATCGCTTTGCCAGGTGGTGGGGTGCGAATATTACAGGCGCGTGGGCGCATTGAAGATATGCCGGGCTATGATTATGGCAGTTGGTGGGTACAGGATTTCGCTGCTTCTTTGCCAGTCCGTTTAATGGCGGCACCGCCGCGGGCGCGGGTTTTGGATTTATGTGCGGCCCCCGGGGGGAAAACGGCACAGGCCGCTGCCATGGGCCATCAGGTAACAGCGGTTGATGTATCCCCTAAACGTTTGCGCCGATTACGCCAGAATTTAGAACGTTTGGGCCTGAGTGCTGACGTTGTGACGTCAAATGCAGAAGAATATGTCCCCGCATCTCCTTACCCTTATATTTTGCTGGATGCCCCCTGTTCTACTACAGGTACATTGCGCCGGCATCCGGATGTGGCCTGGACCAAAAGTTATGATGATGTGGAATATTTAGCAGAAGTACAGGCACGTTTACTGGCGGCAGCGGTGGAAATGTTGGCGCCGGGCGGCGTGTTGATTTATTGTGTCTGTTCTCTGCAACATACAGAAGGTCTTTATCAAGTGGAGGCTTTACTTGATCGGACCTCAGAGGTAAAACGAAAAGAAATCACGGCTGATGAGCTATTTGACATGCCGCATGCCATAACGGCGGAGGGGGATGTGATGACGTTGCCCCATTATAATCCTTCTGACGTGGCAAGCGGTGGAATGGATGGGTTTTATATGGCGCGTTTGGTCAAAACGGATGTGTGATGTGTAATGACGGTGGTTGTCTCCGTAAAAGTCTAGGCCATCACGGCACTGTAATGTGAAGGATAAAAAAGATGCAACAACCGACCAAAATAGCCCCGTCTATTTTATCTGCTGATTTTGCCTGTCTGGGTGAAGAAGTTGCAGCGATCAGTGCGGCGGGCGCAGACTATATCCATGTGGATGTGATGGATGGGCACTTTGTGCCAAATTTGACGATCGGGCCAGCTGTGGTAAAGGCACTTCGTCCCCATTCCAATAAAATTTTTGATGTTCATCTTATGATTTCACCGGTGGATCCTTATGTTACGGCGTTTGCTGAGGCTGGCGCGGATATCATCACTATTCATCCCGAAGCCGGACCGCATTTCCACCGCACATTACAATTTATTAAATCACTGGGGAAAAAGGCAGGCATTTCCCTGAATCCCGGTACACCTGTTGAGGTTGTGGATAATGTGATGGATTTAGTTGACCTTGTATTGGTGATGAGTGTTAATCCCGGTTTTGGTGGCCAGAAATTTATCCATAGTCAATTGGCTAAAATCAAACATTTGCGAAAAATGATCGATGCGTCCGGTCGTGATATTGATCTTCAGGTGGATGGGGGTATTAATGCACAAACGGCGAAAGAAGCAGTTGCCGCCGGGGCTGATGTGCTGGTCGCCGGCACCGCAAGTTTTAAAGGTGGTCCAACACAGTATGTGCAGAATATAGAAGCTTTGCGGGTCTAGAGAGCTGCTGACAAGTTCCTTGGTTTGCTTGTACGTTCTTTTGCGAACGGATAGTAAAAAGCAGTTCTGCACTACGACTTTCCTGTGCTACCATCGCCACTGATTTCCAGCCTGACCGATCATGACGGCGGCGGCTGTATTTTGCGATAGGAGCCTGACCCATTATGCCCCAACTTACCCGGCAGACGCCGCGGCCGTTGTCTCATAAGTTGCGGCGTAAGGCGAAGGATGTCATTCATGGGGCCCGTTACGGGAGCCGCCTTTATGATTACCAATTGCGGGGCCGTCATCCTTTACGTCTATTGGGTACATTACAAGACCCCTGGCCGGGTAATGTGGTCGCCGGGCAGCATATATTGGTGGGACGTTTTTTTGCGGCAGGGCATTTACTGAAAAATCCGCAAAGCGATACCGGACAATGGCCGACAGATCAGTTATGGACTAGCCCGGATATGCCAGCGCGGTGGTGGCCGTTTCTGCACAGTTTTGCATGGCTACGGGATTTGGATGAAGTGGGGGATCGTAAGGCTGTTCGTAAATGTGCGGAAGCTCTGGTGAAATCATGGCTCAGTGCCTATGACCAGTGGCATGAAGAGGCCTGGCGCCCGGATGTTTTAGGCCAGCGGATCACGTTCTGGCTATCGCATGCCCCGCTGATCCTCGATACCAATGATCTGGTTTATCGCAGCGCGGTTATCAATGCCCTGGCCCGACAAAGTCGCCATTTGGCACGTTGTGTACATTTGTTGCCATCCTCACCGGTTTTACCGCTTGCGCTGATCGGATTATGTTTTGCAGGATTATTCCTTCCTCATGGGGAGGCATGGTTGCAACGTGGGCAAGTTCTGCTTGCACGGGCGTTAAAAGAACAAATTCTTACAGATGGCGGGGTATTATCGCGAAGCCCTTTGGACCAACACCAAATTTATAAAGGGCTGGTCGCGTTGCAACGTGCCTATGAAGACAGGGGCCTTGAACCACCAGCCTTTCTGGCCCAGACCCTTACAGACATGCTGCCCTTTTTGATGGGCATGACCCATGGCGACGGAAGACTTGCGTTATTTAATGGTGGCGTGGTCCTGGATGAGACGCCAATCAAAGAAATTATCAAAGTCGCTGATGCAATCGCTGCCCCACTTATGTCTGCGGAACAAAGCGGGTTCCAACGTCTGGAGCGCGGCGGCGTGACATTAATTATGGATTGTGGCCCGCCGGCACCTCATGATATTAGCGAGCATAGCCATGCGGGAACGCTGTCTTTTGAATTATCTACGGCGTCGGAGCGTATCATTGTTAATTGTGGTGCCGTTCCCTCTTTTGCGGATGACCCGCGGGGAGAGTTGAACAGGATGTCCCGCTCAACTGCGGCGCATTCTTCGCTGGTGATTAATAACCGTAATTCCAGCGAACTGTTAGAAAGCGGTTTGATTGGGGAAGGGCCAACAATCGTGACGTCAAGCCGTCATGAGCAGGACGGTCATCTGCTCGTGGAAGCAAGCCATAACGGTTATGATGGACGTTATGGCCTGATTCATCATCGCCGACTTTATATGTCGGCGGACGGTCATGATATTCGTGGTGAGGACCGGCTGGAAAGACAAAAAATGTCAGCAGGACAGCCGCGGCTTCCTTATGATTTACGTTTCCATTTGCATCCCGAAGTGGTGGCGACCTTACACTCAGGAAAAGATATGGTCACACTGCGTCTACCATCTGGTCAAGAGTGGTCGTTTCGGGCGCGAGGCGGTGAAATGGCCGTGGAAGAAAGCCTATATTTTGGTGACGGAGCCCCTTATCAACGGGCGTTACAGATTATGGTTACGGGGTATGTGGACGGTGAAGACGTCGCGCTTCAATGGTCCTTTGTGAGACAAGATCAGGATTAATATCTATGGCCTGCCCTGACGGTAAAGGAAGATTGGCACCCGGCAAATGTAAAAGGGGTTGCACTTCGCCCGCTGATCCAGTACCACCGCCCTTCATAGACACCATTACATGACAGATTATTGATTGACTGAGGATATTATTATGTCAGATCTGACCTTGCGTCCTATCAAGCGTGCCTTGCTTTCCGTGTCCGATAAAGCGGGCCTCGTTGAATTTGGTCAATTCCTGCATGACAAAGGCGTGGAAATCTTATCTACGGGTGGATCGGCCCGTACATTGGCAGAGGCTGGAGTTCCGGTCATCGAAGTGGCCAATTACACGGGGTTTCCAGAAATGATGGATGGCCGGGTGAAAACCTTACATCCTAAAATTCATGGCGGTCTTTTAGGTCTACGTGACAAGGATGACCATCAGGCCGCTATGCAAAGCTATAATATTGGTCAGATTGATCTGCTGGTGGTGAATTTATATCCTTTCGAGGAAACAGTGGCAAAGGGTGCCGCCTTTGCGGATTGTATTGAAAATATTGATATTGGCGGTCCGGCAATGATTCGTTCAGCGGCGAAAAACCATGCCTTTGTAACGGTTGTGGTGGAACCCGAAGATTATACGGCAGTGCAGTCAGCCATGACGGAAAATGAAGGGGCGACCACATTAGAATTGCGTCGCCGTCTGGCGGCAACGGCCTATGCCCGCACGGGGTGTTATGATGCGGCTATTTCCGGCTGGTTTGCCCAACAACTGGGGCAGACCTATCCGGACCGATTGAATGTGACAGCCGTGAAGCAGCAGGGGCTGCGTTATGGTGAGAACCCGCATCAGGAAGCGGCTTTTTATGTGGCTTCTGAGATGAAGCGCCCGGGCATTGCCACGGCCCGGCAAGTTCAGGGGAAAGAGCTAAGCTATAATAACCTGAATGATACCGATGCGGCCTTTGAATTAGTCAGCGAATTTGACCCGGCGGAGTGTGCCGCAGTTGCGATTATCAAGCATGCCAACCCATGCGGTGTGGCCAGCGGGGCCAGTTTGCTGGAGGCCTATAAGAAGGCCTTGACCTGTGATCCGGTCAGTGCCTTTGGTGGTATTATTGCCCTGAACCGTAAAATGGATAAAGCGGTAGCGGAAGAGATCGCCAAACTGTTTACTGAAGTGGTCATTGCACCGGAGGCGGATGAAGAGGCACTGGCATTATTTGCGGCAAAGAAAAACCTGCGGGTTCTGTTGACAGGCGGCCTCGCGGATCCTGTTGCGGCTGGACAGACTATTAAGTCTGTGGCTGGCGGTTACCTGTTGCAGGGCCGCGATAACGGTAAGATTACCGCACAGGAGCTGAAAGTAGTGACCAAGCGTCAGCCAACAGAGCAGGAACTCAATGATTTGTTGTTTGCCTTTAATGTTTGTAAGCATGTGAAGTCAAACGCCATTGTTTATGCAAAGGACGGGGCTACCGTGGGTATTGGTGCGGGGCAGATGAGCCGCGTTGATTCCGCGCGCATTGCGGCACGTAAATCGCAAGATGCCAGTGAGGCTGCGGGTTTAAGTGAGCCGCTGACCAAAGGGTCTGTGGTGGCGTCAGATGCCTTCTTCCCATTTGCTGATGGCTTGCTGAGTGCGGCCGAAGCCGGCGTGACTGCCGTTATCCAGCCTGGCGGGTCCATCCGTGATGACGAAGTTATCGCTGCGGCGGACGAAAAAGGCCTCGCCATGGTGATGACGGGGATGCGTCACTTCCGTCATTAAGATAATGATGTTTTGTAATATGAAAAAACGGCCCTTTTTATGGGCCGTTTTTTTGTGAAAGGCGTGTTTGACAGTTTATGGGATCATATTACGCATTTGCCGTGTCGCATAACCCAATTTGGTCACATTGATCTGGCCACCCTTCTGGAATTCCTGAATAACGTTATGTATGCGGGTGCTAATATGATTATTGCTGTCGGCAATCCATTGATCCACTGCCTTAAGTCCATTCTGACCGCCGGATTGTTCAATAACCTGTGCGGTGACTATACGTTGTTGGTCATACAGGTCACCGATAATGGCGGCTGTTGCCAACCGGTCCCAATGGTCCGCTGTGTGAACAATTTCCGTTTGCGCGCGTAGCCAGTCATATCCTAACAGATCGCCAATTTTGAAATAAGTTTTGGCAACGTCTTCTACATCCAGAGCCGATAAGGCGGCGACTTCAACAATATCGCAAATGGCACCGCTCATTTCCAGACTGGCGATATGGGTTGCCAAATCTGTATCAACACATTGCTCACAATACATGGCAATTTTATTTTGCAGGCTATCTTGATGACGGGTTTGTGCGACGGTGGGCATTTTGCTCAGGATTTCTATACCGGGTTTGAAGCGGTCAATGACATCCTGAATAGGGGTTTTGTTACCTACGTGGTTCACAAACCATATGGTTTGCAGGCGGGCAAAATCACGGACATCCATAAGCAGTAAGTTCTGGATAACAGAGGGCACCTTGTAATCAAGGGCTGCTATTTGTTGCCACAAAGCGCCCAAATCAAACACATCCCAAGCAATGGCAAAGGCACGGGCCAGTTCCACAGGGGATGCGCCAGTTTCTTCATGGATGCTGCATATGCCGCCATGGTCAATGGCTTTGTTGGTTAAGACGGTAGAAATAATTTCTTCACGCAGTGGGTGCATTTTGATTTCATCAGAGAAATCCTTTCCTAACCGTTCTGGAAAATAATCAACCAGATATTTTTCAAAATACGGGTCTTGTAGCAAGCTGCTTTCTTTTAAGGTATCGCGCAGTTCCATTTTCGCGTAAGCGAGCAGGACAGAGACTTCAGAACGGGTGAGGCCCTGATCATTTTCTACACGGGTGGTCAGATCATCGTCATTAGGCAGATATTCCAGTTCGCGGTTGAGCTTGTCCCGCTTGACCAGCAGATCCATAAAACGACTAAAGCTATCCAGTTCTTTCAGGCTAGCAGCATGATCTAAGCTTATGGCCTGTGTTTGCTGGTAGTTATTTTGTAAGACCAATGCGGCGACATCATCTGTCATACTACTGAGTAATGTATCACGCTGTTTCTGGGTCAGCTTGCCGTCTTTTACAATCCGTTCCAGTAGAATTTTGATGTTCACTTCGGCGTCAGAACAGTTAACGCCCGCGGAATTATCGACGGCATCTGTGTTGAGAATGCCATCTCGTGTTAGTGAGAACTCAATACGCGCGCGTTGTGTAAAGCCAAGATTGGCCCCCTCACCCACAACTTTACAATTTAATTCATCTGCATTGACGCGTAAGGCATCATTGGCACGATCACCGACTTCCATATTTGTTTCGCGACGGGCTTTGACATATGTACCAATGCCGCCGAACCATAATAAATCAACTGAGGCTTTTAAGATTGCCTGTATCACTTCATGGGGGGTGAGATTCTTTACATCATCCGCTAAAGCCAGCACAGTGCGTATTTGCGGGGTGAGTGTGATAGATTTGGCTTTACGACTGAAAATGCCGCCGCCTTCACTAATTAATTCTGATTTATAATCCTGCCAGCTGGATCGCGGCAGATCAAACAGGCGTTTACGTTCTTTGTAAGATGCCTTTGGGTCAGGGTTGGGGTCAATAAAGATATCGCGATGATCGAAGGCCGCGACAAGACGCAACGCAGGCGAACATAACATGCCATTACCAAATACATCCCCTGACATATCGCCAACGCCGACAACGGTGATCGGGTCTGTTTGGACATTAATACCCATTTCGCGGAAATGGCGTTGTACGGATACCCATGCGCCTCGGGCGGTAATGCCCATTTTCTTATGGTCATATCCATTAGAGCCACCAGATGCAAAGGCATCATCCATCCAGAAGCCGTAAGCGCGCGCGACATCATTGGCGGTGTCGGAAAAAGTGGCGGTTCCCTTATCCGCCGCAACGACCAGATAAGGGTCATCGTCATCATGGCGGACGACATCAACGGGCGGGGTGGTGTTGTCGTCTTGAATATTATCGGTGATGTCTAAAAGGCCGGAGATAAAGGTTTTATAGCTACGGACACCTTCGGCGATGAAGGCTTCCCGGTCTGTGGTCTTGGGGAGCATTTTTGGTAAAAACCCGCCTTTAGCCCCTACGGGTACTATCAAGGCATTTTTTACCTGTTGGGCTTTGACCAGTCCCAAGACTTCTGTGCGGAAGTCTTCCTTGCGGTCTGACCACCGCAGGCCGCCACGCGCCACCGGCCCTGAGCGTAAATGTACGCCTTCCACCCAGGGGGCATAGACGAATATTTCCGCATAAGGTTTAGGCAGGGGCGCTTCCAGTACATCACGGCTGCGGATTTTAATGGCTAAATAGGGTTTGGGTTGGGCATGATCGTCTGTCTGGAAGTAATTGGTTCGCAGGCTGGCCATAATGACATTCAGGTAGCTGCGGATCATCCGGTCCTGGTCCAGACTTTCTACCTGATCCAGATGGTTGAGTATTTCCTGACGATGCGTTTCAACGATCACCTCGCGGGCTTTTTCTTTTGTCTGTTGAGGGTCAAAGCGCAGCATAAATAAGCGCACAAGTGCATTTGTGATATCGGCAAACTGTGTCAGGGTATCCTGCATATACGTTTCCGAAAACGACATGCCTAATTGCCGCAGATATTTACTATAGGCCCGCAGAATGACGACTTCGCGGCTGCTGAGGCCGGCCAGCATCACAAGCTTATTAAAGCCGTCATTTTCTACATGGCCTGTCCAGATTGCGGTGAGGGCCTCTTCCAACGGCATTTTCATCGTTGAGAGCGGTAAAGCGTCACCGCTAGGGTTTTCCAGATAAAAATTATGAATGCTGCAGCGCGGGGCGTTGGGACCATCGGCTTTGACGTTATAGGCATATTCCTCGATGACCCGCAGACCCATATTTTCCAGCATAGGCAGACAGTCACTAAGTGCGACAATCTGGTTATTCGTGTAAATTTTTAACCGTAAAGTATGGTCGGGTTCTTCGGCCAGACGGTAAAAATTGAACTGTATATTATTGGCGGTGGGAAGATTTTCGATTTTTTCTATATCAGTGACGGCAAAGCGGGGATCAAAGGCTTCCTGATAGGCATTAGAGAAAGCCCGTTGATAGCGACGATGTAAATTATTGCCAATTTCTTCACCCCACCGATCAATAAGGACTTCTAACAGGTGGTCACCCCAACGACGTGATACGGCTTCGATCTGTGCATTGAGCAAATCGTGGTCCGGTTCGGGGACACTGCCGGGTTGTGTGCGGATAATAATATGCCAGCGGGCAATAAGATCATTACTTAGCTGTGCATAACGGGTTGATACTTCGCCATTGTAAGCATTACAGAGGATGGTTTCGATTTTGGTCCGTAAGATAGAATTATATTTTTCCCGAGGGACAAAAACCAGTGCTGACACATACCGCCCAAAGGGATCGGGCCGCAAAAACGCCTTACAATGGGGGCGTTCTTGTAGGTGCAGTACGCCCATGCTGGTCTCAAATAAACTCTCCACATCCATTTGGAAAAGTTCATCACGGGGAAATGTTTCCAGAATATGCAACAGGGCCTTGCTGTCGTGGCTTCTAGGGTCGAAGCCAGACTTTTTCATGATGGCGTCAATTTTATGTTTTAACAGCGGAATAGATTGGGGCCGGCGGTTATACGACACGGATGTGAACAGTCCGACAAAACGATGTTCGCCAATAACCTGTCCCTTATCGTTGTATTTTTTCAGCCCCACATAATCCATATGCACGGCGCGATGTACGGTAGATTTTCGGTTTGCTTTAGTAATCAGCAGGGGGTTGTCTGTTTCAAGGAAATGCTGAATTTCCGGGGAGACGGGTATAAATCCTTCTGCGCCCCGCATGACGTGAAAATCAGGATCGCGTAAAATGCCCAAACCAGCCTTACCAACGACTTTGGGTTTTTTGCCGCGGTGATCAAATTCCACATGACCCAGAAAGGTAAAATGGTCATCGGCCAGCCATTTTAGGAAATCTATGGTGTCTGAGACGGATTCCGCATTCAGATTACCATTTGTTTTGTCCAGTTCGGCAATACTGCGCCGTAGTTTTTTTAACATGGGCTGCCAGTCTTCAACGGCGGCGCGCACATCGGCAATAATTTTCTGTAGTTGTGTATTTAATGCTGCAAGCGCATCCGGATCGGTCATGGCATTGATTTCGATATACATAATAGATTCACGTACCATGTTAGCGCCGCTTTTGTTTTCCAACATGCGTTCGCCGTTTTCATCGCGGGGGCTGCCCATAACCGGATGAATAAGCAGATGCAATTCATTGCCGCCCATTAATAAATTGGACGTGAGGGAATCTAATAGGAACGGGCTATCATCGGTGCAAAGCTGGATGATCGTATGGGTTGGTTGCCAGCCATGTTCTTCAAGGCTGGGGTTAAAAACACGTATTTTTGCCGTTCCTGGAGTGCGTTTGTGGCTATATTTCCAGAGGCTTAACGCGGCGGCATAAAGATCGTCAACAGGCCGTTTTATCAGATCTTCAGGAGGGGCATTTTTATAGAAACGACGGATAAAGTCGGGAAAGGCATCACGTTGCGGCCCCTGAAGGCGTTCAAGGGCATAATTCGCTACATCGTCTATGCGTTGTTTTTTCTGAGCCCAATTGGTCACAGCGGCACTCCTTAATATTTTCGGGGTCAGCGACGGGCATAGATTATGTCAGTAGACTGACCTTATCAGCATTTTATCAAGTTATCCGCTGTAAGGGCGGATCCTGATCTGCGTAGCAGCCCTCTTCTGAGTGGTGATTTATCACAGGGGCTTTCATAACCTTTTTTAAGTCTGCCCGAACTTTCTTGCAGTTTTCTTAAGCAATCGACTGACATCACGGTCTGTTTCAGTTGCCGTATCTATCCATTCTATGCCGTCCGGGGTTTTACGTACGAGCAAGGCATAGAATTCCCCTTCTGGAAGTTTATCCAGGGGGAGAGGTAAAGTGCCGTGACTGTCGATGTGTTTTAATATATCGGTCGGTAGAGTTTGTACGGGCATATGGGTTGTACGTTTTTGCTGGCGTGCGGCACGGCGGGCGAGAACACAACCTTTTATTCCCCCCGGATGTTGTTCAATAAAATGCAAGAAACGGTCAGCGGTCTGGCCGTTTTCCACCGCATGGGCCATGGCAGCGGCATATTCGGTCAGACGGGTTTTGTCGTAATCTTTACCAAAACATAGCTTGAGCGTTGTTGTGAATGGCGCTCTTTTTTGTTGTTTAAGATTATTTTCTTGCAGCAGTTGAGCATATTCATCAGGGAAAGCTTCTGCTGTGAGGTGGAAGGTATAGATTTTCTCTAAAGCAAGGTAAAGCATCCGGCGGGAGCCGCCGACGCTGTTGGTATGACCATTGACCATATCGCGGCAGGCGGCGAGCTGGTCGCGCAGGGCTGAGTGGGCCGCGGATAAGAAGTTGTCTTTAGAGTCATCTTTTTGATCGTTATTGACCCCATCAGTTGCGGCTATGGATTCAGTGGGGGGGTCTTCGGCCGGGTGTGGCGTTGTTATGTGATCGTGCGTGCCGAATGTGTCTTGTCGGGCAGAGTCGGGGTCAACAGCCAGAGTGTCGTTTGACGAAGGTGTTAAGTCTTCGTGGGCCGGTGTGGGGGTGTCTATTTGTGTTGTGGCGCGGCCTACAATGTCCTTTTCCATAACCCAACGAATGGCACCGAGTATAAAATGGACATTTTCACCATCATCACTGAGCGGTAAGAGAATGCCTCTATAAAGTGCCTTTTCTTTTTGCCGGTTGAGGAATTCGGCTTCAAAAGCAATGGGTGTATGATTGGCCAAAACTTCATAATAATGGTCGGTCAGGCGGCTGAGCATCGTGCGTCGGGGAATGGTTGTGACCGGTTGCATGACGAGGTTTTCGTCCAGGTCATCTGTCAATTTAGGGCCGATAATTTGTAGTATGGCATCGCTGTCGGCATCACGCAGATCAATAAGGGCAATATTATCTTTATAGGGTGCGATAAATTCAGGCGTGAAATCCCGCAATGATGGCATGCGGCGATCTTGGCGCAATTCTTCCCAATACTGGTACATAATATGGGTAATGCGTTGTTCTATGGCCGTATTCTCTGTCATAAAGGGATCTTACGTTAAAAAGACAACTTAATCTACAACATAAAAAATAGGCTTTGCGAAGGTTTACACGACGAACACGACAATCAGCACAACTATAAAGACGACTTTGATGCCGATAAAGAGGAGGATCTCACGCCTGAGGGCGCGGGGCAGGGATTTGGGTGTTGCGGGTTTATGCGACATTGATGGGTACAGTTTTGGCGGTGAGAGAGGAATATATGGTTAGAAAGACGATCCTGGTTTTAGAAGAAAGGCTTTTTCTTCCGGGGTGCTGGCCCGCCCGAGGATTTTATTACGGTGGGGGTAGCGACCAAAACGGTCAATAATGGCTTTGTGTTGTTTTTCAAAATCAAGCTGTACTTCCAGGCCGGGTTGAGAAAAAAGCTGTATGGCGTGTTCATGGATTTCAGCATTTTCACTATGCATGAAGGGTAAATAGAAAAAAGCGCGCTGTCGTATTGGGAGGGCCTGATCTGCATTCAGGGCTATGGCCTCCTGTGCAAGTGAGAGGGCCTGCGCATCGGCGGCGAAGCTTTCAGGCGAACCCCGATAGATATTACGCGAAAATTGGTCCAAAACGATAATTTCCGCAAGACGGCCTTCTGGCACGTGACGCCATGAGGAAAGCAGATCACGCCGGGCTTGCGCTAACAGCGTTTGATAACGCGTTGCAATCTGCATATCCAGAAATTGTGATGGCTGCCACCAGCATTTTTCATCTAATTCCGCAAACCAGAATGTCAGAATATGATCGTATTGTTGCGTGTAAGTGGTTTTTGAAGGTTCTGCTGATTGCGATGTGGTCTTGCGTTTATGAGCGTGCATAATGCCTTAACCTTTCGGCTGCAGTGTAACCGATTATAGCTAAAAACGGAAGCGATCCTCTATGACGGGTGGTTCATTCTGTAGTGATATGGAGCTCGGGGGATCGCAAAATTGTTATTCTTTTCTGGTCGGCGCGATTGTGTTGTTCTATAACTTTAAAAATAAAAGTCTCATCAATAAGACCAAAAGCGACTACTAAAATGATGGATGGATATCAAACATTAGACGATTATACAGGCCGCGCAGATCGCCTGCCGGTGATATTTACCGGACATGGCAGTCCTTTTATCATTGGGGAACCCGATAGTCCCCATAAGGCAGCGTGGCGACAGTTGGGCGCAATGTTGCCCGATGTGAAGGCCGTTGTCTGTGTATCGGCCCATTGGGAAAGTCGGGGGACGAAAATTACGGCGATGGCGCATCCCCGTACCATTCATGACTTTTATGGTTTTCCGGAACCTTTCTACGAAATTGAATATCCCGCCCCCGGTGCCCCGGATCTGGCAGAGGATATTGCCACTATGTTAGCCCCGATTGAGGCGGGTTTGGATCATGATTGGGGTTTGGATCACGGTTGCTGGTGTGTGCTGCAGAATATATATCCGGGGGCAAATATTCCTATTTTGCAGTTGAGTCTTGATGTTGATCTGTCGCCTGAGGGACATTATGCCATCGGTCAAAAACTAAAAGCTTTGCGTCATCAAGGCGTGCTGGTGATTGGCAGTGGGGCATTAGTGCATAATTTGCAGGCCATTCGCCCAAATATGTGGGGCGGACAAAAAGATGCGATATCAGAATTATCAGAACAGTTTTCTGCAACGGTGCGGGAAAAGATTATTTCCGGCGATGACCAAGGATTGGTCAATTGGTCGCAAATGGGTGCGGCGGCAGAGTTTGCCATCCCTACCCCGGATCATTATGTGCCGTTGTTATATGTTCTTGGTATGCGTGAAACAGATGATAAACCCTACTTTTTTAATGATGTGACGGAATATGCCGGATTATCTATGACGTCTGTTCTGCTGGCTTAGGGCACCACAGGCGATAACGATGCCGCAGAAAAATCAAAGGGCGACCTAATACAGGCCGCCCTTCTTAATTACGGTTCCGTTATAATTATCGTCGCTAGCGGGGGGTCAGGCCGTACGCTTCGGCAAGCAATGCGTAACTTTTGACGCGCGCATCATGATCGTGGGTAATAGACACGACGAAGACTTCATCAGCATTATAAGCAGCGGCCAATTCATCTATTCTGGCCTTGACCTGATCGGCGGTGCCTATGATATGGCGACGATTATTGGCGTCTACGGCGATTTTTTCTTCTGCTGTGTAAGGATATGCAAGGGCCTCTTGGGGGGTTGGGAAGGGCTTGCGAATTCCTTGCCCCAGGCGCAGGCGCCATAAATCCCGGGTAGCGGCCAGATGTTTTGCCTCTTCTTCCGTGTCAGCGCAAATGGCAAAAACCCCAAGACTGGTTTGTGGCTGAGGGGCAATAGAGGATGGCTGGAACTGTTCTTGATAGGCTTTTGCGACACCTTCGCCGTGTTCATTGATAAAATGAGCAGAAGAGAATCCTAACCCGAAATGAGCGGCCAGTGCGGCACTGCGCTCCCCTGAACCCAACAGCCATATTTCCGGCATGCTCTCTCCGCGCGGCGCGGCGTAAATAGATGACAAGGGATGATCGTCCGTAAGTTCGCCTTTTATAAAGCCGACCAGGTCGGCAACTTTTTGCGGGAAATCATCACCCTGGGTATATTGGTGCCCCATTTGTAAGGCCATGGTGGCATTTCCGCCGCCGCCGGGCGCGCGGCCAATCCCTAAGTCGATGCGGCCGGGGTAAAAGCTTTCTAATAACCGGAATGTTTCGGCAACCTTAAAGGGACTGTAATGGCTCAACAACACACCGCCGGTTCCAATACGCATTTCCTGTGTAATAGAGGCTAACTTTCCAACCATGATTTCAGGTGCGGCACTGGCGAACGTGTTGCTGCTGTGGTGTTCGGCAACCCAATAGCGATGATAGCCTTGCTTTTCTGCGGCAACCGCCAGGTCCAGTGTATTTTCAATGGCTTGTTGATCGGTTTGACCGCTACTAATGGGGGATTGATCCAGTACACTCAGTTTCATGTCGTTGTCTCTTTATTATTTCGGGCGCGCTGTTTTCGGCAATGGGTGGCCAAGGGGCGCATTTAAGCTGGCTATATACGGGATATATGCGGCAGTTTCAAGTCATGCGGCCCTGCGAAATTACCGCATCATGCTGTAACCCCGGCGCAGGAAGTGTGACCTTAACGTTAACAATAAAGGGCAAAACCGCTCATGTGTTTCTGCGTCAGAAACACAATGTCAGTGTTTCTCGGTTTGTACTTCTTGCGCAAATGTGTAATTCTTATCAAACAATCAAAAATGCTGACATAACACTATCTCATAATAAGATAAGGTTCCGAAAGTGATCTCCTGGCCGTATAATCAAGGGGATCGCTTTGCGTGGACCGGGAGTTCAAAGAATGCCAAGAAAGATTGAGACATGGGAGCCGGAAGAGGAATTCTGGAAGGTAATGCCGGAAGGGATCTCTGGTAATGATGTAAATGGTTTGGGTGAAGAAGAAATGCGGCGGCCATCGCCGTTTTTCTGGCATACGCCGGACCTGCATCCGTTTGGAGTTTTACAAGGTTACGTATTTCAGAATTTTTTTGGGCCAGAAGATTCAGGCCCTATTATGAAGGCCTTTCGGTATGAGCCGGGCAAGCCGGAACCAGATACAAATCCACCACCGGTGGATGTGGCAACGGAAAAGGTGGATAAAACCGCGGCAGAATTTACCGCCGCAGTGAAAGAATTTGCCTTAAACAATGATGCTGACATTGTTGGTGTTGCGGCACTAACGCCGGATATGGTCTATGAGGGGTTTGAAATTAAAGAAAAATACGTCATTGTCGTGGGTGTAGCCCATGACTATGAAGAAATAAAACATGCCCCGTCCGTGCCGAATTCGGGAAATAATCGGGCCGCTGTTGAAGTGGCGAAACAATATGAACGGGCCTCTGTGGCCAGCGCAAAGCTGGGTAACTTTGTGCGTGGCCTTGGCTATCCTGCGGTGGATTACCCGGGACCCTTTGCCAAGGCATTGTCAATGATGCCGGCTGCCTTGGCGAGGGATTTTTCCGGTCCGTTTTGAACGAATGTATTGGCAATTTCAGGGTGGTGTGGTCCTTCACTATACAGGAGACGCCACATGCCCACCGCCGCCTCCGAGGAGACTGTGGTCAGCATGAGTATGCCGATTTCTTCCAGACGCTTGCGGACCGGGGCTTCGCCGTTAGGCGTTTTTTTATCGGCAGCCCGCAAGCCATTGAGTGCCACTTTATTCAATTGCTGCATATGCTGGTCTAAGACATAGTTCAGCACCGCAGTGAACAATGCCTCTTTGTTACCGAATTGTTTGTATAAAGTGCTTTTAGAGCCCCCGACACGCTCTGTCAGTTCATTCATGCTTGCGCCGACATACCCTTTTTCCAAAAAAAGACGTGTGGCTTCTTTCAGAATGGTTTCTCTGACTTCTCGGGTGCTGCGGCGGTGCTGTATTTTCGACGGGGCGGGCATTATTTTTCTCCATTTTTATCGTATGACCCTAGCATACAGAGCGCGCGCGGCCAAGAAGACTGTAAGGCAGGGCACGTCGATTTGCGCCTGGCTAGGAAACAGTCCGTTTCTGCTATGATCGTTGAATTATAGTGTACC
Organism: Kordiimonas sp.; assembly: GCA_002700365.1. GTDB lineage: Bacteria > Pseudomonadota > Alphaproteobacteria > Sphingomonadales > Emcibacteraceae. The sequence continues at coordinate 815,834 of PADB01000010.1, read as the reverse complement.
GTTTGGTACATTTCTCCGGTGGGTGGAATAACAAAGCCCGATTAAAAATTGAAAATATCAGCGGAGTAAACAATGACAAAAGCATTCCTTAAAAATGCCTGGTATGCAGCGGCATGGAGTGATGAAGTTACAGAAGACCTGTTTGAAAGAACGATTATCGGCCAGTCTTTGTTATTTTACCGCGATGCACAGGGGCAGGCAGTGGTTTTAAATAACCGGTGCCCCCATCGATCTGCGCCGCTGCAGATGGGCAAGCGACGCGGCGATGTCATTGAATGTCCTTATCATGGCCTGCGTTTTGATAAGTCAGGCAGTTGTGTGCACAATCCCCATGGTGATGGCCGCATCCCGGAAAAAATGATGACCCCTGCATATCCGGTGGAAGAAAAGCATCTGATGTTATGGGTGTGGATGGGAGATCCGGATCTTGCTGATCCGACGCGTATTCCCGATTTCTCTTGCCATACGGACGAGCGGTTCAAAATGGTAAAGGGGGTTATTAAAATGGATGGTTATTATGAATTAATCACAGATAACCTTATGGATTTGACCCATGTGGAATATCTACACGATGGCATTTTGGGCAGTGACGCCATTTCCCGGGGTGAACAAAATGTAGAACAGGTGGGGACAACAATCTGGTCAAATCGTTGGTGCCCGGACGGGATGGCCCCCCCTGCCTGGGATAAGCTGTTTAAAGATTACGGTAAGCCTGTAGATCATTGGTTATATATGCGATGGGATGCCCCTGCACATATGCTGCTGGATGTTGGTGTGACCCCTTGCGGGAAGCCCCGTGGCGAGGGGGTTTGGATGTACGGGACAGATATTCTGACCCCACAGGATGAACATAGTACCTATTATTTTTGGGCGGCGTCTCGCGCGCATGATCTGGATGATCCGGCCTATGACGATATTTGGGCCGGGGCAATTGAGTTGGCTTTTGGTCAACAGGATAAGCCCATGATCGAAGCGCAACAGAAGATGTTACAGCTTCATGGTGGTCATGATATGGATGATGTGGAGGCGGTTTATTTACCAACAGATGTCGGGCCGATGCGCGCCCGTCGCTGTCTTAAGAATCTGATAGAAGCAGAAGCTTCGGGGCAGAACGTCCCGGAACCCGGCCATCGAGCATTAGATCAGTTATTGCAGGATGACAGCTATCAGGATCGGGTGGAGCCTGTTGTCTAAAACAGACTGCCTTCGGGCGTTCTGAATTTTGCAAAACCTTGTCTGAGAGCGTTGTGCTGACACGGTCAGGACCGCGTGTTTTAGGCCCGTATACTATTATACCAAAAGGCAACGTGACGATCTGTTAGGGGTGTGGCGTTTTCAATCCATTTTTCTTCCTGAAAACGCAAAGACATAAAGATCCATAAAAATCCCCCCAGAAAATTCCAGGCGGCGGCATTGGTATCTGCGGATGCGGCCAATTCCCCTTGCTCTTTTTGGGTATCCAGGAAAGAGGTAATTGAGGTAATCAGATTATTATTTGCTTCGGTAAATAATTCGTCCATTTCACTGGAGGCCCCGGATCCGGTCAGGCTGATCCAGAAGAGGCGGGCTGATATATTGCCGGGGGCCAGCAGTTCGATGAAAAGTTGCTGGAAATGCTGCGCAAATTGGTGTGCGCTAAGTGATGGGCTGGATTGCAATAGCTCAAGCGTTTTTGCAAAAAGTGTGTTTTCGGCAATGGCCACTTCGCGGAATAAGTCCAGTTTTGTCGGATAATAATGAAAGACAAGACCAGTGGAAACATTTGCGGCCTTGGCAATTGCCCGGGTAGAGGTGGAGGCAAATCCCTTTTCCGCGAATAAGCGGCTTGCTGCTTCCAAAATGGCATCGCGGCTTTCGATTGTTTGGTCCTGGCGGTTTTGCCGGGCAGTTGCCATATGAATTCCTTATCCGTTTACTGTTATAATCGTAAACTCGCTTTATACCCTACTGATCCTTCTGACGATGTCAAAGTCGTTGTGGTTGTATGCTTTTTTTGCCACTCACCCCGTTTTAGATAAATAGGTTAGGGCTTCTTCCATCGTTTCAAACTTCTCCGCATATTTATGACGCATACTGCCGCGGTGTCTTTCTGCCTTGGCTAGTTTTGTCCAGTCTGCTTTGGAGATATAGGATACGCCCTTGCTACTTAATAATGCGCTGAGGTCGGTAATATTTCGGCCACTGTCTTCGCCATTGCGCACAGGAAGTGTTGGCAAGTCGTCAATGATATGCTCGACAATTTGTTCGGCATCAATTTTATTGGTGCCCACAATACCTTTCGGTCCGCGGCGTGCCCAGCCGGATATATATTCGCCGGGAAGTGGATTACCATTCTTATCTAAAAGACGACCGTCATCATTTTGGAGAATCTGCCGTTTTTCATCAAAGGTCAGCCCTTCGACCGGTACGGCATGATAACCAATGGCCCGCATGACCAAGTCTGTTTTTTGTTGGCGCATTTCCCCCGTGGGGACAGGGCTATATTGTCCGGGATGCGTTTCTTTTAATTGCATGGCTTCCATCGTAATGGCCGTGACCTTTTCGCCCCCGTCAATTTTTGCGGGACGTTCAAAGAAGCGCAGGCGGACAATCTTGTCGCTGGCGGAGACAGCATGATTTTCCGCAGTAGCCAGGTCCTGGAAAATGTCTAACTGACGTTGTCTGCGGGCGGCTTCTAATGGGTCGGTAATGTTATCAGGCTGGTCGCGTTCCAGGTCTTTGGGGTCGACAAGTACGCGGACGCCGGGAAGCTCGATAAGGTCGGCCAATTCCCGCGGTGTAAAGCTTGATTGCGAGGGGCCGCGGCGGCTGACCATATCAATTTCTGTGATGGAAGACTGGATTAAATGCTTCAAGGCTTCACTGCGAATATCTGTAGATTTCAGGTGGTCTTCCGGGGCCAGCATCATGCGGGCGACATCCAATGCCACGTTTCCATGGCCAATTAATGTGGCATGGCGACCATCAAGAGGCGGTGTGAAATCCACGTAGTCAGGGTGGCTATTGTACCACGCCACCAAATCTGCGGCGGCGATGACGTTAGCTTTGTCTTCGCCAGGAATCCCGAGTTTGCGATTGCCGGGAGCCCCATTGGCATAAACAATGATGTCATAATGATCTTTGAGATCCTGTCGGGTAATGTCCCGGTCCAATGCGACATTGCCAAAGAATCTGACCCTTTCATCATCCATGATGCGGTCGAAAGCCCATGATTTTGTCTTTACCATAGGATGATCCGGCGCAACCCCGTAACGCACAAGCCCATGCGGGAAAGGCAGGCGTTCGATGATATCTATGTTGGCCGTGGTGTGCTTTTGCAACAGGCTTTGGGTGACATATGCGCCCGCTGCACCTGCACCAATTACAGCAATCTGTATGGCTGGTGCGGATGCAACGGGTTGGGTGGGGAGGTTGGCTGGGCTGTCGGGCCCATTCTTAAGTGCGGCAACATCGCTCTGTTCGGCCGCAATATCCTGTTGTGGCAAAGGTTGTGCATTTTGGGCAGCGTCAAAGCCTTGTTTAACGAGGTCATAGCCTGCTGTGCTGAACGGGCAGACTTTCACGCAAACGGCACATCCCCAATTTGCAGAAAAATAATCACGACACGGGACCACGTCTATGCATTCCATAGCCCCATTGGGTTTTGGTTGTGGGTCATGGTGAATGGCGGCAGGCGGACAGCTACGCACGCAATTCCGGCAACTTGCACAAAAATCCCGGATCCATAGATGAGGGTTTTCCCGTTCTGGCAGATTTGCAATATTGGTGTAAATGGTGTTTATACGCAGGCGCGCGCCGCCGCCAGGTGTAATGAGCAGACCGTGATATCCTACGGCCCCAAGTCCGGCCGCCTCGGCAATGGGAGGGTAATCAGAACTCCCGCCAAGGTTCATGCCGGGATAGGCCGCAAACCCGCGTGAGCGCAACAAATCGGCGATTGCTTGTGAAATACGCCCCAGATTAGTATAGCCGCGGCTGACTTCCAGAAATGTGTCGAAAGACGGCGCCTTACCCATTTCTTCTTTTTCCATTTCAACGGAAAAAACAATGGCATGGGGATGGGGAAGCTCTTTTCCTTTAAACACCAGTCCGGGGTCAATGTTGCTGACATAACCAAAATCAACGGCGCCCATTTCTTTGGCCATAGCCTCAATTTCATCAAAAAGGGCAGGGTCGGCAATATCCTGTGTCGGCTTAAAGGTCTTCTTATAATATTTTTTGCTGCGGTTCATTTTTTGCTGCATGGGAAAGACCACTGGCGGCAGCCTTTTAAATTGGTCCCAGGTTATATCGGCGATTCCTGTATTGAAGATTGTCGGTCCCCCGGCGAATAGACGGCGTGGTGATGCCGTGGGGCTGGCAGGAAGACGTTAGGTGCCAGGCGGTGTTTTGGGTTCTGCACCGGCGATCATCGCGTCCAGATTGGCGCCGGGGTCAAAATTCTCCATCGGGGTGAGTAAGGCCCGACCAAATTTTTTCAGCGCTTTTTTCAAGTTGTTAGGCATATCTTCCGGTCCTGTTGCGGGGGATATCATTTTCTTCAATTTACTATTGATTGAGCGTCCGGTCAATGATAAATTAAAAATCAAATGACGCCTGTAGCACTCATTAATGAAGTGGAAGAAAAATGACCCATGTCATATGCCAACCGTGTATTGGGACGAAAGACAGTGCCTGCGCACAGGTGTGTCCGGTGAATTGTATCTTCGAACAGCCGGACCAGTATGTCATCGATGCGAAGGCCTGCGTGGATTGTGGGGCGTGCATAGCGGCCTGTCCTGTGAGCGCGATTTATCCGGCCCATAAGGTGCCTGAAGAATGGGCGGATTTTAAACTGTCTGCGTGACGTTCTGAGAAAAAGACGTTTAAGCTCAGGGCCATTTGACGAGTCTTAAACGCGCCAAAGGCTTGCCGGGCCCTCTTCCCGGCAAGCCTTTGTGCTAAAAAATTACCCTTTAAGAGCTTAAGCTTGATGCATAAAGGCTCTGTTGCCAATAGGCGAGATGGGCATCAATAAGCGGAATGACCTTATCTTCCCACCCTTCGGTATGATGAAGGTTACTTAGTAGTGTGCAGACCGCAGCACTTTGTAAGGCGCGGGCGGCTGTGAGTGTATCAAGGCCATCGGGCAATTCCCCGGCCTCTATTCGGTTTTGCAGGAATTTTGCAATAATAACAGGGAACTGTTCAGAGATAGAGGCGGCGAAGGCATCAATGCTTGGGGTGATGCTGCGGGCTTCAACGCGAATTAACAGATGCTGCGCCAGGGAACTTTCAGGTTTGAGAAGGTCAATAAAGAAATTGCGGCAGAGTTGCAGCAAGCCTTCAACCGTGAGGTCAGGTTCTTGCAGGGCTGCTGTCAGGGCTTTGACGATTTCATTCTCAGACAGCAAAATGGCTTGTAGTAGTTCGCTTTTGGTTTTGAAGTGATGAAAAATAAGGCCAGATGAGACTCCGGCCTCTTCAGCGATCAGGCGGGTTGAGGTGGCAGCATAACCGCGCTTTGCAAAAAGACGGCGGGCTATTTCTAAGATGAGGTCCCGGCCTTCTTCTTTATGCTTTTCTGAAAGATTGTCGATCGATTCTTCGGGGATATATTCGGGTTCAAACATGATCACTCCTCAATAACTTTTATAACTTATTAAATGATAAGTTAACACTAACCGCCTGGTCAGTCAATGACAAAGAATCCCCCTATCGCGTTATTGCTGTGAACAGATACGCGCGTTTAGGGGATAAGCTATAGGTGTTCGTGAAGAGAGTAATGAGTGTTTGGGCCTAAGCGGCGGGCTGCTTTGTGGCTGTCAGGTTGCGTTGTTTTGATTGTTCAAAGCCGTTTTTAATTTTGTCATAACCGGAAACGCTGAACGGACAGACTTTCACGCAAATCGCGCAGCTGAAGTTTTCAGAGAAATACTGCAGGCAGCTTTGGTAAGAAATGCATTCTATGCCGGCACCGCCATTTGATTTCGGCCGGGGTTTTGAATAGATGGCTTGCGGCGGGCATTTGCGTACACAATTCAGACATTCAGCGCAAAAATCCCGGATCCAGAGGTGCGGATTTTTACGGGCAGGCAAATTTGCAATATTCGTATAAATGGTATTGATGCGCAGACGTGCCCCACCGTCGGGGCCGATCAGGAGGCCATGATAGCCAATGGCCCCAAGGCCGGCTTGCTCGGCAACAGCGGTATAATCGGAAATACCGCCAAGGTTTGTACCAGGATAGGCGGCAAAGCCCTTGTCACGGAGGTATTGCGTCAAGACCTGTGAGGTTTTTCCTAACTTAAGGTAGGCTTTTTTGACCTCCACAAAGCTTTCGAAAGAAGGGGCGGTTTTCATTTCATCTTTATCCATTTCCACGGTAAAGACGATAGCGTGAGGGTGAGGCAGTTCTTTTCCCTTAAACACCAGATTGGGGTCAATGTTGCTAATATAGCCAATATCGACCGCCCCCATTTCACGGGCAAGCTTTTCCAGTTCTTCGAACATGGCGTCAGTGGCAATGTGCTGTGTCGGGACAATGGTCTTGCTGTAATAGCGGCGGCTTAGGCGCAGGCGGACCATCATGGGTACGCCGGTGTGCAGTAACCCTGTGAATTGTTTGAAGCTTAGCTTGCTAAACCCTGTCTGCGGCCAATAGACGCCGCTGGTAAAAGGGCGGCGTTTTGTCGCGCCTTCGCCTGCGGGCACACGCTGGGTGCCCACCGGTTTACGAGCTTCGGCCTTGACCAGCTCAGAGTCGAGCATTTTTCCCGGATCAAAATTTTTCAGCGATGCTGTGATGAGGCGTCCAATGCCACGTAAAGGGGCGGTAAGTATATTCTGCATAAGAGGTTCCTTAGGCTGTGTGCGCACTAATACTATGGAGCCAGAAAGCAACATGGCTTTCAGCTAAGGGCCTGACAACGGTTGCCCAGTCATCCCGGCAGTGCATATGATTGATGAGTATCCACAAAAAACCGCCCAAGAAATTTTGCGCCGCTTGTAAGGTATTTATATTGTCGGCCAGGGCCCCCTTATCTTTTTGTTGCTCAAGAAAGTCTGCAATAGCCTGGGATAGGGTGCTGTTCATTTCCGAAAATAGCTGGTCGACGTCAGAGGTGGTGTTGTTCATGTCCATGCTGAGACGGAAGAATTGGTGCGTTGTCGTTCCTGGCCTAAAGACATCAACATAAATAGTAATAAAACGATTAGCAAAAGCGGTGGAATTGAGATTCGGCTCGTGCAGCAGGGTAAAAATATTGTCCAAGAGGGTATTCTTATTTTGTAGGACTTCTCGCAGCAGGTCTTCTTTAGATTCAAAGTGGTGAAAGATTAGCGCTGATGAGACGCCGGCACGTTGGGCAATTTGCCGTATTGAACTGCCAGCAACACCCTTTTGTGAAAAAAGTTCCAGTGCTGCGGTGAGAATCGCATCCCGATTGTTTTGTGGTGTGGTCGCTGTGTTTGCTGTTGTCATGACTTTCCCTGACTGAACGATTGGTCAGGAATAACACTGACCGAACGTTCAGTCAAGACTAATCTGATTCCACAAGGGCGTTATATGGCAGGTATGGTTCCATGCTGCGGCAGTATGGGATGTGGTGGGCGGCTTTTGTTCATGATAGTTGAACAAGTTTATGGCACTGGTTGTGCTCTGCCCGTCATTTAAAAAACGGTTTTGTGGCCTTTTGTGAGGGACATTATACCGCAGGGTGGAATTAAGGAACGGCGCCGTGTTCCGGGCGAGTGATGATGAAAACGGCAACGGTGAAGAGTACGGCAGTTTGTATCAACAAAGCCCATAAGGGGATATCAAGCCACCAAGACAAGCAGGACATGGCGACCATTACGCTGACGGCAATGATTTTGGTCCGCCGGCTGATCGCGCCATAACGCTGCCAATTATATATCAGTGGGCCGAACCTGGGGTGATTTATCAGCCAGTTATGTAACCGCGGCGAAGACCGGGCAAAGGCATAAGCCGCAAGAATCATGAAAGGCACTGTTGGCAATAACGGCAGGACGATGCCGATTATACCGCAAACTAATGATAATATGCCGCAAGCCAACCAAAGCGCACGCGCACCTTTTTGCATATGGTGAAACTCCTGCGGTCTGTGATCTTTGTGTCCTGATGGAAATTCTACGTTCGTTCTGACCCCTATCTTATGCGGCCAGTGAAAATATGGAAGGGAATTAAGATTACAGGATGTTCAGAAAATAAATAAGCCGCCGAATATCATTCGGCGGCTTATTTATTGGAGCGGGCGATGAGATTCGAACTCACGACCCCAACCTTGGCAAGGTTGTGCTCTACCCCTGAGCTACGCCCGCATCCTAGGGTAGGCCATCTGTTATGGCTGCGGCGGATATTAGCTAAAACATGTGGCAATGCAAGTGTAATTTTTTAAAAAATGGCAGAGATGATAAAATCCTGTTTTCTGTTTGTTGTTTAGACATCTTCGACGTCAATCATATTGGGCCTTTGTGCTATTGTATAAAAATGACGAGGGAAATACTTTGACTTTAAGGCTGTCATCCCCACATTACATAACAGACTGCAGGGCCGAAAAATATTTGTGTGTTATCTGCACCGCTACAGGCTGAATAATAAAGTTTAAGTAACGCGATTTAGAATATGAGGACAATAGTTTAATGGATGAGATAGGTATTGTCGGGCAGGGAGGTAACCCTGCGCCATCACCAGATATGGCCGGCGCGGGCGGACAATTGCCTATGGTCAAGGATGGGTCCATAGAAACATTTATGGCAGATGTCATCGAGCGGTCGAAAACGATGCCGGTGCTTGTTGATTTTTGGGCAACGTGGTGTGAGCCCTGTAAAACATTGGTGCCTCTTCTTGAGAAAGTCGTGACTGAAGCGGCGGGACGGGTCTGTCTTGTGAAGATAAATGTTGATGAGAATCAGCAGCTTGCGACGCAAATGCAGGTTCGTTCCGTACCTACGGTTATTGCGTTTGTGGATGGTCGACCCGTGGACGGTTTTACCGGTTCTATAAGCGAGACTGAATTACAGGCGTTTATTGACAAACTTGCGGGACCTGACGAAGGGGGGCTGGCCATCTCTGCGGCACTGGAACAGGCAGAAACATTATTTGAGGCGGGGGAATATCAACAGGCCTTGCAAATCTTTGCCCAAGTCGTGCAGTCAGGCGCAGAAAATGCGGTCGCCATGGCGGGGGTTGCTCATTGCTTTATTAAGTTAGGCGAGCTTGAGCAGGCAGCGCAGATCCTGGACGCCGTTACAGAAGAACATGCCAAACACACAGAAATAGTCGGGGCGAAAGCTGCACTGGACCTGGCTACACAAGCCAGCCAGTTGGGAGAGACGGGGCCTATGTTGGAAAAACTGGCCCGTGATGCAGATGACCATGCAACACGATTTGAGTTAGCTTTGGTACTGTGGGCGGGGGACCAGCGCGAAGAGGCCGCAACCCATTTATTGGAAATCATACGACGTGATCGCAGTTGGGAAGACGACAAGGCCCGCAAACAGTTATTACAGTTCTTTGAGGTGGCCGGTCCAATGGATCCGTTTACGGTATCTGCCCGGCGTCAACTTTCGAGCATGTTATTTTCCTAGACACCGCAAGACTTTAAGGATTGTGAAAGACCGATGGCCACACTTAATGATGTCTTTATGGGGCAATTGCCACAGACATTACCGCTCTTTCCATTGACGGGGGCACTCCTGTTGCCGCGGGGCACGATGCCGTTAAATATTTTTGAGCCGCGCTATCTGGAGATGCTGGACTATGCACGGGCGCATCAAGGCGTAATCGGTATGATCCAGCCACATGTCTCCCCAATAGAAGCAACGGAAGGCGATGATAACCTGGGTACCGCGACAAGGGGGCGGCCATTATATAAGACGGGTTGCGTTGGGATGATTACAGAGCAGGCGCAGGGACCGGATAATAGTGTGTTGATCGTGCTGACAGGATTATCGCGATTTGATGTGGTCAAAGAGGTGACAGTTGATACCTCCTTCAGGCTGGCCGAGGTTGATTATAGTCGTTTTTCTGGTGATTGTATGGGGGGACACGACGATAAACGGCTTGACCGTTCCCGGTTAATGTCCGTGTTAGAGGTTTTTCTGGAACAAAGCGGGCTGCGGGCAGACTGGAAAGGGCTGGACGATGCGGGTGATGAAGAATTATTGAATGTGGTGGCCATGGTCAGTCCGCTTTCCCCGGCGGAAAAGCAAATGGTTATAGAGGCGCCGGTTCTGGAAGAACGCTTTTCCCTATTGATGAAAATTATGGAACTGACGATTGCGGGACAGCATTATCATGACCAGACAACGCCCCCTGTTCACTAGAGAAAATAAAAGTCCCGCTATGGAGAGTTATTCCCGAGAGGATAAAGAACATGACAGATAAAGAACAAGACGCAGGACGTGAAACGTCAGTGACACCTATTGATGCGCGCTTGCTGGACATTTTGGCCTGCCCGGTGACGAAAACCACTTTACGCTATGATGCCGCCGCCCAGGAGTTGATTAGCGATAAGGCGCGTTTAGCGTTCCCAATACGTGACGGTATTCCAATTATGTTGGTGGAAGAGGCGCGGTCTTTGGAAGATCAGGAAGGTAAAGACTAATGCTACTTGAAACGAAAAACCCAACGCCGTTAGAAATTCGTTTGTCGAAAGATAAGAAGAATTTAACCGTGACCTTTAAAAGCGGGCTGATTTTTGAATATCCCGCAGAATATTTACGTGTGGAAAGCCCCAGCGCGGAAGTGCAGGGTCATGGGGCAGAAGAAAAAGTCACTGTGGGCGGCAAGTCTATGGTGACGATTACAGACATAAAACCTGTTGGCAATTATGCTATTCAGATTATCTTCAGCGATGGTCACGATACCGGGTTTTATACGTGGGAAAATCTACAGCGTTTGGCTCTCAGCTATGACAGCATTTGGCCCGATTATTTGGCGGCACTGGAAGAAAAAGGATTAAGCCGCGATTTTGCGTTCTAAGTAACGCCTTCAGGCGCTGATGTTTGCGGGGCGGTCATGAATCTACCGGATTTGTGGCCTCTGGCCATAGCGGACAAGTGTGGTACTTTAGAGGGGCTTCCCGTCAAGCAGGCGTGGCAAAGTCCCGACCGTCCCACGGGCATGATGAATAAAAAACCGCTTTAGGCCGGGAATTTTTTCGACAAGGCCCAGCCCCCACTGTCGCGCCAGCCGGACAGGGACAACATCATTGGAAAATAGACGGGTGAGCGCATCTGTAATCAGGCTCATGAGGTGATTGTCCATGCGCCGCCAACGGGCATATTCCGATAAAACAGCAGCATTGCCGATGTCTCCCCCGCGCCGATGACAGTCAATAAGCACTTCGGCCAATGCCGCAATGTCCCGCAAGCCGAGATTAAGACCCTGCCCTGCAATGGGGTGTATGCCGTGCGCCGCATCCGCAATGAGACAAAACCGTTCATCTACGTATGTTTCTGCCAATTGCAGGCTTAGGGGATATGACCATCGTTTTTCCAGTGATTTTACAGGTCCCAGAAAATCGCCGAATTTCTTTTTCAGTTCCGCATTAAAGGCTTTTTCAGATAGTCCCATAATCGTTGCGGCAAGGTCGGTGGGTTCCGTCCAAACAATGGAGGCATAGGGCCCCTTTAAGGGCAGGATGGCAAAGGGGCCGCCAGGATAAAATCTTTCATAGGCAATGCCATGGTGGGATTTTTGGTGTTTGACGGTGGTGACAATCGCGGTTTGTTTATAATCCCATTGATGCAGACGGATATTTTGTAAATTGCGGAGACTGGAGCGGCGCCCCTCTGCACTGACAATAAGGCGCGCGCGTATGGCCCGACCATCAGACAACGTTGCCCGGTGATAGCCGCCGTCTATCTTTAAGTCTGTAATATGCAGCGGGGCCAGAATTCTGACTTTATCTTTGATGTCGTCTTCTGTGGTTAAGGCCTCATAAAGGCCGCGGCGAATATGCCGGTTTTCCAGCATATACCCCATGGGGCCGTCTCCGACATCGTGTTGGTCAAAATGCAGAAACAGCGGCGAGTGCCCATCGGTAATGCGAATTTCCTTAATGGGTTGGGCGGTACTGGCAAAGTAACGATCCCAGAGGCCCAGAGCCTGATACATTTTATACGGCGCATAGGCAATGGCTGAAGAGCGGCCATCAAAGCCATCGTCAAGCGTATCGGCAATGGCTGTCTGGTCGACCAGGACCACATCTAGGCCGGCTTGGGCCATGGTATAAGCCAGCGTCATGCCCGCCATGCCGGCCCCTGATATTAAAAGTGTGCAATCGGATATGCTGTTTTGTGTCTTTGTCATTTTCTGCCGCAATTTGGAGAGGACGACCGCCTTTCATCATAATCCATAATATAGTGTTCGGCGGGGAAATGTGTAGCACCTAATTAAGATATGGCATATGGGCCTGCCTGCTTAAAAATGACTCGTTTTTGTGCATAAAAAATAGACAATTTTTATTTATGCACATTTTTTAATCAACAATATGGCGTGATTAAGGTAGCTGCAAATAACCATCTGAATGTTATTTAGGCAAGTATTAACAATAGGTTAAGGAGTATTTTGGGAGTCTGGCACGGTTCTTGATGTCTTATGGGTCGGAGATCGCCTGCCGCTCTGGCGGGCATCCGTAACTTAATTGACGGAGGGACAGTCCCATGAAAATGATTACGGCCGTAATTAAGCCATTCAAGCTTGAAGCCGTTCGGGAAGCCTTAACTGCCATTGGTGTGCAGGGGGTTACCGTATCAGAAGTCAAAGGCTTTGGTCGACAGAAAGGCCAGACCGAGATTTATCGCGGTGCAGAGTATGAAGTGCATTTCCTGCCAAAGGTAAAAATCGAACTCGCAACAGAGGACTCTGTTGTGGATAAAGCTGTTGAAGCAATACAAAGTGCCGCCCATACCGGACAAATCGGTGATGGGAAAATCTTTGTACTGGATGTTCAGCAGGCCGTGCGTATTCGTACTGGTGAAGCTGGCGCAGAAGCGTTGTAAGAAAGGGTTAAGGAAAATGAAAACGATGTTAAATAAAATTGCAAAACCCGGCGGTCTGCTGCTTGGCGGTACGGCACTTGCGCTGGGGGCGTCGACCCCGGCTTTTGCTGAGGTCTCTAGCGAAACACAATATATATTCAATACACTGTTGTTCCTGATCGGTGGGTTCATGGTGATGTGGATGGCAGCAGGTTTCTGTATGCTGGAAGCAGGCCTTGTCCGTACGAAAAACGTATCAACGATGTGTCTGAAAAATATCGGCCTCTATTCCATTGCTGGTATTCTGTATTACCTTGTGGGTTATAACCTGATGTATGACGGCGTTGACGCTGGCTGGATCGGGTCTTTCACATTGTGGGGACCTGGTGAGACAGCAGCACAAGACGCGATTGACGTTGAAGGCGGTTATGCATCAGCTTCTGACTGGTTCTTCCAGATGGTCTTTGTTGCAACAGCGGCCTCTATCGTATCCGGTACAGTTGCGGAACGTATTAAATTGTTCCCCTTCTTCCTGTTTGTTATTGTCCTGACGGGTCTGATTTACCCAATTCAAGGCGCATGGCAGTGGGGCGGCGGCTGGTTAAGCGAAATGGGCTTTTCTGATTTTGCCGGTTCTACAATTGTTCACTCTACAGGTGGCTGGGCTGCTTTAGTAGGTGCGGTTCTGCTGGGTGCCCGTAAAGGTAAATATGCCGCTGACGGTTCCGTACGCCCAATTCCGGGTTCATCTATGCCTCTCGCTACATTAGGGACTTTCATCCTGTGGTTGGGTTGGTTCGGCTTTAACGGCGCGTCACAGTTGGCACTGGGTTCTGCAATCGATGCGGTTGCTGTTTCACAGATCTTTGCCAATACAAATATGGCGGCAGCCGGTGGTGTTGTTGCAGCTATCGCCGCGACAAAACTGATCTACAAGAAAGTCGACCTGACAATGGCCCTGAACGGTGCCCTGGCTGGTCTGGTGTCTATTACGGCTGAGCCTTTGACGCCTACGATCGGTGAAGCAATTATCATCGGTGCGATCGGTGGTGTGCTGGTTGTGTTTGCCGTACCGTTCTTCGACAAACTGAAAATTGATGATGTTGTCGGTGCCATCTCTGTACACCTGGTGTGCGGTATCTGGGGCACAATGGCTGTACCGTTGACAAATGACGGCACAAGCTTTGTGACACAGTTTATCGGTGTTGCCTCAATTGGTGCCTTTGTTGTTGTCTTAAGCTTCATCGCCTGGATGATCCTGAAAGTTACAGTGGGCATTCGTATCAGCGAGGAAGAAGAAGAAAAAGGCGGTGACCTGTCCGAACTGGGTATGGAAGCATATCCTGAATTCGGTCACGGTTCGCAAAAACTCTAACAGCGTTCCCGTGCGCTAACGAGGAAGAAAGCGTGACGTGGTCATTGAAGTGGCGGCTTTCTTCCAGACTAGCGGGCACCCCAGTCCCTCAGGGGTGCCCGCCTTTTCCAAAATAACAATATTGCCCAGGTGGTTATTTTTTGATCACCTGGGCAATATTTATGCATTAAATGCCTATTTTTTGAACAGCCGCACAGCCCGCCTATTTGGCGGGCTGTTTTTTGGCCAGCAAGCCTGTTTTGGGGCCAGATATAGGCTTGGTTGGTAAAATGCTTACTTCAGAAGGCATAAATCACTGTCTGGCACGAATCTTGTTTTGTCAGAGCCGCCACAGCAACGCAGACCCGGTGAGCGGGCAGTTGTAATATGACCATGTCAATGACGATGAGGGAATGAAAACAATGGATAGTTTTCAAACGGGAGCAGATGTCTTTTTTGTCCTAATTGGGGCAATTCTGGTTTTTGCAATGCATTCAGGCTTTGCCTTTTTAGAGGTAGGGACAGTCCGCCGGAAAAGCCAGGTAAATGCGCTGGTAAAAATTCTGGCCGATTTCGGTGTTTCAACAATTATGTATTTCTTTGTGGGTTACGGCGTTGCATACGGCGTGAATTTCCTCATGGATGCATCTGTTCTGGTCGGGGGTGCCGTCGATGGCGGGGCCCCGGTTTTCGCCCCGAATGGCTATGACCTGGTTAAGTTTTTCTTCTTATTGACCTTTGCCGCCGCCATTCCGGCGATTATTTCCGGCGGCATTGCCGAACGGGCCCGTTTCTGGCCGCAGGTGATGGCGACGGCAGTGCTGGTGGGCCTGATCTATCCGTTTTTCGAAGGTATGGTCTGGAACGGCAATTTTGGTTTTCAGACATTTATGAGCGATACGTTCGGCGCGGAATTTCATGATTTTGCAGGCTCGATCGTCGTGCATGGCATGGGCGGTTGGTTAGCTTTAGGTGCAGTTATTCTGTTAGGCGCACGCCGTGGCCGCTATAGTAAAGATGGGGCTGTTCTAGGTATTCCGCCGTCTAGTATTCCTTTCCTTGCATTGGGGTCGTGGATTCTATGCATTGGCTGGTTTGGATTTAATGTCATGAGTGCGCAATCTGTGGAAGGGGCCAGTGGTCTTGTCGCGGTCAATTCGTTATTGGCGATGGCGGGTGGTTTGCTGGCGGCCTTGTTTGCCGGTCGTAACGACCCCGGTTTCATTCACAATGGGGCTTTGGCAGGGCTGGTCGCCGTATGTGCCGGGTCTGATTTGATGCATCCCCTTGGTGCATTGGCTACGGGGGCGGTCGCGGGTGCATTATTTGTTTATCTGTTTACGATCTGCCAAAACAAATGGAAGATTGATGACGTCCTCGGCGTCTGGCCTCTGCACGGTTTATGTGGCCTATGGGGTGGCATTGCGTGCGGTATTTTCGGCCAGGAAGCCTTATGGGGACTGGGCGGGGTCACATTTATGTCCCAGCTTGTCGGTTCCTTTGTCGGGGTTGCGATTGGTGGTGTCATGGGCTTTGTGGTGTATGGCGTCCTTAAAGCGACCAGCGGTATCCGTCTGGATGCAGAAGAAGAATATATCGGTGCGGATCTGGCTATTCATAAAATTTCGGCCTATCCGGAAGAAGATCTTGGCCGTTCAGCGCGCTAATATTTTCTGTATGTGATGAAAAAAGGGACGGTTTGCCGTCCCTTTTTATTTGCCTGATTGATAAGGCCAAGGGTAGAGTGGCACACAATTTATCGGGATGCCGAACATGTTACGCGGTCTTTCGAAGAGGTAAGATATACCTTTATGAGTGGATAATATGCCAGTATGTCATTGACGAACTCTCGCTTACATGAATTGCCTGACTATCCGTTTCCGCGGATGCGGGCGTTATTAGAAGACATCACCCCCGCCATAGGCCCGGCGGCACAAAATCTGTCTATTGGTGAGCCACAACACCCGGTACCGGACTTTATCGGTGAGATCCTTGTGCGCGACATGCAGCAATATAGTGATTATCCGCCAATTAACGGTACTGCAGAATGGCAAGAGGCCGTGTTAGGGTGGTTAGGGCGACGATATAGTATCCCGGCGGATATGATGGATGAGGGCCATATTCTGCCCCTTTGCGGCAGTCGCGAAGGCCTTTTTTCATTAGGGTTGGTCGTGATTGAGGGGGCGGCGAGCACGCGACCACTGGCTCTCTTACCAAATCCATTGTACCAGCCCTATGCCGGGGCGGCGACGATGGCAGGCGGGCAGCCTGTTTATGTGAATTCGCCGAAAGAAAATAATTTTCAGCCTGACTTTCAGGCTTTGCCTAAAGAGGTGCTGGCCGCGGCGGCCATGGCCTTTATTTGCTCCCCGGCTAATCCGCAAGGGACTTGCGCGGATATGGCTTATCTAAAGCAGTCCATTTTATTGGCGCGGCAGTATGACTTTGTGCTGGTGGGCGATGAATGTTATTCAGAAATATATGATAAACACCCCCCCGTTGGTATGTTGCAGGCCTGTTTGGCCCTGGTAGAGGAGGGAGCGGCCGATTCCGCAGATCCTTTTGCGAATGTGGTGGTTTTTAATTCGCTGTCAAAACGATCAAATCTGGCGGGACTGCGGTCTGGCTTTGTTGCGGGTGACCCGAAATTGATTGCGGCCTTCCAGAGGCTGCGTAGTTATGGCGGGGCCCCTTTGCCAAAGCCTGTTTATGCGGCTTCGGCTGCGGCATGGGCGGATGAGGGTCATGTGACGGCCAGCCGTGCCTTATATCAACAAAAATTTGATCTTGCGGAACAGTATTTGGGCGGGCGTTTTGGGTTTTATCGGCCTGCTGGGGGTTTTTGCCTCTGGCTAAATGTGGGGGACGGAGAGGAGGCCTGTCGGCAGTTATGGCACAGGGCAGGGATTAAAGTGTTGCCGGGGGCTTATTTGGCCAGACCCGATGCAAAGGGGATTAACCCGGGAGACGCTTATATCCGTGTGGCCCTGGTCCATTCGGCCCCGGTGCTGGCCCCGGCTCTTGAGAAGATGGCAGATATTCTGTAAAAATTGATCAGGACCATATAATTGCCATAAGCTGTGGCCTAGAATGTGGTTATAAGAATGAACGAGACAGGCGATAGCCATACGCAATAGGTCAGTCATGAGGGAGAACGCTGTGCCAGGCCGACGCAATGCGTTGCAAAAAAGACATAAAACAACATTTCTGCCGGAAGCCGTGCAAAGCTTTTTGAAGAAGCGCACAGTTGAGGCGGTGGGGTTAGTCTTTTGGGCGTTGTTTGTGGCGACGGTACTGTCTCTGCTCAGCTATAACCAGAATGACCCCAGTTGGCAGCACGCAACGACCGTGACCCCGGTAAATTGGCTGGGTCTATCAGGGGCATATGCGGCTGACCTTTTATTGCAAACCCTGGGGGCGGCCAGTGCGGTTCTGGTGTTGCCTTTGGCAAGCTGGGGGTGGCGTATTTTCAGCCATCAGGGTTTGCCATGGATATGGCGTCATGTGGTTTGTTTGCCGTTAGCGGTCACAACGGCGGTGATTTTTGCTGCACATCTGCCATCACCGGCGATCTGGCCGGTGGAATCGGGACTGGGCGGTTATTTGGGCCTGACTCTGCTGGCCAATCTGAAATCGTTACTGGTAGACTGGGGCCTTGGGTTTTATCCCTGGGCCATAGCACCGTTATTCGCGGTGATGACGTTATTTTTGATGGTTCACATTCTGGGCCTTAGCCGTGTGGAATGGCAGATAATCGGGAAGGGCATTCTCTGGTGCTGCCGGAAAATCTGGCAGGGCGTGTCAGGCGCGGCTGTTTTTCTGTATATGAAGATTATTCATCCCAACAAGGATGAGAAGGCGAAGGCCCCTGTTGCCACCCCCGCCCCGTCTGCGGGTGCAAAGAAAGAACCGTTGTTAGGCAAATTACGGGCCCGTAAGGAAGATCGTCTTTCCCCCCCCCGTACGGCGCGGCCGGCGACAGGTCGTAAAAATAAAAAATCGTCACGGGTTGTCGAGGCCAACGCAAAGGTCAAGGCGTCCCGACGGGAAGAACGCGAACGTCAGCCGTTGTTAGATATGGGGATCGATGGAGAATATAAATTACCGCCGCTGGGATTACTGGCCAAGCCAGAAAAGACAGATAAACAAGGCCGGATCACTGAAGATGCCCTGGAGCAAAATGCCCGAATGCTCGAATCTGTTTTGGATGATTTCGGGGTGCAGGGTGACATTGTTCAGGTCAGACCGGGGCCTGTGGTCACTTTGTATGAATTAGAGCCTGCCCCGGGGACAAAGTCATCGCGGGTAATTGGTTTGGCGGATGATATTGCCCGGTCCATGAGCGCGGTTTCTGCACGTGTGGCGGTTGTGCCGGGGCGGAATGCCATCGGGATTGAATTGCCGAATAGCAAACGGGAAATGGTTGCTCTGCGTGAGGTGTTATCGACACCGGAATATGAAAATACCAACAACAAGCTCGCCTTGGCCTTAGGAAAAGATATTGGCGGGCAACCGGTCTATGCAGATCTGGCAACGATGCCCCATTTACTGGTGGCGGGGACAACCGGGTCAGGTAAATCGGTTGCTATTAATACGATGATATTATCCCTTGTCTATCGTTTGAGCCCGGCGCAATGCCGTTTCATCATGGTGGATCCAAAAATGTTGGAATTATCGGTTTATGACGGTATTCCGCATTTATTGACACCGGTGGTAACGGACCCGAAGAAAGCGGTTGTTGCGTTGAAATGGGCGGTGCGGGAAATGGAAGACCGCTATAGCAAAATGTCGAAACTGGGGGTGCGGAATATCACGGCTTACAACAAACGGGTGGAGCAGGCACAAAAAAAAGGGGAGCCGTTAACGCGCAAGGTGCAGGTGGGCTTTGATAAAGAGACCGGAGAACCCCTTTACGAAGAAGAAAGACTGGATCTAAAGCCGCTTCCCATGATCGTGATTATTGTCGATGAGATGGCGGACCTTATGCTGGTGGCGGGTAAGGATATCGAAGCCTTGGTGCAGCGGTTGGCGCAAATGGCACGTGCGGCGGGGTTGCATCTGATTATGGCTACACAACGTCCGTCTGTTGATGTGATTACCGGGACGATTAAGGCGAACTTTCCGACCCGTATGAGTTTCCAGGTGACGTCTAAAATTGACAGTCGCACAATATTGGGCGAACAGGGCGCAGAGCAATTATTGGGCAAAGGGGATATGTTATATATGGCAGGCGGCGGGCGCATTACCCGGGTGCATGCGCCCTTTGTCAGTGATGAAAATGTGGAAGAGGTCGTGGCCGAGCTGAAAAAGAATGGCCAGCCTGACTATTTGGAGGACGTGACGGAAGAACCGGAAGACGGGTTTGACAGTACGTTTTTGGAACATTCTTCATTATCGGGGGGGGATAAGTCATCCGGTGATGAAATGTATGACAGGGCAGTGGCGATTGTGGCGCGTGACCGGAAGGCATCGACTAGCTATATCCAGCGGCAGTTGCAAATCGGGTATAATCGGGCCGCAAATATCATTGAACGCATGGAGCGCGAAGGCGTGGTGAGTACAGCAAATCACGCCGGCAAGCGAGATGTTCTGGTGGGGGACCATAGTGGTGGTGAGAATAATTTCTAATTGCCGCCCAGATTATAACGTATTTTCTTGATATAAAGGGTCTTGAAAGAACTATATGCTTGTGTCGAATTTCAGACGGCATGGCACGGTGGGGAGTGTAAGAAAGACGTGTTATGATCCAATTAACAAAAATAAATAGACTGCTGATTTATATTGTCTTTTCAGCGTTTTGTATGCTGCCAATGTCGCCGATAACCACGGTCGTTGCAGCAGATTCCACGGTTTCTTTGTCTGCCGCCGCCACGACTTTTCAGGATCCGGATGATATTATCCGTCGGGTAGAAGTAAAACTGAACAGTTTTCAGAGCCTGAGCGGGGACTTTCTACAATTAGGGCCGGATGGCCGTATTAGTGAGGGAAAGTTTGTCCTTAAACGTCCCGGCAAAATTCGGTTTGAATATACAACCGGCGAGCCGCTATTAGTGGTCAGCGATGGCCATATGTTGACCTTTGTCGATTATGATGTCTCACAGGTCACGCGCTGGCCTATTAAAGACACGCCTCTCTGGGTCCTGGTCGCGCAAAATATTTCCCTGACAGAAGGGTTACGGATTGGGCCTATTGTGCGCGAACACGGCTATGTAAAAGTGTCGGTGGTTGACCCGCAACGTGAGGAACAGGGGTCAATTACATTGGTGTTTGAACAAGGCGCATTGAATTTACGCGCCTGGGAAGTCATTGATGCACAGGGGTTGCAAACGCGAGTGACGATTATGAATCCTGTGTATGACGGGGATGTTGACAAAGCCAGATTTGACTTTGAAGACCCACGACCAGGCATGAATGTGAAGCATGGTCCACGGCGATTTTAAAGTTATCTGGTGCGGCGTTGCAGGCCCTTCACCCCTTGAAATATGAAAAAATGAAATTACTTGTAAGAGGCGATCAGGAGATTATCACTGGATAATTCTTCCCCAAACTGTTCGGTTGGCCTGATCGTATGCAAGGGGTTACCCCCCCTTACCCCTTGCGCTACGTAGCAATACGTAGGGGCGTCCGGTTAGCCAGCCCATAGCCGGGCGCCTTTTTGTATTTTTCCCCTATGGCGAAGTCTTACATCTTAACCTGACCTTTGTTATGTTTGTGCGCCGCTGATTGGCGGCGGTGCACGAGAAAAGAATGGTTAGGATGCCGTCATGACGTCAGATATTATTAAAGTCGCACAAGAGAGCCCCTCCATAACAAAATCCAGTGCCAATGATGACATGGCGGATATGGACATATCGCTGGAAGATTACCCGAGCCTGCAAGGTATCAGTGGTTTTTTACGATTAATCGAACGAACGCCATGGTTTCGTTACCTGGGGGAGCCATTGGATGAAGAGGTTGTATCGAAGGCGCGCCTGTATACGGACTTACTGGGTTTTCCTGACGTGTGGCCCGCAGAGGTCGAAGATTGGGCCGAGGCGGCGTCTGTGCTGGAAGCCAATGATTTTAATAATCCGGCGTGGGAAGCGGAAGAGCAGCTTTTTGCAGGTGTGACCGCCACGGCATTGGAGTTTGTTGAAGAGGATCTCTTGTCCATGGTGATGTCTTATGTGCAACAAAAGGCCGGAGAAATTATCGGCGATGCGGCCTGGGATGCTGCGCGGCGGTGGGGCATTGAAGATGAGGCATTAATCAACGCGGCGGCGGGGTCTGCTATCCAATGTTGCTATCAGGTGGCGATGGCTTTGGCTGCGGGGGAAGATGAGGCGCATCCCCTTGCGCGTAAATTCCAGATTTATGAAACTGGCCAATGGCCGATTGCCATTTCCGGTAATAGCCTGAATATTTTTTAAAGTGTAAGGGAAAGAGATGAGTGTGGCAGATGAAGTTATCCTGACAACGTCTTATGTCGTGGCAGGCCGCGAAATAGAGAGAGAAATAGAAGTTATCACGGCGGAATGTGTATTCGGTATGAATATCATCCGGGATTTCTTCAATTCGGTACGAGATATTCTCGGTGGCCGGAGTGGGTCAACACAGGATGTGTTGCGGGATGCACGCAAAACCGCATTGCAGGAATTACGCAATGAAGCGGCGAGTTTGGGGGCAGACGCCGTTATTGCCATAGATCTGGATTATCATGAAATGTCCGGGGGGAATAAGAACGGTATGCTGATGATCGTGGCCTCGGGAACGGCGGTGAAGCTGTCTGCAGGGCGGTCCGTTTAATGCCAGTGCGGCGGTTGGTGAGCTGGAATGTGAATTCGATACGGGCCCGTATCGAACACGTGGACCGGGTGATAGCGGAACACTCACCGGATATTTTGTGCCTTCAGGAAACAAAAATTCAGGATTATATGTTTCCACATGGATGGTTTGAACAGCGTGGATATAGCCACCGGGCAATTGCCGGACAGAAAGGCTATCATGGTGTTGCAATATTATCCCGCCTACCATTTACCACAACGGAGCGGATTAATTGGTGTGACAAGGGTGATGCCCGTCATATCAGTGTTGTGTTTGCCGGTGATGTGGCATTACATAATTTTTATGTACCGGCTGGCGGTGAAGTGCCGGATGTGGATCTAAATGATAAATTTGCCCATAAAATGCAATTTCTGGAGGAAATGCTGCATTGGTCAGCGGGATTGGCACAGGATAGCAAAACAATATTAGTGGGTGATTTAAACGTGGCACCATTGCCGGAAGATGTGTGGTCCCACAAACAATTACGAAAAGTGATTACCCATACCCCCGTAGAAACGGATAAATTGGACGAAATTCTGCAGGCCCATGACTGGGTAGATGTCATGCGCCATTTTGTACCGGCAACTGAGCCTCTATTTAGTTGGTGGAGCTATCGCGCCCGCGATTGGCAGGCGGCTAACCGTGGGCGAAGGCTGGATCATGTGTGGGTCAGTCCGTCATTAAAATCATCTTTGGTGGATATGGATGTTTTTCTGCCTGCCCGTAGTTGGGAAAAGCCATCGGACCATGCCCCGGTGGTCACAACATTAGAGTTGTGATTTTACCTGATAAAAGAGCAGTGTGTTTGTATGCGGTTATGGTTTAAGGATAGATTTCTTATCGGATATTAATCAAGCCCGGCCAGACGGTAGCCGCCAGCATCTGTTAACAACAATTGCGCGTTTGAGGGATCTTGCTCTATTTTCTGCCGTAACCGGTATATGTGTGTCTCTAAAGTATGGGTTGTTACGGTATCGTTATAACCCCAGACATCATGGAGAAGAATATCCCGTCCAACAGGCGCGCCGCCAGCTTTGATAAGAAATTTAAGAATAGCAGTTTCTTTTTCCGTGAGGCGAATTTTTTGTCCTTCATCGCGCGTATACAAGATTTTTTCTGCTGGTTTGAAGATATAGGGCCCTAGCATAAAGGACGCATCTTCAGATTGTGCATATTGACGTAAATGGGCGCGCATACGGGCGAGCAGAACCCCGAAATTAAAGGGTTTGGTCACATAATCATTGGCACCGGCATCCAAGCCCAAGATCGTATCCGCTTCTGAGTCATTGGCCGTGAGCATAAGGATGGGAATATTTATATTAGCGCGGCGTAACATGCGGCAGACTTCGCGACCATCAAGGTCCGGCAGGCCAATATCCAGTAAAATCAGGTCGAAATCATATTTTTTTGCCGTGGCGATGGCATTGGCCCCATCTTCGGCCTGCATTGTGGTGAATTCTTCATGCAGGTTGAGCTGGTCAGCCAATGTTTGGCGCAAGGCGTTATCATCGTCAACCAAGAGAATATGATAGCTCCGCATTATATGCTCCTTTGCCTCGGCCTTAATGTTATATTATTACATTTGCAATTGACACTCGACACATATATAGCTGCATTACATAATAAAAGCTCATTATATTCAATACTATGTCGTGTTCCGGCCAAAAGACTAAGCATTCCATTATGACAGAACGTGATAAGAAACCTGACAATACGCAAACCGTGCTGCCTGATTTTAATCGGGAATTGATTAATGTCGACCGGGCGGCAGCAGATCTGCGACGCGGCTTGCCTGTTGTGATCTATGATGAAACGCAGGCAATATTGGTGTTGGCAGCGGAATTTATCACGGATGAGCGTATTGAAATGCTCCATCAGAGCAGTGTGGAAAAAGCGGTTGTGGGCCTGACCTACAACCGGGCGAATGTGTTAAAGGTATTGCCGCGGGAAAAGACCGTGGCACTGGTACATATTGCGTCACATATGTCGGCTGGCGTTATTCAGGCGATGGCAGACCCGGCGGATGATCTGGATAAACCGATGTTAGGCCCGTTCAAGGTGTCTGACCGGCCGGCGGGGGCCGTCCATATGGCAGGAATTTTACTTTGTAAGCATGCGCGCGTGCTGCCTGCCGCGGTATTTTCCGGCCCCCTAGCGTTAGCCGGTATCGCGGCCGAAGGTAATGATGCGCCGGTCTGGGCGGCGGCACATGGATTGCTGGCGGTAAAGACGACGGCAATTGAAGAGCACCTCTATCATGATGCTTTATCAATGAAGATTGTGACATCTGCGCCGGTGCCTTTAGAAGATGCACCACAGGCGCAATTGGTTGCGTTTCGTCCCGAAGATGGCGGGACGGAACATTTCGCAGTGATCATCGGCGCCCCCAATCGCCACGAACCCGTACTGACTCGTATTCATTCTGAATGTTTTACCGGAGATCTGCTGGGGTCGTTAAAGTGTGATTGTGGGGAACAGTTACGCGGTGCTATTGCGGAAATGAGCCGTCATGGCCAAGGGGTGTTGTTATATCTGGCGCAAGAAGGTCGGGGCATTGGCTTAATTAATAAGCTGCGGGCCTATCACCTGCAGGCGCAAGGTTTTGATACAGTGGATTCAAATGAACGTCTTGGTTTTCAGGATGATGAACGTATTTTTGAACCCGCCGCAGAAATGTTGAAGCTATTGGGCTTCCAGGAAGTGGAATTGATGACAAATAATCCTCGCAAGGTAGTAGGTCTTGAGGCCTGCGGTATTAAGGTGCGGGGACGGAGGAGCCATAAATTCCCGTCCAATACCCATAATGCACACTATTTGCAGACCAAGAAAAAGCGCAGCGGCCATCTTTTATAAGCTGAAACGAGTGACGTCATGAAGGCAGATGACCAGCTTACGTCGTCAATAAAGACTGAAATGACTGTTATGGTCGCGGACGTCACGAGCAATCAGGCAAGATTATATTGCGGTGAGAAATCGTACCCTTGTGTTGTTGGTAGGGGGGGCGTGACCAGTGATAAAATTGAGGGCGACCATAAAACACCTCTTGGGCGGTTTGCACTGCGGACCGTTTATTATCGGCCGGATCGAATATTGGATCTTAAAAAGTTGTCCTTACCAACATTTCCGCTGCGGCCTGAATGGGGCTGGTGTGATGATCCAGACGATCCGTTGTATAATCAACGAATTGCGCGGCCCTATGATGGCCATCATGAAGTAATGTGGCGTGATGACCATCTTTATGATTTGGTGGTGGTGTTAAGTTATAATGAGCCGCCGTCCACACCGGGAAAGGGCAGTGCGATTTTTCTACATGTCGCACCAAACGACTTTTCAGGCACAGAAGGCTGTATTGCCCTGTCGCTATCAGATTTGCGGGAAGTGTTGGTGAATTGCAATGCCGATGCGTGGTTAACCGTCCGTGTGGTGGACGATGCCTAGGCCGTAGAGTTCATGGCCTGGCTTTTACAAGAACACGGTATGGGCAGAGCATACACATCCTTATCGTGCTTTTCAGGTCTTGGCCGGGCGTTGTCCAAAGAGGGCAGTACCAACGCGAATATGGGTCGCCCCTTCGGCGATGGCCACAGGAAAGTCTGCGCTCATCCCCATAGAAAGTTGTCCTAAATCATTTTCAGTCGCCAATTTCTGCAATAACGCGAAATACGGCCGGGGGTCTTGTCCCTGGGGGGGGATGCACATGAGCCCAATAATTGGCAAAGCTAGCTCGTCACGACAGAGGGTCAGAAAGGCCGGTAGTTGTTCTGGTAGAATACCGCTTTTTTGCGGCTCAGCACCGATATTGACTTGAATAAAGCACGGACGATGCAGGCCTTGGGCGGTAAACTGTCGGGCGAGGGCGTGGGCCAGTTTAGGGCGGTCAAGTGTTTCGATGACATCGAATAGGGCAACAGCATCTTTGACTTTATTTGTTTGCAGGGGACCGATCAGATGCAGCTGGACATCGGGATAGTCAGCTTTTAGTGCCGGCCATTTACGTTGGGCTTCCTGAACGCGGTTTTCACCGAAGACTTTATGGCCTGCGTCTAATACCGGGCGAATTGTGTCCGCATTATGCACTTTGGAAACGGCAACCAATGTCGTGCTGCCGGCTTTGCGCCCGGCCTCTTGTTCGGCTCTCTGTATTTGGGTTTTGATGGTTGTTAATTTTTGTGTCACGGGTACAGTTGCCTAGAAACGTGAGAGGACAGAGTGACAATGACGCTAGCAGAGATTGCAACAAAGCTCAATTTCACAAGTGGGTTTTTGACGTTGCCTGCGGCTATTTTTATGACGGACGCGGCGGTCTTCCCAGATCCTTTGCAGGTGATGAAGTCCCTACCGCGCGGTTCAGCGGTTATATTGCGTGATTACGACAAACCAGACCGTGTTGATTGGGCTATTTATATTCAGCAGGTCTGTCAACATATGGGGCTACGATTTGTCGTGGCGGGGGATATTGGTCTTGCGCGTCAATTGGGCGCGGACGGTATTCATGTTCCTCGCTGGCAACATAGTCAGATGCCACGTTTACGCTATCAATGGCCGCGTGGCTGGATGACGGCCTCTGCCCATACGGTGCGCGAATTGCGCAATATAGGTCGCCATGGTATTGATGCAGCCTTGTTATCACCTGTTTTTCCGACAGAAAGTCACGCCGAAACACGGCATTTGGCAGGACGAACATTGGGGGTTGTGCGGATGGGGAATTTGTTACAGATCAGTTCTGTACCTGTTTATGCCCTTGGTGGCATGACGTCACGCAATGCTGCCCGGTTACAGGCTCTCAAGGGACCTTTGGCCGGCATTGCGGCTATTAGAGGGTGGGACCCTATCGCAGAGTGAGACGAGCCCGGCAGGGCGTGTGACGCTCTATAGGTTTTTACGGTCTCGTGCGTGCACAAAAAGATTAAAAGTTGACGTTGGTGCCGAGCATAAAGATATGCACGTCTTCGGGCCCGCTTTCATCGGTATTATTTTGGTCGTAATCGTAATATTTAAACCGACCGGAGAATGTAACGCCGGGGACTAGCAAATAGGCTGCACCTACTTCGACAGCATAAAGTTGGTCGTAAAAGGCGTCACCGAAACTAAACAGCAGATCACGTTCCCGGTGATATTCCGCAAATTGAATATTGGTGGACCAGCTATTGCCGTAATAGCCGAAACCCAGATCAAATCCCTGGTATGCTGTTTTGAAATGGTCCTGTTGACGGCTGTAAGAAGCCCCGATTTTAAAGCCAGCATAGCCCATGTTCAGTCCTAAATTATAGAGCTGGCTATGGGGGCCTACGGGCGCATAATCCTGGGATACGCTTTTGTGCGGGTGCGCATTCCGTTGCGCATAGCGGGAGGCAATACCCACTTCAAAGCCGCGTTTTGTTTGCCCATGCCGTTGACGGTAGGTTATGAGCGACAGCTGCGCATCCTGCATCACGACAGGAAAGTCATGGCTAAAGGTTACGGGGTCAACATCAAATAACAGTGAATTGCCACTGGCGGGGGCCGCAATACGCGGCGGTATTGAGGGTTTAGGCGTTTGTTGGGACAGAAAGACAAAATCCTGCTTATTCTCACCCGTGGGTTTGGAAATAACGATATCGACACTGCGAGGTGAGGCGGTGTCTGTGCGGCTGTCCATGCGAATCACACTTTCCGCCCCCGCCTCAACAGAGACGGAGATCAGGAGCAGTGCAATAGCCTGTCGCCACAGTTTCACGTTGTTTCCTCCGCATTGATTTTTCAATGCTTATTATTGATACACCTTAACTGTTTCGATATCGAAACAAACCGGGTGAACGATTTAAATAGTCAGCAGGTCGTCTTTTATGCGCCTCTCATTAACGTGAAATCCAACAAGAGACAATCCATAAACACGCAATGCCAATTACTATACTGTGAAACAAGTATAAATCAAAGTATCGCTTCGTTATTTCGCTATATTGTGCGGTATACGGAAAGGCCAGCCCATTATTTAACGATCTTTATGCCTTGTGGCCTTGAGTTTGTCTAAAGTTGAAAGGGGTGGACTGGCAGATCATTCGGTTTGTCATTTGTCAGTTCGCAGGGGAAAACGTAAAATAAGTTGTTTCAGGTGTCCTTTGACGGTTATAAACGCCCTTGGCCTGCGGAGCATTGCTGTGCAATATTGCGGGTTGGGAAGACGGAGGTCGTAAGGCCGGTTTTAAGAACGCATATGGAATAAAGACGAATGATCGACACAATGACCAGCGTAACATCGAATGGCTTGAAGGCCTTTGCGAAAATCAGTGCCTTTGTCATGTTAGGCATGACGGTCTTAGGTTTAAGCGGTTGCGGCAGTAGCACGCCAACGGTGGAAGAGCGCCTACAGGCATCCGAAGAAATATACCAGATCGGGGTTAATGCGTATTTGTGGCAAGCGAGCCTTGAGACTTTGGCCTTTATGCCGTTGGCGCAGGCGGATTCAGCGGATGGTGTGATTATCACGGAATGGACGGACAATCCAAAGGTCGCTAATGAGCGGGTCAAGGCAACTGTCTATATCATTGATGGTCAATTGAGAGCCGATGCGTTGAAGGTCAATGTCTTCCGTCAGATAAAACAGGATGATGGCTGGCGGGATATTCCCCCGCGTGCAGGGGCGGATATAAAGCTGGCACAGGCCATTTTAGAGCAAGCGCGTATTTTACACCGGAATAATGCACCGACGGCTAAGTAAAAAATTTAAGCAAAACGACGGCAGATGCATAAAGACGGTAAATGCCATCAGGAAAGCCGGGCAGGAATGTCCGGTTTGTCTGTTTCTAAAGTGAAATTTCAGGACGTGAATGTTTAAGTATTGGGTCCTGCCGAGAAGGGCAGGGCGCACAAGGACCCGGAAAGCAAACGCAGATGACACGCTATAATGCCAAAGCCACAGAAGAAAAATGGCAATCGATTTGGGACGCAGAGAAAATTTATCAGGCGGAAATGGATGTCAACCGCCCTAAATATTACGTGCTAGAAATGTTTCCTTATCCGTCCGGGCGCATTCATATGGGCCATGTGCGTAATTACACCCAGGGTGACGTGGTCGCCCGTTATCGTCGTGCCAAAGGCGATAACGTATTACACCCTATGGGGTGGGATGCTTTTGGCATGCCAGCAGAAAATGCGGCTATGGAAAATCAGGTTCATCCGGCCAAATGGACCTACGAGAATATTGACAATATGCGTGGCCAGCTCAAGAAAATGGGGCTTTCGCTTGACTGGTCACGTGAATTTGCGACCTGCGATCCGGAATATTACGGTCAGGAACAGGCGATGTTTCTGGACTTTCTGGAGGCGGGGCTGGTTTATCGTAAGGAAAGCTGGGTTAACTGGGACCCCGTGGATCATACGGTGCTGGCCAACGAACAGGTTGTCGATGGCTGCGGATGGCGTTCCGGGGCCCCGGTTGAGCGCCGCTTGCTGAGCCAGTGGTTTCTGAAAATCACAGATTTTGCGGATGATTTGCTGGCAGGCTTGAAAAGTTTGGACAGATGGCCGGAAAAAGTGCGGCTGATGCAAGAAAACTGGATTGGTCGATCTGAAGGTTTGCGGCTTTTCTTTGATGTGGTGGGCCAAGATGAAAATATAGAAGTTTATACGACCCGACCAGATACATTATTCGGCGCGAGCTTCTGTGCGATTGCCGCGGATCACCCGCTGGCGGCACGCCTTGCAAAACAACACCATGATCTGCAGGACTTTATTGCAGAATGCCGTCAAATGGGGACCAGCGAAGAAGACATCGAAAAAGCGGAAAAAAGAGGGTTTGATACGGGGCTGAAAGTTCAGCACCCCTTTGTGGAGGGGTGGGAGCTCCCGGTCTATGTGGCCAATTTTGTATTGATGGAATATGGCACGGGGGCGGTTTTTGGCTGTCCTGCCCATGACCAGCGCGATTTGGACTTTGCCCGAAAATATGAGCTGCCTGTACAGGCGGTGGTTGTACCGGAAGGTGAAGACCCTACAACCTTTGCGGTGGAGGATGAGGCCTATACAGGCCCAGGGAAATTAGCCAATTCAGAATTTCTGGATGGATTACCGGTTGAGCAGGCAAAGGCGACCATTATTGCCCGCGCGGAAGAAAAGGGCCTGGGCACAGCCACGGTTAATTATCGCCTACGTGATTGGGGGGTCAGTCGCCAGCGTTATTGGGGCGCACCGATCCCTGTGGTGCATTGCAAAGATTGTGGTGTGGTGCCCGTACCTAAAGAAGATTTGCCCGTACGTTTGCCCGATGATGTCACCTTTGATAAACCGGGCAATCCGTTAGACCGCCATCCTAGCTGGAAGCATGTTGCCTGTCCGCGTTGCGGTAAGGCGGCCACCCGTGAGACAGATACCTTTGATACGTTTATAGACAGCTCTTGGTATTTTGCCCGTTTTTGTAGCCCGCAGGCGACTATGCCTTTTATACGGGAGGAAGCGGATTACTGGCTGCCGGTGGACCAGTATGTGGGGGGTGTGGAACATGCGATTCTGCATTTGTTATATTCACGCTTCTTCACGCGGGCCATGCAGGATGTGGGGCTGTTGGATATTAAAGAGCCTTTTTCAGGCCTGTTTACCCAGGGAATGGTCTGTCATGAGACCTATAAAGACGGGGAAGGCAAATGGGTGAATCCAGAAGCCTTAGCCCACGATGAAGAAGGACAGTTGATTGTTGCTGCAACAGGTGGTGCGGTCACGGTCGGTCGTTCCGAGAAAATGTCAAAGTCGAAAAAGAATGTCGTCGATCCAGATGCGATCATAGATCAATATGGTGCAGATACGGCCCGCTGGTTTATGTTATCAGATAGCCCGCCGGAACGTGACCTGGAATGGACCGTGGATGGTATCGAAGGGGCATGGCGTTTTACGCAACGATTATGGCGGACCGTGACCCAGAATTTGCAACATATCGCAGAACTTGGAGCCGAAGAGCCAACGGAGTTTTCGCCAGTATCGTCGGATTTGCGCCGTATGACGCACCAGAGCATCGAAAGCGTCAGCCGGGATATCGAAAATTTCCATTTCAATGCCGCCGTGGCGCAGCTGTATAAATTTAATAATGCGGTGAACGGGTTCAAAGAGACCGCGGCAGCGGGGGACCGCTGGGCGCTGAGGGAGGCGATAGAGACATTGGTGATGTTGGTCAGCCCGATGATGCCACATTTGGCCGAAGAATTATGGGTGGCTTTGGGACATAATACATTGGCGGCCGAGAGCCCGTGGCCTGAACTGAAGCAACAATGGTTGGCAGCTGATACCGTGACAATGGCCGTGCAAATCAAAGGAAAATTGCGCGACACACTGGATGTACCTGTGGATATGGGTAAAGACGAAATTGAAAACATGGCACTGAATTTGCCAAAAATTAAATCGCTGATAGACGGTGCGGAAATCCGTAAAGTGATTGTCGTGCCGGGTAAGATTGTTAATATCGTGATCTGATGGTATTGCGGCCTGACATAAAAGGCGATGTATTGTAAATGGGGTTAAGATGAGAGAGCGTAGGCCGGTGCTGGCGGGATTTGTGAAACGGGGCGTGATGGCGGTCACGTTTGTCATCGTATCCGCCGTGGGCTTGCAAGGGTGCGGTTTTCAGCCCATGCATACGTCGTCATCAGCAACGTCAGCATCATCGACACAGCGGGGCGTAATTTCGGCCCGTCTGGCGGCGATTAAAGTCGATGAAATTATTGGCGATGCCGGCTTAAAAAGTCGTTTGGGACAAATTTTGCGTGGTCAGGTTCTGCGTGAGCTGCAAAGTAATGGAGCTGCGCCGACAGCCTATCGCTTATCAATGCGTTATGATCTGGAAGAAACGGGTCTTGGCGTCCGTGAAGATGACGCCATCACATTGGTCAATGTGAAATTAGTGGCCCATTATGACCTGATCGATATAGAGACGGATAAACTCTTGTTTACGGGATCTAGCCGTTCTTTAGTGACTTATGATCTTGTACAATCTGATTATGCTAATCTTGCGGCACAGCAAGATGCACATAAAAGACTGGCGGCGGAAGTTGCCCGGCAGGTCGTGACGCGATTAGGGATGTTCTTAAGTCAAATGCCCTGACCCGGTTGATACAATAAACTTACAGGACGATGTAGGCCTTTAACGCATGAAACTCAAGGCGAACCAGATTAATCAACAGTTGGCGTCATTAGACCCCGCCTATCGTTTAGTGTTGATTTATGGTCCGGATGAGGGTTTGGTCCGTGAACGGGCGGAAAAGATTGGCCGACAGATTGTTGATGATCTGAAAGATGCGTTTAATGTCGCGATTCTGGAGCCGTCAAAGTTAAAAGAAGACCCGTCTATTTTATCTGATGAGGCTGCGGCGATATCGATGATGGGGGGACGCCGTTTAGTGCGGATAGAAGCGGCATCAGACATTATTGTGCCAGCTGTAAAACTTTTTCTGGAGGACAGCCCCGGCGATGGGGTCATCGTTATTTCTGCCGGAGATCTGCCGCCGCGGTCGGGCCTGCGCAAGATGGTGGAGACTGCCAAGAACGCTGTGGTGCTGCCGTGCTATCTTGATGATGCGCGGGCATTGGAAGGTCTGGTGCGGGAAGTTATGCAAGAAAATGGCTTACGCATTGAACCTGAAGCAATGAGCTGGGTTCTAACGCAGCTGGGCAGTGATCGGGCGATTTCACGCAGTGAATTGGAGAAGCTGGCCTTGTATAAAGGTCCGGTGCCGCCCGGTGGGGACCCGCAGATCGTCACCTTGGCGGATGCACAAGCCTGTGTTGGAGATAGCGGCACATTGACTCTGGAAACAATTGCTATTGCGACTTCGGGCGGGGATCTGCGGCAGTTAGACGATGCCTTGTTTAAGGCCTTTACGCGCGGGGAGAACCCCGTTGCCGTGCTCCGTGCTGTATCACGCAGGTTACAACGCATACAGTTGGTTGTCGGGGAAATGGCACAAGGAGCACCCATAGAACAGGCCTTAAAAGGGCTGCGCCCCCCTGTGTTTTTCAAAGAAGTGCCTGCTTTCAAGGCCCATGTTAATAGATGGTCTACTACACAGTTGTCACGGGCGATGGATATTTTGATTGGGGCGGAAATAGACTGTAAAACCACCGGGCTTCCTGCAGAATCCATATGTGCACGGGCCTGTTTGCGTATTGCGAATGCGGCACGGCGATAACCTGTTGTTCGGATAATCCTGCAACAGATGCGTTAGGGCGATGTTGTGAGGGTTTCGCGATATTCAGGGTCGTAAGCGATGGCTTCGACACAATTACCTTTACCGATATAGGTGACGTGATCAAAGCTGGCAGCCTTTGCCATGGCAATGCCGCGACCATGGGGTAAGTGCATGCGGGACGGATCAATTTCCATATAGCTATCGGGGTTAAACCCATCCCCCATATCGGTGATGCGGAACCGTACCAAATTATCTTCTCGGGCGAATATCACCTCAACCTGACGGTCCGCATAAGGCATGGTTTGCTGACGGCGGTCAATTTCCGTCATCCAGTCACCCGATTGCATGAGTTGGGTTTTTTCATCAAAACTGATGCCCAAATTGCCATGTTCTATGCCATTGGCAATTAATTCTAACAAGCCGATGGCTACTCTATCGGGTTCGGGGCAAGCCAGTGACAGCATTGTTGTCAGATTTCGTGCTTCGCTATGCGTTTTGAGGTGAAAGATGCCGGACTGAATAAGCCCGATTGCGGAGGTGCGGGTTTCGATATCCCGCCGTAGTTTTTGCCAACGGCGATAATCACTAATAGCGGCCTTGAGTACGGATGTGAGCATTTTTTCTGAATAGGGGGGGTGCAGAAAAAAGCATGAAAAAGCGGCGATAAAAGGCGCTAGGTTATCGGCCACATTTCCATCCTGGAAAATGATAAGCGGAAGACTCTTAAAGTGGTCATGTTGGCGGCCATGGTCCAACATTTGGGTAGCATGTTCTTCCAAATAGGTCCCATCAATTAACACGGCGTCAGGGATGTCAAAGTCAGCATCATCTTGCATGCCCGCCAACAGGCAGGACATGTCGGAAAAAGATTGCAGTGCGAAATTATTTTCGCTGAGGTGAGATAAAAATCCCTGTGCACTCTGGTTTGAGTGTGCAAAGTGATAAAGCGTGGCCTGTGACGCCATAGCGTGAAAGTCCTATCTGTGTAGCCGTTTCATGGAATTCAAGTTTATGGAATTCAAGTGGTATATGCACGGACTTTACAGATTAAAGCTTACGACTCTCTTAATGGCCGGAATGAGCGAAAAAAGTTCAATATGTGTCCAAGGTAAAGGTTTCCGTAACTAATTTGTACGATAACTGTGTGTGAAAAGACTGCGTTGTGAGGTCTGCTTGTTTAGGTGGTGCCTTAAATGCAGAGAAGAACAAAATACGACACAGATTAAATATCCCAAGGTGAGTATAAATTATGCATTATGAAATCAATAACGGTGGTGAGAGCTTGCAGGCAACTTTGAGCGAAAAAATCACGTTTTCCGATCATGACATCTTTCGTGAAATGATTAGCACTATGCTGAACGATCAAACGGCGCAGCAGGTGATTGACCTGTCAGCCGTGGACTTCATTGATTCTGCAGGTCTTGGGATGTTGTTACTGGCCCGTGATGAGATTTCCAAAACGAATAAGACGTTAGTATTGAAAGCGCCTCAAGGCCAGGTCAAACGCATGTTTGATGTGGCCCGCTTTGATACGATGTTTACAATCGAACATTAGAATACTGTTCGTAAACACTGAAGCGTCTTAATTCGGGCATAGGCCCGCCTGCGGTGAAAAGGCCGTAGATGCTAGAAAGGTGTATTGCGGCATGTAGGGATCGCAATACATTATAGTAATCGCGTGTAATAAAGAGAGTGCCATGGATACCAGGGTGTCTGGACAACCCTTTGCCACCGTTGCGGATGTGCAAAATTTTACTGGTACGCCGGATGTAAGCGATGCTTGCATTCTGGTTGTCGATGACATTGAACTCAATCGTTTGCTGATACAGGTACATTTGATCGAAGAGGGCTTTCGCCAGATTCATTTCGCCGTTGATGGTGCTGATGCACTGGATAAAATTAAACGGCTACACCCGGATTTAGTAATTTTAGATCTTCTCATGCCTAAGGTGGATGGGTTTGAGGTCTTAGAACGCTTATCAGATATGAGCCTGCCTCATTCCCCGGCTGTGATTGTGCAAACTGCATTATCCGAACAGGATGAAAGGGTGCGTGTTTTTGAAATGGGGGCAACGGATCTTGTCACCAAACCAATCACGCCAGTTGAGTTGAAGGCCCGAACGCGGCTACACCTTGAAAATCGTTTTTTGCTGCATGGCCTCCGTTCTTACCATGAAAGATTGAATCGTGATCTTTTACTGGCCCGTCAAATGCAGGAAGGCTTATTGCCGACGGCACATCAATTAGACATCATAGAGGCCCGTTATGGCGTGCGTCTTCAACATGCCTATGTCAGCTCTGATGAATTAGGGGGTGATTTCTGGGGGGTGCAGGAAATAGATGATGACCGTTTGTTTTTTCATATTACGGATTTCGCCGGACATGGCATCACGGCGGCTTTGAACACCTTTCGGCTGCATTCGACATTGATGCAACAAGACCATAGCATGAAGAGTCCGGCGAATTATCTGGCGCAGCTAAATAAACATCTCTGTCGTCTTTTGAATCCCGGTCAATTTGCGACCATGTTATGCGGCGTTATTGATATCAGACAGAATAGCATAACCTATGCTTCTGCGGCCTCTACGACGCCCTTATTAGGGCAGTTGTCTACTGGGAATATACAGTGCGGTGACCCGTCCGGTGTGCCGTTAGGGGTTATAGAAGATGCTGTTTATGAAGATCGTAGCCTTCCTTTCCTGCCGGGCCATATGTTGTTCCTTTACAGTGACGCCTTAACTGAAAGTCCGGATAAGGATGGTGTGGCCTTAATGGATGAAGGGTTGCAGTCATTAATGACAAACGCGTTACGTTCTCAGGATGGCCGTAACGGTAAGGTAGAATTTCTGGATGATCTGATGGCCGCTTTTGATGCGCGTGTTCCTCGCCCATTGCCAGATGACCTGACGGCGGTCAGTTTTCAGCGGCTTTAAGCCTGAACACAAAACAGGGCCAGAGGCCCTGTAATGATTTGTGATTTACGATTAGATTAGAATTCTGTCAGGATGATAATTGATCCAAGGTAGCTGACCAAAAAACCACTGAGGAATACACCCCATGCTATCGTTTTCATGACAGTCCCCCTTTCTGTTATGGATATGTTGCGACAGACTTCAAGGCAAACATATTAACAGAATTTCACAATGGGTAAGAGGGACTCTTATAAGGGCTTGTTTTTTCTTAACCTTTTATTAACCCTATTGCGAGCAGGTCTTAATTAGTCAAAAGGACTCGGCAGTATAGCTTTAGG
Source organism: Kordiimonas sp. (assembly GCA_002700365.1). Lineage (GTDB taxonomy): Bacteria > Pseudomonadota > Alphaproteobacteria > Sphingomonadales > Emcibacteraceae. Next base: position 779,290 of record PADB01000010.1, on the reverse strand, counting down.
TTTCTGGTGCTGGTCTGTATTGGGCGTCTTGGTGTTAAGGGGCTATATCTCTGTGACCTCGTCCTCTGTGGCAGGAGGTGTGTTGCGTCTTTCTTCGTATTCGCGTTTCCACTTTTCGGTCTGTTGCTCCAACCCTTCTTTCAGGTCTTTTAATTTTTTCTGACTTTCATCCATAAAATTATCAAGCTGCTTTTCCATAATGTCGACGTCTTTTTCTTCAGGCCAGATTTTATCTAACCAGCAGGGCAGATCCCATATGCCGCATTTTTGCTCTGTCTTGGGTGTAGTCTGATCATCGGGACTTTCTGCCCGACCGGGTGCAGAAAAATTTCCCGTGAAGAGAAGGAATGACGTAATCAACGATGCAGTGATGTAACGGCGATACATTTTTTTCTCCTTGCGGTCCCTCCATAAACTATCATGGGACTATCATGCGTATGGAATATGGGAAGAATATGGCAATTTTGAAGAGCCGTGTGGCAGGCTTGTTGCTTGTCTGGGGCGGGTATATTGTTTATAGCCTATGAGGATCCATGAAAACGGCGTCTATGCATTGATGGAAAATAAAGTGTACTATCGCTTGCGATATATGATCTGCCTGACACTATTACTATTGTTCTCGCTTCCCAAAGCAGCGGTGGCGGCCGATCTGCCGCGGGTGGTGTCAACGGACTACTGTGCAGACCAATTTGTGTTGGCGTTGGCAGCGCGATCACAAATTCTGGCATTATCAAAATACGCGACGGCCAGTCATTCTTACTATGCGGACCGGGCGCAGGGCATTCGCCAAACATATGGTAGCACGGAAGATTTATTAGGGTTACAGCCGGACATTGTCTTGCGCTCTTGGGGGGCGGCGCGCAGAACAGCATTGCTGAATAAGGTCAATATCCATGTCGATGTTGTGGATCCCGGACCGGATATGCAGGCCTTATTGGCAGAAGTAAAACGGGTTGGTGATTTATTGGGGCAACCGGCCGCCGCTGCCAAGTATCAACAAACGTTGGCGGCGGATTGGCAGACGCTGGGCCAGACATCACGGCAGCCGGTTCGCGCGGCTTATCTGACGGCCAGCGGTTTTACGGCCGGGGCAGGTACTTTTGTCAATACGATCATCAAACAGGCAGGATATCAGTCCTGGGCGGAAGAATATGGTGTTGTGGGCTGGGCCCCGCTGTCGCTCGAGCAATTAACGCTGGATCCGCCAGATTTATTAATTGGCAGTTTTTTTGATCTGGCCACCGTACCGACAGCCTACTGGGGACCACAACGCCACCCTGAATTGGCACAATGGATCAGCACCCGGCCCAGCGTTCTTATTCCCGGCCGGTTGGTATCCTGTAATGGGATATTTGCGGTGGAGGCGGGGTGGTATTTGCGCCAGGAAGCGGAAAAGGCCCTGACTGTCCGGAACCGGTCTGTCACTGAACCGCAGAAAAAGCTGTTGCGGGGCAAGATCCCGCAAAACCCGCAGAATATTCAAGAAGGGCGGACATCATCGTGATGAGTACTGTAAATCGGTATATTGTGTTGTCCGCTATGGCGGTTATCGTTCTGGGGTTGTCCCTTTGGTCATTGATGATCGGCCCGGCGGGATTAACGGCGACAGAGGTTTTGGCGGCGGCCTTGGGTATGGGGGATCCTGCCCATGTGCTCATCGTACAGGAATTACGCTTGCCGCGTGTGGCTCTGGGTCTTTTCGCAGGGGCGAGTTTGGGTCTGTCCGGCGCGGCACTGCAGGGATTACTGCGTAACCCATTGGCCGATCCCGGCGTTATCGGCGTGTCTTCCAGCGCGGGCCTCGGGGCCGTTATTGCAATTTATTTCGGTCTGGCACAAGTCTTTCCCCTGTCCGTACAACTCATGGCCATGGCCGGGGCATTGGTGGCGACGTTGATATTATTTTATTTGTCTTTGCGGGATAGCTCCATCTTGACGCTGATATTAGCGGGTGTGGGCATTAGTGCTTTGGCTGGTGCGGCATTATCATTGGTCATGAACTTTGCCCCAACGCCGATGAACCTGCAGGATATGGTCATGTGGATGTTAGGATCTCTGGACAATCGTACCTCTGCTGACCTGGCCTTTTCGGCACCGTTTATGCTTTTGGGAGCACTTTGTTTGTTGGGTGTAGGGCAGGGATTAAATGCCACAACCTTGGGTGAAGAGACGGCACAAAGTCTGGGCATTAACCTGAGGCGATTGCGGTTGCAAGTGGTGATCGGGTCGGCCTTTGCGGTGGGGGCAACGGTGGCGGCTTGCGGTGCCATTGGTTTTGTCGGTTTGGTCGTGCCGCATGTGATGCGTGGACTGGTGGGGGCGGCGCCAGGCAGACTCCTATGGCCCAGTGCCCTGGGGGGGGCTATTTTGTTGACTGTTGCAGATCTGCTGACACGCATTCCTGTGGGGCAGGCGCAATTACGGCTTGGTGTGGTCACGGCCTTTATCGGGGCGCCCCTATTTTTATACATCATCTACCGCACACGGGAGACGATGCGATGACCACCTTGCCCTCTTATGATGTTCAGAATGCTCTTTGCGGTCGGGGGCTGACGGTTACGGCGGGTACTGCCCCAATCTTGCAAGGGGTGGACTTGACGTTGCCCAAAGGGAAGCTTCTGGGGCTGATTGGTCCGAATGGAGCGGGGAAGTCCACCTTGTTGAAAGCCGTATTGGGCTTACGTTCCATAGATCAGGGTAAAGTGACAATTGATGGTCAATTGCTGGATCAATTAAGCGCGCGGGCGCGGGCACATCTTATGGCGTATGCGGCGCAAGGGGCCCCGGTACACTGGCCCCTAACGGCGGAACATATTGTTGCGCTGGGTCGTATTCCGCATTTAGACCCGTGGCAGAAAATTTCCAGTGCCGATATGGCCGCTATAGAGTCGGCCATGAAAGAGACAGACAGTCTTCATCTTCGTGATCGGGTTGTGACGACATTATCGGGCGGTGAGCGTGCCTGTGTCTTACTGGCCCGCGCGATTGTCACGGCGGCCCCATATTTACTGGCGGATGAGCCTGTGGCTGCTTTGGATCCGTATCATCAATTACAGGTGATGGATATTCTCCGCCAGCGTGCCGATATGGGGCAGGGTGTCTTGATTGTCTTGCACGATTTATCACTGGCCCGGCGATTTTGTGATGAGTTATTATTGCTGAATAAGGGTCAGGTCTTGGCCTATGGGTCGCCAGAAGATGTCCTGACGGCAGATAATTTAGAAAAAGCATATAATATCCGTGCGGCAGAATGGCAGCGTGAAGGTGAACACTTTTTGGTGCCTTGGCGGCGTGGAGACGCGACCTATTGATGGGTTATTCTTTTTGCGCCGGAGCAGCGGGTAAGCTGCCCATAGAATGAAATGTGCAAGGGCAGGGTTCTCACCGCCCCCTGTTGATAGAGGGGCTGGCAACGTATTATTCAGTGGCGGCCTTTAGTTTCTGGAAAAGCTCCAGATAGTTTTGCTGCATTGACTGGAGCGAAAATTCTTTACGGACACGTTTTTTCAATCGCTGTGCGCGTTGACGTTTTAACGCTGGATTATCCAGACTTTTTCTTATAGCGGCGGCCAAGGCAGCGGCATCGCCAGGGTGGACCAAAAGGCCATGGCTGTCATCGGGAATAATTTCCGGGATACCACCTACTTTGCTGGCGATTACCGCAGTCCCCATAAAGGCTGCCTCCAATACAATGTTGCTCAGGCCTTCCGAATGTGACGGCACAAGACATACAGTTGCCCCTTTTAGCAAAACGGGGATATGGTCGGCGGGCTGCTGGCCATATAAAATCACGCGATCATCCAGACCCAGGTCCGAGATTTGTTGTTGCAGATTGTGGCGTTCTTCCCCTTCACCAATGATGACATAATACAATTCAGGGTAATGCCGGGAGATTTCTTTAAAAGATTGCAAGGCCACGTCAAAGCCCTTGACCGGATGCAATCGCCCCACAGACACCATATACTGCGCGGGTAAGCTGCCAGTGATTAAGGCTGTGGTCGTTTTTGTCGTGGCGCTGTTTTCGTTTTCCTGCGTTTGATGCAGGTTGACACCGTTATGGATGGCGCCGATAGGGTGGCCGTTATTGAAAATTTCTGCGCCCTTCCGGGCGAGACTATCGCTTACGGCCAACAGTTCTGTCGATCCGCGGGCCAGCCGCCGCAGATCTTTTTGGATAGGAGGCGGAAGCTGGTCAAAATAAAATGTTTCACTGCCCCGCAGAATGCTGATGTAACGGACGGAACTGATTTTGGACAGCCAGTAGAAATACAAATGGCGGGCATGCAGATAGGTTACGATATAGTGGATACGATGCCGCCGGCAGAAGACATAAAGCCGCAAGATAACAATTATAAATTTTGGCAACCACACCATCATGCGCCACAGTACATTAGCCTGGCCGCTGTTGGTGGGGAGTTTTATTGATAAGCAGGGCAGGCTGCTATCCGCCTCGATCCGTCCACGTAGCGGCGCGGTAAGGTCGGCATTGACGAAACAACACTTCATATTCGGATGCTGCGATAAACTTTTCGCAAGCCGTGCCGTGGACATGGTAATGCCTTCTGTTGCCCGATCGGGGTGGCCAGTCAGCGTGAACAGCACGTTTATATTATCATCTGCCTGTGAATTTATTGTTTTCTTCATTAAGCGTATAATTTCTATTTCCGTCTTGCATGGCAAGAAAGTAATTGTATCTGCAGATTATTTTTGCACGGGAAACTTAATTATTTATCAAAATTCTGATGCGTGTGTGGCGTGTTGTCCGGTCAGCGGTGTTAAAGGTTGTTATTGGCAAGCCTTGTTTTCGTGAAAAGAAACGAAAATGAGCCAGCCGCCGTTAATAATGTTTGCTTTTTGGCGGGCGCAGAGAGTTAATGGGCGTAAGGTATCGTGCTATACTTATACTGAAGGCAAAAGGGCTTAGAATGAAAAAAATCTTCCGTTCGCTATTCAGGCCACAATCCCAATGGGGTCGCTGGGCCGGCATTGTGCTGATCGTGGCTATCGCCGCCGGGGCGATGCATAGTTCCTTTGATCCCTTACGTCAGCAAATTGATACTGCTCCCTTTGTGTTTACCTTAGGGAGCTATGAGTTGTCCCTGTACGGGGCACTTAAAGGGCTGTTTGTTGTGTTTGTTTTTTTCTGGCTTGCCAATTTGGTGGTCAGTGCAGGCGAAAAATGGCTACGCAACCTCAACCGACTTGGTCCCAGTAATAAGGCTCTGTTGATTAAAGGCTTTCAGATCGGGACATACATGCTGGCGTTTCTGCTGGTCCTGGATGTGTTGGGAACGGACCTGACGGCCTTCGCAGTTGTTGGCGGGGCTATTGGTATCGGTGTGGGCTTTGGCCTGCAAAAAATCACCTCTAACTTCATTAGCGGCTTGATATTGTTATTTGAAAAATCCGTGGAAGAAGGAGATTTGGTTGAACTGAGTGATGGAACTGCGGGTTTTGTGCGTCATACGGGCGCGCGTTATACACTGATCGAAACTTTTGAAAGCCGGGATATTATGGTCCCGAATGAAGATTTTATCACCAACCGCGTGACCAATTGGACCTTTAGTAATAGTCAGGGGCGCATTGATATTAACATCGGTGTTTCTTACGGGGCGGATTTAGACAAGGCGCATCAATTAATCGTCGAAGCCGCGCGCGAGCACCCCCGCTGTAGTGAGAAGCCGGGGCCTGAATGCTTTTTGATGGATTTCGGGGATAGTTCGATAAACTTTGTTTTACACTTTTGGGTAGATGACATTATTGCGGGTCGTCGTCGGCCCCGGAGCGATGTTTTATTTTCTATATGGCGGAAATTTAAAGAGGCAGGAATAGAAATTCCGTTCCCGCAGCGTGACATACATGTAAAAACGTCCCTGCCTCTTTCGGGTGCTATGGCAACCAGTGATATGACGCCTTCCTCCCTTTCTAACACCGTGCCAGGGGATGATAAATGAGTGAGGCAGTGTTATTAGCTTACGGACTTGATGGCAAAGGGGGGGGAGAGCCCCTGCATGGAGACCAGATCAGCGCACGCATTAAAAGCGAAGAGCTGGCATGGGTGCATCTGGATGTCTGCCATGAAGATACGAAAGGATGGTTAGAGCGGGAAGTCGATTATTTGGACCCGTTTATTCTTGAGGCGTTGCTGGAAGAGGAAACCCGCCCGCGTATGATGCAAATTGGGGATGGGGCCCTGATTATTTTACGGGGCGTAAATTTGAATGAAAATGCCGATCCAGAAGACATGGTTTCCATCCGGTTATGGGTTGATCGCCATCGTATCATAAGCGTTCGCCGCCGCCGCCTTAAAGTGGTGTGGGACATAGAACAAAAGATTCAGGAGGGGCGCGGCCCCAAAGAAGCGGGGGATTTTATTGCGATGTTGGCTGCCGGGCTATTTGCCCGTATGGAACCAGTGCTTACGACGTTAGATGAAAACACCGATGATATAGAAGAAAACGTCCTGGAAGAGGCGGTTTCCAGCCAGCGTGAAGCCATTGTGCATGTACGAAAGCAGGCGATCATGTTTCGCCGTTATATGGCACCACAACGAGACGCGGTGGGCCAGTTGCGGCTGGCAGAGTTAGCGTGGCTGACGGAAAAGAACCGCCGCTCTTTGCAGGAAAGTTATAACCACGTAACCCGCTATATTGAGGATTTGGACGCTGTCCGTGAACGGGCGCAGATTGTTAAAGACGAATTGGCAAATATTCTGGCTGACAAATTGAATAAGAATATGTATGTGCTGTCCATAATTGCAGCTATTTTCCTGCCATTGGGCTTTCTTACTGGTCTTTTGGGTATAAATGTTGGGGGCATTCCGGGGGCAGATAATAGTGATGCCTTTGTTATTTTCTGTGTGTTGTTGGCTGTGGTGGTCGGCTTACAGGTGTATATTTTTAAAATAATGAAATGGTTTTGATGGATATGTCTGCGAAAACAATAATCGGTAAGGAAGAATGGTGTGGATTGCCGGAGTTGGGGTTGCCCGCCATTAAAGCCCGGATTGATTCCGGGGCTAAAACGTCATCATTACACGCCTTTAATATTCATAGTTTTGAAGAGGAAGGCCGCAAATATGTCCATTTTGATATCCACCCTATCCAGAATAACCGTAAAATCATTCAAAGCTGTCGGGGTCTTGTTGTTGATAGGCGTGATGTGCGCAGTTCCAGTGGCGAAAAAGAACGCCGCCATGTGATTAAAACACCCGTCAAGATCGGTGAAGATGTTTGGGAAATCGAAGTCACCCTGACGAATCGCGATGCTATGGGGTATCGTATGCTATTGGGGCGCGAGGCGATGAAGGGGCGGGTGTTGATTGACCCGGATGCCTCTTTTTGTTTGGGTACACTAGAGGATCGCGACGCCGAAAAATATTATAGCGTCAGGCCTGCCGATAAGAGCGGGCTCAAAATTGCATTATTGGCGAGCAACCCTGCACTTTATTCCAATAAGCGGATTATGGAAGCGGGGGAAGAGCGTGGCCATGAGATGCGCTTTATTAACATTCGGCAGTCGTATATGAATATCAGTGCGCTTAGTCCCGAAGTGCATTACCGCGGCGGTGAGTTATTGGAAAATATTGATGCAGTCATTCCACGCATTAAACCGTCTATGACATTTTACGGCTGTGCTGTTGCCCGCCAATTTCAGTCTATCGGTGCTTTTTGTCTAAACGATTCTACATCTGTGACCAGCTCACGCGATAAGCTGCGATCATTACAACTGTTGTCGGAACACGGCATTCCCATGCCGACAACAGGATTTGCTAATTCCCCGGTGGATACGTCGGAAATTATCAAAATGGTGGGCGGTGCGCCACTGGTGATTAAGTTGCTGGAAGGGACACAGGGCAAGGGTGTGGTCTTGGCAGAAACGAATAAGGCGGCAGAAAGTGTGATTAATGCTTTTAAAAGCCTGCAGGCAAATATTTTGGTGCAGGAATTTATCAAAGAAGCCCAAGGTAAAGACATACGTTGCTTTGTTATTGATGGTAAAGTTGTGGGCTCTATCCAACGTGAAGCGGCCGCGGGTGATTTTCGCGCGAATTTGCATTTAGGCGGCACTGCAAGCGCGGTTAAAATTACCGCCGAAGAACGGCGCATTGCTGTGCAGGCGGCAAAGGCAATGGGCCTGAAAGTCGCGGGCGTTGATATTATCCGTTCTAAGGATGGCCCGAAAGTTCTGGAGATTAATTCATCACCAGGGTTAGAGGGGATTGAGGATATCACGCACAAGGATGTGGCGGGCATGATGATCGAATGTATTGAAAGGAATTTACGCCGCCGCCGGCGGGCAGCGTAGACGATACGGACCTTATGCGCTGTAATATCGTCTGGACCCGCCATGATGGTGCGGGTTCGCATGGAAGAGCTACGCCCTAATGACGGTCGTTGTGTCAAGACGCGTTGTAATATGACGGGCCTGTTTTAATGCCAGTACCGTGAATGACCTATGTAGATTGAGGGTACATATGGAAGATGTTTTAGAAGACATAGGATCGCATTTATGTCATGCGGTTGTTTTTCAGGCGGCTGGAAGTCGCGGTATTTTATCTGCATCGGATGCCACAACTATACTACGTAGTTCTTTTTTATATTCCCTCTCTGCTTGGACGTTCGCCTCGCGCAGTATGAAGCTAAAAGGATACCAGACCGGGCAAGATATCATTTCGTCGTATACGGGGAGACAGACAGATAATTTTGCTGGCTTAGAAGAAAAATGGGCTGACTTAAAAGAGTACCGATATGGGACGGTCCTTTATGAAAGAGAGCGTTATCCAACGTGGCTTTTTGTGTGCCTTTATAGTGCAGACCGTCAGTTATTGCGCGAAACTATCGGGAAAATCCTGAGCCTCATAAGGTTCACAGCCCCTTTCGGAATATTGCCCATTGTTAGCCTTCATGTTGTTATTCCAAATGGCTATGAGACGGATATCGGAGAAGAGGCTCTAAAGATTACAGATGACATTACCGCGTTGGATGACTTTTTTACAGGTAATTGGTTTCCCAAAGCGTTGACCCGTGTGGGAAGGTATGACTTTCCTGATGATGTAGCTGTACCCGAATCCACTGTCGATTGGTGTACCGGACAGCCAATTACACACTATCAGACGGTTAACCTTCTGTGGGACATAAGGGATAGATTAAACCCTGTGATTTAAAAGAGGGTGTGGTCAGTTCTGGCGGTGGTGGTGCCGCTGATGTGACTCGAACACACGACCTACGCATTACGAATGCGTTGCTCTACCAACTGAGCTACAGCGGCTTTATGACGCCAACGGGAACGTGGATGCAGAATATGTGCTGATCGTTATTCTGCCAAGAGGAATTACAAAGGCGGTCGCAGAAATTCCCAGCTGTTAAAGCGCAACTTTTGGGAAGCGCAAGAGTTTCTAGGACGGTAGCAGCAAGCCGTCGTTATGGGGAAGGGCCCGTTCCTTTGTATGGTGATGTGCCGCTGTTGTCCACTGAAGGCTGTCAAAGCTACCGCAATGAGGACAATGGGGGGCCGCCCAGCCCGGGGCCGTTTCAGCACAATGCTGACAGGTCCATTGCGCAGGGGCCGGCGCGTCTTTGCCCTTTTGACGTAAGATGTCTGCTGATGTCTGGTCGTTTTTTTGTAATTCTTCGAGTTCGGCCAAAAGTTCGTATGTTTGCGTTGTGGCCCTCTGTGTTGACAGTATCCGGTCAAGATGTTGACGGGCATCGGGCCAATGCTGGGCATCCAGGTTTAAGCGGGCCAATAAGTGATGACTGTCAACATGATCGGCATTGCTACGTGTTAATTTTTCCCCATGACGTAATTGTTCTGTTGCGGTTTCCATGGGCTGCAATTCCAGATACGCATCCGCTAAATGTGGATGGGGCTGATGTCGCCAGGCCGTTTCAATTATTTTTCGCAATGCAGCAGTATTGCCGGCTTTTAATTCAACAGCCAACATCACTGCGGGAAGCAAGGCTGGGCTTTCCTTAAGTGCAAGTTCCACGCGTTTAATGGCGGCGGCTTTGTGACCAGAAAGGCTTTCTTCACGCGCCAGACAATAATTTAACACAGACCGCATGCGGATTAATTTATCCCCCGGCAGGATATGTAATTTGGTGGCGGATTTGAGTGTGTTTAAGGCGTCTTGCCAATCTTCGAGGCGAATTTGAATATTGAGTAATGCCTGACAGGCCCACGGGCTTTTGGCGTCGGCCTCTACAGCCTGTTTCGCAAGATGCAGGGCATTATGCCATTCTTGGGCGGCGATGGCGGCTTCGACTTGGCCGCGCAACCCCAATAGCTTTGTGTCTGTCTTATCGGCAAGTTTGAGATAAAGGCTGTCCTGCCGTTTCAGATTTTGTTTGTCTGCTGGTAGTTGTCGATTGGCCTGTGCTTCTAACAACAGGGCGGGGGTTTCCCCGGGCAGGAGGCGTTGGGCTTTACGTGCCTGCTGCAGGGCCAGTGTGGGATTGCCTGCGGCCAGTGCGCTAAAGCCCTGATCCAAGGCAGTGTGCCCTTTGTGTCGGCGGTTTTCTATCCTTTTCTCGCTGCGTAAGGCCGGGGGGTGCAGCAAGAAGGAAAAAACTCGGCGGATGAGGGCAAGTGCTATGATCGTGATTAACAGCAATGCCAGCATAACACCGACAGACATATGTATTTCCCAGGATTGCCATGAGAATGTCAGGCTACCCCCCTTTTCAGCAATCCATACGGCCCCAACGGCTATTGCTAAACCGATCAGACTATAAAAGAACAGGCGGATCATGGAGCCTCCTCTGTCATAGGATTTGTCTGTGGTGTCGTCTCTACCTGCCTTGCCACAGGGGTTGCGGGCATGAGCTGACCTTGAAGGCGATGTTCAAGTTGTGTCAGAATTTTCACAGCCGTGGCATGATCGTTGACATCCTGCCACCACGGTTCCAGAGAGGCACGTGGGGCAGAACCTAAATGATCCTGTTCTGCCAAAAGTGATTCAAAATCGTCACGGGAAATGGCCTGATGCATGCGGTTGAGGACGCTATCTATATCATTGCCAGTTTGATTATCACGATTGCGGACCACAATGAGGCTGCTCAGTTTATCCAGAGTGGATTGCCACCAGTTTGCATCGGCACGCTGCGCAGCGGCCTGATGTATATCCGGGAGGGCCTTATGGAGACGCTGCTGCAGGGTTTCACGGGGGACAATGCCCGTTTCTGCCAAGGGCGTAAGTTGTTGTAAGAGATCTTCCAGAAAACGGTTCTGGCCCAATTCTGTTGCGGCTATTTGTAATTGTTTAAATTCCGAAACAAAGGGGCTGCCTGATAACAGGGCGCGGCGTAATGTGCTGGCTTGCCAGGCGAGGATCGCAGCATGGTTATCCTGTGCAGCAAAGGCCTCAAGACGTGTGAGGCGAGCGGCAAGAGCATCTACCTGTTCACGTAATGCGGCGTTGTTCTGCCGTAAGGCTTCACGGTCAAGGCGGGCTTCCTCGGCTTCGATCAAATTACGGCTCAGCGGTATAAAGGCCCCTTCTAACTGAGTCATACGGCTGATAAGCATGTCTATCCGTGCCGATTGGGAATTATCGTCTTCGACGGGGGACAGGGTTGTAATGCGTTCGCGCAATTCTGCCAATTGTGCGGCAATATCGGGGCTCATCGCGGTCTGGGCATTCAGAGCCGCGACTTGTTGTTCCAGTTGGCTGAGGCGGTCTTCAAGGACGGGGAGTTGGCGATCATGTTGTGTGAGCGTGGTTTCAACATCGTCAAAACGGTTGTTAATTGTTTCGGTCAAATGGGCGGTGGGTAACCAACTGGCCAGTAAGGGATAACGTGCGGCCAGTGTATTAAGGTTATACAATGCCAATGCGGCCCCAGCGCAAAGCATGACGATCATCAGTAGCATGATCCAAGGCCAGCGGGATTTCTTACCGGTGGATTGTGGTTTGGGCGGTGTGGTTTTCGCCGTAGATGTGGTGTCTTCTTTTGTGCCTGATGTGGGGGAGTCGTCCGGCTGAGAGGTTGTTTTATCTACTTTTGTCACGGCCACAGCGTTTTCTCTCTTCTTTGCGATGCTTTGTGCATCATTCTTATGACATGTCTATGCCCAACGGTGCAAATAGGGCTTGGGTGGTGGGATTGTCGGCGGTAATAACGTCCTTAAAAGTTAATGGCTTTAATTGTTCCACAACGGCATGGCTTAAGCATAAGGCGGAAATTGTGGCCAGTCTATGACCCAAGTCATATTGAGTGATAAGTTTTTTAAAAATTCGTGCTGTGCGGGGCGAATAAAATACAATGCTGTTGAGGCTGCCTTTGTGTAATTCATCAATTGTCGCGGTGGAAAAGCTGTCTGCTGGCCGGGCGGTATACAGGACAATGCGGTCGACCTGAAAGTGCCATTTTTTTAATTGGCCCTGCAAATCACCGGCAATGGTTTTGCCCGCGACATGCAACAAAGGACCGCTTTGCGGTGACAGGCTGTGGCTGACTAACTGGGTTAAGGTGTGGACATCACCCCCTGCAGTCTGAATGGTGGTAAAGCCTGCGGCACGGGCGGCGTTTGCGGTCGCCTCTCCCACAGCAAAGAGCGGAATGTCACGTTTGTCCGTGGTGCGGGCAAGGGCCCGGGCTCCATTGGCGCTGGTCAGCAAGACGGCTTCGTATAAAGAAAGATTAATTTTGCCGGGACCACAGGGCTCAATGGTGATTAACGGGTCAATTAAACTGCTATGGCCCAGACGGGTAAGGTTCCGGGCCAACTTTTCACTATCTTCCCGAGGGCGGGTGAGTAAAAAGCGCATGATTTATTGTCCTGCGTGTAAGGCCGCAAAAAAGGCGTCTCCGGCTTGTTCTTTGAGGTGGTTGCCCATCTCATGCCCTAGACGCTCTGCCATCGCGGCAGGGGCGCGGCGTGTTATATTATAGACCTGTCGGCCGTCCGGGGACAAGACCCGGCCTGTCATAGAGAGTGTTTGATCCGCTTGCAACGTGGCATAGGCAGCAATGGGGGTGCGGCAGGACCCATCCAACGTAGCCAGTAAAGCGCGTTCCGCTGTTACGCAGACGGCGGTCTTTTCATCATTGAGGGGACGCAGCAAAGCGCGAATGTCTTCACGGTCAGTGGCGATTTCAATGGTGATGGCCCCCTGGGCCACGGCTGGTAGCATGATATCTTCACCCATGGGATGAATATTATGACCTTTGACACCTAACCGGTTTAGGCCCGCCATTGCCAGAAAGGTCGCATCAACAACCCCTTCTTCCAGTTTTCGCAGTCGGCTTTGTATATTACCACGGAAAGTGACGACTTTCAGGTCGGGCCGGGTTTGCAGCGTTTGGGCCTGACGGCGGAGGGATGCCGTGCCGATCACAGCGCCCGGCGGCAGGGCCGAGAGCGAGGCCGCATGGTTGCAAATAAAGGCATCACGCGCATCTTCGCGTGGCAGCATACAGGCAAGTTCTAAACCGGGAGGGAGTTGGGTCGGCATATCCTTTAGAGAATGGACCGCCAGATCAATACTCCCGGCGCGCAGGGCATCTTCAATTTCTTCTGTAAATAACCCTTTGCCGCCGATTTCTGCTAAGGGCCGGTCAAGTATGCGGTCCCCTTGTGTTGACATAACGACAATTTCAATATCATCCGGGTGCAAATGAGAATGGGCGGCGCACAGGCGGGACTTTACCTCAGCGGTTTGCGCGAGGGCCAATTGACTACCTCTGGTGCCGATGCGGATTTTTTGCTGCACAAGCCTTATCCTGGGTCCTGGCCCAACCGGATCATGATGTGACCGTTGTAAGTCGGGCTAATTTACGTTAAGCAGTGACGCTAGACTATAACATATGTTGTATCGTTCAGATTGGGCGTTGTAGAGCAAAAAGATGATAGACGCCAGTCATAATCACGTCATAACTGTTGTCATAAGAACGTTGTTTTTCAATCAAGCAGACTAAACGATCAGTAAAATGCAAGTAGAGCGACCATTGCGGGTTTTAGGAATAGAGACGAGCTGTGATGAAACAGCGGCGGCAGTGGTCAGTAGTGATCGACAGGTTTTATCCAATATCGTTTTAAGCCAGTTGGATGAGCATCGTCCCTATGGAGGGGTGGTGCCGGAAATTGCGGCACGTTCACATATAGATCATCTGGACAGTTTGATTGCACAGGCGATGCAAACCGCCGGGTTAACATATGACGATCTGGATGCAGTGGCCGCAACAGCGGGGCCAGGCCTTATTGGTGGGGTTATGGTGGGATTAATGACCGCGAAGGCTATTGCAGTGGCGGCGGAAAAGCCGTTTGTGGCGATTAATCATTTAGAAGGCCATGCGTTGACCGCCCGGCTGACGGAAGATGTTGCGTTTCCGTATTTGTTATTGCTGATTTCAGGTGGGCATTGTCAGTTGTTGGTGGTGAAAGGGGTCGGGCATTACCAACGATTGGGCACAACGATTGATGATGCTGCGGGTGAAGCCTTTGACAAAACGGCAAAAATGATGGGATTGGGGTATCCCGGGGGACCCGCACTGGAAAAAGCAGCCCTTAATGGTGATGCGCTACGTTTTTCCCTGCCGCAACCGATGAAGGGCCGCCCGGATTATAATTTTTCGTTTTCAGGCCTGAAAACGGCAGTGCGGCGGGAGATTGAGAAACTTTCCACATCTATCACTGCGCAGGATATCGCAGATTTATCTGCATCGTTCCAATGGGCCCTGGCCAGTGCGATTGAAGACCGTCTTGCCCGTGCGATGGCGTATTTTGCCGATCATGTGGGGGGTGAAAATATGACATGTGTTGTTGCGGGGGGGGTGGCAGCCAATCATTATCTGAAGCAAAAATTGCAAGACGTAGCCCATGCCCATGATTTTCGTCTTGTGGTGCCGCCGCCAGCCTTATGTACAGATAATGGGGCGATGATCGCTTGGGCGGGGGTGGAATATGCACGGGAAGGACGTTTTGCGCCGTTAGATACAGGTGCGCGCGCCCGTTGGCCTTTGGATCCGGACGCGCCTGCCGTTATTGGGGCTGGCGTTAAAGCCTAAAGATGTCGTGCAGGCACAGGTAGAAAGTAGTAGGGGGGCCCTATGAGCTTAACGTCGCAGTCCTGTAATCAGCAAATTGACGACTCCGCGGGCTTCGGTGACTAATTCTTCCAGGCTGGTCGGTGTATTGGTTTGAGGGAAGAAATATTTAAAAGTGGCGGCGCGAATGAGTGCTGCGGCTTTTAAGGGGTCCGGGACATTAAATTCGCCATTTTCATTACCCTTGCGAATAATGCGCGCTTTTAATTCAAGGACAGTATTCTTCAGTTCATACCAAAGCATTGGCCGCTGAGCTGTGATTTGATGGGCGGGTTCGCGTAAGGTGGGAAAACGATGGATCAACCGCCAGGTTTCCTTCAGTTCGGCGATGATTAAGGTTTCCAATTGTTGTGACGCGGAGAGACCGTCTTGTTCGACAGCCTTTGTCAGGGTATCATTAAGTTCATCGTGTACTATCCGCATGAGACTTTCCGCGATATTTAATTTATTACGGAAATAGCGGTAGAGGTTACCCGGGGACATATCACAGTCTTCGGCAATTTCGGCCATACTGGTTTTGTTGTACCCAAAATGTTCGAAACGGACCTTTGCGGCTTCTATTATGCGTTTTCGGATATCTTCAGCTGTATCGTTCATGTAAAATCCTTATAAAGAGGATTAAGGGCGGTTGAGCACTGTAATAAATTCTGAGGACTGCATTTAATCTTCATTATAGTTGAGAGGCGATGATTTGAAAAGAGTTGGTGTAATTGGTGCAGGGGCCTGGGGGACGGCATTGGCCTGTGTTGCGGCCCGTGCAGGGCGTGAAGTCGTGATATGGGCCCGTGAAGAGGACGTTGTTAATCACATTAACCAGCAACATGAAAACACGTTATTTTTACCGGGTGTGACGTTAGACCCGCGGATTCGCGCGACGGAAAAGTTGCAAGACATGGCGAATGTGGATGTGGTTCTCATGGTCGCGCCCGCCCAATTTGTCGGACAGGTATCACAGGAATTAGCCAAACATTTACCAAAGACAGTACCGGTGGTGTTGTGCGCGAAGGGCATTGAACAAAGCAGTGGTCGATTGATGACCGATGTATTGGCGCAGTCATTGCCGTATAATGCAGTGGCGGTCCTTTCCGGCCCGACGTTTGCTATTGAGGCGGCCAAAGGGATGCCATCGGCTGTGACACTGGCCTGTGCAGACCATGTTCTGGGGCAAAAAATTGTCGCAGCCATGGCGCAACCGAAATTCCGCATGTATTTAAGTCATGATCTCATCGGTGCCGAAATCGGCGGGGCGGTTAAAAATGTATTGGCGATTGCGTGCGGCATTGTCGAAGGATTAAAATTAGGGGAAAATGCCCGTTCCGCCCTGATAACGCGTGGTTTTGCAGAAGTTGTGCGTTTTGGTCATGCACTAGGGGCAGAAACGGAAACCATGATGGGGTTATGCGGGTTGGGGGATTTGATCCTTACTTGCTCTTCGCCACAATCGCGGAATATGTCGTTAGGAATGGCATTAGCCCATGGCGAGACCTTAGACGATATTATGTCAACGCGGCGCACTGTTGCGGAGGGTGTGCATACGGCGCGTATTCTGCATGAAATTGCCATAGAGAAAAATATTGATATGCCGATTTGTGCGGCGGTCAATGCGGTACTTCATGAGGGTAAAGCATTAGACCGGGTGATTGACGACCTGTTGCACCGCCCTGTCGGTATGGAATATGAAGACTGACAATTTGTTTCGGGGGTCGGTCTACATGCGGCCTCGGGACGATAGAAACGATTGTTGGTGATATAGCTTAAAGCAGTAGAAGTGTAAGAAGGATAACTTATGGCATTTGCGATTATGTGTAAGGACAAACCGGGTCATTTGCATTTACGTTTAGAGACCCGCACGCAGCACATAGAATATTTAAAAAGTTTTGGTGACAAATTATTGGTCGGCGGTCCCTTAATGGATGGGAGCGAAGACCCGAAACCCTATGGCACTTTGGCTATTTTGGATTTTCAGGACCGTGCGGAGGCAGAATCCTTTGCGAATAATGACCCCTATGCCAAGGCCGGGCTGTTTGAATCGGTAATTATTGAACCGTGGACGGCCGTCATTGGGCAATGGGCTCCCCCCGCAGGGTAAGAAGATGCCCCCTACTTTTGCCCCGGAACCACTTTTATTAAGCGAATTATCAGACGGCCCAACGGCGGGCAAGGAGCTTTGTGAGGTCAATGATATACCCCCGACGGGGGCGCGCTGTTTCCGGTTCGGGTCTGGGGAAACGCAGGTCGAAATTTTTGTGCAACGATGGCGCGGTCATATCGTGGCTTATGTTAATCGTTGCCCCCATGTGGGTAGTCCGCTGGACTGGCAACCGGACCGGTTCCTAGATGCTAACAAGGAGCATCTGTTATGTGCGACCCATGGGGCAGTATTTGACGTGATGACGGGCCATTGTGTGTCTGGCCCGTGCGAGGGACAGTTTTTGCAATCAGTGGCTATTGAGGTGACAGACGCAGGCAAGGTTATGGCGCTATAGCATTCAGGGTTTTTGCGTCACAATAAATTCAGGGTATTTGGGACGGCTGCTTATAAGAACGCCTGACCATAAGTTCCCGATCTAAAGTTCAAGGAGCAGAATATGATTGATCTATATACCGCACCAACGCCTAATGGCTGGAAAGTGTCAGTCACACTGGAAGAGCTGGGGTTGCCTTATGAAGTGCATTCTCTGGAACTGACAGAAGGTGATCAGCGCAAGCCCGAGTTTCTGAAGATCAATCCCAATGGACGCATCCCGGCGATTGTCGATCGCGATAATGATGATTATGCCCTGTTCGAATCCGGCGCGATTATGATGTATCTGGCGGAAAAAGCCGGTGCGTTGTTACCCGAAGATCAGAAGGAGCGTTATCAGGTTATTCAGTGGCTGATGTTCCAGATGGGCGGCGTGGGGCCGATGCAGGGCCAGGCGATTGTATTCCATCGCTTCTTTGAAGAAAGAGTGCAGGTGGCCATTGACCGTTACCAGAAAGAAACTCGCCGTCTTTATGAAGTGCTAGACACGGCGCTGGAGGGTAAGGATTATCTGGCGGCCGACCAATTCACCATTGCCGATATTGCCAATTGGAGCTGGATCCGCACCTATGAATGGGCCGGGGTGCCGGTTGAGGGGCTTGATAACCTGAAGAAATGGCTGGACCGGATTGAAGAACGCCCGGCCTGCCAGCGAGGTGTGGCGGTGCCGTATCTGCGCACATTGGATGGTGACAACGAAAAGTTTGTCAAAGAAACCCGCGATAAAATGGTGCTGCGTTAGGCCAGCGAGAATTGACAAACATGACAGAGATTATTTGGCAGACGGATGAACTGCCACTGATGATCAGTGGTGATGACGTGGCCGCGGGGACCGTGATTCTGGCCCACGGCGCGGGGGCGCCTATGGATAGTCCGTTTATGAATTATTTTGCCGATGGTCTGGCCAGTGCCGGATATCGGGTGGTGCGGTTTGAATTTCCTTATATGGCCGGGCGGCGCAAAGGTGGGTCAAAGCGGCCGCCGGACCGCCAACCGAAGTTACTGGCCTGTTGGCAAGAGGTGATCGATCTGTTTGGCCCGGCCGAGAAATTGGTCATTGGGGGTAAGTCCATGGGCGGGCGTATGGCCAGCCTGATTGCGGATGGGGCGGCGGTCGCAGGGTTGGTTTGCCTGGGTTATCCATTTTATGCGCCGGGGCGCCCGGAAAAGCCACGCATTGAACAGTTGCAGGTCATGCGTACGCCCACATTGATGGTGCAAGGCACACGTGATGCCATGGGCTCGCAGGAGGCCGTTGCGGCCTATAATCTTCCCGCTCAGATCGGTTTTCATTGGGCGGATGACGGTAATCATGATCTGTCACCACGTAAGAAATCGGGCTTCACCGAAGAGGGTAACTGGCAGTCGGGTGTCGCCGCAGCCGCAGACTTTATTGCCGGGCTTTAGAGGTTTTCTTTCGCGGCCTTTGCTTCGAGGAAGTCACGTGTTTCGGCCAGTGCTTCGGCCAGTCCTACCCGCTTAATATCCACATTTTCGGGAAAAGCACTGAGCAGGCGTGAGGGCATCGCCTTATCCAGCATGACGAACACACCATAATCGTTTTGTTGCCGGATCAGACGGCCGTAAGCCTGTTTCAGGCGTAGCCGCGTAATAAGATCATCGTAGTTCTGATTGCCAAAGGCTTTTTTGCGGGCCTTGTGCAAGATTGTTGGCCGGGGCCACGGCACACGGTCATAAACCAGGAGGCGCAGGGCCTGCCCGGGCACGTCAACACCGTCACGGACCGCATCGGTGCCCAAGAGGCAGCTATGGGTTTCGGCGCGGAAAATATCCACTAATGTGCCGGTATCGATGGGGTCTACATGTTGGGCATAAAGGGGGATATCTTCCTTTTCCAGCGGCCGTATAATTCGTTCGTAAACAGCACGGAGACGGGCAATGGCCGTAAACAGACCTAGTGCGCCACCGTTGCTGACACGAAAGAATTCCCTGTAGGCGGCGGCTAACTGGTCGGCATTATTGCGGTTTACATCGGTGATGATAAAAATTTTGGTTTGTGCGGCATAATCGAAGGGGGATAACAAACTCCGGCGCACAGGCGGAAGCGGCATATGGGCCGCACCGGTGCGCATTTCCGCGCTATGCCAGTCGATATCAACATTGTTGCTGGCCATGTCACGGTCGCGCAATGTGGCTGACGTAATGACGGCACCTTTGGCTTTTTCCAGAACAGCCCTGCTGAACGGCAGGCTGGGGTCAAGCCAATGTCGGTGCAGTCCCATATCGATATCACGCCCGCCAATGCGTTTTATTTCGAACCAATTTACAAAAAGGTCATCGTGATCATGGGCCTTTTTCGGCGACGGTGCGATGTCCGCTGTGTCCAGGTCGGCCAGTTCTGTTAACATGTTGCACCAACCACTGCGGATCATTTCACTCCGTTGTGTCAGGCTGGTGACAATGGCGTCGATCCGGGCACGTGTCGACGAATCCAGCGTATCGGCGTCCTGGTCCATTTTCTGTAATAGCCAAACGGATAATTGCCTGAGCGGTTGGGCAAGGGTCTGCAATTTACTGTTGAGGTTTTCTGCAGCGTCCGCCAATCCATCGATCAAGGCAATGACGGGTGTTTCAATACTATGAGGGCTATCGGGCGTCAGGCTGCGGGCCAAAACCTGGCGGCGAATTTCTGACAGGAATGTTTCAAATTCGCCGAATGGGGCCCCGTCACGAAGCCGTCCCGGCCAATTATCGCCGGGCAGGCAACCTGCGGCCTGTAGGGCGGACCTTAGATATCCCTTGGCCTCTTCATCGTCGCCAATTAATTCCTCAACACGTTTTTGCAGACCACGGGCGCGGCTGCGGCTGTTTTCTGCCCCCCGCAGCCAGCGGCGTAATTCCGCGCCTTCCTGACCCGTGAGGGCCACGGCAAAGGTGCTATCAGCGGCATCGAATAAATGATGGCCTTCATCAAAAATATAATGGCTTGGCAATTCGGCATCATCTGTGGATAAAGCGGCCTGAATCATAACCAACGCATGATTGGCAATGACAAGCCGGGCCTGACGATGCTGCCGTCGGCTGCGTTCTATGAAGCATTTTCGGTAATGGGCGCAAGCCGCGTATATACATTCGCCCCGTCTGTCGGTGACTTGTGCGATGCGGCCGCCTCCTGGCCAGGCGGCTAACCATGATGGAAAATCGCCCCCGATCATATCACCATCGCGGCTGTATTGTGCCCACCGGGTGATAAAAACTTGTAAAAGGCGACTTTCGGTACGGGCGGTCTGTTGAGAAACATCTTCCAGATTAAGTAAACAAAGATAATTTTCACGCCCCTTGCGGATGACGGCTTTGCGGGCCTTTTCTTTAGGGTCTGGATAGAGTTGCGAGAGTTCCTGATCTAACTGGCGTTGCAGGTTACGTGTATATGTAGAGAGCCAGACAGTCCCGTCATTGAGGTCAGCCCAACTGCTGGCAGGGGCGATATACCCCAATGTTTTGCCCACGCCCGTCCCGGCCTCCGCCAAGACTAAAGAGGGCATGCCTTCATCTTGTGGTGGCTGAAAAGCCTGCGTGACTGTGCGGGCGTATTCTTTTTGTGTTGGGCGATCTTCGGCATCGGGATCTAAAAGCGTGTCAAGCCGGGCCACGGCAACGTCCGGGTCAATAGGGGATATGCCGGCTGGCGGTGTCGGGGGGGGCTCTTCCCATTCTTGCAGGTGATCATAAAGATGATAGGGGGCCTCTGTTGATTGTTGCAGGCTGTTATCCCGATGCGACAGGGCCCCCAGAATAACCGGGGCCCATGGCCAGCCCGCAGGATCCAGTTCCCGGGCGAGGGGGCTGGCCCCCAACAGATAAGGATAATCGGGGCGTTGGCAGTCTTCACAAAGGACTTGTGCCGCCTGCATCAGTGTAATTGCCTGATTTTCAAGTGCCAGCCCCGGGGGGTGCAGATTAAGCGCCGTGCCAAGGCCTGCGGGCAGGGGCAGACAGCTTTCGGCAGGCCGCAGGAACACAAACAATTCCATCACATCAAAAAAGAGGTGGTCGCGGCTGTTGTCAAGGTTGAGGCGGCGTAGTGTCAGCGGCAGATTACAAATGAGGAAGCGACCGCGTTTTAGCTTCCTTCCGGCCTGTTCGAGAGGGAAAAGATCGACTTCACCTTCCGGGCTGACAATCACAGCGTTCTGTGCGCCAACCACTAAGGCAGGTAAGGTGGATAATACATTATCCGGATGGGGATAAAAACCCGCCTTATTGCGGTTGTCGGTGGTCATTGAGGTATAGTTTTTCCGGCATTTTGGTATTAGGCTGGTGCGGTGGTTGACGTGGCGGTGAAGACAGCCTAATGTCCGCCGCCAAATACGTCATCGCGCATTGTCAGATAAGAAAGCATACCATTATGTCATCTGCAACAGATATGGACATTATTTCAACGGCTCTTTCCAGTAAGGCATGGCCTTTCCAAGAAGCTGAGAAGCTTGTTAAACGACTTAAGCAGTCGAAAAATGACAAGGGATATGTGCTTTTTGAAACAGGTTATGGTCCTAGTGGCCTGCCACATATCGGTACATTCGGGGAAGTGGCAAGAACCACTATGGTGCGGCAGGCGTTTGAGTTGATAAGCGACCATCCCACAAAACTGATCGCGTTTTCAGATGATATGGACGGTTTTCGTAAGGTGCCTTTAAATCTGCCGCAGCAGGAGATGCTATCTCAACATTTGGGGAAGCCATTGACGTCCGTGCCGGACCCATTTGGGACGCATGAAAGTTTTGCCCATCACAATAATGCCCGGCTATGCCGTTTTTTGGATCAGTTCGGTTTTGACTATGAATTCAAAAGTGCCACGACCTGCTATAAAAATGGTGATTTTGACGAGACGCTGCGTGCGATGCTGGCGAATTTTGATAAAATTATGGGTGTGATCTTGCCGACTTTGGGGGAAGAACGCCGCAAAACCTATAGCCCCTTTTTACCGGTCTGCCCGCGGACGGGTGTCGTATTGCAGGTGCCTGTTGTGGAACGCGATGTAGAGGCAGGGACAATTGTCTACAAGGATGAAGAGACAGGACAATTGGTTGAAGTGCCCGTCACGGGGGGGCATTGCAAAATGCAGTGGAAAGCGGATTGGGCTATGCGCTGGGTGGCGTTGGGTGTTGATTATGAAATGGCCGGTAAGGACCTGGACGAATCTGTGAGACTGTCCAGCGCGATCAGCCGGATTATGGGGAACCGCCCACCGGAAAATTATATTTATGAACTATTCTTAGATGAAAACGCCGAAAAGATTTCCAAATCAAAAGGGAATGGCCTGAGCATTGAAGAGTGGCTGCAATACGGTCCGCAGGAAAGCTTATCGTTATATATGTTTCAAGCCCCCCGTAAGGCCAAGCGACTATATTTTGATGTCATTCCAAAGGCAGTGGATGAATATATCCAGCATTTAAATGCCTATCCAGACCAAGACGGCAAGAAGTCATTTGCGAACCCGGTGTGGCACATCCATAATGGTGAGCCCCCTGCAGAAAATGTTCCGGTCAGTTTTGCCCTCCTGTTGAATTTGGTAAGTGCCAGCCATTGTGAGGATAAAGAAACCCTGTGGGGCTATATCAGCCAATATGCTGAAGGGGCGACTCCGGAAAATAATCCGTTTTTAGACCATCTGGCGGGTTATGCACTGGAATATTATGAGAATTTTGTGCGTCCTCACAAAAAATATCGCGTGCCGACCGAGGCTGAGCAGGCGGCATTGCGGGACCTGAGTGATGCGCTTAAGAGTACGGATGAGGGTGCAACGGCGGAAGAATTGCAAACATTGGTTTTTTCCACTGGGAAGGCGCATCATTATGAAAATCTGCGTGAGTGGTTTAAGGCGTTATATGAAATATTATTGGGCCAGGCGCAGGGGCCACGTATGGGATCTTTCATTGCGCTTTACGGGCGTCAGGCGACCATTGATCTGATTGATAAAGTGCTCGCCGGGGATGTGTTGTCCTAAGCGCGATGTTCGCAAGCGCAAAAAACCTTGTTGAAGTCGGTCATGATATGTTAACTATGCGCAGATTTCTGACGAATAGAATAAATGCCTGTCATGTAATTGCCATTTTTGGGGGCTAAATACGATGGGGCATCGTTAAGTAAGCAGAGGCAATGGGGCGCATCGCAATTGTTAATGTTAGGTTAACCAAATCTGTATAGATTGTGCGCGGTGATGGTTGAAAGGCAATTAAAATGCTTGGGTTGACATATCAAAACTTCTGGAAACGGGCAATTGACCTGCTGGCGGCGATAATGCTGCTGGCGGCTTTGTTACCTTTTTTATTGATTGTCGCAGTACTGATACGGACAAAACTGGGTAGTCCGATTTTTTTCCATCAGGACCGGTTGGGGTTGAACGGTAAAAGTTTCCGTATCTGGAAATTCCGTACGATGACAGATGCGCGCGGTGAGGACGGGGAATTGCTTCCGGATGAGCAGCGATTGACATCGTTTGGCCAATTCTTGCGCAGCTGGAGCATAGATGAGTTACCCCAACTGCTGAATATTCTGAATGGTGAGATGAGCCTTTTGGGACCGCGCCCATTGATTAGTGAATATGCGGAACATTACACAGAACAGCAAATGCGCCGCCATGAAGTACGTCCCGGAATTTCCGGATGGGCACAGGTTAAAGGCCGCAACTCCCTGAGCTGGGATGAAAAATTTGATCTGGATGTTTGGTATGTGGATCACTATAGCGTCTGGGTTGATGCGAAGATTGTGCTGATGACCATTCCGATTGTATTAGGCCGTAACGGCGTTGCAGCAGATAATCATGTGACGATGCCAAAATGGTCCGGCCCTACGGAATCTGTGGGTCAGGGGCAATCCGAATAAGTTCACTGAAAGGGCGTCCCCGCCCGTTATCATTTAACGATTGTGCATAGTAAAGAAAGCCGCGATATTATCGCGGCTTTTGATATTTTGTCGTGTGAAGAATAGGTGGGTATTATCGCCCCATGTGGCCGATGGTATAGTTATGACAATGTATCTTTTATCTGCTGATAGCTATGACGTGCGATCATCAGTTCTTCGTTCGTGGGAATGACCCATGCGGAGATGCGGCTCTCTTTTGTGGTCAGGCAAGGACCATGTGTTTTATTTGCCACAGGGTCAAAGTCTAAACCCATCCATTTCAGTTTTTCGCAAACAGCATGGCGAATAGGTGCGGCATGTTCACCAACGCCAGCTGTAAAGACGATGGCGTCCAATCCTTCGAGACAGGCCGCAAGTGCCCCTATTTCACGAACAATGCGGTATACTAGCAAGTCAATGGCTTCTGCGGCATGTGGTGATGGGCTGGCGAGCAAATCACGGACATCGTCACTCAGTCCTGATACGCCAAGCAAGCCGGATTGTTTATAAAGGATATCATTTACCTCTTCGACACGCAGTCCTTCAGACATCATCAGGTGCAATAATACCCCAGGGTCGATATTACCGCAGCGTTTGCCCATAGGCAGTCCGTCTAAAGCCGTAAAACCCATCGTTGTCGCGATGCTTTTCAGGTCTTTGAGTGCAGCCATACTGACGCCGTGGCCCAGATGGGCAACAATAACACGCGATTGTGGGGGTAAATCCACATAGTCAGGTAATGTCTCGGCTATATATTCATAGGACAGACCATGAAAACCGTAACGTTTTATCCCTTTGGCGGACCATTGTCGCGGCAGGGCAAATTGTTCTGCGACCGCAGGCATGGTGCGATGGAAGGATGTATCAAAACAGGCGACCTGGGGGATACCGGGGGCATGGTCGTGGAGAAATTCAGGTGCCTGAAGGTTATGCGGTTGGTGTAAGGGGGCGAGCGGTATGAAACTGCGCAATGTTTTGAGGGTCTGTTCATCCAGAAGAGTTGGCCCGGTATAAAGATCGCCTCCATGCACAACGCGGTGACCAATAGCTCTGATGGTTAAATCAGGATAGAGCTCTTCTATCCAGCCCATCAAAAGAGCAACGGCATCGGCATGGCGGGATGGTGTTGGTAGCGGGAGACGGCGCAGTGCCGTACCGTCCGCTGCTGTTAAGGTAAGCTGGCCTTCGCCCCCTAAACGTTCTGCGAGTGCGCGGCAATGTAACGGCAGATTATCTTTTCCACTTTCAAGCCGGAAAAGGCTGGCCTTCAGACTGGAAGAGCCGGCGTTGAGTACCAGGAGAGCATTAGACATGGTCACCGTCCAGTTGTTGCTGTTGATAGGCATTAAGCAGGCAGGCTAAGGCACAGGACGCCAGACGTGTGGCTTTCGTATCAGCGCGGCTGGTGAGGATGACCGGGACACGTGCACCAAGGACGATTCCTGCTGCTTTGGCGTTTGCCAAAAAGGAAAGTTGCTTGGCCAGAATATTGCCGGCTTCTAAATCAGGTGCAATGAGGATGTCTGCATTGCCAGCAACATTAGAGACAATGCCCTTGGTCCGGGCGGCGTCTACGGAGATGGCATTATCAAAGGCAAGAGGGCCATCTAATTCGCCCCCTGTGATCTGTCCGCGGTCTGCCATTTTGCACAGGGCAGCTGCTTCCAGCGTGGAAGGCAGTTTTGATTTGACCGTTTCAAAAGCCGAAAGTATGGCGACTTTCGGGTTTGGTGTCCCACAGGCGATCGCGAGATCAATAGCGTTTTGTACGATATCTCTTTTCACCATCAGATCCGGATAAATATTAATGGCGGCATCTGAAATAAACAGCGGTTTGGGATAAGTGGGAACGTCCATGACATAGACATGGCTGAGCCGCCTTTCGGTGCGAAGCCCCTCTTGACGCGATACAATGGCCCCCATGAAATGGTCTGTATGCAGGCTGCCTTTCATTAAGGCTTTGACCTGCCCTTCACGGGCGAGTTTTGTGGCCTGTTGGGCGGCCGCCACGTCATTTTCAATGTCATGAAATGTGCAACCGCCAAGGTCCAGGCCAAGGGTATCCGCCTTGGTCTGTATGGCCGTTGTGGGGCCGATCAATACCGGCTGCAAGAGACCTATTTGCGCTGCTTCCACAGCACCGAGAAGGGCGACATCGCTTAAAGGATAGACGACGGCTGTGGGCAGCGGCCCCAACGACTGCGCCTTTTTGAGCACATCTGCAAAAAAACGATGTTCAGCGTTTTCTTCAGATGCAGTGGAGGCGTCATTATCCGGGTCAATCGTTTCGGTTAGAGTGGTCATCGTATTTCCTGTGAAACAAAATATATGCTCAGTTTCACCTTACAGCATGATATGCCGGCCAGCATCCACATAGCAAACATCGCCGGTAATTGAACGGGCCCCATCGCTGACAAGGAAGGCCGCATAGGCCCCGACTTCTTCAATGGTCACTAAGCGATGCTCAGGGGAATGTTCAATGGCTTCATCCGCTAAATGGTCAAACTCTTTAATGCCGGAAGAGGCCCTGGTGAGGATGGGGCCGGGGGATAAGGCATTTACGCTGATTCCATCTTCGCCGAGTTCTGCCGCAAGATAACGTGTGGTAGATTCAAGAGCGGCTTTAACAGGTCCCATGATGCTATAATGGTCGACGACCTTTTCACCACCATAATAACTCACTGTCAGCAGGCTGCCGCCATCGGTCATAAGAGGGCGGGCAAGGCGCGCGGTACGGGCAAAGGAATGGCAGGAAATGTCCATGGCCATTGTAAAGCCTTCGCGGCTAGAATTAATAACGGGACCATGCAGGTCATCCCGGGGGGCAAAGGCAATAGAATGCAAAACAAAATCAATCCGCCCCCAGCTATCGCGGATATAGGCGAACAGGTCTTCCATGGCATCGTCGTTGGACACGTCACATTGTTTCAAGAAATCCGCATTGAGTTCTTCTGCGATCGGTTCAACATAAGTGCGTGTTTTGTCACGGCCATATGTCATGCCGATTTCTGCGCCCGCCTGTGTGAAGGCCTTCGCACAGCCGTAAGCGATACTATGGGTATTGGCGATGCCAAGAATGAGGCCTTTTTTTCCTTTTAGATCAAACACGATGACCTCCTGCATTATGGGAAAGGGGATAGGTGGTGAATGCCGATAGGCGTATATATGACTTAATTATGTCCTTTGGATGTGACCAAAATATTGCAGTGCGATATTTTTTAGGGCACATAAGAGCCTGCAACCTGTAAATGTCACATTTTTGTAGATTTTCTGACTTATTCTTCGAATAGAATAAAATGCTGTGCTGCAACATTTTTTTGTTGGGGCAGGTGTTTTGTTTAGATACGCATACTTTAGAGAAGGTCAAACTCATGGGCGCCGTTACTGTTGCAGAAGATAGCCAAAATGGAACAAAAAATGGCGTTGAAGATGCCCCGTGGGCAAATGCGCCATGGAACGCCTTTGATAAGTTTTTTGGGTTGCCGCAACTGCTGCAGAAACATACCGATGACATAGATCTGGAGAAATTGCCGTTCTTTTCAAAACAAGAAATGGAAAAATTGTGGTCTGCGGATAGTACGGCCCTCATGGATGAAGAATTCCTGGGCTACCTGCAGCGGGTATCCGAAGCATGGACATCAGATCCGGAAGCACCGGAATCCTTTAAAATGCTACTGAATCCCGTGATTATGGACCGTTTGGCGCATGCTGTGCTTGGGCGGATGACAATGGGGATTTCACCGGGATCTGTCATGCAGGCTTATTCAGATTGGCTGACGCATTTGGCGATCTCCCCGGGCAAACAATTGGAATTGGCCAATAAATTGCTGCGGAAAATATTACGTCTGCGGGTTTATATGATGCGGGCCGCGGTGGATCCGGCAGCGGAACCCTGCATTGAGCCACTCAAAGATGACCACCGTTTTATGGCTCCAGAATGGCGCAAATGGCCATTTAATATTGTGGAGCAAGGCTTCCTGTTAACGCAGCAGTGGTGGCATAATGCGGCAACCGATGTAAAGGGCGTGCAGAAGCATCACCTGGACGTGGTTAAATTTAGTCAGCGACAAATGTTGGACATGCTCTCCCCGTCAAATTATTTCTGGACGAACCCGGAAATTCTCAAAAGAACTTTGGAAGAAGGCGGGCGCAATCTGTATCGCGGCGCATTGAACTATTTTGAGGATATTGAACGCTCTTTGTCGAATAGCGGGCCAGAGCTGTCGAAAGAGTATGTGCCGGGTAAAGCTGTGGCAGCAACCCCTGGTAAAGTTGTTTATCGCAATCGCCTTATTGAACTTATTCAATACAGCCCGACAACAGAGACAGTCCACCCAGAGCCCATTTTGATCGTACCGGCCTGGATCATGAAATATTATATTTTAGACCTGTCGCCACATAATTCGCTGATTAAATATTTGGTAGACAAGGGTCATACGGTATTTGTGATTTCGTGGCGCAACCCTACATTCCAGGACCGTGACCTAGATATGAAAGATTATCTGGAGATGGGGGTTATGGATGCGCTGGATACGATTTCGGGCATAATTCCGGAACAGAAAATTCACACAGCGGGTTATTGTCTGGGCGGTACGTTATTAAGCATTGCGGCTTGCACAATGGCCCGTGATGGTGATGACCGCCTTGCCAGTATGACGTTGCTGGCAGCACAGACAGATTTCCGCGAGGCGGGGGAATTGACTCTCTTCATTGATGATAGTCAGGTCGATCTGTTGGAAGATATGATGTGGAACCAGAAATATCTGGAAACCAGTCAAATGGCCGGAACTTTTCAGCTATTGCGGTCGAATGACCTGATCTGGTCGCAGGGCGTCCGTAAATATATGATGGGTGAGAAAGACGTCGCTAACGACTTAATGGCGTGGAATGCGGACCAGACACGGCTGCCTTATCGCATGCATAAAGAGTATTTACGCAGCATGTTCCTGAATAATGATCTGGCCGAAGGCCGCTATCAGGTGCATGGGCGCAGTATCGCCTTACAGGACTTAACCGTGCCGGTTTTTGCGGTCGGAACGGTGAAAGATCATGTTGCTCCATGGAAGTCAGTATATAAATTACATTTGAGCCTGAATACGCATTTGACATTTGTGCTGACATCCGGTGGGCATAATGCCGGCATTGTCAGTGAGCCGGGCCACCGTCACCGGTCCTATCAGATCGGCGAACATCAGGACGGCGATCATTACCTGCCGCCAGAAGATTGGGCGGCCACCACTGAAAAGCAGGAAGGGTCATGGTGGGAGGCCTGGCAGTCGTGGCTTTCCAAACATTCCGGCAAAAAAGGCGACTTACCAAAAATGGGACTGCCCCCCCGCAAAGGAAAGATCATTGGAGATGCGCCTGGTGAATATGTTTTCCAGCGCTGATATTATAATATCAGTATGAAACCTGGTGCTGGTATGTCAGTGAACTTTGTCGTGACATGTCGATACGGGAATGGTTAAGGGGGCATGATGATAGAGAGAACATTGCAAAATCGCATTTTTGACGAGTTGGAAATTGGGGAGACAGCCTCCTATAGCCGGGTCCTGACCACCGATGACATCAGTCCGCTGGTTAAGCAGGATCCAGATGGAGATTATAAAGCGGACAATAGCCTGGGCCTTTGGGTTGGGGTGCAATTGTCATATGTTTTAAGCAATGTATTGCCGGGACCGGGAACGTCATATGTGGGCGAGAGCATAAGATTCCGTCACCCTTTGCGTATAGGTGAGGCGGCTACTATTACGGTACGGGTTGAAGAGAAAGACCCAGAAAATCATCATGTGCGGCTGTCTTTTCTTTGTGAAAATGAGGCAGGTTTGGCTGTGGCAACAGGCACAGCCGAAGTGATCGCCCCCCGTGAAAGAATTACCTTTGAAGCCGAAGATATTCCGGAAGTACTGTTGTGGCGACATGACCGTTATCAAAGATTGATCCATAAAGGGCAAGACCTGCCCCCTATCCGTGTCGGCATTGTGCATCCTTGTGATGTGATGACGCTGACAAGTGCCGTAGAGGCGGCTTACGAAAACATCATCATTCCGGTGTTAATTGCCCCGATGGGCCGCATACAGGATATTGCGGCAACGGCGGAAATAGATATCACAGCTTATGAGCAACATGACACGGCCCATAGTCATGAATCTGCCGAAATGGCAGTGGAATTGGCCCGTGCAGGGAAGGTGGATGCCCTGATGCAGGGCAGTCTGGAAATCAAAGAATTATTGCATGAGGTGATGGACCGGCGTTCCGGCCTGCAAACAGGGCACCGGATTAGTCATGTGGCTTTGATGGATATCCCGTCCTATCCCGGGTGGTTAATGCTGACCGATAGCCTGATAAATATTCGCCCCCATCTGGATGAAAAGCAGGGCATTTGTCAGAATGCCATTGATTTGGCATTGGCGTTAGGAATAGAGACACCCAAACTTGCGATTTTGTCTGCATCAAATACCATCACGCCTGAACTGGACTCGACGCTGGAGGCAGCTGCCTTGTGCAAAATGGCAGACCGTGGACAGATCAAAGGGGGGGTGTTGGATGGCCCGTTGACCTTTGATATGGCGATTAATCCCGATGCAGCAAAGACGGGAGGACGTGTGCAGTCAGCCGTTGTGGGGCAGGCCAATATTCTGTTGGCCCCGGACCTAGAAGCCGGGGATATGCTGGTGCAGCAATTATCATCTTTCGGCAAAGCGGATGTCGCCGGGATCATTGTAGGCGCACAGGTGCCGATTATTGTCGGCTGCAGATATGCCATGATGCGGTCTTATCTGGCGTCATGCGCGGTTGCCTCTGTACTGGTGGCCCAACGCCATGGGGTTGCGGCGGCGGCATTGGCTGAAGATGCGACCTGATTGTGCCGTGCTCTGCCGCCTCCCTGCCCTGAAAATTTTTGCTTAAGTCTTTATAGCACCTGACAGTTATTTTCACGCACAATGCGGGCGATAGTTTCTGCGCCCTGTTGCAGGTAGGGCACGGGTGCTGCGGTAAAGCCTAACACCAGCCCCTGGCGATTGGAGCTACCCATTCGCAGATCTGTCAAGGCCCGCCCTCCCAATCCCTGATGATTGGCCTGCTGTCGTAACTGTTGGTCACTGGCGGGACCTTCTATATCCAATACCAGATGCATGCCGCCAGCTTCACGCCGTTTTAGGCTATCAGGGTTATTAAAATGACTATTCAGTGCTGACATTAAAGCATGGCGACGTTCCGTATAGACTTTACGCATACGCCGGATATGTTTGCCTAAATGTCCTTCTGTCATAAATTCTGCCAGTGCCGCTTGCGTCAGCAACAGGCTTTCATTACCTAAAACCGAATAGGCCTGAGTAAAAGGTTCCATAAGCTGTGGCGGCACAATAATATAACCGACCCGTAATGTGGACGTCAGAACCTTGTTAAACGTGCCAAGGTAAAAAGTGCGGTGTCCCTGATCCATACTGTAGAGTGACGATAAGGGCCTGTCATCAAAGCGGAATTCATTATCGTAATCATCCTCGATGACCCAACAGTCATGATCGGCGGTAAAGTTAAGAATTTCAGCACGGCGGTTTAATGTCATGCTGTCGCCCGTAGGGAACTGATAGGATGGCGTAAGAAACATATTTTCGGACGCGGGGCAAGACGAAGACCATCATCCAGGGACAACCCTTGATAATCAACGGGTACAGGGTGACTATTCAGTTCCGCCGCCGCGAAAGCCCCCTGCGCCACCTGATAGCCGGGATCTTCAATCCACGCATCGTCCCCGGGGTTTGTCATCAATTGTATAATCAGATGTAGCGACTGATAGGTGCCGCTGGTAATAAAGACTTGTTCCGGTGTGCACGAAATCGCCCGTGCCCCGCGCACGTAATCTGCGATGGCCTGACGTAATGGTCCATATCCGCCTCCTGCGCCCAGATCAGCTAATTGGACCTCTTCTTGTTTGCTGTGTTTATTGTATATGCGGCTCCAGAGGGTATAGGGGAAATTCTGAGTATCCGGGGGGCCGGGTGTAAATAGCAGGCCGGCAAAATCCGGTGTTAACCGACCAATGTCACAAAGTCGCTGCCCACGCCGTGAAAGCGTTGGCGGTTGCGCATCATCGTCATCGTGTTGTTGTAGAGAGGTGAGCAATGCAGCGGGCAAGTCCGCAGCAATATAGGTCCCTGTGCCTTGGCGGGTTTCTAAAAAGCCATCAGCCATTAGCTGATCGAAGGCATTGGTGACGGTGTTACGTGATAAAGTCAGATCTTGCGCCAGGGCACGTGAGGACGGTAACTTACGGCCTGGCGGTAAGAGGCCTTCCTGAATCGCACTGCGGATCGCAAAGTATAAACCGCGGTGTTTAGATAATCCTTGCTGATCGAATTGCTTCATCAACAATAATTCAGCAAGCGAATGTTCTTCCACAGCCAGTGCCCCCATACTATTTTAATATCATTATAATATAATATTATGTTTATAAATCAATGCCTTAACTATGTAAAGGGCGAAGTGGACTGTAATATTTGCCAAAACTGGACCTTTTGGCGGAGGGCATTGAGGTATAAAATTAGTTCATCAGGTCAAGAATCCCTACATTCTTTCCTGACAGTTTATGTGGGGAGGTTATATTCGACATATGCAAAGTGTCACGCCCCTTCGTCCAGAGGATCAATATAGCCTCCCACCATAACCCTTTTCGCTTTCCCCATGACATCATAAGAGACGTTCACAGCCTAATATGCGGCCCAATATAGTATGGGCCTAAGGTGTTTTTAGCGCGTAATGATCGACTATTCTTTGCTTCTGATCCCGGGGACCATTAATCAGGCCGTCTGATGCTGCGGTGCAAAAAAATCTTGCATTTTGGGGCGAATACGCTCACTTTAATGGTAGTTTTTTTGGTAAGCGCAACGCATTAAGGGCAGTTATTTGCTATGAAACAGCCGAAAGATTTTTTCAAACCCTTGGCCATCGGGGCACCGGAGCCGTATCGTGATTTGCCGGTTGCCCTAGAGCGGATGATCCATTTTTTCCCACCTCATATTGAAAAAATGCGCGCCAAAGTGCCCGCGATGATAGAAAATGTGGATGTGCTGCTGGGTAATCTGGAAGATGCCATTCCCGTTGATGCCAAGGATGCGGCGCGCCAGGGGTTTATTGACGTGGCAAAGGCAACGGACTTTGGCCAGACAGGGTTGTGGACCCGTATCAATTGTTTGAATAGCCCCTGGATCCTGGATGATGTGACGGAAGTTGTCGGGGCCGTGGGCAATAAGCTGGATGTGGTGATGGTGCCGAAGGTAGAAGGGCCATGGGATATTCATTACCTGGATCAGTTATTGGCCCAGTTGGAGGCCCGTCACGGGGTACAGAAACCGATTATGATTCATGCCATTTTAGAGACAGCGCAGGGGGTAAAAAATGTGGAAGACATTGCCGCTGCCAGTCCACGCATGCATGGGATGAGTTTGGGGCCGGCTGACCTTGCGGCGTCACGCGGGATGAAAACAACCCGTGTGGGCGGTGGCCATCCGTTCTACGGTGTGCTGGCCGATGTCAAGGACGGTGAAGATGATGCAACGCGTGTGCTGTATCAACAGGATCTATGGCATTATACAGTTGCGAAAATGGTTGATGCTTGTGTGTCGAACGGAATTAAAGCCTTTTATGGCCCCTTTGGCGATTTCGCGGATAGTGCGGCCTGTAAAGCGCAATTCCGCAATGCCTTTCTGATGGGATGTGTCGGTGCATGGTCATTACATCCACAACAGATTGATTTGGCGAAAGAAGTCTTTAGTCCCGATGTGGACGAAGTTCTGTTTGCAAAGCGGATTTTAGATGCGATGCCGGATGGCTCAGGGGCAGTTATGCTGGATGGCAAGATGCAGGATGATGCAACCTGGAAGCAGGCGAAAGTTATTGTTGATCTGGCGAGGCTTGTTGCACAGAAGGATCCGGTCAGAGGTGCGGCTTACGGCTTTTAAGGCAAAATATTTTTCCCGCTGGCGATAGCATGGCTGATGGGCTTCGCATTGTTTACGCGTTGGGGTATGCGGCAGTGACTTCAATTTCGATCTGGGCGTCCGGCTCAACCAACTCTGTGACGGCGACACAGGTCATTGCAGGGAACACTTTACCGAATTCCGCCCGGTAGATTCGCCCGATCTTTTCGCGTTGCTGTCGGTAACAGTCCATATCTTTGACATACCATGTCATGCGTACGATGTGATACGGTGTGCAATCGGCTTCTGCAAGGATCGTTTTAATGTTCTGCAAGGCCTGCCGGAGTTGTCCTGTCAGCGTATGATCAGGTAATTCTTCCTGTACCGTCCAGCCGATGATGCCGGCGAGAAAAATAAACCGCCCTTCTGCTATAACAGCGTTGCTATATCCTTTCGGACGTGGCCAGTCGGCGGGGTGCAGTATATCCATAGAGAGGCATTTCTATATTTCGACTGCAAATAATATTTCATGCTTAAAATAAAAAAGCAATATATGCTATCTTCAAAAGCCGGATAAGCAAGTGACAGAACGCGCCCTTCCTTGCGG
The DNA here is from genome assembly GCA_002700365.1 of Kordiimonas sp. Lineage (GTDB taxonomy): Bacteria > Pseudomonadota > Alphaproteobacteria > Sphingomonadales > Emcibacteraceae. The sequence goes on along the minus strand of PADB01000010.1, from coordinate 744,325 downwards.
GAGGGAGCCAGTAGCGGCCTTCGGGGCGGGCCTTAAGCAGGGCCTTGGGGGTTGATAGAGCCCCATATGTTCGCAGATATGCCCCAGCGTAAATCCCCAAGGTTAACCGCTGCACTGTGCCGAGAGAAAATACATGACATTGTCTTTACGCGTGTCAAAGGCGGATTGAATGTAATAGACAGGATGACAATGAATATTATCTGTATTGGTGGCGGCCCTGCCGGGATTTATCTGGCGATTTCCCTGAAATTACGGGCCCCGGAGCATCATGTCAGCGTTTTTGAGGCCCGGGCGGAAGCCGGGCAGCAGGGCTGGGGCATTGTTCTTTCTGACCAGACGATGGAAATGCTGACATCCAATGACCCGGTAAGCGCAAAAGCTATACAAGAGGCTTTGGTCAGGTGGGATGATATCAATATATCTTTACGCGGTCGCGATTATCGCAGCAGCGGACATGGCTTTGTCGGAATTGATCGGACGATCATGCTGCAAAGTCTTTATCAACGCGCCCGGGAATTAGGCGTGAATATTTGTTTTGGTAAAAAGATTTCCCCGCAGAACTTAGAACAGCAATTTCCGGCAGCGGACCTTATTGTTGCGGCCGATGGCCTACATAGTGCATTGCGTGACCGTGATCGTGAAGGGTTTCAATGTGATATCGACGTAAGACCGAATAAATTTATTTGGTTAGGGACCGCAGCACGTTTTGATGAAGCCTTTCGTTTTATTTTTGAAGAGACCAGCAATGGTTTAATGATGGCGCACGGCTATCAATATGCACCGGGCAAATCAACATTTATTATTGAATGCACAGAAGACGTTTTTGCGCGCACTGGTTTTGGCACGCGGCCGGTGGCAGAAACGGTGGAACAATGTACGGAGATTTTTGCCAAACATTTACAAGGGCAGCGATTACAGGCTCAATCCGGCGGGACGGAGGCGCGGTGGAGGAGTTTTCCACGGGTCTATTGTGGTCGTTGGGCGCAGGGTAAAGTGGTATTGATCGGGGATGCCGCCCACAGTGCCCATTTTTCCATTGGGTCGGGGACGCGCATGGCCTTCGAAGATGCTGTGTGTTTGGCGGAGAAGATTGCCGGGTCCGGTTACGAGGCCATGAGCGATGCCTTGCAAGGTTATCAGCAAGTTCGCCAATTAGATGCCTTGCGACTGCAGTCCGCTGCACGTAATGCCATGGAATGGTTTGAAAATGTAGAAAAACGTTATTATCAGCAATTACCCCCCCTGCAATTTGTCTATTCCTGCCTGACACGATCACAACGGGTCAGTCATGAAAATTTGCGGTTACGTGATCCAAAGGGGGTTGCGGCTATGGAAAGCGATTTTGCAGATCATGCGGCAAGAGCGGTTGATCCCAAAGCTGTACATCAGCGGGCTGATGATAAGTCAGATCGTACGCGTGCCGCGCAGAGGGAGCGTGATGGCGTAAGCACTGTTTTACCGATGTTTACCCCGTATCGGCTGCGTGACATGGTCGTGGAAAACCGTGTCGCTGTGTCCCCTATGTCTATGTATAGTGCTGATGATGGTGCGGTGGGGGATTGGCATTTGGTGCATTATGGGGCCCGGGCTTCAGGTGGTGCGGGCCTTGTCTTTACAGAAATGACCGATGTGTCACGTGAAGGGCGCATCACGCCTGGCTGTGCCGGATTGTATAAGGATGAACACATTGCCCCCTGGAAACGGATTGTGGATTATGTGCATCGTTATACCCGCGCTAAAATTGCGGTCCAGTTAGGACATGCAGGACGCAAGGGGTCAACCCGGGTGATCTGGGATGGCCATGACCAACCGTTAGCGCAGGAAAACTGGGCGTTGATCGCGCCGTCAGCCCTTCCCTGGGATAAGGGTAGTCAGACACCGCGGGCGATGACCATGGCGGACATGGATTATGTTTGTGAGGCGTTTGTCGCGGCGACACTGCGGGCGGACGCGGCGGGTTTTGACATGATTGAATTACATGCGGCCCACGGATATTTGCTGTCTTCATTCCTCACGCCGCTGAGCAATAAACGTGATGATGAATATGGGGGATCGTTGGAAAACAGATTGCGTTTTCCATTGCGTATTTTCCATGCGGTACGGGATGTGTGGCCGTCCCATAAGCCGATGTCTGTACGCCTATCTGCAACGGATTGGCATAAAGAAGGTCTGGGTCCACAGGAGGCTTGCTTGATATCCCGTGCTTTTGTTGAGGCAGGGGCCGATATCATTGATGTGTCCGCTGGACACACAGTGCCGTTATCGCAGACGTCTCCCGTTTATGGGCGGATGTATCAAACACCGTTGTCAGACCAGATACGCAATGAAGCCGGGGTCGCAACCATGGCAGTGGGCAACATTTATGAGGCGGATCACGTCAATAGTATTCTCGCGGCGGGCCGGGCCGATCTTGTGCTGATTGGTCGTCCTCATTTGCTGGACCCGTATTGGACGCTGCGGGCGGCTGCGGCTGCGGGCTATAGCGGGGCGGGTATTACTATTCCAAAACAGTATCAGCCTGGTTTTGATCAGTTGGAAACGATCCTGAAGCGTGAGGCCGATATGGTGACGAGGGTCTAGCAGGATATGGAAGCCGAGCGAAGCATTACAGATCATCATTTTATCATTACCGGCGGCGCGGGTGGTATTGGCGGGGCCGTTGCCGATCAATTGGCAGCGGCAGGGGCACGTTTAAGCCTCATGGGGAGGACGGCAGAGAATCTACGCCTTAAGGCCCAGAGTCTGCCGCAGGCTGTGGCGATCGTTTGCGATATAACCGATGAAGCCCAGGTTCAAAATGCTGTTGAGGAGGCCCGCAAGCACTGTGGACCGTTGCACGGGGTGATTAATGCGGCGGGCGAGGTCAAATCTGCGTCTATTGCGAAGACCAGTCCGTCACTCTTGCGTGAGATGATGGAGGTGCATGTTACAGGTCCTTTCTTGGTGATGCAGGCCACCATGACAGAAATGCAAACACAGGGATACGGGCGCATTATTAACGTTGCGAGCACTGCTGCCCTTCGGGGATATGATTATACGGCGGCGTATACGGCGGCCAAACATGGCTTGTTGGGATTGTCACGTGTGGCGGCTTTGGAGCTTGCGGGATCGGGGGTGACGATCAATACAATTTGCCCCGGTTTTGTACAGACAGGGCTGTTAGACAGAACAATTGCGCAATTACAGAAAAAAACCGGACAAAGTGCTGCACAATTGCGGCAGGCATTTGCAGCGAAAAATACCGGGGGCACACTGTTACAGCCACAGGACGTCGCCATGGAAGTCATGGCCTTTTGTCGTCCGGACGCGCATCAACGACATGGGGAGGTTATCGAGATTCCTCGCGTCGCTTATCAAGGGGTATCTCAATGAAAATGGGAGCTAAAGACAGCGGGGACGTCTGTGGACAAAGCCCCGCAGGGCCGCCTGTCCCCAATGTGTCCACACGCCGATTGGGACTGTGGTTACGTTTATTTATGAACGCGGCGGAGATTGAGAAGTATATACGGCAACGATTTCGTGAACATTTCGCCGTGACGTTGCCACAGTTCGATGTGATGGCGGCCCTTTATCGTGCGGAAAAAGCCCTTACCATGGGGGAATTATCGCAGCAATTATTGGTGTCCAATGGTAATGTGACGGGTATTGTTGACCGATTGCAAAAAGAAGACATCGTTCATCGGGTCGTATGTCCTGATGACAAGCGGGTACACCATGTGACATTGACCGCAGTAGGACGTGCCAAGTTTGAGGAATTGGCCCGGGCGCATGAAAGCTGGGTGGACGAACGGTTGGCCGGTTTAAACGTGGATGAAGTTGAGGATATGATTAGCCGGATGGACCGGTTACGTTCCGTGTTAAAACCACAGAAACGAAGACACGCTACTCCACATGATGAGGGAGAATAATCTATGCAGATGGCATCATATGCCCCAGATCATTTTAATTGGCAGATGAACGGTCGTGTTGCGATTATCAGTTTGAAAGGCGCTGCGCGTAAAAATCCGCTGACGTTTGCTTCTTATGCCCAATTACGAGATTGTTTTCGGGATATCGCGCAGGCAGAGGACGTCAAGGCGGTTGTCTTTGCCAGCCATGCAGGAAACTTTTGTTCCGGGGGAGATGTCCGTGACATAATCGGGCCTTTGTTGCAAAAGAACCATGATGAATTATTGGCTTTTACGCGGATGACAGGTGATGTTGTGCAGGCCATACGAGAGTGCGGTCGCCCGGTGATTGCGGCCGTTGAGGGGGTCTGTGTTGGTGCCGGGGCGGTACTGGCCTTGGCGGCGGACATTCGATTTGCCAGCCTATCGGCGCGCACAGCCTTTTTGTTTGCCCGGATGGGGTTGTCGGGATGTGATATGGGGGCGGGGGCGTTGCTACCCCGGCTTATCGGCGAAGGTCGTGCGCGGGAGCTGTTATTTTCAGGCCGCACCCTATCCATAGAGGAAGGTCTGTCATGGGGGTTTTATAACCGCGTCCTGCCCGCAGAGGAACTTCTTTCAACAGCAATAGAGTATGCACAAGAACTTGCCGCCGGGCCAACCTTTGCCCATAAAGTGACGAAAGAAACGTTAAATCGGGAATGGACGATGACGTTGGCAGAGGCCTTGGAAGCCGAGGCCCGGGCCCAGGCCCGTTGCATGCAAACAAAAGATTTTCGCCGGGCTTATCAGGCGTTCTTAGCCGGTGAAACGCCAGACTTTCAGGGTGATTAGACGTAATCATGAAGACAGATCAGACATATTTACAATGGCCGTATTTCACTAAAGCACATCAAAAACTGGCCCGTGATATAGAGATATGGGCCACGCAATACATACAAAATGTCCCATATGACCGCGCTGACACGGATAAGATATGTCGGACTTTGGTAGGTCAACTGGGTGCCGCGGGCTGGCTGGATTATGCGGTGCCCGCAGCAACGGGGGATATGGCAGATTTTGATCTGCGATCATTTTGCCTGATGCGGGAAATACTGGCCCGTTATGATGGACGGGCTGATTTAGCCTTTGCCATGCAGGCATTGGGAAGTGCCCCCATCACTTTATTTGGCAGCGATAAGCAAAAAGACCTTTATCTTCAGGCCATCGGCCAAGGCAAGCGTATTGCCGCTTTTGCCCTGTCGGAGCCGGGTGCGGGGTCTGACGTGGGGGCGTTGACGACATTTTATCGGCGTGAGGACGACCACTTTGTGCTGAATGGGCGCAAAACATGGATTTCCAACGGAGGGATCGCCGACGTTTATATTATTTTTGCCCGTGAAGAGGGAAGCCGCGGGACGGCGGGCCTTTCCGCGTTTATTGTAGAGGCTGATGGCCCGGGACTGGATGATACGTCCCAACGGATTGATATAAGCGCCCCTCACCCGATGGCAGAAATAACATTGAGCAATTGTCGCATCGGGCAACAACAGCTGATCGGTGAAGCGGGACAAGGGTTTAAATATGCCATGGCAACACTGGATATTTTCAGAAGCAGTGTGGGTGCTGCGGCGTTGGGTTTTGCCCGCCGCGCACAGCATGAAGTGTTGGGCCGGGTGACGGAACGGCATATTCAGGGCGATAAAATGTCAGCGTTACAGATGATACAAGCTAAAATTGGCGATATGGCAACGCAGATAGATGCCAGTGCGTTACTGATTTACCGGGCGGCCTGGCAGTGGGACCAGACCCATGAGCGCATCACCCGTGAGGCAGCTATGGCGAAAGCGTTCGCCACGGAAGCGGCGCAGCAAATTGTGGATGACGCCGTACAGATTTTTGGGGCCGCCGGTGTTGAATATGGCCATGTGATCGAACGATTATATCGTGAGGTACGACCTTTGCGTATTTATGAGGGGGCCACAGAAATACAAAGGATCATTACCGGACGATCTACATTATCTGCTTTAACATCTTAGTGGGCTTTATGGCTTTTGGAGACCGCGGCCGTGAAGCGATGATGGTGGCTTAACGGTTATGGTTGGTGGAGTCGGGCTTCAGAAAAGAACGGGCCTTTTTCTGTAAGGCGGCAGGTAATGATACGGCCTTTGTTGTTCGGTCTTTGCCATCGGTTATTTCCGCCATAACCATGACAGCATAAAATATGATGCGCATTGTTTGGTCTTCTCCTGTGGCGGTGACGTGTAATTTTAAGCTGCTTTGGCCGATTTCTGTGACCAGAAGCGCAAATGTCAGCCTTTCCCCCAAAGGCGTGGGACGGATAAATTGCGTTTCTAATTTGACCATAGGAAAGGCAAAGTGCTTTCCATTGCTTATATGATGAAATGGCCAGTGCAGGCCGTCTTCGAACCAGTCTTCAATGACATGGTTAAGCATCTCATAGTATCGCGGGTAGAATACGATGCCGGCAGGATCCGTATGATTAAAACGGGTTTTGATCTGACATGTAAAGGCGGACATTATGATCCCTGTTCTTGTTGGAGAGGTCAGATTATCGGCTGGAAGATCAAGGCGCAAGTTAGCCAGAAGTCGGAGATGAAAGCGCGTATGACTGCCGCCCCGCATTGTAGAAATATGACTTTTATGGTTGGGTAAATTCGGGCATAGATAGATCATATGATAGAAAATACTGACGGACAGTAGAGTAGGCGTGCGTTCATGGCAAAAGCGTTAATGTTTCAAGGAACCGGATCGGACGTAGGGAAGTCTGTTTTGGTGGCAGGGTTTTGCCGTCTATGCGCCCGCCGTGGTATTCGTGTCGTGCCGTTTAAGCCACAGAACATGTCCAATAATGCAGCCGTGACAGTTGATGGCGGGGAAATCGGTCGAGCGCAGTGGGTGCAGGCGCTGGCGGCAAAAGTTCCGCCGACAGTACACATGAACCCAGTCTTATTAAAACCGCAATCGGATACCGGCGCACAGGTTGTGGTGCAAGGGCAGGTTCGCGGGTCATTTCAGGCGCGTGGCTATCAACAGGATAAGCCTAATTTATTGGCGGCGGTCATGGAAAGTTTTCACCATTTGTCTGCAGAGGCAGACCTTATCTTAGTCGAAGGAGCTGGCAGTCCAGCAGAAGTTAACTTGCGCCAAGGGGATATTGCCAATATGGGTTTTGCGCGGGAAGCTGACTGTCCGGTGATACTGATTGGCGATATCGACCGCGGCGGCGTGATTGCCTCCATAGTCGGGACCGATGTCGTGATGGCAGTGGATGACCGGGCGATGGTGCGCGGGTTTTTAATTAACAAATTTCGTGGTGATGTCAGCCTGTTTGATGAAGGATATCAGGAAATAGAACAGCGAACGGGTTGGCGTGGTTTGGGCGTGATCCCCTATCTTCCGGCAATTGCACAATTACCTGCGGAAGATGCCGTGGTGTTAGAAGATACGTCACAGAAAGCCGATGCCCCCTTACATATTGTCGTGCCCATGCTGTCACGTATTTCTAATTTTGATGATTTTGATCCCTTAAAGGTTATGGAGGGGGTGCATGTGGATTTTTGCCCACCGGGGCAGATCATACCTGAATCTGCGGACCTGATAATCATACCGGGGACGAAATCAACACTAGCGGATTTAGTTTTTTTGCGTCGTCAGGGATGGGATACGGATATTATCCGCCATTATCGGCGGGGACGACCAGTGATCGGCGTGTGTGGCGGCTATCAAATGCTGGGCCGGGTTGTGCGTGATCCGTTGGGCATCGAAAGCGATCATGGCGAGGCTGCTGGTTTAGGTCTTCTGGATGTGGAAACGGTGCTGACACCACAGAAAAGATTGGCGATGGAAACGGGCAAGGCGATCGGGTTTGACCGTCCTGTGACCGGATATGAAATTCATATGGGAGAGACCACAGGACCCGATCGTGCCCGCCCGCTGTTTAGGTTGTCGGAAGGGCCAGAAGGGGCACAATCTGCTGATGGTCTGGTGTGGGGAACCTATCTGCATGGCTTATTTGCTGCGGATGATTTTCGTCATGATTTCTTGTCCGCCCTGTCGGGAAAGCATTTTGCGGCGCAGCAATATACTGCGCAGGTAGAGGCGGCCCTTGAGGCGTTGGCAAACCATTTGGAAGACCATGTTGATGTTGAGGCCTTAATGGCTATGGCAGGTCCTGTGCATGAGAGGTAACGTGTTCAGGATAACAGGTTGCCCACGGGGGAAATTGGTTCACATGATGCAATATTATACTATCGGCAGCGATAGAAGCAGTTTTCCTGACCCGAAAGACGATAAGGAATAGATCTTGTCTGATGATAATCGTGGCATATCGCCCCCTGAATTTGACGAACATTTTATACAGCGTTTAGATGACCTTATGGTCTGGCGGCGGGATGTGCGGCATTTTAAGACTGATCCGTTGGCCCCGGGAATGTTGGATGACATTTTAGATCGGGCCTATTTAGCACCGTCCGTGGGAAATAGTCAGCCGTGGCGCTTTGTCAAGATTAACAGCCCGGCATTGCGAACACAGATTATTGAAGATTTCATGGAATGTAATGACGCCGCGTTACATGATTATGCCGGAGAGACAGCAAAACTCTATGCTAGTTTGAAACTGGCCGGCTTACAGGATGCGCCGGAGCATTTAGCGGTGTTTGTGAATACTGCACCTGAAGAAGGATTGGGGCTGGGACGTAAAACCATGCCGGAAATGCTGCACTATTCTACAGTCACGGCATTAATGCAGATGTGGCTTTACGCGCGGGCGCGACATGTGGGGATCGGCTGGGTGTCCATATTAAATCCTGAACGGGTGAAGACGATTGTGGACGTGCCGCCCCATTGGGACTTTATTTCTTATTTATGCATTGGCTATCCACAGCAAGAAACCAATATCCCGACGCTGGAAAAAGTTGGCTGGCAGGCACGTGTTAATCGGGAAAAGTTCACGCAGGAACGTTGAGTTAGCCTGGGGGGAGACAGCGTTACTGAAACCATTGCCTTTGACGGCTGAGCGATCATGATCGTGTGGAGGTTATCGCAGTCTTTCACAGGCAAGGGATTGGCGTGAGAATAAATTTTTTATTCCGGATAAAGTATAGCACCCGCGAAAGTATAAATGAGTATGTCCGTACTTATTTATAGAACATCTATGATATCAGCCGTGGCCTCCAAGAGCGACGCACCCAATTTTTTTGCCCGGGGGGGTGACCACCCGGTCTCTGGTTGCGGGGTATTGGCCGTGTCTTTGAAGGGTTGTTCCAGTGTCATGGCCAAACAATCAAAACGCGCCGCCAGCTGGTTAGAACAGAAGCTTAGATTGGCTTTACCCGCCGGATTTACAGGGTAGCCATATTGCGTTTGGAAATCAGGATTGGTTTTTTCTAATGTATTTTTAAATCGGAACAGCAATTGTCGTTGGCGGTCTGAAAAATCAGGTATGCCTTCGGTGCCCGCGATGAAATTATAGGGCAGGGCCTCGTCCCCATGGACATCCAGCACCATATCTACACCGGTTTCGATCATGCGATGGCGGATAAAAAAGACTTCGGGACTGGTGTCTACCGTTGGGTTATCCCATTGACGGTTAAGGTTGATGCCCGCGGCGTTGGTGCGTAAATGCCCGCGATAACTGCCATCGGGATTCATATTGGGCACGATGTGAAAGACGGCGCGTTCACGCAGGCTACGGCTTAGGGCATCTGTACTATCCAGTAGGCGGTCGAGCATGCCTTCTACTAGCCATTCCGCCATCGTCTCCCCCGGATGTTGACGGGCAATGACCCAGATGTTTTTTTTATCTGCTGCGGCCTGCCCAATCGTCAATAAGTCAATATCGCGTCCATCCAGCGTCAGGCCAGGGACGTGCAGGTTAACATCGTCGTGCTGGGTGACGCGGGCAATGAGGTCGTGATGACGCTCCAGCGAATACGGGGCAAAATAAGCAAAATATATACAATCGGTCTCTGGGATATGTTGGATGGTCAACCGTTCATCTTTGTAATGGGTGCCGACACGAAACCAATGTTCACGATCATAAGAAGCGGCTACCTGATAATTGTCCCAACCTTTGGGATACGCCGCCCCGCCAGCGTTTTCAATATGCAATACACAAAGCTGTCCTTTGGCATTGCTCAGACGGAAATAGAACCATTGATAGAAATCAGATTGGTGATCTTTGTGAATAGAAAGACGGATATTGCTCGGGCTTGTGGCGTCGATGACGTTTATATTGCCCCCATCAAACTGGCTGCTGATTTGAAACATGTTTTATAGGCCTGTTCTGAGGTCAGTTTTTTATGCGTCTGGCTGGCATTTATATGGGTATTGAAGTAATGCTTGTCAAAGTATGGCGAAATAGTAACGCTTAACGCGGCAAATGACATATAAAAATCAACAGGGCTACAGGGGGCAATATGCTTCGTCCATTATTTAAAGACCATCCTGCCGGGTTGCCGGTACTGTTCATGACAGAAATGTGGGAACGGTTCAGTTACTACGGCATGCGGGCCTTGCTGGTTCTCTACCTGACAAAGCATTTCCTATTCAGTGACGAGGCGGCCTATGGGCTTTATGGCTCCTATGTCGCGTTGGTTTATGGCATGCCCATTTTAGGCGGGGCCATTGCAGACCGTTATCTGGGTTACCGCAAAGCGGTGTTATTCGGGGCTGTCCTGCTGGTCTGTGGCCATTTTGGGATGGCGTTTGAAGGACCAATTGCACAAAAAGTTACCACCACACAAGGCGTGGACGTGATTGTACGCTCTTCACAGCATGAACAGATTCTTTATTTGTCTCTGGCGTTGATTATAACCGGGGTCGGGTTTCTTAAATCGAATATTTCCACGATTGTCGGTACCCTTTATGAAGAAAACGACCCGCGTCGCGATGCCGGTTTCACGCTGTATTATATGGGTATTAACATTGGTGCGCTGATGGCCATGTTATTGTGTGGCTGGCTGGGAGAAGCCTATGGTTGGGCTTACGGGTTTGGTCTTGCTGGATTTGGCATGTTGATGGGAATGATTGTCTTTAGTCGTGGACAGCAGGCACTGGAAGGCCGTGCCGAACCAAAAAAGCCAGAGCTTTTGCGACAAAAAGTAATGGGTATTGTGTCTGTTGAACATGCCATTTATGCAGGCGGTGTAGCGGCCGTTATTGTGATCTGGCAATTGGTGCAAAGGGCCGAATTGGTCGGCGATATCTTGCAATATGGTGGCGGCGGGGTCGTGCTGGCTGTGATATTTTACGCCGTGCTGAAATGTAACGCCGTGGACCGCAACCGGTTGTTTGTCCTGTTGACGCTGACATTTTTTTCAGTGCTGTTTTGGTCATTATTTGAACAGCAGGCCACATCCATGACCCTGTTTACCGACCGGGTGGTCGACCGGGAGCTGTGGGGTTTGACCGTCCCGGCGGCAACAGTGCCATTTCTCAACCCATTGATTATTATTTTATTTGCCCCTGTCTTTAGTGGTTTGTGGCTGGCATTGGCACGGGCGGGGCGTGACCCGTCTACACCAATGAAATTTGTATTGGCCTTGTTGTTAATGGGGAGCAGCTTTGGGGTGCTGGTCTTATCCGCGCAATTCACAGGGCCTGAGGGGCAAGTAGCGCTGATCTGGCTGGTGTTGGTGTATTTTTTACAAACAACGGGTGAGCTATGCTTATCCCCAGTGGGATTGTCAGCCGTGACAAAATTGTCATTGGCGCATATTGCTAGTTTGCTGATGGGGGTGTGGTTCTTATCGAATGCAGCGGCCGGTTTTGTCGGTGCCAAAATTGCAGCGATGACCAGCGCCAATGGCCGTATAGAAGGCGTGGATCAGTTAGGTGTTTATACGGATACCTTTGCCACGATCTTTTGGGTGTCCATGGTTATGGCGGCGGCGTTACTCCTGCTGACGCCGTTGTTAAAGCGGGGCATGGCCGGGATTAAATAAGAAGGCTGCGCAAGGCATTAGGTCATTTATGTTGCAAAAAATGCTGCGCACAATAAGTGCAGCATTTTTTATGTGCGACACTGCATTGAGATAAAAATTTACAGATATATTAAAAATTCATTGCAGGGGTATGGGGGGCAGCATAATGTGCAGTGATGCTTCTTCATGGGGGAGAGGTGTTATAAAAATATATTGGGGGAAATGATGACATTATTCATCCGCTTTTTTTCTGTTTTTTCATCACTTATATTGTTGAGTGCGTGTGCCTCTGTCGTGGATGGCACAAGTCAGGAACTGACAATTGATTCTAACCCAAAGGGTGCGGAATGTATGCTGAATCGTAATGATAAACTGCTGGCCCGTGTCACTACGCCAGACACCATTACGATCAAGAAGACAAAGCATAATATCAATGTGTCCTGCACCATGGATGGCTTTTATGAGTCGACAGCTTTTCTGAAATCTAAGACGCAAGATTCTACCTGGGGCAATATTGTTCTGGGTGGCGGCATTGGCTGGGCCATTGATTCTGCCAGCGGTGCCGACAACAAATATGACAGCTACCTGACCATTACTATGGTGCCATTGGGACAGGACAAGCCGGGCTTGAGCCAGCCCGTGGCAGCACAGCAAGAAGAAGTTACAGAACAAGCGGCTGAGGAAGTTTCCAGCACAGAAGAGATTGCAGAGGATAAAACGACCGAGGCTGTTGTCGCCGATGCTGATGCGGATGCTGCGGAAGAAAAAGCCGCTGAGGTTGTGACCGAAGATGCGCAACCGGTTGTAGATGCAGTGCAGTAAGCCACGGTTTTGATTGATTAAGTGAGGGGCGGTTGAGAGATTAATCGCCCTTTTCAATTTCTTCGCGGAGCATTTCAGCTTCGAGCCACTCTTCTTCCTTGGCATCTTTTTCGGTGCGCAGGGTTTCCAGAAGGGTGTTGAGGCGGGCGAAGCCGTCTGGGTCGCGGTTGTAAAAATCGGGTTCACTGAGTTTGGCTTCGCCTTTTTGGATTTTTTCCTCCAGGGCATCTATTTCTTTGGGTAGAATATCCAATGCGCGCTGATGTTTATAGCTGAGCTTTTTGCGCGGCTGTGTGGTCGCAGTGCCGGGTGTCTGTGCCGCTGGTGGTGCAGACTTTTTGGTTGTGTTGCCAGAAACCTTTAAGGAAGGGGCATCGTCCTGCGCGGCCTGTCCTTTGTCGCGTTGGGTCAGATAATCACTATAGCCGCCCGCATATTCAGTGACCCGGCCATCGCCTTCCATGACAATGGTCGTTGTAACGATCCGGTCCAGAAAGTCCCGATCATGACTGACCAACAGTAAAGTACCATCATAATCCGCCAGCATTTCCTGTAATAAATCAAGGGTATCCATATCCAGATCATTGGTGGGTTCGTCCAGGATGAGGAAATTAGTGGGCTGGGCCAGTGTTTTGGCCAGCAATAAGCGATTGCGTTCACCACCCGACAGAGCACCAATATTGGTTTTGGCCATGGCCGGATCAAACAGAAAATCTTTTAGGTAGGAAATAATATGGCGTTGTTGACCCCGAACCATAATGTGATCTGATCCGTCAGATAAGGTCTCCCAGACGGTGTTGTCGTCTTTCAGTAGACTGCGGGCCTGATCCAGATAAGTGGGTGTGAGATTGGTGCCAATACGCACATGACCGCTGTCAGGGGCCATGTCCCCGGTGAGAATTTTCAGCAAAGTGGATTTCCCGGCCCCATTCGGGCCGATAATGCCGACCCGGTCACCGCGCAGGATGCGTGTGGAAAAGTCTTTCAGGATGACGTGCTTATCAAAGGCCTTGCAAATAGACTTGGCTTCGATGACTTTCTTGCCGGAAATATCGCCGCTATCGGTGCTTAGCTTTGCCTGTCCGGTGGGCGTGATGAGTTCGGCCCGGGTGGCGCGTAATTCCCACAGGCGGCGCATGCGGCCCATATTGCGTTTACGGCGCGCGGTAATACCCTTATGTGACCAGTCGGTTTCCTGGGCGATGAGTTTATCAAGCTTTGCCGTCTCTACAGACTCCTGTTCCAGGATCTGCGCGGACCAGTCGTCAAAATGGGAAAAACCCTTGTTCAGACGACGCACCTGTCCCCTGTCCAGCCAGAAGGTCGCATTGGTCAGGTTATTCAGGAAAGCGCGGTCATGGCTGATCAGCACCAGTGCCCCACGATAAGACTTTAGCCGTTCTTCCAACCATTCAATGGTGGCAATGTCCAGATGGTTTGTTGGTTCGTCCAGTAAGAGGATATCCGCTTCGCTGATGAGTGCGCGGGCCAGGGCGGCGCGGCGTCCTTCCCCGCCGGACAGGGTGGCGGTCGGCAGGGCCGGGTCCAGTCCAATGTCCTGCAAGATAATTTCAGCGCGGTAATCTTCCCCCGCGTGCGAGGTCGGTAAGCCATCAACAACATAATCGTGTACAGTGGCATAAGGGGACAAGTCGGGGTCTTGTGGCAGATAACATATATGGGTGCCGGGTTGGACGAAACGATCGCCGTTATCTGTTTCAACATGTCCGGCGATCACCTTCATCAGCGTGGATTTGCCTGATCCATTCCGTCCCACTAATGACAGTCGGTCATTTTCATGGATTGCCAATTCCAGATCGGCGAACAACGGCGTTGCCCCAAAACGCAGTGAGGTGTCCTGTAATGTTAAGAGGGGCGGTGCCACGGGATGAAATCCTCTGTGATGAACGGGAGTCTGTGGCCTGTTTTTACTGCAGCGGCCCTGACGGGGCAAGTGGTTGACGTGCGGCAGGGGATAAAAGTTATGGAAAGTCATATACGATGAAGATTGTGGACGGAAATCAGATGGTCACATTGTTGCGGTTAACGAAAATGTGATGTGCCGTTAATGGCCGTCTTATATCCTTACTGGTAGGATAATGGGGGTAAGGAGATAAGGCGATATGTTGATTAACAGAAACCGGCCATGGCATTTATCGGAAAATGCTGTAACGCCAGAAGAACTGTATCTTAACAGACGTGATTTTATGAAGGCGGGGGCGGCTTTGGGAATGATGAGCTTTTTGCCGTTTCCTGCGGTTGCGCAAGACGCGGCAATCAAGCCTGAGACATCATTAACGTATGACCCGGCCCCCAATATCTATAGCACCCGCGAGCAACATACCCGGTATGAGGCCGCGACCACCTATACTAATTTTTATGAATTCGGCACGGATAAAGGCGATGCGGCGGAGAAGGCACAGAAATTACGGACGACACCCTGGACGATTGAGGTCGACGGTGATGTGGTACGCCCGGGCCGTTATGATATAGATGACCTGATCGACAGAACACAATTAGAAGAACGTATATACAGACTGCGCTGTGTGGAGGCCTGGTCCATGGTCATCCCCTGGATTGGAATACCATTGGCCGCCGTGATTGACCGTGTTGTTCCCACAACAAAAGCGAAATATATTCGCTTTGAAACTCTTTATGATCCGCAACAGATGCCAGGACAGCGCAGCAGTGTGTTGGACTGGCCCTATGTGGAAGGGTTGCGCATGGATGAGGCGCGCCATCCGTTGGCGTTATTGGCCGTCGGGATGTATGGCAAAGAGTTACGCCCGCAAAATGGGGCCCCTGTGCGGTTGGTGGTGCCATGGAAATACGGCTTTAAGAGCATTAAATCTATTGTGCGTATCAGTTTTACCCGGCGTCGTCCGTTAAATAGCTGGCAAAAGTCTGCCCCAAGGGAATATGGATTTTATGCCAATGTAAACCCGGAAGTGGATCATCCACGATGGAGCCAAGCGAAAGAGAGACGCATTGGTGAATTTTTCCGCCGTCCAACATTGATGTTTAACGGTTATGGAGAGGATGTGGCGTCTTTATATTCAGGCATGAACCTGAGAAAATATTTTTAATGCATAAAGCATTGTTTAAAAAGATCGCTTTTGTGTTGCTGGCCACCCCGGCATTGTGGTTGGGATGGCAGATGTATCACTGGTTCAGTTTCCTGCCCCATGAGCTGACGGCCAATCCGCAGAAATTTATAACGCAATATACGGGATTGTGGGCCATTCGTATCTTGATCGTGACGTTATGTTTATCACCGCTTTCGTGGGCGGGGTGGCGGAGTGCGCTTTCTTACAGACGTATGGCCGGGCTATATGCGGCTTTTTACGCCATGCTGCATTTGTTGAATTATTTTATCCTGGATTATGGTCTGGACATGGCGGTGATCACCAAAGATATCCTGAAGCGCCCGGCGATTTCCATTGGGGCTATAGCCGCTGTGATTATGATGATCCTGAGTATTACATCAACGCAGGCAATGATGTGGCGCTTAGGGCGACTGTGGCGGCGTTTGCATCGCATGATTTATGGGTTGGCTATTTTGGTGCCGGTGCATGGTTTTCTAATGGTAAAAGGGGACCGCATGGAGTTGAGCCTCTACGGGATGATTCTGGCGGGATTATTGCTGATGCGTCTGTGGCGGTTCTGCGCCGGGCGATATAGACTAATGGGCAATCGACCCTGACGGTCCCTGTGTTTACGATGTCTATAATCGCAATTAAATTGGCGTTTGTTTGTAGATGAGGGTGTGAAGCGTAGAGGGAGAAGAAGGTGCGGGCATGGGCGTGCCTGCGGCATGCCCCGTCAGCAGGACGATCTGTTTCCTCTTTTCCCATCAATGCAACAGGAGGATCACATGCCAGAAGACTTTAAAGCCGTTGTTATTCGCCGACAGGAAGACAAGAGTACCACCGCAGCACTGGAAACGTTAAGTTTGGGGGCCTTGCCGGATGAAGATGTATTAGTGGATGTGGCCTATTCTTCGCTGAATTACAAAGACGGCCTGGCCGTGACAGGAAAAGCCCCCATTGTGCGCCTCTTTCCTATGGTGCCGGGAATAGATTTAGCCGGAACAGTTCTGGAAAGTCGTGATCCGGCTTATGCCCCCGGGGACCGGGTTTTAGCAACGGGGTGGGGCTTGTCAGAGAAATATTGGGGTGGTTATAGCCAAATGCAGCGATTACCGGCGGCTTACTTGACGCCAGTCCCGGCGGGCTTTGAATTGTCAGAGACAATGGCAATTGGCACCGCAGGCCTTACAGCCATGTTGTGCGTCATGGCGCTTGCGGATCAGGGTGTCCAACCGGATGACGGTGATATCCTTGTGACCGGGGCCGGAGGCGGTGTTGGGTCAGTAGCCGTTATGTTATTGGCGCAAAGGGGTTATCGTGTTGTGGCCTCTACAGGGCGTGCTGCCTTACAGGACGATCTGGTATCATTGGGGGTGGCTGACGTCATTGACCGGGAGGCGTTGGCAACCGCCACGGGGCCATTGCAGGAAGAACGGTGGGCGGGGGCAATTGATGTGGTGGGAGGTACGGCGCTGGCAAATATTATTGCCCAGTTAAAATATGGGGGGGCTGTTGCGGCCTGCGGTTTGGCGGGAGGAGCCGATTTGCCGTCAAGCGTCTATCCTTTTATTATCCGCGGCGTCACCTTAATCGGGGTGGATTCTGTGATGTGCCCTGCATCACGCAGGCAACAGGCCTGGGCACATTTGGAGGCGGAATTGAATATGGAGAAGCTCAGGCAGGTAAGCCATGTTGCACCGCTTTCCGAAATACAAAAATGGGCGGAAGATATCGTCGCGGGGCGTACCCATGGCCGGGTGATTATTGATGTAAAAAGGTAATGGTTTAGGGCGATGATGCGACAGGCAAGCGGACTGATTGAGATTCAAAGCAATGGGGAAGGATTATATGACGTCACGGCGTCATTGGTCGATTGGTTAAGGCAGCAGGATATAGCCGAAGGACTAATGACGGTATTGGTGCAACATACATCTGCGTCTTTGGTGATACAGGAAAACGCCGACCCGGACGTACAGGCGGATCTGCAGGACTTTTTCCGCCGTTTGGTGCCGCAGTCTCCGGGGGTCTATCGACATGATATGGAAGGCCTTGATGATATGCCCGCCCACATCCGTGCGGCATTGACACAAAGCCAGCTTTCCCTGCCGGTTTATAACCGAGCCCTGCAGCTGGGCACCTGGCAGGGGATTTACCTGTTTGAACACCGCACGCGGCCCCATCGGCGGCAGTTAGCTGTGCATGTTATTGGCCAGTAAGGCGGGGCCAGTAGTGTGGGTAGGTCATGTGGGGCAGAGGTGGCAAAATAGATCAGGAACGAGAGGCTGACTTCTTAGGTGTGAGGCGAGCTGTGTTGGGTGATCCTTTTTGCGCCGTTTCCTAGAAATTATATCCCACACCAAGACGGGTGATGCTGTCTGTTTTTTTGCGGCCCGCGGGGGCATCATCATCGTAGAGAAATCCGAAAGACAGCTTACTGTGGAGCGCCCCATTAATTTGCACCTTCAGGGCTGTTTCCGTGTCGACCACATTTCGGCCACCAATAAAGACATTTACTTCATTGTCAAAATGGGTTTTTTCAGCAATTTGCCAATGCAATAGGCTGGAGGCCTGGGCGTTATAATCACTTTGGTAGCCACCACCATTGTCTTTGGTGAACATGATGTTGGGGCCAGCCTGTACATCCCAGGTGAGGTCATCCGCGGTCAGAAGGCGATAGCCATAACCGGACGATAAAATAAATCGTTCGCGGAAGGGGCCAAAGTTGTCATTTTCATAGCTGGTGACACCGGACAGGAAGGACCGCTTGCTCAGATCATAATCCGCTTTGTACCCGATACCGAATTTTTCTTTGATTTTATCACCATCCTTTTCGCTGATATCAAAAAAGGCTGTGATCCGGTGATGCCAGTCCAGACGGTTATTGATGAGCTTTACAGCGGTGCCAAAACTTTTTTCATCGGTATTGCCGCTGGTATAATTGGCGTTGACATCCAGTTCACCATCCCAGCTTTTAAAGCGCCAGAATGAAGGCGCAACGGCGGGGGGCGTTTTTTCTACTTTCGCAACGGATGTGGCCGGTTGGGCTGGAGGCTCTTCATCGGTGTCTTCTGCGCTGGTGAGCAACTCTATTTCGGCCAGAATGGCCGCTTTGGCCTCAGGATAGGCCGCGATGGCCATTTTTGCCATGGCCTCCAGATGTTGCCCATCGTCCTGGGAGGCGGCCTGTTGTAACAATGCCTTTAATACAGGATTAAGAGAAGAAGAAGGTGCTTCCTGCGCAGAAGCAATATGGGAGAATGTCAGGGTTGCCGCCAATACAACAGCGGACATAAGCAAGCGTGACATACAGAGCATCCTTAATATCACAGATGAAAATACGAAATTGAGGTTGGTGTGACTTATTGCCGGGTGAAAGTCAAATAAAAGCTCACGGGGACAGCGGTGCTGATGCTGGACAGACCCGCCAGTTGGGCCAATTTATTAATGCCCGGGACAAGCCCATACTGTTCCGCGTCCAACATAATCATTTCATGGGGCAGGATTAAAACGTCAGTGGCAGAAAGCCGTAAAACAATGAGTTCTGTGTCTAATTGTCGCTCAACACCGGCTAGTTTTAACGTAAGCCGCGCATCAATCATGCGTTGTTCTAAAGGGGCCATGTTTTGCAAATCCGATATGTCAATTTTGCCGTTGATGTCGGCCGCGGGAAAGTTTTTAGCCTGGAATAAATGTTCCAGCATGCGTTCATTTCTAATATCGACCCATGTTTCAATGCTCTGGAGTGGAATGGTGAGAGAAAACTGGCCGCTGTCCATAACATAGCCAGATAATTGTTGGAAATGATGCACTTCCCCAGCGGTGTTTTTCTTGACCGACCCGAAAGACAGGTGTGAACGTTCCGCATTTAATTGCCAGTCTGCCCAGGCGACAGTGGTCAGGTTACAAAACAGGATGACGGTTGCGGATAACCTCATAAATCTGGATATTATCATGGCCCTGAAACTCATTGTTATTATCAATAGCGGAGTTTACAGTCAGCCTGCTGTCAGGACAACAGTGATCTATTAAAAAACTGCTGCAGATATGCTTCTCCCTCTTGCGCTGTGTTTCTATGCGAACCTTAGGGGGTCGGATAATAGGTTTGTCCGGCTTTTGCCATGTCGCGCAGTCGTTGTGTCGGGGAATAGGCAGGACCGTAAAGTGCTGTCATGCGGTCACATTCCGCGACAAATCTGTCCAGTCCTATATTATCTGCCATGCTGAGGGGGCCGCCGGTCCAGGGAGCAAAGCCCCAGCCCAAGATGGCCCCTATATCTGCATCTTCGGGTCGCGTCACTACATCTTCTTCGAGACAGCGGATAACCTCTAAGGTCTGACGATACAGCAGGCGTTTACGAACTTCATCAGCGGTGGGCTGTTGGTCTGCCAAAGGGAAATGCTGGCTGAGATCAGGCCATAAATATTTGTGTCCATCCGCGGGGTATTCATAAAAGCCTTTATTATTTTTCTTTCCCTTACGGCCATGGGTGACATAGAGACAGTTTATGACATCATCTACAGGCCCCGGCCGGTAGGCTTCCCCAAGTTCTTTACGGGTTGCCTCCAGAATATGATGGCATAGTTCCAGGCTCACTTCATCCGCAACCGCAAAGGGTCCTACGGCCATACCGGCATAGAGGCCACAGTTTTCAATGAGGGCGGGGTTAATACCTTCGGCGAGCATGGTGAAGGCTTCCAGGGGGTATGTCATAAAGGCACGGGTGGTGTAGAAGCCGCGACTGTCATTGACAACAATAGGTGTTTTGCGCAGCTGTTTTACAAAATCCATGGCCTTGGCAAGGGCGACCGGGCTGGTTTGCTTACCCATAATAATTTCCACCAGGGGCATTTTATCAACGGGGGAGAAAAAATGCAGACCGATAAATTGATCCGGCCGTTGGCTGGCCCGGGCCAAACCGGTGATCGGTAGTGTTGAGGTGTTAGAGGCAAAGATCGCATTTTGCGAAATAACGGCCTCTGTCCTGGCGGTTACATTTGCTTTGATGTCAATATCTTCAAATACAGCTTCGATGACGAGGTCACATCCTTCCAGGTCTTCATATGCTGTTGTGGGGTGTATACGCGCGAGCAGCGCATCCGCTTTCTCTGTTGTGGTTTTTTTACGCGCTACGGCCTTGTCCAGAAGATTTACACTATACGCTTTGCCCTTTTCTGCCGCTTCAATGGTTTGGTCGAGCAGGATACAATCGATCCCTGCCCGGGCTGCAACATATGCAATACCGGCTCCCATCATACCGGCCCCGAGTATGCCGAGCTTCTGACAGGGGGTGGCGGGGATTTTTTCAGGGCGATGGGCCAGTTTATCGGCCTTTTGTTTATTCACAAATAGGGTCCGGATCATATTTTGCGCGACCGGCCCGGCAATCTGTTTGACGAAGTACTTGCTTTCCAGGGCGATGGCCTGATCCATAGGTAATTGGTGGCCTTCATAAACACAGGAGAGAATGTCTGTGGCTGCAGGGTAGTTACCTTTGGTTTCTTTGGAAACCATGGCCGTTGCCCCGGCAAAGGTTTGCACGATTTTGGGGTCAAAGGCCCCTTGTCCGCCGGGAATTTTAAATTTTTTCTGATCCCACGGCTGTATAGGACTGCCGCCGTCCAGAATCCATGCTTTCGCCACACGCACAATATCTTCACGCGGGGCTATTTTATGGATTACGCCAAAACCCAAGGCTTCCTGCGGAGACATATTACGGCCCTGTAATAAATAGGTCAGGGCCATCTGCACGCCCATAATGCGCGGTAGCCGTTGCGTTCCTCCCGCCCCGGGCAGGAGGCCTAACTGAACTTCTGGCAACCCCAGTTTTATTTTGGGGTTATCGGCGACAACCCGGTAGTGACAGGCCAGGGCCATTTCCAGTCCACCGCCCAATGTCAGGCCGTTCAGGGCGCAGGCTACAGGCTTTCCGCATGTTTCCAGCGTGCGGAACATTTTATTCATGCGAAAGGCATGTTGAAAAACGTCCTCCATAGTGCTGTTTTTCAGCAGTTGGCCCAGTGTTAGCAGCATGTTTAGATCCGCCCCGGCGGCAAAGCCGCTTTCTTTTTCGGCTGTCAGGACGACCCCGCGGACGGATTGTTCCGTGGTGATAAATTGAATAATTTGGTCTAATTCATCCAGGGCCTGCTGGTTCAGCACGTTCATGGATTTGCCGGGAATATCCAGAATAAGAGTCATCAGGCCGTCTGCATCAATATCCTGACGCCAGTTTTGGGTTTTAGGGGCCGTCATTGTCATGTTGTGTCCTTTCCCCGCCGTCTTAGACGCGTTCAATAATGGTCGCGGTGGCCATGCCACCCGCAACACAAAGGGTGGCAAGGGCAGTTGATGCCCCGCATCGTTCCATTTCATCCAGTGCGGTACCCAGAATAATGGCCCCCGTAGCCCCGAGAGGATGCCCCATGGCAATGGCGCCGCCGTTGACATTGACCTGGCTTGCATCCATGTCCATTTCCTGAAGGAAACGCAGGACAACGGATGAAAAGGCTTCGTTCACTTCCCAGACATCAATGTCATTTTTTGTCATATTGGCACGGGCCAATGCCTTTTTTGCGGCTTCCGCAGGCCCTGTTAACATGATGGTCGGTTCGGAGCCATGATCGGCGAAACTGGTGATCCGCGCCCGCGGGGTAAGGCCGAGTTTGTCGCCGCTTTCACGGTTTCCTATCAATAGGGCTGCGGCCCCGTCGACGATGCCGCTGGCATTGCCTGGGTGGTGAATATGGTTGATAAATTCTAGGTCTGGATATTTTTGTAGAGCGACACTGTCAAATCCCAATGCGCCCATTTCAACAAAAGACGGCTTTAGCGCACTAAGGCTGTCTAAAGTGACGTCAGGGCGCATATGTTCATCGTGATCCAGAAGGGTCAGGTTAAGGGGATCCTTTATAGGCACAATGGATTTTTCAAAATAACCAGCGTCCCATGCGGCTTTCGCACGCTTCTGACTTTCTACCGCCAGCGCATCACATTGTTCACGGGTAAACCCGTATTTCGTGGCAATAAGGTCGGCACTGATGCCTTGGGGGACGAAACCCAGCGGTCCGGCAACAGCGGGGTCGGAAAAGGCGGCCGCCCCGTCATATCCCATGGGCACCCGCGACATGGATTCCACGCCAGCCGCGATGATTAAATCAGCCATATCCGCAATGATACGACAGGCAGCATAGTTTACCGCGACCAGGCCGGATGCGCAGAAACGGTTAATGTGAACACCGGGAACGGATTGCCCTAGCCCGGCTTTTAAGGCGGCAAAACGTCCCATATTTCCGCCCTGCTCCCCCACGCCTGTGACGCAGCCAGTGATAACATCATCCAGACAGTCTTCAAGCAGGTGATTGCGTTCTTTTACGGCGGTAAAGGTTTGCGTCAGTAGGTCGATGGGCGTGACGCTATGTAAAGCACCGTCAGATTTACCGCGTCCGCGGGGACTGCGTAAGGCGTCATATATATAGGCTGTGGCCATCATGTGATCTTTCTTTGTTGATCTATGTATTTTCTTATCTGCGCAGCACTGTCTTCGTATCAGGTGTTCTAGAAGGCCTCAGCCTCCAATGCCATGATGCTATCGGCTCCGGCGGTGATCTTTGCTAAATACGCCTGACTATCCGGCAGGATATGGGCAAAGAAGAAATCCGCTGTTTTCAGTTTATTGTGCATGAAGTCTGCATCGCCATCGTTCAGCTGGAGGTGTGAATATGCTTCCTTGGCCATTAATAACCACATATGCCCCAAAGCATTTAAGGCCATAAGGTTCAGGTAATTTTGCGCGGCACCGCCAGCATGGTCGGGGTTTTTCATGGCATGCTCCATGAGCCAGAGGCTGGCCTTCTGTAAGGCCTCCTTTGCTTGTTCCAAGGAGGCCGCATAATTTTTCAGACGATCGTCCTCAGGGATGTCATCTATTGCCTGTTGTATCAGGGCAAAATAAGCACGAATGGCCCGGCCGTTATCGGCAGGCAGTTTGCGGCCGATCAGGTCCATGGCCTGAATCCCGTTTGTCCCTTCGTAGATAGGGGCGATCCGGGCATCACGCATAAACTGTTCCATGCCCCATTCACGGATATAACCATGCCCGCCAAAACATTGCAGAGCGCGGCTTGTCGCCTGAAATCCTTCGTCTGTGAGATAGGATTTTAACACAGGTGTGAGTAAGGCCACAAAATCCAGTGCGCCCTTTCGGCGGTCTTCGTCCGGGTGGGAATGGGACAGGTCGACCTGAAGCCCCGTCCACATAACAAGGGCGCGGGCACCTTCGATAAACGCGCGATTCAGCATAAGGTTTCGTCGCACATCCGGGTGAACGATAATAGGATCTGCGGCTTTGTCGGGGGCTTTCGGTCCTGTGAGGGCACGCCCCTGGAGGCGGTCGCGGGCATAGGTGGCGGCATTTTGCTGTGCGATTTCTGCGATGGCCAGCCCCTGCACGGCCACACCAAGGCGTGCTTCGTTCATCATGGTGAACATGGCGCGCATACCTTCATGTAAATCCCCGAGAAGATAGCCTGTTGCCCCATCATAATTCATCACGCAAGTGGCATTGGAATGAATGCCCATTTTGTGTTCCAATGCCCCGCAGGAGACAGCATTGCGTTCACCCAGCGTGCCATCGTCTTTAATCAGGATTTTGGGGACAATGAACAGGCTAATGCCTTTGACACCTTCCGGTCCTCCCGGCACACGGGCCAAGACCAAATGAATAATATTTTCCGTAAGGTCATGGTCCCCTGCCGAAATAAATATCTTTGTTCCTGTCAGGCGGTAGCTGCCATCTTCCGCGGGTTCGGCCTTGGTACGAATAAGACCCAAATCTGTACCACAATGGGGTTCTGTCAGGTTCATGGTGCCGGCCCAATCACCACTTAGCATCCGGGGCAGATAGGCCTGTTTCTGGATATCTGTTCCCCAGACATCAATAGCCGCTGCTGCCCCATTTGTCAGGCCTGCATACATCGCCAGCCCCCAATTGGCACTTACCGCCAATTCGTCTACAGCCAAACCCAATATACGGGGCAACCCCTGCCCTCCATATTCCGGATTGCCGACCAGACTAAGCCAACCGCCCTGACAATATGTTCTATAGGCGTCTTTGAACCCATCAGGCGTGAGAACCTGATCGCCGTCGAGACGACATCCTTGTGCATCACCGGATTGATTGAGGGGGTGAAGAAGTTCCGTGCTGATTTTACCGGCCTCTTCCAAAATGGCATCGATCAGGTCAGGGGTGGCTTCCTGATAGGGGGGCAGGTCGGTGTGATCTTGCATTTTGATAACGTGATGCAAAAGAAAACGATAGTCCTGTATAGGTGCAACATAGCTTGGCATTATTATGACCTCTTCGTGGTTATCAGTCTGGTGCCGTGGTGTCCCTCATCTACGCTGTGTTGTACGCGTTACGCTGCGTTTATTGTCTTATACGGTGATCCTGTGGTTATTAGATTTCATCTTCTATATTATCAGGAGATGCGTTCTGCTGCATCCAGTTCCTGAGGGTGTCGGCTAATTTTTCCAGTTCTTGTAGGGTTGTCTCAATATCTTCTTTTTTGCGGTCTAATTGTGTAATTCTGTCCTCACAGGCTTGTAGGGCTAGACGGCTTTGTTCGCGTTTTCGCTCTACTTTGTCGCCTCCCTGGTCATAGAGATCGAGAACCTCAGCAATCTCTTTCAGGCTAAAGCCTACACGCCGCCCGCGCAAAATCCAGGTGAGACGGGCATGATCACGAGGGGAGTAAATTCTGTTCTGCCCTTCACGTTGGGGGCTGAGAAGATGTTGGTCTTCGTAATGCCGCAGCGTGCGCGTTGTTACCCCAAATTCACGGGCGAGATCGGAAATGCTGTAGCTTTTGGCAGTATGTTGTTTTGTGTTGTTCATTGAGAACTTAGTATAGTTTACGTTAACGTAAACATCAACATTGGGACTGTATTGCTAAATAATAACCTTTACGGCGATGGTAAGATGACGTGGATCCTTACTGGTGTTCTCATGGAGTCGTGATGACTTCTAAGTCTGTAATGCTCTGTATAAATGCTGTGCCGTATGACAAATTTTTGTCGAAATAGGTTAGCTTTCCCCCTGACATTCTGATACATCTGGGAAAGTCCTATTCCAGATATTAGAGTGTACCTGTCTGATGCAGATTTATCTGCCGATTGCCGAGATTTCGATAAACATATTTGCGTTACTCGCCATGGGTGGGGGTGTTGGTTTTTTATCGGGTATGTTCGGTGTTGGCGGGGGCTTTTTGATGACGCCTCTGTTGATCTTTGCAGGTGTGCCGCCCGCTGTTGCGGTGGCCAGTGAGGCCAACCAGATTACAGCCGCATCGGTCTCCGGTGCGCTTGCGCATAGTCGGCGCGGGGGTGTGGATTTCAAAATGGGAACTGTGCTTATTGTCGGCGGGGCCCTGGGATCCTTTTTCGGGGCGTGGTTATTTACAATACTGAAAGCCCTGGGGCAGGTGGATTTGATGATTTCGCTAGCCTATGTAGTGTTTTTGGGCGGTGTTGGGTCGATGATGTTCATCGAAAGTGTCGGGGCGATGATCCGCAATGCAAAAGGTGTCGCACCCAAGGTAGGGCGCCGCCAGCGTAGCTGGGTTGATGCGCTGCCGTTTAAGATGCGCTTTCGCAAATCAAAATTATATATCAGCGTCCTTTTGCCGCTGGCAATTGGAGCTTTGGTGGGGGTGCTCGCGGCTATTATGGGGGTTGGTGGTGGATTTATCATGGTGCCCGCCATGATTTATCTGTTGAATATGCCGACCAATGTTGTGATCGGCACGTCGTTGTTTCAGATTACGTTTGTCACGTCCAGTGTGACAATATTGCATTCGATCAATACCCAGACTGTAGATGTGGTTCTGGCCGTTATTTTATTGATTGGTGCCGTCATTGGGGCACAGGTCGGCGCAAGAGTAGGGCTGAAATTGCGCGGCGAGCAACTGCGGATCTTATTGGCATTATTAGTCCTGGTCGTGTGTGCGAAGATGGCATTTGATCTGGTGGTGCAGCCTTCAGAATTATTCAGTGTTTATCCTATTGGGCGAGGAGGGGAGCATTAATGGTGCGGCGACCTATCCTATTTAACAGCCTCCCTGCCTTGCTGATTATCATTGTCGTTTGTTGGGCATTACCTGCGCGTGCGGAGCGTGTCGTTGCTGATTTGTCTGACGATGTGATTGAGATTACCTCGAGATTTTCTGGCAAGGAATTGTTGATTTTTGGGGCGTTGGATATAGAAATTCCACAAGCGGACGGAGGGCATGGTATCCGTATAGAGGGAGAAAGCTATGACATTATTGTTGTGGTCGAAAGCCCGCGTCAGGACTTTGTCGTTCGTAAAAAGGAAAAATTCAGCCTGATCTGGGTGAACGCTAAAGCCAGGGATGTCCATCAGGCCCCGGCATTTTATGCAGTTTCTTCCACACGTCCTTTGCGTGATATTTTGTCGGCGGAACAGTTACGGGACTATCAAATTGGTCTGGATTATCTGGATTTTGGCTTACAGGACGGACCGGACGAAGAGGGGGTGGCGGCTGACTACACCGCAGGCCTGCTGCGTAATATGCAGGCAAAGGGATTGTATACCCAGAGCAGCGGAACTGTAAGCATCATGGAAGAGGCCCTGTTCCGTTCCCGACTGCTGTTTCCGGCGAACGTGCCTGTTGGCAATTATCAGGTGGTGGTTTATCTGATCCGTGGTGGTGAAATGATTTTATCGCAGTCCACACCGTTATTGGTAGATAAGCGGGGAATTGAACGTTTTGTCTATGAGTTTGCCCATCGCACCCCGGCATTATACGGTATTATTGCGGTATTTGTGGCGTTGTTTGCGGGGTGGGTTGCCGGTATGGTGTCGCAGCGGTCATAGTATGACAACCTATGACAGCGGTTTTTCAGGATTGAAGGTGATAAATGAACGGCAGTGATATTTCTCTGTTCGTGGCTTTCGGGGGAGGTATGCTCAGCTTCCTGTCTCCGTGCGTCTTACCTTTGGTTCCTGCTTACCTGTGTTTTTTATCCGGTGCGTCATTAGCCCAATTGTGCGGGAGCCATGGGGAAGAGGTAGCGGAGGTCGGCTCTGCGTCGGATGCAAGTGCCATCAGGGTCCCTGTGCGCCCCGTGTTACCGGCGTTGGCCTTTGTGTTGGGGTTTTCCACTGTTTTTGTCATGCTAGGGGCCGGGGCCAGCAGCCTAAGCCAGATTCTGGTGAAGAATTTGGATATTTTTTCTAAGGTCGCTGGGCTGGTTATTATGCTCTTAGGGTTACATTTTATAGGTGTATTGCGGTTCAAGTTCCTAGACCGGGAATTGCGATTTCAAACAACGGATACTTCCCACGGTCTGGTTGGGGCATATGTGATCGGGCTGGCTTTTGCCTTTGGCTGGACGCCATGTATTGGGCCTGTTCTCGGGACAATTTTAACACTGGCGGCCAATCAACAGCAATTTGGTCAGGGTGTATTATTGCTGGTTGTTTATTCTCTGGGGCTTGGCATTCCTTTTTTATTGGCGGCAATGGCCATTAATCCATTTATGCGGTTTATGCAGCGGGCCCGGCGTTATATGCGGGTGGTGGAATTATCACTGGGCCTGTTGCTATTGCTGACAGGTGGCGCGATGTTTGCGGGCGTTCTTCAGAATCTGGGGTTCTATTTGCTGGAGACTTTCCCGTGGCTGGGAGAAATCGGCTAAATTGATAATGCCGTAGATGTTGGCAGACTGTTGATGCCAGCTATAAAGGGCAGAAAAAAACCTCGGTGTACTCTCTGGAGCAGCACCGAGGCAGTCAGGCAGAAGAAGAACCGTATATCACGGTTCTTCGAGGGATTTCGTCCCGTCACGCCCGTCCATCAGCTATTATTGAGTCATCAATACCGGAAAATCAAGATTTTTTTCGGGACGTCTCTCCTGAGTATATAAGATCTGCGTGATAATTTGACAGAGCTGATCCCATATATAATGACTTTCTGCATCATGTTGTGGTGCCGCCTTTAGCTGGTTTAGCTGTGCGAAGGCCAATGCCTCTTCCCCAAGATGATGGATAAGCTGGTTCGCCACCATGTCAAAATATGGTGCTGGGTTGTCGCCGTAGGCCTGCATTTGTCGCATCAGCGAAAACAGGTCGTCAAAAGCTGTGAGCGCCTCCTCACGCGGGGAAATAGCGGGATGTTTTGCCGCTCTCTGGTCGTGTGGTACTGCTCTTTTTACTGTCAGGGTCATAAGGGTGCCTCCATCTCATGGGATAAAGGAGCAAGGAATATGCCAGCAAAGGCATTCACAGTGGCTAAGATTAAATCGTTTTTAACACATTGATTTATATAGAAATTATTACATAATTTGTAATTATCGCGTTTGATGTAGGTCTGAAATTTTCGGTCGATCCGAGGGGATAATTGCCGCTGGGCCGATTTTTCCTGCTGAAGCAGGTGCCCACTGGAGAAGAAACCAAGAAACAATTATTCAACGGTATGTAAAGAGCAGGTTTCACAGAGCGATGAGGCCAATACTGTTTGGGCAATGGCTATTTGGGCAAAGGCGGTGAGGCCAATAAGAGATCTGTCAGGTCCGGCTGGATATGGTCATCGGCAGAAAGCGGTGATCGGTGTAGGCAGCGTATCGGGACATCAGGCAGAAAGTTCGTCAGACTGGTGTGGGTTTCTTCAAGGGGAATGGTCTCTTCTGCCGCTTCACTCAAGATAATGCCGTGCAGAGGGATCCCACGGGATTTCAAACATTCAACGGCGGTTAATGTATGACTTAAGGTCCCCAGACGGCTGCTCGTCACCAGAAGGGCAGGTATATGAAGTGCGGCGATCCAGTCAGCTACAACCATTTTTGTATTTATGGGCACCATAACACCGCCGACACCTTCGATGAGGACTGTACCTTGATGGCTATAGAGTTGGTCCTGACAAAAATGGATAAGGGCGTTGAAGTCGATTTCATCGGTGCCTTCCATCCGTGCCGCCATATCGGGGGACAGCGGCCGTTGAAAGGTCCATGGCGTGATCGCCTTTTGTGTGTCGGGGGTAATGTCGTCTCCCATCGCGGAAAGCAGACGTGCGGTATCGCTGTGGTCAATGGGCAGGTTGGCAAGGCCGCTGAGAATGGGTTTTAAGGCGAGAACCTGCCTTTGTTGGGCGCGTAACTGACGGATAAGCAATGTGGTGACATAGGTCTTTCCAACATCTGTTCCTGTGGCGGTTATAAACAAACCGTTACTGTTTCGTAATTTATCCATTGCGGTCATAATGCATTGTCCTGTTGCCCAAGGCCCAAAGTGCGCAAGGCATTCACCAGCGCATGAATATGATCGTCACTGTGGGCGGCAGAAAAAGTTATACGCAGACGTGCTGTTCCTTCTGGCACTGTGGGGGGGCGTATGCCGGAAACCAAAAAGCCTTCCTCACGAAGAGCTGTCGCATATTGCATCGTGCGGTTTGTGTCACCGATTAACAGCGGAACAATACAGCTTTGCGGGGCAGGAAGGCCCATGAGATGGCAGAACAAGGCGGCGTTTTTCATAGGGCGAGCGCAATAGTCGGGGTCCTGTTCAATAATGTCCAGAGCCGCAAGGCTGCTCGCGATGACCGCCGGGGGTAAACCGGTGGTATAGATCAGGCTTCGGGCGCGAGTTTGTATCAAGTCAATGACCGCCTGACTGGCACAGAGATAGCCCCCATAACTACCAATGGCCTTTGACAGGGTCCCCATTTGCAGGGGGACGGTTACGGTATCGGTCTTTGTGAAGTTACTGCCGCGCCCCTGGCCCATAATGCCGATACCATGGGCATCATCGGTCATTAGCCAGGCATCATATTGTTCTGCAAGACGGGCGAGTTGTGTAATAGGTGCCAAATCGCCATCCATGCTGAACACACCATCGGTGACAATTAAACAATGCCGATAGTTTGCCCTGTCCGTCGCCAGTTGTGCTTCCAGGTTGGTCATATCGTTATGAGAAAAAGTCTTAACAGCCGCGCGGCTGAGTTGTCCGCCGGCCATCAGGCAATTATGGCTGAGTTCATCTGCGAGCATAAGATCACCCGGCCCAATAAGGGTTGGAATAACACCAATATTGGTCAGATACCCGCTGCCAAAAATAACGCAGGCCTCGGTCCCCTTGAGGCGTGCCAGCCGTTGTTCCAGTTCGTTATATAAAGGATGGCTACCCGTAATCAGCCGTGAGGCCCCTGCGCCAGTACCATAGCGGTCAATGGCGTTTTTTGCTTTTTCCTTGATATAGGGGTGGTGGGTGAAATTCAGATAATCATTATCACAAAAAGAAATCAGGTCATGGCCATCCTGTCGGGCACAGGCCAGGTCCCGTCTTTCGGTTGTCTGTATTTGTCGTTGCAGCCCTTTTGTCTTTAGGGACTGAACTTTATGGCGGGCAAAATCATCCAATGAAGACATAAGAATTATCCGGCAATCATATGTGGCCCCGTAAAAGAGGCAGCACTGCAATCATCATTCGTGATGGCAAAAATACACTTTGTTGTATCTTGTTATCGCAGGCCGTCCACCATAAATGGGGTATAGTAGATCAGACCGCAAGAAAAAATTGGGCTTTTGATATGGCTCCGGCAATGCTAAACCAGTAAGTATAAGGCGCGCAAAGCTTGACTTTATCGGGGGACTAAGCGAATTTGTGGCACTTAAGTTACCGACTGGAAACATAGAAACGTTAAGCACGACACGTGCCTCTCAGGTCCAGAAAAGGTATCATGACAAAGGGTATCAATAATATGACAATCATGGATAACACGATCACTGCAGATGACGGAAAGCTATCGGGTGAAGTCGCCGTTGACATAACACCCGAGGCGGGGGCGAATTCCCATGTTCGCTCTGATGTCGATATAGATACCACGTCCGGCGTGTATGAAGACGGCTTTCGTCATAATTGGACCCGTAAAGAGATTTTAGCCCTTTATGATTTGCCCTTTATGGATCTTATGTTCCGGGCCCAGGAAATCCATCGTGCACATTTTAACCCAAACCGTATTCAATTAAGTCAGTTGTGTAGCATTAAAACAGGCGGTTGTCCGGAGGATTGCGCGTATTGTCCGCAGTCATCCCGATATCAAACCGATGTGGATGCATCCAAATTGATGGAAATTGAAGCGGTTGTGACAGCGGCGAAAAAGGCCCGTGAGGCGGGGGCGACACGTTATTGTATGGGGGCGGCATGGCGGGCGCCGAAGGAAAGAGATTTAGAGACCGTGTGCGAAATGGTCCGCCAGGTCAAAGATCTGGGCATGGAGACATGTGTGACATTGGGCATGTTATCACCGGATCAGGCGCAACAGTTAAAGGATGCGGGGCTGGATTATTACAATCATAATGTGGACAGTTCCGAAGAATATTATCAGGAAATTATCACGACACGTCAGTATCAGGATCGTCTTGACACGCTTGGTGTGGTGCAGGACGCAGGATTGAACGTCTGTAGCGGTGGTATTATCGGTATGGGTGAGAAGCTGATGGACCGCGCCGGGATGTTACAAACATTGGCGAATATGTCACCACACCCACAAAGTGTGCCGATCAATCAGTTGGTGCAGGTGGAAGGTACCCCGTTAGACGGTGCAGAAAAACTGGACCCATTTGATTTTATCCGCACCATTGCGGTTGCGCGTATTGTGATGCCTGGCTCTTATATTCGCCTGTCTGCAGGTCGTGAAGAAATGAGCGAAGAAATTCAGGCCATGTGTTTTATGGCCGGGGCCAATAGCATGTTTTATGGTGAGAAGCTGTTGACAACACCGAACCCGGCCAGCAACAATGACCGCGCCTTATTAGACCGTTTGGGAATGGCACCGCTTTCTCTGGATGAAATGGCGGCAGATTAATTTTAATGTCTCAGGAAATGTCAGACTCATCGGAAAATCTGCCTGACTGGTACAGGGAGGGCTATGACCATGTCTGGCTGCCCTACACACAAATGCAGACAGCCGCAAAGGCATTGCCGGTTAAGGAAACGCGCGGCCAGACGCTGACTTTGGCCGATGGGCGGGAATTGGTGGATGGTATTGCTTCGTGGTGGACAGCCTGTCACGGCTATAATGATCCGCGCATGCAGAAAAAAATAGTGCAGCAATTAAGCCAGATGTCCCATGTCATGTTTGGCGGTTTGGTACATGAACCGGCTTTGCGATTAGCAAAAAGATTGGCGGACTTGCTACCGGGGGACCTGGATCATGTTTTCTTTTCAGAATCTGGTTCTGTGGCTGTGGAAATCGCCTTAAAAATGGCGGTGCAATATTGGACCAATCAGGGCATTAAAGGCCATAATCGCTTTGTCAGTTTTCGTGCCGGTTATCACGGCGATACGACCGCGACCATGGCCGTAGGCGATACCGATGATGGGATGCATCAGGCCTTTGGTGATTATCTTGAAGACCAATACCTAGTAGACTTGCCCGTGACGACAGAGCAGGCGGCAGCACTAGATCAATTATTGGCAGAGAAGAAAAATGAAATAGCTGCCGTGTTGATTGAGCCGCTGATACAGGGTGCCGGGGGCATGAAGTTTCATGGGCTTGATGTTTTGCAGCGGGTTGCCCGGATATGTTCTGCCCATGATGTTTTATTGATCGCCGATGAAATATTCACAGGGTTCGGACGTACGGGTACGATGTTTGCGTGTGAGCAGGCAGATATCGTTCCGGATATCATTTGTCTGGGCAAGGCCTTGAGTGGGGGGATGGCCCCGATGGCGGCAACAGTTGCCGGCAAGAAGGTATATGATGCCTTCCTTTCAGAGGATGCAGACAAGGCCTTTATGCATGGCCCTACATATATGGCGAACCCGTTGGCCTGTGCAGCGGCGAATGCGTCACTGGATTTATTTGCAGAAGAACCGCGATTAGAACAGGTGAGGCGTATAGAACAACATTTGGGGCAGTCTTTTTCGCATTTTCGTCATTATCCGAATGTGGTGGATGTCCGGGTAAAGGGGGCCGTGGCGGTCATCGAAATGACGGCGCTTCCTGATCGACAGAAAATGCAGGAATGTTTTACCCGTGAAGGTGTGTGGTTGCGGCCTTTTGGCAATGTTATTTATCTGACGCCTTCTTTTACAATTGCGCCGGATGAGCTTGCCAAATTGACACAAGCTATTGATACTATGCTGACCGAATCAATGACTGGGTCGGCAGAATAGATTTAAAGTTATATGGGTACATTATATCAGGAACGTCTGCGCAGATTACGCGCTGAAATGGACCGTGGGGGGCTGTCCGGTTTTATTATTCCCCATGCGGATGAACACAATAGTGAATACACGCCGGCCTGTGCTGAAAGGTTGGCGTGGATAACCGGTTTTGACGGTTCAGCGGGTGTGGCCGTGGTCCTGAACGATGCGGCAGCACTCTTTGTAGATGGGCGTTATACCCTTCAGGCCCGCCAACAGGTAGACGCTAACCGTTTCTCATTGCAAAAATCGCATGATAATCCGGTTGAAGACTGGATCGGCCGTCATGCGGTGGCCGGGCAGCGGATCGGTTATGATCCGTGGTTGCACAACGTGGTGTGGCTGGAACATGCCCGTGAAATGCTTGCGCGCCATGATATTGAACTGGTCGCGGTGGATGATAATCTTGTTGATGCAATATGGCAGGACCGGCCAGCTGCGCCCGATGGCCCGGCTCATATTCATGATTTGGTTTATAGTGGCGAAGAATCCATTCATAAACGTGCCCGTATGGCGGCGATGATAAAAGCCGCCGGGGCGGATTTATTGGTGTTGACGGCACTGGATAGTATTGCCTGGCTGTTGAATATTCGCGGAACTGACAGTCCGCATACGCCCATTGTGCAGGCGTTTGCATTGTTATCCAGCGATGGCACGCTCCGATTATATATAGACGATCAGAAACTGGATGAAAATCTGCGGGGCCATTTAGGGCCAGAGGTGACAGTTTTACCAAAGGCAGATTTTACAGAGGCCTTACGCCAGGTGGGGGCAACTCATGCCGTTATGGTTGATGCGAAATTAAGCCCGGCGGCTGTTTTTGATGCGTTGGACCACGCAGGGGCAAAAATCATCCGGGGGGATGATCCGTGCCAACTGGCAAAGGCCTGTAAAAATGAAACAGAATTGACCGGCATTCGTCAGGCCCATATTCGCGATGGGGTGGCGTTATGTCAGTTTTTATGCTGGCTGGACGAAAATGTCGCTAGCGATCAGATTGATGAGATGACCGCCGCCCGCCAGGTGGATATCTTCCGTGCGAAGCAGCCGTTATTTATGGACAGCAGTTTTGATACTATTGCCGGGGCCGGGCCAAATGGTGCAATTGTGCATTACCGGGTAACGGAGGACAGCAGCCGCATGCTGGAAGATGGGGATCTCTTTCTTCTGGATTCAGGCGGGCAGTATCTGGATGGTACCACTGATGTGACGCGAACAATTGCCATAGGGCAACCCAACCGTGAACAGCGTGATCGTTTTACGCGGGTTTTAAAGGGACATATTGCGTTGGCACAGGCACGCTTTCCTCAGGGACGCGCCGGGGCACATCTGGATGTGTTGGCCCGAAAGCCGCTGTGGGACGTAGGACTTGATTTTGACCATGGTACAGGCCATGGCGTTGGCCAATATCTGTCGGTGCATGAAGGACCGCAAAGTATTTCTGCGAGATCGTTTGGGGTGGCCTTGCAGCCGGGAATGATTTTATCCAATGAACCGGGCTATTACAAAGCGGGGGCCTATGGCATTCGTATCGAAAATCTGGTGCGGGTGGTCAATAGTCAGGTGACCGGCCAGGAACGCGCAATGCTGGCTTTTGAGACGTTGACGTTGGCCCCCATTGATCTGCGGCTTATTGACGTGCAGTTACTGACTGTGGCTGAGGTGACCTGGTTGAATATTTATCACAATCGTGTCCGGCAGACATTGATGCCGCATTTAAGTGGCAAGGATGCCAGCTGGCTGGAGGACGCGACCCGCGCTTTGCAACCGGATTAGTGCTATTCTAATCTGATGCATATCCCCATAAGGGTGTGTGTTTGGGGGAGTGAGGCGGCCAAGACATATAGCCATGATGATAGACGAAACCTTCCGGGCGATCGTTTCTCAGTAACAAGGGCCCGTCAAGATCAATATATTCTGCCCGCCCGGCCAGTAAAAAAGCCGGGGCCATGGCCAAAGATGTGGCGACCATGCAACCTACCATCAGTTTAAGCCCCATGCTTTCGGCCTGTTCTGCGCAGCGCAGGGCTTCGGTGAGGCCACCGGTTTTTTCCATCTTGATATTAATATACCCATAAGCGGCGGATAGAGTGGCAAAGTCATCACTGTGATGGAAGCTTTCATCCGCACATAGAGGAACGGCACCACAATATCCATCCAGGGCTGTATCCTGTGCAGGCGGAAGGGGCTGCTCCAGTAATTCGACACCAAGATCAGCCATACGAGGGGCATAGTCGTTAAGCTGTTCCAGACTCCAGCCTTCATTAACATCTACAATCAGGCGGCAATCCGGGGCCGCGTTGCGCACAGCCGTAACGCATGCGATATCATTATCCCCACCCAGCTTTAATTTTAATAATGGATAGGTAGAAACGCGTTCTGCCACCGTTGCCATTTGCGCGGGGGAGCCCAGCGATAAAGTATAGGCCGTGGGGTACGTGTGTGGGGGTTGTTGACGTGTGTGCCGCCAGACGGGCAGGTTAGTTTGGCGGGCGTGCAGGTCCCATAAGGCGGCGTCAACAGCCGCACGGCCGGCCCCTGGAGGCAATGTGTTACGTTGGTGAAGTTCTTGCGGTGTCATGGGACGTTCTATCTGATCCCGTACAGCCATGATTTGGGCGTAGACAGAGTCTGTACTTTCGCCGTAATGACCATAAGGTACAGCTTCGCCCCGACCGATGAGGCCTTGTTGATCGGTCAAGGTTGCTACAATCACATCAGCAGCCGTTTTTGTGCCTCGTGCAATGGTAAATGGGCTATGCAGAGGCCAGTGTTCTATCGCAAGGTTAAGATGTGTCATGAACATAAGCCGTGTATTTTAATATCAGGAGTTTCTTTGATCGCAAAGGGCAACTTCAGCTATAAAGAATAGCTAACCTGCCTTATTAGACTTTTGCAAGAAATGATACGACATGGGGGCATAATGTACGACATAACAAAAAGGAGAAAGATATGGTGATGGCCATGCGTGTTCATGAATATGGCGGCCCGTCAGTCTTTGTGGAAGATGATATTCAGGTAGGTCGTCCCGGTCCCGGCGAAATTCGTATGGTGCAAACGGTTGTAGGCCTGAATATGATTGATACCTATATGCGTAAAGGGCTTTACCCCATGGAATTGCCCGGTATCGTTGGGTCAGAAGCCGCAGGCGTTGTTGATGCAGTGGGTGAGGGGGTGAACCACATAGCCGTTGGTGACCGTGTGGCGTATACGCGCACTGGTGGGGCCTATGTGGGGGTGCGGGTGATGCCCGCCGATCAGGTCGTGAAAATACCGGATGATATTACCGATGAAATGGCGGCGGTTTTGATGTTAAAGGGTCTGACCGCACATATGCTGCTCCGGCAAATTTATGCGATCAGGCCGGGGGATACGATTTTGTTTTATGCTGCTGCAGGGGGGTTGGGCAGCTTGGCCTGTCCGTGGGCGAGAGCCCTGGGCGCGCGGGTAATCGGTGTTGTGGGATCGGAAGAAAAAATAGACGTCGCCCGTGAATATGGCTGTGCTGAAGTACTGGTGTTTGGCGAAGATGATATCGTGGCTTCCGTGAGGGAGTTGACAGATGGAGACGGCGTGCCTGTGGTATATGACAGTTTGGGAAAGGATAGTTTTGATATATCCTTAGACTGTTTAGCACTGCGTGGAACTATGGTCACATTTGGAAATGCAACAGGTCCGGTCCCGCCTGTTTCGCCCTTAACATTAATGCGGAAAGGCTCTATCACGCTGATCCGGCCTATGATGACAGATTATTTCATGCAAAGACGCGAGTTGGAACGGGCCTGTAACGAGTTGTTTCAGGCTGTGCGGACACGGGCGGTGCCTGTGAATATTCAGCAACGCTATCCTTTGCGAGAAGCAAGCCGCGCCCATGCAGATCTGGAAAGTAGAAAGACAACTGGTGCCAGCGTACTGATGGTATAAACTGTTAGCACATGTCATGAAGGAGAATTATGATGCCTGAAAAAATAGCGGCCGGAAGCCCTTTTCCGCAAATGCGTGTGAATAGTCTGGATGCGGAAGATGTGGACATTACCCTTTGTGAGCCGGGCACGGATTGGAAAATGGTGGTGGTTTATCGCGGCCAGCATTGTCCTTTATGTACAAGGTACCTTAATAAACTTGCGACCAAGCGGGATGAGTTGCGGGAGGCCGGGGTAGACGTTGTTGCGGTGACGGCAGACAGTGCCGAGCAGCTCCAGGCACATTGTGAAAAGCTGGATGTAAATTTTGCGCTGCATTATGGCCTGACGGTCGCGCAGATGAAGGCATTGGGATTATATATCTCCCATCCGCGCAGTCCGGAAGAAACAGATCACCCCTTTCCGGAGCCCGGCTTGTTTATTATTAATGAGGAAGGCAATGTTCAGGTCGTAGATATTTCGAATGGCCCGTTTGTGCGCCCGGACCTTGATGTGCTGGTGCCGGCAATGGCCCGTATTCGCGCCAAAGACTATCCTATTCGCGGTACCTACGAATATTAATCAAAAGAGGATGAAAAAAGGCAACATCATCTTGATAAAAGCTGGCAGGACACTACTTGTTGTAAATAGCATATTGCGGCGCACTAAAGGATAAGTCGAGAAAGAAGAATGAGTCAGAATAATAATACCCCCCCTGTGCAGATCGGTACATTTCTAGCCGATTTTTTGAAGTGGGAAAGTGCCAGCGGCATTTTGTTGATGCTGGCAACTATTCTGGCCATTATTCTCGCGAATTCACCACTAAGTTCCTATTATAATTTATTGATTGATACTCCCGTCGCGGTGCGGATCGGGGCCTTAAATATTGATAAGCCGTTATTGTTGTGGGTTAATGATGGCCTGATGGCATTGTTCTTCCTTTTTGTCGGTTTGGAACTTAAACGGGAATTTATGGAAGGGGAACTGGCCAGCCCCAGCAAGGTCGCCTTGCCCATGGTGGGGGCTGCGGGGGGTATGGCCGTCCCGGCATTAATATATGCTTTTCTGAATTATGACGATCCGGTTGCGATACAGGGCTGGGCGATCCCGGCGGCGACGGATATTGCCTTTGCTCTGGGTGTGTTAAGTCTGTTGGGCCCGCGTGTGCCCACATCGCTGAAGGTCTTTTTGACGACGGTGGCGATTTTTGATGATATCGGGGCGATCTTAATTATTGCCTTTTTCTATACCAGCCAGATTTCCATGACCGCATTACTGATCGGGGCGGGTTGTGTCGCCGTTTTGTATATGTTGAACCGTCAGGGTGTCATGGAAAAAAGTGTCTATCTGGTTGTGGGGCTTGTGATGTGGGTTGCCCTTTTGAAATCAGGGGTGCACGCCACATTGGCGGGGGTAGTACTGGCCATGTTTATCCCCATGCGTCACAAAAATGCGGAAGGATCCCACGGGTCCCCTTTGAAAGAGCTGGAGCATGACCTGCATGCCGTTGTGGCCTTTTTAATTTTACCGTTTTTTGCTTTCTGTAATGCGGGTCTGCCGTTGGGCGAAGTGACGATCGATCATATTTTGCATCCGGTGCCGTTAGGGATTGCTTTGGGGCTGTTTTTAGGAAATCAGATCGGTATTTTCAGCCTGTGCTGGCTGAGCATCAAGTTGGGATGGGCGAATATGCCAAAGGGGATGACCTGGTCCACGTTATACGGGACATCCATATTGTGCGGTATCGGCTTCACCATGAGCTTGTTTATCGGGTCGCTGGCTTTCGAAGAAACCGGTGTGAACATGATTTTTGATGAACGGCTGGGTATTCTGCTGGGGTCGCTGATATCAGGTGTATGGGGCTTTATTGTCCTGAAGCGGGTTTTGCGGAAAACAGCAGCGGCCTGATGCGAGGCCAGATCAAAACTATATCTGGCTGTGCGGCAGGCCGCGCTGCGACAGGGCAATTACTCAACACGGGTTAATTCATTGCCATCGGTATGTTCAAATATTTTGCCGTAAATATCTAACGTCGTGGTTTCGTGGTAGCTGAGCTTGCCATCGCCCACTTCGATGTGGTGGCTAAAGGCTGTTGTTGTGGCGTTTTTCCGCATGAAGGGGGATTGGACGATACCCCAGTGTTCATCACCCAGATTGGCCGCGACATCTAAGACTGTACGGCCGTCCGCTGTTGTCTCACCTTTATATTCCCCGCCTGCCAGCAATGTCACGGCACGGGGAATAGACAGCGAATGGGTGACCGTGCCCGTGGCGGCATCCCATGTCCAGTACCCACATTCATCATGAAAGACAGCATTGTCTTCCTTACGGGTGACGATCTGACGGTAATAGAGAACGGCTAATGTTTGCTTTCCCGCATTGGTGACATCACCAATAGCATCGAAAGTGATCGTTTCATAATAAGGCGTGTTTTCAGGGCCATCGGGTTCGGGGGCAACATCCATTCCCTTATCCCCGGTCCATGTTCCGATAAGTGGGGTGAGCGGGCCGTAATCTATTGTGTCCATTCTGTCATCCTTTTTTGTGTAAGAGTATGCGGTTCCAAGGAGATATCCCGAAGAAAGTGTATGCCGATTGTGGTCCATTAGACAACGATTGATATAGCCTTTGCCTGATTGCATGGCGAGAGGGTATGGTTATGATCAACATGCGGTGGATATCGTTTGAAAGGGAGGGTAATGAAGATTATTTGGGAAGATAAAACCTGTCGGGCAGAAGATGGCCATGTGCTGCAGGTAACATTAGCCAGACCAGAGCAAGAGGCGAAAGCTGCCGTTATTATTCTGCAGGAAATTTTTGGCATTACCGCCCATCTACGCGAGGTTGCCGAACAATATGCGCAGGCGGGTTATTTAGCAGTGCTGCCACATTTATATGATCGCCATCAGCCGGGGTGTGTCTTTGACCGGTCGCAATTCGTGCAGGCCCGTGACCTGGCCTACAATATGGACCTGGATGTTGTCATGGAAGACCTGCGGGCGGTGATGGGCGGCCTGGGTCCCACTGCGTTGTTTGCAGTGGGGTATTGTTGGGGGGGATCAGTGGCCTATAAGGCGTGTCATCACCTTCCGCTGACAGGCGGGGTGTCTTATTACGGTACGAGAACCCTTGGCCTGTTGGATGAGACGCCGCGCTGTCCGATGTTGCATCATCACGGCGGAAAAGATTTTCTGGTGTCCATGGAGGATGTTGAAAAGATTAAAGCGGCAAATCCGCAAGGTGAGTTTCATATTTATCCTGCGGCCGGGCATGCCTTTAATAATCCTGCGTCAGACGGGTATGATAGGGAGGCCGCGACCTTGGCCTGGCAACGGACACTTGATTTTATGGAACGGTGTAGGGCGTCTTAATATAGAGAGGAGCTTCAGAATGGTAGAGCGGTTTGATGATGCCCAATCAACAACAATCATGCAAAACTGTCCTTTGCATTTTCAATGTACGCAGCAATGGTCGGAATTGGAAAGAACAGAGAAGGAAGACATTCGGTTTTGTTTTAAATGTGAACGGAATGTTTTTTTGATTAATTCATACGAGGAACTAAGGGACGCTGTTCTTGAAAATAAATGCGTTGCTTTTTTTACGACTGATTATGCAAAGAGGGAAAGGAATTTTGAGAGTCCAAACTATCTAGGATCCGTTTTTCCCGAAGATGTTTTCTTGGAACAGTGGAGGCTGTTCGATGAAGTCAAATTAGTCGGCCTACAGTATTGTAGACAAAATTATCAAGCAAAGGACTTTACCCTTGGCAGAGGGCTAATTTTAACTGCTGAGCTTGAAAATCCTCATGACCCTTATGCTGTTAAGGCCTCTTTTATCTCAGGTGAGAAAGTGGGTTATATTTCACGGGATTCAAATCAGGCAATTTGGGAATTAATACAATCTGGGAAAACGGTGGGGGCAGAGATTACGACAACGAACCAGTCTGGTAATTGGGTATGGGTCCGGGTTTATTATAAAGTAACAGAGTGCATGTTGGATTAGTGTAGTCCTGGCCGCCTGAATCATATTAGGACCTAACAAGGCGAACGAAATTTTGGGTATGGGGATATTTTTATTGCCCGTGTGGCGTAAATTTGGGCAGGCCACTCTCGGCCTTGTCGTGGCTAGTTTATCAATGTCATTAAGTGACGTTGCCGTTGGTAAAGAGGATTCTTTGTTTGCGTCACAACTGCGCGCGGGGGAGATAGTGAGCGTCAAGGACGTTATTGATGGCGATACCGTGGTGCTCACAGACGGTCGCCAGCTGCGCCTGGTTGGGATTCAGGCCCCGAAACTGCCCTTAGGCCGTAAAGGATTCCGTGCCTGGCCCATGGCGATGGCTGCAAAGACGGCCTTGGCAGCATTGGTCGTGGAAGAACGCATGCAATTATACATCGGCGGCCGCGATACGGACCGCCATGGTCGGCTGTTGGCCCATATGCGGCGGGTGACAGACGGGGCGTGGGTGCAAGGAGAGATGCTGGGCCGGGGAATGGCGCGGGTCTATAGTTTTGCCGATAACAGGGCTGCGGTGACGGCAATGTTGCGGGTGGAAAGCGAGGCCCGGACGGCCGGGCGCGGTATATGGGCTTTGCCCTATTATCAGCCGCGGTCCCATATTGATGCCGCGACATATATCAATGCCTTTCAATTGGTGTGGGGCCGCGTGAAGTCTGTGGCGCGGGTGCGGGGGGATGTATATCTGAACTTCGGGGATAACTGGCGTGATGATTTCACGATTAAAGTGGGTGCGCGTGCCCGGCGGCTTTTTGAGCGGGAGAACGTGGACTTAATGGCTTTGCAAGGTGAAAATGTTGAGGTGCGGGGCTGGCTTCGACAGGAAAATGGCCCTATGATTATCATCACACATCCAGAGCAGCTGGCAATACGCCCTGTAGATATTGGGGGCGGTCAGGAGGGGACTGATGACCTTAGATATAGTGAAAAATAACGGACTCTTTGCAATAAAGACCC
The DNA here is from genome assembly GCA_002700365.1 of Kordiimonas sp. Taxonomy (GTDB): domain Bacteria; phylum Pseudomonadota; class Alphaproteobacteria; order Sphingomonadales; family Emcibacteraceae. The sequence continues at coordinate 701,505 of PADB01000010.1, read as the reverse complement.
TGCGACAGCGGGTGTGGGGCGTTTTGGCCTTAACGTTGTTATTGCCGGCGTGTATGACGACAAACCCGGCAACGGGTAAACAGGAATTCACCCCCTTTATGTCCCCGGCACAGGAGCAAGCCTTAGGCCAGCAGGCTCACCCGCAAGTTATGGCGGAACAGGGCGGGGTTTATGAAAATGATAAGATTGGCGGTTATGTTGCCGCTATTGGGGGGCGTTTGGCGGCAAATTCGGAAATGAAGGACCAGCCGTTTACCTTTACGGTTCTGAATACGCCAATTGTCAACGCCTTTGCTTTGCCGGGCGGTTATATCTATGTGACCCGGGGAATTCTGGCCTTGTTTAATGATGAAGCGGAAATGGCTTCTGTGTTAGGTCATGAAATCGGCCATGTGACGGCGCGGCATACCGCCAAACGTTATAATCAACAGATATTTACAGGTCTGCTTGCCGGGGTGGCGGGTGCCGCTATTGGCAATGCACAAGTGGCAGAGGCCCTAAATTATGGCGGGCAACTCTATCTTTTGGGCTATTCCCGCGATCAGGAATATCAATCAGACAAGTTAGGGGTGCGTTATATGAGCCGCACAGGCTATGACCCCTATGCGGCGGCAGATATGCTCGACAGCCTTCAACGTCAGGATGCGTTGCAGGATCTGATTGCAAAGCGCGAAAAGAGCAGTCGTCCTCCTGAATTTTTCTCCACACACCCGAATACCGCAGACCGATCGGCGCGGGCCGATGCGGCTGCCGCCAAAACGGGCATCTCCCAAGGGGGTAAACCACGCCACCGTGATGCCTATTTGCAGGCGATTGATGGAATGTTATATGGCGATGATCCCGCGCAAGGCTTTATCCGTGGCCGAATGTTTTGGCATGGGCCGTTACGGTTGACGTTTACAGCACCGGAAAATTTCCTGCTGTTGAATACGTCCGAAATGGTTGTGGGGCAGGGGACGGGGCCTGCCGCTGGTGCCGCTTTTGCTTTTTCGGGCGGGGATCTGTCATCACAAAATAATGCACTAGCGGCATATTTTTCATCTGTCTGGCAGAAATATACCGGGGGTAAAGCCACGGCGCAGGAGATGCAACAGGTCGACATCAACGGGATGACGGCACTGACGGGTGTGGCCATAGGGCAAAGCAAACAGGGCAATGTTTTAGTGCGATTACTGGCGGTGCAGTATAGCCCTGAGAAAGCCTATCATTTCTTTATGATCGTGCCGGAAGCACTACAGGCAAGTCTGGGGGATGATATGAAGCGTTTGACGTATAGTTTCCGAAAATTGACTACAGATGAAGCGGATGATGTGAAACCTTTGCGTATAAAAATTGCGACGGTCCAGCGGGGGGACACACCAACGTCACTGGCGCGATATATGGCCTTTGATAAATATAAGCTGGAACGTTTTTTGACGCTGAACGGCTTGTCAGAGCGCAGCATATTGAAGGCGGGGCAAAAAGTTAAACTGGTTGTGGAAGAAAAATAGGGAGAGGTGAATTCATTGGCAGTAACTGCTGCGGGCTAATGGTGATGGTCTCCTGATATGGCGAAGCTATGTTGTGATCTGGTCCAGAATTTCACCGTCTTTGCCGAAACAAACCGCATTTAATGAGCCGCCCCGACCACAGCCCCCGTCTATGGTCGCGGTATAGGCGTTATTCAACTGTAGGCCATGGCAGCCATGATCGTAGCCGCGAATGACCTTACGGAAGTTTTGATAAGGTGTGCGGATATCTTCGAATTGTCCATTGTCCCACCAGAAACGGTCAGCCTGTTGATCTAAGGTGCGTGTGGGGTCAATAGAGGCATGGACAAATAAAAGTTGTCCGTCACGGGTAAAGGCTGCGCGGCGTAAATGCATTAATAACTCACGATGACCAGGGTGTGTTTGCATATTCTGGCGTAGTCCATTGGTCCAATGGGTGATGGCCATCGTGACTTCGCGGGCAATATTGCGGGCGACATGGGCCTTGGTGCCATAGGCTTCGATGGTGCTGTCCATACCGTGGTCCAGCATCCAGTCAATAATTTCGGCCGGGCTGGGCGCAAATTGAAGTTGCAGCAATTTATTCCACATTTCTTCCTGTGCACCGCGCAGGAAAACGATGTCTTCAGGGTTAAGGGGAGGCGGGCCAGCCAGCAATCGTCGCCGCGCACGTAATAATTCGTTCAGGGTGGCGATGATGTCACCCTTTGCCCCCATGTAATTCCCCAGATAAACCAGACGATCCCCTTCGGCAAAACGGTCGAAGAGGTGCTGATGCAAGGCACGCAGTTTATCTGCTGCGCCGTGAATTGCACCGATGGCCCAGACTCTATTCGCCCCTTTTATGGTGGCAAAGCGGTCGGGGTTGAGTTCAGATAAGGCGGTTTGCATCATGAAGGAACGTCAGTAATCATTGTTTCAGGTTGCCAATGCGGAAAGGGAAGCATCATGGATGCTTCCCTTTTAAGAACATATTGCGACAAAATTATGCAGCTTTGAGGACAGCTTCTAATTTTTTAATCGCTTCATCTTCGAGAATGTCTTCAACCGCAGCAACTTCACGAGCCAGCCGGCCTAGTGCCTCTTCATAAATTTGCCGTTCGCTGTAGGATTGTTCGGGTTGTTCTTCTTTACGGAACAAGTCACGCACGACTTCGGCAATGGAGACGAGGCTGCCGGAATTAATTTTGGCCTCATATTCCTGGGCACGGCGGCTCCACATTGTGCGTTTAATGCGGGCCTTACCTTTTAAAGTAGTGAGAGCTTGATCCATGGTCGCTTGATTAGAAAGGCGCCGCATCCCTGAAGATTCTGCTTTATTGGTAGGCAGACGCAATGTCATGCGCTCATTTTCAAAACGAATAACGAAGAGTTCCAGTTGTAGACCAGAAATTTCCTGCGTTTCGATGGACATGATTTGCCCTACGCCATGTTTCGGATAAACGATGTGATCGCCCGTCACAAATTGATTTTTTATTTTTGCCATATTATTTTTCTCGCCTGTCTTCACTACAAGCGCAGTTAGTGGCTGCACCTGAAAAATAAAGTCTTAACAAAAGGTTAAAACCCTGAGAAACACAAAAACACCCCTGCCGTTCATGTGCGGCATGTGACTTTATTCGTCTGGGGCTATAAAAAATACGGGCTGGTTCATGCCATCTGTCATGTCCCCAGTCCCATATACGTCTTTAATTATAACATAAAATTCACAAAAAAACACCCCCCTGACACAAGATATAGTGCCAGAGCAGGGTGTTTATATGTTTCTTACGCGATGATGCTGTTGAGCGACCATCGCTGAAGATATCATGAGATCCTTAAAGCACAGCCTTAAGGCGATAAAACAGACTAGTTACCAGCCCCTGGCTTTTCAGACAGCTTGGCAAGTTTTCCTGTTTCAGCTTTGGCTTCTTCGGCACCGGGCATTGCATCGATCTGCTGTGTAATATTTGGCCAGATTGCCGCATATTTCGCGTTCAGCTCAACCCATTGCTCCATGCCATCTTCGGTGTCAGGCAGGATAGCTTCGGCAGGGCATTCAGGTTCGCAAACGCCACAGTCAATGCACTCGTCAGGGTTAATAGCCAGAAAGTTTTCGCCTTCGTAGAAGCAGTCAACAGGACAGACATCTACGCAGTCAGTAAATTTACAGTTAATGCACGCTTCGGTCACGACATAGGTCATGAAGATCTCCTCAACCTATTATTTCCCAGAGGGATTTGTTATCAACGGATATGGTTTTTCTTGATAAAATCCTGCATATCGCAAGTTATTTATCAGTGCAAGCTAAATCAATTGATTAAACAACTAATTTTTCCTGCGCGGCTCTCTACTTTTTTATCCTGTATTGTTATTCCATTTATACCTTAAGAAAAGGTTTTTGGACAGGCGGTTTTATCATGAAGCATCATCTGCTGTGCTGAGAGCATTAGCTGCTCGCTTACGTGCTTGACCATTGTCCCGGTCAGAGACATAGATTAACCCGGCAATACGGCGCATCAAATTGCTTTCATAGTGATGAATTTCTCCATCGGCATAGGCGACTTGCCATAGCATTTGCATGATGTCGATGCGCTCTTCCGGTGTAAAATGGTCTTTTACCAGCCGGGTAAAACGCAGAAGGTGATTGGTATCGGCCTGAGCCTCTTTGGCTTGTTTAAAGATGAGGGCGCAATCGGCGGGTGAGAGATCAAAATGCGCCTGCAGGAGCCGCCGGATAGTTTGTTCTTCATCACTGTCCATCTGTCCGTCCATCAGGGCCGCTTCCACCATTAATGCCGCTGCGGCAACTTCTTTATCCGGTGGGGCGCTGCCCTCTGCTGGATTTTCGGTGACGAACAGGTCAATGAGTTTCTTGAGCATTGGATATCTCCGTATTCACGTGTAGCAGAGCACTGAGTTTCACTGTGCGAACTGATAAGGCAAAACGCGTTTTCCTGTGGCCTGGTTTCTGTGGTCTGGCCCGTAAGCAGCGACCCTTAAGCGTATATATGTCGTGATGGTCGCACAGACAAGTTCCCAGAGGGGGCTCAGGGGTGTCAGGTGTGTCTGGCGCATCAGCAAGGTAGAGAGTAGAGAGACATGTACGCGATGCCATTACGCGATGCCATATCCGCCCGCTATTGATCGGGGATATCGGCTTTTGAGAATGAACGAGCGTCAGTAATAGCGTTTTCGTCTTAGAAGAACGGGAATTATGGATGTAAAATAAGTTCCTTATCGCGGAATTCGAATCCGGAAAGGCGATTTAGGAAATTCATGCCCAGAAGAGAAATGGCCTGACGCCCCGGTTGGGCGACTGAGGCGCGTATGGTGCTGACACTAATAGGTCCGATGTCGATATCATCCAACGTTACGGCGGCTTTATGGGTGTTGCCATTTGCTGTGCGGTACAGAAGATTATAGTCTAGATGATCGGGGTTAAGTCCGATGCGCTGTGCATCCTTATGACTGAGGGCGACATGGGATGCGCCCGTGTCAATCATGAAAACGACGGTTTCACCGTTGACGTCGGCTTCTATCCAATAATGACCGTCACGGTGTTGGGGAATAATAACAGCATCTACAAGTCGGTGATAATGAGCGGCGCGTTTTTGTGTTTCGGCTTTGACCCCGCCGTCTGCGGTAAAATCTTTTGACCAATATCCCACGCCGACAGCGACAATGACCCCTAGAATCAGTATTTGTAACGGTTGAGACATCTAAAAATCCCCATTTTTAGTTGTGACCGCACCGGACATAATGGTTTTGAACAACCATAGTGGGACGGGGTGACAAATGATCGTGATTGCGGGATACAGTATGGTCAGGGCAGCTTAAAAGCGTTTTAAGAAAAGATAAAATTATCTGTTTTGGAGAGCTTTTTATGCCTTTTCGTCATCAAAGGGATTAGTAAGGCGGTCTAACGCGCGACGTTCTGCTTTTGTTGGTCGTCCGGAGCCGGGCAAGCGTGGGGCCACAGGGGCTTTTTCCGGTCTGCTTTCCGTGACGGGGGCCGGGGTCATATCTTCATATAACTTTTGAGCTTCTGTTGCGGGACCGCGTCGTGTACCGATTGCTGTGATCCGGACAATGCGCAAATGGTGACCCTGCGGGAAAGTAAGCACATCTCCGATTGTCACCGGCGTGTTGGCTTTGTTGGTGATGTTCCCGTTCAGTCTTACTTTACGGGCGCGACACTGGGCACTGGCCAACGTGCGTGTTTTGTAGAAACGTGCATACCACAGCCATTTATCCAGACGTATCGGGCCCACTTCCGGATCTTTAATGTTTTCAGCACTTTTTTCGGACGGGGGTGGGACTATTTTTTGTTCCCCATGCTACGTTTCAGGTCTTGCAAGACGGCAAAAGGTGAATCTGCGTCAATCTGCGGTTCCGGTTTACGGGTGCGTTTGGGGTGCGGTTTGTGACTTCTGCGAGCTTTTGCAGGCTTGTCGCCTTTGGCTTTTGCATCCGTTTTTCCGTCTTGTGTGCTGTGAGGCTTGCTACGGCCACGGTTTCCAGCCCCTTTTGTGCCGCGATGGCGGCGTGGCGGGGTGCGTACAAACATCTGTATGATAGTGGCGGCATCTTCTGTTTCGTCTTCGGAAGTGTTTTTCTGGGATGCTGAAGGGGGGGTATCTTCTGTCGTAGTGCCTTCGTTCCCCGCGTCTTTGGTCACTGCATCTTCCGGCTTTGTTTCTTCTGATGTAGTTTCCTGAGGTGCTTTTTCTTCCGCCGGCGTGTCGGTTGCACTCTTATCTAAAGCAGGCTTTTCTTCTAAATTTTCTTCTACTTTATCGGGTGTTTTCGCGTCTTTCGCGGCGGTTTCTTTGGCCACCTTTTCAGCGCGTTCCGCTTGTATTTTTGCGGCTTCTTCCGGTTTGAAGTCTTTCAGGCGATAACCAAGATAACGCATGATTTCTTCAAAGTCAGTGCCGGAACATCCCACAAGTGACATCAAGTCGGCATTCGGTTCAAAGGGGCCGTGCTGTGCAATCTCGCGCGCTGTATTTGCCAGTCTTTCCAGCATATCCAGCCGAACGCCATTTTCACCGACGACACGATAACCTGAAACTTCATAAAAGGCGCGCGGGGCTTTGCTGTCAATCTTGACGGTACATAATCCGGCGGCAGGCGGCGTTGGCAGGCGATGTTTCTCATTATAAACTGCCCAGAGCAGCAGGCGTAATTGCGCGGCGTGAGGTTTTAACAGTGCCGGGACATATAAACTGGTTGCCCCTAACCAAACCCCCAGCTTCTTTAGTTGGAAGCGGCCTTCTTTATCGACATCCTTAAACTGTTCGGCAATCAGACGACGGGGAACCGTTCCCATTTTTTCCACCATTTGAAAGGCGATGCCGCGGGCGAGACCGCTAATTTTGCTTTGGCCCTCTTCGTCTTTGGAGCCATTGGCGGCATCTTGTAAGGCCAGCATGGGAGACAGTAGCTTATTGATATGGTCTGTGAGCCACTGGTCAAGACGGGCTTGCACCAGTTGGTAGTTATCCCCCTGAAGGAGCGGCGTTGGGGCGATGACAATTTTAGGGTGTAGCGCATCAGGTCCTTTTGCCAGACGGGCCAGAGGTCGTCCTTGCCAGCACAGACTGCTATCGCAAATATTATCCGCAATATTGAGCGTGATGTCATTATCTGCAGCTTTGGATAGTGCCAGTGCACGGGCGGTGATTTCACCGCTCAGAACTTTTTCCGCGGCCTGACGGAGTGTTTTGCTGTCTTCGCCATAGGCGGCGGGATCTTCCTGAAACTGGAACCCGTCAAGCTGACCGATGTAATGTCCTTCGACAGACACGCTGCCGTCTTTTTCCACACTTGCCATTAATGTACCCTTTTGGCGCAATTCTCTCATCAGGACCGACGTACGTCGGTCGACAAACCGCTGTATTAAACGTTCATGTAACGCATCTGACAGGCGGTCTTCAATCTCTCTTGTGCGTTCTTGCCAGTATTTTCCCTGTTCAAGCCACCCTGACCGGTTGGCAATATACGTCCAAGTACGAATATGTGCAATGCGATTGGACAGGGTATCTATATCCCCTTCCGTGTGATCATAGGGTGTGATTTGCGCGGCGATCCATTTATGGGGGAGACGCCCAGAAATGCCGCTAATATATTGAAATATATTGTGAATCAATTGGCTGTGGGCATCGATAGAGCTTTTTCTGAAGTCGGGAATTTGACAGACTTCCCATAATAGCTTCAGTGCGGCCGGGCCACGTAATCGTTGGCGTATATCTTCGCGGGCGACCAGTTTCTTTAAAACATATAGATCTTCAGCTTCTAGTGCGCGGGTGAGCCCCGGGCGGTGGGGGGCGGCTTCTAAAGAGCGAATCAGGGCTGAACTATGACTGAAATCTAAAAAGCTATTACGCCATTGTAAAACAGTGAGGGGTGCGAATTGGTGCTGTTCGATCATATTGGCCAATTCCAGAGGGAATCCATCAGTACCAAAGCGATCCCACAGGGCCCCGAAGCTGCCGTTGTTCATATGGCGTCCGGCCCGTCCGGCGATCTGGCCGAGTTCCGCCGCCGACAGGTCACGAACACGATGGCCATCAAATTTGCGCTTTGCGGAAAAGCAGACATGGTTGATATCCATGTTCAGGCCCATGCCAATAGCATCTGTGGCAACGATATAGTCAACATCACCATTTTGATACAGTTCCACCTGTGCATTGCGGGTGCGCGGGCTGAGGGCCCCCATCACGATCGCGACCCCCCCTTTATGTCGGCGTAATAATTCGGCATATCCGTAGACATCCTGCGCGGAGAAACCGACCAGTGCAGATCGACGGGGCAGTCGTGATAATTTGCGTGCGCCTACATATTGCAGGGTCGAAAAACGCGGCCGGGTGGTAAATTCTGCGTCAGGGACTAATTGTTCAATAAGGGGGCGGATAGTTTCTGCCCCAAGGAACATTGTTTCTTCGCGCCCGCGCGCTCTTAACAGACGGTCTGTAAAAACATGGCCCCGGTCAAGGTCAGCACAAAGCTGAACTTCGTCAATGGCGAGAAAAGCCACAGAGCGGTTCATGGGCATGGCTTCGACAGTGCAGACATAGTAGGGGGCGTTTTTAGGGGAGATTTTTTCTTCGCCTGTAATCAACGCCACGGCATGTGGTCCGCGCAATTCAACAATGCGGTCGTAGATTTCACGGGCCAGTAATCGTAAGGGCAGACCGATCATGCCGCTGGAATGGGAAAGCATGCGTTCAACAGCAAGATGCGTCTTTCCGGTATTTGTCGGGCCCAAAACGGCTTTGACGCGTGAGGACGTGTCAATAGCGTGGGTGGAGACTGTCTTGCCGGGCGCGGTCATAATAAGGCCTGATTAGCATTAATGGCGTCTGTTGTCTTGGTCTTAATGATATAATGTTTCAGGATATATATCAGGTGAAATGGTCACGGGGTTATTGACCGTGTTTAACCATAAAGGAGGCGAAGAATGATTAAACTGGCGGGATTGGACCATATTGTATTGCGCAGCAGTGATGTAGCGAAATTACAACGTTTCTATCATCAGGTGTTAGGTTGCCCAATCGTGCGCGAAGTGCCGGAATTAGGGCTGGTGCATTTGCAGGCGGGTGAGCATTTGATTGATTTGGTGGATGTGGCGGGACCGTTGGGCAAGACGGGCGGGCTGCCCCCACGGGCGCGACAGGGGATCAATCTGGATCATTTTTGTTTGCGGGTCCATGACTGGGATGAGGACGCCTTGCAGGCCCACCTGGCGGCCCATGATGTGAAAATATTTTTAGGGACCGGAAAGAGATTTGGGGCCACGGGTTATGGAATGTCGCTGTATATACAGGACCCTGACGGGAATGTGATCGAATTGAAACAGGCCTAGGACTACGACCAAAGTTATGATACTCACGAGTAACATATAATTGACAGTGTTGGTCGCGCCGTTCATACTGAAGCCCGAGAACAGCAGATATTCCCGGTGTTGATATTTCATTCTATGGCGTGATCGCCGGTCTGCAATGCGCGGCAGGTCACATAGATTTTCAGGTAAATTCAGTAACAGTGGAAGAGCCACGATGACGGCAGAGCAAAAGACAATAACAGATTGGCAAGAATTGGCGCGTCAGGAGCTTCGCGGTCGTAACCCTGCGGATTTGGCCTGGGAGACCCCGGAGGGGATCGTTGTAAAGCCGCTCTATACATCGGCGGATACGTCCGCATTACCGGAGGGGGGATTGCCAGGGTTTTTCCCCTATACCCGGGGGGTGAAGGCAACGATGTATGCCGGGCGCCCCTGGACAGTGCGGCAATATGCCGGTTTTTCCACAGCAGAAGAATCAAATGCTTTTTATCGGCGTAATCTGGCGGCAGGACAGAAGGGGCTGTCAGTGGCTTTCGATCTGGCAACCCATAGAGGGTATGATTCAGATCATCCCCGTGTTGTTGGTGATGTGGGCAAAGCGGGTGTTGCCATAGACAGTGTGGAAGATGCGAAAATTCTGTTCGATGGTATTCCACTGGACCAGATGTCTGTGTCGATGACGATGAACGGGGCCGTGATTCCCTGTATGGCATTTTATATTGTTGCAGCAGAAGAACAGGGCGTTGCACAGGAACAATTGGCGGGGACCATTCAGAATGACATTCTGAAAGAATTTATGGTGCGCAATACTTATATTTATCCGCCACAGCCGAGTATGCGGATTATTGCGGATATTATCGCCTATACTTCAGCGCATATGCCGAAGTTCAATTCTATTTCCATTTCCGGTTATCATATGCAGGAAGCCGGGGCAACGCAGCTACAAGAGCTGGCCTTTACGTTGGCGGATGGAATGGAATATGTTCGCGCCGCCCAATCGCGGGGTATGGATATTGATGCCTTTGCGCCGCGGTTAAGCTTTTTCTTTGCGATTGGCATGAACTTTTTCATGGAAGTGGCAAAGTTGCGCGCCGCACGTACTTTATGGGCGCAGATTATGCAAAGCCTTGGGGCAAAGAATCCCAAATCCATGATGTTGCGCACCCATTGTCAGACATCGGGTGTTTCGCTGACAGAGAAAGACCCATACAATAATGTGATCCGCACCACTGTAGAAGCGATGGCCGCCGCCTTAGGAGGCACGCAGTCTTTACATACCAATGCGCTGGATGAGGCCATCGCGCTGCCCACTGATTTTTCTGCCCGTATTGCACGCAATACACAATTGGTCCTGCAAGAGGAAACCGGCCTTTGCAATGTAGTAGACCCTTTGGGAGGGTCATATTATGTCGAAAGTCTGACCCATGAATTGGTGGACGGCGCCTGGTCGTTAATTCAGGAAATTGAGGAGATGGGCGGCATGACCAAGGCTGTTGAAGCGGGGCTGCCCAAATTAAAAATTGAGGAAGCCGCCGCCCGGAAACAGGCCCGTATCGATCGCGGGGAAGAGGTCGTGGTGGGTGTGAATAAATATCCATTGGCGCAGGAAGAGCCTCTTGATATTCTGGATGTCGACAATGCCGCTGTACGTGAGGCGCAGATTGCGCGACTGATAAAAATGCGTGCAGAACGCGATGAAGCGGCATGTCAGGCCGCACTGGACGCTGTTACAGCGGCGGCACAGTCAGACGGAAATTTATTGGCTGCGGCCATAGATGCGGCCCGTGCGCGGGCCTCATTAGGAGAAATTTCAGACGCCATGGAAAAGGTATTTGGTCGCCATAAGGCAGAAGTAAAGTCAATTTCGGGCGTTTATGGTGCGGCTTATGAGGGTGATGAAGGTTTTGCCGCCATCCAGAAGCGCATCGATGAGTTTGCCGCGCAACAAGGGCGCCGCCCGCGTATGCTTGTGGTGAAGATGGGGCAGGATGGCCATGATCGCGGGGCCAAGATTATTGCGACTGCCTTTGCCGACCTGGGCTTTGATGTGGATGTTGGGCCTCTGTTCCAGACCCCGGAAGAGGCGGCGCGCCAAGCTATCGAAAATGATGTGCATGTAATCGGCGTGTCCAGTCTCGCGGCGGGACATAAAACCTTGGTCCCCGCCTTGTCCGCAGCCTTAAAAGCCGAAGGGGCTGACGACATCATGATCATTTGCGGCGGTGTTATCCCACAGCAGGATTACGGCGCATTGAAAGCGGCCGGGGCTGCGGCGATTTTTGGGCCGGGTACCCATATTCCAACGGCGGCAGATGAGGTGCTGGACAAGCTGGAGGCACAGCTTTCCGCATAAAGAGGGCCGGACCTTGTGTTTGAAATTACCTCATAACACGTGTCTTAAGCTTCTGACTAATAGGTAAAACATAAAGCAATGTTGCGGTGCAGCGTGTGATGAAGTAGGCTGCGCGCCATGAGTGTCGCTTTAATGAAAAAAGCCGGGCACAGACAGCACAACTTTTCAGGGTAGTCACGTGGATCAGAAAAATAACGTAGGCGCGGGGCCAGTTGGCACCGAAAACGCCCCTTCCGGCCATAATATCGCACAGTATAAAACAGAAATTTTATCAGGACTGACGGTGGCATTAGCCCTAGTTCCTGAAGCTGTGGCTTTTGCCTTTGTGGCGCATGTGCATCCATTGGTGGGGCTATATTCTGCTTTTATTGTGGGGCTGATTACGGCCGTGTTTGGCGGGCGACCAGGCATGATTTCCGGGGCTACCGGGGCTTTAGCCGTGGTGATGGTGTCATTGGTGGTTGACCATGGTGTGGAATATTTGTTTGCCACGGTGGTGTTGATGGGCCTGATACAGATTAGTGTCGGTCTGTTGCGGTGGGGCAAGTTTATCCGCATGATCCCGTATCCGGTGATGTTGGGCTTTGTGAACGGTCTGGCGATTGTGATTTTTCTGGCACAGCTTGGGCAATTTAAAGTTTCTGATGGTGCGGGCGGGCAGACATGGATGACTGGAATGCCATTGGCGGTGATGTTGGGGTTGGTTGTATTAACAATGGCAGCCATTCATTTTATTCCCCGAATAACAAAGATTATTCCGGCCCCATTGGCGGCGATTGGTATTGTCACTTTATTGGTGATCGGTTTGGATATGGACGTGCCCCGGGTTGGAGATTTGGCGTCTATTGCCGGGGGGTTGCCTGATTTTCATATTCCGATGGTGCCGCTGACGCTGGAAACATTTCAGATCATACTGCCTTATGCCATTATTCTGGCCGCAATTGGCCTGATTGAAAGTCTGCTGACATTGAATTTGGTGGCGGAAATGACCGGCACCAAAGGTGGCGCCAGCCGCGAATGTCTGGCGCAGGGTGTGGCCAATACCGTAACAGGGTTTTTCGGCGGTATGGGAGGCTGCGCGATGATCGGGCAAAGCATGATTAATGTGAAATCCGGTGGGCGGATGCGGCTTTCCGGTATTACTGCGGCCTTGTCCTTGCTGGCCTTTATCCTCTTCGCGTCATCATTGATTGAACAAATTCCATTGGCGGCTTTGGTTGGGGTGATGTTTATGGTCGTGATCGGCACTTTTGCGTGGCGCAGTTTCCGTATTTTAAGACATATTCCCCGACACGATGCCTTTGTGCTGGTGTTGGTGACGGCGGTAACGGTCATTAGCGATTTGGCCGTGGCCGTGGTGATCGGTGTGATTGTCTCGGCATTGGTTTTTGCGTGGCAATCAGCGAAGCGCATTGATGCCCGTACCTTCATCACTGACGACGGGAGCAAGGTTTATTCCCTTTATGGACCGTTATTTTTTGGGTCTGTGACGAGCTTTACGGCATTGTTTGACCCTGCCAATGATCCCGATGAAGTGTATATTGACTTTAAAGAGTCCCGGGTGTGGGATCATTCGGGCCTGAAGGCGATAAAAAGTCTGGCGGAAAGTTATACGGATGCCGGTAAAGTCATACATTTGCAACACCTGAGCGAGGATTGTCGTCTGCTTCTGGGCCGGACATCGCATCTTATGGATGTTTCTGTTTTGGATGATCCACAATATGAAATTGCGGTGGATTATGATGAACTACTGCCAGAAAAACAAAATTAGCCGCCTATTGTTTCTGGATGATATGCGCTTTTTGTGTGCCGTTGTGTTGTTGGCGTTGTTAGGCTAAAAAGTGGGGGAACCCGTTTGAACAGGACAATGTGATGACAGCGGTAGAGACATTAGCAAAGGGTATTCTTGCGGGACAGCGGCGGGCGTTGGCGCAGGCCATTACCCTGACAGAGTCTACGCGGTCCGACCATCAGGACGCGGCCCAGAAATTATTGTCATCCATATTGCCTCATACCGGACGATCAATCCGGCTGGGTTTTACGGGAACGCCGGGGGTTGGCAAGTCCACATTTATTGAAGCTTTCGGTTGTTACCTGACGGGACTGGGCCATAAGGTCGCGGTTCTGGCGGTAGATCCGACATCCGTCCGTACGGGTGGCTCCATACTGGGAGATAAGACCCGTATGGAAAAATTGAGCCGTGACCCGCAGGCTTTTATCCGGCCTTCTCCGTCTGGGGGGACATTGGGTGGCGTAGCGCGGCGAACCCGTGAAGCAATGCTAATGGCCGAAGCCGCGGGATACGACATCATCATGGTGGAAACAGTTGGTGTTGGTCAAAGTGAAACCGCAGTGGCGGATATGGTCGATATGTTTTTATTGTTATTGTCCCCCGGCGGCGGGGATGAGCTGCAGGGTATCAAGCGCGGCATTATGGAGTTGGCGGATCTGGTGATCGTCAATAAGGCGGATGGTGATTTGGCCGCGGCAGCCCAGCGGGCAGCCAATGAGTATACAGCGGCCCTTCATTTGATGCGGCCCAAGGCTTCCTGCTGGACGCCGGCTGTCACTTTGGCATCGGCCTTAAATCATATGGGGCTAGAAGATATCTGGCAGAAAATATGTGATTATCAACAGGCAGTGACGACAGCGGGGACATTCGAACAGAATCGTGCGCTGCAGGCGGTTTCGTGGATGTGGTCGGAAATTGATGAACAGTTGCACCAACAATTTCATGAACGTCTGTCGGGTATGATTGAACAGCATGAAGCGCAGGTGCGGGCGGGGGAAACGCCACCAACAGCGGCAGCAAGGGCATTAATGGCGGATTTTTTACAAAGCCGGGCTTATAAAACTTGACGCCATGGGACGTGTGGCGTATACCGCCATCCAGCTTTGGGGCTGTCGATGATTCATTCGTGGATCATTTGTGGGATTGGCCCTGATACAGAGATGAAGTAGACCCATAGAAATTAAGTAGACAAGGATATGCCATGTCACGGGTATGTGAACTGACCGGTAAAGCCGTCATGACAGGCAATAATGTGAGCCACGCGCAAAATAAGACGCGTCGTCGTTACTTGCCAAACCTGAATAATGTGTCACTGGTGAGTGATGCCCTGAACCAAACTGTACGCTTACGGATTTCTGCGGCGGCCTTGCGTTCTGTTGAACATAATGGCGGTCTGGATAACTTTTTGCTGAAATCACGGGCAGAAGCACTGTCTTTGAAAGCGCGTCGTTTGAAGAAATTGATCGCCTCTAAAACAGCCGCGTAATCGTCTGTTTCTTGAATTTTAAAAAAGTCGCTGTTTATCGGCGGCTTTTTTTGTGTTTGAAATGCGGAAAAATTAGGGACTTGTCGGGGTATCTTCCAGACGGAACATCATTAACAGCGTCCGCTGGATCGCGTTGAAATTATTGTCAGATAAGATGTATATCAGTGTGTTTCCCGCTGGGTTCTGCCGGACTGCCAGTCCTTCCATATTATCGACATTTAGCGGATAGGAAAGTTGGGCCAGTAGCTCCCCTTTTAACTGCGCACCGGGATGGACATCCCATGCCTTAATGCGGCGCAAACGGGCCGCCGCGCCACGGGAGAGGGAAAAATGACGTTCCAGCACAAGAATATCACCATTCGGTAAGGTCGCCATATCCGTGGGCTTATAACCCTCACTGACCTGATAGGTGAGGGAATGGGCTCGCCCCCAGCCGATTAGCCATCCCTTCACATTGTCTTCCCCTGCCCCGGTGAGGGAAGCCCCCTCGCTGAGAACAAGGAGCCGACCATCTTTTAAGGGCGTGATGGCTTCTAATCCTTTATTATTGGGAAGATGTTGTAATGTCTCATCGAATTCGGGGGGGATAAAGGTGATTTCCTGGCCGGGACTTTCCATTAAAGACCGGTAAGGGGCGGTGGCATTGGCCTGATAATAGCGCAGACGGTGCTGTCCTTCGAAGCTGACAATATAACCGCCATTGGTGCCATAGGCGGCGACAGCCTCGGCATCCTGCCGCGACTTTGTGAGTAGCGCAGCTCCGCTTTCGTCACGCAAAGGAGCCATCAGCATATTTTTTAATCCGTGCAGTCGTTGCCCCAGATAGACGACTTCTGCCTGCCACCAGTACCCCCGATCCGTTACGGCCAGTAAAGTTTTTCCATCAGCACTAATGTCAAGGCTGGAAAGCCCCCCCATATCCGCATCAGAACTGTTGATTTTCAGCCCCCCTAAATAGGTTAACTGCCCAACGGTCTGTACATTGTTTTTATGATAATGAAGAGGTAAGGGGCTTGCGGTAAAAGAGACGGTTTTTATTTGGGACGCACTGATGCTGTCATAGGTCAGCGCAACGACCGCAAATGTTGTGCATAGGGCAAGGCAGAGCGATGCAAACATAGCCTGCCGCGGCTTCACAAGCTGCGGAAAGGTCAACCGGGTTGCTAATTTACACCAATTCATCATTACATGGTGACTGTATAGAACAGACGGTCATGATGCAATCAGACGATAGGGGGTGGCTTGCCGGACTGCAAGGCCGTGTTGTGGATTCTTTTGCGCAACAGGGCGGTTATGATATGGTTTAGGGAATGTGAGCAGAAAGGCCCGACCATGGCAGCGGAAGTGAGCAAGAAAACGATATTGGAGACCGCTTTATTGCGGGCCCGCAACGGTGGTTTGCGGGCTGTGGTGATTGAGGATATTGCCAAGGACTTAAAGACGACCCCGGACACCATCAAAGCCGATTACACAGATCGGGATGCGTTATGGCTGGCAGTCTTATCGGCTTTGCAGAAAGAACAACGCCATTTCCTCGCGGCATTGGGACCGGGAGAAAACCCGCGTCAAAGGCTATCTTTGTTTATGGACAGTTTTGTGGAAGCCGGGGCCGGGCAGGTTGTGAGGGGGTCCTTTCTGGCCGGACTGCTACAGGATGTGCAATATGACGAGGGTGCCTTGACGCAGGCGGCCCGTCAGCTGGTGCAGGAAGAATTAGACTGGGTTGTGGACCAGTTTAATATGATGGGAATGGTTGATGAACGCTTTGATTTATCCCATCGTCTGATTGGTGCTGTTCACGGTGTGACATTGTTGGCCGATGCGCTGGATGACCCACAGGTTTTGCGGCGACAAATTATGCAACTTAAGGCATGGGTGCGGTCCATGTAGGGTCATTCACCCTGCATGTTGATGTTAACGTTTGTGTTTGTGGGTTTCGTCAAATAATAAGGCCAGTTGATCCATAATCGCGCCGCCCAATTGTTCTGCGTCCATAATGGTCACAGCACGTTTATAGTAGCGTGTGACATCATGTCCAATACCGATGGCAACCAATTCGACAGGGGACCGGTTTTCGATCCATTGAATGACATTACGAAGATGCTGTTCCAGATAGGTGCCTGTATTGGTTGAAAGCGTGCTGTCATCAACAGGGGCACCGTCAGAAATAACCATGAGAATTCGACGTTCTTCAGGACGTACCATCAGACGGCTGTGGGCCCATAGCAGGGCTTCACCGTCAATGTTTTCTTTTAATAGCCCTTCTTTTAGCATCAGGCCAAGATTGTCGCGAGTCCTGCGCAGGGGAGCATCTGCTGTTTTGTATATAATATGCCGCAGGTCATTTAATCTGCCGGGATGAGATGGCTTACCTTCATCCAGCCATTGTCCACGGGATTTACCGCCTTTCCAGGCGCGGGTGGTAAAGCCCAGTATTTCCACTTTAACACCACAACGTTCCAGAGTGCGCGCCAGAACGTCGGCAGACATGGCGGCAATGGTAATCGGGCGTCCGCGCATGGAACCGGAATTATCAATCAGTAATGTGACAATTGTGTCTTTAAAGTCGGTTTCTGTTTCCAGTTTGAAGGACAGGGGATGGGTCGGGTTGGTTACAACACGGCTGAGCCGGCCTGAATCTAAAAGGCCTTCTTCAAGATCAAACTCCCAGGAGCGCACCTGTTGTGCCATGAGCATGCGTTGCAGACGATTGGCTAATTTCGCCACGACTCCTTGCAGATGTTCCAGTTGTTGATCCAGCGTTTTGCGTAGGAAGGTTAATTCGGCGGCATCGCATAATTCTTCGGCCGTGACAGTTTCATCAAATTCCGTGGTGAAAGATTTATAGTGATCTGTGTCTAATCCATGCTGCGGGTCATTTGGTCGCGGGGGTAGTGCATCCTGGTCCTCAAGAGCATCTTGCATGGCATCCAGTAGTTCTTCCGGTGTCATTTCAACACTGCGGCCCTGTGTGGTCTCATCCTCTTCGGTCTCTGACATATCCATTTCGTCGGAGAGACCATCATCACTTTGGTCGTCTTGTTCCTGACTGTCGTCTTGATTGTCGCTGTTATCATCGTCAGGGTTTTCATTATCCTGCTCGCCGCTGAGGGGGTCGTCATCCTCAGGTGCGGTTGTATCGTCTTCCAGGCCCAAGTCTGCGATCATCTTGCGACTGAGGGCGGCAACGGCTTCCTGGGTTTGTAATTCTTGTTCTACCTGATCCAGTGCGGGGCCGATTTTATCTTCTATCCAGGGCTGCAATGCTTCAACGGCAGCCTGGCTTCCTTCGGGCACCTGCGCGCCGGTCAATCGTTGCCAGACGATCAGGCCGACAATGTCGCTGATTTGTCCGGGGTCCATTTCGGTTGTTGGGGTTAAGACGTTCGCCGCGTAATGTTGGCGATGCATTTCTGTGATATTATCGAAAACGCCCGCCATCTTCCGTGCCCCTATGGCGTCTACCCGTGCGTTTTCGATAGCATCGAAAACGGCGCGGGCCACCTGTCCGCGCGGGCGGAATTTTTCATGGAGCTGGGGGTCATGGTATCTTTTCTTTAGAGCGAGGCTATCGCCCATGCCTCTGATGCGGGCCACGTCTTCTTCCGGTAAATCCAGAGCCGGGAGCGGTAAGACAGCTTTCTGCGCTTCGGCGCGCGGATGTTCTGTGGGGCGAAATGTGACCTCCATATCGGGGGTTGCCGACATGGCCCGAACGGTGGAGCCCACCATTTGCTTAAAGAGATCATGCTTCTTTTTTTCAGATGCCACAGCAGCCATCCTGTTTCAGTTAGGCGGTGACTAGTGGAGATTCCGGTAGTTCTATACCAAAGGCGCGCTGGAAATATTCGGCGACGATAGGCCGTTCCAGCTCATCACATTTGTTGAGGAATGTGACCTGAAAAGCGAAAGCCGGATTGGAGAATATTTCCGTATTTTGCGCCCAGGTTAAAACGGTGCGCGGTGACATGACTGTGGAAATATCGCCGTTGATAAAACCATTGCGGCTTAAGTCTGCGACCTGCACCATTTGGGCGATTACTTTGCGGCCCTCATCCGTGTCAAATCCGGGCATTTTCGCGAGCATGATCTTTTCTTCGGTATCATGATCCAGATAGTTGAGCGTTGTGACAATGTTCCAGCGGTCCATTTGTCCCTGATTGATTTGCTGCGTCCCGTGGTAAAGGCCGCTGGTATCGCCCAGTCCGATGGTGTTTGACGTGGCAAAAAGTCTGAATGCGGGATGCGGACGAATGACTCTGTTTTGATCCAGCAAAGTTAATTTCCCGGCGACTTCCAATACCCGCTGGATGACAAACATCACATCCGGGCGCCCGGCGTCATATTCATCAAAAACCAGCGCAACAGGGTTTTGTAGTGCCCAGGGCAAGATACCTTCTTTGAATTCTGTGACCTGAACCCCGTCCCGCAGGACGATGGCATCGCGCCCGACGAGGTCGATACGGCTGATATGGCTATCCAGATTAACGCGCACACAAGGCCAGTTTAATCGGGCGGCGACTTGTTCTATATGCGTTGATTTTCCGGTCCCGTGATACCCCTGAATCATCACCCGGCGGTCATAGGCAAAGCCGGCAAGGATCGCAAGAGTTGTGTTATGGTCAAAAAGATAGTTTTCATCCCGTTCCGGCACATGTTCATTGGCAACAGAAAAGGCAGGAACCTCCATGTCGATATCCAGACCAAAAGTATCCCGTACATTCACTGTTATGTCAGGTAATGTATTTTCTGTATCCGGGGATGTACCATGCAGAGCCATATATTTTTCTTTCAAAGGTTGGGTCGTTAGCAGAATTTGTGTTTTTGCATGCGGAGGTGCTGGTAAGCAAGGCTCACTTTTTTAAAACGGCTTTCATACTTGCGCTTTCCTCCATTGGTATCGGGGTGATATTTTTTAGCAAGCTTTTTATAGGCTTCTTTTATGTCGTGTAGAGAAGCCGCCGCGTCAAGGTTTAGATATTTTAAAGCCTGCAGATCTTTTTCGTCTAGCGGAGATTGTCCGTGGCCGTGGCGTTGTGCGGGCGATAATGGCGACTTCAGAATATCATGTGTATCATCGATGTGGGCGGTGCCTGCTGCGGGGCCTTCGCCCATTTTCCACGTGGTGCGATGCCAGTATTGGTCGCGTTTTTGATGATCATATATCTGTTGCGCTGTCATGCCGGAGAAATAGTCCCATTGGCTGTTGTAGAGACGAATATGCGGCTTACAGAACCAGAGATAATCGGTAAGATGATGACGATCACGTGGCGCGCGAAATTCGCCGTGATGCTGACAGCCGGGCCAATCGCATTCCTTTAATGACGGTTGCGATTTCAGGTTTAGTGTGATCTTGATATTGTCGGTGGAGCGCGGCACGCTATATACAGTCAATAAAATATGAATATAGAAAATATACTTAAGAATACCCCATCAGACAGGGACTATAAAAGATTAAAATAAGGGCAAATAAATGAAAGTTGCAGAAGCTATTCGGCAGAAAATTACGGCAGGCTTATCACCGCAGCGATTAGACGTGATCGATGAATCACATAAGCATGCAGGTCATCGCGGGGCCCCTGACGGCGGGGAAAGCCATTTTCAGATACATATCATCGCGGATGCTTTTGCCGGCCAGTCACGGTTGGCGCGACAACGAATGGTATACAAGCTGCTGGCGGAAGAACTTGCGGGGCCGGTACATGCACTTTCATTGCATACCCAAACCCCCGATGAAGCAGGGGCTTAGGCCATGTATTGTTAAAATTGCATTTGCAGAACTGTGAGTATTATTGGAATGGTTATGAGTGATGCTAATGTCGTGACAAGGATAATACCGGCCATTTCTTTATGGCCCAAGTCATATTGTTCGGCGATGGCATAGCTCATAATGGCGACCGGAAGGCTGGCCTCGATAATCACGACTTTGGCGATCAGGCCATCAAGGCCAAAAGCCCAGACAAAACCAAATCCGACAATTATCCCAAGAGACAGACGAAACAGGGCAAGCCAGATCAGTCTTTTCCGGCTATCAATCTGAAAATCAGCCAGTGCGGCCCCTAAGGACATCAACATCATGGGAATGGCGGCCTGCCCCAATAAATTTGTCGTATTAAGCAGCCAGCGCGGACTGGGTAAGTTGAGAAAGAGAAACGGCAGGGCACAGACCACGGCCATGACAATCGGGGTTTTTAGCAGACGGCGCGGGTGAAAATGTCCGCTGGCAATGCCGGGGCCAAATGTCATGTGGATGACGGCACTGACAAAAAAGAAAACTATGGCCAATGTGGCAGCATCACTGCCAAACGCAAAATAGCATAAGGGGATACCAAGAAAGCCGGCATTGCCGAAAGATAAGGTCGGCAGGTAGCGGCGGGGCGAAAGACCGGAAAAGTGCGTTACCAGTGCGACGCCGGCCATGCAGGTAAAGACACAGGCAATGGCCACCAGGCCCACAGTCTTCAGGGTCGTAATGTCCAGATCAGCGCTAATGAGGCCATGAAATATCAGGCAGGGAATCGTAATGGTCATGCCAATACGGGTCACGAATTCTGCCGGGTAGTCCTGTAGCTTTTTTTCCCAGATAAAGCCGACAAGCGCACATAATAAAATGGGTGACATAATGGTAATGAGTTCGACCAGCATTTATCCCTCCATTCCCAAGACAAAGGCCAATACCAGCGGGATAGAGCCGATGCTTATCAAGGTGGTCATCATGACCATTGTCGCCACATCGCGGGGTTGGCGATGATAACGGTCGGCCAGCAAATAGGTAAAAACCGCGATCGGCATACTGCATTGTAGAATGATAACGCCTTTGGTCAGTCCCGTGAGACCAAAAAGGGAGGTGACCGCAAGGCCAACAGCGGTTCCCAGCAACATACGGCTAAGGGAAAGCATGAATAAACGTAAAGATTGTCCCGCTTCGATCTGTGCCAAGGATGACCCCAAAGCCAGTAACATCGTAGGAATGGCAATCCCGCCGATCAATGTAGTGGTATTGGCAAGCCAGCGGGGCGGTTCAACGCCCATGGCCATAAAGCCCCCCGCGAAAAGGGTGGCATAGATAATGGGAATTTTAAACAACTTGGAAAGCTGGAAATTGCCTTCGGCAATGAGACTGGCGAGAGGAAAGAACAAGAAAGTGCTGACGGCGAAATAGGTGATGCCAACGGCAAGTCCGGCATCGCCAAACGCAAACAGGCAAAGTGACAGTCCCATGTTACCACAATTGGTAGAGCTGAGGGCGATGAGGTAGCCGCGGCTAAGGCGGCCAAATGCCAAGGCCAGAAGCAGGCTGGCCACGAACATAATGGCAATGGCCAATACGGAAGCCATGATAACGGTGCCCATTTCTGCCCACTGACCATCCAGTTTGAACAAACCGGCAAAGACCATGCAGGGTACTGAGACGTTCATATTCATATTGGAAATAAAGTGACCAGGAAACGGGTTGCCTTGTCGCACCCAGCCATACCCCAGGGCAACACAAATAAAAACTGGCGCAATCACCGTTAGCAGTTCAAGCAACATGCTAAATACTCAGTTTTAGGCACAAAATTGGATATTGTGCGACAGGAAAATGACAATCTAAATGAACAGGATGTCATCTTTATTTTGTATACAGCGCCTTTGTATAGTGTTCGAAGGCGCCTAACAATGCTTCATTCGCGCGGGGGATGCGGGATTGGGGGCGTTGCGGGCGGATAAGACCAATTTGGCGCGAATAATTAAAGCCACTTAGTCCCACAGTTTTCAGGCCTGGCTGGCGATAGCTGTGGGGCATAATAGCAAAACCAATCCCCGCCAGGACCATAGCTGCGGCCCTTTCATCAGATGTACAGCGATAGGCAAGGGGTGGTGTTATTTGCCTGTCGGCGAAGAAACGCTGGGTTTCATTTATGATCTCGCAATAGGGACGAAGCAAGGCGGGTTCTGATACGAGGTCTTCTGCGGTCATCGGGTCGGAGGCGGCACGTGGATGCTGGGCGGAAAGAAAAAGGCTATAGGCTTCGTGGTAAAGGGGTGTGCATTGGAATTTTGCTGATGCGGTGTTGTCTATCAGCGTCAGGGCGATATCTAGCCCGCCGTTTTCGATCCGGGTCAGAATATCCCTGTGATGACCGTCAAAAAGTTCAACACGAAGGGTGGGATATAAATGAGAAAAGCCCTGTAGTATTTTTTGCGCATGATTACCGGGGATGGTGAAAAGCAGGCCCAGACGCAGAGTGCCGCCAGGTTCGTGTGTGTTTTTATCATCCGCCGCATCTGTGTTGAGTTCATGAAGGGCCTGTTGGCATTGCCGTAAAATTGTTTGGGCGCGGGGGATAAACTTTTGGCCTGCGGCTGTGAGGGTAGTTGATTTGGCATTACGATCAAATAATCGTGCGCCTAATGCCAATTCCAGCTTACGGATGCCCGCAGATAATGTGGGCTGGGTCACCTGGCACTGCCGGGCAGCCTTTGTAAAATTCTGAGTTTCAGCTGTCGCCAAAAAATAATGTAGTTGATATATCTCTATCATAGAAAAATTCTATTAATAAAATTCTATAATAGACAATATCAATAATAAGGATGGTGTCAAAGGATTGTCTTGTCTTTTTCAGTTGCTCTTTCATGTGGGGGTGAGGAAGAATGATTTGTGGGGTATAATTATTAATCGGCATAATATTGTGCGTGTTCGTTTTGTTGCCGGAGAGGTCCTGATAGAAGAGGCGAACATTTTTTAAAGGATGAAAAATGCATTTTCCTAAATCCGTGCGGTTGTACGAAGTCGGGCCGCGGGATGGTCTGCAGAATGAGCCGGAAATCGTTCCAACAGCTGTGAAGATTGACTTTATTGAACGATTGGTCGCAGCGGGACTGCGCGATATCGATGTGACCAGTTTCGTATCGCCGAAATGGGTGCCGCAAATGGCAGATCATGGGGAGGTTATGGAGGGCATTACACGAAAAGCCGATGTTTCATATAGTGCTTTGGTGCCGAACATGCGCGGGCTTGAAGGGGCATTGCGTGCGCGCGCCGATGAAGTCGGTGTGTTTGTGTCTGCAACAGAAGAGTTTAGCCAAAAAAATATCAATTGCAGTATTGGGGAAAGCTTTCAGCGTCTAGAGCCGGTTGTTGCGGCCGCGCGGGCGGGGGGTGTACGCGTGCGCGGTTATGTCTCATGTGTTCTTGGTTGCCCGTATGCAGGGGATGTTGTGCCAGCGCAGGTCGTGCCGTTGGCGAAACAATTATTTGAAATGGGGTGCTATGAAGTGAGCCTGGGGGATACCGTTGGCGTGGGCACGGCACTGCAGGTGCAGAATCTTGTCGAGGCGGTGGGGAGTGCAATTCCGGTTGAAAATATTGCACTACACTTACACGATACCTATGGGCAGGCTATAGCCAATGCTTTTGCAGGATTACAAATGGGGATAAGGGTTTTTGACAGTTCTGTTGCGGGATTGGGGGGCTGCCCGTTCGCAAAAGGGGCAAGCGGTAATATGGCAACGGAAGATATGGTCTATCTTTGTGAGGGCCTGGGAATTGAGACGGGAGTGGATATGGCGGCCCTGTTAGCAGCGGGTCGTTATATTTGTGCACAATTGGAACGCCCACCTATGTCAAAGGTCGCACTGGCCTTAAATGCGCGCCGTTTATAGGGCCCCGTTTACAGGGCAATGGCTATACGAAGCGGGGCAGAAGAATTAGAGTGCCGGGCGTTTCTAACACAGTAAAGCTGTGTCGCAGTCCTTATAGCGGTTTTTTTCATTTTCTTGAGAATAAAAATCAGTATACACTGATTTAACAAAAGATTAAGATGAGCTTAGCACGTATATAATAAGATATATGCAAAGAGAATTAGGGGGGCGGTGATGGATAATTTGGTTGCCATGAATATAGACCTTGTTCATAAGAATGCCTTGGAAGCGGCGGACTTTCTGAAGACACTTTCTAATGCCAACCGATTAATGATTTTATGCCACCTTGTCGGCGGCGAAATGTGCGTTAGCGCACTGGAAAAGGAACTGGATATTTCGCAATCTGCGTTGTCACAGCATTTGAGCCGGATGCGCGCAGAAGGGCTTGTGGCGACACGCCGTGAAAGCCAGCAAATTTTTTATCGTATTAATGATGGCCGCGTCGCACAACTTATCCATGAGTTGTACGATATCTTCTGCAAAGGGTAAGTTACTTTTTCACCTGATCGATGGGAATGGATTTGACCAGACCGTCCTGAGATAACAGGATGGCAAACGGCCGTGTGCGCGGGAAATGGGCCATTACGATCATCAGTATCACGGTCACCGGAACGCTCAGAAACATTCCTACTATTCCCCATATATTCCCCCATAAAACCAATGACAGAATAACGACCAGCGGGCTGAGGTTTAGGGAGTTACCCATCAGACGGGGCTCTAACACATTGCCGATCACGAATTGGATACTGCTGAGGCAGATAAGAACGATAAAAAACGGTGTTAAAGTGTCAAACTGCACCAATGATAGTATGGCGGGGAAAATAACCGCCAACATGGATCCCACAGTCGGAATAAAATTCAATAGAAATGTGATAAAGGCCCAGAAACTGGCATAATCCACCCCTACCATTTTCAAAATAGTGTAGGCCACAACGCCGGTAAGAATGCTGACGAGTGTTTTGATCCAGACATAGACTTCGATTTTTTCGCCAATATCGGCCAATAATTCACGGACGGTTTTCAGGCGTTCAGAATCTGGGAACAGGGCCTGTAATTTATGGTCAAAACTGTTTTGTTCCAAAATAAGAAACAGCACGTAAATGATAATCAGGCCTGCATTGCCCGCGATATTGGCTAAGGTGCTAGCGATATTGGTGATAAAGGGGGCTACATCTATTTGGTCAATGAGTTGTGCGAAATTCAGCTGGCTATCAAATCCCAGAAAAAGCAATAGACGATGGGCCAGGACTTGAAAATTTTCCTGATACGTTGGGGCCGCATCACGTACGGCGGCAATATTCTGGCTAATCATTTCGGAAATGCCGGCCAGTGCAATGATCATTATGACCAAAGAAAGCGCAAAACTCAATTTAGCGGGAAGTCTGCGACCGGAAATAGAAATTTTACGGAGTGCATCGGAAAGAGCATTGATTAAGTACCAGATGACAATGGCAATAGCCAGCGGCACAAGCATATCGCGGCCCAGAACCAGAACAAGAACCGAAAGAGCCGCAATTCCAAAACTACTGGCATAGGCGAGGGCTGACATGCGTTATCTTTCCAGAATCAATAGGGTTAAACGGCAGTATGGGCAGTTCTTTTTTCAGATGGCATATTGTGACCACGCCGTTTTTGATGAACTCGACTTGCATGTCCTGCCACGCTGTAGGGCCGGAAGATATGCAATGAGGCACAGTATATCGTGATTATGAGGCGGTGCAACTATGTAGCAGAAAAGCATAGGTAATATCATACGGGTCATTTGTTCTTGTTTTGTTCCTATATATGCCTATAATAGGCGATAATAGGAATTCAAAAGGGGGATGACACACATTATGCAACACAGAACGTCACAAAAGACTGTTGTTACGGGCAAAGTTTTTCATGCGGTTACAGGGACAGCTCAACGGACAGCTCAACGGACAGCTCAACGGACAGCTCAACGGACAGCTCAACGGGCAGCTCAAGGGGCGGTTAAAGGGGGAAGTGCTGCGCCAATATCGCAGATCACATCAGGGAACATCACCGAAAGCGACAAAAGAGATGAGCAGGAGGCCGCGTCCGCAATAGTAGCGCGGCAAAGGAAGCACCACAATGCAGGTGAGGGGCCACGGGCGGGGGACAAGGATGCGGCAAATGATGATGGGCGCATTATTGCAGTCACATCGCGGGGGCATTCCACTAAAAAGCGGGCCAGGTGTCATAAAAATACGAATGAGCACAAGGTTGCCGGGTCGAGAACCGGGGTACGGCAACGTTCACGCCGCACAGATTTATTAAAAGGGTTATTGGCGCGCGGGGATCTGCGTCAGGAACATATAGGGGCGGCCCGGGATATTGTCCGTGCTTTTCAAACAATTACCGAAGATGTCAGTATGCGGGTTTCACGCCCGGATCGTATAATTGTACAAGGGGGGCGGACGACCCCGCAGGGGGAATTTGATCACGATATTTTATTGAAACAGGCCTATGATAAATGGGTGCAGGCGTTAAAGCGGGAAGGCATGTTGCTTACCCCTTTATTGGAAATGTTGGTCGACGAGCGGCCATTGTCACAGGTAGACCGGGAATGGCGACATCGTAAGGGATGGGCAAAAAGCCATCTTTATGATGGTCTGGAATTATATTGTGCATTACGCCGGGCTCTTCAACATCGACAGGGTCGTGGCATAAAATGACGCAGCTTTCCCCACATTTTACTCTGGCAGAAATGACATGGAGCATGACAGCCCTGCGTAAGGGCTGGCCGAACCAACCCCGGCCAGTGCATATTAAGGCTTTAGGCCATGTGGCAACGCATATACTGGAACCTGTGCGTGCGGCGTTCAAACAACCCTTTTCCCCCAGTAGTGGCTACAGGTCGCCGCGTCTAAACCGTTATCTGGGGGGGAGTTTATATTCACAGCATTGCCAAGGACAAGCTGTAGACTTCCGCGTGCCGGGGGTGGCAGCGCATGAAGTGGCCGGCTGGATCAGTCAGCATTTGGTTTTTGACCAGTTAATCCTTGAATATCCTGAAAAGAAGCAAGGCTGGATTCATTGTTCTTATGTGCCGGGTCAGAATAGACAGCAGATATTGCAGTTTGATGGACAGACATATCGACCTTGGGCACCGGAAAATGTTCAGATGGGAAATGCTCAGGCGGGAGAATGAGATCATGGGTTTATTATCACGGGTTATAGGTGGCCCTGCCATTGATGCGGTTTCGGCGTTAGGGGCGGTTTTTGACCAATTATTCACGTCCGACAGTGAGCGGGCACAAGCGGCGGCTATCATGGAAAAAATTCGCCAGCATCCGACGATCCTCCAGGCGGAGATTACAAAGATAGAGGCCAGTCACCGGTCAGTTTTTGTCGCCGGGTGGCGACCATTTATAGGTTGGGTGTGTGGTATCGGGTTGTTCTGGGCCTTTGTTGGTCATCCTGTAGCGCAATGGATTATTGCCGTCGGGCGTTTGGCCATAGATGTTCCCATGATTATGACGGATCATCTGTTGGAACTGGTGATGGCGATGCTGGGTCTGGGGGGGCTAAGAAGTCTGGAGAAACTGCGCGGCCGTAGTAGATAGTGAGACCAATCTTCTCGACTATGCCGGTGGGTGCTCTTGTGATGACATATATCTTTCAATTGCTTTTCAGGGCGTTCTTGCTCACACTATAGCCATAATTACGGTGCTGTTTATCGGCGAGCGGGTGAACAGGATACGAAGACAAGATTGATATCAAGGGGAAGATGATGAAAAAGTTTTTGATTATTCTGGGCGTAATTATTGTCGCCTTGGTGATTGTGGGTGCCGTGGTCGCGGGACAATCAGGAACCATTATTCAGCAAGCCGTTGTCAAAGGCGGGCCGCAGGTCACGGGTAGTCGCGTTGACCTGAAAGCTGCAGATGTTTCCCTACTCGGGGGCAGTGCCGCGCTGGAGGGTTTAGTGATCGGCAACCCGGAAGGGTTCAAATCCGATCATGCCTTCAAAATTGGAAAGGCCGCGATGGAACTGGATGTTTCTTCCTTGTTTTCGGATGTTATTCATATCGAAAGTATCAATATTGATGCAGCTGAATTGGTGTATGAGCTGGGTAAGGGCGGTTCAAACATTCAGGTTCTACAAAAGGAAATAGAAAAACGGACTGCAGCCATGACAGGCGCAGCGGCCACGGAAGAACAGGCCCCGGCTAAAAAAGTTATTATCGATCATGTTTATATCAATGATACCAAAGTGGATGTGAAAATGTCGGCCTTGGGCGGTAAAGGGGCTGGATTAACACTGCCAGATCTTCATCTGCAGGACATTGGCCGCAAAAGCGGTGGGGCGACCGCAGCAGAAGCCGCGCAACAAATTCTCGGGGCTGTGATGACGTCAGTGACAAAAGTGCTGAGCACCAGTCAGATCAAGGGCCTGGTCGGCGATGGCCTGGGGGATGCGGGTAAGCTGTTGCAAGATGGCGGCGCGGGCGCGGGTGATGCCTTGCAAGGCGGTATTGATAAGGTTGGTAAAGGCCTTGGGGGGGCATTGAAAGATGTGTTCCGCTAGGAGCGAGTTGGGGTCTTGTAACCACATTATGAAAGATTAACAATAAGAAGGGCAGTGCGTGATCGCTGCCCTTTTTTATTGATGCAGCCAGCCCTTTAAAGGCCATGTAAGAACGTCGTCAAAAAGATGGAAAAGGAGGCACATGGATGACACAGGAGATCTCATCAAAGGTGCCGTTGGCACGATCATTGTCGCTTCCATATATCATTTTTTACGGTTTTGGTACGACAGTCGGGGCTGGTATTTTTGTGCTGGTGGGTAAGGTCGCGGGCGTTGCTGGAATGCAGGCCCCTTTATCGTTCCTGCTGGCCGGGGTGCTGGCGGGGCTAACGGCGTGTTCTTTTGCGGAAATGTCTGCTCGTTTCCCGGAAAGCGCGGGGGAGGCTGTTTATGTTTTCCGTGGATTTGGGCGTGTAGCACTGGCACGGTTGGTCGGGGGGGTGGTCATGATATCGGGTGTTGTATCCTGTGCGACGATCATTAAGGGGTTTGTAGGTTATTTCCAGACCTTTATCGCTTGGCCATCTGAAGTGATTATCTGTGCCGTGGCGGCCTTTTTGACACTGATTGCGTGCTGGGGGATTAAACAGTCCGTATCAGTGGCCGTGGGGGTGACCTGTTTAACCCTAGTGGGCTTAGGCGTGGTTATTTGGGCTGGGGCGGAAAATCTGGCAACGGTAGGGACGCGGTGGCCCGAACTTCTTCCGTCTTGGGGAGGAGGGGATATGATGGGTATCGCCGCCGGGGCCGTGTTAGCGTTCTATGCCTTTATTGGTTTTGAGGACCTGGTTAATGTCGCGGAAGAAACACAGGATGTGCGGCGAAACATGCCGCGGGCTATTCTGGCGACCCTGATACTGACGACATTGTTGTATACGGTCATTATTCTGATTGCCGTGCTATCGTTACCGCGAGATGTTTTGGCGGAAAGCGGGGCACCAATAGCCCTGCTTTATGAACAGATGAGCGGGCGGCCTGCTCACTGGATTAGTGTGATTAGCATGTTGGCGGTCATTGATGGTGGCCTGATACAAATCGTAATGGCATCGCGTATTGTCTATGGATTGAGCAAGCGAGGGTGGCTTCCAGCGGCCATCGGGGCTGTTTCACCATTGACGCAAACACCGGTGCGGGCAACGGTGGGGTTGGGCTTGATTATCTGTCTGTTGGCCTTGTTTGTGCCGTTGGTCCGGCTGGCAGAAGTGACGTCCCTTTGTCTGCTGCTGGTGTTTATGATGGTTAATCTGTCTTTGCTGGCGGTGAAAAGAAAACAATCATCCGTCAGGGGTATTATCCATTTCCCGCTATGGGTGCCGTTATTAGGCGTTGTTGCTTGTGGGGGACTAGCGACATACCAATTAGTTATGTACGCGGGATTTCTAAGCCAGTAGATGCCCAAGTAAATGCCCAAGTAGCATCCCGGTGATCAGTACGGTAATGATACAGGCCACCCATTTTGCAATACCCCGTCCACCAAGGGTTAGGCTGATCGCTAATTTAGTGAAGTTGTTGGCGGTGATCGCGAGCAAAATGCTAATGTAAAAGGGGTTGATGTTCTGAATAAGATTATGGGCAGGGGCCAATTGCCCGCTCATACGTGCGGCGGTAATGGTGACAGCATCGACATCAACAAAGCCGGAAATGACCGCAACCGCATAAAGTCCTGTATCCCCAAAATAATGACTGGCATAGTAAGAGAGCAATAAAACCAAAGCCAGAATAATCCCAAACTCCAGAGCTGTGGCCATGTCTGATGGCGGGCTTATTTCCAATGTCGGGCCCGCTGTATTATTGGTTGTTGGGGCGGGGCTGAGATAATAAAGGATGACCGCCAAGATAAGGCTGGCAGCGATGCCACCGATAAAGACAGGCAGGAGAGCCGTCATCAGAGGCAGACTGATAATGCTGAGAAGGATGGTTGTCCTGAGAAGCATGACAGCTATTGCCATGGAAATGCCACCAGCCAAGGCCCGCGATAAAGCAGGATGATGGCGTGCAATGCGTGCTGCGGATACGGTGAGGGCGGTGGAAGAGGCCAGGCCGCCGAAAACGCCCATAAGTAGTGGTCCGGTGCGGGTCCCGAAAATGCGGATGGCGAAATGTCCAAAAAAGGTGATCGCTGATATGATCGCAACCATCAGGCCAATTTCCTGTGGATTCAGGACATGGCCCGGCCCGTATCCCTGATTGGGCAGAAGGGGCAGGAGAATGATGGCAAGCACCAGAAGTTTGAGGAATGCGGAAAATTCGCTGGCCTGTATTTTTGTCAGTGTTTTATGTTGCCATTGTTTTGTTTCCAGTATCACGACCATTAGGGCTGTTATGCTGGCGATAACCACCAGATCTATATGAAACGATAAAATACCCAACGCAAAGGTAATCAATGCTGCAATAAGCGTGGTGGTCCCCCAATCACGACGTTTGCTCGCAAAGCGAAAGTATACTACGGCCATCAGCAGGATAAATGTTGCGAGTAATACACCAGCAACCCATTGCGCGGTATAAAGGCTGACCAGTGCGGCAAGGCCACCGAAAAGGCCGATCAGTGTGAAAGTTCGTATCCCTGCCCAGCCTTCTGCGATGTCCTTTGTGCTTTTTTCTGCTCGTCCAGGGTGCCCAGGGCGAGCAGGGGTGTTTTGTGAAAGTCTTTCCCGGCTCCAAGAGCGCCCCATACCAACGAGCAGGCCGCAGAGAGTAGCCATACCAAGCTGTTTATAAAGGATAATATCTTCCATGTCGTTTCAAGTTTATCATGTTGGTGATAAAGAATACATCCTGCAGCAAACAAACCATGGGCGGTTATTTGCTCTAATCTGGCAGGGGGCTATACAAGGTATTAGGTTAGGTTTTGTTGGTTGGCGAGTAAGACAGCATGGGTGCGGTTTTCCGCTTTAAGGGCCTTGAGAATGGCGGCGACATGCACTTTCACGGTGCCTTCGGTGACATTTAGTTCCCGGGCAATGACCTTATTTGATTTTCTTTCGGCCATGCAATTCAGTACATCACGTTGCCGCGGTGTCAGAATGTGGTCATCTTCCTCGTGTTGTGCGGTGGTGATAACAATTTGCTGCTGACTGTCCTGTTCTGACCAACGACCACTTAATAATTCTGGCGGGATATAACGCCCCCCTGCCAGCACAAGGCGCAGGGCATTTAACATGACATCCCGACTGGATGATAACGGGATATATGCCGCCGCCCCATTTGCCATCACTTTGCGGGCCAGATGTACACTTTCGCGGAAGGTGAATAGTATAACAGGAGCGCCCTTGGCCTGTTCACGAAGCAGGCTGACGTCGCCCGCCTGCTCCAGGCAATGTTGAATGTCCTGTTCAGTCGCGCAATTGGCTTTTTGAAAACTGCAAACCGGGTCAAAAATGGAAATGATAAGATCGAAGCTATTGTTCGCAAGAGGCAGTTCCGCATCGTCTATATTCGTCACAGTGGTCAAAGAGACGTCATCGTCCAGGTCATCAAGCAACTGACGAAGGCCCGGGTAACATAACGCGTAATCACATATAAACAGGACCTGCATGACGCTGTCCTTTCTCCCCCTTGATCTGGTTGTTACATCCAGAAACGAATCAATAGTGTAAATACTGCCTTATATTTTTGTGACTGCAAATTATTCCATGCCTTTTGGAGATAAAGTACATCTTATGGATTAAATGCAGTGTTATTTTTTGTCGGTTGGTTATATCCAACGATATATTAAAAAGTCCTTTAAATTATTATCTTGCTGATTTTTATGTAAAAAAAATTATTTTTAGCCCTTGTTAACGAATCGAACGATAGCATAAGATACTATTATTAGAATATACGAATTAGTCAATCAAGAAGCAAAAAATAAGGGCTGGTCACGTAAAAGACACCTAATAGGGCCCGGTGCTGAAGAGGGATGGCGATAAAGGGAGAGCAGATTTATCGATAAATGTAAAAAGCTGTCAAATAATAATTTTGCATTTTAAATCTGTAAATAAGAGCTCTGGGAAATACAGAAAGCCGATAGATGGCCGATGAAATCGATGAGGTACAGGACCAAGAAGGCGTGGGGGCGCGGTCATGCTTAATTTAGATGATTTTTATCAATTGCTGGTCGAACATAGTACGGATGCGATCTTCTTTGCCGATAAGGCATGCATCATTCGCTATGTTAACCCCATCGTAGAAGATGTGCTGGGTTTTGAGCCGGCAGAGCTTATCGGGAAGAATGTCAGTGTTTTGATTCCTCCCATGCCGGAAGCTATGGCCGGGGGCATGGATCACGATGAAATTGTCCAGCGTTATTTGATGACGGGCAATTCAGGCATTATGGGTGTTGGACGGGATGTCATGGCCGTGCATAAGGACCGGGGTGTTGTGCCGATTGAATTGCGTCTGTCCGAAGTCGAATTACAAGGGTCGCGTTATTTTATTGCCTCCTTGCGCAACATCACAAAGCGGGCAGAGGCGCAAAAAGCCTTGGAGTATGAGCGAAAGCGTTACAAAGACGTATTGGAATTAACAAGTGACTGGCTTTGGGAAACTGACAGTGAGTTACGTTTTACCCATGTCAGCGAAAAAATATTTGAAATGGCAGGCGGGCAGGACTCGGCTGTGCGGGCTGAGGGACCAATTGCTTTTTTGGAAGCCGCCATGGGGGAGAAATTACGGGCGGTGCTGCGCGATGGTGAGGCGGCCTCTGACGCATTTCAGCGTTGCGTTATAGAGATTACTCTGCCGGATGGTCGTGGTTGCTTTGTGCAGGTGAATAGTCGCCCTGTAATTGATTCAAAGGGGGCAACCATTGGTTATCGTGGATCAGCACAAGATATTACGGCGAAAGTAACTGCGGAAAAAGAGACCATTATTGCACACCGTCAGGCACTGGCCGCAAGTCAGGCAAAATCAGCTTTTCTGGCTAATATGAGCCATGAACTGCGCACACCGCTGAATGCCATTATCGGGTTCGCAGAACTGATGGAGCGTGAATTTTATGGCAGCCTGGGCGATCCCCGTTATCAGGAATATGCAGGACATATTTCACAGAGTGGATTGCACCTCCTGGATTTGGTCAGTGATATTTTAGATATGTCTAAAATAGAAGTTGGTCGCATGGAATTGCATAAAGAAAAAATTGACCTGCGCGAGATTATTGAGGCGGCCCAGAATATGATTGCAGTGCGGTTGGAACGCCGCCATTTGTCGTTGCGGGTAGAGGTCGCTGAAGATATCTCATATTATCTGGAGGCGGATCCACGGGCCTTGAAACAGGTTGTCATCAATTTATTAACGAACGCGGTCAAATTCACGGAACCGGGCGGCCGAATTACCTTAAGAGCATATTGTGAACACCATGAAACGGGCGCGGATGCCGTCATAGTTGTCAGCGATACAGGAATCGGCATGAATCCGGCGGACCTGAAAGTGGCCATGACACCCTTTGGTCAGGTGGATAGTGCCTTAAACCGTCCGCATGAAGGGACGGGCTTAGGACTGCCGTTAAGTCAGTCACTGGTGGATTTGCACGGTGGCGGGATGACAATCGAGTCAGAACGCGGTCATGGTACAACAGTGACAGTGCGTCTGCCGGCCATCGTTATCCCGCATGTCGTCTCTTCTGCTTCGTAAGGAAGCGCGGCCCATATTTGTTATGCAGGATGTGTAACGGTAAATGATGTTTTCGGGGAAAGGAAGTGGTGCCCGGGGGCGGATTCGAACCACCGACACAGGGATTTTCAATCCCCTGCTCTACCAACTGAGCTACCCGGGCCTGACGGTCAAGAAGAGCTCTTGGCCGTGGACCGGGGCGTTATAGGAAAAATCATTGTGGCTGTCTAGCTTTTCTGACATGAAAATGTCTTTTTTTATAACCGTCTGTCAGAAAATCAGGTTTCAGAGGCGCGTCCCTCATTCTTCTTCCTGTGTCGGGAATGGGTTGGCTGGTTCCCCGGGTAAGCTATAACTTTCCTTAAGCCAATGGTGTAGGTCAACATCTGCACAACGGGCAGAACAAAATGGCCGGTATTTCTGTTCGGACAGATGTTTTTTGCAAATAGGGCAGATACCCTTCTGGGGGCGGGCCGATGGGGAAGATGCGGTCATGATGTCTTTTCAGTTTGCAGTTGCAGCGTGATGCCAGTCTGTTGTGTAAAAAGATGACAGATATCGGGCCGTCCCTCAAGATCCTGATGGAGATATTCTGCTTCCAGTGTGCTGAGCTCTAGGGGGGCCGTATCTCCGGATTGGTACTGTGTGCGAAGTTGACGTAATTTATGCCGTAGGCTGGTGGCTGGTCGGGGGTGAAGATAGCGCGGGGTGGGCCGCGCCAATTGTTGTGTCAGGCAGGGAGTTTGTGCCGGGCGGCTTAATTCTAACAGACCAAAATGCGATAGCTTGCTGCGCTGAATGTTCATTTGATCCCTGGCAAGTTCGTGATCCAGCGTTGCCAGTAACTGCTCTTTATGGCGCTGACCCAGCATATCGACAAAATCAATCACAATCAGGCCGCCGATGTTGCGTAGCCGAATCTGACGGCTGATTTCTTTTGCCGCCGCCAGATTGAGCTTTAGGATGGCTTCTTGTTGATCATGATGGGGCTGTGCGCTTCCCATGTTGACGTCAATGGCGGTAAGGGCCGTTGTATGTTCAATACTGATCCAGGCTCCGGGCAGGTCAGGCAATGGACAATGACTATCCAGTAATTGTTCCCATTGGTCTTCGATATTGTGGTGGCTAAAAACACCGTTTTGCGCATTCAGATATTGTAGTTGGTTATTGCCGCGATCGGCCGATAAGAAAAGCCGGGTACGTTCGCGAATGGCCAGCACGTCATCTGCGTTATTGCAGATCAATTGCAGTGACTGATTTGCATCGGCGTTCGCCGTAATCAGGATGTCTTCAAGAGTTTTTAGCCATGGGGGCAGGTCGAGGCCAAGTTCTTTGGAAAGACATATGGGTGCATTGGCCGTCTTGGCCATTTTCAGAACCCGTTGCCAGTCGCGCTGCAGGGCGGTTATGACCTGGGTTAATGTATCGTCACTATAACCCGTCGCGCGGCGACGAAAGGACAAGCCCATCTCTCCGTTGAGCGTATTGTCGGCGAACGTTTTCAGCCGTTGACGGTCTTCATTTTCGAGACGCTTCGGTATTGAAATACTTCTCCCCAGAGGATGATACATCATCAAAGGATGCGTCAGTGTGATACTTGTGGTGAGCTTTGGCCCCTTTTTATTGTGGCCGGCACGGAGAACCTGCACCAATATGGCCTGCCCCTGATGGACGTAATCTTCGATGAGGTCACTGCGCTTCTCAGGGCCATGGGCTGTTTGTGATTTAAGGAGGGGAAGGCTGCGGGCACTGCGGGCCTGCAATAGCCCGGACTGACCATTGCCCAAATCAATGAAAACAGCATTGAGCTGCGTATTGATATCGATCACACGACCGAGATAAATCTGGTGAGTATGGGTGTATGCAGTTGTGAAAAGATGGAAGTATTGGGTGATGCCATTTTCGATGATCGCCAGTCGTCGTTCATCCAGAAAACAATCAAGCAACAAAGTTGTGTTCATTGCCCTGACCCCCGGTAAAGTGTCGCAGGTATGCGGTGCCATGGTATATAGGCCATGTATTTCCCATGTTTTTCCCTGCCGTTATGGTGTGATGGCACCAATTCCCTGAAGCAGTGATGCGGTTTCAAAGAGGGGCAGACCGACAACGCTGCTATGAGAACCGCTCAGCGTGCGGATGAACCGGGCTGCGATCCCCTGTATTGCATAACCGCCTGCTTTACCCTGCCATTCTTTTGAGTCGATGTAAAAATCTATTTCTGCCGGGCTTAGACGCTTAAAAGTGACCGTGGATTTTACAACGCGATGACGACAGGGCATGTCGGGGCTGAGGACTGCAATGCCGCTGTAGACAGTATGACGTCGGCCAGACAGAAGTGTCAGGCAGTGGCGGGCTTCTTCACGATCAGCGGGTTTGGGGAGTATGCGCCGACCACAAGCGACAACGGTGTCGGCCGCGAGAATGTAATCATGACGATAGTCAGGTTGAAGAGTCTGGGCTTTTTCGATGGCCAGACGCAAGGCCAGGTCCCGGGCGGCTTCATCTTTATGTGGTGTTTCGTCGATATCTGCCGGAACAATCAGGTCAGGAATAATATTGATCTGTTTCAGCAGGTCCAATCGGCGCGGCGACGCAGAGGCAAGAATCAATCGAGGCAAAATAGCGGAGGGGGTGCGCATGATGTAAAGGCGGACGGAAAGCCCGCCTTATTTAAAGCGGTAAGTAATACGCCCTTTGGTCAGGTCGTAAGGGGTCATTTCTACCAAAACATCATCACCCGCCAGAACGCGGATACGGTTTTTACGCATTTTTCCCGCCGTATGTGCGAGAATTTCATGTTCATTCTCTAAAACAACGCGAAACATCGCATTGGGGAGTAGCTCGGTCACAGTGCCGCGCATTTCAAGCAGGTCTTCTTTAGCCATTAGGGCTCCTTAATACCGCAGATAGATTTCTATATTCTGCATGGAAAATATGCATAACGGCAGAAAAAGCAAGGTTTTTCCCAAGGTTTCTTATGACAGGTTCGTAATATAGGCTGTTTTGGCGCGTGGTCGGGACATCCGTCAGACCTGTGGTGGCGGCATGACGTCAAAGCGTTCCTTTATGCGCGCGGCGAGCTGGTCACGGGTTTCGCGAAAGGCTGTGAGGATGACCTCACGGTTGCCCTGGACCAAGGTGGGATCCATTGTCGGCCAATATTCCACGTCACAGGCCATCGAACGGGTCAAATCGACAGCTTTATGCTGGGCTTCGGGGGTGAGTGAAATAATGAGGTCGAAGGAGCTGTCAGCAATTTCATCCAGATTCTGTGGGCGGTGTTGAGAGAGGTCCAGGCCCATTTCCTGCAGCACTTCAACACAAAAAGGGTTCACTTCCTGATCGTCATCTCCACGGATTCCTGCACTTTTCACGTAACAACGCCGCCCAATAAAATGCTGTGCGAGTATTTCGGCCATCGGTGAGCGGACAGCGTTAAAGTTGCAGATAAAAAGCACGCTACTGGGGCTCGCATTGATGACGTTTGGATTGGCGTTAGTCGGGCTGGGGGGAGGAAATGGCACCATGGACGTCACTCCCTAACGAATCTGCAGGACGCAAATAAGAGTGAAAAGTCGTCGTGCCGTGTTCAGATCCAGCGCGATTTTATCTTCCAGGCGTTCGCGTAATATCTCTGAGCCTTCGTTATGAAGTCCGCGCCGCCCCATATCAATAGCCTCGATCTGGCTGGGGCTGGCTTTTTTGATGGCATTAAAATAGCTTTCACAGATCATAAAATATTCTTTAATAACCCGTCGAAAGGACTTAAGCGGCAGAATTATGGTTTCGAGCAATTGGTCCTGGTCGGAAAAGATCTCCATCGAGAGCCGGTCTTCGATCAGGCTGAGGACAACCTTATACGGACCATCATAGTCGCCCTCATATTTGGTTTGCGGATCAAAATGATTTTCTTCCAACAGGTCGAAAATAGCCACACGTCTTTCGTGTTCGACTTCGGCACTGCGGCTGATGATGCTTTTTTCATCCAGCTCTATTTCACAGATGCGTTTGTTCTGTGCTGCGGACATCAGATCACCTGTCTGTCAAACGGATATCAATAGAACGGGCATGGGCGTGCAGCCCTTCTGCTTCGGCAAGGGTTATGGCAGCAGGGCCGATGCGTTCCAGGCTTGCGGCACTGCATTGGATGAGGGTGCTGCGTTTCATGAAGTTAAGAACCGACAACCCTGATGAAAAGCGGGCTGACCGTGCCGTGGGTAATACATGGTTGGGGCCAGCAACATAATCGCCGATGGCTTCGGGTGTATGACGGCCCAGGAATATGGACCCTGCATTGCGGGTATCTGCCAATATGGTATCGGGGCTATCCACGGCAAGCTCCAAATGTTCCGGCGCCAGTTTATTAATAAGTGGCGGTGCATTTCGTAGATCATCTACGACAATGACAACGCCGTGGTCTTCCCAGCTTTTTCGGGCAATGGAGGCACGCGGTAATGTAGAAAGCTGGTTTTCAACGGCGGCTTCGACCATTGTTGCATAATCAGCGTCATCCGTAATGAGGATGGATTGAGCGACCTCGTCATGTTCGGCCTGACTTAATAGATCAATTGCTATCCATTGCGGGTCATTTTTATTATCGGCAACCACCAGTATTTCGGATGGCCCTGCAACCATATCAATACCGACAGTACCGAAAACTTCACGTTTTGCTTCGGCAACAAAGGCATTGCCGGGGCCTGTAATGATATCAACCGGTTGGATTGTTTCTGTGCCATAGGCCAGAGCTGCGACGGCTTGTGCACCGCCGATTTTATAAATTTCTGTGACGCCGGCTAATTTCGCGGCGGCCAGGACCAAGGGGTTCAAAACCCCATCTGGGGCGGGCACCACCATAACGATGCGTTCCACGCCGGCCACTTTCGCCGGGATGGCATTCATTAAAACAGAAGAAGGATAGCTGGCTTTTCCCCCGGGCACATACAGGCCCGCGGCTTCGACGGCGGTCCACCGTACCCCTAAGGCAACGCCTTCTTTATCTGTGAGACTGTCATCTGTCGGCAGGTGACGATGGTGAAAGTCTTCTATGCGTTTTGCCGCGACGTATAGTGCGTCAAGCGTCTCTTGCTGGCATTGTTGCCAAGCGGTTTCGATTTCCGACGTCGTGACTTTCATCGTTGAGGCGGTCATATCAATACGGTCGAAACGTTTCGTATATTCACGTAAAGCCGTATCGCCACGACGGCGTACATCGGCCAGAATATCCAGCACGACCGCCCGCACGTCATCCTGTGCATCGCGGCTGGCATGCAGCAATGCGCTGAAGTCTTGCGAAAATGTTGCGTCTTTACTGTGCAGCCTTAAGACCATTTAAGGCCTCCTCTACGCGTTTTACCCATCCGCCGACTTCGGCATTACGGGTTTTAAAGGCGGGCCTGTTGACGATAAAACGCGATGTAATATCAACTATTTTTTCGACTTCGACCAAACCATTAGCTTTTAGTGTAGAGCCCGTACTGACCAGGTCAACAATCCGGCGGCATAACCCTAAATTGGGGGCCAGTTCCATGGCACCGTTCAGTTTAATACATTCGGCCTGCACCCCGCGTTCGGCAAAATGTTTGCGCGTCAAATTCGGATATTTTGTCGCCACACGCACATGGCTCCAACGACGGGGGTCATCTGTTTTGCTGAGTTCTTCCGGTTCGGCGACCGAAAGACGGCAATGTCCGATATCAAGATCCAACGGGGCGTAAATTTCGCTGTAGTCAAATTCCATCAGCACATCGTTG
Source organism: Kordiimonas sp. (assembly GCA_002700365.1). Taxonomy (GTDB): domain Bacteria; phylum Pseudomonadota; class Alphaproteobacteria; order Sphingomonadales; family Emcibacteraceae. The sequence continues at coordinate 660,999 of PADB01000010.1, read as the reverse complement.
CCAGCCACGCCTAAATGGGCGGCGCCGAAGGCAACAAAGGTTGCCACATCAAAACTACGCACCCGAATGATTTGTATATCAGAATGGTTCGTTTCGAATTTCAGCTTGCGTGATTTCGGGTCATCGAATGCGGCCTCCGGTTCGATGCCAGCGGCGCGGATGATCGGCATGACCTCTTTCAAAATACGCCCCTTTGGCAATGCCAAGACTAACGGGTCGTTGCCAGACACCTTGTCTTCTCCTTAACGTTCGTATCAATGCCCAGTGCCTATAAGTGTTACGGGCTTGTTTGCTGCCGTCATTATGTAAGGGATTGTAGGCATAGTTGCCAGTGTGAAATCACGCTTTCCGGCAGAAGAGAGCAAATTACACGTCTTTTGCCGGGATTTCGTCCAGAATTTTGTGGTGCGGCAGGCATTTTGCCGGCCATGGGTCACCGATATCGGACATTAATGCTTCAATACATTCGGCATGCAGGCGAATGGCCCCACCTCCTGCAAAGATAAGAGTGACGGTATACTGGTCGTTTTCTGCCTTTTCCCCACTGATGGTTAAAAGTTCCAGAATATGGCTTTTATCGTGACGGGGGAGATCATGGCTGCTGACCTTCAGGATCCCATTAAAATGAAGTCCGGTGCGAATGCGTTGGCATGTATTCATGCTTAGGTCTTGGTTTGCATCCGTATCTGTCACGTTGTCTTGTTCCCAGACATAACGGTTCAGCATTATAGCGAATCGATGATGCTGCGGTTGCCAGGCAATATCGCGGACCTGCACTACAGCATCTTGCAGATAAGACGCCAAAACGGCCAAATCGACGCTATCTTCCGCACGTAATTTAAGAGCAGTGACCATATATATTCATTCCTGTCGCGATCATGCGGAAAATATTATCACAAACCTTATGTATTTTCGGCTTTCTGGCGTTGGATCCGTGCGCCACACGCATATAACTTTTCTGTCAGACGCTCATAACCGCGGTCAAGGTGATAGATACGATTCACGGTTGTTTCTCCCTCTGCCGCGAGCCCGGCAAGGACCAATGACATAGAAGCCCGAAGATCCGTTGCCATAACTGGCGCCCCGGTCAGGTGACTGACGCCGCGAACCGTCGCCGTTGATCCGTGTACAGTGATATCCGCGCCCATACGGGTCAGTTCCGGTACATGCATATAACGATTTTCAAAAATGGTTTCGGTTATGACCGACGCCCCGTCACATAATGTCATCATGGCCATGATTTGCGCCTGCATATCCGTAGGAAAACCGGGATAGGGTTGTGTGACGACATTTAGTCCTTTGACTTTTGGGCGTTTTAATGTGGCCAGTATGCCGCCGTCTGTGGGGGTGAGGGAGACCCCGGCAGACTTTAAAGTATCGGCAAAGCCCGTCATGATCGGCAGGAGGTCCTGACCTAATATTTCGATCTTGCCGTGGGTCATGGCGGCCGCCGCAATATAACTACCCGCTTCGATTCTGTCGGCCATGACATTATATTGTGCGCCATGTAATTGTGGCTGTCCCTGTATGACAAGACGCTCTGTGCCGAGCCCTTCGATCTGCGCCCCCATGGCTTGCAAACAATGGGCAAGGTCTGAAATTTCTGGTTCACGGGCGGCATTTTCAATAACGGTCTCCCCATCGGCCAGGCACGCGGCCATCAGGATATTTTCTGTGGCCCCGACGGAGACAACCGGGAAATGAACAACCGCGCCTTTTAATCCTTTAGGGGCCGTGGCCCTGACATAGCCGTCGGCCAATTCTATGTCGGCGCCCAGATCTTCAAATCCTTTAAGGTGCAGGTCGATCGGCCGGTTGCCAATGGCGCAACCACCAGGCAGGGACACTGTTGCCTCCCCAAAACGGGCAAGGAGAGGCCCTAACACCAAAATAGAGGCCCGCATTTTACGGACAATGTCATAAGGGGCAGTGGTGTTGTAGACATCCCTAGCGGTAAAAGAAAGGGACGTTTTTTCCGCACTTTTTTCATGATTTAATCCCACTCCCAATGCCGTTAGCAGCTGGGACAACGTACGGATATCCGCTAAATCAGGGATATTCCCCAAAGTGAGCGTATCTGATGTCAGCAGACTGGCGGCCATCAGCGGGAGGGCAGCATTTTTTGCCCCACTTATAGGGATTTGCCCTTCTAATCTGGCCCCACCCTGAATGACGATTTTTTCCATGATTATGCTTTCTGTATTGAGCCGTGCGAGGCCGGGCGCAGGGCAGTCATTATCGCCGCTGTATGATTTGGCGGGCTTATCAGCTTTTGTGTTTCATCATACGCGGCAGGGTCACACCTGTTTGCCCCATGTATTTTCCACCCCGGTCTTTGTAAGAGACTTCACAGGGTTCATTTCCTTCCAGGAATAAAAACTGACAGGCTCCTTCATTGGCATAGATTTTTGCGGGCAAAGGCGTTGTGTTGGAAAATTCCAGTGTGACATGCCCTTCCCATCCGGGTTCTAGCGGCGTGACGTTCACAATAATACCGCAGCGTGCATAGGTGGATTTCCCCAGACAAATCACCAGTACATCCTCGGGGATGCGGAAATATTCAACCGTGCGGGCCAGTGCAAAGGAATTCGGCGGAATAATGCAGACGTCCCCCGACCGGTCAACAAAACTTTGATGGGAAAAGTCTTTCGGGTCGACCACAGCGGAGTCCACATTGGTGAAAATCTTGAAATCTTCTGACACCCGGGCGTCATAACCGTAAGAGGATAAACCGTAGGAGATGACCCCCTTATTGGACTGGCGGTCAACAAACGGTTCGATCATGCCTTCGTTCAATGATTTTTCCCGGATCCATTTATCAGACATGATGGACATGGTGGCCGTATTCCTTGTGTTAGCTTCGTTGAGAATTGTTTGTACCTTAACCACAGGTGGTGAGGCAAGAACGCTTAGGACGGGTTGGGATGGCGAGGCTTCGTGGGTGCTTCGGGGTCTATTTCGGAATCCGTAGAAGGCTTTGCTGCTTTGCGTCGGCGCAAATTATCGCGCAAAGCCTGTGCCAGACGTTTTTCGCGATCATCCTGCATTTTTTGTTTATGGGCTTTGCCTCTATGCGCAGGGCCGGTTCCTGTGTTTGACATCCGGGTCTTCCAGTCTGTGATATCGTTATAAACTTCACTTTTTTATCTGTTATAAGCAATCTTTCAGGGGGAGGAAAGAGGGCTGATAAACGGGAGGACAAAATCATAATAGGGCTTGCGTCAGGGTAGAGTCTATGGCACATTCCGCGCCGATCCATGGGATGTGTCCGGGCAACATGTTCAGAGCATCATTTGGGTCAGCCCTAATACGACTGCAAAGACTAAGACGGGCCGCTATAGCTCAGGGGTAGAGCGCATCATTGGTAATGATGAGGCCGGTGGTTCAATTCCACCTAGCGGCACCATCTTTTTCCCTATTTATTTGTTGCGAACATAATGACAGGTTACTCCCGGTCGGCTAACGTCATGTAAAGACAGCGGCACAGGCGGGAGGTAACGTGAAAGTCATCGGGATTGCAGGCTGGAGTGGCAGCGGGAAGACGACGTTAATGGAGCAGGTGATCCCGCTTTTGCAGGCGAGGGGGCATAGCGTGTCTGTTGTCAAACATTGCCATCACCATTTTGATATAGACCAACCGGGTAAAGACAGTCATCGGCATCGTACGGCAGGGGCCGGGGAAGTCATGCTGGTGTCGGATCAGCGATGGGCCTTGATGCATGAGGCTGCCCCGGCAGAGAAAATTGGCCTGGATGAGATATGCGCTAAAATGTCACCTGTCGATATTTTGCTGGTTGAAGGATTTAAAGGGTGGGATATCCCCAAGATCGAAGTGCATCGGCCTGCTGTTGGCAAAGAGCTTCTGGCGCCTCATGACCCCTCCGTTTGTGCCATTGCGACAGATGATATGACATTGGCGGCTACCGTGCCGCTTTTGGATGTTAACGACCCAAAGGCGGTGGTGCGTTATATCGAGATGCTGATATCATGATGAACGCTGTGCTTGAATTTGTTCCCTTATTGGGTTTGATGATTGCGACAGGGGCAGCGGCAGGACTTTTGGCGGGACTTTTGGGGGTCGGTGGCGGTATTGTCATTGTGCCTGTACTGGAATTTGCGTTGGGGTTGTTGGGGGTGGACCCGGCCATACGCATGCATGTGGCTGTGGCGACATCATTGGCCACGATTATTCCCACATCCCTTTCTTCAAGTCGTGCCCATCACCGCCGTGAGGCGGTGGACTTCAGCTTAATGAGGCGATGGGCCGGGCCGATCTTCCTTGGGGCGGTGATCGGTGTCTGGGCAGCGGCACAGGTTGACAGTCGGGTGCTGTCGGTGATCTTTGGTGTGGTGGCGGCATTGGTCGCGGTCAAGATGATGTTGCCGCTGGACAATAAACAAATTGCTGATGATGTGCCGCGGGGTATTTTGTCACCCGTTTTGCCCATAGGGATTGGTGCTGTGTCCAGCATGATGGGTATTGGCGGCGGGACGGTGGCTGTGCCACTGATGACGTTGATGGGGCAGTCTGTTCATCGGGCGGTGGGAACGGCAGCGTTATTTGGGCTGTTTATTAGCCTGCCGGGTACATTTGGTTTTATGGTGGCGGGTTGGGATGTCGCGGGGCGTCCCCCGGGGTCTGTGGGCTATGTTAATCTGGTGGGGTTTTTGATTATTTCTCCGATGACGGTGTGGATGGCGCCGTTGGGTGCCAAAGTCGCACATGCCCTGACGGCGCGCATGTTAAGTGTTCTGTTCGGCCTTTTCCTGTTTGTTGTCGCATTACGCATGTTTGTGCAGGCCTTTGGATAACAACATGGAGGTAACGGCACAGGAGAACACAACGGGGGAACATAACGGGGGCATAAGCACGATTGGTGTCCATTATAAATTCGCTGGATAGATGCGCCGGGTACTGATGCCGATCACCATACGATGCATTCCCGTCATTACAAAGATAGGCTATACTCCGCAATATCGTGCGATCGGAAATGTCGGGTCGTGAAAATATTTTGTGGGATGTCATCATCAGTAGCGGGGAGGCGAAAATGACGAAGGCAGCAACCAATAAGGCGAAAAAGGCGGAGACGTCACGCCGTGGGGAGATAGGGCCAGAGGTCTTACCTGTAACTTATAATGATATTCTTGCGGCCATTGCCGCCGGATTGCGGGACTTTCGGGCCGCCCCCCTATACGGACTGGCGTTTGCCGGGATTTATGCCCTGGGCGGTTGGATATTGATTATCCTTCTGCTGCATTTTGACCTGCCTTTTTTGGTCTATCCATTGGCGGCGGGCTTTGCGCTGATCGGGCCTTTTATCGCAACGGGATTCTACGCCGTTAGTGATTTGCTGGAACAGGAAAAGACATTAAGTTGGGGGGGCGTATTAGGCGCGGTGCGTGAAGCAGGTGGCCGGGATCTGGGATGGATGGCCCTGGTGACAGGGTTTTCGCTCATCATCTGGATGGATATTGCGGCGTTACTGTCGTTTGGTTTTTTAGGCATGAAATCCATGAGCGCGACGGAGCTTATCAACTATATTTTTACAACGCCCAGCGGGTGGCTGTTTCTGCTTATTGGTAATGGCGTGGGAGCGGTTATTGCCTTGGCGGTTTTTTCTTTTTCTGTGGTGTCTTTTCCTATGTTGTATGACCGGGAAGTTGACTTTGTCACGGCAATGGTCACCAGCGTTAAAGTCGTCGTTGCCAATCCGCGTCCCATGATTGTCTGGTGCGTGATTATTGCACTGCTGACAGGGTTATCCTTACTTTCAGGTTTGCTGGGCTTATTTGCGGTGTTGCCGGTTTTGGGTCATGCGTCATGGCATCTCTACCGCCGCGCTGTTGGCACGTGAGGCGGCTCGAATGTTGATAAAGCAGGATTGAGCACGGCCAGTTTATAAAAACCAGTTTATAAAATCAGGGATATAGAAAAAGAACCGGCTCCTTGGGGGATAAGGAGCCGGCCAGTAGTACACCTGTAAGTCACCGGGAACAAGTCCAGTGGGGGGAGATACAGGTGTCTTAGAAACCGTATTTGGCAGAAAACTGTACGCGGCTCATATCGCCGTCTGCTGTACTTTCCAGTTCACGCCGCGCGTAGAGATATTCTGCGCCAAGTGTAACTTTGGGCACCGGGGAATAAAGCAAGTTAACGTGGACACTTTGGACTTCTTTGGTAACACCAAGACCAGTGAGAGCGGTGCTGTTATCTGCCCAGAAAGCACCCAGTGTCAGATTGGAGCGCCATTTGTCGTTCCAGAAGTGACGATAAGAAATATTCCCGGCATATGACCCAATAGCGTTCAGATTCCCGGCAGCGTCCAGGACGGCACCGTTGGCAGTGTTCAGCCCCAGATAGCGACCAAGGCCTTCCCCGCCTATTGCCATAAAGCGGATATCATCTTTTTTGCCGACCTTGATTTTACCGGTCAGACTAACCCCCCATCCGAGGGTGGTGTCATCAATTCCCATATTATCATCGTAGGTTAGTTGACGGACGATCGCCGCCCCTGCCACATGGCCCCAGTCATCTTTATGGGTGTAGCGGACAATAACGTCCGGCATTTCCCCGTCATCCGTAACAATGCGCGCACCACCGCCGAAGGGGGTTACTGTTGTTTCCGGGTTTTCCAGGGCGATATCAAAACCGCCACGGGAATAACGGATCATGGGCTGCCGTTCAAAAACAGTACTTTCAGCTGGTCCTACAAAGTCCAGATTTTCAGCCAGTGCGGCGACATCCTGGAAAGTAGACCATGTTTGGCCAAACAGCCAGTTGTCATATTTTACAAAAGCATGGCGCATGCGTGGGTTGTAACTATTGGAGACGCGTTCGTTACCGCCGGGGGATAAATGGAAATCCATTTCAATAAAAGAAACTAGTTTATGGCCATTCAGGTCCGTTGTTGTTTTTACATTGAGGCGTGTTTCCTTGCCGGAGAAATCCGTGTTAAAGCCTTCGCTTGGTGCGCCCGTGACAGGAATAGTGCCGGGGATATAAAAATCGCGGCCGGCGCTTCCTGGTCCTAATGCGCCGTCACTGGTGCGTGTGGCCATAAAGTCTGCCTTGATGTAGCCGCCAATAGCAACCTTGGTATTGCCCATATAGATGCTGCGGCTGTCCTGTTCCGCCTTTTCAACACGCTTGGTGTTGTCAGCGGTTGCCTGCTTTTGACTGATGAGCTCATTTTTGACGTCTGTCAGCATTGTCTCAAGTTGTTTGATGCGGGCTTCGAGTTCCGCATTGGTGGCGGCGGTGGCAATGCCTGCAGGCAATATCATGCCCAAGGCCGCGGATGCCATTAGGGCCGCGCGCAAAGGTGATCTGCGTTGTTTCGGTTGCATATTATTACCTCCCAGTTTTGTGCAATGCAATCTGTGATATGAAAATTATTCTTATTGTGGGGGGCAGATGATATTGGCAATTAGTCGTAGAACGGCAGGAAAGATGGCTGAATGCCCCGGAAATAAAGGGTGTATGGCGGGATTGCTTCGACTAATGTCTAATTCACCTAGGCTCGAAAATTGGGAAGATTAATATTTAGTCCACGACCGAAATGTGGAAAAATTAATTAGAATGATCGCGTAAAATTTTGGCATACTCTTATGCGAGGGTGCGACATGCTATTGAAAAGCCAAGAGTATAATGAGCCATGGGCTCCTGTAGAAAATATACGGGGATAACAAATGACTGAGCAGATAATCTATCCGGTCCAAACAGATTGGAAAACCGACACAAAATGTAACGATGAACAGTATCAGGCCATGTATCAGCAGTCTGTGGATGACCCCGAAGCGTTTTGGGGAGAGCACGGCAAAAGGCTGGATTGGTTTAAACCCTATACCAAAGTGAAGAACACCTCATATACAGGGAATGTGGATATCAAGTGGTTTGAAGATGGCACGTTAAATGCCTGCTACAATTGTGTTGATAGACATTTACCTGACCGTGCGGCGCAAACGGCGATTATTTTTGAAGGAGATGATCCGTCATTTTCCAAAGATATCACTTATCAGGAGCTCTATGAGCAGGTTTGCAAGTTTGCTAATGTTTTGCGGGCCCGCGGGGTGAAAAAAGGTGACCGTGTAACGATTTATATGCCGATGATTCCCGAGGCAGTCTATGCCATGCTGGCGTGCGCGCGTATCGGGGCGGTGCATTCTGTTGTGTTTGGGGGGTTTTCGCCGGACGCTCTTGCGGGGCGGATCACAGATTGCCAGTCTACTTGTGTGATTACAGCAGATGAAGGGGTCCGCGGCGGTCGTACCATCCCTTTGAAAGCGAATACAGATGAAGCCTTAACCAAGGCCGAGGGTGTGGACACGGTGGTTGTTATCCGTCATACCGGTCAGCATATCAATTTTGAAGCAGGACGTGATGTTTGGTATCACGAAATGATGTCAGAAGCGTCAAGCAGCTGTGAACCGGAAGAAATGAACGCAGAAGATCCGCTGTTTATTCTTTATACATCCGGGTCTACGGGCCAGCCAAAAGGTGTCTTGCATACGACGGGCGGCTATATGGTTTATGCCTCCATGACACATGAATATGTGTTTGATTACCGTGATGGCGAGGTTTATTGGTGTACGGCCGATGTGGGGTGGGTGACAGGCCATAGCTATATCGTGTATGGGCCATTGGCGAACGGGGCACAAACATTGGTATTTGAAGGTGTGCCGACCTATCCCGATGCCTCCCGTTTTTGGCATGTTATCGAAAAACATAAGGTCAATATTTTTTACACAGCCCCAACAGCCATCCGGGCCTTGATGGGGGCGGGTGACCAGTTTATCGAAGGGCAGGATATGTCCTCTCTTCGCGTAATGGGATCTGTGGGCGAGCCGATTAACCCGGAAGCCTGGCGTTGGTATTACGAAAAAATCGGCAAGGAGCATTGCCCCATCGTTGATACGTGGTGGCAGACGGAAACAGGCGGCATCTTAATTACGCCGCTTCCCGGGGCAACGGCCTTAAAGCCCGGGTCGGCCACACGGCCGTTCTTCGGGGTGCAGCCGCAGCTTGTGGATGGAGACGGACAGGTTCTGGACGGGGCAGCAGAGGGTAATCTATGTATTATTGATAGTTGGCCGGGACAGATGCGGACTGTTTATGGCGACCATGAACGGTTTATTCAGACCTATTTTTCTACCTATCCCGGGAAATACTTCACAGGTGATGGCTGTCGTCGTGACGAAGACGGTTATTACTGGATTACGGGGCGCGTGGATGATGTGCTGAATGTATCCGGCCACCGTATGGGGACCGCCGAAATTGAAAGTGCATTGGTGGCCCATGAACTGGTATCAGAGGCCGCAGTAGTCGGTTATCCGCACCCTGTAAAAGGGCAGGGCATTTATGTCTATGTGACGCTGAATGCCGGACTGGAAGGGTCAGGACCTATGCGTGATGATTTGAAAAAATGGGTTCGTCACGAAATAGGCCCTATTGCCTCACCGGACCTCATTCAATTTGCGCCGGGGTTACCTAAAACGCGGTCGGGTAAAATTATGCGGCGGATATTGCGCAAAATTGCTGAGGACGATTTCAGTAATCTTGGCGATACATCAACGTTGGCGGATCCGTCGGTTGTTGACAATTTAATTGAGAACCGAATGAACCGTTAAAGGCAGAATATAAATTTTAAGAAGGCGCCTTCGGGCGCCTTTTTTGGCTGTCTTATTTTATCTGGCCATTGTGACAAAAGGAGATAAGGCGTAGTATTAACATATTGCGAAACAATGCGGAACCAAGGGGCGAGTTATCACGCTGTAATCTGTGCGGTCAGTCGGGGAGGGCTGCTTCATAGATCATAATATGATGGGGAGGATACATGACAGCGAAAAAAATATTGATTGCGGATGACCATCCGCTTTTCCGCGTGGCGTTAAGTCAGGCCGTGGCAAAAGTCTTTCCCGATGCGGAAATTTATGAAGTCAATTCATTAACAGAGGCGCAAAAAGAGGTTCAGCAATCGGGGAATATATCCCTGTTATTGCTGGACTTACATATGTCCGATAGTCATGGTTTTTCCGGATTGATTATGTTTCGGCATGACCATCCATCGTTGCCGGTGGTGGTGGTATCCGCAAGTGAAGAGGCAAAGACCATTCATCGTGCCATTGAATATGGGGCGGCCGGATTTATTCCGAAATCAACCCCGTTGCCACAAATATCCTACGCGATACAGGCGATTATGGCGGGAGATATCTGGATGCCGGAAGGGGTCGAGGAAGAACTGCAGAGTCTGGATGATGAAGAGATGGAAAATGCGGCCCGTCTTGCGAGTCTGACGCCCGCGCAAATGCGCGTTCTGATCGGTTTGACTGATGGGTTATTGAATAAACAAATTGCGTATAATATGGGTGTGTCCGAAGCAACGATTAAAGCCCATGTCACGGCGATTTTTAAAAAGTTACAGGTCAACACGCGTACGCAGGCCGTAATTATGGCAGCGCAGCTAGATGTTGAGGTGGATCAGTTTAGCGACGCATAGTCAGGCGATAGCAAAGGATTGTCAGAATTTGCGGTTTGACCGTTATTGTTGACGGGCTATTTGTGACATTAATGCCCGCAGGGCGGCAGCCTCTACAGGTTTATGTAATATTTGATAACCTTCCAATGCGGCTTGTTCCGCCACCTTTTCTGATTGATCCGCTGTGATCAAAATACCGGGAATAGGTTGCTTCGCAGACCGGCGCAATTCCCGCATAACATCCAGTCCTGTGACCCCGTCATTCAGATGATAATCAGCCAGTATGAGGTCTATGACATTCGGGTCAGTGGTGGCTTGGGTTGCTTCGACCATATCATGGGCGGTTAGGACATGACATTGCCAGCGGTGCAGCAAGTCACGCATGGCGTCTAGGATGCTGGGTTCATTATCAATACACAGAACGGTCATACCGGCCAGTTTATTGCCCACTTTCCAGTTGGGGGTAGAGTGTGAAGAGGGCTCGTGACGGCGTCTCCCGACCAGGGGCAAGGTGACGCGAAAACGGCTACCCTGGCCGGGTGTGGAATATACAGAGATGTGATGACCTAGCATGTTAATGATACGTTCGGTGATGGCGAGCCCCAGTCCAATGCCGCGATCCTCTGTGGTGTCATGGCCGTTTAGACGGTGGAATTCTTTGAATATTTCTTTTTGTTTATTTGCAGGGATGCCAATCCCAGTATCAATCACATCCACATGGAGACGATCGCCAGCACAACGGCACCCGATCAAGATTTTTCCATTTTGTGTATAACGAAGGGCATTAGAAAGCAGATTTTGCAGGACGCTCATTAATAAACCGCGGTCAGAACGAATGATGGCGGTAGAGGGGACATGCCGGAAACCAAGTCCTTTATCAGAGGCAAGGGCCGTGAATTCAATTGCCAGCGGGTCAAGCAATTCCGCGATATTAAAGTCGGTTACATTCGGCGTCAGTGCGCCCGCGTCCAATTTGGAAATATCCAGCAAGGCGCGCAGTAGTTTTTCCGCGGCCTGAAGTGAACTAATGATATTGCGGGCTGTTTCTGCATGGGGTGCATTGCTTTGGTGTAAGTCTTCTTCCAGTGAGGAGGCAAAGAGCCGGGCGGCATTCAAGGGTTGCAACAGGTCATGGCTTGCCGCGGCAAGAAAGCGGGTTTTACTTTCTGTGGCGTCCTCGGTTTTTTTGACGGCATCGCGTAACGCATCGGCCAGGGCCTCTTTTTCCATAATTTCACGCTGCATATCTTTATTCAGTATCGATAGGGCCTGTGTGCGTTCTTTAACTCGGGCCTCCAGCGTTTCATAGGCTTCTTGCAGGGCGGTTTCCGCCTTGCGGCGTGCGGTGATGTCCTGATAGAGGGAGAAGAAGCCCAGGACATGACCGTTACTATCAATTTGCGGGACATAAATGACTTGTGCGAAGCGCAGATCTGCCCCTGATTGATGCAGTTCAATATCAAAAGTCTGTTTGCGCCCGTCTAAGGCGCCGTGAATGTGGGGTTCTCGCAGCGCATATTCTTTTTCACCGACGACCTCACGAATGGTTTTCCCGACCAGGGATCCGCCGCGGGGATTCCAGGTGCGTTCAAATGCTTTGTTGGCGAACAGGAGTCGTTCATCGCGGCCGACATAGGTGATAAGTGCCGGAACATTGTCCATGTAAAAACGGATACTTTGTTCGCGTTCGCGCAAGGCCTCTTCAATGCGTTTCAGTTCGGTAATGTCTGTGAAAGAGGTAACGTAGCCACCTCCGGGCATAGGATTGCCATGATTTTGTAGCACACGTCCATTAGGCCGGTAACGGATGTAATTATGGGCTTTGCCCCCTTGGAGGTGGCTGAGGCGGATACGGACCTGTTCTTCCACTTCACCGGGGCCACATTCCCCGCGTTCGGCATTATAACGGATGATGTCTTCGATATTTTTACCTTCGTGGATAAAACCTTCAGGGAATTCAAACAGTTCCAGATAATGACGATTCCAAGCGACTAGGCGCATGTCTTTATCAACAACGGATATCCCCTGAGAGATGTTTTCCAACGTAACGTGTAATAATTCGCCACGGAACTGTAATTCTTGTGATGTTTCGTCAAGCAACGACACAACATCTTCAATATGAATATCGCTACCGGCGAGTGCTGAATACAAAATACGGTGAGCGACTGCTGCGCCCAGAATTTTGGCCAGCTGCGATTCCGTATAACTGATGAGTGCAGGGGTTACAGGCGCACGTTCGCGTAAATTATGGCCTGTTTCCTGTTCGTACAGCTGGAATGCTTTTCGGGTTCCCTGGACACCTATAAATTTTTCGCAGAGCAATCGCAGGTCGGCAACTTTCGCTGTGATATTTTTCGGGAGCTGCTCAGCTTTTTCTGTCACTGATGATGCAGAACTGACATATCGGCTGGCCTGTACCCGGTCAATGATCTGTGGGCGGGCTGACAGTGAAAAAATGATGTAAAACAGGGTATTGGTCAGCAGGCTCCAAAAAACACCAAGGGTAAGGTCGTTGACTTGTATTGTACCGAACAGACCATCAGGGTTTAGCCAGCTAACACTGAACGCGTTACCAGTCGGGTCGGCCATTAATGGGGCAATACCGGTGTCTAATGATGGCAGTAACAGTGTATAAAGCCAGACAAGAAAGCCGATTGTCAGGCCGTAGACGACCCCGCGGCGGTGTCCGCGTGACCAGTAAAGCCCCCCGATGACGGCGGGTACAAATTGAACCGCTGCGGCAAATGATAAGACACCGATCCGTGCCAAGGCCCGTTCAGATCCGCCCATGAAGTACCAATAAGCCAACATCATTAGCAAAAGAATAGTTGCCCGCCTCACTAGTAATAAAATACCGCTGAGATCCTGGCGTTGATCCAGCTTTAGTCCACGGATACGCAGTAATATCGGCATGACGATATCATTAGAGATCATGGTGCTGAGGGTGAGAGTGGCAATAATCACCATGCCAGTGGCGGCGGAAAAGCCACCAATAAAGACCAAAACCGCCAGCCATTCCGCCCCATATTGCAGGGGAAGTTCCAGGACGAAACTATCCGGGTTATGTTGCCCGCTTTCCAGCGCGGCCAAACCGCCGATCGTGATGGGAATAATGACCAGACTGATCAGGATGAGGTAAAGGGGAAACAGCCAGCGGGCGTGACGCATATCCCCGGGGTTATTACATTCAACAACGGCCACGTGAAATTGCCGGGGAAGACAAAAAATAGCCCCCATGCTGAGAAACATGAGCGTAAAGAATTCCATATTGAATTGGTTTCGGGAAAATAATTGTCGTTCCGCATTGAGTTGTTCTAGTGCGGTGCTGAGGCCGCCAAAACCCTTAAAAATGCCAAAAATGACAAAAAGTCCTACGGCCGTAAGGGCGACAAGTTTGACGATAGATTCGAAGGCCACGGCTAAAATCAGGCCGCGGTGATGTTCTGTTGCGTCAAGATGACGGGTCCCGAACAGAATTGAAAACAGGGCCAAGGTCAGGGCGACAATAAATGCTGTGTCATTGGCAGATGTGGATAACCCTTTGAGGAAGTGACTTTCATTGGCGGCGGTCAGGACGTGGAAACTCATGGCCACGGCCTTTAATTGCAGAGCGATATAAGGCAGGGAGCCCATAACAGCAATGACGGTTACCAATGCAGCGAGTTTCTGGCTTTTGCCATAACGTGCGGCGATGAAGTCAGCAATAGAAGATGAATGTTGGTTTTTACCCGTTTGGACGAGTTTCTGTAAAAAAGAATGCCCAAAAATAAATAGTAATATCGGTCCCAGGTAAATGGCCAGATATTCCCATCCCCCTGCTGTCGCGGTCCCAACGGCGCCAAAGAACGTCCATGATGTACAATAAACGGCTAATGATAAGGCATAGATCAGCGGGCGGAGGACAGGATGACGATCAAGTTCAGGGCGCTTTTCCCCCCAATAGGCCAATGCAAACAGCACCGCGATATACGCTAGTGCTACAAAGATGACGGTCCAGTCCTGTAGAATATTCATTAACCCGTAAACCCTCCCCGCAGCCCTGTTTTTTATATGTGGGCGATTGGTTTACTGACGTCAGAACGGTTCTTTTTTAAGCGATATAAAGATTATTAATAAACCGTACGGCGATGCCCATGACGACCAGATATAACCCTATTCTGTTTAGCAGATATTCGTTTTTTGTCAGTTGTAGTTTACCAAACCATATTTTTTTAATCAGGCTTTTGTCTTTTGTTCTGCTGAAATAACGATACATGGACCATCCCATAACGATTAAGCCCACGATCAATAGAATATTTTCGGCAAGTTCGTATGTCATTTTTTCTCCCCTCTACTATAGGTGTTGGCCCGAAGGCCTGCAAGGCAGGTGATACCCTGCCTTGCAGTGTTTTGAATATCAGTGCGATAGATGGTGGTGATATGAGGCCCCGGCCCCTTGCGGGATACGGATGTCATCCACCATGTCCTGCACGTCCTGTGGAGGAGGAGCGGTTACCATGGAAACCACATAGGATACGATGAAGTTAAAGATCATTCCTAGGGTCCCGATGCCTTCTGGAGAAACACCAAACCACCAATGTTCAGCATTGTTTAGTTCAGGGCTAATGAACTTGAAGTAGACAATGTAGCTGAAGGTGAAGATGAGGCCGGTTAACATGCCAGCGATCGCCCCTTCACGGTTCATCCGTTTGTAGAAAATACCCATCAGGATGACCGGGAAGAAAGAGGCTGCGGCCAGACCGAACGCAAAGGCCACCACTTGTGCCACAAAGCCGGGCGGGTTAATGCCGAACCAACCGGCGACACCGATGGCTGCTGCTGCGGCTAACCGGGCAAACATCAATTCCTGTTTGTCATTGATTTCCGGCATAAACACCTTTTTCAGCAGGTCATGGGATATTGACGTGGAAATCACCAACAATAAGCCAGCGGCCGTAGATAAGGCTGCGGCCAATCCCCCGGCGGCGACTAATGCGATGACCCAGTTGGGAAGTTTGGCGATTTCCGGATTAGCCAGCACCATGATATCGCGGTCGATGTAGAGTTCATTGGTGTTGTCTGTCGGCGCATTCGTCAACAGGCGTTCGCCATTGCTTCCGCGTGCTTCAGCAAAGCTGGGCTTCCCTGTGAAGGATTTTCCAGCAGTATATTGAATTTTGCCATCACCGTTTTTATCATTCCAGGCGATCAGGCCGCTGTCTTCCCAGTTTTTGAACCACTCTGGTGTTTCCGCATAAGAGGCGTTGCTGACCGTATTAATCAGGTTCACACGGGCAAATGCAGCGACAGCCGGTGCTGTGGTGTAAAGAATGGCGATAAAGCACAGGGCATATCCCGCAGAAATACGTGCATCACGAACCTTCGGTACAGTGAAGAAACGCACAATCACGTGAGGGAGGCCTGCTGTTCCCACCATTAATGCCGCCGTTATGAAGAAGACATCAATGGTGGACTTATTGCCTTCGGTATAGGTGTTAAAGCCTAACTGTTCCGAGAGCCCATCCAGTTTATCAAGCAGGTACACGCCTGACCCATCAGACATGGTGCTGCCGAAACCCAATTGTGGAATAGGGTTGTCTGTCATTAACAGGGAAATGAATATCGCCGGGACCATAAAGGCAAAAATGAGCACACAATATTGTGCCACCTGGGTATAGGTAATGCCTTTCATCCCGCCTAACACGGCATAGATAAAGACCACGGCCATACCAATGACCACGCCGGTGTTAATATCAACCTGTAAGAAGCGTGAGAACACGATGCCGACCCCGCGCATTTGCCCGGCGACATAGGTAAAGGAAATAAAGATCACGCAGATCGCGGCGACCAAACGGGCCAGATCAGAGTAATACCGGTCACCAACAAAATCAGGAACCGTATATTTACCAAATTTCCGCAAATAAGGTGCCAGCAACAATGCCAACAGTACGTAACCGCCTGTCCACCCCATCAGGTAGACGGCCCCATCCTGACCGACAAAGGAAATGATCCCCGCCATCGAAATATAAGATGCCGCAGACATCCAGTCCGCCGCCGTTGCCATTCCATTTGCGAGTGGAGGTACGCCCCCCCCTGCAACATAGAAGTCATCTGTTGATCCGGCACGAGACCAGATCGCGATACCGATGTAGAGCGTAAATGTTACGCCTACAAAGATATAGGTGAGTAATTGTGCGTCCATTTTTCAGCTCCCTCAACTATTCCGCTTTTGATTCTTCGATGTGGTAATAGTCTTCATCGGGAACGTAATCGTCCTGATCCTCATCCACCTGATATTTGTGGTCGAGTTTGTTCATCGCCGATACGTAGATGAAGATTAAGGCCACAAAGACATAGATCGCCCCTTGTTGAGCAACCCAGAAACCAAGTTTGAAGCCGAAAAAGCGGATTGTATTTAATTCATCGACCAGCAAAATGCCGAGGATAAATGATGCAGTGAACCAAACGCTAAGAAGGAGTAACACCGTGCGGATGTTTTCCTTCCAGTATTGTTTAGCTTGTGCACTATGTGAATCGCTCATAGTAGCCACCCTATTGTTGTTTTCATCCATTTATAGTGATGAGAAAACCCTATCAAAGGGGGCGTGGGAAAGACAGCTAACTTTAGTCGAATGTAGTTGTAAGTATTTGTTAAATAACAATAAATTAATGAAATAACAGATGTGCCGCGCGGGACACATCTGCTGCATAGGAGAGATTGTAATGATGCTATACCGGGAAGCCCAAAGTCTTCAGGGTTTCACTGACTTCGTCCAAAGTCGCGGGATCATCGATCGTGGCGGGCATTTTCCAATCGCTGCCATTGGCAATTTTTTGCAGCGTGCCGCGTAATATCTTCCCGGAACGTGTTTTGGGCAAGCGTTTAACAATTGCTGCTGTTTTGAAGGCGGCCACGGGACCGATATTGTGGCGGATGCACTGTATTGCTTCTTGCACAATTTCGTTATGGTCGCGGTCAATGCCTGCTTTTAAGACTAAAAACCCGATGGGTATTTGGCCTTTGAGTTTGTCATCGACGCCAAAAACACAACATTCAGCGACTTCCGGCAAGCCCGCGAGTTCCTCTTCCATAGCCCCAGTAGAGAGACGGTGACCGGCGACATTAATAATGTCATCTGTACGGCCCATCACATAAACGTAACCGTCTTCATCCATATGGCCAGCATCACCGGTTTGATAATAACCGGGAAATTCAGTGTAATATTTTTCCACGTATCCTTCATCATTACGCCATAAGCTTTGTAATGTGCCGGGGGGAAGGGGTTGTTTGATAACAATAGCCCCGGTTTTTCCGGGGGGCAGGTCATGCCCGGCCTCATCCAGTATATGAATGTCATAACCCGGGGCCGGAAGCCCGGGGCTACCGTATTTGAAGTCCAGCAGACCGAGGCCCATATAGTTTCCGGCCACAGTCCAGGCCGTCTCTGTTTGCCACCAATGGTCAATAACAGGTACTTTTAAATGTTCTTCTGCCCATTTGACGGTGGGTGGATCGGCCCGTTCGCCTGCTAGAAACTGTGCTCTGAAATGGCTCAGGTCATATTTCTTGATAAAATCGCCGTCGGGATCTTGTTGTTTGATAGCGCGTAAAGCGGTTGGTGCTGTAAACATCACAGCTACTTTGTGATCGCTGATAACACGCCAGAATGTCCCGGCGTCTGGTGTGCCAACAGGTTTTCCTTCAAACATAACGGTTGTGCATCCGGCCAGCAAAGGCGCGTATATAATATAAGAATGTCCCACGACCCAGCCAATATCAGAGGCCGCCCAATAGACTTCGCCCGGCGTTACGCCATAGACATTTTCCATGGTCCAGTTCATGGCAACCATATGTCCTCCATGGTCACGAATGACCCCTTTGGGGTGGCCGGTTGTGCCAGAGGTATATAGAATATAAAGCGGGTCTGTGGCCTCTAAAACCACACAGTCGGCCGGCTGGGCGCGGTCCAGTGCATCTTCCCAGAGAATGTCACGGCCAGGATGGAGTTCGGCCATATAATGATCGGGGCGTTGCAAAATGATGGTGTGTTCGGGGGGCGTTTCCGCCATATCAATTGCTTCGTCCAGCAGAGGCTTATAGGGAATAACCCGTGTGTTTTCGATGCCGCATGACGCGGAGATAATTAATTTAGCCTGTGCATGATCAATACGTTTGACCAATTCATGGGCCGCAAAACCGCCAAAGACCACCGAATGAATAGCCCCAATACGCGCGCAGGCCAGCATTGCGATCAGGGCTTCCGGGATCATCGGCATATAGAGAATGACCCGGTCACCTTTGGTAATCCCTAATTCCACCAATGCCCCGGCAAAAAGGGCAACCTGGTCGCGCAGTTCTCGATAGTTGTAATGGCGTATCTGCCCTGTGACGGGACTATCATAAATAAGGGCATTTTGTTCACCGCGTCCCTGTTCAACATGGCGGTCGAGGCAGTTATAGCAGGTATTTGTCTGCCCGCCGACAAACCAGCGGGAGAAGGGGGGATTGTCATTATCTAACACCCGGTCCCATTTTTTAAACCAATGTACTTTTTCGGCTTGTTCAGCCCAGAAGGTTTCTGGGTCACGATGGGCGTGTTCGTAGGCATCAAAATAGCCTGACTTTTGATTGTTCCCGGGCATTAAGGAGCCTCCTTAAATTTTTTGTATTTAAGGGTATATATGATGAAAAACCATAGCAGCGCGCAATTACACATTGGTCGTAGAGCCGGACGGGAATAGTGCTAGGCAGATAGTTTAGAATTCATCCCATAAAAGAAATAGCACATTGATTTTTAAAATTTTTATATGATATATGCAGGGCTAGTTGTCGAAAACATAAGCGTGCCTTTTATGGAAACAGCATGTGGGCATTATACGACCGATAACGTCTTGCAATAGAAATGTTGTTAAGACGCTATAGGTCCAAACGACAAAGGGCTTGAGAAAGAATTGTATCAGTAGCGTAAAGGAATGCGTAAATGGCTTTTGAACTGCCACCTCTCCCCTATGAACAAGATGCTTTGGAACCTCATATCACGGCTCATACGCTGAGCTTTCACTATGGGAAACATCACAACAGTTATGTGACAAATTTAAATAATCTTCTGGAGGGTTCAGACCTTGCCGGTCAGACATTGGAAGAAGTAATTATCAAAGTTGCCGGTGATGCGGATAAAGTGGGCATTTTTAATAATGCGGCGCAGATCTGGAATCACAGTTTTTACTGGCAATCCATGTCACCAAATGGCGGTGGTATGCCGACCGGGGCGATCGCCGCGAAAATTGACGAAGATTTCGGGTCATATGAGAATTTTGTCAAAGAATTTACGGCGGCAGCGACGACACAATTTGGCAGTGGTTGGGCATGGTTGGTACTGGACAACGGCAAATTGAAAGTCACCAAAACAGGTAATGCCGATTTGCCAATGGCGCATGGTCAAAAGGCATTGTTGACAATTGATGTATGGGAACATGCCTATTATCTGGATTTCCAGAATTTGCGTCCAAAATATATTGAGACTTTCCTGACGCACCTGGTGAATTGGGACTTTGCCAATGAGAATCTGGGCCAGTAAGCACCTGTTTCTTTGGGTTAATATGATGCATAGTGCATAAAATATCTTTGTAAAAAAGGCGGGCATTGCCCGCCTTTTTTATGTCTGATGCGAAAGGAGGGGCATATTTAACAGTAAAAAACTGATCTTTATCAATTGGGAGGGGGATGGGGCTATGTTACATTCTGCCGGGAAGAAAAGGACCGCGCATGAGCCAAAGTCAAATAATCTATGATATTGAAAACCTGACGAAGCAATATCAGGCGGGCGAGACGGTGGTAGATGCCTTGCGCGGGGTCACATTACAAATTAGAGCTGGTGAATTATTGGTCCTTTTAGGGCCGTCCGGTAGTGGAAAATCCACTTTCTTAAACATTCTGGGAGGGTTGGACACACCGACGAGTGGACAGATTTTCTTTCAGGAACAGGCCTTGGGGCAAATGACAGAGGGGCAATTGACCCAATATCGCCGCCACCATATCGGCTTTGTATTTCAGGCGTATAATTTAGTGCCCAGCCTGACGGCAGAGGAAAATGTCGCTTTGGTGACCGATATTGCGGATGCACCGATGGAGCCTGCCACAGCGTTGGAGGTAGTGGGGTTAGCAAAACGTCGTCATCATTTTCCTGCTCAGCTTTCTGGCGGTGAACAACAGCGTGTCGCCATTGCCCGGGCGATCGCGAAGAATCCGGCCGTTTTGTTGTGTGATGAACCGACCGGGGCGCTCGACCAGAAGACGGGAGTTGTCGTTTTAGAGGTATTGGAACAGATTAACCGTGAGTTCAATACCACCGTTGCTATTATCACACATAATGCGGCGATTGCGCATATGGCTGATCGGGTTATCGGTTTCATTGATGGCCGCGTCGGCCGGGAAGAACGTAATGCACAACGGCTCTCTCCCGCAGAGATAAAGTGGTAAAAATGCGCGTTCTGGATCGCAAACTCATTCGGGAATTATGGCGAAGTTGGGAGCAAGTCCTGGCAATTATGCTGGTGATGGCCTGCGGTGTGGCCATGTATGTTATGACAACCAGCAATTTACTGTCTTTACGCGACACCCGCGACATTTATTACGATCGTTATGGTTTTGCTGATCTTTTTGTCTCGTTAAAACGCGCGCCTCTGGGGATGGCGGCACGGGTAGAGGCGATTGAAGGTGTGAATAAGGTTTTTGCCCGTATTCGCTATGGGGTATTGCTGGATATTCCCGGTATGGTGGAACCGGCAACGGGCACGGTCCTATCTGTACCGGATGGTTATGATGCCCCAATGAACCGTTTATATCTGCGTCAGGGTCGGATGCTATCCCCGCGAGAGTCGGGGGCGGTTCTGGCGAACGAAAGTTTTGTGCAGGCTCACGGCCTGCGTTTGGGGGACAGGGTTTCCATGCTGATCAATGGCAAACGCCAGCTACTGACGATTGTTGGGGTGGTGTTGTCTCCGGAATATGTCTACGCCATGCCGCCGGGGGGCGTTATGCCGGACGATAGGCGCTTTGGTGTCTTCTGGATGAGCCACCATGCCCTGGAGGCAATGGTAGATCTGGACGGGGCTTTTAATGATCTGTCAGTCCAGCTTTCCCATGGCGCCAATGCGGCCGAGATTATGGATAAAATAGACGTGTTGTTATCCCCTTACGGCAGCCTCACGCCTTATGACCAGTCCGATCAGTTGTCCAATTGGTTCCTGGAAAACGAATTTGAACAATTACAAACGATGGGAACGCTGATTCCCGCGATTTTTCTAGCGGTGGCGGCTTTTTTGCTCAATGTGGTCCTGTCGCGGCAAATCAAAACCCAGCGAGATATCATCGGCACCATGAAGGCGAACGGTTATTCCAATAGGGCCGTGGGCGCGCATTATTTGAAATTTATTCTGCTGATTGTGTTGATGGGTAGCATTATCGGCAGTGCTGTCGGGGCATGGATGGGGTATGGCCTGACAAAAATGTACACACGTTTTTTTCATTTCCCGATACTGCAATATAGTCTGGATACGAAAACGCTGTTGGTAGGAACGGTGTTCTGTGGGCTGGCGGCCGTATTGGGGGCCCTGTCAGCCGTACGAAGTGCGGTTACATTACCCCCGGCCGAAGCGATGCGCCCTGAAGTGCCCCCGGCATACAAGCCGTTATTTTTAGAGCGAATAGGGCTGAAACAATTATTGTCACAGCCCGCGCGGATCATCATGCGTTCTTTGGCCCGCCAACCGATGCGTGTCAGTATTTCCTGTGCAGGGATCTCTCTGGCTTTGGGGTTGTATATCATGTCGGCATTTATGATGGATTCCATGGACCATATGATGAATGTCCAGTTTGAAGTGATTAATCGGGAAGACCTGTCAGTGACATTTAATGAGCCACGCCCGATGCGTGCTGTGGATGAATTGGCACATTTGCCCGGCGTTTTGCGTGTTGAACCTCTGCGGCATTTAGATGTGCGGTTCCGTTATAAGAACCGTCATCATCGCACATCGCTTTCCGGTTTGGCATCCGGTGCCAGTTTGCAGCGGTTGGTCAATGAAGAACTACGTAATGTCGACATCCCTGAACAAGGTGTGATGATGTCTGTTGCATTAGCAAAAAAATTGGGGGTGCAAGTCGGCCAAACGGTACAGATTGATGTTTTGAATGAAAGTCGGCCAACGTTACATGTGCCCGTGGCGGGGATTGTCGAAGGGTTTTTGGGGACATCGGCTTATATTGACCTATTTGAAATGAACGCGCTTTTGGATCAGTCCCCGCGTATTAGCGGCGCGGCCCTTTTATTGGATGAGCAATTGTCACATGCTTTTTTTGCCGATGTGAAAAATATCCCTGCAATTATTGGGTCGACCCTGATGGCCGCGGTGTGGGAGGCGTTTGAAGACACAGTCCGTGAAAACATTTCGATCATGACGTTCTTTAATGTGGCCTTTTCCGGCCTCATTGCCTTTGGCGTGATTTACAATATGGTGAGAATTACCTTTGCAGAGCGTGCGCGGGAATTGGGGACCTTGAGAGTGATCGGTATGACCCGCGAGGAAGTGGCGGCCATATTATTCGGTGAAATTGGTGTTGTTGTTCTGGTGGCCCTGCCGCTGGGCTGTGGTCTGGGTTATTTGATGGCTTCTGGCTTTGTGACCAAAATGGAAACGGAATTGTACCGTTTGCCATTGGTCATTGATCGGGCCACATATGCGATGGCGATCGTGATCGTACTGGCATCGACTGCATTTTCGCTTCTGATGGCGTGGATTAGAATTATCAGAATGGACCTGGTGTTGGCGTTAAAGACCGGTGAATAAATGGGCAGCATAATGAAAGAAGGAATAGGGTGAGAATGTCTTCTGCAATCAAAAAGATGATACTTTTCGGGTTGGGTCTAATGGGCGTTGCACTGTTGGTATTAAGTTTCCGCCCTGAACCTTTGGCTGTTGATGTGGCGACGGTCAAAAAATCGGACCTTGATATCAGGATTCAGGGCGAAGGCAAAAGCCGGGTGCGCGATATTTATGTGGTGTCCGCCCCAATCCGGGGGCGTATTGCGCGTATTGAAAGCGAGCCCGGGGATGAGGTGCTGGCGGATAAGACAATTCTAGCCCGAATGGAACCTATGGATCCATTATTTCTGGATATTAGAAGTGCAGCAGAAGCCGAAGCGGCAATCGAAGCGGCAGAAGCCAGTATAAAACTGGCAGAGGCACAATTGGAAGGGGCGCGTGCGGAACGCGACTTTGCCCTGTCGGAGGTAAAACGCAATCAGGAATTAGCGAAAAGAGGGAACATATCTTCACGGACATTAGAGCGTGCGCAAATTGAAGTGCGCCGCTGGGGCGCGGAAGTGTCACGCGCGGAAGCCAATTTGGAAGTGGCCCGGCATCAACGTGAAGTGGCACAGGCCAAATTGATACAGCCGGGTGAAGAAAGGGTGCCGTCCACGTGTTGTATTTTGGTCAAAGCACCAGTGAGTGGCGTGATATTGCGTTTATTGCAGGAAAGCGAAGGCGTGGTTGAAACAGGGACGGCTTTAATGGAGGTCGGGGATCCTAAAGACCTGGAAGTTGTTGTGGATATGCTTTCTACGGACGCGGTTAAAATTAAACCGGGTGATAAAGCCTATATAGAACATTGGGGTGGTGATAAACCGTTGGCGGCACGGGTGCGTCGTATTGAACCGTCCGGTTTTACGAAAATTTCCGCATTAGGGATAGAAGAACAACGGGTGAATGTCATTTTGGACTTTACAGGCCCTGTGGAGGCCTATCGGACATTAGGCGATGGTTATCGTGTGGAGGCGGCAATCATTATTGATGAGGCAACAGATGTCATGAGCGTGCCGATCAGTACTTTATTCAGAACAGAGGACAATTGGGCGGTCTTTGTCTTGCGCGATGGCCAGGCGGTCGTACAGCACGTTATCCTAGGGCGCCGAAATGATACCAAGGCCGAGGTGGTCTCGGGCCTGTCTGTTGGTGATGCTGTGATTGTGCATCCCAGTAATAAAATTGATGATGGTGTAAGGGTGCGATTGCGTTCCTAAAATGGCATGAAAGCCTGATTTTGCTGATGTGCGTTTAAGAATTTTTGACGACCATGTCTGATACGGGTGTGAAATCCGGGAGGGTCGGGTCTGTTTCTCGCGCACGGTGCATCAGTTCATCGCTGCGTTGGATAATGCGGTTATGTATATCCTGCATAAATTCAGCTTTCTGCAATCCCTTGTCCATAGGCGGACTGATTTCAACCTCCAACATGCCGGGGTTTTTTCTGAAAGAACCCTTCATCCAGAAAAGGCCGGAATTTGTTGCCATGGTTACTACAGGAAGATCCACGTCCGTCTGTAGGTGAAAGACGCCTTTTTTCAGGGGGCGATTATCGTGCAGCTTAACCCTTGTTCCTTCAGGATAGACGAGCAAGGGCCGATGAGCCTTAAAGACGCTCACAGCGATGTGCGCCGTATCCTTGTGGGCGGTGCCAGCTTGACGATCAATACGAATGATCCCCAATTTCCGCAAGATAAGCCCAAGGACAGGTACGGCAAACAATTCTTTTTTCGCCATGGCGGTCATATGGGGGCAGATTTTGAAGGCAATCAGGGGATCTATATTACTCTGGTGTTTCGCACATAGAATAAAGCCGCGATTTAAGGGGAGATGTTCCTGCCCAATAATTCTGATACGCAGACCAACAATGACCTTCAATAACCAGAAGACCAGATCAATCCACATTAAAATTGCCGGGCGCATCAAACGGGCCCCCGGCATAAAGGCAGTGATGGCCACCAATAGGGCTGCCATGGTGGTCAGGGTATAAAACAACACGTTAAAGACGAAGGAGCGTATGTCTCTTTTCCACATATTTATCGTCTATCTATTGCCGCGGGCATTTATTTTGTTCTGGTTGAAGGGTCGTGTGACGACCATTCGTGACAAAATTCCTGACCCATTATGAAATGGCGAGAATATCGCAATCAATGCCATCGAGAATCCGTTCGGCGGTATTGCCGACCAATATACCCTTGACCCCGGTACGGGCAACTGTGCCGATGATAATCATATCGGGGGACATATCCTTCGCCGTTTTGGTGATGACATCAACAGCAGGCCCGTCAATGAGCTGAATATGATCGGTAGGGACATCGAAATACTCTCCAACCTGCTCTGCCGGGGTAAGGCCGTCGTCCAGACTGTCGTCCGCACTAAGCTGTGCGAATTCCCCTTTAGGGTTGCAAGCACTCACGATATGGACATCAAGGCCAAGCAAATCATGGAAGAAGTGCGCTTTGTGCATGATGCTGCTATTGAGTCTGAAATGGCCTTCGTCTTCGCTTTCCAGGTCTAGGGCCGCTAATAACTTGCCTTGCTGCCACGGCTGGCTATCACGGGCCAGAAGCACAGGACAGGGACTGCGGCGCAGTAAAGTGTAATCAGAGGTTTTCGTTAAGAGACGTTTGCTTTTACTGTGTTTTTCTGTCGATTTGATAATGAGGTCACCACGCAACCGTGAGGCGGCACGCAACACGGCAGTATACCAAAACTTGCCGTATTCAACTTTTGCTTCAACCATGACATCGCTGGTGTCCAGAGTATCAATGATTCCTTGAAGCCAGGCTTTGCGTTCTGCAACGAATGTTTTGCGGCCTTCACGTACCGATGTGGCTTTCGTCATTTTCTCATGAGGAAGATAATCACAAAGATAGGCTATAATGTTCGCCTTAGTCTTGCGGGCGAGGGGGAGTGCCTTTTCGAGACTGATTTGTTTTTCTTCGCTGGGATCAATGACCGCAATAATAGTGCGCAGACGTTCCATATTTACCTTCTCCATCAGACTGGCTGTTGACTGCATAATATTGTTTTAACCTACACTATTTGCAGGCGAAAGTGGACCGAATAGATCAATACTATGATGTAATTCATGCTGCTTATGTGAAATATCTGATGGAAGGCCGTTTTGGAGGTTGACCTTTATTATTTCCTTGGCATGATTCTTAAAGAAATGAAATTAATGCGTTGTCTAAAGGCGTATTTTGTAAAAGGGTTATACATAATGTCATATGAAAAATCTTCTTCTGTTATTACCGCTGAGGGGGCCATGGCTGCGATACAGGCTGCGGCAGCGAAAGGGACGGAAATAGACCGTGCGGTGAATATTGTCGTTGCCGATAACGGCGGGAATGTTGTGGCATCCTTACGTATGAACGGGGCGATGCTGATGTCCTATGATATTGCACGCGATAAAGCATTTACATCTGCGGCAACGGGGGCGCCAACAGGTGTATTATATGATGTGTTGGTGGATGCTGGCCCAGGCGTATTGGCCGGAATTGTAAAACGTGAAGGTATTGCCGCCTTTGGGGGCGGGTTACCTATTTTAAGCAATGGCATATTGTTAGGGGCGATCGGCGTCTCTGTTGCCTCTGAAGAAGAAGACATCATTTGTGCGCAAGCCGGTATTGATGCGCTGGGGATGAGTGAGTAATCAGCCCGAAAGGCTTTTACTCTTTGCCGGTCCAGTGGCTTAGGGCCTTTGCGGGATGATAGTCAGTGTAACATGAACTGAAGGTGTCAATATGACCAAAGACGAAAACAAGGTGCCAACGATGATGGACGGACAGTGGTCTAGGCTGCTGTTTGTTGTGATGTTCGGGATTATCTATCATGTGGTGGAAGTGCTTGTCTGGGTGATTTTCCTGGTACAGTTTGTCTTGCGGTTGGTCATGGATAAACCAAATGACAAATTACAGGCATTAGGTGATAGTCTTGGGTCGTATGCCCGGCAAATCATCCGTGTGCTGACCTACCGCAGTGATGTCCTTCCTTATCCTTTTGCCGAATGGCCCACACCGGAGCCAGAGTCAGAGCCTGATGCCGGGAAAGAGGACGACGCGGCTGCAGAAAAGACTAACAAAGGAGACAAGGCGGCTACGACAAAAAAGACGACAGCGATGCCATCATCCCCGGGGAGAACATCGGCAAAAACACCCCCGCGCAAGACGGCAACGGCTAAATCTACAGTAAAGAAAGCCCCGGCAAAAAAAACGGCATCAAAACCGGCAGTGAAAAAGACTGTGAAGTCTTCGTCTGCATCGTCTAGTACGCGGTCAAAGCCAGAAACAAAACCAGAAACAAAGCCACAACAATCAAAAACAGAAAAAACGGCAACTTCCAAGCCGGATACAACCGTTCCGGCATCTTCCCCGACCGGGCTTAAGAATGTTGGCACGCCAAAAGCGGAAGATAGCAAAGATAAAAACGCAGACGGGACTTCGGGCACTGCAGAGGCACCGTCTTCTGCGGGGGATAGCAGCCAGTCTATACAGGATGATAAAAAACAGGATTAGCGCATCTTACAGCGCATATCTTTTATCGTGGGTGCTCACTTCCTGTACGCTGCGCTTTAGGCCATTGGTGCCGTAGAATCTGTAGAATCTATGGATGACAGAGGACGACTATTGGCTAGAGGCGATCATAAATATGCAGAAGAGCCGTGCAACAGGCCAGCATGATAATCATATATTTCCAATTGGTGCGCATCAGTGCCAGTCGGTTGATATGGTAGCGGGACGCCAGACTGATTTGCAGGCCGGAGAACGGTGACAGTCCGATACAAAGGCCCCAGCCCATTAAGAAAGCCGCCCCGAGAAGGTTGGGGTTATCGACAACAGGGGTCAGCAGGCTGGCGAAAAGCGAGACGCTACCGACAGGATGCATGCCTGTCATTGACAGGGCTAACATGGCGACCACAAGCATGATGGCCTCCCATGCGCCAAAACGGTCAATAGGGAGGGGCATTTCCAACCCATTTAAGACGGCCGCAATACCCGCCGCGAGCAGGGATGCGGCAAAGATAATGGCCACTTCCCCGCTAAACCGGGGGAGCTGACCGCTAATTTGTTGTTCCAGGATATGTAGGCCGTGGCCATGGTGCCGTGCGCCCAGATAACATAGCGTAAATATAAGGCAAATTACGGTAATGAGGGTGAGTACCGGGATTTCGGGCCAGATATTATGCGCGGCAATAACGAATACAGCCAACAGGACAGGCAACCATACGGCCTTGAGATGCATGGGGTAGCCACGGGTGTCCGGGGCTTCAGGGTGGGTCATGACTTCGATGACCGTAATGCTGAGAGCTAATATTGTCACGGGTAGGCTGTATAACATTAATGTGGTTAATTCAGCCCCCGGGGCACTGACCAGGATGATCCCCATGGCCGCAAAAAAGGGGGACCAGAACGGGCAGGTGCTAAAGGCACGGGAGACCACCACGGCTTGCAGGAGGCTTAAGGGACGATGGGCACTTAAGCGATCGCTGACAAGAAAGAGCGCCGAAATATTGATGGCGGACCCTACGGCATGAACCCCGAAAATTGTTCTGAGTAGCGCCAGTCGTCCTCGGGGCAGTATTTCATCTTCATCTGCTGTTGGCGGATTAATCACTTTGAGCAAGCTGACAGCGGAAATCATGGCGATAACCATTTGGTTCGCTTCTAAAGCCTTTAAAATAAAAGACAGGTCACTTTTCAGCATGAACCCGATCGTCAGGCCGACAACCCCGATGGCGGACATGCCATAGACCTGCTTTTTTTGTGCCGCACTTAATCCGGGAAGAAAAAAAATCGCTGCCCCCCAGATCAGCAACCCTGGTAAAAATCGCGGGAGGCCATGTGACAGGAGACTGGAGGACAAGCTGACGATGATAGAGGCCAGAATGGTGAGAAAAAACAGCCAGCCGATGATTTTTTGCGGAACAGGCCCTGTGACCTTAGCAGACATAGACTGTCCTTACAGTTTTGGGAACATATGCATGCAATAGCATTACCCTGTCCCTAGCAAAAAGTATTTTTTGCAGGCAAGACGATATTTTTGGGCAAAGGGAGAATGGCGCACCGGGGAAGATGAAAAAGAGAACTGGGAGGTTATTGTTCCCTTTTGAGTACCTTTCCTTTATCAGCATCAAAATAATAGTTTGTTATAGAACCATCTTTAAGACGGTGAATAGCTTCAGCAATGACTTCTTTTGAAACCAGAAACCATTCTCTTGGTTTTACCGTTTTGCCGAACGGTCTTTTATTTCTATATCTAATCGAACATCAGAAAAGAAGCGATGCAGAAGGTTTTCCTGCTTTACTTTATCAATATTGTAAAGCGCGTAGGTTGCGACTGGATGAACTGGAGCCATAAGGAATGTGGGATCAGGATCTGACGTACCTGTTGTTCATCCAGCGGGCCTGTTCGGCGATGATGCTGGAGAGTTCCTGACCTTCCACATATTCCATGACGATAGAGGCGGTCTGGTTGGCGGGGAAGACCTGTATCACGGAGACGATATTGGGGTGCTGGAATTTGGCCAGCACCTTGGCTTCATTCATGAAGCTGTTAAGGCCCCAATCAAAGTTATCTTTATTGGATGTGGACCGCGCGGTCACTTCGGACGTGGCATCGCGTATGGCCAGGCTGTCGGGCAGATATTCCTTAATGGCCACCAGCTTGTCGAGCGATGTATCCCGCGTTTTATAGGTGATGCCAAAACCCCCGGCCCCCAGAACGCCTAAAATCTCATATTGGGATAACAGGTAACCCTCAGGCAGGGCATGCACATGCTCGATCATCGGAAAATCACTCAAAAGATTTATAACGTGTGATTTATTTTATATTTTTATTATGCCCCATAATGAAACTATTATGGGTATGCGTAGAAGAGGAAGAACTTGGGGAAGAAAGCGCCGCTTGTATTAATTCACTATGACTGAACAGACAAAGTATATTACCCGAACACTATATTGGGCCGACAAAGATGATAATCGGAAGAGTATAGAAGATAGCCAATTACTAGAGAGCTTCTCCCCTCCTTTAGTTGTTTTAGGTGACCCTGGAATGGGGAAAACAAGACTAATGGAGAAACTGGGGGAACGTCCTGATTGTCGATATATTCGTGCCGTTCAGTTACTTCGTAAGTCTAGAGAGGATCTGCAAGATAATGAAATTTTGCTTATTGATGGATTGGACGAGGTTGCCGCGGTGCAAGAAGGTGATTCACTTCATCATGTGTTGGCAAAATTAAACGACTGCTGTCAGCCGCGCTTTGTCATTTCTTGTCGTTCTGTGGAGTGGAATAATGTCACAGGGCAATTAGAAATTGCAGAGGATTATGGGAAGTCTGCAGAAGAGGTTTTCCTTGAGCCTTTTACAGCGCAGAAAGCTGTGAGTTTTTTATCTCAAAAAATTGCTGCTCAAGATGCCAGGAGGGCCATTAATAAACTGGATAATATAGGCCTTTCTGAGTTTTATCAGATCCCCCTACAACTTGATTTTGTAAGTACGATTGTGTCTTCAGAGGGTGAGATTCCAGAGACGAAAGCCGCTTTGTATGAGAGTGCTGTTTCACAATTAAGGCGGGAACAGAATGATCGACATCGTAAAAGCAGATTAGCAGATATGTCAAAGGACCAGGCGTTGGATGCCGCAGGGGTGTTGATGGCGGTTATGTTGATAACAGGAAAAGATAGCATTGTGAGTCCTGATAATGTTGATCAGGAGTTATCTATTTCTAGCATTTCTGATTTTGTAACTAAAAACGATATGAAAGCGGTTTTGGGGAGTAATCTATTTCGGGTTGACGCGACACGATCAGATGCATTTTTACCTTTTCACAGAAGCATCGCGGAATTTCTTGGGGCGAGATGGTTATCTCGTCAAATTGAAAAAGTGGGGAATCCAGGTCGGTTAGCGAAACGGCTATTTAGCCTGATAACGGTTAA
Source organism: Kordiimonas sp. (assembly GCA_002700365.1). GTDB lineage: Bacteria > Pseudomonadota > Alphaproteobacteria > Sphingomonadales > Emcibacteraceae. The sequence goes on along the minus strand of PADB01000010.1, from coordinate 629,744 downwards.
TGGTTCAGTACCGGCATCCCTTCGAGGGTTACATGCATGGTTCACATATTTCAATCCTGAACGGTTGGGTGATATGGTGATCAAGCAGGATCCGTATGGGGTGTTGCGTTATGGTGATGGTGACCATTTGACAGCCAGGCAAGCTGAAAGAATTATCGAAGAACTAGAGTATCTCGCTGATTACAATCCATCTTTCAGGAAAGATGGTTGGCATGACCTTTCCTTAAAGGGATTAGATCATGAAGGCCTTGCGGACAAGATGAGAGACATTATTCAGGATCGGTCTAAGGGGCGATTTGATTTACGGTCCCTAATTCTGAAAGCGGTAACAGAAGGTGCGGTAGCAACGCGGTTAACGGTTGAATTAAAACAGATTATGTTTGATGTGGACCGGACCTACCATGAGCGTAACTTGGTTGGAACGGCGTTTAATGATCGGGATGACTTAGCTGAGGATATTCCACAATTATACGGGGCCCTTATCGATTTGGGTGATGAAGATTCACTTCGCCTTGTATGTGAATTACTTGGTGATAGAAAATGCCAACAAATCGACACTGATATAATAGCAAAGATTGTTGTCACCGTTTCGGGTGTCTATCGAGAGAAAAGCGATGATTATTCCAGGATGTCTTATGGGGCGTTAGAGCCATTATCGATGCATGTTCCTATAGATAGAATAGAGGACCTTCTTGCCATATTGGGTGAGGCAGTCAATTCCTTGCGTGAGGGGAAGAACTGGTGGGATTATGACCGTGAGCACAATTGGTCTGAATTGTCCCAATTTTGTATTGGGCTCATTACCCGACGCCTTGAACATGATTTGGCCTCTGTAAAGCCGGAGGATTTATGGCAGTGGTTAAAAATGGTCGTGCATGATTATTGGTCCGCTAGAAGCACAGGGGAAAAGTTTTCAGAATTAATTATGAGTGATGACCGTCTCCGACAAGGGATACAAAGGCTAGCTCTTTTTATATCTGAGGAGAAATTATATTTTACTGCTGGCGTGTTGCATGATCGAGGTATTAGTCTGACCGAGGAAGATATACGGCTTTATTTATCTGAAATCGTTTCAAGGAATGACCCAGGCGACAGAGAGCACTGGCGGGATCTTGTAAGTTTTTGTCGTGGGTCGGATGGGTACATTAAAGCTGATATTCGTGAACTTGCCGCCCCATACGCAGAAAGTGATCCTGATTTGCAGGAGTTTCTTTATAAGAAACGAGAGCTTAGGGGAGTGGAGCAGGAGCGTCAGGAAGATTAATTGCGGCATTTCAAAGAACAGCAGCTGAAAAGAAAAAAAAGTCGGAACGAATATAAAGATCATATTAAGGCTGTTGAGGGTGGTGATCTGAAATGGATTTATGATCCAGCAATTGCTTATATGGGGGGCTTTAGAGATTTATATGAGGATTTGCCAGCCGATAGAGTGCAGGAGTGGTTGGGGGAAGAAATATGTGAGTCTGCACTGAAAGGGTTTGAGGCGTGCTTGCGCCGGGCAGACTTGCCGACGGCACAGGACATTGCAGAAAACTATGCCCAAAATACTATGCTATATTATGTCGTGCCGATGCTGGCTGCGGCACATGAACGTTATAACCATAAAGGTTTTGATGATTTATCACATGATGTCATTGCTGCCTTGGCAATGGCTGCGGGTTTATACGATGGGTGGGGAGAACTGCCAGTACAAGAAATTGGTAATGAACTAGAAACTTTCCTGCGTCAGGATTTACACGTTTATGAAGCATATATTCGGCAGAAAATCGAACCTCAATTAAGGCAGGGAAAAGAGCATCTTACAGGTGTATATAGATTTCTGCGTGAGGATCGGGAGTATCCTTTATCCACCAGACTAAGTCTAGAGTGGCTAGATCAGTATGCGGATCTGGTCGTTAATGTAGAGAGAGAATTTGTCCGTTGCTTGATACATATGCCCAATGCTGACCGTGAGCCTGCATGGCAGGCATTAGCAGGTATTGCGGCAGACCGGCTGACGAGTTTGGCGCTGGACGACGAGCGGAAAATGTTTTGGCGGTCGGTTCAGTTCCTGGTGGCTTTTGAAGCGGCAAGAGATGATTTTAATATCTTATCAGTGCAAGATCGTAATGGTCTTTGGGCAATTGCGGCGATCCTCGAATCCCCTAATTCACATTATCACCATGAGGCGGTGGTCTCTATTCCGCAGTTGCAATGGATTATAGCAACATACAGGGAGCTTTGGCCTTATTCAGAACATCCTAATGGATGCAGTACGGGTCGTCACAATGCTTGGGATGCGACACGTTTTATTGAATGGGCTATTGGCAGTATTGCGCAGAATAAGTCTTCTGAAGCGAGAGAGGCGCTTGTGCAATTAAGGGATATGGAACAGGACGGTTATACAATTGCCTTAAAAGATGCGATTGCGGCCTATGATCGCGTGAAAGTAGAGGCGCAGTTTAATAGCCCGTCATTGAAACAATTTAAGGCCGTTATCCTAGATGCCCCTCCACAATCTGCAGCAGATGTTCAGGCTGTTGTACTGGATAAACTGCATGACTTAAATCTGCGTTTACGTGGACACCCACTAAACTTGGTAAATAATTTTTATGATGATAATGGGGCACCAAGGAGTGAAACTGAATGTCGTGATCAGATGCTGATTGCGCTGGGTGATCTACCTTACAAGATTCAGTGCCCACCTGAGTTTCCTATGCCGCAAGGCAGGCGCAGTGACTCGGCTTTCACCTATGGAGAATATGCCGTGCCTTTGGAGGCGAAAGGCCAATGGCATAGGGAGGTTTGGGATGCGGCCTCCGCACAGTTAGACCGTTATTACAGCCCAAATTATAGCGCTGATTCTATAGGAATTTATGTGGTGTTCTGGTTTGGTGACGATGTCTGTATGAATAAGAAATTAAAATCACCTGGCAAAAACGTTGCGAAACCAAATTCCGCTGAAGAAATGTGTGTAATGCTGGAAAGCTCTCTGCACGCAGATAGGCGCGGGGACATTGCAATCGTTGTGCTTGATTTGACGCGATCACAATAAGTGGTGCGAGAAATAAAGTAACCAATCTGACATGTGGGGAGAATGGCGCATGGGGGAAGAGGAAGGTGAGAACTAGGTCATTGTTGTGAATAAAGGTTGTTAATCAGGTAGTGGGCTCACGACGTTAACCTATTCAATAATGATCTGCATTTTTGTATCGTCATCTATCAGTAGTCTGATTGCATGACGGTGCTCACAAGGGATACGAAAACGTATGGTCAAGGCAGCTTGAGGGCTCAGTTCACTAGAGCCCGATCCGTTAGGATGCGTATTGCAAAAATTCAGCGACCTGTATCCCAAAGGCTTTGAAAGACCTACGCCGTCCAACTGACTTCTGGATCGGTCGGCACATACCAGATGTCCCTGATCTGCGTGTCGTTGCTGTAAGGTGTCGGATCTGCGTCGCGAACACGGAACGTAGTCGGAATATTGACTGAGTTGCCAAAAATGAGTGCATGCTGCTTTGGCAAGGAAGGTAGTCGCCTCAGCACTGTCTCCGAAATGAAAGGAGTCATTTGCCTGATCTGGGAGAGATCGTCAGGGTTCTGAATGCGGTGGATAATAAAATTGTTGCACTGAGAGAGAACCGTTTTCGATAGCTCGCTTGGTCTCTGAGAGGCCACGATCAAGAAAGCACCGTATTTTCTGCCCTCTTTCGCAATCCTTTGGAACGTAATGCCCGCATCAATAGCGAAGCGACTTGGCTTCTCCGAAATATATCGATGCGCTTCTTCCAAAATCAGATGAACAGGCATCGCGTTACGGGGATCAGCACGGCGCATACGATCAAAAATCAGACGGGCAACAACGGCTGAGGCAAGCTCGACAATTTCGTCCGATGCGTCGTTGAGATCGATGATGCAAATCTGACGTTCCTTCTTATAGCGCCCATCATCGACTTCGATCCCTAGCAGACGATTCACATAGTGGGTGGGCTCACGGTCATGATCTTGCAACGCGCCCACGTCAGCTCGTAGAAACTCATAGTCGGGGTTATCGATCACAGATTTCAGCCGTGTAACCAACTGCGAGCAATATTCGCGAATTTGCTTGTTTCCATTCGCTTCCTCATAGAACAGCGCAAGGTCGAGCGCGGCTTGAAGCCGCTCGAATGAAAACGGCGTATTCCCGTAACCTGGAAGCACGGGTTCATCTTGTTCATGCCCTTTGAGAAGTTCTAGGAGCGCATCATAGTTGGCTGTCGTTTCTTGATGCTGCCCATCGCGAAATTGCCCGTAGTAGACAGTCAGACCTAACGAGACTGTTCCTTTCGAAATCTCATCTGTCGAGAACGTATTCAGCAGCGCTTGGATGCGGTCTGCCTTGCTCGGAGAGCTGGAGTCGCTGTGCAAGATAGACAGAATGATCTTTGCTAAGACGTGATTCCGAATCGCATTGAGATCATTCCCGGCTCCCGCACCATCAACCACTGCCTGTTCAGGCGTCTCCTGAAAAAGGGTCGTCAAACCGAGTGCTGTCCGCAGAGCGGGCAGTTGCGACTTTTCACTCGCGCGCAAAAGCAAAGCCCATTCATCGACGCTCATGAACCAGTGCGGCAACTTGAATCTGTCTTTGATCTCCGCCTCCTGCCTCTTCTCAGAAGGGTCAAGGATCGGCATGTCCGGCTCAGTCGCCTTGAGATAACAAGACTTGATCCAGGCAGGGACGTTATCAAGCGCTCGACGATATTCCCCATTCACGTCAAAAATCACGAACGCCGCGCCCAGCGGTGCAAACGCTTCGGGCTTCATGAAAACAGACTGAAAGATAGAAGCAACGGTACAGGACTTTCCGCTTCCCGTGTTGCCAAGCACCGCTACATGACCGCCGAACAGCTCATCAAGGCGTGATTTGACAGGATAGCCCTTGAAGACAGCCGACGTGCCAATTTCAATATTATGCGGAACATTGCCTTGTTGCTCGACGCCCGCTGCGTCCGTTTTCGTCTCGGTTACAGATGGGAGTTCGACGTTGAATATACGGTCGAGGTCTTCATCCCGCGCGTAAAGGGCATCCGCATAAAGCGGCGGAAATGTGGAAACGCCGAAGCGAAAACTCCCTCCCTGTATCGGCATCGAGCCTATCGGAATCACGTCAAGGAATTTGGCGGAAGACGCCTTGTCCAATTCAGTCTGAGATGCGTGGGGCTGTGCACTATCCTTTTCGCGAAGGCCGACGACCTCCAGAACCACATATTCAGCTTGCATCGGAACCGTGAGATATGAGCCGAGGGTTGCCACGTAGTGGATATCGTCAAAGCCTACGATAGTGAAGTTGTCACTGCCGCCGTGCAGCTCGACAACCAAACGGTCAGCAGAGACGCTGACGATCTTCCCGATGGCGCGACTTGCATCATCCCTGGCCATCTTCAGTATCCTGCGGCTTGGCAAGAAGCGTTTGCAATGCCTTCTCTATCGTCTGGTCGATCTTCTGATCGGCGCTGGTGGGCATGAGATGATTAACTACGCTATCGAAGTAATGCGCCTTTGTTCCTACTTCCTTACCATCGCCCCAAATGAACCAGATGCGCGGATCGCCGAGCGCTGCAAGTTCACGTGTGATGTCATTCGTCTCGGGGTCCATGAACGCGATGACCCTGAAACCTGGCAAGGTAAGCCCTTGGAAGATGATGTTGTTAACGTGCTCATCTCCAAAGCTGTAGCCCAAGATCATCAAGACGCTCTGGTCTTGCACGACCTGTCGTTGGAATTCGCGAAACATATCCGCGTACGGTGAGCCGAAGCTTGCCGTTTGTTTCGATGGCGTGGGATAGATCATGACTCGATCCTTGGAAGGATCGAGTGGCGCATGCGACTCGCGGATGGGAAAGAGCCCAGTATCCTCTTCAGTCCAGTTGACGGAGCCATGCAGCTTGCAGAAGTGCACGAAACCATCAACGGCAGCCCAGCGGCGGGAGGTGATGTCCAACTGTTCCGCTAGCGCCAGCCGGTAGGTGGCAGGGTTGAACCGCCGTTCGACCGTTCCCGAAAAGCCGTTCGAGTAAGGTATACCTGAACGATCCATCGCACGTTCATTGAATAGATCGTAGTTGGTGGTGAAGACCCAAGGCGGCGCGAGGCCGCGCGCGCGTGTCGTCAAAGACTGATAGAACCTACGATAGTGCGCGACGACGCTATCGTTACCGTTGGAAAAAGGCCCTGTAGTGCATTTGTAAAGAACGAACTTCTTGATGCCGACAATAATACTTTCCACTAGAGCAGCGACGGTATTCAGCTCATCCTTATCACTTGTCTGGCAGAACTGATGGGCATTTATCATAACAGCCATCATTTGCTCCAAATTACCCTTCACGTCGTCAGAGGAAAGATCGATTCCGAGCTTTTCGTAGAGTTCTGCTTTTTGCGTTGCGTTGACGAAAGCCAGCCCTGCTTCATCGTCAGTGGCGAGTAGCGCTTGAAATTCTTCTGCCAGAAATTTCATCGTAGGAATCCCCAGGTCCTCGTCTTCAGGTCGCAAGGAAGAACAACCTGACCCCATCAGGAAGGAGAGATTCTTGGAACCAAAGACTTCAGCCATTTGCCGCTGGATGATTTTAGCCTTGTCTTTCCAAGAACCCTCGCCCTTGAGTTTTTCGAATTCGTCGCGGCTTCCTTTGAAAAATTCCATCATTCACCCCGCTCTCTTTACTAAGGTTGCTGGAGCTTGATAGATTTCTAGAAAATGATAAACGAATTCGTTTACATCAAATGGTGTTGACACAAGCTCTTTCAGTTCAAGCTCTATTTCTGCGACGTTCATATATCCCCCCTGCCCCCGTTGTGAGTAACACGGGGGGCTTAAAATACATGGTTATGAAACTATAGGAATGTGCTTTATGCAAGACGTTACTGCGGGATATTATTTTCGAATCAGGCAGATATCGTCAATTAGTGTCGTTTGGGGGTAACGTTTTTATACGTATATAGGCTGTCAAGAAATTTTTTTTAAAATGCGAATTTTCCTACGTACGTACGTAACGTTTATGTAGGCCCGTCTATGGGGCGCATTTCAGAACTAGTGTTGACAGCATTCTGCAAATAGTCCCACATAAAGAAATGGTCCTTCCGGATTTTCTCTTTTTTTTCATTTAAGGAGAAAACCTATGGTCGAAATCCACAGGACAGAAGTCCCTACTTATCCTGCCTTATTACTTTCTGGCATCGATAGTCTCTATGTCAGTTATTACCTAGATGGCCTTGCGCTTGATTGGGATGAATTGTCATTCCAGAAAGAAAAGCTGAGACAAGATCCGCGATCAGAGTTTTTATCTCTCCGGTTGGGCGGTGAGGAATGGGCTTTGTCTGCCAGTGGCAGTTACCCTTATCGTTATGTTCTGAGAAATCCCTATTTCACGGTGAAGTTAGCGGAAGCCAATCAGCCTAATTGTTACGTTCAGTATTTGAGTGAAGGCCTCTGGAAAAAGGGGGAGGCTTGGTTAAACCAGCGACTGGAAAATTGGTTTAAAAAATTGGGTGTGCAGAAAACACGGGTAGAGAGTGTTTCCCGTGTTGATCTGGCGTTTGATTTCCATTTGCCCGAAATGGACTTTACGGCAGAGAGTTTTGTGACCCGCGCGAAAAAAGACGCGCAATGGCGTGATAGTGGAAAGGTCCAAACCTTTGTCATGGGTAAGGGTGCGATTGTCGTGCGCGTTTATGACAAAGTTGCCGAAATTGAACAGCAAAGCCAGAAGTACTGGTTTTACGACTTATGGGGGCAGAAGGCAGAGGTTTGGCGGGTCGAGTTTCAGGTTCGTAAGGATAAACTGAAAGCGATCGGGATTAACAGGTTGGAGGACTTGAGAGCCTTCAAAGGGGATTTGCTTAGGGAGTTGGCAACGCAGCATACGAGCCTGCGGTTGCCAACGGGTGACCAGAACCGCTCGCGTTGGCCTTATCACCCATTATGGATGGCATTGCTAGAGGCCATTGAGCATGAGCCGCAAACTGGACTTATTGCGACGGCCAGAGGAGACATCAGCAACGTATTGACATTAGAGCGTCAGTTAAGGTCCCTGTATGGTGATTTAAAGGCTGTTGGCAGTGTTTTGAGCCTCATGCAGGGCAAAGAGGAGCCAATAGCCTTTATCCGCCTTCTGGAGCTGTTGCCGTCCATGTTATCGAGAACTCATCAGGATACCGTTTGGCGAAATGATGTGGGGCAACGGATGAAAAAGCGGAGATTGGGCCAATGAAAGAACCAGAAGATAAAAAGAAAAAAGGCAAGTCTTCATGCAAAAAGCCGCTTATGCTCCGTCATGTCGATTGTCAGTTGCCACAAGATATGGGCATACTAAGCGGGGAAGTAGAGCTTATCTCTCGCTATTTGGGGGACTTATTGTCCACGTTTGCAAACGATAATGGGGTGATGGATGACTAAACGTGTTGCTGTGTATGTTCGGGTTTCAACGGTACGTCAGGCTGTGAATGACGTGTCTATACCGGATCAGATCCGGCAGGCAGAGGACTATTGTCAGCAGAAGGGCTGGGAGCTTGTCGAGCAATATATTGAGGCCGGGGCCAGTGCGACAAATGATCGCCGTCCAGCTTTCCAAAGAATGATTGCGGATGCGTGTGTTTCACCGTCCCCCTACGATATCATTTTAGTGCATAGTCTATCGCGCTTTTCCCGTGATGCGATTGATCAGGGTTTATATAAGCGCAAGCTGGAACAGCATGACGTTTTGCTAAAGTCTATGACGCAGGATTTTGGGGAAGGGGCGCAAGCTGATCTTATCTCAACGATTATTGGGGCCTGTGATCAGCACCAGTCTGCGGAAACGGCAAAGCACGTGAGCCGGAGCATGATCGAGAATGCACGACAGGGATTCTGGAATGGTGCGCGTCCTCCGTTAGGTTACGTAACGTACGTAAGCGAAAAGAGAGGGGAGAAAGCAAAAAAGAAACTGAAGATTGATCCGAAATCGTCTGAGATTGTGAAATTGATTTTTAGCCTTTATCTCGAAGGTATAGATGACCTAGGGCCAATGGGGATCAAGAGTATTACGGATTATTTGAACCGACGTGGTTATAAAACGGCAACGGGCAGTGATTTTTATATTGGGCAGGTTCATAAGATTTTGGGCCGCACCAGTTATATGGGAATGCATTACTATAATCAGCGAGACAACAAGACAGGAAAACTCAAGTCGCGTGATGAATGGGTGCCGATGGCAGTGCCTGTTATTATTGAGCCTGAAATATTCCAAAGGGTCCAAGACAAATTGGCGTCCCGCAAGCCCGAAGTGCAGGCACCACGTATCAGCAATAGCAAAGTTCTGCTGACAGGTGCTGCATATTGTGAGAGTTGCGGTAGTCCCTTAATGCTGACAACGGGGAAAAGTGGCCGATATCGCTACTACAGTTGTTCGGGAAAGCATCTAAAGGGGGATAGTAGTTGTGAACGGCCTATACGTGTTCCTGAACAGAATTTAGACCAGTTGGTAAGTGAACAAGTGGCACATCGCGTCTTGGCACCTTCACGCCTGAAGGGCTTGGTGGGGGCTGTTCTTGACAATCATACGCAGACAAAGAGTAAGTTGCATACGGAGGCAAAAGAGCTGCGTCGTCAATTGCGTGATGTAGACCGCAAACTGGACCGATTATTCGATGCGGTGTCTGAAGGTGTGGTAACGGACAGTTCTGCATTCAGGCGGTCGCAAAATAAATTAGAGGCAGAACGTGAAGAACTCATGCGGCTTATCGCCATTAAAGACAGAAGGTTGCAGGTAGGTTTGAAACGTATTTCAACGCGACAACTGGAATTGTTTGGCAAGAAATTGCAAAAGATGCTTCTATCCGGCCCTTTCGCTTTCCGAAAAGAATATCTGCATTTGCTCGTAGACCAAATTGAGGTTGGTAAAGAGCAAGTGACTATCAAGGGATCGAAGGCGGCTCTCGCGGCTTCAATGCAGTCAGTTAAAATGGGGGATGAGAAAGTTCCCAATTATATTCGGGAATGGCGCACTTCGAAGGAGAAACTTCGAACCGCCTTTTCCAGACATTAGAGGAATGGAATGAGTTTCTCAAGAAATATGCGCCATTCTTCAAGGAGGTGGCGTAATGAGCACATCTCCTTCAAATTCAAGCAAAAACAGCAAGTTACCTACGCCATTCTCCCTTAGATTGACCTTTGAGGAACGCGCCGCCCTGGAACAATCGGCTGGCAATCGGCCTCTGGGAGCCTATATACGCTCAAAGCTCTTCGGCGGCACGGAAGCACCGAGAAAACGGCGCAGCCGTACCAGAAAGCCTCTAAAAGACGAAAAAGCCCTGGGTGAACTGCTGGGCAAACTGGGTGAATCCCGCCTTGCCAGCAACGTCAACCAGCTTGCTAAAGCCGCCAACTCCGGCTCCTTGCCTGTCACGCCGGATACCGAAAAGGCGCTCCAAAATGCCTGTGACGATGTAAGAACCATGCGCATATTACTTATGCAGGCTCTGGGCTACTACTCCTCGGAGGTGTAGCCATGATTTTGAAGGGAAGCCAGCGCTCAGGTGGTAAACAGCTCGCAGCGCATTTACTCAAAACAGAAGAGAACGAGCATGTCGAAGTCCATGAGCTGAGGGGCTTCATGTCGGAAGACCTGCCGACTGCCTTCAATGAAATCCATGCGGTTAGCAAGGGCACTCGCGCCAAGCAGCCGTTTTTCTCCCTGAGCCTCAGTCCACCTCCCAATGAGCGCGTGCCGATTGAGGTGTTTGAAACGGCTATCGAGCAAATAGAGCAAAAGCTCGGCCTGGAAGATCAGCCTCGCGCCATAGTATTCCATGAGAAAGAAGGTCGCCGCCATGCCCATGTAGTTTGGTCGAGGATCGACACGGACGAGATGAAGGCTGTAAACCTGCCTTTCTACAAGATGAAGCTGAAGGACGTGTCCAGGGAGCTGTATTTGGAACATGGCTGGAAAATTCCGCCAGGAATCATCGACCGCAAGGATCGGAACCCGCTCAACTTCAGCCGCGAGGAATGGCAGCAAGCCCGCCGTGTGGGGCTGAACCCTAAAGACATTAAACGGACTTTTCAGGAAAGCTGGGCTATCTCTGATAACCGCAACGCCTTTGCGGCGGCTCTGCTCAGTAAAGGCTTTGTTCTTGCTCGCGGTGATCGGCGAGGCTTTGTTGCTGTCGATTACCGTGGTGAGTCCTACGCCATCGCCAGATATGCTGGTGTAAAGGCCAAGGATGTTCGAGAGCGGCTGGGTGACCCGCAAACCCTGCCATCCATTGAGCAAGCCAATGAGAAAATAGCGGCGGATATGTCCAGGAAGCTTCAGCAACACCTTTCCCATGCTGAGGCAACCAAACAAAAACGCTCCGCTGCCTTTGAATTCAAACGCCAGCGATTGGTGGAAGAACAGCGCAAAGAGCGGCAACTTTTGGAGCAATCCCACAGCAAACGCTGGGATGCAGAAACAAAAGAGCGTTCACAGCGCCTATCCAAAGGGCTTATGGGCATCTGGCATCGGCTTACAGGCAAGTATGAGAAAACCAAACGTCAAAATGAACTGGATTCGCTTGTCGCATTTCAGCGAGACCGCCAGGAAAAAGACGAGCTGATTTTCAAGCATATCCAACAACGCCAGCAGCTCAGTCTGCGTCAGCGTAGTGAAATCCATACCCATGAGCTGGAAATCGAACTGTTGCGCCAGGATATTCAGGAATATAGGAATCTCAAAACTGATAAGCCCTCCAAACTGAAGGAAGAATTTCGCAACGCTTCCGAAAAGGCGAGAAAGACCAAAAAGCCGAAAAAAGAAAGAGGCAATGATCGAGGGTATGAACCCGAGATTTAAGCGGCAAGCGCCGCGTTCTGCCGCCAAGCCACACGCTTGGCGGCGCAAATTTTCGCAAACCTCCACAATAAACATTGTGCGAAAATTTGCCGCCGGATAATCCGGCGGCTTCATTCTACTGCCTGCGGTCAGTGGCTCCAGAAAACATGAATTTCATCATAAGCGGTTTCGATGGTGTAAATATCGCCGCTCCTTTCCATGTCGCGCCCCATGCGTTCATAGTCGATATAGTAAGCCAGATTTTCGGGTATTTGGCTTGTGTCCTGGGTGAGTTCCTCGACGTAGTCCGCCAGGGACTTGTAGCAGCCGGAATAACTCTCTTCTATAGCTTCTCTGGCATCTTCAATGCTGTCGCCAAAATGGCTAAGCAATTCCCCTGCAAGCTCGGGATAACCTTCGATAAAACAGGCAATTTCGTGCACTGACTGAATGCCTTGATACTCGCTCACTGAACAACCACCAAACCCTTCATAATCGTGAATAGCGTATTCCTCCGCGAAACCTTCGGGGCTTTTTTCCAGCATGGCGTTAATCTGATCTTGAATGTCGTCAAGGTCTTGGGTCGCGTCTATCCATACGCCGTGTAGCTTGCCGTTGTTATAAGCTGCGAGGTCTGCCACGTAAATTCTGATTTCTTCACTCATTGTCTTTGCTCCTAAATTCGCTATTGAGGTTCTTACAAGCACCGCTTGAGGTGCGCTGCTCATGAACCTCTGGCGACTAGGCCGACTAGGCGGGGGTGAAAAAATCCAGAAAAATTGCGGAGGGTCTGCCCCACGTAGTGGATCAGGCGGAAACCGTCATTTTTCTTGATTTTGCGGGGATGCAATGCCCCGTATTTCTTCGGGGAAACGATTACCTGCAAGGTAAAACCAACTTCTCAAAAACGCAGTCAGCGTTTTCATTGCCTTAAACTCTCATCTCGTATCAGTCTCAGATTAACGCTCCATTGTTCAAGCCGCGCTAAGCGGCCTTTTCTTCGTCCGATACTTAGCGGCGATAGCCCATGTACCCAGCAAGCGTGAATTTCACGCTCCTCCATATATTTCGACCACAGGTGCAAGCCATGACCTAACGCGCACAAGCGGCCCCATCAAAGGCCGCGATAGGCGCGGCCTCCAAAACCTGGAGGTTAAAATGAAACTGGTAACAAGATTTGAACTGGCAGCGAAAAATGAAAATGAGCTGCGCGGACTATTGAGAGAGGCTTTTAATGCACTTGCGAAAAGTGAGTTTGATACGCATCAGCGGCGAAACGCTCTGGCATCCATCGAGAATATTCAGAATGAACTGGCTTCAAGGGCACTATGTCCTTGAGCATCATCACCTTAGCTGAGGTTTTATTCCTGCCCATCATCGGCTCCTTGATCATCGTCCTGAGCGATTTGCTGCCAATCTTCAGCGATCTTGGGCCAGTCGAGTGCTCTGTCCTTAGTTCGCGACCAAACATCCCAGAAATCTGGATCATCAGATTGCGGACGCTCATGATCTGCTAAGTCATTCATCCTTACCATGATAGGTAGTTCTGATGCCCATCCAAGCAAAATTGCTTGCTGGGAAGGTAATGATGGTAACTCTCGAAGCAATCCTCTTAGATTGTCCGGCACAAGCCTATGAATCAGCTCTTGGTCTCTATCATTGCTTACCCGATGCAACAAGAAGCTATTGCACTGCGAAAGCACTGTTGGAGATAGCTCGGACGGTCTTTGAGAAGACAAAACAAGACCGAGACCAAATTTTCTGCCTTCTCTTGAAATTTTTTCAAACATTTGACAGCAAACTGACGACGCGCTCTGATTTTCTGCATCTTCCTTGTGTCGTTTAACGAAGGTGTGGGCTTCCTCCATCACTAACACTGTCGGTAATGACTTTTCGTTTAGCTTTCTGTACCGCTGCAAAGCTTCAAACGTCATGCGAGCAATTACGGCAGTTACTACATGTATGATATCTGCGGGAACCAAAGAAAGATCGATGATCGTTACACAACCATTTGTGGCTCCGTCTTCACCGATGTAATTACCAAGCCAATCACCAAGCGATACATCAACATCGTCTCCAATAATGTCCTTCATTCGCGTATCGGCAAGCATTGTGCGTATACGCGCCAACAAAAACTCCACATATTGTTCGTTACCTGTTTCCTGCGCTAAAGCCTCAAGATAATTAACAAAGACTTCACCAGTAAATCGCGTTGGAATGTCTTCGCTCTTAGGAAGCAAGTCTTGCTCCGTTCCACCAAACGATACGAAGGCACTAGATATCTGGTTGGCTATACCTGACACTTCGTTAATATCAGATTCGTAGGTTGGGTATTGTCCTGATCGATTGTCTCTGTAAGTAGAAAGACTATTTGTCAGCGCATCTAGTCTGTCATCGTTGGCCTCCAGCATAGCCTTAAGGGATTCAACGCTATCCAGCCATTTGCAGACTTTTTCGTAAAAGTTTTTTGGTCTTGGAAACGATCCCCAGGGAGAACCTAAGCTCAATTCGTGTTTTACGCTTATTAGAATTGAACTCAAGAAGCGTTTCACTCTGATACTGACTTCTTCTGTCAGCTCAAACTCTTCATTACGCATAGAGCGGAGCGCTCGCTTTAATAGCGGTACTTGTGCTCTCGCGCTAGCTTGCGTGAATGAACACCATTCAGCGCTATTCCAAAACCAGAGCGGAACTTGCAATGGATTCGTGGTATCACCGACCTTGAAAACTCGCCCCGATTCTTGAAATACTTTAGAATATTCGCCATTGGGGTCAAGAACAATAAACCTTGCGTTTGGGGCAATCTCGCTGTCACTCGATGCCTCTTTAGCCGCAGCGATTGACCACTGAATCAACCCTGCTACGGAACAAGACTTCCCGCTACCTGTGTTTCCTAAAACTGCAAGATGCCGTCCAAAAAGTCTGTCAGGGTCAACACAGACATCAGCATTTGCAGCCATGGGGCTTGTACCAATCTTTACACGCCTTTTTTAACCTGACTCAATGATGGCTCTTAGCTGTTCATCCGTCGGAATAAGAACTGGCTCGCCAACGCTTGGAAATCCGTGTACGCCTCGCTTGAATAAAAAGGTCTCACCATCCTTTTTAATAATGCCAAGCGGATTGACTCGCATCTTACGAAGAGGAAACGGCAAATCTACAAGGCCGTAGTCTTGAAACCCCTTACGTTTGGGAAATGGAGACCGTTCAACTGCTATCCATTCTACCTGCGCCACGATATGACCGGACTCAGTAGCAACGAGCACGTAACTATTGATACGAGGGAATGCTCTCGGAATGCCAGCATTTGCCGCTATTCCGTCTGGAGCTTCCAAATCCAGAGCTACCTTTATCTCATCCGGTGATACAAATTCGACTGCACCAATCCGTAACGAGGCCGAGTGCTCTACCGGAGAAATGCTCATGATTCCTCCTGACCATGTTCGACATGGGGAGCTGCAATACCCCGCGCTTTCAGAAGATCAGCCATTTTAATGGTAGTACGATCAATGGCTGGCTTGGGCAGGTAGTTGTCAACCAACGACTTCAGATCACCAAAATGCCCACCGATGAGAAGTGATATCTGTGCAGGTCTTTTAACCCGCTCGTAGAAATGTTTGATCCTATCTCCTTGGTCATCAAAACTAATGATTACCAAGTGTGTTGAAGGGATCGTTAGCATGTCGGCAATAACTCTATTGATATGGTCGTCACCAAAACTGTATCCGTAAACTACGACCGTCGAATTGGCACGACATACTGATGCAGCAAAGTCCCGAAACAGCTCAACGTAAGGGTATTCAGAGGTTTCTTTGTCCTTTGCTGCGTTGGGGTAGATAAGGAGATTCTCACACCCGTCCTCCAAGTACGTGCCGATATCGCTAGCGCCATACGGCAAAGCATATCGACGGACAACACCGTCTTTGGCACTCCAGTCCAGCGACCCGTGAAGCTTTGAATAGTGAACCACACCCTCCAAGTATCGCGGTTCTCCGCGAATACCGGGTGGGTTGTAATGCATATCGACCTCCATTCGGGAAGATCGGAAAACCGGATTAACAGACCCAACAAAACGATCAATCAGGCGAATACCAGCCAATTCAGAGCCGTACTCGATTATGCGGTCATAATTTGTTGTGAAAATATTTAGGCGTTCTCTCGTTGCTGAGCGACTTGCGAAGCTAATGAGAAAACTCATTAGGTACTCAGCCGCTTGTTGAGCATTGGTCGAATTGATAATGTTGTATTCACATTTCAGAATCAGATTTGCAAATTCTGCCAGACCATCCTCAAGCTCCCTTTCAAACTTGGAAAGGTTTTTTCTGATTTTCTTGCTCCCATATACATCTTCAGAAACATAGATACCCAAGCCTTTTACTAGCTCATTACAGACACGAATCTGGTCTTCAATATTCGCCTCACCGCGACCAGACTTAAGAGCACTTTCTTTGGAGGCCGTTGCAATTTGTTCTTTGAAAACAGAAAAGGGAATTTGTGCCATTCCCGCTCCGGCTTCATTTTTTGCCATCCAATGAAGTGAAGAGGATATTCCACCGCCCAGCAAAAGTGACAAATGCTCACTTTGAAACAGCGCTGTTAGCCACGGTTCAATCTCTGAACGAAGTTTCTCCGCTTCCAGCTCTTCGAGCTTGACAGGCTGGCGCTGATCGCGAACCTTATAGAGGTTACAATCGTTCCAACTGGCAAGGTTTGATTCTTCGTTCATATCCTAGACCCACTCTTAACTTCGATTTATCCAAATTGGCCGATCTCAAAAGCCCATTTTCCAAGCTACAAACTGACAGGGGACAAATCATCCAAAAATTCTGATGGCAACTCACCACTGGTAACAAGAAGCCTATCCCTTGCTCTTGTACAAGCTACGTACAGCAAGTGTCTTTCTGTATCGTATACTTCTTCAAGATCGGCATTATCGGCGACTGCTTCAATACGCTCCTGAGACGGAATAATCTCATCATCACAGGCCATTACAACAACCGCTCTAAATTCTAGTCCTTTAGCTAAGTGCATTGTGCAAATTGAAGCGTAACCGTGTGCAAGCTGTATGTAACTGTCTAGCTGCTTGTAAGTGATCCCTGCCTTTTCAATTGCCGATGCAGCTCTTGCTATTTCCTTGTCTGAACGAACAATCAAGCCGATTTCATGAGCCTCATATCCGTCGCCAGAAAGCTTCACCAGCCAATCTGCAACAAACTCGATTTCATCTTCGTGGGAATCAAAATTTCGAATGGTCGGTTCAGGGCCATTGAATACTGAGACGGTGCTGGTTCGATCATCTTCGTAACCATCAACATCTGCAACACTGGGGCCAAGCAAACGGTCTGACTGCATCCTTATCTGATGCGAAGTGCGGTAATTCACGCGAAGCGTTTTAGACCTGCCGCGAATATCAACGCCAAGGGATTTCCAAGAGAAAGCCTGCTGGAATATGCGTTGACCTAAATCTCCTGCAAAGAACAATGCATTTGGCTTTGCACCACCAAGCGCAGCAAGAAATCTAAGCTGCGGAATACTAATGTCTTGGGCCTCATCGACAACTACAAAATCAAAGGGACTGTTTTTCTTTTCTTCCAGGGAATGGGTTAGATCGAGGTATATGCCAGCCATAGATACTGAGTTAGTCTCAACCAATTCAGCATTTACCGTTTCAAATATCGTCCATAAAACTTGTCGCTGGGTTTCTGCCAGTCTGGTTTTTCGGCCTAATCTTTGAACGTCTTTGTATTCATCCCACGTATTGATCTGCCAGGCATCGACCACCTGAAGCCATTCTTCGAAAATGAATGCCACCGAATAGCGAAGTCCGTCAATGCCTTGAGAATGTTTCGAGATGAGTTCAAATAATTGCTCTCGATTGAGTAGCTTTTTGTTACTGACATTGAATTTGTGGAGCCGGACAGCGATAGAATCCATTGAATGGATTTCCAAGCGTTCCGCCAGTCGCGGTGTATTACCAATAAGGTGTTTAAGCTTTTCTTTTAGTGCGTTGGCCAGCGTGTCGGAGAAAGTCGTAAGCAAAACACGCGCTTCAGCATTCTCTCTCGCTAAATGCACTGCGCGGTGCAGTGCCACAATGGTTTTGCCTGTTCCAGCCGAACCGGAAACACGAGCAGGCCCATTGAAATCTTTTTCAACCAGTTCTTGCTGATCTGGGTGAAGGAATACAGTCCACTTCTCCCATGGTGCATCAAGCGCTCTCTCCAGCTCTTCCGTATCGACCATAGCACGGAATCTGCGCTGCGCATCAGGGTGTTCGAATGGATTGCTCTCTGGTGAAATAACTACTGGCGCTCTTGGCGTTCCACCAACGGCAATTTCAATGAGGGCTTCTGCGGCTTCTGCGGGAAGGTGATCCGACAATTCTAATATTGAATCTTCATCGGATGCCTTTACATCGGCCAACCACTCTGGCGGTACACCATATTCCAGTAACTTGTCATCATCAAAACGATCAAAAAGCAGAGGCTTAGGCGGTGGGGTAGATTCCACATTGACATAGTAAGGTACACGTATCTCTTCGACGCGCTCTCTGATTTCAACGAGCTGGGCGGCCCCCGTCTTGGGATGCGTTTCAAGTTTGCGTTTTTCGGCCCATTTATAGGCATCATCGTGGTGATCTACATAGCAGAGCAATAAGCTCGCTTTAGAGCGATGGACAATGATGCGTATGTCTCGATTAACACGCACCGACCAGAAATTCTTATCCTGAGCGCGATCCAGCTTATGGAAGCTATTACCTGGATTTTCAGGATTCATTTGTAGATCAAAGGCCGTTGTTTTAACGGCCTTTTGCTCATCGCCAGTCAGTTTGGCGAGGCTACTGGTAAATGAATCTGATATGCGAAATTCCATGGCCAGCCTCTCCTTAAACCCGATAAACTTTCATGACTTCATCGCCAAGGTGGTTGATAACCTTGACTGCAATGCGTCCGTTTTTAGGTTTATCAAATGGCCGTGATATATCGCTATTCAGCGTATCCCAGGCCTCTTGATTGATTTCTGCCTTCAGGGTTGTCTTGAGTGACTTGTATGGATCATTTGCACCGAGGAAATATGCCTGGCGAACGAAAAAGCTTTCTTCGTTGTAGTCTGTATCGATAAACCAGCAAGCGATGCCTTCGGCTCCGTCGCTACGCACTTCGCCAGTATTGGGGTGAAACACATCAACGCCGTTGATTTTGACTTGAATTTTGTCGTCTTCAGCATCCAGTACATCAATGTCCGGCTCACCAAAGATAACGAATAGATTGCCTTTTCCTGTATTTTTCAGGTCATCAGCCATGTGCAGGTCGGCATTCATGCGTGCCTTCAACACGGGAACACGGCCAAGTTTTTCAAATTCAGTAGAATGGGCATCATAGTTAAAGGCACAGGCAATCAACACATCAAAACCAGCGTCGGCGGCTTCTCTTGCTGCCTGAACTAGGTCGGGACGAGAAACTGTGCCGAATTCCGGCCCGATAAATATCGCGGCGCGTTTTTCTGTTTCAGTTTCGTCAATGTATTTGCCTTCGGCGCAGACCAAATCACCTGGCCAGGGAGACAATGAAATAAAGTCGATTTTGTCTTGCTTATTGGATTGCTGAACACCAGCGGTTTTAAGATTTTCAAGGATAATCTGAACAAAGTCTTGTTCGCCCTCAAATTCTTCTTTTTGATTCAAAGGGTCAATTAGCTCATCATCAACTCCTACCGTTAAGGCACGGTGTGGAGATAAGCTTTCTACAGTAAAAGGGCCTGCTACTCGTACCTTTTTTTTGTCTTCGTAAGGCCTATCATAAAGATATTTAAAATCAGCTTTCGCAGCTACTGACGCATCTATTTCTTTCTGTCTTTTTACACGTTGTTCCCACCAGGACTTGTGAGCACTCTTAGCTTTCTTTGACCACGAATCTTCCACCTCCCTAGGGATTTGCCATTCTTCCCAGTATTTACCAAGCTCTTTATTTAATTCAGTTCGAAGAGGTTCAAGCTTCTCCTGAAATTTTTCCCATATAACGTCTACTTCAGTATTGTTTGCTATAGCTTTTAGGGTAATGTGAGGCACACGTTCATATACAAATCCGTAACTAATATTACCTGCGGTCGGTTTAATGGAAGGAGCAGCGCGCGTAATATCTGCCTCTTTCTGTTGGCCCTCTGGAGAATCTGCAAGCAGATAATATGAAAATTTAGCGCCCATTATTCTAATTCTAGCTAGCGCTAATGCAACGCGAGAAGTGTCGATAGTGATCCAACGACGACCCCACTGCTCTGAAACATATGCAGTTGTTCCGGAGCCGCAAGTTGGGTCAAGAACAAGATCACCTGGATCACTTGACATTAAAATACAACGCTTAACGACTTCGATGTTAGTTTGGACAACATAAACTTTATCCATGCCACTTCCCGACGCAGTGTTAGTCCATAGATTCGATAACTCTTCCACCGCGTAATCGTTCCAATATCTCAAACTGGCAATAGATTTACCCTGTCGCCGAATACGACCAGCCTTAATTATTCTATTTGTACTATTCTCTGGAAAACCCCACCATCGTTTTCCTGGATCAAATTCTTTACCTTCAAAAGATAAACCATATCGCGCACCAGGGCCTGGCTTTGTGAATGAGACCAGCCTAGAAAGACGATCTACAGGAATTTTTTTTAAGTCTCGTTTTTCTTCCTTTGAGAGAGGCCTTAGTGAGTAGTCATCCTCAACAATTTGAGTATACTGACCCAGATCATCCAAACTCTTCGCAACTAGCGCTTTTCTGAATTTCGTTAGCTCACCATTCTTGCCGTACCATAATATGTAGTCGAGCCTTCGAGGTAGTCCAGTTGCACCGAGCGCCCCTGCCTTTACAAATGAGATCTGTGCGCAAAAATTTGTTTCTCCAAACACTTCATCTAGCACCGACCGAACACGATGAACATTTTCCTCGCCAATTTGTACAAAAATTGATCCGGAATCAGACAATAAATCTCTCGCGACAGTTACCCTATCTCTAAAATAGGTTAGGTATGAATTAATTCCGTCACGCCACGTATCTCTAAAAGCCTTCACCATTTCAGGCTCTCTAGTTATATGGTCGGATTTACCATCTTTGACATCTCTATTCTCTGTTGACCATTGAAAGTTAGAATTAAATTTAATCCCATATGGCGGGTCAAAGAAGATTGTCTGCACTTTCCCCCTTAAACCTTCTCTCTCAGCTAAAGATGCCATGACCTGAAGACTATCACCAAGAATCATTCGATTGGCCCAGTGAGCATCGTGCTGATAAAACTCAGTTTTAGCATCCTCACTTGGCAAGCCATTGAAGTCTGCAAACAGATCACCCATAAACCCCTGATCTTGTTCTTCGGCTTCCGCCTGGGCCTGCTCAGTTTGGCGGCGTAAATCGTCTATCAAGACTTTGGGATGAACTTTTTCCTGGATATAAAGTGGCGGCGCGTGGACAACCAGATCAGACCAATCTTGCTCATCTTTTCCGCGCCAGACTAATTGAGGGTCGAGGTCACGGTTACGGCGCTCGTAAGCAACACGAACTGAGCTTTTGTCTTTCTCATGAAGCACCGCTTCATATTCGGCAGTCGGAATGTTCTTACGTGATGCATCTTCGTGGGTAAGGGTTTCGACCTGCTTCTTGGCTTTGGGTTTTGTCGTTCTCGCCATGTTATTGTCCTTTCCCCAACGCTGTTTCTATCATCTTATTAAATTGCTCTTCGACTTTCTTTTTAAAATCATGCTCCATCTCAAACACATCCCCAAACTCAACAAAGGCCCACCTGCCATAACTTTTTAAATTGTTTACGCCTGGTATCCAGTAGGTATCCATCGTGAGTTTCTTTTCTTTAGCATCTTCTCTGCGGTAGCCTTTAATCTCAACAACGAGATTTAGTAGGTCTTCATTGCCATCGTTGATCTGAACAATAAAGTCCGGCCTGTATTTTCTGGTTTCTGAACCATAGCGATACGGAACCTCTAAACCAAGGCTATGGTTTTTAACGTAGGCGGTCACACGCTCATGTGACTCGGCAACACGGCAAAACTCAGCCTCCCAATCACTATCGAGGATCACCCAGTTAATATGCGATTTCAGTGGGTTGGTTTCCCACCTTTCGGTTTTCGAGGTATTAAAGCTGACATGCATTGTCGAGCCTGTTGGGTTATAGGGATCGAGTAGCGCTTTAATCGGCCTGTCTTTATTTTGCTCGGCTTGGGTAATGGCAGCGGTTATTCTCGAACAGGCCATATCCGCCAGCTCCTGATACATGAGCTGCGCAGGATACGTCTGACCTTTGCATACCAGACAGCCATCGAGCCACTGTTTGGTAATACGCTTGAGCTGGC
The DNA here is from genome assembly GCA_002700365.1 of Kordiimonas sp. Taxonomy (GTDB): domain Bacteria; phylum Pseudomonadota; class Alphaproteobacteria; order Sphingomonadales; family Emcibacteraceae. Next base: position 607,583 of record PADB01000010.1, on the reverse strand, counting down.
CGAATAGGTGTAGTTTTGGCTCCTCACCAGGGTCTCGCCATTTGGTGTAAAGCAGGCGTTGAGTGAGATTGAAAAGTAATGTGGAATGTCTTAAATCGCCAGTGTGAATTAGGTTTAGATCAATTGTTTCACCAATAATGCCAGCATTTTGGGTAACGGATGGGCCGACCAGTTCGGGGGTTAGCTCAAGAATGGAGTCTTCATTGAACTCTGCGGTTAATCGCTCTTCCGGTAATTCAACACGATAGCCGGTTACACGCGGAAAACGGATTTCGAGGTGGTCACGCTGAGGGCGAACAGCTTTAACGTGAATGGTTTCTCGTGGTGGCTGCGGCGGTGCGACAACAGGCTTGGCGGTGAAGTCAAAGGGGATACCTAGAACGTCAGCATATTCGACATTGAAGCGGTTCTCTTCATTAAGGTCGTAGGATTGGCGTCGTAGCGCTCTACCGATTACCTGCTCGCAAAGGAGCTGCGTACCGAATGCTCTTACACCCAAAACATGGGTAACTGTGTTGGCATCCCATCCTTCAGTCAGCATCGAAACCGATACTACACAACGGATATTGCCACCCAGTGCGCCGTATTTTCCTACGGTATTCATTACCTCGCGAAGGAGGTCTTGGTCTGTGATGTTATCTGCTGCGCGAACGTCTTTGGTTCGCTCAATGATTTCGCGACGATAGCGGTCAATCTCATCTGAAGCCATAGCGCGGAAATTTGTATCCAAGGCTTCACCGGATTCCAGTTGCTCACTATCAATAAGCAGCGTGTTTGGTCTGGCTAGCGGATTTCCGTGGTCATCGAAGTTTCTGAAGAGTTTTAATCGGCCATTTTCAAGTTCGGTCGAACCGTCTTCGTTTTCACGATGAAAGCCTGAGATATAGTCAAAAACCAGCTTCGACGTTGAGGTATTGTTACAAACAACAATAAAACACGGCGGGACTTTTATGCCTTCTTTTTCCCACAGCTCGAAAGTTTTTTCGTAATGCCCGTACAGCGCTTCGAGTGCTGTTTTTAGCTTACTCGGAATACTTAAAGGATCGAGCGCTTGGCCTTTACCTCGTCCCTTTTTGGGCATTTCCGGCCCAATATGTTTCCATAGTTCACGGAATACTGGTACTTCTGCGCCTGGTATGTTATCGGCCACCGGAACACGCGGCAATTTGACAATTCCGCATTCAATGGCATCCATGAGTGAGAAATCGCTCATTGTCCAGGGGAATAGCGTTCCTTCGGCATAACCGGAGCCACTCAAGAAGAACGGTGTCGCTGAAAGATCAATAACTCGGTTAATGCCAAGTTTCTTTGCAAGGATTTCCAACCCTGAAATCCATAGGCGAGCAGCTTCACGATTGCTGTCTGCTTCTTTCTTTTCGTCGCCTTTTAAATCACCTTCCTCATCTTCCCCAGGCTTTTCTCGGTAACAGTGATGGGCCTCGTCATTTAGCACCATGACGTTCTTCATACCCATCAATTCAGGAACCACTCTCTGGAGCATTTGACCCTCTGTCTCCAGGGTATTTAGGTCTTCGCCTCTTTTGCCTTTGAGCAGCGCTCGCCCCCCAGCGGAAATATCCACACGCTCACGTAATTTGAATGCGTGATAGTTTGTAATCACGATCTTAGCCCGCTCTAAATCAGCCAGCATATCGCTTGGGACAATTTCACGGCTTTGATAGTAGCTATCGGGGTCGTTAGGCTGAAGTACGCGCAGTCGATCTTTAATCGTCAAGCCTGGTGCGACAATCAGGAAGCCACGAGTGAATTTTTTACTGCTTGGCTGGCGCACCGCATTTACCGTTTGCCATGCAATCAGCATCGACATAACGGTAGTTTTTCCCGCGCCAGTAGCCAGTTTGAGTGCTAGTCGCATCAAGCCTGGGTTTGCGTCTTCATTGGCGCTGGTCAAGTAATCGAGAAACTTTTTTCCTGACTTGCCCATTTTGGGGGCAACTTCCGTCAGCCAAATTGCCACTTCAACGGCTTCTACCTGACAAAAGAAAGGGCGGATTCCATTGAATTCATAATGCCGCCAGTGCTTGAGTAAGCGGGCGGTATCAGGAGTGACCATCCAATCTCTTTCGCTGGGCAGAACACGCCAAGCGTCTACATAGGTTCGCAACTCATTGATGATGGATATTGGATCGTACTTTTGCGAACCATCGCCTAAACCCATACTCTCATCGAACAAGTCCTTCGACTTGGCATCTTTGCGTTTTTTAGGCTTTGGGATGGGCGTAATGAATTCTGCCCGTCTTCGTGAATTGACGATATTGTGGGTAGGCAGGCCCTCTTCCATCTCCCAGTGGGCAGACGGGTATTCATAGGGCGAATTTAGTATTGGCTTTTTAAAAAATTCATCAGACATTTGTTTTTGTCATTTCCGTCTTATGATCGTTTCTGCTTCTGTTCTTCAATCCAATTCTCTACATCTTCTTGCTTAAATCGCCAACTGCCACCCACCTTAAAACCGGGCAACTTCCCGGCAGCGGCTAATTTGTAGGCGGTCTTCTCAGCAAGCTTCAAGTAGGCTGCCACTTCTTTTAAGGTCAAAATTTGATCTGTCATGCCGTAAGTGCCTGATTCTCTTCAGAGAGAATAGGGTAAAATATGGGAACCCACAACCGAAGATATGAGAATTGGTGTTTTTATAACCACAGCATCCAAGGGCTTCCCTTGGTCGCCTTCCACTGGCGAAACAGTGGTCGAGGTTAAGCAGCGAAATGCTTACGGTATCCAAACGGCGCACGGTTGGTCTTGATGAAATCATCGAGGGTTCCAAGGGGCTATGAAATGCTCAATGGTCGATGGGGGATCAAAGGGGGAGAGCTGAAATCTCAACCTTTGCCATGGGGTCTTGGGGTAGCTCGGCGGCTCCCCAAATGGTGATAAAACGGCCAATCGTTTGCTGGTGCTGTAATGGCTCGATGCCTGATAAGCACCACACAGCTCTTGTCTGATCGCAGTGTTCCGAGAGGAACCAAGGGAAGCGTAGAGCGGCCCAGAGGGTGCACGGGAGAACGGCAGTGATCTCCCTGCCAAGATGGTATGAACGTAGTACATACACATCTTGCGGTCGTCCTTTCCACCATTATCGCTAGATTCCAGGGGCTTAGCTTCTATGGAATTGTGCTGCGCACAAATGAAAAGGCCGACCGTAGTTGCGCTTCTACCGGAGCAAGCTTTTATGGAGCCACGCCGTCTTCGGGTGTCTCGTAAAGCCAGGGGTAGCAATGTGGATTCAGTTTCTCGACAACGCGATCTGCTAGGTCATTCCAGCATTCATAGGCAACTGTTGCAGCGCTTCTGCCAAAATCATCTGCGATTGACGCATCTATACCAGGTTCGTTCAGCAAGCGGTCTATTGCGCGGTTAGACAGTGTGCTTGCGGCATAGTGAAGCGCCGTTAAACCACTCTCGTCTTGCTCGTTCACATCATAATGTTGAAGAGCAATATCAAGTGCTTTCACGTCATCGTTTTCCGCAGCCGTAAATATATTTGGCACATCTGGCGGCACTGCTGTCCCTTTCCGCCCAAACAGTTTGGGTTTAGGCATAACCATGGGGTAGCACGTCCTCTAGCAATTGATCAATAATTTTCTCTTCTTCGGCAATGGGACTTTTGTTTTTCTTCAACAAAACGGTGCTCCCAGCCGTTGAGTTGAACGCGAATTTGAAGGTCTGCTTAGCAGAGAGTTTTCCCGTCAGCTCAGTCTCTTCCGTTTCGGGGTTTGTCGTGGCCTCGTACTTCACACCACCTCTGGTAACGACAGGATCGGTATTTTTATAAAAATACTGGTTGAGAACATTGGATATAGAAAATTCCGGCTGGTCTTTTCCATCGATCAGAAAAGTTAATTCGCCTGGCATATTCGAGCCTGTTTGCGGGTCTCGCCTTCGCCAAAGCTGTAATACGAACATATGGCAGTAGTCGTATTCCTCCAGCTCATCGCTATTGAGGTAGATTACCAATCCTGTGGCCGAAATTTGCCGTGAGCGGAATAACGCCAAATAAGCGAATTTGGCGTACCGTGTTCCAGGGATAGGCTCCATTTTACAGATGGTACGCGGTACATCTCGGTCGGCTTGGTTTGGAATGTTTTCCCAGTTCCCGTCAAGGTCGCGAACGGCGATCATTCCCTGTTCTTTAATTCGGGAGGGCAGAATGTACATGCCATCGGGATGTTCAATTTTCCCGTAGAGCGCTATGAATCCTTCGGCAACCTGCTTCAAGCGCTCTTCGGCGCTGCCTTCATTCGCATAATCGACAAGGCTTTTGAACTTATCGGACTCGATAAAGCTTTTAACGGGTTCCCAGTTGTGGTCGTTAAGTTGCCTGTCTTGTTCTTTTAACCATTTTTCCAGTGTTCTTTTCGAAAAAATGGTTCCCCCATTAAATTTTGCCAGGTCACGCATCAGGCTGGTCACGCCTGTGCGGCCACTTTCCCGTAAGTAGTCCTTAATCAGAACCTTCGCTTTTTTCTGATTCATTGCTCCGCCGACCGTGTGATTGTTCGCACTTTGTACGCAGTTTGGGTTCTATCTTGTTCGTTTTATGTAGCTGCATAGTAGCAAACATCGAAATCCATGGGCAGAACGCCGGATATATTGGAGGTCAGTGTGAGCAGCTACGAAAGAACAGCCCTACAGGCAGTAATTGGTCAAAAATTAGACGGCCAGTTTCAGAAACTCCTCTCTGAGTACGAGAGGCCAATCCAGCAGAAGCTTTTTGATCTGAAGCGCAAATGCGCTGAAGCCGAGAAGCTTAGCCCCGACCTAGCCGAGCGGGAGGCGGTTCCCTCCCGCCAAAGCGATGATTTGGAATACCTCTACACCTGTGCCGAGCAGGACTTGAGCGACAAGGTTCAAACCCAACGATTTACCAAGAAATCCTTGCAGGCGGCTCAGCTCCAGCATGGCTACGTTGGGTCGATCAATGACAAGTCAGTGGTTAATAGCATTCTGATCCTTCTGGTGATGGTATTCGCTGAGGCATTGCTGAACGCGGCTTTCTTCTCCAATGCGCATATGGTGGCAGGGCCAGCCGCCGCATTGCTCACCAGTTTTCTTATCTCCATGACCAATGTCGCCGTATCTGCCTGCGCGGGATTTTTTATTGGTCGCTATTTGAATTATGGATCAAACGCCCTGGGCAGCAGCGATGCCCATTTCAAGAAAAAGCGTACCAAAGCCAAATACCAGTTTTATGGCTTTATCGCTTTGATGGTTTTTTTCCACGTCACTGTTGGGCTGGTACGAGCACAGGAGACTATTGAAGCGGTCAGTCATTCACCGCTGGCTTATTGGCAAATGCTGCAAACCCCTGAAGCGATTTTTTTGATTCTGATGGGTGGCTGCATGAGCGTTATTTCCTTCCACAAGGGCATTCACAGTTTTGATTGCCCATACCCTGAAATCGGTCGATTGCAGCGGGCTGAAGCTGCGGCGAAAGATGATGTGCAAGACACGCTGGATTACTACCAGGAAGAAATAACCGTCTATTTCGAGGATGCGGAAAAGGAAATTGAATCTCCGGTGAAGAGCCAGAAGAAAACCGTCGAGCAATACAACAAGGCTGTTTCTTCATGTTTGGATGCACGTCGCCAGCTTGAACAATCAGTAAGAGACGCTGAAACCCATTGCCGTGGCGAACTCGCCGAACTCATCACGACATATCGCTGTATAGCTGGCGAAGAGCAGGAAGTGCCAATCGAGACACTGCATCAAATGGTGTCCTTCGAAAAGTATTTAGATGTCGATATTCCTGCTTTTCGTTCACTGCCAGAGTTGGCCTCGCACAAATCTGAATTACTGCTTGAGAAGAACCGAGCGGTAAATCGCCTTACCAGTATTTTTCAAACCGCTACTTCACCTGCTGGAGGTAAGTCATGAGAAGACGTTCACGCAGTAACAATATTCTGAAAACCGTTGGCCTTTCTTCTGTTTTAGCAGTTGGTATAGGTGGGCTTGGGTACATTACGTGGCAGTCGATGGGTAAAGCCACTGCCGATGAGTATGGCTGCTTTGCAGAAGCGCCGCAGCGCCAAACCGTGGTTTTGGTTGATGTGAGTGAGCCTAAGTTCAACGAAGAACAAACCCGCTCTTTGTTTCGCTATTTTAACCAGCTCTATAGCAAGCTTGAATTTAATGAGCGGCTAAGCGTAGTGACAACGGCTGAAGACCAGATTGGCTCTGTGCCCAAACCGCGCTTTCATGTTTGTGGGCAAGCCAGCAATCCGGCTCAGATTGAAGCCGTCAATGCCGATGCTGCAACCAGCGGATTTTTGGACAGGCAAAAAGAAAGACTCTTTGAGCACAAATTTGCGCCTGCCATGGCAGAAATACTTTCACCAAACACCGATAGCAGGCAGCGCTATCAGTCACCCATATTGGAAATGGTGCAAGGCATTCGCCGCTTCCACCCTTTACGCCCTGGTGATCGCTTGGTTATTGCCAGCGATTTGATCCAGAACAGCGACACGGTGCAGTTTTGCCGCACAAAAAACGACATGCCGCCTTTTTCTATTTTCAAGAAAAAGTCCATCTACGGTCGCTTAAAGCCCGAGTCACTGGAAGGTATTGACGTAGAGGTTCTCATGATCCAACGCCATGGCTACGGTGTGAGCGATCTTTCGCACTGCTATAGCGAGGAAGAACTGCGTCGATTTTGGAAAGACTATTTAATTTCAAATGGTGCGGCTAATCCGAGCTTCGTGCGAGTCCGTCACGGCGTTATCGGGGACTAATGCTATGCGCCAAAGCGGACAGCAAGCAGAACACTTCCCAAGCCTTTTAATTATCACTGGCTTGTTGGCCTGGGGTAGTTATCAGGCTGGTGAACTCAATATCGGCGGCGAGCTGCAATGGCTGCCTGCCGTTTTATATGGGTTCACAGCGTTGTTCGCTTTGCGCGTTTTTATTCAATTTTTGAACTACCTAGCAATTTTTCTGGAATGGCTGAGTGCTCATAAGTCTACGGGGAAAGGCGGAACGGCCAAGTGGGGAACATATAAGGATTTAAAAGGTGTTATTTGCAAGGAGGAATCCGGGCCATTTCATGGGCGCACAGCTGACAGCGAAAAACCTTTATTTATCGATTTTGAATCCAATTCTCTTACCGTGGGGCCAGCAGGATCAGGCAAGGGAATATACAGTGTAATTACGAATGCATTGTCGATCAAAAAATCAAAAGTAATCAACGATTTTAAAGGCGAGCTTAGTTGTGTTTTAAAAAAGCCTCTGGAAGCGCGTAACGAAAAAGTTCGAATTCTTAATCCTGGAAAAATCTGGCACGAAATTCTGGGAGATGGCGATTGCTATAACCCACTAGACATTATAGCCGTTGATATGGAGAGGCCTGGAGGTCTGCTAGACGTTCCAGACGACCTGAAAGAAATCAACAATCAGTTACTACCTGAGCCCGCTGAAAGTAGTAAAGACGATAGCTACTGGCGTGATGGTGCACGTAAATGCATCGGTATAGCGATGCTTATCGAGTGCATGATCGAGGGCAGAGATGCTCTATTAATGTCTGTTGCTTTGATGGTCGATGATAGAGAAGCATTAGAACATAACCTTCGCTGGGTAGTAGGCATTGACTTAGAGGGGCAGCCTTTATCCGATGGGCCAATGCCGATTGAAAAATGTACTTGGGCAAAGGTCCACGAAATTCAAGAGCTTGCAGAGTTTGTTCGCTGGCTACGTGGTCAGTGTAAAAGCATTCTTGATCTCATGAAAGGTGGAGAGAGTAAGACCTTCGACTCCTTTCTTTCAGCCGCTCAGCTTTCGATATCTGCGTTTTCATTCGGAACTTTATCTCGTTCATTAAGAAGATCGACATTCAGCATGAGTGACCTTAAAGATGCACAAAGCCCCACAACCCTCTTGATAGTTATTGACCCAAGCAAGCTTGAAACATACTCAAAATATATAGGATTAATTCAGTGGTGTGTACTAACCGAAATAAAAAGGCATCCTGACAAAGATTGCCCTGTCTACTTCCTAATGGATGAGGCAGCAAACTTCAAAATATTTGATCTTGAAGGGCTTCTTACGTGGGCTAGAGGCTATGGAGCAAGGCTAAAAATATACCTCCAAAATTTCACAGCTTTTGAAAAGCGCTATGGAAAAACTATTGTCGAGACACTCCTTTCTGAAACTCAAATAAAGGAATTCTTACCTGGCCAAAAATCCCCAAAAACATTGAAGATTATAAGTGACTTGCTTGGCGAACAAAGCGTGATGGCCTCCAGCTTTTCAAAATCTGAGGCCGAATACAAAGAAAGCACCAATGAATCCGAAAGGCTGCTGCTAAAGCCTGATGAAGTCCGCCGACTCAAAAACGGAATTCTAATCGTGAATGATCTCCCTCCAGTTTTAACAGAGCCAGTTTCCTATGCAGAGATAGAACCATGGAGAGAGCAGGCTGACATAAATCCATTTCATAAGAAACCTTTCTTGAAAAAAGTGAAAATCAGACTTCGCGGGGGTGATTATCAATGAGCCATTACAAACCCAAACGTATTCGGTGGGGGAAGGTTTTTGCTGCTTTCATCCGCAGCATTGCAGGAATTATCAGCCGTTGGCCTCTGCTTTTGCTTGCAGCATTTTTAGTTTCACCCATCGGGCCTCATTTGCGTTGGCAATACACCTACCAACAGCACGGCTCCTATCGCTACATGATCGACTGCCAGTATATCGGTTCAAGAGGTTTTGTCCGGTATCGCGAAAGTGGTGATTGTCCTGTCTTAACCATTATCGACAGGCGGAAGCATTAAACAGATTGGTAATCAGATTTGTCAGCAATGGCCTTCGGCTGACAACACTTTTCAATATTTGTGAAGGCTAGGTGGAGATTGATTATGAGTGAGAAAGAAAATGATAGCGTTGGGCGCAAGCCGGATTTTATCGCGTACTCCGTACGTGATACACGCGATGGCAAAGGCGATTGGAATAAGGTGGGTGCAGCCTGGGGGCATCGTGACGGTCAAGGCATTGACCTGCAACTTGATGCTACACCAGTCGATGGCCGCGTGACACTTCGAGAATTGCGTGATGAACGCATGAATTCTTATGAAGATGAACGCCAGGCTGAAACTTCAGAGCGCAGCTCTGAGAGGAAAGAAGGTCGTGGCCGCGCAAGATAGCGAAAGGCAAAGCATTAGCTTTGCCATGAGCGAGCCGTCTCTGCGAGAACAGGCCCCGCCCAGTTTACGGCGGGCGGGGTCTGTTCGAGGGCATTTTATTGCAGCAAATGATCGCGTAGAAAAACCGACAGCGCATGATTTGAATGACGGTGATCGCAACAGAGATGACGGTCGCAATGGCTCGCAAATGGTAAAGCGTCAAAAACCCCATCCTGAATTAAAGCCAAGTTATGCCCATTACTTGAAAAGAACTTCGTTTAACCAGGAGTGGATTCGAGAACAACGAGCCGAAAAAGTCCGGCTATTTGAAACACAACGGCTGATTTCGCCGCAACAAAATCGGCTGTCAGAGCCAAGTTTGGAGCGATAAAAAATTGGCCTATACGAAATAAATTAAGATTTTATTAACGGATGAGACCGTAAAATGAATATAGATATGCTACGCATCGCAGTTTCTTTACTTGCGATTTCGTCTTCCAAAGACAAAAGATTTTGCACTTTTATTTGCACAATACTTTTGCGTCGCTTTTCTCATCCTTTTCAGGTTGCCAGTTCAAAGCTGGTGATATGTCTACCGCGAAAGGAGGAAGACCATTGACTGATATAGATAAGTTCAAGTTGACTGAAGAATGGGCTTCTTCTCAAACATTACCTGTGATCGAACCGCCAAAATGCGATATTGAAAAGTATCGCGAGCATGTGCAGGAATTTGATTTAACACCGGATGAAGAAGCTGAATTATTAAAAAGCCTGTGGCTGATAATGGCGGCTTTCGTTGATCTGGGATTTGGGGGAGATTCAATTCAACTCCTTTCCGCATCCGAGCAAGAGCCAGACACAGGGCCTGATTCCGGCAAAGATGGGCAGGACGAACGATTAACACCGAATGGAGGAATACATGACGACTAACGTACAAAAGGCTGTCATCTATTGCCGCGTATCCAATAAAACACAGACGACGCGGGGCGATGGCCTTGGCTCTCAGGAAACACGCTGCCGTGAATACGCCAAATATAAAGGCTATGAAGTCGAAAAGGTCTTTACCGATGATGTATCCGGTAGCCTGATCAAGCGTCCTGGAATGCAAGCGATGCTGGCGCATATGAGCAAGAACCGCAAAAACCCGCGTGTGGCCATCATTGATGACATCTCCAGGCTGGCTCGCGGCCTGGATGCTCACCTCCAGCTTAGAGGCGCTATTGCCAAGGCAGGTGCAACACTGGAATCGCCATCCATTGAGTTTGGCGATGATTCAGACAGTGTATTGGTAGAGAATCTGCTGGCCAGCGTATCGCAGCACCAGCGGCAGAAGAACTCTGAACAAACGCTCAACCGCATGAAATCTCGCCTCAAGAACGGCTACTGGGTATTCCAGGCTCCAGTGGGCTACCGATACCAGAAAACCTCTGGCCAGGGCAAAATACTGGAACGCGATGAGCCTATCGCCAGCATTATTCAAGAAGCCTTGGAAGGCTATGCTTCTGGCCGCTTCCAGTTGCAGGTAGAGGTTAAACGCTTCCTGGAATCCTTCCCCAACTACCCACGAGACCGCAAAGGCGAAGTCCGCAATCAGCGCGTGACCGATCTGCTAACCAAGGTGTTATATGCCGGATACGTCGAATCTGCTGACTGGGGCGTGAACCTGCGCCCTGGACGGCATGAAGGATTAATTACCCTTGAAACCTATAAAAAGATACAAGACCGCCTGAAAGGTAATGCCTATGCTCCGGCACGCAAAGATATAAACCTGGATTTTCCGTTGCGTGGATTTGTTTCTTGTGGCGAATGCGGCCATAACCTGACGGCCTGCTGGTCAAAAGGTAAGAAAGCACACCACCCTTACTATATGTGCTTCAAGAAGGGCTGTTCCAGCTATCGCAAGTCTATTCGGCGCGAAGTGATTGAGGGGGAGTTCGAGCAGTTCCTGTTATCTCTCAAGCCTACCAAAGAGCTATTTAATCTCGCACTTGCAATGTTTAAAGAGCTGTGGGAATACCGTGTTGAATACCAGAAGACGCACAGCAAATCGCTTCAGTTGGAAATGAATAAGACCGAGAAGAAGATCGAGCAATTGCTGGATCGTATCGTGGATGCAGAATCAACGGCGGTGGTCAGCGCCTATGAGAAACGTATCGGTGAACTCCAGCTCGAAAAGCAGATAATGCAGGAAAAAGTCGCCAATTGTGGCCGTCCGTTAAGAGGCTTTGATGAAAGTTTTCGAACCGCAATGGATTTTCTCTCAAACCCGCATGAACTCTGGGCTTCAGAGCGCATTGAAGACCGTCATGCAGTGATGAAACTTACTTTTGCAGACAGATTAGCGTATGTACGTGGGGAAGGTTTTCGAACCCCCGAAACTACCTTACCTTTCAAAGCGTTAGGTGGTATTTCCGGGGGTGAAAACAAAATGGCGCACCGGGGAAGATTCGAACTCCCGACCCCTAGATTCGTAGTCTAGTGCTCTATCCAGCTGAGCTACCGGTGCTTCGCCAAAGGCAAATGGCGCGGGGCAATGCATGATTGCCTGCGCGAAGCGGAAACTAATCCTAAAGCCGGGGGATTGCAAGCCCTGTCTGTAGAGAAAAGTCATTTTTTTGTCATTTATTTTTAAGCCACTGCTTTTTACTGAGGCAACGGTTTCCCGACTTTATCTTATGAGGGCTGGTGAATAAGGTTCTATCTGTTGCCAGAGGGCCTTGTTGTATGGGCATGCTTTGTTTACTCTGGCGATGATACAAAAATGCTGGAAATTTTCCGGAAATTTTAAGGAATATAAATGCGGGGTTTTCATTTTTACTGTTTAAGGTTTGGGGTGGCGTTCGCGTTGATGGGGGCCGCGGCCTGTAGTCGTGACTGGCCCTCATTAAGTGAGGGGGATGCCTGGGAGAGGCTGGAGTCAACACAACAAAAGATTATCGCTTCGGACCAAAACAGTAGTGATGACCAAAACGGGACAGCCCAAACCGTGGCCGATGAGGACAGCAAAGAGGCCGCGGTGAAGAGGGCGGATTCCAAGACAATAGAAGGTTCCGAGACAATATCCGGAAGGTCCCCCGCAGATGGACAAAAAGCGCAAGAGAATGCCCTATCAAGATTAGCGGCTGATTTGGCGGCCCAACGTCGCGCCGCTGATGCCAAAGCGGCAGAGATACAAGAATACCGGACAATAATAAAAGGCATCAGGGAGGATTTGGCACAACAGTTCGCGTTGTTGGCCAGACAACCGGCATCAGCCGGATCGCGTCAACAAGAATGGAATAGCGCGCAGATCAATTTAAGCCGCCAGGAAAGTCAGGTGGATCTGATGGCCCGTGCCGTGCGGCAAATAGAAATGCAGTCCCGTCAGGCGGCGCAGTTGATTGAGGGTAAGGCGGTCACTGCTCAGAATGTGCAAATTGTGTCTTATATAGCCGGCCTATCCCAGCGGGTCGCGGGGGTTTTATCTTCGGCACAGGCCAAATTGCAGCAGGACAAAGAAAAATTTTCAGCATTAGGACGGCCCTGAGTTGGCCGTGGAAAAAGATGGCATGTGCACCAGCCCATCGCCGGCGGGCGGGGCCAAAGAGCATTGGTGGATCCGGGCACAGGATATGCAAGAGCGTGGCAATAGGGAGAGAGTGAATGGCGGACGCGTCATGGCGTAATAGCGTTGCGATTACAGTTAAAATCACACTCATGCTGGTCCTGACGTGGGGGGCAGTGGCCTTTAACGTTCAGGCCGGGGGTATGGAAGAGGCCCATCCGGTGGTGTCCGGCACAGAGCGGCCAAAAAGAGTGCCCGGCACGGATTATGCTATTGCCGGGGCGCATCCCTTGGCTGCGGCTGCGGGGGACGAAATTCTGGCCGCGGGGGGAAGCGCGGTTGATGCCGCGATAGCTATGCAGCTGGTCTTAGGGTTGGTTGAACCGCAGTCATCAGGCATTGGGGGCGGTGGGTTTATGCTGCATTTTGATCCGGCGGCAAAGGGGGAGAAGCTATCGGCCTTTGACGGACGGGAAACGGCGCCATCGTCTAGCCGTCCAGACCAATTTGCGCGTTACGCCGGAAAGGGACGCGATGGATTTTACGACGCGGTCTTAGGGGGGCATTCTGTGGGGACGCCGGGCGTTGTGGCGCTGTTGGCAAAAGCCCATGCCCGTTATGGCGTATTACCGTGGGCGCGATTGTTTGACCCGGCTATAAAATTGGCAGAGGCAGGTTTTTTGGTGACCCCGCGGCTGCATTATTTATTGGATCGTGACCCGTTATTACGAAAAATGCCCAAAGCCCGGGCCTATTTTTACGATATGGACGGTGGGGCGCATCCTGTGGGTTATCGTCTCAAGAATCCTGAATATGCCGCAAGTTTACAAATGCTGGCTCGTGAGGGGGCCGCGGCGTTCTATACAGGGGCGTTGGCGCAGGATATTGTGACGGCCGTTCAACAGGCGGTTTCAAACCCCGGACATCTCAGCCTTGAAGATATGGGGGCTTATGAGGCAAAGGTCCGCGCCCCTGTATGTGGGGCGTATCGTATATGGCATATTTGCGGGATGCCTGCGCCCTCTTCGGGGGGGACAACTGTTGCCGCCATTTTAGGAATGGTGGAACGATTTGAGCTCGCAACATATCCGCCGAACGATCCTGAGGCTATACATCTCATATTAGAGGCAAGCCGATTGGCCTTTGCCGACCGAAACCGCTATGTTGCGGATGGCGATTTTGTGACCGTGCCAACGAATGGACTGATTGATAAAAGCTATTTAGCAGAGCGGTCTGCCCTTATTGATGCAGGCAAGGCCATGGGCAAAGCCGTTGCCGGTGAGCCGCCAACGGATCATCCCCTTGCGCGTGTCAATGGCTATACGCCGGAATTACCATCGACAACGCATTTTGTCATTGTTGATGGTGCGGGACGTGTCGTCTCTATGACGTCTAGCGTGGAAAATGCCTTTGGCAGTCGTGTCATGGTCGGGGGGTTTTTCCTCAACAATCAACTGACGGATTTTTCTTTTGTACCAGAACGTGAGGGTGTGGCTGTCGCCAATGCATTAGCCCCGGGAAAAAGGCCGCGCAGTTCAATGTCACCAACGATTGTGTTGGACCGCGAAAAACGACCTGTTCTGGCCATAGGGTCGCCGGGAGGAAGTAATATCATCGGCTATGTGGCGCAGAGTTTAATTAATATACTGGATTGGGAAATGGATGTGCGGACGGCTATTAGCCAGCCCCATTTCCTGAATAAAAATGGGCAGACATATTTAGAGCGGGCAGATCAGGTCACAGAGTTACAGGCGGCCTTGGCGGCAAAAGGCCATGTGGTGCAACAACGGACTTTAAATAGCGGTCTGCACGGGGTGAAGATTGAATATCTGCAGCCTGCATCAGGGCCTATGATACGACATCTGACAGGGGGCGCGGATCCCAGACGTGAAGGGCAATTTAAAGTAGGCCGACACGTCGTGATCAAAGACCCGTTGCGAAAAGAACAGTAGGTATTTTAGGCGCGGCTTTTGATTTCTTTTTCCAGTTCTTTGGCCAGAGCTTTTATTTCTGCAGCTGCGCGGCCGCGCGGGGCAGATTCAATGACACCTTTTCCTAAAATCAGACTGGAGGCAAAGTCCTGTCTGTTTCCTAAACTGCTCTGGAAGACGGGAACATCAAAGGCCCCCAAGGCGTGGCGTAATTCTTCGGCCATTTTTCCACGGGGCGGGACCCGATTGAGTACCAAATAGAAATCACGGCTTTGGCCCCGGGCCATGTTCAGCGTGGGATTTACAGCCCAGATATCCATGGGGCTGAGCTGCGCCGGAAGCAAGACGATGTCGGATAATTTAATAGCGTCAATGGCGGTCTTTTCCGCATGAGGTGGCGTGTCAATAAACACATAATCATGATCTTTTGCTAATTGCCTGGCCTCGCTGGATAGCCGCCATCCTTCGGCTTGCCGCTGGCTGAGCCTTTCACAGGGGAGGCCGTTATTTTGTCGAAATTCAAACCATGTGGCAAGACTGCCTTGGGGGTCGCTATCTAACAATGCGACACTGCGCCCTGCGGCATAGAGGGCCATCGCCAGTTGGATAGTGACTGTGGTTTTGCCGGCTCCACCCTTTTGTTGGGCAATGGTAATGATGTGTCCCATATTTATCCCTTAACCGTCTCTGTCGCCGCTGTCGTTCTATGTATGACAATTTCCATAAGTGTGGATAACATCCATTTGTTATGGTACCGCAATTATTGTGCAATGCAATATCAATAATTTCAAAGGCATTTCTTTTTGTATTGTTTGTGTCATTTTTTTGTTTTTGCGGACGACATAATGACATGGGCCGGGAAAGTTAATCGGAAACAACTGCCATGCTGATCGCTATGCAATAATATGAGCTCTCCCCCATGGCCCTTAATTAAATCTTTTGCGATGCTAAGGCCCAGCCCGCTGCCCCCGTTGGCACTGCCAGAGAACGGTTGAAACAAATAAGGACGGATTTTATCAGGGATCCCTTTGCCGGTATCCATGATATCGATCTGCAGGGCTGTGGTTGTCTGTTGGGCATGAAATGTAAGCGTGCCGCCATGGGGCATGGCCTGTTGCGCATTACGACCTAAATTCAGAAAAATACGAAACAGTTGATCGGTATCCGCATTAATGACAAGGTCATCAGCGATGTTGTTGTCCACTTTTATTGTGTTATGGGAATCGAGTCCCAAAGATAAAGTGACGTCATTGACCAGTTCTTTAAGTGCGATAGGGGCGAAGACTGGCGGATGTTCCTGTGCCCGGCCATAGCGCAGTGTGTTTTCGCATAAGGCGATGGCCCGGTCTACGGCCCCGAACAGTCGGGGGGCCATTTTTTGGACAATAGGATCATCTAGCGTCGACAAATGGTCTGATACAAGTTGGGCACTGGCCAGAATATTGCGCAGGTCGTGATTAATTTTGCTGACGGCAATCCCCAAATGGGCCAAATGGGTCTTTTGATTTAAGGCTTGCCGGAGTTGGTCCTGTAATTCTACGAGTTCGCGCATGGTTGTCCCGATTTCATCTTTTCGACTGGAAGGGGGAAGGCGATTACTGCTGTCTTCGGGGGCTTCGCGGAAACGCACCATGCTTTCAGTAATACGGCGAATAGGATGGACCATCAGCGTATGTAAGCTGAGGAATACTAGTCCTGCTGTAATCAGTGAAATAATAATGGATAATAGCAAGATGTTCCGGGAATAAAGAAATAAAGCATGACATAAAGGTTCTTCGCGCAAGGATATCTGAACGACCTCCTGGGTGCCGCTTCGGGCATAACCAGTGACTTCGATCAGTGAAAAGTCATGCTGTTGCATTGTAAGATGACGCAGCATGGTCAATAGCGCATCTTTCATTAGTGTGAGTGCGCTAGCCTCACGCAGGTCGTAACGACCGACAAGTTTCATAGGGGCTTCCTGCCCCAACACAATCTGTTTGTTGTCAGCGCGTTTGCGAATAATGGCCTCTACACCGGCGGTGCTGAGCAATTCACGGGTCAATTTTTCACTGACCATATAGTCCGGGGCGGCTTCGATCGCGAGTGAGGCAATTTGCGCCGCGACCAATCGTTCTTCCAGCCATGTTTTGCGGTATTGGGCCATAGAGGGCAGATAAATCAGAACCTCTGCCAGCATCACAAAAGAAATGGTCAGTAATAAAAGGCGCGTTGAAAGGCTTCTGGCCAGTGGGGAAAATTTGCGTTTTAAAGGCATATTGAACCTGTCTTCAGGGCAGCATTCTAAACAGTATTCGTACCATCTTACGGGTTTTTTCATTGAACAGGGAGGGGGTATAAAAGCTCCCGGAAACACGTTTGCTGATTTCCCCGTATGTGGGATAAGGGGCAATCATATTTGCCATGGCGGAAATGTTTAATTTTTGACTGATCGCCAGCTGCCAGGACTGGATAACTTCGCCGGCATGCGGGCCGATGATAGTGGCTCCCAGAATTTTCCCCCGCCGTGTCGTCACGACCTTAATCATTCCGCCGGTGTGGCGTTCGGCCTGTGCGCGGTCGTTTTCTGAAAATGGCCAGCGTAATATGCGTAAATCCTGGCCATGATTTTCGCGCGCCTGATCTTCGCGCAGTCCGACATGGGCCATTTCTGGATCTGTGAAGGTCACGCGGGGGACTGCGCGGTGATCGACACTGGAAGGTATGCGAAATAAGATGTTGCGAATAATGATACCAGCGTCATATCCAGCCATATGGGTGAATTGATAACCGCCCGTAACATCGCCAATGGCGTAGATGCGCGGGTTAGACGTGCGTAAGCGTTTATTGACTGTGATGCCGCGGGCGTCATGGTCCACTTTGGCGGCATCAAGATTTAGGGCACTAAGATTAGGCGTGCGCCCTGTAGCCACCAATAGATGACTGCCATGGATACGGTGGTCCTGTCCTTTAATAAGATGTTCAATAGTATAGCCGTGATCGGCATCATGGTGGATATCTTCGATCGCTGTTATGGTGCGAAGATCAATACCCTCCTCACGTAACTGAGCCAACAGCAGGTTACTCATTTCCGGATCGTCCTGTTCCATGAAGGCAAGTGCCAGAACGGTTACTCTGGCCCCCAGCCGGTGAAATGCCTGGGCCATTTCCAAACCGATGGGGCCACCGCCGATGATGATGAGATGTTCAGGACATGTCGTTAGGTCAAAAATATTCTCATTGGTTAAATAAGGAACTTTATCCAGTCCCGGAAGTGGCGGGATTGCGGGTTTTGATCCCGTGGCGATAACAAAACGTTTTGCACGAATTTTTTGCGTACCCGCCTGCAGTGTTTGGCGGTCGATAAATTGCCCGGTGGCCGTAATGACATTGACGCCAAGGCCGGTGAAGCGTTCACGAGAGTCGTTGGGGGCAATCGTCTTAATCACATCATGCACATGTTGATGAACAGCGGAAAAATTAATTTCTGTGGCCGGGCGGGAGAGGCCGAATGCGGCGAGTTGTGTGGGGCGGTGTGCCGCATGGCCCGCAGCCAGAAGGGCTTTTGACGGTACACAGCCGTAATTCAGACAGTCTCCGCCCATTTTTTCAGCTTCGACCAGAACGGTATCGGCACCCATCTGGCTGGCACCAGCCGCAACCGACAACCCGCCAGAACCTGCCCCGATTACACAAAGGTCAGTTTTTAGAAGATCGGTCATGTGTCTGTCCTTTATGTTGAATTACTTTCTTATAAATCAGGGGTAGTAAGGCTAATACAGATAAGCCCAGTAGGGGCATCAAGACAGCGGGCTGGAAAATCAAGCCAAGGTCAGGGTTTTGTCCGGCGGTCAGAAGTGCGTCCAGCCCATTACCGATACTGGCGTAGACAAAGCTGCCGGGAATAATGCCGATGAAGGTGGTGAACATATAAAGACGTAGGGAGATGCCGAGAAAGGCCGGGGCAAGGTTAACGATAAAAAAGGGGAAAACAGGAACCAGCCGTAGGACAAGCAGATAGCTTACGGCACCATCCTGAAAACCTTGTTCAAAGCGTTTTATCCAGGGACTGACTTTTGTGGCGAGACGGTCATGAAAGGCCGTGCGTGCGGCAAGAAAGACAACAGTGGCCCCAATGGTGGCGGCAAAGACAACAATTATACCGCCGAGCAGGGTACCAAATAAAAATCCGCCTAGAATTGTCATGACAGCCCCACCGGGCAAGGAAAAGGCGACCACAACAATATAGCTCAGCATATATAATAGTAGAGTGAGTATCGGGGCACGTCTTAAAAACTGTTGTAAATCGTCCTTATGATCGGCAAGGGTTTGCAAAGAGATAAGCTGCGTGCCATCCAGACCAAAAAACAGGACCAGCCCTCCGGCTAATATCGTCAGGGGAAGCCAACGAGGCCACCGATGTCCGGTGCCGTTATGGGTGCCGTTTTGATCGACCATATCCGTGTATGGGTGCGGATCAGGTTCTGACACTTTTTTGTCCCTTTGATGGCAGGTTGATGCAATGGTGCTGTGTGTTTAGATTTAATATTATAGTTGTAGTATGAGGCAGATAATATACAAAGTCCTTCACTAATCCGTGATCAGGCGCAGGTTGGATTATTTTTGTTGCGAGCATTGACTCGTACATATTTTATCACTATACAGCGGGGCTTAGTTTTACCGCGTTGGGAATATCCCGGTGCCTTTCGCTGTCATCGAAGAAAATAGCGATTTTGATAGCGATATATCAGGAGACATACTGTGAAACGTACATATCAACCAAGTGTTCTGGTTCGTAAACGTCGTCATGGCTTTCGGTCCCGTATGGCGACTGTGGGTGGTCGCCGTGTGATTGCCAATCGCCGTGCAAAAGGACGTAAGCGTCTTTCAGCATAAACGACGCTAAAAGAACAATTAAACGGGACCGGCACTGAGTAATCAGTTGCCGGTTTCTGTTTTTAGGCCGGGATGCGTTGTGAAGATGGTAAAATTGACAACGAACGATGAAATGTCAAAGTCTGAGGGGCAGGACGCTTCTGGGCAAGTGACAAGTTTGGTCGTATTGAAAAGGCGGCGTGAATTTTTACGGGTGGCGGCGGGCCGCAATAAATGGGCCACGGGGAGTTTAATTTTACAAGGCTTGCCAAGAATGCAGAACACCCCGGACGGTAATGACCAGCGTACAGTGGGTATATCCGGAAGTTCTGCTGATGTTTCTTCGGGGGGCACAGCGCGAGATATGAAGGGCTTTGGGGGGAGAAAAGGGCCACGTGTTGGCTTTACCACCAGCAAAAAAGTCGGCAATGCGGTGGCCCGTAATCGGGCCCGCCGCCGTTTGCGCGAAGCGGCACGTCAGGTTTTACCGCATTTTGCACGTGAGGATTATGATTATGTGCTTATCGGACGCCCAGAGACAGTAACAGTGTCTTTTACGCAGATGATTCGCGATTTAGAGCAGGCGATATCAAAGGTAAATGCGCCGCGCAGGCGTCCAGTGAAGGGGAAAACGGGGTCTGGGGATAGAGTATTCACATCAGGAAAAAAGCCACGTAAGGCCCGCAGAGGACCAAATCGGGGTGTAAAAAATGCAGAGAAAGAGGAATAAGATGGTCAGTCCGCTATCTTATGTCTTGAAAGCTGTTATCTACACTTATAAATATGGCATTTCCCCAATGCTGGGACCGCGTTGTCGTTATTTGCCGACATGTTCCGATTATGCTCTGGAGGCCATTAAGAAATATGGTGGTGTAAAGGGCGGTTGGTTAGCAATCTGTCGGATATGTCGGTGCCAGCCATGGGACGGACATGGATATGATCCTGTGCCAACACAGTGGATGGGATATAAAGCAGCTATGCATCAGGCCGATAAGGCGGCCAGCGATGCGTCACCGCAGAAAGAAGAAGGTCCTGAGGGATAAGTCAGGCCCAACAGAATTTGGAAAGATAAATGCAAGAAAACCGTAATCTCCTGTTGGCATTGGCCGTCTCTTTGCTGATTATGCTAGCGTTCGATTTCTTCTATCTTAAACCGGCTAAGGAAGAGCAGGCCCGTCAGGCACAGCTAAATGCGCAGCAAAGTGCGGATATGGGACTGGCGGCGCTGCAACAGCAGGTCAAAGTGACCCCCGTATTTCAAAGCCGTGAAGAAGTCTTGAGCAATAGCGGGCAGCGTATCAATATTATTTCACCACGTATTAACGGGTCCATCTCATTAACGGGCGCCCGCATAGATGATGTGGTGCTGGCGGATTATAACGATTCATTGGAGGACGATGCGTCACCGGTGACTTTGTTACAGCCCCGGGGGACTGGTGAAGCCTATTATGCGGAATTTAACTGGTTGGGACTGGAAGGCGATACACAGGCCCTTCCTTCTGCAACAACGGTCTGGAAAGCGGATAAAACGGAATTGCGTCCGGGAGAAGCTGTGACGTTAACGTGGGATAACGGTTCCGGTTTGCTTTTTACGAAAGTGATTGGTCTGGATAAAAACTATATGTTCACCATCACCCAGACTGTTAAAAGCCAGGCCGCTTCACCGGTCGTGCTGGCCCCCTATGGTCTAATTTCGCGTGAAGGCCGTCCTGAGACCAGTGGATTTTACATTCTCCATGAAGGAGCGCTTGGGGTTTTTGACGGTGTGTTGGAAGAAATTGATTATGACGATATGGAAGACGACCCCACTATTGAGCTGAAAAGCAGTGATGGTGGTTGGCTCGGGATAACTGATAAATATTGGTTAGTGGCCATGATTCCAGATCAGGAACAAAATTTTGTTGCACATACCCAGCATCGTATTGTGAACGGTAAAAACCGTTACCAGGTTGACTTTATGGGGATGCAGAAGGTGTTGGCCCCCGGTCAAACGATGGTTGAACAGACAAGCCTTTTTGCAGGTGCCAAGGAAGTGTCTCTCATTGATAAATATGAGAGCAGCATGGGGATCAGTAATTTTGATCTGGCGATTGACTGGGGTTGGTTCTACTGGCTGACCAGACCGATTTTCTATGCCCTGGATCATATCAATGATTATGTTGGTAACTTTGGTGTGTCGATTTTGGTGTTGACGGTATTGATTAAAATCCTGTTCTTCCCGTTGGCGAACAAATCATATCGTGCATTGGGGAAAATGAAGTTGCTGGCCCCGAAAATGAAGGAAATCCGTGAGAAGTACGCGGAAGATAAGGTCAAGCAGCAGCAGGCGACCATGGAATTGTATAAGACGGAAAAAATTAATCCGCTTGCGGGATGTCTGCCGATTCTGTTGCAAATTCCGGTCTTTTTCTCGCTTTATAAAGTGCTGTTTGTCACCATTGAGATGCGTCATGCGCCGTTCTTTGGCTGGGTGAATGATTTGTCAGCACCGGATACTCTTACATTCGTCAATCTTTTCGGTTTGATCCCTTGGGATCCACCGTCCTTTATGGTGATCGGGATTTGGCCGATATTGATGGGATTGAGTATGTATGGGCAACAAAAATTGAATCCTGCCCCTGCGGATCCGATGCAGGCTAAACTATTTATGTTCATGCCGCTTATTTTTGTCATTATTCTGGCGCCGTTCCCGGTAGGGCTGGTGATCTACTGGACATGGAACAATGTTCTTACGATTGCGCAGCAATATGTCATTATGCGGCGTGAGGGGGCAGTAGCTTAGGTGAATAATCCGGACGTCTTATCGGTAGAAGAGCAAGAGGCCAGATTAGAAAAAGGGCGTCTTCTCTTTGCGCAGAATTGTGATTTTCTTAAAGGCGTTGTGGCCCTGGAAGGGTTACCTTCTGCGGACAGAGTGGAGGTTGCCTTTGCCGGGCGGTCCAACGTGGGAAAGTCTAGCCTGATTAATGCGCTAACCCGCCGTAAGTCATTAGCGCGGACATCAAATACACCGGGCCGGACTCAGGAGTTGAACTTCTTCACGTTGGGTGATCCGCAGGCTTTAGGGTTGTATCTGGTTGATCTGCCCGGATATGGATATGCCAAAGTGTCCCGCTCGTTGGTGGAACAGTGGACGGCATTGTTAAAAGCCTATCTTCGCGGCAGGGCCACATTGCGGCGTGTATTGATTATGATAGATGCCCGCCACGGCATTAAACAGTCTGATCTGGATATCATGGCGATGCTGGATGAAGCCGCTGTATCTTATCAGATTATTCTGACAAAAGCAGATAAGCTGAAATTGTCAGAAAAAAAGCAAATCGTGACCCGGGTCAAAGAAGATATCCGTAAAAGAGTAGCAGCGCACCCCGATGTTATTCTGACCAGTGCGGTCAAGGGTGATGGTATTGATGAAGTGCGGGCCATCGTGGCAGAGCTTGCGGGACAGTAAGGTTTTATGGGCAATTCCGTAGATTGCGGTTATGGGATCTGTATGTGATAAATAACAATGATGTGATAAATGGGCCTCTCTCGCCGTACGGTATATGCTGGGGTGGTCCTGAACACAAAAGGGGAAGATCATGACTGAAAAGAAAATGGCTGATCTAGAAGAGCAAAAAGAGATCTGGTTCCGGCAAGCACGGACGCTGTCTCAGGCACTTCCCTATATGCGGCGTTATAATGGCAAAACCTTTGTGATTAAATATGGCGGTCATGCCATGGGAGATGACAAGCTGGCGGAAAGTTTCGCCCATGATATTGTGTTGCTGAAACAGGTTGGTATCAATCCGATTGTTGTTCACGGGGGCGGGCCGCAAATCGGTAAAATGTTAGAGCGGCTGCAAATTCAGAGCAATTTTGTCGATGGTTTGCGGGTCACAGACAAAGCCACCGTGGAAGTGGCCGAAATGGTATTAAGTGGCTCCATTAATAAGTCCATCGTTGCAAATATTAACCGTGTTGGTGGTAATGCTGTGGGACTGTCAGGAAAGGATAGCTCTCTTGTGCTGGCGGCTCCCGTACAGCGGGCCAAAAAAGATCCGGATTCCAATATCGAAAAGGTAATAGACTTAGGCTATGTGGGAACCCCGAAAAAAGTAAATCCTCATTTGTTGGAAGTATTTGAAAAGTCTGACGTGATCCCCGTTATCGCGCCCATAGGGCAAGGGGAAAATGGGGAAAGCTATAATATTAATGCCGATACGATGGCGGGGGCTATTGCAGCGGCGGTGGGGGCTGAACGACTGTTGTTGTTAACGGATGTGGCCGGCGTATTGGACACGGATGGCAATCTTATTACAGAAATGAACGAACAGGATGCGCAAGCACTCATAGATGACGGGACCATTCATGGGGGTATGATCCCCAAGATAGAAACCTGTTTGGAGGCCGTAGATAAAGGCGTTGGTGCATCGGTGATTATTGACGGCCGGGTTGAACATGCGGTGTTATTAGAAATATTCACAGAACATGGGGCCGGGACGCTCATTCAACGGGACCCGGCATAAGTTATTCGATAGAGGTTAACGGGCTTATCGGTCACCTGCGGCCAATAACTTATTGAGCATAATATCTGGATACAACTTTTTGCATATCAGGCTTTATGCATTTTGGGTGTTATTCGTATAACGCCAGTTCGTATTCCATTTCCTGTACCGACATGGGGTAGTCACTTCCTCCTTTGGCACTCAGGAAGTTTTCCGGCGGGACATGCGCCAGATCAGTTTGTAGCACCAATGCGGTTCGCATATTCAGTCCTGCTTTCCAGGTAAGGGCCGTAATGCGGGCCCCTTTACGGCTGGAGAGGATTTGTCGCACGGAGGAAACGGAGAAAGACGTCATCTGGGCCAGACATTGGCAGAGCAGTTCTCGTTGTTTATTCTGTGCGGCATTGGTGATGAATTCATCATCCAGCGCCCCTTTGCTGTGAAGGTCTTGTGCCTGCTTGGCAAGGGTTTCTTCGTCATCAGCGGAAATACTTTCATCCTGTATGCGCTGGCGCACATTACGTAGCAGTTCGTCGGCGACTTCCGTGGATAATTTATTATTTTGTACCATAATGTCGATCAGGGACGAGGCAACAAAACCAGCAATACGTTTGATCGCACGGACAGAAAGGTTTGGCCGCTTGGCTAAGGGGTCATGCCACTGCGTTGCTTCTGGAGCGTGATCGATTATCATATCCAGCGTGTCTTCGCGAATTTGTGCATTGGGGTTTGCCAGTAGAGAGGCGACAGCCGGAATGTCTAACGATCCGGCAATAGCATCCGCCAGACTTTCTGTGACGTCTGCGCGTTTAGCGATGGCACTTAAGGCACCTGTCACCGTTGTCGCGGCAATGATTTCTTTCAGGTCACTTTCACTGAGTAAGGGAGAATACTGTAATACCGGGGCACAGACAACCAGCTCCATATCTTGCGCCAGTTGCCGGATAATGTGGCGAGGAGCATTGTGAGATGATTTTAGCTCTTCGGCGATAATACGCCGCACGCGGGGCATTTGATCCTTTGCGAGGCTTTCTAGAATTTCAATCGCTTTTTCCCGGACTGTGATCTGTTCTTCACGGGTCAAATCAGGCACAAGCCGGGCAATTTTGCGGGCCAGTTCGGCACGGACATCTTCGCTGCTGTCATCCGCCAGAATTTGGTCGGCCTGAATTGGGGTGGCGGGGTTTGCGGCAATATGTTGACGGACGTCTTTAGCATCATCTGTTGCCAGATAATATAAAATTTCCGGTTGTGTTTCGGGGTGCTGTGCGAGAGTGATTTTTTCCGTCTCAGCCCGGTTTTCCAGAATACCCCGGGCCTTTTCATATGAAATAGGCGACGTATCTTGTTTTCCCTGCAAACGATTAAGAATTTTATTCAACATGGTGGTTGCTCCGGTCAGTGGCGGATGCGGTATCGATGATGGTCAGAGCGCCTTTACCCCGCTTTTTGACATCGTAAAGGGCATTATCCGCGGCCTCTAATAACTGGCTTAGGTTTTGCCGGCGGTGGGGGTCTGTCATGCAAATGCCGACAGATAAAGAAAGTGGCGGATTTGTATCCCCGCTGTACGCGCGCAAGTCTTCCTTGAAAGATAATAGTTGTAGGGCTTTTTCACGCGCCCCTTCGGCGTCTATATCATCCATCCACAAGGCGAATTCATCACCGCCCAAACGCGCGGCAAGATCGCTGGTACGGGTGCGACTGTTTAACAGTTCCCCCAGTCGGCGGAGAACATCATCACCACAGCCATGACCTTTTTGGTCGTTAACGGCTTTGAAGTTATCCAGGTCAATATAGAGCAAGGCACCGGGACGACCATTACGTTGGGAGGGCGAAAGACGCCGGATCATTTCTGCTGTAAAAGCGCGGCGGTTCATGAGGGCGGTAAGTTCATCCGTATGGGCCAGTCTGTGTAGTTCTTCATGGCTTTGATATTGGTCAATGGCTATGGCCAGATGCCCGGCAACGCCAGTCATTAACCGTTCTTCGTCGACTGCCCAATGCCCGTCCTGATGCACAAGAGCAGAATTTGCAGTGCTGTTCCGGACCAGAAGCACAGCCCCATTAAATTCATTCTGATAAAGACAGAAACCGGATAAACAGGATCGTTCTTGTTCATTAATGTCGTTGTTCGGCAATAATGACGTGGACGTCAACTGAGCCATATCCAGTGGGTTTTGCCGCCAGGCCTCACAAACGATATTTTTAAGGGATGCAGTCAAGTCTGGGTCATCGGTGGGGCCAATATGGGCCAGCAGCAGTGTATCGTTGTGTCGTAACCCCTTAGGCTGGCGCATCAAGATGTAGCAATGATCGGCAGCGGGGATAGATTCCAGCAAGGCTTCGGCGGCCTGGGCGAACATGTCTTCGGGTTGTGGGGTTTCACGCATTGCCGTTACAATACGGGCCAGTACATGTTCACGATGCCGGACGCGCTGTAAGGCGGCGTCACGTTCGCGCTGCTGGCTGATATCCCGGCAGACACCCCGCGCGCCTTGCCATTGGCCGTCTGCCCCGGTGATAGGTATGGCGGAAAGGTGTACATAAGCCCGGCTGCCATCGCTTCGCCGTAGTTGATATTGAACCGTATCAATAGGGCGGCGGGTGATAAACGGGAACGGGTTTTGCGTGTTATCTGTGTCTGCCAAGAACAGGTCTTCAGCTGATTTTTTATTCAGGTCATGTGCCGTATAGCCCAAAGCTCCTTGTGGTGAGATGTAGTTAAAATGCCCATTCTGATCCGTTTCCCAGGCAAAATCATGTGAACAAGTAACCAGATCTTTAAACATCTGTCGGGAGGTGACTAATGCCGTTGTGATGCTTTGTTCCAGTGTCGTTTCCCGGCCTAGCACCAGCATATGCTGTCCGCGTGTGGTTCCGCCGTTGACGTTTTGCGCGGGCGGGTTTGTACCATATTGGGTCGGGAAAACCGTCATTTCAAAATGACGTTGTGAGGGTGTGGCACCGGGGTTTTGGTCTTCGATCGTGCATTTAAATGTTGATATGGTGCGGGTATTCAGGCTCCGGGTGAGGTGGCTGAAGAGGACAGGATGGTGATCGGCCAGTGCGTGACAAATGATATCGGCATTGTCATTATGGCGCAGGATATGAAAATTTTCGTCGAGCAGGAGTGCCGGCCCGCCATAGCTGTCCATCACCATGTTGGTGTCAAGAACGGCCTGTGGGTGGTCAGGAGTTTGTATATGTTCCGCATTTTGTCTGCGAATATCTGTAATGTTCGTAATTTCAG
Source organism: Kordiimonas sp. (assembly GCA_002700365.1). Classification (GTDB taxonomy): domain Bacteria; phylum Pseudomonadota; class Alphaproteobacteria; order Sphingomonadales; family Emcibacteraceae. The sequence continues at coordinate 580,386 of PADB01000010.1, read as the reverse complement.
CGCACATAAAAAACCCGGTTTGGTGGATGACCCCATTTCGTTGTTCTTCACTGTAGGGCGACACCCTTAATATGGGTTTAATAATCGGTCATTTTGTTGGAATATTGCATCCATTCATGGATATACCACGTAAACGGAATGCAGATATTGACAGATAAGGCTTGTGCGCGGCAAAGGCCTGTAAAAGGGCAGGATAAAAACCAAGCCCTTCTTCAAACAACTACACGATAAATTACACGGGGCGATGACATATGCAAAAATCGGTATTGGCTGAATGAAGCGTGTTGGACATATAGACAGTTGGGTTTTTGACCTTGATAATACGTTGTATCCGGCAACAACAGACCTTTTTGGGCAGGTGGACCGGTTAATGGCAGCGTATATTCAACAATTATTGGCGGTGGATTTTCATCAGGCGCGCAGTGTGCAGAAAGATTATTTCCGGCGTTACGGGACGACCTTAAAGGGATTGATGGTAGAACATGATATTGACCCACATGGCTATCTTGATTTCGTTCATGATGTGGATATGTCGGTCTTGCAGTCGAATCAGGGATTAGATGCCGCGCTAACAAAATTGGAGGGGAGAAAAGTTATTTTTACCAATGCCTCGACAGATTATGCGCTAAAGGTATTGGATCGTTTGGGCATTGGCCATCATTTCAGCGGTATATTTGATATTATTGACGCAGAATTTATGCCTAAACCGGCCCCGGAAACGTATGAAAAAATGCTGGCGAAGTTTGGTTTGGAGCCAAAATGCAGCCTGATGATTGAAGACATCGCACGAAACCTGATCCCGGCGGCGCGTATGGGGATGACTACGGCCTGGTTACCGACCCACAATGACTGGTCGGCCGAGGGTCGTGACCCGCAGGCCGTGGATTATGTTATAGAGGACTTGACAGTCTGGCTTGAATGGGCGGGGCAAGAGAAAACATCAGAGAATGAAGTCTAAAGAGGGCTTTTCGCGGCGGATCTGTACATCAGTCACGGTGTTTTGTTGACAGGCGCGGCGGGGTTAGTATTGTTCCGCAGAATATCGGTGTCAGTGCCATGATGATAATGGCTGAAAAGATAAAGTATAAAGGACTGTTACATGACGGACGCAGCATTACAAACAACTATTGAGGCGGCGTGGGACGCCCGTGATGATATTACCCCGGCGACAACTGGAGAGTATCGCGATGCAATCGAAGCGGCTCTGTCGCAGCTTGATAGCGGTCAGGCGCGCGTTGCCAGCAAAGAAAGCGGTGAGTGGGTTGTTAATCAGTGGTTGAAAAAAGCCGTGCTGTTGTCTTTCCGTCTGAATGACATGACAACTATCGCCGGTGGGCCGGGTGAGAACACCAACTGGTGGGATAAAGTACCATCCAAATTCGAGGGCTGGGGCGAAGCTGAATTTTCTGAAGCAGGTTTCCGCGCGGTGCCAAACTCTGTTGTGCGTCGTTCTGCCTATATCGCGCCGGGTGTGGTGCTAATGCCGAGTTTTGTTAATCTGGGTGCTTACGTGGATAGCGGGACCATGGTTGACACATGGGCTACTGTTGGGTCCTGTGCGCAGATCGGTAAAAATGTGCATATTTCCGGTGGTGCCGGGATTGGTGGCGTGCTGGAGCCATTACAGGCCGGACCGGTAATCATTGAAGATAACTGCTTCATCGGGGCGCGTTCCGAAGTGGCTGAAGGTGTTGTCGTGGAAGAAGGTGCCGTGCTGTCTATGGGGGTATATATCGGTGCATCGACCAAGATTGTAGATCGTGAAACCGGTGAAGTCTTTATGGGGCGCGTGCCGGCTTATTCTGTTGTGGTGCCGGGCACATTGCCGGGCAAGCCACTGGCGGATGGTACACCGGGGCCAAGCCTGTATGCGGCCATCATCGTGAAACGTGTCGATGAAAAGACACGATCAAAAACGTCTATTAATGAATTACTGCGTGATTAATTGTCACAACAGCGATTTTGAACTTATGCAAAGCGAAACGAATGTCCTTGCCACTTTATGATGCCGTTAAAGTAACCCAGGACCTGGTGCGGTGCCCAAGTGTGACCCCGGCTAATGCCGGGGCACTGGACGTTTTGCAGCAGGCGTTGGAGGCGTTAGGGTTTGTTTGTACACGTTTGCCGTTTTCTGAAGAGGGAACGGACGACGTCGATAACCTTTATGCCCGTCTGGGTACGGCGGGGCCAAACTTTTGCTTTGCGGGACATACCGATGTCGTGCCAGTGGGGGATGCAGGGGACTGGTCCCATGATCCCTTTGCCGCCACAATTTCTGACGGTCGCCTGCATGGTCGTGGTGTGGTGGATATGAAAGGGGCCATTGGGGCATTTGTGGCGGCGACATCGCGCTTGTTAAGGGAAAAAGAAGCGTCCAGCCTGCCCGGGTCTATTAGCTTTTTGATTACCGGAGACGAGGAAGGTGTGGCCATCAACGGCACGGTGAAGATGCTGCAATGGCTGGAAGAACAGGGAGAAGAACTGGACTTCTGCCTGGTGGGGGAGCCGACCAACCCCAGCGTGTTGGGGGATATGATCAAGATTGGTCGTCGGGGCAGCATGAATGGCTGGATCACCGTGGCGGGCACGCAAGGTCATGTGGCCTATCCACACCTGGCGGATAATCCGATCCCGCGTCTGTTGCAGATTATGAACGGGCTGGACGCGTTGCCGCTGGATCAGGGCAATGACCATTTCCAGCCATCCAATCTGGAAATAACCGAGATTGAGGTGGGCAATACGGCCACCAATGTGATCCCGGCCGAAGCCAAATGTCGGTTTAATATCCGTTTCAATACTGAACAGACCGCGGATGATTTGATAACACAAGTGCAGCGCATTTGTGATGCTGTTAAGGCCCAGGGGCCAGAGGGCAGTGATGTGACGTGCAAAGTTCAGGTGTCCGGTGATGCCTTTCTGACGCCACCCGGCTATTTAAGCGATTTGATTGCCGGGGCTGTTGGTAAAGTGACCGGGCAGCAACCGGCACTGTCAACTACCGGTGGTACATCGGATGCGCGTTTTATTAAGAATTATTGCCCGGTTTCGGAATTTGGTCTGATTAGCCAGACTATGCATAAAGTGGATGAACAGGTGGCCGTGTCCGACATAGAAAAATTAGCGGACATTTATACAGAAATTCTGCGCGGTTTCTTTGATGAAAACAGGGCGGTCTAAAGGATCATAGATCATGAACGACAATGAAGTACCGGGCCAGACAGGCTTAGTTCAGAATTTTTATCGCAACCTGTATGGGGCGTGGCAACTGGCCCGTTTTAATCCACAGGGCATGACATATCTGGATTACAGTCCGGAAGGTTTCTGGCGGTCGTTTTCGGCTATTCTGGTCTCTGCTCCGCTTTATGCGCTGCTGATGGCGATGCAACCTGATGTCCTGGAAATGAACGGCCAACAACTGGACATTCCAATGTTGGTGAACGTGCTGAAGTTCATTTTCATTCTGCCGTTGATGGCTGTAGTGATGCTTTATCTGACCCGGTTTATGAATGTGGCACAGAATTATGTGCCCATGGTGGTGGCCTATAATTGGGCCAGTGTCATTATGCTGGCGATCCTGATCCCGGTGTTCTTTCTGGCGACATCCGGCATTGTGGGGGACACCATTTCATCGTTAATGTTGCTGCTGACCCGCGTGGTTTTGTTGATGTATCTGTGGTTTATTTTCAAGACATCATTACAGATCAGCGGCTGGCTGGCTGTGGGTTTTGTGGTCTTTGAAATCGCCTTTACCGAGGTGTTTTATATTCTGCTGCTGTTTATACTCAGCCCGGAAACCATTGAACAAATCCGCCAGATGGGGGCCACCGCAGGCCCATAATAGCCCTAAGATTCAGTAGGGGTTTCGCTATCAAAATCGGCGCTGAGGAAGTAGAGACCATCGGGTGGGGCGTTATAGCCCAGGGCCTGACGATCGCGGGCTTCCAGTGCCGCGACCATATCGCGGGTTTGCCATTTGCCGCGTCCCACCAGCCACAGGCATCCCACCATGGAACGCACCTGGTGATGCAGGAAGCTGCGGGCGGCCACATGAAAATAGATGTTGTCGCCATCCTGACTGATATCCAGTTGGTCCAATGTTTTGACCGGGGATTTTGACTGACATTCCGTATTGCGGAAGGTGGTGAAATCATGGGTGCCGATCAGCACCTTTGCCGCGTCACGCATGGCGTCCAGATTCATGCGGGCTTTGACTTGCCAGGCCTTGCCCCGCAGAATGGAGAGCGGTGCCCGGCGGCTGACCATATGATAGCAGTACGCGCGGCGGGTGCAGGAAAATCGTGCGTGGAAGCTTTCATCCACCTTGTCCACCGACAGGATGGACACCGGCCCGTCCATGAGGAAGAAGTTGAGCGCTTCCCAGACCTTGAACGGTCCATAATGTTTCGGCAGGTCCACATGCACCACCATACCCAGCGCATGAACGCCGGCGTCGGTCCGGCCTGCGGCCTGATAACGGCAGAGCTGACCGCAGAGTTTCTGTGTCGCGTCTTCCAGCAGGCCTTGGACGGTGGGCAGCTCAGGCTGGAACTGCCAGCCATAAAGTTCCGTGCCGTCATATTCAATGACCATGCGGTAACGGTGGAGGGGGGTGTTGTCGTCTGCCACGTCAGGGGCTTCGGCTGGGGATGGGGTTTTATCAGTCAAAGACGGCCCCCTTTTCCAGTGGGAAGCCGCGCAGGAATTCTTCTGCATCCATGGCGCCCTTGCCTGCGCGCTGCAGGCTGATGAGGCGCAGGGCACCTGCGCCGGTTTGGATGGTCAGTGGCGTATCAATAATAGTGCCGGGGGGCGCTTCGGTTGATGTTTCGACGACCTCTGCCTTATGGATTTTCAGGCGTTCGCCGCCCATTGTGGTCCAGGCCCCGGGGAAGGGGCTGAGGCCGTGAATTTGATTGCGGATGACTTCGGCACTTTTGCCCCAGTCGATGTGGGCCTCGGCCTTGTCAATTTTATGGGCGTAGATGATGCCCTCTTCCGCTTGCGGGCGGGCGGTGATACTGCCATTGGTCCAGCCATCCAATGCCGGAATAATGGCTTTAGCGCCCAAGTCGGCCAGACGCTCATGCAATATGCCCGTGGTATCACCGGGTTGAATGGTGATTTTTTTCTCCAGTAAGACGGGGCCGGTATCCAGCCCTGCTTCCATTTGCATGATGTCCACACCGGTCTCTTTGTCCCCGGCCATTATGGCGCGGTGAATAGGTGCGGCCCCGCGCCAGCGCGGCAACAGGGAGGCATGGACGTTGAGGCAGCCATGTTTGGGGGCATCAAGAATGGCTTGCGGCAGGATCAGGCCGTAGGCCACGACCACGGCGCAATCGAGATTCAGGTCGGCAAAGGCCTGTTGTTCGGCGGGTTGCTTCAGGGAGAGGGGTGTGAAGACGGGAATGTCATGTTTTTCGGCAAAGGCCTGCACGGGGCTTGGCCGCAGTTTCTTCCCCCGGCCTGCAGGACGGGGGGGTTGGCTATAGACAGCCACGACATTATGGCCAGCCTTTAACAGGGCAGCCAATGTCGGAACAGAAAAATCAGGCGTGCCCATAAAGGCCAGACGTAAAGGGCGGGTCATATCATGATCCTTTTATGGTGTTTATTCGGCTGTGCGGGCCTTGACCAATTTTTTGACCTTACGGATCATCATATTCCTTTTAATGCTGGACAAGTGATCCACAAATAAGATGCCGTCCAAATGATCCATTTCATGTTGCAGACAGGTGGCCATCAGACCATGTGCGGAAAGTTCCTGTGGTTTACCGTGGTAATCCAGATACTGAACAATACATTCAGCAGGACGTTCGACCTCTGCATATTGTTCAGGGACCGAAAGGCAGCCTTCGTTATAGACGCTGATATCCTCGCTGGATGTCCAGATGATCTGCGGGTTTACAAAAAACTGCGGGTTGCGCACACCTTCTTCTTCCTGAAGGTCAATGACCAACACACGTTTTGCCACCCCGACCTGAATAGCCGCCAGACCAATCCCCGGCGCATCATACATTGTGTCGCACATGTCATCCATTAACTGACGCAATTTATCATCCACTGTATCAACGGGGGATGATACAGTCTTTAACCGTGGGTCGGGTGCTGTCAGAATTGGTAAAATAGCCATAGATGCTTTCCTTCTTCCTCTTGCTAGGTAATATGTTCGGAGGAATGCGTCAAGTTCAGTTCTATTCCGGGAAAAGTGAGAAAGGCTATTCTATGAATGATCTAACATTGGGATTATTAATCGGCGGGGGATTTGCCGTAATTTTGGGGATTATCCTGATGATTGTTTTACAACGACAGGGGCGGGCCTATAGCGCACAGATAGAAGAGCAGAAGAATACACAGGCGACCCTGCAGGACGCTGCCCAGCAAGCCACACAACAACAGTTGTTAAATATGATACAGACGACCTCTACATTGGAGGGCCGAGTGGCACAGTTAATGGACAGTGCCACGAAATCACAGGCGGAACTGACCCGGACCTTAGAGGAACGTTTTGATAAGGTCAGCCAGCGTTTGGGGGAAAGCCTGGATAAGACCACGAAAAACACCACCGAAAGCCTTACGGATTTGAAAACGCGGTTGGCGGTGATTGATGAGGCGCAAAAGCATATCACTGAACTGTCCGGTCAGGTGGTGGGGTTGCAGGATATTCTCTCTAATAAGCAGGCGCGCGGTATTTTTGGCGAAGTACAGTTAAATGACATTGTGCAAAATGCCCTGCCGCCCAATGCGTATAGTTTTCAGACAACATTGGGCAACGGCAAGCGTGCGGACTGTATGATTTTGTTGCCCAATCCGCCGGGGCCGATTGTGGTGGATGCAAAATTTCCGCTGGAAAGTTATCACGGCCTGCGTAATGCCGAAGATGATGCGGGACTGTTGCAGGCGCGGAAAACCTTTACGAATGACCTGCTCAAACATGTTAAAGACATATCCGAAAAATATATCCTGCCAGGGGAGACAGCGGAAAGTGCGCTTATGTTCCTGCCGTCCGAGGCTGTGTATGCGGAACTGCATGCCAGTTTCCCTGATATCGTGGAAAAGTCCTACAAAGCGCGGGTGTGGATTGTCAGCCCGACAACGTTAATGGCGACGCTGAATACAGTGCGGGCGGTGTTAAAAGATGCTCGCATGCGTGAACAGGCCGGGGTGATTCAACAAGAAGTGGGTAAGCTGACAGAAGACGTAGGGCGGTTGAATAAGCGGGTTGAAAATCTGGATAAACATTTTTCTCTAGCGGAAAAAGACATCCGTGAAATTACGACCAGTAGCGGCAAGATCAGTCGCCGTGCCGAAAAGATTGAAGAATTACAATTAGAAGACAAAGAAGAGAACGAAGCGGAGAAACTGTTACCGCTTTGAACTATTGGGCTGTGCGGGTAAACCGAACGCAAAAACGGCTCCGTATAAGGAGCCGTTTTTTTGTGAATTGCGCACAAATGTTAGGGCGATAAAGGCCCTAGCGGGTGTCAATGTTAGCGACGGCGACGCGCGGCCATACCCGCCAGCGCGAACAGACCTATCAATGCCAGACCAGCAGGTTCATTAACACGATCATTTGGACGTGGTTGTAATACGTTGGCCGTACCTGCAATGCTGTCAACACGGAAGGCCGCAAGGCCGCCAAAGTCATTGGTCACAAAGTCTAGTGTGTTGATGCCAGCGACAAAGCCACTGTTAATGCTGAACGGTGAATAGGCGCGGAAGCCGCCGTTGGTATTCCCGGTGCTATTGCCGTTGATAAGGATATCCAGACCACGGTTGTCCACAGCCCACAGACCGCTGATGTTGGCGGATGTATGATCGAGGCCGGACAGGTCAAAGGTTAACCGGAACGTACGATTGACATTGATCGGCAGACCATTTGATTGTTGCCAGACCCATTTTGAACTCGCACTGTTGGGAATATAAGTTCCATGCGGGCTGCTTAATAAAACCGCGGGCGCATTGCCATTTTCCAGAACAGTATAATGCGGATCCAGACTGCCGTTAGGTAATACATTGCCAGAGCCGTCAACGCCGGTATTAAACAAACCCGTAATCGGGACGGCATTTGCTGTCACACTGCTACCGATAAACAGTGCGGCCGCAAAAATAAGTGATAAATATTTTTTGCTCATATGGTGTCTCCATTATCCATATGGGCATAATGCAAAAATAGTGCCATGGGTGTAAGGTGTTGATATGGTTAAGTATTCATTAATATGAAGAACGTAGTTGTAAAAAAAACCGACAGTTTTGTACCATTTTGAATGGTTGATGCGTCACGTAAATAATACCAGAGCGGCATGAGGACAATGCTTTACAGCGGCAGTGTTTTCCAACATCATGTGCCCGAAAAGAACGATCGGGGAGGACGTTTATATGAGTGAATTACTGGCCGCAGCGGTTGCTTTTGCGGTGACACATTATATATCGGCAACGCCGTTACGTGGAATTATGGTGCGGGGTATGGGAGAAAAGCTTTATCGCGCGATTTATTCCATTGTCGCCTTGATAACCTTTGTGTGGATGTGCCGGGCTTATGGCCGCGCGGAATATGTGTGGTTATGGGATTTTGGGGCCTGGACTATGTATGTAACGCATGTGTTGGTATTGTTAGGCTTCCTGTTTGTTGTCGGTGGTATCGGGGTGCGAAACCCTATGGCGATGAACATGGCGGACCGGGTTGTGGAACCCCCTTATGGCTGGGTGCGGATTACACGCCATCCGTTGTTTTGGGGGATTGCCTTATGGGCGGCGGGTCATTTGTTGGTCAATGGTGACGAGGCGTCATTGATCTTTTTCGGGACGTTTATATTTGTGGGGCTTGGGGGGACGTTACCGCAAGAGGCCCGCAAAGAGGTCCGGTGTGGGGAAGCATGGGGAGATTTTGCTGCGACTACCTCCAATATTCCTTTTTTGGCGATAGTGCAGGGGCGACAACAATTATCGCTAAAAGAAATCGGTCTTCTTCGCCCTGTTATCGCTGTGATCCTTTATGCACTGATGTTTTATTATCATCCTGACTTATTCAGCATTAGTCCCTTAATGAAATAGCACGCATATGATGTCGAAATCATTTGCATCATGGGGGGTGCCCCTTGCGCCAACTATGGTTGGGGGTCTATTGGTGTTGGGGCTGTATGTGCCGTTTGCCATGGCGGCATGGCATGATGATGTATTATTTGAGGGCTTTTCTCTTTATGGCTGCGCCCTGGGATGGGGCGTGATGGGGGGAATGGCACTACGCGCTGCAGCAAAGCGGGGGATACACTGGCCTGCGGGCATGGGAGCCTGTTATCTGGCCCTTTATATTGTGTTCGGGGGGCTTTTGGTCAAAGTATACTTCTTTAGCGGCAGTCTCATACTAATGGCGCTGAGTTCCGTTGTGGCTTTGGCCATCATTTTCATCGGGCAGATATTCTGTAGCATTTTTATTGTGATTGCAGCCCCGGACCATGCCTTGGATAAAACAGTTTTATTTGCTGGATTACGACAATTGTTGTTGTGGACCGTTGGTGCCGTTTTGTGTTTTTTCTTCACGAGAGAGATATCTGCCTTGCAAAGCGGGGTATGGATGCGTGAGGTACTTTTATTAGCGTTTTTGGTTGTCGTCGGGGGTTTGCGACTGATTTTTCCGTTGGTGGATGTTTTCTTGCCGGGAGGAATGGTGGAACAAACCGCACATGTATATCGGCGATGTGGGGCGATTGTGATTGTCTTTCTGGTGGGTGTAAGATTTTATGATCTTATGGCAACGGTTTAAAATGGGCGTCTGGATTTAAGGGCCGCCATGAGCGTGCCGTCATCCAGATAATCCAGTTCCCCGCCCACAGGTACGCCATGAGCAAGTCGCGATGTGCGAACCCCTGTAGTTGAAAGACGTTCTGTCAGGTAGTGGGCCGTGGTTTGGCCGTCAACGGTTGCATTGGTGGCAATAATGATTTCCTGCACGTCTGGGGAGGCAGCTCGTTCCAGCAAGGTGTCAATGGTAAGGTCATCAGGGCCAATGCCGTCCAATGCGGAAAGTGTGCCCCCCAGGACATGATATTGTCCGCGGTAAGCCCCCGCCCGTTCTAATGCCCACAGGTCAGCAACATCTTCGATGACGCAAATGGTGCCCGGGTCACGCCTGCTATCCTCACAGATATGACAGGGGTCGGTTGTATCCAGATTACCGCACTGGCTACAGGGATGGACATGTTCTGCGACTTCGGCCAATGCCTGCGCCAGGGGACGCATGAGGCTGTCTTTTCTTTTGACCAATTGCAGTACAGCGCGCCGCGCGGAACGTGGCCCTAAGCCGGGCAGTTTGGCGAGCAAGTTTATGAGTTTTTCAATTTCAGTACCATAGCTGGCGGAACGGGCCATGGATGTTTCCTTGTTAAGCCGCGATGGGCGAAATTATGCCTTCACATGCAGAAATTTAGAATGGCATTTGAAAACCATCGGGCAATTGCAGGCCTCCGGTCATTTCCGCCATCTGTTCTTGCATTTTGGCTTCTTGTTTTGACTTGGCGTCATTGTGGGCGGCCACCAGTAGGTCTTCAACCACTTCGGCGTCATCACTGGAAAAAAGGGTGGGGTCTATGGAAACGGATTTCATATCACCCTTGCCAGTTAAGGTAACGGTGACCATGTCTCCCCCGGCGGTGCCAGTGATTTCCATATTTGCCATTTCTTCCTGCATCTGCGCCATTTTGGTTTGCATCTGCTGGGCCTGCTTCATCATTTTTGTAAAGTTTTTCATCCGTCTACCTTTACTCGTCGGGCTTTACGTTTTTTGGATTAATCGTTTAATCCAAGGTCTTCTTCGTCCACATATCCCATGTCTAACAGCCCCGCAAGGGTCTGTTCGGCCAATTCCCGTTCATGGCGGCTCTGAATGTCGGTGATGTCTGCCTCGGGAAATAGAGACAGGATCTTTTTAATATCCGGGTGTTGTAAGATTTTTTCCCTGAGCTGATGTGCATTCTGCGTGTCTTGCTTATGGCGGCTGTCGGCCCCTTCATCCTGGGAAAGGCTGACGATCCATCGCCGCCCTAACCATTGTTGTAGGCAATGTGTGATTCGGCCTGGCAAGTCGCGCGGGGCCTTTTCCTTCAGGCGGATATCCAGACGCCCGGGTTTAAAATCGACCAGATGGGTATTGTCCCGAAGGTGGTAGGCGATATTTGGTTCTTGCATCGCTTCAAAAAGAGCCAGCAGCGCATCAAAATTTTTCGGTTCGGCCAATTTCGGCGCGGCCGATGGGGTGATTTCAGGCGGTGATGCCGTCAGGGGTTGTGAGGCCGCAACATGCAGTTGTGCTTGTGGCGAAGAACTCAATGAGGCTGGCGTGGTGGTCAAATTGCCCGATACGGCTGATGTGGCCTTCAAATTGAATGAGGCTGTTATGCCCTGTCCTCCCTCCTGAGGGGTGGAGCTGTTTTGGCCAGTAAGATTTGTTTGGGAGGAGGGGGCACCACTATTGCCGCCCTGTCCGCCGCCATTGTCTGTCGCTGGCCGGTTAGTCATTGTCGCGGGGTTGTTTTGTATTTGTTTGACCAGGTCGCCAGGGCTGGGCAGGTCCGCAATGTATGCCAGCCGCACCAAAACCATTTCGGCCGCCGTAATGCTTGCGGGGGCGTTACGAACTTCGTTCAGTCCTTTGAGCAACATCTGCCATGCGCGGGTTAGATGCGGTACGCTAAGGCTTTGGGCCATCGTGCCCCCTTCTTCGCGTTCGGCTTCGGATGTGACAAGGTCTTCGCCCGCATCAGGGACCACTTTCAATCGGGTCAGCCAATGGGTGAGATCCAGCATGTCCTGTAAGATAACGGCGGGGTCTGCCCCGTAGTCATATTGTTGGCGTAATAAAGACAATGCGGTGGGGACATCGCCTTTCATTGTCGCCCGGAACAGATCAAGGACTTGCGCCCGATCCGCGAGACCCAGCATATCGCGGACCTGATTGTCGTCAACGGTGCCGGCACCATGGGCAAAGGCCTGATCCAATAAAGAGAGGCCGTCACGGACGGAACCTTCGGCGGCACGGGCAATCATTTTTAAGGAGGATTGCTCAATCTTACAGTCTTCTTTTTCTGCGATGCCGCTAAAATGTAGAACTAATTCATCGGCTGAGATGCGCCGGAGATCAAAACGTTGACAACGGCTGAGCACGGTGACGGGAACTTTGCGTATTTCTGTGGTCGCGAAAATGAATTTGACGTGTTCCGGTGGTTCTTCAAGTGTTTTTAATAGTGCATTAAAGGCATTGCGGGAAAGCATATGCACTTCATCGATGATGTAGATTTTAAACCGCGCGGAAACGGCGGCATAACGCACACCATCAATAATTTCGCGAATATCATCAACGCCGGTATGGCTGGCGGCATCCATTTCCATGACATCAACATGACGGGAATCGGCGATAGATTGACAATTATCGCATATGCCACAGGGCTGTATGGTGGGGCCGCCGTTGCCATCCGGGCCAGTGCAATTCAGCGCCTTGGCAATAATGCGGGCCGTAGTCGTTTTACCGATACCCCGCACCCCTGTAAGGATAAAAGCGTGGGCGAGTCGTCCTGTTTTTATGGCATTGGACAGCGTCCGCACCATGGCGTCCTGTCCAATTAGTTCGTCAAAATTACGGGGGCGGTATTTGCGGGCTAAAACCCGGTAGGCATTATCAGGCGTGTCAGTCATAAGTTTATATCGCCAGAATGTGATATGTCACATTCATCCAAAGTATATGTTTCATCTGATATCACTATAGGAGGTCAGATGACCCATTTCCAGAGAGAAACTGTCTGTAATGCAATTCGTAATTTGGCGGGGGGTGTGTGTTAATGGTGAGAGACTGAATTGACCCAGAATATCCCGTTACGGCTGCTTCCTTCCGGACCTGACCGGGTTGGCGAGTCATCTGTCCAACCAATCTCTCGCGGCTTATATGGGCTATATATGTCAGGATTTCAAGATTTAGTTTATACTGATTGCAGAGAGAAGCTTTTCCAGATGACGTTATAAAAGGCCTGGCTATGCAAGTGGCAATTCTAGGCACAAGAAATTTTATGTCCAGATGAGTATTTCTGCATGTTCATGGTGCTGCGCCCAGCTTTTCAATTTTGTCGTGGGATTTACGACATAAGCTTTGTGGCAATCGCGCAGTAATGGAATATCCGTGTGATGATCCGTATAAAAGAAAATATCTTGTGGTTGTGTTTCATGCGTTGATGATGTCCGGCTCATTTGTGAGATATATGCTAAAACGCGGCGGTATTTTTCTATGCCGTAACAATTTTCCCCCTTGATGGACGGTTGTAATTTGTCGTTTTGCCATTGCGCCTGTGTCGCGATGACGTGATCAATTCCTAACAGGTCTGCAAAGGCATCTGCGTAAAAATCATAACTTGCCGTGGCGAGAAGAAGTGTGTCGCCACGTTGTTGATGACGGCGAATACAGTCCAGTGCCGCTGCATAACAATGGTTTTCGATCATCCATTGGGCAAAGTTACGACAATGCTGTAAAAAGTCTTCTTTGTGAACTGGGCCGGCCAGACAGTACAGCATAAAGGATTTTAATTGTCCGCGCCTTATCAGGCGAGCTTTGTAGGCGGCCATCCCTAAAAGCACAGCAGGTAAAGTCAGAAGACGCAAGGGCTGATGACGGGAGGCATATCGTCCCAAAAAAGGGGTATATGTCCCAAAACGGGTAATAGTGCGATCAAGGTCAAAGATCACGAAAGCCATGAGGAATACCTAATCATCATCATCTTCCGCCAGCATTGCCAAGACTTCTCGCTTTGTTAGAATGGCCGCAATCAATTCCATATCAGAGATTTTATCGGCGTCTATTGCCGTATCTGCAAAGGGCAACAAAACGGGTTCTATTTTAATGTCAAAAGGACGGGCCAGTCGGGCCAGTGCTTTAGGCAGGCTTATCCATTTCATTAACATCAGAATGAAAAACAGCGGGCCAAATTTCCACGCAATTTTCATTGCCTGCTTTCGGTCTTTTTCCATTTCCTGCCATACTTCGAAAACTTTGCGGGTTTTGGCATTGCGGATGTAGAAAAGATTGCAACCTGTGACCGTCACGTCTGAAAACTGCAGCCAAGTACGCTGTGTTTCAGGGTAAGCCGTCATCACTGTGTCACGCGTGGCAAATCCAATGACAATATCTGCATCACTTTCCTCTGCCGCGGTGATGAAGGTGGAAATATGTTCAGGAAGCAGAAGTGGATGATCCCCTGTTGTGATGAGTAAGGGGAACTGGTCATGGAGCGTATCCATAGCCAAGGCAATATTTTTTGAAATCGATGCCCCGGACTTAATCCCCTTCAAATTATAATCTGCCAATTCGGGACGTGATGTCAGGGCGGAAGGGTTTTGCAACATCACGGTCATTGCCTGAACATGACCACTGCGTTTAAGGCTGTCACAGACATGTTCGATCAACAATCGGCTACCAGAAGTGACAAGTGCCTTGAAAGGAACACGATAGGCATCCGCGACGGGGTCTCCTTCGGGGCGGCGACCGGCGAGTATGACGGCATGTGCTAACTTCTTCATGGATGTCCTTATAGTTTTAATATTTCATTCTTATATATGTGTCTGCGTTGTGATGTGAAGCAGGGTGGTGTCGTCTATGACAGCGTTGCCTTTACACCATAGCCATAAAAGTGATGCAGAAGGAATAAAATGTCGCAACAGACAAAGCAAATATCCCGACAGATAAGTGTTTTTGCGGGTAGCCCTCTGGACTTTGCCGATCATCGCCGGGATCAGCCGGATTGGTTGTCAGCACAATGGACATCGGGACAGGCGCGAATATTGCCAGTGTTTGATTTAAAACCTCTTTTTGTGGGGCAAGAAGACCTTGCATTGTGTTGGCTGCGGCCATCTGATGTGCCGGACATATCCGTTCATGACGCTGTTTTTTTGGGTGAGGATAGCGGGATCGGACATTTTGCCTGTGCCATTAACAGCGTGCAGGCCGATGACATTTGCTCTTTGCAAAACGATGACATCTATTCTTTGCAAAATAATGGACGGGGTTATGACAGCGCGCCTGTTGAAGGGGTGGGCATCGAGGCATCCCCGCGGCGTTTTATGGAGCTACGCAGTGCCGCTTTACAGCTTACGGCCGCAGGGATTGACGGGGTGCCGGCGATATTAGGTAAGGCATGTAGCCTGCTGGATTGGCATCATCGCCACGGACATTGTGCGGTTTGCGGGGCGAAGACGACCATGGTCAGAGGAGGGGCGCATCGGTGTTGTGTCAATCAGGAATGCGGGGCATTGCATTTTCCACGCGTCGATCCGGTGGTGATTATGATGGTGGTGCGGGAAGATAAATGCCTTTTGGGGCGTAATTACAAATTTGCAGACCATTTTTATTCGGCACTGGCTGGATTTATGGAGGCCGGAGAAAACGTAGAAGAGGCCGTGCGACGGGAGGTGAAAGAAGAGGTTGGGATCATCATTGGTGACGTGACGTATGAACGCAGTCAACCATGGCCTTTCCCTTCCAATTTAATGATCGGTTGTCGGGCAGAAGCCTTAACAACGGAAATTACGCTGGATGAAACGGAGCTTGCGGATGCGCGCTGGTTCAGCCGCGCGGAAATAAGGGAAATACTGCTGGCGGGGGAGCAGGCGGCCATCCGCCTGCCAAAGGACGTGGCCATTGCGCGCAATTTGCTGGATAGCTGGTTAGCGGAAGGTGAATAGCCAATTAAGCGCGCGGCGAGGACCATGATATAACGCGTGGTCCCGAGGCCGTGGGTTATAACCGGTCAATATGCAGCAGGTCAGAGCAGGTCCGCCTTCATTTTTTGGCGGTATGTGGATTGCGGATAAGTGCCCAGTATTTTCACGCTATTTGAAAAGAAAGCGAGTTCCTCCATGGCCAGTTTAACAGCCGGATCATCCGGGTGTCCTTCTATATCAGCGTAGAATTGCGACGCAAAGAAGCGTCCTTCCTGCTGATAGCTTTCCAGTTTGGTCATGTTGACGCTATTGGTGGCAAAGCCGCCCAGTGCCTTATACAAAGCGGCGGGAATATTACGAACTTCAAATAGGAATGTGGTCATTACCGGACCGTTATTGGCGGGCAGGGCCGCAGGTTCAGGGCTTAAGATGATAAACCGTGTCGTATTGTGGGAAGCATCTTCGATATCTTCGCGCAGACATTGCAAGCCGTATATTTCCCCCGCCAGTGAGGAGGCGATGGCGCCGATGCTGGGATCCTGTTGTTCGGCGATCAGTTTAGCTGCCCCAGCCGTATCCGTATAGGCAACCGGGTGCAGGCCCAAGGCATGCAGATTGGCACGGCATTGTCCCAAGGCCTGTTCATGACTGCGAACGTGTTTGAGTGTCTTCAGTGTCGCACCGGTAACGGCCAGAAGCTGGTGATTAATGCGCTGGAAATGTTCTGCGATGATATGCAGGTCGGAGTGGGGCATTAATTGATGGATATCCGCTACCCGCCCGGCAACAGAATTTTCGATGGGGATCATAGCCAGGGCGGCCTGTCCGTTCTCTACGGCCGCGAAGGCCTCTTCAAAGGTGGGGCAGGGCAGGGCCTCATAATCGGGGTAAACGGTCCGGCATGCCAAATGAGAATAGGCCCCGGGTTCACCTTGGAAGGCGATAAGCTGTGATTGCGAGGAAGTGGAAGACGCCATTTATTGTGATCCGAATTAGCATATTTCTTTTGTATGGTATTAGGCGCAGTATCGGGAGGCCGTGACTTTCTGTCAATGGGGCGATCACGAGATGAGCTGAGGGAGAGGAGGAGAAAAAAACAATCTGAACGGGAAATATAGATGATCTCTCTTGTGCTTGGGTAAAAACCCTAGTACATAATGCGCTGAGAAATTGAAATATATGATCGTGCCCGCAGATGTCGCGGGATGTGATTGTTTTATATTGAACCTATTTATAAATAGCCGATGGGAGTGAGCCTTGGACTCCATGGAATTGAATAAAATCCTGGCCGGTGTGCTGGTCGCAGTATTAGTAGTCATCGGGATCAGCAATCTAAGTGACGTGCTGTATCATCAAGAACCGCTGGAGCAAAATGCTTATGTGGTTGAAGTGGAAGACGCCACTGCTGCCGCTGGGGCAGTTGCTGCGGTTGTGGAAGACCTTCCGTCATTAGGTGAACTGTTGGCTGTTGCGGATGCGTCCAAAGGGGCAAAGGTATTCAAAAAATGCGCGGCGTGTCATTCTGTGGATAATGGCGGGGCCCATAAAACTGGCCCGAACCTATACAATATTGTCGGTGCGGCGAAGGCTGGCAAGGCTGGCTTCTCTTATTCATCTGCGCTGGCGGACATGGACGGTGAATGGTCATATGAAAACCTGGATGCTTTCCTGAAAAAACCAAAAGATTATGCGCCAGGGACAAAAATGGCTTTTGCTGGTTTGAAAAAACCTGAGCAGCGCGCGGCGTTGATTGCTTATCTACGGGAAAACAGTGATGTGCCTTTGGCATTGCCAGCGGCATTGCCCGCCGCAGAATAAAGTTTTTTCGGATTGAATTTTATGAAAGGCGTGCCCTTGGGGGGTGCGCCTTTTTTTATAATGATGCGGCACTGCTGAATAGTTTTAGACGGCAAGCAGTATCGGGCCTTGGTCAAGGAATGCCAGGGTTTTACAGCCCTGTGACAACAAGATGTCATTTCGGCTTTTCATTTACGGTTGATGCATTATTCTGTGAAGCCATCGCGCAGGTCATGAAGAACAACAGGATAAGAACCGCATATGCTTTCTCACTTTCTTCGTAAGCCGTACCGTCATTGGGTGATGGGGCTGTTGTTGTGGTTTATGGGGAATATGTCGGGTGCGCTCGCGGCTGATAATCGTGTTTTACCTCATGATCGTGAGCATATGCGGGCCTCTTCACCGCAGGGCGCGGCCATTCGTGATGGTGTTGTCAGAAGTCACGGGGTGACGATTCTGGGGCAACTTAAATATCCGCCTGATTTTCGCCATTTTGACTATGTCAATCCGCAAGCCCCCAAAGGGGGGACATTGCGCCTTTCTGAACAGGGAAGCTATGACAGTCTGCATCCATTTATTTTGAAAGGGGTATCGGCGAACGGCTTGGGCCAGTTGGTGTATGAAACACTGACAGTGGCGGCGGATGATGAACCGAGTGCCCAATATGGCTTAATCGCTGAGACGATTGAGTATCCCCGCGATAAAAGTTGGGTTATTTTCACACTGCGGCCTGAGGCCAGATGGCATGACGGGCAGCCGATCACGCCAGAAGATGTGATTTTTTCCTTCAATACCCTGATGAAAGAAGGGTCGCCCCGCTATCGCTTTTATTATCAGAATGTCGTCAAGGTCGAAGCTTTGGATGCGCGGCGCGTTAAATTCAGTTTCGATCAGGCGGGCAATAATGAATTGCCCTATATTGTCGGGTCGCTTCCTATATTGCCCCAGCATTACTGGCAGGATAAAGATTTTACAGCGACTACTCTGGTGCCGCCCTTGGGGAGCGGGCCGTATAAAGTGAGTGCCATAAACCCCGGTCGTACGGTTACTTTTCAACGTGTTGAGGATTATTGGGGGCAGGCATTAGCTGTGAACCGTGGCAAGTACAATTTTGATACAATTCAATTTGAATATTTCCGTGATGACACAGCGCGTTTCGAAGCCTTTAAGGCTGGGGCTTATGATTTAATCTGGGAGAATAGTTCCAAACGGTGGGCGACAGAATATGTGTTTCCTGCGGCCAAAGACGGGCGCGTGATTACCGAACGGATCGCCCATAAAAGCCCCGTGGGGATGCAGGCCTTTGGCTATAACCTCAGGCGACAAAAATTTGCCGATCCGCGTGTGCGACGGGCTTTGGCGTATTGTTTTGATTTTGAATGGACACAGAAAAATATCTTTTATGGGCAATATAGCCGGACAAAAAGTTATTTTGATAATTCCGAACTTGCGGCTACGGGCCTGCCAAAGGGGGCGGAGCTGGCTTTATTGACTCCTTACCGGGATCAACTGCCTGCGGAGGTTTTCAGTACGGCATATGATGTGCCGTATTTTGAGCCGGGCTGGGTCAGCCGGCGGGCAAATCTGCTGACGGCAAAACGATTGCTGGAAGAGGCTGGATGGTATGTACGGGACGGGGTACTGACGCATTTGGAAACAGGCCAGCAGATGGAAATTGAATTTCTGTTAGGCAGTTATAACGCCAGTTTCCAGCGTTTAATTCAACCGATGATCCGACATATGGAAAAACTTGGTATTCGTGCGCATATCGCCGTTGTGGATATTTCTGTCTATCAGAACAGAATGTTAGACCACGATTTTGATATTTATATTTTTAACCAGTTGCAAAGCACGTCTCCGGGAAATGAGCAGCGGGAAATGTGGGGGTCAGAGGCTGCAGACAGGTCTGGCAGTCGTAATTTCCTGGGCATTAAAAACCCGGTGATAGATGCGTTGATTGACAAAATTATTTTTGCGCCGGACCGAAGTTCTTTGGTGACCGCTGTGAATGCCCTGGATCGGGTATTACTGTGGGGACATTATGTTATTCCCCAATATCATTCCGCAGATAGCCGTATTGGCCGTTGGCAACATATTGCGCGACCCGCCGTAATTCCTCCTTACTTACCGAATACGGCTTCCATCCGTTGGCTGCGTGATACAGGGTGGGATCAACGCATTGTGGCAGGAGGGAAGCAACCATGATTGCATATATTCTGAGACGGTTGATGTTAATGGTGCCAACTATTCTGGGCATTATGATTATTAATTTTGCCATTGTGCAATTTGCCCCCGGGGGGCCAGTGGAACGCATTGTGGCCCAACTGCAGGGATTGGATACGCAGGCCTCTGTAGGCGGCGCCAGTGGCGGCGGAGAAAGTAGTGGCAGTTCAACCGGGCAGACGGTCACGGCGGGACAGGAAAGCGGGTATCGTGGAGCACAGGGGCTGGATCCGGCTTTTCTAAAAGAGTTGGAGGCCCAATTTGGTCTGGATAAACCCGCCTATGAACGACTGGGATTGATGATCTGGAATTATGCCCGTTTTGATTTCGGGGAAAGCTTTTACCGGAATGCGGATGTCCTGGACCTGATTTTAGAAAAAATGCCAGTTTCAATTTCACTGGGCCTGTGGACGACGTTAATTGTCTATTTGATTTCTATTCCGATGGGGATTGCGAAAGCGGTCCGTCATGGCACCCGTTTTGATGCGGTGACGAGTTCCGTCATCCTGATCGGGTACGCGATCCCCGGTTATATTTTTGCGGTGATGCTGCTGGTTCTGTTTGCCGGGGGAAGTTATTGGGATGTTTTCCCGCTTGGGGGGTTGGTCTCTCCCGACTGGGAAAGCTATAGCTGGCCGGTTAAGATTGTCGATTACCTTTGGCATATGGTACTGCCGGTCTTTGCGATGGTATTAAGCGGTTTTGCAACATTGACCCTGTTGACAAAAAACTCATTTTTAGAAGAAATATCCAAACAATATGTGGTCACGGCCCGGGCCAAGGGGGTTACAGAAAAAAAAGTGCTATACGGGCATATTTTCCGCAACGCCATGCTTATTGTCGTGGCGGGATTCCCTGCGGCGTTTATATCCATCTTCATTACCGGGTCGTTATTGATTGAGGTGATCTTCTCGCTCGATGGATTGGGATTATTGGGTTACGAATCCGTGATGAACCGGGACTACCCGGTGGTGTTTGGGACGTTATTTATCTATAGCCTGCTAGGGCTAGTGGCGAATTTATTGCGTGATCTGACCTATATTTGGGTAGACCCCCGGATCAGCTTCGAGACTCAGGATCAGGGGGGCTGACGTCATGGAGGCACCAATCAGATACAGTCTTTTGGGGATGCAGGTTTCTCCGTTACATTACCGACGCTGGCAGGTATTTAGGTCTTCACGGCGCGGTTTCCTGTCGCTGTTATTATTTATGTCTTTGTTGTTTGTGACATTGGCGGCTGATTTTGTGGCGAACGATAAACCGATCATCATGCAACATGAGGGACAGTTCTATTTCCCGATATTTCAAACTTACACAGAGGCCCAATTGGGGGGGGATTTTGAGACGGAAGCCGAATATCGTGATCCCTACGTGCAGCAATTAATTGCAGAAAGCGGCGGGTGGATGTTATGGCCTCCCATCCGTTACAGCTACCAGACGATTAATTACGATGTTGCGGTGCCGGCACCGGCGCCGCCGTCTGGAGAAAACTGGCTCGGCACAGACGATCAGGGACGCGATGTTCTGGCACGATTGATTTATGGTTTGCGCCTGTCCATGCTGTTTGCGCTGTGTATGACAGTTGGTGTTCTTTTCATCGGCATTGCAACCGGCGCGGTGCAAGGTTATTTCGGTGGTTGGACGGATATATTAATGCAGCGATTTATCGAAATCTGGTCGGGGCTGCCGATATTGTATTTGCTGATTATTTTATCCAGTATTTTTGCGCCGGGTTTTCTGGTGCTGCTGTTTTTGTTGCTGGTTTTTAGCTGGATGGGATTGTCAGATATCGTGCGTGCCGAGTTCCTGAAAGTACGCAGTTATGATTACGTCAAAGCCGCCCGTGCGCTGGGCGTGGGGAATTTGGCAATTATGGCCCGGCATGTTCTTCCCAATGCGATGGTGGCAACGTTGACCTTCCTGCCGTTCATTTTTACAGGGGCTATTACATCCTTGACCGCGCTGGATTATCTGGGGCTGGGGATGCCACCGGGACAGCCGTCTTTGGGGGAGTTGCTGGTACAGGGAAAAAGCAATCTTCAGGCCCCATGGTTAGGGTTAACAGCATTTGTGACGTTAAGTGTTGTGCTGACCTTGGTGGTGTTTATTGGTGAGGCCGTCCGCGATGCCTTTGATCCGCGTACAACCGTGGAAGGGGACCGACATGGCTGAACACTTATTGAATGTCAAAGACTTGAAAGTGTCTTTCCGCAGCGGTCGTCAGGTGGTGGAGGCGGTGAAGGGGGTGTCTTTTTCGTTAAATAAAGGAGAGACATTGGCGTTGGTCGGGGAAAGCGGGTCAGGGAAATCCGTATCGGCTTTGTCCATTATGCAGCTATTGTCCTATCCTGCGGCCTTTCATCCTTCAGGATCGATCACATTCGATGGGCAGGAGGTGATCGGCGCATCACCGTCCTTTCTGCAGAAACTGCGGGGTAATCGCATTGCGATGGTCTTTCAGGAACCAATGACAGCCCAGAACCCCGTACATACAATTGAGAAACAGATTGGCGAGGTGTTGTCTCTGCACCGGCGTCTCAACCGGTCGGCGGCACGGGTTCGCATCCTGGAATTACTGCATCTTGTGGGCATAGTTGATCCGGAAAGCCGTTTGAAAAGCTATCCACATCAATTGTCCGGCGGGCAACGTCAGCGGGTGATGATTGCCATGGCCTTGGCCAATGAACCGGACGTTCTCATCGCAGATGAGCCGACAACGGCATTGGATGTGACCGTGCAGGCGCAGATTCTGGAATTGCTACAGGACATGCAGCGCAAACTGGGGATGGCGTTATTGCTGATTACGCATGATTTGGGTGTGGTGCGCAAAATGGCAGACCGTGTTTGTGTGATGCGTCATGGGAAAATTGTCGAGGCGGCCGATAGCGCCACCCTTTTTACACAACCACAACATGATTATACCCGCATGTTATTGGCTGCGGAACCATCGGGCGGCCCGGTAGTGGTGCCAGACAATGCGCCGGAAATCCTGCGCGTGGAGGGTATGAAGGTATATTTTCCGATACGGCGGGGTATTTTCCTGCGTACTGTAGGGCATGTGAAGGCCGTGGATGGTATTAATCTGTCTTTGAAGCAGGGGCAGACACTGGGCATTGTAGGGGAGAGCGGATCGGGAAAAACAACCTTGGGGTTGGCGATACTCCGTCTTGTGCGGGCAACGGGACGGGTCGTGTATTTAGGACAGGATATTCAAGCCCAGAAAAAGGATCAATTAAAGGCGTTGCGACGGGAAATGCAATTAGTGTTTCAGGACCCCTTTGGGGCGCTTAGCCCGCGGTTGTCGGTCGCAGAAATTATCGAAGAGGGACTCAGGGTTCATGAACCCGCATTATCGCAGACAGAACGGCGAGCGCGCATTACAGCGGTGTTAAAGGACGTCGGACTGGACCCGGACGTACAAGACCGTTATCCCCATGAATTTTCCGGTGGGCAACGCCAACGTATTTCTATCGCGCGGGCCTTGATTTTGCGGCCAAAGCTGATTGTGCTGGATGAGCCGACATCGGCACTGGATATGTCGGTACAGGCACAAGTTGTCGATTTGTTACGTAACCTGCAGCAACGCTTTAAGTTGTCGTTTCTGTTTATCAGTCACGATCTGAAGGTTGTGCGGGCCTTGTCTGATGAGGTGATTGTCATGAAGCAGGGGCGGGTTGTAGAACACGGCAAGCGTGAGGATATTTTTGAACGACCACAAACAGATTATACCAAAGCCCTGATTGCAGCGGCGTTCTCACTTTCTTTGGAAGGTGTTGCGGCCGATGCGGTGCGAGATTGATCTTTATGATAAAGCATAAAATACGAACGACACTGGGCACAGATGAGAGCCCGTGGCCCCAGTCGCGTCAAAGCGTGACATTTATATTGAAATGGCTGGGCATGATAACGGGGGCATTAGGGGCGGTATGGCTGGCGTTAAACCTCTCTACAAGTGGTTGGGGCTATACATTATTTGCCGTGTCTTCCGCGTCGTGGTTAGTGGCGGGGCTGTTGATGAAAGAGCATAGCCTTACCAGTATGAACGTTATTTATTTTGCGATTAACCTGATGGGCATTTATCGCTGGCTATTGGCCTGAGGTCACTATGTTGAGTTCTTTGCCAATGCCTCCAGTCCCTGTTTGTATGTGGGATAACGCAATGTAACCCCTAATTCTTCACGGAGGCGGCGGTTTGAAACGCGGCGCGTTTCTTCATAAAAGCTGGCCGCCATGGGGGAGAGATCAGCCTCGTCAATGTGAACAGATGGGGGCATTGGCGCCCCTAGCAAACCGCAGGCGTAAGCCGTGACATCCTGCGGTGGGGCCGGTTCATCATCGCAGAGGTTATAGATTGGGGAGAGCTGGTCCGCAGGGGTGCTGATCGCGGCCCGCAGGCTTTGGACTATATCATCGCGGTGGATACGACAGGTCACATGGTCGGGCTTTATAATGCGGCGGGCGCGGCCGCTGCGGATTTTATCAATCTGATTACGTCCCCGTCCCGGTCCATAAATGCCAGCTATTCGAAAGCAGGTTACGGCCTTACGGGTAGCGGTCCCAAAATCCTGCCATGCCAGCTCTGCGGCAAGGCGTGCCTTGGCACGGGGCAGGCCAGGCGTAGGGGGGGTTTCTTCATCAACCCATGCCCCCTGATGGTTGCCGTAAACGGCTGTGCTGCTGAGATACCCGATCCAGTCAAGATCCGGTAATGCGGCAAGGATATCATAGTAATAGCGCAACACCGAATCGTTTTCCCCATTGGGCTTTATGGAAATAAGCATATGGGTGGTGCCTTCCAGAGCATCGGTCAGTGCGGCAATATTTCCTCCCATAGGCTCGTCGATTACGGCCTCTATGCCCTTTGCCTTAAGTTCTGCGGCCTGCTCTTCGCGGCGACAGGTGCCGGCGAAACGCCAGCCGCCCTTGAGGCTCAGTTCTTCAATCAGTGCCATCGCACAATAACCAAGGCCGAAGGCAAATAGTTTCTGGGTCATCGTAATATGTCTCTCAGGGAATTATTATTGCAAAGGCCGGTGGGAAGAGGACAGCACAACAAGAGCATGCAATTTAACTTTTTGTGAGACGTTCATGTTGCTGTTTTGTGCAGCAGGAGCCGCGCGTTCTACGCTAAATGCTTTGACCTGACGGCTATCCAAGGCTTCTGCCCGGCGGTAATGAATAGCTGAAGGGGAAAAGTCGATACGGCGAATACGCCAGTTGCGGTCCGGAAATGCGGCTTTTAGTGCAGCGAGTTCGGTGCCGACCTGTGTGTATATATCCTGACGTAGCTTCGAATAAGTGGTTTGTTTTTCTGCTGCGGTGGGGGTGAAGGAGACGTTACGAAGCGTCACCTGATAACCGGGTCGGTTTTTTGATTTAATTTTTTTCCGCATACCATCAATTTGGGATTCGGCCAGGCGGGTTTGTGCTTGAACGGTCCATTGTTCCAGTCCGGCCCCACCGGGCGCGCGGGAGAAAGATGTAATATGCCATTCGCTTTTTTTAGAAAGCTCTTCAAGGCTGCTGAGGATATTGCGACGGACTTCTGCGGCGTCTTTGCCATCAAAGGCTGCCTGTAGCGAGACGTAAATGAGCGCGGTTCTGGCAGTTTGCCATTGCTCACTTTCCAATTCCAAGGTGATTTCGTCTTCACTGACGGGTTCGCTCGTCAGGGTTGTCTGGGCGGCAGCAGCATGTGTCATAACCGTTGCACATAATAAAATAGAAAAAAGATGGAACGTGCGGGACAGTGTCTTTAACAATGGGTTTTTAGACATGGTGTGTCCTTTCTGATGTTGACTTGCATCGATGCCTCCCCCAGCTTAATGCTAACGTTGATGAAAGAAAGTATTAAACGGCTTTATGACCAAAATACGACTATGGGCAGGCTATGCTCTTCTTTTAAAGATGATAATAGTTTTCTGCGTGATGTTTGTCTTTATGGAGCAGATGGCGGCCGCCAGTGAAGTAGAGACAGACGAGAGTCGGTATCAGGCCTGCCTGGAGGGACTGATGGAAGATCCGGCGCATCAATTGCAGCAAGCACTGCGCTGGTACAGTGACGGCGGCGGTGCGGCCGCCCGACATTGTCAGGCGATGGCCCGATACGTCCTTGGCCAATATGTGCAAGCGGCTAAAGAATTGGGTGCATTGGCAGAGGCCGTGCGCTTAGGAGAAGGACTTGGGGCTTTTGCCAAAAATCGCAAAGATGTGTTGAAGTGGCAGCTTTATGCACAAGAAGGGGAGGCATGGTTGTCAGCCGGACACTATGATAAGGCTTATAGTGCGCTGACGGCGGCGTTAATGGAAACAGTGGAGACGGAGCGGCAGCGGGCTTCGTTGTTATGGGCGCGGGCGATCGCCAGTGGCCAACGTAAGGCTTATGATATAGCAGTTGTTGATTTAACGGCTGCGATTGTTTTACGTCCTGAGCGTATAGATTTTTATCTCTTGCGGGGGCAGGCCTACCGCGATATGCGACAATTTGACGCGGCCATGGGGGATATTCAGCATATTCTGTCGCAACAGCCCGATCATGGCGAGGCGTTATTGGAAAGAGGGATCATTTATCGCCTGACCGGAGAGACCCCCCTGGCGTTGGCAGATTGGCAACAGGTGGTGGATTTATACCCGCAGACACCATTGGCGGCAAAGGCGGCGGAAAATATACGTGTGACCCGACATTAATATGGGCTGGCTATTAATATGGACTGGCCATCAATATGGAAGGGTGTCAGTTAGAATATGTGGCCTGGACTTTAGGCAAGATGCTTGCGCGCTGATGTCCCTGACTTAAGAGATCTGTTTCATGCGTTCGGGCCTTCCGGTGTGAACCATTCCTGTCGAACAGCGGGATCGACCTCGCGGCTGAGGTGGTCGGCTCTTAAAGCGTTAAATTGTGGCAGGGGGATAAGTTTGCCTAATGCCCAGACGGCCATAGCCCGGACAAGCGGGCTGTCATCACGGAGTTTAGAAAGCGCGGCGGGCAATAGGTCCAGGTTTTGGCTGTTGCCGATTGCAATGAGAACATTGCGTATAAAACGGTCGCGTCCCAATCGTTTTATCGGGGAGCCCGCAAAAATCTGGCGAAAGGCAACATCATCCAGGCGGGCAAGATCGCCAAGACGAGGGGCCTGTAATTCTGCGCGGGCGAAATAGGCGGCATCCTGCGCAGTTTGGGCGTATTTGTTCCATGGGCAGACCGCCAGACAATCATCACATCCATATATGCGGTTGCCAATGGGATTACGGAATTCCCGCGGGATATGGCCTTTATGCTCTATTGTCAGGTATGAAATACACCGCCGGGCGTCCAGTTTGTAGGGGGCCGGAAAAGCATGGGTTGGGCATATATCCAGACATGCGTGACATTGACCACAATGGTCCCTGTGGGCGTCATCGGAAGGAAGGTCAAGCGTTGTATATATGCAGCCAAGGAAAAGCCAGGAACCGAAATGCCGGCTGACCATATTGGTGTGCTTACCTTGCCAGCCAAGTCCGGCGTTGGCGGCAAGTGGTTTTTCCATAACGGGCGCTGTATCGACAAAGACTTTCACATCAGCATGATGATGTTGGACCAGGTGACGGGCAATTTGTTTTAGGCGTTTTTTGATGACGTCATGATAATCTTTGCCCCGGGCGTAAACAGAAATATTGCCCCGTTCTTTAGCGGCCAACAGGTCGCGTGGATCATGGGAAGGGCCGTAATTCATGGCCAGCATTATTATGCTTTTCACGTCAGGCCATAAAACTTTGGGATCAGCGCGGCGGTCTGCTTTTTCCTGCATCCAGTCCATATCGCCATAATGGTGGCGGTTGAGGAAATCTTGTAACCATTGGGCATTTTGCGTCAGGTTATCAGCATGGGTAATGCCGACGGCGTCAAAACCCAGGCGACGGGCGGTATCGCGAATGTCGGCGGTGATTTGGGCCGCCGTGGTCATTTTTATGCCGGCGTTTGTCATAGACGTTAGAAATCAAGATTGCTGTAATGGGGTGCGGGTGGGAATCCAGCAATGTTGTCTTTGAGAATTGGGCGGAGACTAGGGCGGGATTTGATCCGCATGTACCAGTCTTTGGCCCCTTCAAAATTCTGCCATGGAACATCGCCTAAATAATCAATGCAGGACAGATGAGATGCTGCGGCAATATCTGCGTATGAAAAATTATGTCCGGCCAGCCAGTTACGGCGTTCTGTCAAATATTGAATATAGCCCAGATGATGACGGATGTTATGGGCGGCACAGCGTATGGCATCCGAATCAGGTGTGCCCATTTTCAGGAAACGTTTCAGGACTTTTTCGTTAATCAGCAGCCGGGTGACCTCTTCATAACATTTTACATCAAACCAGCTGACAAGCCGTCTGACCTCTGCACGTTCTTCTGGCGTTTGTCCTAATAACGGGATTTCCGGTGCGGTCTCTTCCAGGTATTCACAAATGGCGTAACTATCAACGAGGATAAGTCCGTTTTCTTCGATCATAACCGGGACGGTCCCCGCCGGGTTCAGCCGGAGAAAGTCTGTGCGGCGGTTCCATGTCTTTTCCACGACAAGGTCAGCATCTATCGCCTTTTCAGAAAGGGCGATGCGGACTTTGCGGGAGAAGGGGGAAAACCAATGGTGATAAACTGTGCGCATGGCCGCAGTTTAACGTTACTTTTCAGGAAACGGTAGCAGAAAAATAAAGCGGCCCCGGAAGATCCGAGGCCGCTTTTGCATCCAGGATATTGTTCAGGACTTAAGCCTTACGGCGACGCCCTGCAGCAGCTAGACCCATCAAAGACAGGCCGATCAGGCCGGCTGTACCAGGCTCAACAACGCTGGGCACAGGCGGTGGAGCCTGCGTTTCTTCAAATGCGCTGTAGCGGACGGTGCCCTGTGAATAGTTGTAGAAACCAACCGCGCCACCGTCGAATGAGCCCGCAATATTAAATTGCAGAACGCCATCAACCCAAACTTTTACGTTTGTGGTAAAGAAATCAATGGTGAATTCATATTCAGTGTTGTCAGCCCAACCTGTGTCACCCAATGTGGCAGCACGTGCCAGTTCTGTAACACCACCAATATGCGCCCAGTAGTCGTTCGCTGATCCAGGACGACCGGAAATGCGGTTCAGAGCCAGACCGCGAGAGGCCGCACCCTGATTGCCCTGTTTCCAATCCAGCAACAGGTAATCAGCCGTTGCAGATGTAAAGTCACCCGCATCCCAACCTAATACAAAACCGATAAAATCATCATCGCCTGTTGTACGGACCTGAATTTTACCTTCTACGCGCTTATTCGTGGCATCGAAGTCACTGTAATAAACAGTAGGGTTACCATTGATGTTTTGGTCTACATAGGCACCGGCTGATGCTTCCGGTACCCAGCTTCCTGCACCACCAGAATAGTCTTCTTTGGTCCATGTCCGCAGATCAATAGCGGCAGCATAAGTGATAGTTGTGCTGGCAATAACGGCAACAGCGGCCGTCGCAAGCGTTTTAGTAATTGATAAGGTCATTATTCCCCTCCAGAAATTGAACGATCCAAGATGCAATACACCAGCATACATGCAAGTAAGGGGCCAGTTTTATAAATTCATTAAAAACAATGGCTTATATTATTTTGTTATAAAGTGGATTTAGATTCTGTAAAAAAAACCGACACTTTTGTGCTGTTACGGGATTTCTTTTTTATTTACCTGATATGCAGTATAAACAGCGCAATAAATGGCAATAGAGTATTAAGGCGTTTTGATCGTTCTGTTGTAATGATCTTTTGGTGAAAGGGAGGGCTGTTTGGGCCTGTTGCATATATTCGTTCTGGCTGTTGTTCAGGGCATTACAGAATTTTTACCTATTTCTTCCTCAGGGCATTTGATTTTGGTGCCTGTTCTCACCGATTGGCCGGATCAGGGCATATTAATTGATGTGGCGGTGCATGTGGGGACTTTGGGGGCGGTGATGTTTTATTTCCGCCGCGATGTGGCGGGGTTATTTCGTGCGATCTGGCAGTTGTTGACGTTTAATCATCATAAAAATGAAGAGCAAGGATTGTTCTGGGCTTTGGTGGTGGCGACTGTTCCTGTTGTGATTGTCGGCGGTATTTTATCGTTGAGTGGATGGAATGACATGTTGCGGTCGGCTGAAGTCATCGGGTGGGCCAGCATTATTTTTGGCTTACTGCTTTATGTTGTGGATTTAAAATCGCCGCAAAAAGACGATTTAGGGCAGGTGACATTACGCCAGGCCGTCTGGCTAGGGTTGGCGCAGGTGTTAGCCTTAATTCCCGGCACCAGCCGGTCGGGGATTACAATGACGGCGGCACGGGGGATGGGGTTCAGCCGCGTGGCGGCGGCCCGTTTTTCCATGTTGATGTCGATACCGACGATATTGGCGGCAGGATTAATCGAAGGGGCGAAGTTATATCACAGCGGTAGTGTTACATTGGGTATGGATGCCCTGTTCAGTGCGACCCTGGCCTTTTTTGCCGCCTTATTGGCTATTGCCGGTTTAATGGCGTGGCTGAAGCGGGCCAGCATGGCTCCCTTTGTATGGTACCGGGTGGCGCTGGGAATTGGTTTGCTCTGCTGGGTTTATCTATAAGGATCCGATGACACACGGCCGGTAGCATAGTGTGATGGCCTCTGGGGCTGAACTGTTTTCATTTTGCTGTTAAGTATCATCGTTGCGTTGATAAGCCTGGTTGGGAGCCGGACTTATCAAAAAAATTAAAGAATTAATGCGGTTTTTATTCTTCAGCAAATTGCCCAAGTTTACGGTAGCTATGTAAATACGTAGGCAAAATGGCTTCGGCGGGTGTCTCTGTAACCCCCAGATCGTTCAGGCCGGCGGCCCCGACAGAGACGACGTTATCTTGTTCCAGCAAGGTGACCTGATCCATGGTCAGCAGAGGTTTGGGTAACATACCTAAGAAAAAAGCGTTTACCTTTGCCATGGCCGTTGGAACGGGGACAAGGATGGCCTTACGCTGTGTGACCTGGAGGATAAGCTCAAGAATTTCTTTAAATGTATAGATATTCGCCCCCCCCAGTTCATAGATCTGTCCGGCGGCTTTAGGGCTGTTCAGGGCGTTTGTTACTGCGGCGGCGACATCCCCTACGTAAACCGGCTGAAACTTTGTTTCTCCACAAATAAGCGGGAGGGCCGGGGAGAGAGAGGCCATGGCCGCAAAACGATTGAAGAAGCTGTCATTTGGGCCAAAGATAATGCTAGGCCGTAGGATAGTTGCGGTGGGAAAGGCGGACTGTACGGCGGCCTCACCGGCGGCTTTACTACGGGCGTATTGGGATTCGGATTCAGTATCCGCGCCAATGGCAGAGACATGGACCAGATTTTTGACACCAGCCTCTTTTGAGGCCTGGGCAATAAGGCCTGCCCCGCGGGCATGAATTTTATCAAACTTCTGTGGCCCGGTTTGATACAGCAGCCCGACCAGATTAACAACGTCATCGGCTCCGGTAACGGCAGCGCGAACAGAATTTTCATCGCGTAAATTGGCCTGTACAATCTGGATTTGCCCCAAATCACCCAGCGGTTTTAGAAAAAGAGCAGAATTTGGTCGGCGCACAGCGACCCTTACCCGTGCCCCTGTTTTTGCCAGATGCTGGACCACGGCACGTCCTAAAAATCCGGACCCACCAAAAACGGTTACAAGGCGTGCTGTCATGATCGTCTCCAATAAAGTCTGTGGGCTTAAGCGAGTTAATCCAAATTTGCTGACTTATGCCATTATTGTGTTATGCCGTTGTGAAAGACGCGCTAACAATTAAGGCATCTAAAGGCTCTCTTCCGTGAGTAGCATAATTTCCCCGTCATTCAAGGGAAAATGCGCAGCCTTTACGCAAGTCTTCTGTGGGGAATAGGGCTTTTGCCTTTCGATCTATCTTTGACGGCAACAATTGTGCATATGATGCTTGACAATAGGGGCCGGGAGGCATAATCACTAGCGCAACGTTTCGTAACGTTAGGCCCAGGTGGCGGAATTGGTAGACGCGCTAGCTTCAGGTGCTAGTGACCTTTATGGTCGTGGAAGTTCGAGTCTTCTCCTGGGCACCACTGGACATATTAGCAGATCATACTAAATCGACCTAAATCTAGCTATTCTGCGCGTCACAGCGTGTTTTTCTTCCCGCCGATTTTGACAAATATGCTCAAATATGCTTAAAGTTCACCAAAATTTACGCACGATTTACGCACGATGCGGGGGGGTGGCATGGCGAGCATTAGAAAATATAAGACCGGTTTTCGCGCGGAAGTGCGGTTAAAAAACTTCTATAAATCAAAGATATTTGATTCGAAGATTGAAGCCCAAAAATGGGCTGTTGAGACCGAACATGCGCACGGCAAGAGCGGCAAAATTCTGCGCGGCAAAACTGTAAAAGATGCCTTTGACAGGTACGCGCGGGAAGTTAGCCCCACAAAGAAGGGGGCGCGGTGGGAGACTGTCCGTCTGGAAAAGTTATCCCGTGATGACTGGGTTTATACACAGTTAGCGGATCTGAAATCTTCTGATCTGCGTGACTGGCGGGACCGTGCACTGCAGGGGCAGACGCAATATGGCAAGCCTATCAGCCCCGCCAGCGTCCGGCGTGAGTTCACTCTTATTTCATCCGTAATTGAATATGCCAGGCGTGAATGGCATTGGATCAATGAAAATCCGTGCAGGGACGTTTCTTTGCCGGATAAAGCCCGCCCCCGCGATCGGCGCATATCTGCCCGCGAGCAAATGCGAATTGTTGATGCCTTGGGCTATGACGAGGCGGGGCAGGCAATAACCGCTCGCCAACAGCTTGCCGTTGCCTTTCTGTTAGCCATTGAAACGGCGATGCGCCAAGGTGAGATTTACAGCCTGGAATGGCCGCAAGTTCACCTAGAACGGCGGTTTGTGACGTTGCTAGACACAAAAAATAATGACAAGCGTGATGTGCCTTTATCAGGTGAAGCGGTGCGTTTATTAGGACAGATACCAAGGCGGGAACAGGGGCGGGTTTTCAGGTATCCGCAAGCCAGTGCGGCACAGGCATTCCGCAAGGTGGTTAAAGGGCTGGGGATTGAGGATTTGCGTTTTCATGATACACGCCATGAGGGCCTAACGCGGCTGGCGCGGAAACTAACACATCTGGAATTGGCGCGGATGGTGGGACATAGAGACGTGCGCAGTCTGATGATTTATTATAATGCCACGGCGGAAGAATTAGCGGCCAAATTGGATTAATGCTTTGTTTCGCGGTGGCGTAAAATCCACGCCTTCACTTCTTTTGACAGCCATAGGCGCTGGCCTTGGCCCTTCTCACTGATAGGCAGCCTGACGGCGGTGGGGAATGTCTTATGCGTAATGACGCGACTCCTGACTGACGAGACAGACAGGGCCATGTATTCGCCAATATCCGCCAGAGTCCACATTTCAGCATTCTGACGGGCGGTGGTCTGCGCGGCTTCATTTGCCGCCCGCAGTTCGTCACGGATTTCTGATAAAATTTCTTCCGCTGTCATCGTCTCTTCCTGGAATATTGATAATCGCCTTCGGTAATCATTTCTTCATCTTTGCAAGGGCAGGGTTGTCTGTATTCTTCGTCGCGGGCCATCCAGTATTTTCGGGCAACCCCGCATCCGTGATTGTCTTCTTCAAAGTCTTCAAGCCCCCATTCTTCCAAAACCTTCTTCATCATCTTGTTGGATGGTCGGTAACGGCCCATCATTGAGAATGAAATAAGCCATTCCCAATGGGGGGGGAGGTATCCATTGTCAACGATGCAGACAGATGAAAGGGCGAAAACGCCTTCACTATTCCGCCATACCGTCCAATCTTTATCGATATCGATCACCGACCACGCCCCGCCTGACGGTCTCCATCGTTCTGGTGCTGCGACGGCGCGGGTCATTGCTTACTCTCCTTAAACGCCTTTCCGCCTTCTGCGGCACGGGCCTCACGGCTGTGATCGTGACGGGTGCGGTTGTAATCCATTATTCTTCCTCTCTATGGCCAAGTGCGGTGTGCCTGTTGCTCGCCGCCGCCTGCACAAGTTTAGACGCCACAGTTATAGGTAGAGAATCCAGTGTGCTGTGTGCGGCTTTTTTTGCCGTTCGCCAGCCTGATTTCTTTTTAAGTAACAGTCCGCATTCGTCAGGCACCTCATCTGTGGATATTAACCCCTCTACAGTCGCAAAATAGATGCACTCACTATATGGGCGATATTCCCGCCACTTCTGTGTACGGATGTCTGATAGGAAATCAGAGCGGCTTATTTTAATCTCATAAGTTATTGGGCAAGGGCAGGTGTATGATTTATGAAGCACGTACACATCTGGCCGCACGTTGCCGGGACCACCCATAGATATATTTTCAAAGACAATTCGGTAGTCCTGCCTTTGTGCTAAATAGGCCGCCAGATCGTGGGCTAACGCATCGTGTGCGCTTAATACCTTTGGGCGGTGAGGGGTCTCTTTCTTTTGCCGGATCACGGCCATCACACATCCCCTTCAGAGGTAAGAAGTGCTGTAAATTTATCTAAAGGCATATCAACTTTTACAAGTGAACAATGTGCAATAACGACATCTGTAGTTGATCTATCTGGGTCGAAAGAGTACGAAGATTCACAGCGAGAGATCATATCCTTATTAATTATTACATATTGTCCCGCCTCATCACTAACTAGTGGAACTTTGATAAATTTAGTCATGATTATTCCTTCTCGATAGGTCGCCAAGCTATAGGGAGCATAGAAGACCTATAATATTCGTTTGTTTCCCAACAAACGCCACCCGTCCAACAATCTGGATATTCGTCAGTGGTGGCAACCCAAGACCCGACTGCTGTACTGTCAAATTTCACTGGAAATTCTTCACCTGTGGCTACTGTGATCAAGATTGTTTCCTCATCCTTCGGTGCTGTGTTCATCGGTCTCCACTCACTCATTTCCTGCTCCCTTCTAGGTCGGACGGCGCGGGTCATTGCTTACTCTCCTTAAAATGCCTTTCCACCTTCTGCGGCACGGGCCTCACGGCTGTGATCGTGACGGGTACGGTTGTAGGCTAGTTTCTCGTGTATAGCGCCTTCAAGGTCGTAGCCTTGGAACTGTGCTGTTTTGGCGACTAAGTACAAAAAGGCTGAATAAAATGTTTCAATGCGCGATTGACGTTGGTGTTTATAGTCTGTGCCTAATGCACTCACCATAGCCGATAGTAGGAAGTGCTTGCCGCCGATAGGTAGAGCTAGAAAACTATTATAACTACCTAATATCATTTCGAACATATGATCGTCCGCTTCATATTCCCATCCATAACGTCCGCCTAAGTCCAGCATACGTATCATTGCGTCCGCCAATTCCACTTCTCCCATCTTGCGGTGGGGTAGGTGATCGTCCATGAGGTTCTTGCGTTCGCCTTCTGTGGCCTCTGCGATTTCGGTAATCACCAGTTGCAGGCATTGGTAGATACAACGGTCCATGTCGTCCCACCAGCCCATAGCCTTGTTTTGTTCGAAGATATCTCTAGCAAGTGCGTTGTAGTTAATAGTCATGTTTATTTCTTCCAAAATCTGCCCAGCTATCCACGCTTCACCGGACAATGGGGCGTGCAGAACGCGCTAGGAGGCAGCGCGACGTGGACCCCAGAGGCAATTAGTTCAAATTATTGTTGTGAGCGGTGGGGGTGAATCCCCTTGCTTCACTCACAGCGGCGTTGAAGGGTTCGACAAGCCAGAGTCCAGCGATAAGAACCGCCACAACAACCACAAAACCGATTGTGTCGGCAATTTCCAATAAGGTGCTTTTCTTAATTCGTGGTCTGCGCGTCATAAGGTCTGATCCTCAAGTGTGCGGGCGGCGGTGAGATATTCAATCAGGCTGTGCGGCTGGCCCTTGGGGTTGGTGACGGCGATATATAATTTCCCGTCACGGTGGGGGCGCAGTTCGCCAATAACCCTGATTTCATCGCGTGGGCGCGGTGGGCGTTCTGCTAATAATTGTTGGCCTAGCCCCTGATATATGCGGGCGGTGATATAGACGTCTTTCCCGTGGCTCGTGCGCCCCTTTAACCTTATCTGCGTATAGTTATAAGGTGTTGCGCCGCCCAGACGGGTGTATTCGGCACTATTGCGGGCCATTGGCTGCACGGTGCCTGAAAACTGCACACAATTCATTTTTAAACTATCGTCCATCATCCGCCCTTTTGTTCAAATTAAGGGGTGGGGGAAGAGGATCTTCCCCCTATCAGTGCAAGTCTTCGCTTTCGGATCATCGCGGCTGATGGAGATATAATATCCATAATGGATAACTATAGTCAACAGTAAAAATATCCAAATTGGATATTATTTATTTACGGGGGTAGTGGCGGTGGTTATTTCCAGAATGAAAAGGGCCATAAAAAAAGAGGGCTTTTGCCCTCTTTTCAATGATTGCTGTATATGCTGGTTATTGCGCGGCGAGATACTGCACCAGTTGGTAAACGTGGCGGGCATCATCTTCGGCGCGGTGGATTTGGGACTGATCGCCCAGCCCGCAGTCCCGCAACGCCTTTGTCAATTTATGCCATTTGAAATCTTCCCTGTATTCGTTCCATTCCCCCACATATGAGGCATATATCTTCATCAAGCATACATCTTTGAATCTAGGTAATCGCAATCCGTGGATGTCGCATGTCGTTTTGAGAGCTTTAACGTCAAAATCTGCGTTGTATATAATCACGGTTTTTCCGAGCAATAGGCGATCAACCTGTTTATGCACATCGGGCCATGTGGGGCAGTTTTTCAGGTCACGTTTTTTAATGCCGTGTACTTCTGTCGCCGCGGTGCGTATAGGCGTTGCAGGGTTAATTCGTTGATTGAATAGGGTTTTACCCTCAAAATTAAGAATAGCCAGTTCGACTATTTCCGGTTTATTGATATCGGTTGTTTCTGCATCAAGATAAACAACGCCGGTGTCAGATAATAGAGCGCGGGCCAATTTTGCAACGTCTTCACGAATATCTGCATGTGTCGATTTTACAGACTGCGATCTTTGCGGTGGCCTAGTTTGTTTCCCTCTGGCTTTATATGCCGCGTATAAAAATATCAGAACTATTACTGCTGTTAAAACAAGGCCAAGCGTCATTTCTTTATCCCCCATTAACGGTTAATTTAGTTAGCTATCATCACGAAAAAAGCCGATGACCACGGCCTGTACGCGGATTTCACGGATGCGCCGCCCGCTGACGGTGAGGTTTAGGTCTTCCTCTGTTTCTGGCAGGTGATTAGGAAACTGTATTGCCTGATGTATCGGATTGCTGGACCGTGGCACTAGCCAGATCGTGCCATTGTCGTCTTTGTGCAGTTCCTTGACGGTGGATTCGATCAGCCCCTGGAAGCATTCAAGCTCAACGATCACGCATTTCCCCGTTGTGATTTCCTTGTCATAATCTGCATAAGGGACGCAAACGACGATATCCCCAGGTTCGTATTTCAAATTCATGCTGTCGCCGCGCACCTGTAAGCCAAAAGCGGTGGAGTAGGGCGCGGTATTTGGAAGCACAACTTGCGTCCGGTCGTCTTCTGGTAGTTCGTGGGCCTCTGCCCAGTCTCCCGCCTGCACATAGCCTATGACAGAGATGGGGGAGAGGGTGAGGGTGTCTGGCGGCGATATTTCCGCAATCAATTCTTCCGGTCGGCAGTCCAGATGCGGGGCAAGCCGTTCCATCCAGCGTTGGGTTAATTGCCGCTCGCCATGTTCCAGACGCCATATTTGCAGCTTAGTAGTCCCCGCCTTCTCTCCGAGTTCGGCTTGGGAGAAACCGGCTTCCTGGCGCAGCGTTTTTAAACGATTCTTCATAATAGCCATATTGGCAGACCTTCAAAATTTATAAATTATCCAAACAGGATATATTTTTACTTGACCTTAGATATCCATATTGGATACCATGGCGCTCATGATGACTTTGAAAGACTACATCCGCGATTTTGAAGACAGCCAGAGGGCCTTTGCGGCGCGGCTTGATGTGACGCCTTTGACTGTAAACAGGTGGTGTGCAGGCAAGCGCCAGCCCCGCCCTGAAATGGCGTTGAAAATTGTTGAGGCAACAGGCGGCCGCGTATCGCTTGAGAGCCTTTACGTCTAACCCCTTTCGCTTCCTTTTATACCTCAAGGAAGCGGGGCGGGGCGGTGGCACGACCCCCAACGGCAGCCGCCCTGCAACTATTACCCATGAGACCCCCCGATGGTCTCCTCAACTTGGGGGCGGTGGCCTACAGCGCCGCCCCCTGATTTTTAAAGAATAAGCCGTATCAGCGGCGAGATATACGGTAAAAACAAAGGTAATTTTCCATGACGGGTTCCAGTCTTTCCCCCCAGATTAAAATTGCTGCAAAGCGGCAGACGCAGGCAAGCGGCGGGTTGGAAAGTGCGGCGACCGTGACGCGGGTGCGGGCCAGCACGTTGTCACATTATCAAAATCAGAATGATAAAGATCATATGCCGGTTGATGTGTTGGTTGACCTGACGCGCGATAGCGGCAATCCAGCCTTGCTGCGATATATCGCCCATGCCTGCGGTTATGATCTTGTGCCTATGGGCGCGGGGAAATTCGGATCAATCCTGAAAGAAGTTACAGAAATGAACGCGGCCGCCAGCGACGCGGTTAATGTTGTCGCTATGGCGGCGGAAGACGGACAGATAACAGAGGAGGAACGGGCCGTTATTCGTGATGCCCTTAACGCCGCCCGTGCAGAGATTGACGATGTCGACAACGTGGTGCGCCATACCGCGCAGGACGGTGACGCATGATTATTTTTGATCTGCGATTTCATATTATCTGCGCACTGTTGTGGTGGGGCGTCATCGAGGCCGCTCTGGCGGTGGTGGAGTTTTTGACAGTATGACGTTTTATTCTGTGCCGCCGGTCGCAAAACCGCGCATGACCCGCCGCGATAAGTGGGCCGCCCGCCCGTGTGTGTTGTCCTATCGGGCGTTTAAAGATCATTGCCGCCTGTTAGGCGTTGAGGTGCCCACGGCGGGCGCGATGGTTACTTTTCACATGCCGATTCCGGCGAGTTATTCACAGAAGCGTCGTGCCGCTCTGGACGGCACCCCCCATACCAAGCGGCCAGACGTCGATAACCTTCTAAAAGCGCTGTTGGATGCAACAATGGCAGAGGACAGCGTTGTGCACGATATACGTGCGCGCAAGTTGTGGGGCCTAATGCCTGGAATTGAGATTAAAGAGGGGGGCGCATGATGAACGGGCGATCATGGCGACCGGAGGAGGACGCAATCTTGAAGGCGGTTTTCCCGTTTATGCCTAATTCGCAAGTTGTGCAGGCTCTTGCCGCTGCTGGTTTCAGCCGTAGCGTGTTGGCTGTGCAGCATAGAGGAAACTTGCTTGGCTTACAGCGTAACGAGATAGGCCACGCGGCGGCGAACAAGGCCAGAGTGAAGACGAGGCTGGCGCATACGCCCCCAGGCGCGACCGCCAAGAACGTCAAGGAAACACTGGTCTATAACAAAATCCCGAAAGGGAAGATTTTCCCCTTCCGTCGCCGCCTGACGGCCACAGAGATTTATCGCGGCGTTTCAAGTTTAATTGACAATGGCTGGAGCTGGGAAGCGGTGGCCGATGCCGCTGGCCTGCGTGAAGACGAATATCGGAAGGCCCTTTGTGACGGCCTGCCCGCAGATATTGCAGGCGGCATGGCGAAACTGCTGGGGATCAAGAAATGACGGAATGCGTCCAGATCGGCGATTGCACACTTTACCGCGGCGATTGCCTTGAGGTGA
The DNA here is from genome assembly GCA_002700365.1 of Kordiimonas sp. Classification (GTDB taxonomy): domain Bacteria; phylum Pseudomonadota; class Alphaproteobacteria; order Sphingomonadales; family Emcibacteraceae. The sequence goes on along the minus strand of PADB01000010.1, from coordinate 540,925 downwards.
TGCCCATGCTGGACAAGGTGGACCACGTTATAACTGATCCCCCCTATGAGAAAATTATGCATGATAGCAAGAATAGTTCGCGAGTAATGAAGGGTGGGGCTAATGCCGGCCTGCGCAAGCTAGACTTTGGCCCTATTGATAGCATCCGTGGGGAATTTGTTCGCCTTTCTTCTAATGTTTGTGATGGGTGGTTTGTCGCGTTCTGCACGGTTGAGGGTGTGGCCAGGTGGGCGGATGCGATTAACCCTGCCGCAATGAAATACAAACGTGCATGCACATGGATTAAGCCGGATTCAACACCACAGTTGAACGGGCAAGGCCCAGCGCAAGGTGCCGAGTGCTTTGTTACCGCCTGGGCGGGTAAAGGTCATGCCCGCTGGAACGCGGGAGGCAAGCGGGGCGTTTATCAGCACTGCGTTAATGGTCCCACACGCCACGGCGGCCATCCGACAGAAAAGCCAATACCGCTTATGTCAGAGCTTGTCGCGGATTTTACGAACCCAGGCCAAACGATCCTTGACCCTTTTATGGGGAGTGGCACCACGGGCGTTGCCTGCGCCAAAATGGGCAGGCGGTTCATCGGCATTGAGTTGGACGCTAAATATTTTGACATCGCCTGCAAGCGGATTGAGGAAGCGTACAGCCAGCCTGATTTTTTCGTACAGCCCGCCCCTGCCTATAAACAGGAGCCAATGCTGTGATGATCCTGAAAAAAGCAATCTTGAATATTTTTGCGCGAAAACCTGATGTCGTAATTGGCGGGGAAGAAAATCCATATTTGTTGCGGTGGTATATCATACCCCGCAATCGGTTTTTTAATATTTATCTGCACCAGGTGCGCCGCGATGACGATAACAGGGCCTTACACGATCATCCCTGGTGGTCGATCTCATATATCGTATGGGGGGCATATTATGATCATCGTATTAAAGCCGGTGGCATTCACAAAAAGACTCTTTATGAGGCAGGATCCTTGATTTTTCGGCGGGCGGCGTCTGCCCACCGGCTGTCCCTTCATGGTAACCGCTCTTGGCCAGTCACTATTTTTATAACTGGACCCCGTATCCGTGAATGGGGATTTCATTGCCCTAATGGCTGGCGGCACTGGGCAGATTTTACCACAGAAGATGGCCGCGAGATCGGGCGGGGGTGTGATTGATGAATTTAAAGCATCTAGACCTATTTTCCGGCATTGGCGGCTTTGCCCTTGGCCTGCAATGGGCTGGCGGGTTCGAGACGGTCGGGTTTTGCGAGATAGACCCTTTTTGCCAAAAGGTGCTGGCCAAGCACTGGCCACATGTGCCGATTTATGACGACATTAAGGAGTTAGACGGTGATCAATTCGCGGGTGCAGTTGACATTATCACAGGGGGATTCCCCTGCCAGGACTTATCAATCGCCGGCAGGAAGGCAGGCATTGACGGCGACCGTAGCGGGCTATGGAGTGAAATGGTCCGACTGGCTCGCCAGATTAGACCCCGTTACATCATCGTGGAGAACGTCACAAACTTGCTTGCTGGCCCAAGTGAAAAACGAGGCGGATGGTTTGGCCGAGTTCTTGGGGACTTGGCCGAGATCGGGTTTAATGCTGAATGACATTGCATTCCGGCTGCCGCCGTTGGCGCACATCAGAGATCGGGTATGGATTATTGCCTACCCTGGGAAAGAACGAGGGCAAAGGATCTGCAAGGAACAGATACAAAGGCAGCCCGCATTTTCGTGGTGCGAAGATGTCAGAAGGGCTGAGGACTTGCCAGAGCGATCCCATTTATACCCATCCAAACTTTGCGGAAGCGGCGATGGGATACCCCAAGGGGTGGACAGACTTGGCGGAGTAGGCAACGCGGTTGTGCCGCATATTCCCATGATTATCGGCCAAACGATTATGGCGGTGGAGGGGCGAAAATGAAAATTCTGGCGGCGATTATGATTAAAACAATCGATAAGATGTTCTTAATATCTGTCATTTTTGCGGGCATGTTTAGCTCTTACCCCTTTATTCATTCGCTGTGCCTTACAAGTGTCCCTGTGGCAGTGTGGGTTATGGCCTGGTTAATCATTCGCCAAACAGAGACGCGTCGGCTCACAGTCGCCCAAATCACAAAAATCACAGGGACTTTTGCGTTTAAAATTCAGACATTGTTCTGGCTGTCACATCTATTGACCTCCGCTTTCAAATCGACGGTGATGTTATGAGTGTTAAAGCGATTCATTGGGCCTTTGAGCAGGACTTAAAACCATCGGCCAAAGTGGTGCTATTGGCCCTTGCTGACTATGCCAATGACGATGGCGAGTGCTGGCCTGGCCTGGACGTGATTATGCACAAATCGCGGCTATCAAGACGCGCGGTGCAAAAACAGATTAAGGCGTTAGAAGAGGCGGGGATTATCGCCCGGGCGGCGCGTTATCGTGATAACGGCAGCAATGCGAGTAATCAATATATACTAAAAATGGCGGTGGATGACCCCCAAAATATAGGGGGTGCAAAATATGCACCCCCTAGAACAAGTGAGGAACAGAAGTGTACAGAAGAGGAACAGAAGGACGATGAACAGCCCACCCAGGAGGGGGTGCAAAATATGCACGGGGGGGTGCAAAATATGCACGGGGGGGGTGTACCACGGTGCGCCCCCTATATAGAACCACCATTAGAACCTTTACCCCCCAAAGCCCCCCTGGGGGCCGATCAAGGGAAAAATTCAGGGCAGGAAAACAAGATTGTTGCGCCGGAGGTGGTCGAACAAGATTTTTCGAGGTTCTGGCAGGATTACCCAAATCAGCAATCACGGCCCCAGGCTTTGGCGGCTTATGCCGTGGCGAGGGGCGAGGGTGTGAGTGCGGCATGGATCGCCGATGGCCTGCGCCACTACAACGCTAATCTGCGCAAGAACGGGCATTCGGCGATGTTGCCGACAAGTTGGCTGCGCAAGCGTGGTTGGGAGGATGTGCCAGACCCCGACGAGCGGGCCGCACAACGCCGCCGCGGTATGGGTGGGACCGATGCGGCCTTATGGGGGCGGATCGAGCGATTGTTTATCGCCCGTTTTGGCGATGCGGCTTTCAGGTCGTGGTTGCTGGATGTGGAATTTCGCGGGGCAGAATCCGGTGGCGGGTATGAGATCGTGACTGGTAGCGCGTTCAAGGCGGATAAAATCCGCGGGGATTATCTACACGCGATTTCTGGGATGTTGGCGGAGTTAGCGGTGGAGGGCGCCCCCGCCCCTGCCGTTGAGATTGTTGTGGAGAAAGCCCCTTCACCGGAAGAGCGGATAAAAGTCTAATATTTAGAAAAACGGATAATTGCCTATGGAAATCGAAGATATTTTGAACGAACGCGAAAAGACGCACGGCGATTTTGCTACGCAGGCCATGTTGTCGCAGCGGCTTAAGCGTGTTTTGCTGTTAGGATGCGAACGGCGGGCTGACTGGGAGCCGGAGCAGCTAGAATCCCTGGAAATGATTGTGCACAAGATCGCCCGTATATTGGCTGGCAATCCCGACGAGCCGGACCATTGGTGCGACATCGCGGGTTATGCAACGCTGGTGGCCCGCAGTTTGGAAAATCGACCTGACCAGGAGGACATATGAGCAAGTCGCATTCTGAATGGGAAATAAGACGCATATCAAATTCGGTGATGGCTAATGCGCTGGGGATGAAGATGCCGACTTTCAGGGCAATGATATTGCACCCATTTTTAAAAAGTTTGATAGAAAATAGCGGTAAAGGGATTTCAGAAAATAGGCTTCTTTCCTGTGAGTTCTTGTTTGCCGCTTGTTTGGCTGGCAATTTATCGCGGCATTACACAGTCAAAAGGGCGGTGGCGATTGTTGAAAAACTTTTTAGCAGTGAAGAGTGCTTGCGGCCCGATGTTGTTTCCTCCTTGGTCGACGGTGGCGCCTTTGAGGAAGATATTTATTTATCAATTCTTGATGATGATGACGTTTTTCTGGGACACATTCCGCAGACGGCGTCTTATTTTTCGCTTAATTCAATTAATGTGACGGCCGCGCTGTCGGCATTCCGTTGTTATGTGGAAAATTTTAATATTCAGCAAACAAGTGAATGATTGTGGAGGATATCGCGACAATGGGCAGACGGGTTGGGCGCAAGCGGCAGATGACGGCAAAACGGCGGGAGACGACACGGCAAGGGCAGGGGCGGGAGGAAAAGATAATCCCCCCAGATGAGCAGATAGCGAAAAAGCTGGCGGTGCTTGGTCCAGGGGCAACCGCCGCCGATTTGGCGGCCACAAGATCACCGATCGCGATCATGGCTTATCGCGGCATGTTGGACGACATTGACGAAGATCTGGGAGTGCTTGAAGGCGTGGCGATGGGTTATGCGGCCCTGTACTGGCATAATATCGGCAAGCCGTTCGGAAAAGTGCCGTTCTATGGCGCAACGGTGGGGAAGGGGAGCGTTAGCGATCCAATGGATATTTTGACGCTAAACGATGAGCGCCGCGAACGCCTTTATAAGCATTTGACGGATGCCATGGTGGCGGTGGGGCGTGATTGTTATCTGGAAGTGCGGTGCATTACAGCAGATCACGACTTGCCAGAATGGTTTGAGCGGGCGGTGGCGGGGACCATGACCCCCGTCGATGAGCGCAACAGACAAGCCTTGTTCGATGGGCTGCGGGCCTTGCTCAAGGCCAGATCAGAGTGGGAGGGTTAAAAATCTTCCTCACGATCATCCATCTGCAACGCAGTGTTGTAGCAGGACTCTGCGGACAAGGCGCGTTTCATCCAGTCGCGGTGGAAATCAAGGTCAGCACCCCCCACATGGCTGTGCCAGACGATTCCCATATCATCCTCGCCCCCTGCGTCCATGCTGACGCCTGACGGCATGTCAGTACCGATAAAGGCGGTGAAGCGGGGATAGATATTATGGTGAATGGTGGTGACTTCTAGCTGGTCGTCTGCGTCCATGCCGACCGTCCATTCCGGCAGTTGCTTGCGATGATGGGCCAACAGGCTCAAGGCTTCGGCTTCCACATAGGGCGATATGGGCCTGGCGGTGGTGTTTGGCTTCCCAGTTGGCTTTGTGTCAGGCATGAGCATCCGCCGTAAAGCGGCATCATTCACACCGATTTTGCGGGCGAAGCCGACCTGTGACAGGCCGAGTTCATGGATGATTGTTTTCAAAAATTCTTTGTTCATTACATCTTATCCCATTCGATGTGATTGCCGTCCGCTTTTTTCTTGCTGCCGTCTTGCATAACGATCCAGTTGCCGCGCAATTCGCCGACAAATTCCTGTTCACCGATCACACGGGGCCGGCGGCGTGAACCGCCCCAGATTTTATAGGTGCCTTTAACCTTGATTGCGGTGGGGGCGTCTTTTTTGGCTTTGCTGGCCTTAAATGCGTCCTCAAGTTCTTTCAGATCAATATCGCCATCTTCAATATCTTCGGCCAATTCGGCGGGATCATAAAAATCGACTTCATTGTACCAGGTGCCGCCGCTGTGGTGCCATTCGGCGCGGTGCCAATGGCCTTCTTTGGCCAGCCAGATCGCGAAAGTTTTTGTGATTTTCAGGCCTGCGTCACGCAGATCCTGCACCGTGATTTTGGATAAAGGCTTAACGCCTGCGTCGTATGCGGCTACGGCGTTGTTGCTCATTCCCATTGTGTGATTGTATCCAGCCATTTTTAAGTCTCCATTGTTTGGCGGCCACCCTTGGGCCTTACAAGACTCAATATAGTGCCATCGGCGCTAACAGTCAAGGAAAAAAGAGAACAAAATAAAACTTTTTTGACTTTGTTGGAAAAATCGCTTACCGTACACGTAATGCAGTTGAGGAAATGCGCCTAGGATTAAGCCGAGGCGCTTTTTTTATGGTTGGGTTGCGTCTTCCGAAACCCTTAATGACGTTAGGGGAATCTGCTATTGCAGCGGCTTTTTAGCCTAGGGGGCGAGGCTCAACCTTTTTATGGTATTCGCCCTTTGTGACGGGTGCCTGCTAAAGGTTTAATCTTGCGGCCAGGGGGTGAGGTCGTCAGGATCAACGCCCAGGGCGTTTGCTAGATTGTTTAGGGTTGCTGGGCGGGGATTGCCGCCGTCTTGTTCCAGCTTGAGCAAATAGCGATAGCTGATGCCAGCGGCACGGCTAAGGTCCGCAACAGTCATTCCACGGTGTTCACGATAGACCTTGATAGGGTTTTCACCATTAAGCAGGCGTAAAACCACACTATGGGGGAAGGTCTCTTCATTTTTTAGGCTTTCGATCAGATCCGCGTCTCGCTGATCTTCTGCGCCGAGGCCGCTGGCGGCAACTAATTTCAGATATTCGTTTTCAGGTAAAACCACCATCGTTTCACCGCTGGGGCTTAAAATTTTTTGAATAGTCATTGGTATTATCCTTTTTGTTATCGATAAACATCTTTTCGATGGCCGATCTTGTAGATCGTGAGGGCTTCATCTTCAAAATCATAAAGCACGCGATATTTTTTTGCGACTAAACGATATCCTTCGCGGGCCTCTAATTTTTTGGTTCTATTTTTCATAGCGTCTGGGTTCTTAGCGAGCGTTTCAATATCAGAAACAATCATCTCGCTGGTTTTTTTGTTGGCTTTGCGTAAAAACTTTAACGCTGTTCTGCTGTAATTGATTTTCATGTTTTCCGCTTTCCTTATGATCTAACTATATCAGAAAAGCATATAAAAGCAATATAAAAAGCGCATAAAATCACAAAAAAGCATTATTTAATCTATTCAATCGGCGGTTTGGTCTAACGAGGTGCGAAGATGGCAGAATTTCTAGTCAAGTCATTTTCCCGTTCGTTAGATAATACTGATTGGCAACAGGGCGATATCGTCTCTGTGCATCCTGACGGCCATGTGTGGGGTAAGTTCGAGCATAAACCGACCTTTCTTGCGGCGGGCGGTGTGGAGTCCGACTGGCCTAATCATTTTGTCGTGGTCAAAGTGCCGGATATGACGCTGCAAGAGGCGCAGAGTTTGTATAATCGCCCAAGCTCATTTCGCACGGGTATGAGGCTGTCAAAAGCCGTGGTCAAGAATGAGACAATTCAAAAGGGTTTTTTCTTGGGGGAATTGACGTTCAATGCCCTTGTCTTTACAGCGGCGCTTGAGGCGGTGTAATGGCAACATCTACGATTGGTGACGGCAAAGATTATAGCACCCTGACGGCGTGGGAAGCGGCCTTGCCCGCCACGTTGACAGAAGACGAGATCGCCGAGTGTTACGTTTCGGTGGGGCATGTAGGCACGGACATTTCAATTGCCGGTGTAACCACGTCCACGTCTGCCAAGATCATAATCAGAGCTGCAACAGGCGAGGAAACAACAGGGCAAGAAGGTTCAGGGCCGTCGATTTACTGTAGTCAAAGCCAGTCCCACGCGGCCATTGATTTAAATACTGGCTGCGATCATGTCGAGATCAAGGGCGTTGAATTTGTTTTGCTTGGGAGCAATTCTCATGCGCTTAGAGATTGGCGCAGCAGCGCGCCTGCGGGTGGTTTATACAAAATTGACGATTGCTTTGTGTATGGCGAGGGTAGTAACGCGGGCGGTAATCTTCTATACGCGCCGAAAGGCGATTATGAAGTAACAAATTGTCTTGGGTTCCGCATGAACACGGCGGGCGGCGGTTCTAGCGTCACTTACACTAACTGTACATGGATTTCACGCGAGACTGACCCCAACAATGTTCAGTACACGCCTTATCGCTATGCCCATGTGATCCGGTCTTATGCTGCCTACTATGGCCCAACGTCTGGCTATCGTGATTTTCTCAATCAGGCTACGCTGACAGATTGTGCGTCGGCTGACACTACGGCGGACTTGCTAGATAATGTTGACCCGTACAGCCAGTACACTGATCCTGTAAACGGGGACTGGTCATTTAAGGCTGGTAATGTTCTGGAAGGGGCGGCTACTGGCGGCGCTGACGTTGGTTTTGTTGCGCCGAGTGCGGGCGGTGGGACGGATTACATTGCCACCGCAGGCCAAGCCACGGGCAACGCCGCGGGTGTGCAGCCCAGCCTTACAGTTGGCGCGGCCTATACAGCGACAGCGGGCCAAGGGACAGCGCAGGCGGTGGGGTTAGCCCCCGCCCTTACAACAGGGGCCGCATATACATCCACCGCGGGGCAGGGAACAGCCACCGCCGCGGCGTTGCAGCCTAACCTGACCATTGGCGCGGGTTATACAGAGACGGCGGCGCAAGGGACAACAACGGCGACGGGCCTTGCGCCTACACTTTCGTTAAATGGCAGCTTTACCGCGACAGCGGGCATTGGTGCCGCCGTCACAGCGGGTGGGCAAGCCAGCCTTGTTATTGGTGAGGCGTACGCAGAGACGGCAGGCGTTGGCACAGCCACAACAGCGGGCCTTGCGCCTACACTTTCGTTAAATGGCAGCTACACCGCCACGGCGGGACAGGGTGCAACCACCGCCGCGGCGTTGCAGCCTAGTCTGGTTATTGGTGAGGCTTATACATCTACGGCGGCGCAAGGGACAGCGCAGGCGGCGGGGATACAGCCTGCGCTAGACCTGACGGCAAGTTATATTGTCACTGCGGGCCAGAGTGTTGCTAATGCGGCTGGCCTTGCGCCGGATTTAACTATCGGCGCGGCTTATACATCTACGGCGGCGATTGCGGCGGCTAATGCGGTGGGGATACAGCCTGCGCTTGATAACGGAGAGGTTTATACACCGCACCCTGACCGAACATTAACCCCGCCGTGGCTGGCCCGTACAGTGAGGTCCGCGGCGGCTAACAGAACATTAATTGTGTAAAGGAATTTTCAAATGGCGATCGGTAATTTTCACTGGATCACAAAAGGGCTGTTGGCCACGTTAGATGGTACGATTGACCTGAATACAGACGCATTCACGGCGCACCTTGTTGATGAGACATGGACGCCAGCCCAGAACACAGATGACTTGTGGTCGTCAATCTCTGCAAAAGAGTGTGCAGACGGCGATTATAGCGCATTGGCATTATCCGGCCTGACGCTGACGCAATCAGGCGGCGTGATCTACTGGGATTTTGCTGATCTGGATTTCGGCAACACGGTCACAATATCGGCCAAGTATCTCATCATTAAACACAACACGTCTGGCAAGATTGTTGGTTTTGTTGATCTTAATACTGCGTCCACGTCTGCCCTTGCGTCCAGCACGGCGGCCAACTTTGATATTGGTATTAACGCCAGTGGGGCGTTCTCTGTGACGCCTGGCGCTTATAGCGCGGGATCATAGTGAAGAGTTGTATGTCTGCCCGCCGTGGCTCTTCCACGTCACGCGGTTATGATGCGCGGTGGCAGGCTTTCCGCCGTGGTGTGATTATCAAACACATTCAGGAGAACGGGCCAGTATGTGGTTGTGGTTGCGGTGGTCGGTTAACCACGGGCAAGCCATGGCATGCAGACAATGCCGAGGTTGACCATATTAAGGCGGTATCTGGTCCAGACGATCCGTTGTTTTATGCGGACGGCAATCATCAAGTGTTGCGAAAAAGTTGTCATTCGACAAAGACGCGGCGCGATCAGCAAAAGGGCGACTCTGGCCCCCAAGTAACTATCGGCGCGGACGGCTGGCCCGTATCATAGGGGGGGGTGTATCGAATTTCTAAATCGAGGTGCTCTATAGACCGTGTGGGTAGTCGTCTTTTTATAAACCATAAGAAAAAAAGTTTTTTTTAGATGGCAAAGCGAGGAAGAAAATCACAGGCAGAAGAGGCGCTAAACGTTGCTGGCCTTGCCGTTGTGAATATGTCTGCCCGCCGTCCGGCGCCGGCACACTTATCCACACAGGCGCAAAATGAATGGCATAAAGTCGTTAATGCTATGCCGCCAGATTGGTTCACGCCTGAAACGGAATCCACGTTTGAGCGATATTGCGAGTGTGTGGCGGAGGCTGCGGAATTGCAGTCCATGATAGAGATGATCCGTCCATCAATTCTTGATGATGATAAGAGTTTAAAGACGTATCGCCAGTTATTGAGGGACAAGGGCGAGCAGACACGATTGTTAGCGTCATTAGCAACAAAGATGCGGTTACTCCAACAAAGTACATATAACGCATTAAACGGCCAGACGGCTAAGGACAACACGCCTGGCTTGCCGCCGCCGTGGGAGTCCGACCAATGAATGAATTTTCGGTAACGCGGCCTGTGAAAAAGCGGCAGCGACAACGGTTTTTTAATGGCGAGACTGCATTTGCTGCCATTTCTGAATGGGATAAAAATTTAGAGGTTTTCGGCTTTACCAAGGGGCAATTCTCAATGGTTGATCTGTTGGAGGCGGTTTTACAGAAAACCGGTCCGGCGGATGTGGTTATTTCCACATGGACGGCGGCGAGTGCTGATCTATCCCGTGTTGAAAGTTTTATTAATAAAGGCCGCATGTCATCGGCGCTATGGCTTGTTGATCACAGTTTTAAAAGTCGTCAGCCTGTTTTTTGCCAGCAGTTGCAGGACACTTTCGGGGCTGATTGTATCAGGACTATTGCCACACATGCAAAATTCGTCTTGCTTAAAAATTCTGATTGGTCCGTGGTCATGCAAACGTCAATGAATTTGAATCAGAATAAGCGTATTGAAAATTTTTGCATTGCGGATGACAAGGAGCTTTATGCCCTTTTTGACGGTCTGGTGCGGGATATTTTTGATCTACAGCCTGCAGGCGTTGGTTTTGATGGAAACGGTAGTCGGCGAGCGCGGGAGTTAGACGAGTTGGGCACCGCAGAAAAGGGTGATTTCTATGATGTTATTCCCGCGGCGGCGTTGTTGTCATGAGCCGGTCGATTAATGAGACGGCTATCTCAATTCTGCGGGCAGATTATGAGCGTCTTCTTGCGCGTAAAGAAAAGGCGATAGCCAAAATTGAAGACAATGGGGAATTGGTCGGCGGCGCGAATGGCTTCCCTATCGAAAATCCGTGGTTGGCCGTTGAGCGGACAGCGTCGGCAGAATTGTTGAAGGTTATTAAAGAATTAGAAAAGCGGGGTGTTCGTCCGTGGCAAAAAAGCGGTCGCTAGGTCAGCAAGTTATTGTCTGGATTGAAAAGCATTGTTATGTACCGGAGGGGGCGCATATGGGGCAGCGTGTTAAATTGCGGCCCTGGCAGAAGCGGGAAATCAAAAAGATTTTTGATAATCCCGCTATTACCCGCCGCGCGATTTTGTCATTTGGTCGCAAGAATGGCAAAACGGCCTTGGCAGCTTTTTTGTTATTGTGTGCATTATGTGGCCCCCTTGCACGGCGAAACAGTCAGTTATATTCAGCGGCGCAATCCAGAGGGCAGGCGGCGGTGCTTTTTGAATTGGCTGCAAAGATTGTGAGAATGTCGCCAGCGTTAAAGGCATATGTGAAAATAGGGGATACAAGCAAAAAGTTATCATGCCCGAGTCTGGGTAGTGTTTACCAGGCGCTATCAGCGGAATCAAAGACGGCGCACGGCTTGTCACCGGTTTTTATTGTTCATGATGAATTGGGGCAAGTGCGCGGCCCCACTTATCCGCTTTATGAGGCGTTAGAGACGGCGGCGGCGGCGCAACAAAGCCCTTTATCTATTATTATTTCTACACAGGCCGCCACGGATGCGGATTTATTATCTATCCTTATTGATGATGCGGCAGGCGGGCATGATCCCAAAACGACATTAAGCCTGTACACTGCAGATAAAGAACTAGACCCGTTCTCTGTAAAAGCGATAAGGCAGGCGAATCCGGCCTACAATGATTTTCAAATGGCGTCAGAGGTGAAGAGCCAGGCGGCCGCGGCAAAGCGAATGCCGTCTGCCCAGCCGGCTTACTTAAATCTGATTTTAAATCAGCGCGTTGAAGCGCATTCGCCCTTCATATCGCGGCCTTTATGGCAAGGCGCGGAGGGGGCAGTGCCTTTGGATATGGGGGATAATCCAGTTTATCTGGGGTTGGATTTATCATCCACGCAGGATTTGACGGCGTTGTCATTGATTGCGGAGATAGACGGCAAGTTTTATCACCGCCCCTATTTTTGGTTGCCGGAGGTTGGGTTGGTGGATAAATCCCGCGCGGATCGGGTGCCTTATGATTTATGGCAACAGCAAGGGTATTTGCTAACCACGCCAGGGCAGGCGGTTGAATATGATTTTGTGGCGGATTTTCTACGGGGTATTTTTGATAGTCATAACGTCCGCGCGGCGGCGTTTGATAGATGGAATTTCAAACATTTTCGCGGCAGCCTTCATCGGGCCGGTTTTTCGGAAGATGAGATAGAAAATTGTTTCGTGGAATTTGGTCAAGGATTCCGCAGTATGTCGCCAGCTTTGCGGGAGACGGAGAGTATTCTTTTAGCATCCCGACTAGTACAGGACGGGAATCCGGTCATGAATATGTGCGCCGGCAACGCGGTTGTGCAGACGGATCCGGCGGGCAATAGAAAGCTAACAAAGGCAAAATCTTCCGGCCGCATTGACGGGATGGTGTCGATGGTTATGGCCCTTGTGGCTGCACAGAGTGACCAGCCGGAGGCGCTCGCCATTAGCCCGTGGGAAGACCCTGATTTTAGAATTGGACAGTTTTGATGAAATGGCCTTGGCAAAAAACAGAGCAGCGTAGCTTAGAAAATCCACAAGTGAATATCAGCAATGCGGAGATAATCAACTTTTTGGGCCTTAGCGGTGATACGGTTTCAGGGGAGAGTGTGACGATTGAAACGGCGCTGGGGGTGCCGGCTGTATGGGCAGCGGTTAATTTTCTATCCTGGACGATGGCAGCTTTGCCACTACACACTTACCGCAAGCGCGATGATAACAGAGAGCGCATCACGGGTGGGCTGGCTGATGTTCTGGGCAAGTCTGTCAGTGATGATATGACGTCTTTTGACTGGCGCAAATATAGTTATGAACAGATGTTGACGGGCGGGCGGGCATTTACGTTCATTGAGCGCAACGGGCGCGGTGAGGTAATAAATTTGCATCCGTTGCCGCCGGAATTTGTCAAAGTCAGGCGCAGCGGCGGCAAAAAAGAATATATTTATAACGAAAATGGCCGGACGCACGTTTACAAGGCGGGGGAGGTTATCGATCTTCCTTTTATGCTGAAAAGTGACTTGTTGAGTCATAGAAGCCCGATATCTTCACATAAAGAGTCTATCGCAAAGGCGCTTGCCATTACGAAGTACGGCGCCAAGATATTTGGGAATGGTGGGGTTCCGCCGTTTGCGCTTGTCGGTCCGTTCCAGTCGCGGGAGGCAACAGATCGCGCACAATCTGACCTGGCGGCGGCGATTGTTAAAGCGAGTAAGGAAAATAGGTCTGTTTTGCCGTTGCCTACCGGCCACGAAATTAAAACACTAGGCGCAGATCCTGAAAAGATGCAAATGACCGAGGATCAGCGGTTTTTGATTGAGGAAATCGCGCGCATTTACGGCTTGCCGCCCGTCTTTCTTCAAGATTTGACGCACGGCACATACAACAACACAGAGCAACAAGATTTGAATCTGGTCAAGCATCGGTTGCGCTCGCTGGTGGTGCAAGCGGAGTCACAGTTGAACCTGAAATTATTTGGCCGCAATTCAGATTATTTTGTGGAATTTAGCCTGGACGGGCTTTTGCGCGGCGACATTAAGTCCCGTTATGAGGCTTACGCAAAAGGCATTCAAAACGGCTTTATGGAGCCGAACAGGGCGCGGACAATGGAAAACTGGCCGAAAATGGACGGCCTTGCGGATGATTTATTTATCCAGGGGGCATCCGTGCCTTTGGACCAGCAGGGCGTGATACAGAACGAGACGGATGAAAACGAGGCGCAAGAATGACTAATCCCAAGGAATTAGAAAGACGATTTTCTAAAATCGGTCCCGCGGAGGTGCGGGCGGATGATGACGGAATCAAGGTCGCTGGATATGCTGCGGTTTTTGGTGAGGATGCCGATATTGGCGGGCATTTTATAGAGGTGATCGAGCGCGGCGCGTTTACAGATGCGCTGGCCCGCGGCGATGATGTTGTTTTTTTAGTCAATCATGAGGGCCTGCCATTGGCCCGTTCTACATCTGGCACATTGACCCTAAAAGAGGATGATAAGGGCCTTTATATGGAGACGGTTCTTGCTGCGGATGATCCAGATGTGCAGCAAATTGTCCCAAAAATGCGCCGTGGCGATATGACAAAAATGTCGTTTGCTTTTTATGCACAGCGCGAGGAATGGGACGACACAGGCGATATTCCCCGCCGCCGCATACTGTCTGCCGCGTTGGGGGATGTGTCCATTGTTACCACACCGGCTTATGAGGGCACAGATATTGGTTTACGGTCGCTAGACCATTTTCGGAACGAGCGGCAAGAACAGAAAAGAGAAAACTTTAAGGCCACGCAAAGGCGGTTACGCCTTAAAATGGACCTGGGATTACGGTCTCGGAGAACGGCAGATTAGTAAACTGCCTATTTAACAGCCCCGCAAGAGCGGGGCTTTTTTTATGGCATATGAAAGGATTTAAAATGCCGGATATTTTGAAAGAGCTACGAGAAAAGCAAGCTAAAATCGTCCATGATGCCCGTGGGATTTTGGCGGAAGTTGATAAGAATGATACGACAGAAGAGCGGGCGCAAGAGCTAGAAGGCCAATATGACGCCGCAATGGCGGAATATGACCAGATCGGCGAGCGTATTCAACGTGAAGAACGACTGGCCCGCGCGAATGCTGCGCTAGAGTCCGGCGATGCCCGCGCACCCGAACAGGTAGACAGTGAAGCGGAAGGCCGCGCGGAAGTAAAGCCGACTGAATATCGTGAGACGTTCGCCAAAGCGATCAAGCATGGCATGTCGGCCCTATCACAAGAAGAGCGGCAGCAAATGGCGGATCACCTTGCCTCTGTGCCACAAGAAATTCGTGCGCAAGCCACGGGGACCGATGCGGCGGGCGGCTACACAGTGCCCACGGAGCTTCTGGCGACCATTGAAAAATCAATGGCGGCATGGGGTCCAATGTTGGACGGCGGCGTAATTGATTTGATGCAGACAGATAGCGGTAACCCTATTGAGTTGCCGACTGTTGATGATACTGCCAACGGCACGGAGCTAGTGGCAGAAAATGCCGCCGTTACAGATGACGGTTCCGGCGATATTGTTTTTGGTCAAAAGAGTCTGGGCGCGTATCTCTGTGGCTCAAAAATGGTGCGTGTGCCGATTCAGCTTCTGACCGACTCTGCTTACAATATTGATCGCCTGGTTTCTGAATTGTTCGGCGAGCGGTTAAGCCGTGGTGCCAATAAGGTTCTGACAACCGGCACAGGCTCAAGCCAGCCGGCGGGGATCGTCACAGGTTCGGCCGCGGGGACAACGGCCGCCGCAACAGCGGCGATCACGTCCGATGAGATTTTGGACCTGATCCATTCGGTTGACCCAGCGTATCGTGATGCGCCGACTTGTCGTCTGATGTTCAATGATGACACGTTGAAGGCGATCCGCAAATTGAAAGACGGCAACGGCAATTATCTCTGGCAGCTTGGCAATATCCAGTCCGGCGAGCCTAACTTAATTGCGGGGTACCGCTATAGCGTTAACCAGGCGATGGACAGCCTGGCCGCTGCGAAAAAGGTTGTTCTTTTCGGCGATATGAAAAAATATCTTGTTCGCCGTGTAGGTACACCGCAGATGATCCGTCTTTCAGAACGGTACGCGGAAAATCTGCAAGTTGGCTTTATGGCTTATACCCGTCTGGACGGGGTGCTGACCAACAGCGCCGCTGTGAAGCATCTTATAACGGCCGCGTCATAAGATCGGCGGTTTCACAACAAAAGGCGGGGGTTTATCCCCCGCCTTCTTATTACAACGGAAGGGAATATCAGGTGGCAGAGAAAAAACTAAAAATTGTGCTGGTGTCCAGCTTATCTGGCCCTAACTACACATATTCGCCTGGTGATATTGCGGAGTTTCCAACAGGTGAAGCGGCACGGCTCATTGAAGCGGGCATCGCCCGCCCTTTTCGGGCAGTGAATGACATGGAAAAGGCGGGGGCGAATAAGCCACGTCCACGGAAGCGGAAATAATCATGTCGTTTTTTGCACATGATCCTGACGCCGGATCGCTGGATTACAGCATAGATTTTACAGATTGGCTGGCGGCCGGTGATACCGTTTCGACTGTTGACTGGACGGTTTGGCCCGCTGGCCCTGTTTTATCTTCCCCCACAATTAATGGTGCCGTTGCGACGGTGCTTGTTAGCGGCGGAGTGCGTGGCAATCAATACCGCCTGACGGCAAATGTCACATCTGGGGCGGGGCGTGTGGATCAGCGGTCTATAGTTTTGCAGATGGGGCAGCTATGAATACAACGGAAATGACTAATCCGCCTTGCCTGCCTGTGACTTTACAACAGGCAAAGTCATATTTGCGGGTTCTGGATGGTGAAGATGACGCGACCATTATTGATATGATTGCCGTTGCCACGCGCCGCGCGGAGGTGATTTTAAATCGTCCTATTATTGCGCGGCAGTATCGCGCTGAATATGACTGTTTTCCTGCGGCGTTTGAGTTGAAGAAATCGCCGGTGTTATCCGTGGATTCTATCACATACATTGACACAGACGGCGCGTCACAGACACTTGTTTCCCAAAATTACAGGGTTGATCTGGGTGATAGATACCGCCCTGCACGAATTTCCCCTGCCACGGGGATAACATGGCCCGCAACAGCCAGCGATTATAACACAGTGAAAGTTGATTTTACGGCGGGATATGGCGCGGACTGGACGTCTGTACCGGCTGCGGTCCGCCATGCGGTTCTTATGTTGACGGGGCATTATTACGATGAGAGGTCAATCGTGACATACGGGCGGGCCGCGACAACGGTTCCGGAAACGGCGGCGGCATTATTGGCCGGTGAGGCACTCCCAATATGAATATTGGTGATCTGCGCGAACGTGTCACGCTTGAACAAACAGTAAAAACAGCGGACGGAGGCGGCGGTTATAGCCAGTCATGGGAAAGTGTCGGTGTTTTTCCTGCCCGTGTGCGGCCTTTGACGGCGCGAGAAGTTGCCCAAGCGGGGCAAGAGATAGCCCAGAGCCGTTATGAAGTGACGATGCGTTATCGTGACGGCGTAACAACGGCCATGCGCCTACAGTGGCAAGGCCGTATATTGAATATTGAAACGGCGCAAAATAGGGATGAGAGGCGGCGGTTTTTGACGATGGCCTGTCTTGAGGGAGAGGTTACTTAATGGCGCGGCGTGGTTCTTATGCCAATGTCTCAAAACTGCGAAAAACATTGCGGCGCATCGAGCCAGAATTGCGTAAAGAGGTAGAGGACGAGGTCGAACATGCCGCCCAGGTTGTGCAGGCGGACGCGATTAAGTTGGCGCCAAAAGACACGGGCAATCTGGCCAGCCAGATATCCTATAAGGTCGCCCGTGATGGGCTGACGGCAAAAATCGGCTTTCGCGGGAAAAAAGCTAATCGCCAAGCCTTTTATGCGCGGTTTATTGAGTTCGGAACAAAAAAGACGGCGCCGCGGCTTTTTAAGAAAGGGGCGCGTAAAGGTAAAACAAAGCGGGGCCACAGTGGATTGCCTGCGCGGCCATTCCTGCAGCCGGCTTTACAAAATAATTTTCACTATATCACGCGGCGCCTGGATGGTGCCGTTGAATCAACGCTAAGGAAAGTGACCCGCCGTGCCAAGTGAGACCTGGGAATTACAGCAGGCCGTCTATGCGGCTTTGTCACAAGCGCTGGCCACGCCAGTTTATGATTACGTGCCGTCTTCTACAGCCCTTCCATATACACAGTTCGGTGATTTTCAGACGGCCCCCACGCGGTACAAGGATGCATCATTAAAGACAATCACGTTTAGTCTGTTTACGTGGTCGTCCGCGGCGGGCCGAAAAGAGGTGGAAGAAATCGCGGCGGCGATTGTGTCGGCCATAGATGAGGCGGCGCTAGTTCTGCCGTCACATGATTTTGTTGATCTGCGATGGATTTCAACAAGTATTGAATCAATACCAGATGAGCAGCTTTACGTGGCGCAGCAACGCTTTACTGCGCGGATAGATTAATTTTAACAAAGGAAAGGTTCTCTTATGTCTGCAACAGATTTGGGCAAGAAGGTTCTTGTCAAACTATATGATGATGTTTCTGCCTACGATACAATACCAGGGCAGGAGTCAACAACATTCGGCGGCAGCACAACCACAGTTGACACAACGACAAAAGACGATGATGGCTGGGCGACAAGCCGTGCTGTCAATCGTTCCGGCAATGTATCAGTTTCCGGCAAGTATCCAGGGGGCGGCAATACTGTTTTCGAGCGCCTGCAAAGCAAATGGGGCGATGGTTCCTCCCCTACAGATGTGCAGCTTGAGATTGTTTATAACACGGACGGCGACAAGTACGCCGGCACATTCACAATCAGCAATTTCCAGTTAGACGGCGACAGCCAGGATGTGATCCAGTATCAGGTTGAATTTGTGCCAACGGGTGCTTTGACCGACACAAAGGCTTAGTTTGAATGAATAAAGCAAGAGGCGAAGGCCGGATAAAACTAGGGCCGGATGAATGGACCATTGATCCGACATTTGAGAACATTGCCCGTTTTGAGCAGGCCAGCGGCGTTGGCCTGTTGGATTTTACCCGCCGCGTGGCGGTAGGGCAGGCCAGCCTAACAGAAATTGCGGCTTTTCTCTGGGCAACCATTGATCATGGCGGCGCGTTGTCAAAAAATGATATTGGCCAAGGGCTGTTAGTACATCCTTTGACAGACACAACGGCCGTGCTTGCTGACGTGCTGTTTGTCGTTTTGAATGGCAACGCTGGCGCCGATGAGGATCAGCCGGCGTCAGGCAATAAAAAAAAGTAGGCGATGACCTAACGCATTTCCCTATTGAACAATCCTTTGGCGTGGCGATGGCCGTTCTTGGCTGGTCGCCCCGCACCTTCTGGCGGGCAACCCCGCTTGAATACACTATTGCGATTAATACTTACGTCAAAATTAACAATCCAAACACGGAAGATGATCAATCTTCTGATCCTGATCCTGATTTCCTAAACCGCGTCGCGCTGGAAGAGGCGCGAGATCGTGAAAGGCGCCGCCGTGGCAACAATAGCCCAAGACCTACTTGTTAACATTGATGCAAATACGGAGCGCCTGCGTCGTGAGTTGCGGCGCATGGAAAAACAGACGGCTTCTTCCCAGCGGCGTGTTGATCGATCCCTGAAAAGTATTGATAAATCGTTTAAGCGGTTGAATCGTGCCGGCGCCGCCTTTGCGGCCGTTTATGCGTCTGCTATGGCAATCCGTGGCACTGTACGGGCGG
Organism: Kordiimonas sp.; assembly: GCA_002700365.1. GTDB lineage: Bacteria > Pseudomonadota > Alphaproteobacteria > Sphingomonadales > Emcibacteraceae. The sequence continues at coordinate 521,667 of PADB01000010.1, read as the reverse complement.
CCGATGAACAGGCGATTTTGAGAGCAAGAATAGAGGCTGCGACCAAGGCGACCGGTGATTATCAGGATGTGTATGAACGATTGCTGGAAACGGCTATCAAAACAGGCACAGCCTTGGCGGCCAATGTTGATATGTTCCAGCGCGTCAATCATTCGGCCTCTGCCCTTGGGGCAACCACGGAAGATGTCACGCGGCTTAATGCTGTGATCCAGCAATTAGGCGTTTTGGGCGGTTCCAGCACAGAGGCGATAAATGCTGGCACGTTGCAGCTTGCGCAAGGTTTAGGCGCGGGGATTTTGCGGGCGGAGGAATTTAATTCTGTTGTTGAAAATCTGCCAGAGGTGGCGCTCGCATTGGCCCGCGGCCTGGGTGTTGAAGGCGTGGGCGCATTGCGGAAAATGGTTCTTGAAGGCAAGGTTCTATCCCAGGACGTGTTTGCGGCGCTTCTCAAACAGCAAGAGGAAATTAATCAACGGTTTGAAGATATGCCGTCTTCACTTAGTCGCGGCTTTTCAAGTTATCTGACAGCCATTAAGGCGCGGCTTGGTGATGTTAATGAAGAATTTGGCGTCACTGCGAAAATGGGCGAGATTTACGAAAATCTTGCGGAGATTATCGCCCCGCCAAACGCAGAAGAGCGGATAAAAAGCCTAACCGATGAAATCGCGCGGCTTAATCGTGAGTTGGCTAATGCCCCTACTATCTGGGGGGGAGAGTCACAGACACATAAGCGGATCAGAAAAAAGATCAGCGCCGCAGAGGCCGAGCGCGATTCTCTTATAGTTGGCGGCGCGCTGGACGATGGCAACATACCCATTGTGACGAAACCGCCGCGCATAGACGGGGCCGCGCGGACAGATCGGGGCGTCATCGGAATTGACATTGCCGATAGAATGGATTCGGATGACACAGCCCGAGAAGAGGCGCGGGACCGTGTCTATGAGGGGCGAGAGGAGACGGTCCAGCTTTTAAAAGAGTTGGAGATTGAGGCGTTAAAATCGAGTGACAGGCTAGTTGAGGCGGCAAGGGCCGAGGCGGCGCAGGAGTTAGCGATATGGCGTCAACGCCATGACCAGGGTATTGCGACAGAAGAACAGCTTGCGCAAGCGCGGATATTAATCAACAAGAACACCGCCGCCGAAATAAAAGATATTCAAGAGAATGAGTTTAGTAGGCTGCGGGAATTAACAGATCAATTTGCAGAGGATTTCGGCGCGATATTCATTGAAGGGACCGACAGCGTCGGCGATTCATTTTCGAATATGGCGAAGTCTTTTAAAAATGCGTTGCTGAAAATGTTGGCGGACGCATTAATCATTGCGCCGCTGCAAAATCTTTTAGGGACGCTGACAGGCGGCTTAACAGGTGGCGGTGGATTATTAAGCGGTTTATTTGGTCGTGCCGTTGGTGGTCCCGTGATGGGTAAACAGCCCTATATTGTGGGGGAGCGCGGGCCAGAATTATTCGTGCCACGCGGTAATGGCGACATCATCCCTAATCATAGAATGCCAACGGCTGGCCCCGCCGCGGCGCCTGCAGTGCATATCACACAGCATTTACACTTTGACACAACACTTGAAAGCGTTGATACGCGGATCGCGCAATCCGCCCCCCGTCTTGTTGAGGCGAGTAAGGGTGCGGTGCTTGATGCGATGAATCGCGGCGGTGCTTATCGTAAAGGAGCTTTGGCCTGATGCCGTTGACTTATCCACTTCATTTGCCAGGCACTGCGGGCATTCGTGCCAGTGAATGGGGATTGACCAGTAACAATGTGGTGCATGAAAGCCCATTTACTGGCCAGCAACAGGTTATTTCCCGTGTGGGTAATTATTGGTCAGGAATGCTGGAATTGCCGCCCATGACGGAAGATCAGGCGGCGGTCTGGCGGGGGTTTGTTACCGGATTAAAGGGACAATATGGCACCTTCTGGGCGGGTGATCCTGACAATCGCCGCCCGCGGGGAGAGATTAAGAATTACGGCCGTAATCTTTTGCTCAACGGCGGCGGAGAACAATCCAGTAACAGCTATCCTTTTTATACGGAAGATATAGCGGTGCGGACGCCTTATCCTGGCGTTAACAAGGGAGTCCGTGCAGGCGACAAGTTGACCGTCTCTGTTGATTTGAAAGTTGATGCCGCCGCCGCCGCCGCGGGCGTAACAAGCTATTTTACGTTATTTATCATTAAAAACGGCGTCTGGTGGAGCCAGGTTTACGCGCATTCATCTGATCTGACCTATACCCGCTATACGCGCACCCTGACGATCGAAGATAACTTTGATTATATCCGGTTAGGTCTGTATCACTATCCTTCGACAGAGACGGCGGGCCTGGCTTATTGTCGTAATGCTATGGTGGAGGTGGGCGACACTGCTTCAAGCTACACTGATCCTATTGTTGTTAATGGCGGCGGGCAGACAGGGGATGAAATCGCCTTGCGCGGTCTGCCCGTGGATACAGAGGCCGTTATTGCGGCCGGTGATTATTTTCAGGTGGGCACCCAGCTTTTTCAGGCGACCTGGAATGCATCGAGCGACAGCAACGGTGAGGCAACGGTAAAGATAGAGCCGGCGTTGCGATCTAGTCCAGCGGATGGGGAGTTGGTTATTTTCGACAATCCCCAGGGCATATTTGCTTTGACCGACGATGTGCGGTGGCGGGCGGATCAATTTAAACAGTTTGGCATGAGTTTTGGTATTCGGGAGCGTTTTTAAATGACGCGTGAAATCACACCGGCCTTTCTGGCGGGCATGGCGGAAAATGAGGTTTGTCCGGTCTATTTCTGCAAGATGGAGTTTGATAGCGGCGCCAGGAACGTGTGGTCTGGCGTGGGGACCGTATCATGGAATGGCGACACATGGGCGGGGATCGGCGAGCTAGGCGGAATCGGGGCGATTGAAGAAAATAGCGATAATAGAGAGGACAAAGTCACATTGTCACTATCAGGCGTTGATCCTGACGTGCTGGCTTCTGTGCTCGATGACCCCATACAGGGCCGGACAATAACAATCTGGATCGGCTTGCTGGACAACACATATCAGTTAATTGCTGACCCGATTATTTTATTCGGTGGTGTTATGGACATGCTGGAAATTCAGGACGGCAAGACAGGCACGATTTCGCTTCATTGTGAAAGTTGGGCGCGAACCGATGGCCGCAATATCGAGCGGCGATTTACGCCTGACGATCAGAAATTAGAATATCCAGACGATCTGGGGCTGGACTATGTCCCACAGATGCCGGACGTTGATTTGCTTTGGGGATCCCCTGGGCAGTCTGGCCCTGCCGTGGCCCCTAGTACGCCGGTACGGTATGGGTGGGGAGGTTACTATTGGTAAGGCGGCTGGATGACTGGGATCAAAAACTATTTGCCGTTATAGACGCCGCCCGCCAGCGGCGTTTTGCTTATGGGGTGCATGATTGTTGCGTGTTCGCGGCGGATTGTGTCATGGCGCAGACAGGCGTTGATCCTATGGCGGGGATTAGGGGATATCGCGGAGAAGATGCCGCGCAAGAAATCATTAACGAGTTTGGCAGTCTATCAAAGGCGGCCCGTGCGGTGCTTGGGCGGCCTTATCGTGGCCGCAAGGGCCAAGCTAAACGCGGGGACGTGGTGTTGGGCCGGATTCTTGATGAATGGGCGGTGGGCGTTTGTCTTGGGCAAGTGGCGGCGTTTGCAACAATTTCCCAGAAGGGTTTGGTTTTTGTGCCTATGGCCCGCGCGGAAGTGCGCTTGGCATGGGATATAGAGAAGGTTTCGAATGGGTAAAGTGCTCCCTATAGCCATCGGCGTTGGCCTAATGCTGTTGCCTATGGCCGCCCCTGCTTTTTTTGCCACGACAGTTGGGATTGCCGCGATTGGCGCTGTCACGCTGGCGGAAATCGTTTTCTTTGTTGGGGCGGGCCTTGCCCTGACGGGCCTTGCACGGGTTTTATCCCCCCGTCCTAGCATTGATATGCCAGAAAACCGCGTCCAGGTGCGGTCTGGCACGGCGCCCCGCACTATTGCCTATGGCCGCGCGGAGATTGGCGGCGTTGCTGTTTTTGCACAAAGCTATGGGACAGATAATGAATTTATGTCCCAGTTATGGGCGGTGTGCGCGGGGGAGGATGCCGGCATTGATGGCTTTGAAAGTTTTTATTTTGGTGACAAAGAAGTGACTTTTGTCTCAAACGCGGCGCAGGGCGAATTTGCGGGCAAGATGTGGCTTTATACACACACTGGGACGGCGGATCAGGTGGCCGACAGCGTAATGACGGCGGCGGCCCCCACAAAATGGACGGCAGATCATCGCTTGCGCGGGATTGCCTATTACCATGTCAAATATCAATATGACATTGACGTTTTTCCGAATGGAATAAAACCATCATCTATCATTGTCCGTGGGCTAAAAATTTATGACCCCCGCAAAGATGGCCTGAATTATGCGGCTCTGGGCGGATCAGGCACACACCGCCCTGATGACCATACAACGTGGGAATGGTCGCGCAATCCCGTTTTGGTATGGCTGCATTACCGCAGCCTTAGTTTATATGGCCCTAAAAATCCCCTATCCGCAATTAGTATGGAAAGTGTTTTTACGGCGGCAAATATCTGCGATGAGGCAGTTTCACTTAAAGAAGGCGGGACACATGCGCGCTATACCTTTGACGGGGTGCTGGATACCGCGTCACGGGTTGGTGATAACATAGAAATGATTTTATCGGCGATGGGTGGCCGGCAGATATTCCAGCAAGGGCAGTTCCATATTTACGTGGCGGCCTGGACAGTGCCGACAGTGACACTGGATGAAACCGCCTTGCGCGGCGATATTCGCCTGACGCCTTATCTAAGTCGCAAGGAATTGCGCAACGCGGTAAAAGGTTTGTATATCAATGCGGATGACCATTATAAGCCAGCGGACATGCCTTTACGGGTTAATGCGACATGGGAGACGGAGGACGCGGGCGAACGGCATTGGCATGATTTGACATTCCCCGCAACGGTAGATCATCGCCGTGCGCAACGCCTCGCCCTGCTAGACTTGCGGCGCAGCCGGAATCAGATCGCCGTCACTCTGCCCTGCAAGATCGGGGCATTACAGCTTAAATGTTGGGATACGGTTATGCTGGATAATGACCGGTTTGGGTGGTCGGGAAAGACGTTTCGCGTAATTGCCTGGGCGCATAATCCGCAGGACGGCGGCGTTGATTTAACGCTGAAAGAAGAGCAATCCGCCGATTATTCATGGGTGCCAGCAACAGATGAGTTAGACGCAAGTACGGCGGGCGCGGTGAGTGTTCTTGACCCGACTACAGCGATCACGCCTGACGGGTTTACCGTTTCGCCTGTTGTAAAAACAGGGACGGGGGGCGCAAAGACGCCTGCTGCCGTTTGTACTTGGACGCCGAATGCCAGCCCGTTTATTCGGGAGACAGAAATACAATATAAACTATCGAGCGGTGGGAGTTGGAGTCCAGTCCGCGGCGAAGATGCGCAGGCGGGTGAATTAGAGATTCTTGGTCTGTTAAATGGCCTGCAATACGATTTTCGTATTCGCTATATCACAACGCAGGGCGTTAGATCTGCGTGGGTGACAGTAACGAATGTGACGGCGCCGGCTGATATGACGAGTGCAGACGCTGCGTCTGTGACATGGGATAATGTATCCGGCACGGGCAAGCCGGATGATAATGCGACGTTGGGCGCGACATGGTCCAGCAATATCGCGGGACAGCCTACAGATGTAGAGCTTAACGCGCGAATATCAGTCCGTGAAACGTTTGACTATCCCGATACAAGTAACTTACCTTGGGAAAACTTTAGCGGCGCCGGTGAGATATCTATTGTCGAGGGCGGCGAAGCGGGCGGCAAGTTCCTAAGAGTTGGCGATAATTCGGGTAATGACCAAAGGTGGTTTCAGTTCGAAATTAATGTCCCATACGATCCTGGTAAAATTTATAGAATTAGGGGCCGCGCCCGCAAGACTGCGGGTTCCGGTGTTTTGTATATCGGAGTTGCTGGTGTTGCGGCAGATGGCACAACATTGGTTAATACCGCGGGTTTGAATACCGCAAGTAATCAACATTACATAGCAGCAACAGCGCAGTCTGTAGGTGCCAGTTGGACGGATTTTGTAGGCTACTTTACAGGCCATGCTGTATCTGGCAATGGTGGCGAGCACCCAAATTACAATGACCCTGCGACAATCCATGAGGACGCCCGCTACATTCGCCCAATGTTCCTTGTAAATCATTCATCTACGGCGGGCATCACTGAAATTGATGAAATTGTGCTGGAAGTTATGGACGCGGAACCTGGTGCTACGGCGGGCGCGACCTGGGGCACGGATATCAGCGGTCAACCATCTGATGCCGCGGTGTTGAATACTAATCAGACATGGAACGATGTTTCAGGGACGGGCAAGCCCGCGGACAACGCCACATATAACACGGGCGATCTGGCCGATTTGAATACAGTTTCTTATGATGAAATAGACGATGGCAGCACGTCTATTCTTGATACGTATTATTCCCCTACTGGCTATCTTACTACATCCGCAAACAGGTATTCGTGGAATCATGTTGCTGACGTTGCGGTGACAGATAGTAAGGGCAAGCCAATCTTGCTTAACTTTAACGTTTATCTGCAAGGTGAGAGTGGCGTCACGGATGTAAAATTGCGCATTCGTAAAGTTTTGAATGGCACGACAACAAGTTATATTTACGGTGACGGGGCGGGCAACGGCAAAGAGGTTGAGATTGATGGGGAGGGGACTCTGATCGGCCTGTCCGCCGTAGATACCGGCCTTTCATCTGGGGATGATGCGACTTACACGCTGGAAGTGACAAAAGCGAACGGCAACGACGATTTTTATGTAAATGAGAGAGTCGGTTATCTGCAAGAGGCACTGAATTAATGACCCAGGCAATTTTTTATGACCCAGTCACCGGCCATATTGAATCTATCCGGCAGGCGGTGGGGCCTGCGCCTTATCGCCCAGATGGTTTGCCTTACATTCTTTCAGACGAGAATGTCACGGAAAAATATGTAGACTTATCAGATCCAGATAACCCCCTTCTAGTGGATAGGGTGCGCGTGACGCCGCAAGTTGATAAGAACGATATTGAGGCGGGCGGCGATGAGGCGCATATATCTGGCTTGCCGGATTCTTGTTACTTATACGTTGCGGGGGATGTGCGGGAGGTTATTGGCGGCGAGGCCGTGATTGCCAGCGATGCGCCTGACCCTATCCTATGCCGTCTTGTGGGCAGATATATCTGTAACGACTTTGTGATTAAAGCCCATGACCTGGCGGCCTTGCGCGAAAAAATAAAAGCGCAAATTGATGCAGATGCGGAGGCCGCGCGGCTCAAATACACAACGGCGGGCAGTACGCAGGCGATGGTGTATGAGCATAAGCATAAAGAGGCGCAGGCTGTCCAGGCGGTGCTTGATGCTGGCGCGAATCCCGTTGCGTCTGATTATCCGATATTGAATGCAGAATCCGCGGCGACAAATACGACACTTACAGCCCTGGCGGCGGTGGTTATCGGTACAGCGCAGCAATGGGCAGTGTTAGCGGGGCAGATTGAAGCCCTGCGGATTTCCGCAAAAATGGCGGTGGATGTTGCGATGACGCCTGCAGAGATTATCGGCATAAAAGAAATAGACTGGCCCTAGAATGACCCGAATTTCCCCCCACTTTACCCGCGCAGAGTTACAATGTAAGGGCAGCGGGGAAATGGTGCTGGCCGATGGTTTTTTGAATGCCTTGGAATTGCTGCGCATTGGCTATGACCGGCCAATGATTATCACGTCAGGCTGTCGTTCGCCGGAACACAACGCAGCGATTGGCGGTCATCCGCGCAGCCTGCACCTGACAGAAAATCCACACCACAATCTGCAAGGCGCTTGCGCTGTTGATATTAAACGTCCGGTCGGGAGCGATCTTCACCGATTGCTCCATGCCGCCACGTCTCTTGGCTGGTCAATCGGCATAGCCAAGACATTCGTGCATCTGGACAAGCGGTCCCGATACACACCACTCCCCCCTGTGATTTACACATATTAAAGGTGAAATTATGTCTGAAAATGAGCCTAAATGGTTTCTTAAATCTAAAACCGTGATTGGTGCAATCATGGCAATCCTGCCTACCCTCTTGCCAGTGTTTGGCGTGTCGTTTTCCACGGAAGAGGTCGGCCTGGTTAACGGTGCCGTTGATGCCACTATCACGGCGGGCGGCGCGTTGTTGGCTGTATATGGTCGATTTACAGCTAAAGAGTCCGTCACGGTACTCCCTAAATGACCTGGCTTGTTCTGATAGCCCTTACCATGTCGGGGGCGGGCTTCTGGCTCGCCTACCGTCTGGGGCGGTCTAACGAGCGCAAGAGACAGGCGGAAAGCAATGAAGATTTACAAGGTGAGTATGCACACAATGAAGCGAATAAGCCTGGCAGTGTTGATGATTTTGTTGACCGGCTGCGCAAGGACGGCGATCTCTAGTTGCCCGCCGCTGGTTGATTATACGGCCGTGCAAACACAACAGCTAATTCGTGATCTGGAAGGCGCAGGGCCGCAACAGGTATGGCCCTACTACATCATAGACTATGCGACTCTGCGCAAGAATGTGCGGGCGTGTCATAAGAACAATCGTTAAAAAGAGGAATTGCCCGCTATGGCTGAACCGGAAAGAACGCAGTGGCACATTAAAAAAGAGGTGTCTGTCAGCCACATTATCACCACAGCCACTATTGTTGTATCGGCGATTGCCTGGGGTATGCAGGTCGAGAGCAGGATTGCAATGATAGAAAATGCGCATATCGTACCACGATTAACCACGCTGGAAGTAAATCGCGTCCACGATCAAGACACGCTAATCCGCATTGAAAAGCAGTTACAGCGTATCCTGGATAAGCTGGATACAAAGGCCGATAAAGATTAGCGATGACCGGCCCCCGCCGTTCTAACTGTTTATTCTGGGCGGTGGCGATGCGGTTAAAGAAGGGGGGACGGATAAAGTTCGTCTACTCCCCCTACTGGTGGCTGCACTTCCATGTAAGGTGGGTGTCCAGCCACGGTAACGAGTTCAGCTATACTCATGAGGATCATCCTTATCTGGATAGTAAGAACAGTAGCCGTGCAGTGGTTTTTGAGGGGGAAGTTGTGCGGCATTAATTATCATCTTGTGTGGACTCTGTAGCTGGGTATCCTTCCCCTATTGGGTAGGTAGAATTTGGAGTGATGTTTGTGGGTGTTAGTGTGGCGCGTTTTTATCGCGGGCGTATAGCCACCCGCGATTTGTTAATAAATCGAATATGGTTATATTCAAAAAAACCATAAGCGTTCACTTTTTCCCTTCCCATTGGCTGAATTGGGGGGTGGTATGCAGGATCGTCATAAATATCCCTGACCATTTGCCAGAAATCGTCATCTTCTAAGAAAATTTCCATTTTTTTAAATTTATGGGTGATAGCAGCATTCATAATTTTTTCCAGAAAATCGAAGGTGCCTTTCATGTTCTTTACTTTCTGATAGAATTAAGGTGGTCCCCTACGGCGATTTTTTAAATTACTTAGGAAATAAAATCACATCAAGATTAACATCTGAAATCTTTTCCTTATTCCGCAAAATTTACGCAAATGATATCATAAGATATTGATATTATAAAATGTTCGTGGGCCTCTCCTGGGCACCAATCCTCATTGATATACTTTTACGTACCCATTAAGACAGGGTCCTCCATCATAACTGGATAGTTTCGATTTATATGGGATAGCGTTATATCTCCCGTGTAATGTTTATTTATGGCTGTGCTTTCAGGCGGCTGTAGGTTTATAATGACGTCTGTGTAATACGCGCGCAGTGAAAGACGGATGCGTTGAAAGGGCTATATGAATGACTATTGAATTGCACAAGGGGGATTTGCCCGCATCTGTGACCTTTGACGGGGCAGTGGCCGTGGATACGGAAACACTGGGCCTGCGTCCCCATCGGGACCGGCTGTGCGTTGTGCAGTTGTCGGCGGGGGATGGAACGGCGCATCTGGTGCAGATTGCTGCCGGACAGCAAGACGCCCCGCAGTTGAAAAAAGTTATGGAAGATGCGGCCGTGACCAAAATTTTCCATTTTGCCCGTTTTGATGTGGCCGTGCTGCGCCATAATCTGGGTATTCATGTAAACCCGGTTTATTGCACCAAGATCGCATCGAAACTGGTGCGGACCTATACCGACCGCCATGGCCTGAAAGATTTGTGTCGGGAACTCATACAGGTGGATATTTCGAAACAGCAGCAAAGTTCGAACTGGGGGGCGGAGACATTAAGTCAGGCACAGATGGAATATGCCGCGAGCGATGTGTTGCATCTGCATCGTCTTATGGCCATTCTGGATGAGCGACTGACGGAGCTGGGCCGGACGCATCTGGCGCGGCAGTGCTTTGATTTCCTGCCAACACGTGCAGAACTGGACCTGTCAGGCTGGGACGATACAGATATTTTCGCGCATAGCTAAGTGATTATTTTTTATATCATCTTAAACATTGCGGTTATGGCAAATGTGGGTGGTATCGGCTTGCAGTCTATAGAAAAGCATATTACATTTACGACTGGGCATGACTTTTGCTTGGATTGAAACGCGCGCCTCCACGTCCGCGCGTAGATTAGGGAACCCAACAACGTAATGACCGGAAAAGCCGGCGATACATCCCCAGGCCTTCACGCGCAGGATGATGTCCTGTCGGAAATGGCCCCCCATCCTACCGCGTCTTATGAAGACAGCGTGCGTTCTGTTGCGCTGATCGCTTTGATGAAGCGGTTATTGCCGTTTGTGGCCGGACTGTTGGTCGTGGTCATGGTGTTGTGGCCTGTACTTAATAACAAAGAACGTAAATTTACCCTTTCTGTCGAAAGTTTAGAAAAACGCGATCGATCCTTGCGTGTTGTAAATCCCCACTACAGCGGGTTGGATGATAAAGGGCGACCCTTTAAAATTTCCGCACAAACAGCAGTACAGACCTATGACGGCGGGATGCAGGTCACGCTGGAAGGTTTGGCCGCGGCCTTAACCGTGAAAGAAGACCTGCAGATTAATGTGACAGCGAAGGCCGGACAATATGATGCCGGGGCAAGCCTTCTTTATCTGGATGATGAAATAGAGCTGATTTCCAGCAATGGCTATGAGCTGCAGGCTGGCGGCGGTCTGGTTGATTTGTCCCAAGCGACAGCCGAAGGTGACAAAGGTGTTACTGGAAAAGCCCCGTTTGGCGTTTTTGCCGCACAGCGTTTCTGGGCCGATGTGACCGCGGAGGAATTAAAATTTGAGGGTCGTGTGAAAGTGCGGCTTGATCCTGGTCATGTCACCATACGTGAGACTCCACCCATAGCAGGTGGGACGGGCGTAAAAAGTACAGAACAAACAGGGCCAGTGGGCGTGGAATGAGATGTGTGAACGATATGTTTTCAACGGTTGGGCGGCAATTTGAGGCACAGTCCCGTGACGATAGTTTGGGAAAAGAGAGATAATTGACGATGCAAATGTATAAGTTTTTTTCAGGCGCGGCGATTTTTGCGGTGGTTTTGCTATGGGGGATTATGAGCCCGCCCGCGATGGCGCAGGTTTCGGCCTTGAAAAAGCATGATGTCAAACAACCCATTCATATTTCCGCAGACCGTCTGGATGTGAAGCAGAAAGAAAATATGGCCGTATTTGAGGGCCAGGTCGAGGCTGTGCAAAAGAATTTAACCCTGCAGGCGGATCGGGTAGCGGTATTTTATCGCGGGAACCGTAAGTCAGCGAAGCAGGGGGATGCACCTTCGATTATGCGGTTGGATGCATCGGGTCATGTTAAGTTGTCTTCACCGACAGAGAAGATCGAAAGTAGCTGGGGGGTTTATGACATGGAAGAACAGATCGTTACATTAGGTGGCAATGTGGTGATGATTCACAAAGACGGGACCTTGAAGGGGGAGCGGTTGGTGTTGAATTTACGGACGGGCCTGACACGGATGGAAGGCGCGCGCCAGCAAGGTACTACGGGGCGTGTAACGGGTGAATTCCGAATACCAGAACAAAACGGACAATAAGCCCCCGCATGATGAAAATATGATGATATCGGCTGCTTTTTGTGTGTGATGGAAGAAAATATTAAGAGCTAAAGTGTAGAAAATATCTATGGAAAAGTCAGAAGCACAACAGGTTTCACCGCAGGACGTGACGACCGCAGTTTCCCCGGTATCTGGTGGGGTGGCCGCGGGCGAGGGATTGGTTGTGCGTGGTGTAGGCAAAAGCTATAAGGAAAGACCGGTGTTGAAGAGCATCGACCTTTCCGTTCATCGCGGGGAAGTCGTGGGTTTGTTGGGCCCCAACGGGGCGGGGAAGACGACATCTTTTTATGCAATTACGGGACTGGTCGCCCCGGATTCAGGATCAATCCTGTTGGATGGCCACGACATTACCAAATTACCTATGTATCGGCGTGCACGTCTTGGGGTGGGATATCTACCACAGGAGGCTTCTATTTTTCGTGGTTTGAATGTGGAAGATAACATTCGGTCAATACTCGAAGTTGTGGAACCCGACCCGGTTGAACAGGACCAGTTTCTGGATAATCTTCTGGACGAATTTTCCATATCACATTTGCGTCATTCGCCATCATTGGCCCTGTCAGGGGGGGAGCGGCGCCGGGTGGAGATTGCACGGGCCCTGGCAACCCGCCCCAGCTTCATTCTGTTGGATGAGCCGTTCGCGGGCATTGATCCGATTGCGATTAACGAAATACGTAGTCTGGTATCGCATTTGAAGGATCGTGGTATCGGTGTTCTGATTACGGACCATAATGTTCGCGAAACATTAGATATTATTGATCGGGCTTATATTATTCATGATGGAACGGTGCTGTTTACCGGGACGCCGCAGGAGATTGTTGCGAATGCCGATGTGCGCCGGGTCTATCTTGGTGAACGGTTTAGTTTATAGGGCGTCTAGATGGGTCTTTCACCAAAATTACAGTTAAAACAAAGCCAAAGTCTGGTGATGACGCCGCAGTTACAGCAGGCGATCAAGTTGCTGCAATTTTCCAATATGGAATTGATGGATTATGTTGGAGAGGAAGTAGAACGTAACCCGCTGCTGGAGGTGGGTGACAATCAGGATAATAGCCCGGCGGACAGTAATGCGGGCGAGGCAGGGGCCGCCGATAACCGTGAAGATCAGGCCCGTGATGACCGCCGTCATGAAGGTGAGGACGGTGAAAAAGCGGCCAGCAATACAGGCGCAGACGAATTGTTGGCGCAGTCCGGGCTGCAGGATGAGCAGGGGGATGCGCCCCTGGACACAAATTATGATAATGTCTTCAATCATGATAGTCCGGGCGATCAGGTCGATAATAATCGTGATACGGGCCCAGGATTTGATGACATGGGCAGTATCCGCGTCAGCGGGCGTAATGACTTACCCGAACAAAGTTTTGAACAAAACTTAAGTGGCAACATCAGTCTTCAAGACCACATTGAAGAACAGATGAATCTGGAAATCTTAGATCCTACAGAGCGGATTATTGCCCGTTATATGTTGGATATGCTGAGCGAAGCCGGTTATCTGCAGGATGATGTGGAAAGTATTGCGGCACGTTTGGAATGTGATGTGGCGCAGGTGGAAGTGGTGCTGAAGCGGCTACAGGGTTTGGATCCGGTGGGTGTGTTCGCTCGCGATCTTTCGGAATGTTTAAAGCTACAACAGGCGGAACGTGACCGTTTGGATCCGGCAATGGAGGCATTTCTGGATAACCTAGACCTGCTGGCCAAGCGGGATATGCGAGGCTTAATGCGTGTTTGTCGGGTGGATCAGGATGACCTGAAAGATATGATCGCGGAAATACAGACGTTAAATCCGAAGCCGGGTTTAGCCTTTGGGGGCGAGACGGTGCAAACCCTGATTCCTGACGTGATTGTAAAAAAGACAACGAAAGGGAGCTGGACGGTCGAGTTAAATAACGATGCCTTACCACGGGTTTTGTTGAACCGTCATTATCATCTGGAAATAAAAGGCTTAAGCAAAAGCAAAGAAGAAAAAGAATTTTTATCTGAATGCCTTACGTCGGCGAATTGGTTAGTCAAGGCATTGGACCAGCGGGCGCGGACGATTTTAAAGGTAGCCAGTGAGCTGGTCCGCCAACAGGAAGATTTTTTTGAAAAAGGCATTCGTTTTTTAAGACCGATGAATTTGCGGATGATTGCGGAAGCCATCGACATGCATGAAAGCACCGTTAGTCGGGTGACATCGAATAAATATATTGCGACTAACCGCGGCATTTTTGAAATGAAGTACTTCTTTACGTCTGCGATTGCCTCTTCCGATGAGGGAGAGGCCCATTCAGCCGGGTCTGTTAAGCATCAGATTCGCGAATTAATTGATGCGGAAGATGTCAAAAAAATATTGTCTGATGACAAAATCGTCGAGTTATTAAGGTCAGAAGGCATTGATATTGCACGAAGAACGGTGGCAAAATACCGTGAGGCGATGCGGATTCCGTCCTCTGTGCAACGCCGTCGTGAAAAGAAAGCTGCCTTGTAAACAACAGCTTGCACCATATTTAAAATATGTTGCTGAATAATTTGGACAATTTGGGTGTGGGATGCCGGGCAGTATCGGAGCATTTCAGAGATCCGCCAAAATGTGATATGCTTGACAACTATGGGTGTAGTCACTAATTATCCCCACCTTGAAAATAAAGCACCCGGATCAATGGGGGCTGTTTGATCATCTGAGAAAGTTGGATCAGTATATATGAGCATTGTCGTTACTGGTAAGCAGATGGACGTAGGGGATGCCCTGCGGACCTATGTTGAAGATAGCCTGACAGACATCGTCAGTAAGTATTTTAATCAAGCATTCGAAGGCGTAGTGACGTTTCATAAAGATCGCCATTTATTCCAAGCTGAATGTCATATTCAATTGGGTCATGGTGTATTATTGCAAAGTCATGGTGAGGCGGATGAAGTATATGTGAGCTTCGATGATGCCTGCGCCAAGATTGAAAAAAGATTACGTCGCTACAAGCGTCGCTTGACAAATCATCACAGAAGTAAAGAGAACGGCTATGATCTTCTGGCAGCACAAAGCTATGTTTTGGCTGCGGAGGAAGAGAATGCCGATGAACCTGCTGAAGATAGTAACCCTATAATTGTTGCAGAAATGGAAACAAGCATTCCAGAAGTAACGGTGAGCGAAGCGGTTATGCGTATGGATTTGGCAGATACATCAACATTGATGTTCCGCAATAGCGCACACGGGCGGTTGAATGTGATTTATCGTCGGCCTGATGGCAACATTGGCTGGATTGATCCCAAAGTCGAATAGACGGTGCAAGACCGTATAAACGGATAGAGTCGTAATGGATATGATCGAGCTTCTGGACCTTGGCGCAGTGATGCCGTCATTGAAGGCCTCAAGCAAGAAGCAGCTTTTACAGGAAATGTCGTCTCGCGCTGAAGC
Organism: Kordiimonas sp.; assembly: GCA_002700365.1. Classification (GTDB taxonomy): domain Bacteria; phylum Pseudomonadota; class Alphaproteobacteria; order Sphingomonadales; family Emcibacteraceae. The sequence continues at coordinate 506,195 of PADB01000010.1, read as the reverse complement.
GGTGACGGGCATTCCGGCACGTCGTATTTTAGATGTCATCTTGGACCGTGAGCGGTTAGGGACGACGGGTGTCGGACGTGGTGTGGCCATTCCCCATGGCAAGCTACCGGAGCTGGACCGGCTTTATGGTGTGTTTGCGAGACTTGAAGCGGCTGTTGATTTTGAGGCTATAGATGACCAGCCGGTTGATTTGGTGTTTATGTTGTTGGCACCGGAAGAAGCGGGTGCGGATCATCTGAAGGCCCTGGCTCGTATATCCCGATTGTTACGGGACCATGGGAATTGTGAAAAGTTGCGCGGTTCTGATAGTGCGGATGCGCTCTATACGTTATTGACGGATAAAACGACATCATCAAATGCGGCGTAGTATAGAATACAAGGCCGCACTGAATTATCTTATTAAAAAAGCCCCTTCATAAAGGGGCTTTTTTAATTGTTGTGTTTGCAAATGATGAAATGCTTTTTGCCACAGAAGGTTGTTTAATGACAATAAAGAGGGGTCATTTCTGATAGCCATGCAGCAGAGCGTGCCTGATCCAGGGTGCTGTAATTATTAATCGGGTAGCCACTAGCGGTAAAAACACCGTACAGTGTTTTTCCATCTTCTAGCACGGGGCGGATATAGACAATATCGGCCTCACCCAAACAGGCCAAAATATTTTTCGGCATGTTTTCCAGATCGGCATTTTTGTCTTCTATATACATATTATAACTTTCCGTTAGGGGCATTGAAGCTGCGTGCGTGCCATGCAGCGGCGGTTAAGGCACATGAGCCACACGATAACGTGAGCATCGCAAAATCATCTGCTGATCTTATTTCATATCAAATGTAGTATGTTGCAGCGCAAAGACAAGGGTTATGTGAATTATTATCACGGTTGCCTTGTTATGGTGTTGCTCAAAAGTTTGTGGCTGAAGGGCGCGCGAATTAGAAAAGGGCCGTAATTATCATGGCCATGTGGTGTCGTGTCGGCAATAGCGGGAATGGTTTATTCTTCCTCGCCGCTATCGCCTTCAGTCAGTGTTTGCGTGCGTCCCGTGGGGACCCAGACGGTATCGCCATCTGTGTTGAGCGATGCCGTTTTTGTGGGAGTGGCTGTGTGTCCAATAGGTTGTGGGGGTGAGGACACATCAACAGTGCGGGCCGGTTGTTTCGTGGTCGCATTATCGTTGCTACCAACAATCAGGCGGGTTTCTTTTTTATCTTTATCGGCTTCAGGCACTTCGCCTTCGGTGGGTTCTGGCGGGCGCACCCAGCAATCAGTCCCGCGTTTACGGATTTCCTGACAAGCTTCTTTGGCTTCTTTATAGCTCGTGAGTGGGCCAGCGTTCAGACGGTAGAAAAAGCCGCTGGGCTTGGATTTACGTGGGCCAAAATCAACTTCTGACCGGCGTGGTTCCAAATGGCCAATGATATCGGCGTATTTTTTCTTTAACATCCGCCAGCCGGGCATCAGTTCCGATTTTTTACGGTAAGCGGCAATTTGCAAGGCCCAGCCTTCAGGGCCAAGTAACGGCGGGACATCGTCTTCGAACACCTCTGCCACGGGGGCCGGAGCGGGCGTGACTAATCGCGCTGCGGTTTGCTGTTTGATTTCTTCGTCCCCGGCGAAGGCCACGTTTGCCGGTGCGTGCAGGTCATGTTTTGGCTGCACAGCCAATCCTGTCATGGCGCGCAGACGATTATTCGGGGTCATACCGGCCAGGTTATGGAAAAATGTCATGTTTTGACGGGCACTGATGCTGTCCTGGTCAATGCTTAGCAGGCGTAAGGCCATCGTATCATGGCCGGCAAGGCTATAGGCCAATGCCAAATTCTGACGATGAGAGGCATTGCTTTGAGGGTGCAAGGCAACCTGTTTTAGTATGGAAATCGCTGCCCGCGGGTCGTTATGTAATGCCAGTGAAAGGCCATAATTATTCTGGAGGCTGAGACTGTTCGGGTCAGACGTAATCGCATCGTGATACACTTCGAGTGCGGCTTCATGATAGCCTTGAAGGTCAAAAGACAAAGCCAGTGCATTAAGGGCCGAGGGGTTCTCGGGGGCCTTGGTTGCAGCAATTTGAAGATTACGTTCAGCCATGGCCGGGCGGTTTAGGGCTAAATAGGCTTTTCCTGCCCCTATCAGTGCCGGGACATTGTTGTCATCGCCGTCCAGAACCGTTTCATAAGCGGTCACGGCTTCTTCATATTGGCCAAGGGCCATAAGGCTATCACCAAGGGAAATAAGCGGACGTTGGGCCATCGGGGACATTTTTGTGACCCGACGGAAGAGCGGAATAGCCGCGTGATGCTGGCCGTCTTCGGCCATGTTTTCTGCCATTTCCAGCAGTTTTCGACCACGCAGACCTTGTGTCAGGCCGCTGGCGGGGTCAATGCTGGCGATTTTCGCCGGACGATGTGGCATGGACGGGGGCACCGTTCCATCAGATGACGGAAAGAGACTGCACGCAGAAAGTAAAGAGCAACATAATGCGGTGGACGCAAGGCGGAGACCAAGGCGGCGTTTCGTGGCGCGATATGGTGATACAGGGCGTTTTTGTTGCATTTGTTCTACTCTTGCCTATCTGTGCGGCGGTATTTTCTAAAAAATGTGTTCTGGTATTGTTGACTTTGGCTTAGCTCTCTGTGTTCAGGCAGGGGCAATTTGAGGCGCCGATATCCTGCTGATGTGCATCAAGATAAGCGTCCAGTGCTTTTGTTAATATGTCCTGGCAGCTTTTATTCGTATGAGCAGAAAACAGACGTAGTTTTAAATGTTGTTCACTTTCCATACGCAATGTCATTGCCACGCGTTTTCCCGCAGGGGCAATTTTAATGTCAGGGACTGTTTCCGCGACTGTCTCTTGTTCGCTTGTTATATCTTGTGCGCTCGTGGCGGATGCGGGTTCAGCTGAGCTTTTTAGGCCTTCAACAGCAGCGTTTTTTTCTTTCTTGTCTAGGTTTGTTGAAAGGAAGGTCGCGCGAGCTTTTTCCAATTGTTTGCGTACGCCTTGACTTTCTACTACAGCTGTCGAAGAGGGGACGGTTTCTTGTGTTGTGTCGTTGTCGTGCAGCAAGGCATTTTTCGCATCGTCAGAAAAATCGACTTGCGGAGGGCGTTTGCCAGCATTACGGAGCCGTTCCGCCAGGGGGTCAAAATTTGTGGCGCCAGGTGAAGGGATAGCCTCACCTTTGCGTGCCAATAGACGGCTGCTGAGTTGAGCGGCTTTTTTCATTGATCGTCACTCCCTGCCTTTAAGATCCGGATACCTGACGGCGACCAAAACCTGCTGCGGGCCGCCGATGTGTAGTTGCGTTTGTCTGGAAAACAGTACGCCGGAAGTTCTTTTCTAAACGGTCATTGAGGTAATCCCACAAGTCATCAATTTCTAAAGCGGATTTAGAAGAATCGTTTAGTTCCATCACAGTGCGGCCATCAATCATGCTGCCGGCAAAATCAGTACGTTGGTGTATCGTGATAGGGGCGACCGTACCATGTTGTGAGAGAGCGATTGCAGCTTCGGAAGTGATGCGGGCCCGTGGAGTCGCGCCATTAACGACAAAAACAAATGGTTTATCTGTGCGGTCGGCTAATTCCACCGTTGCCCCGGCAGCGCGTAAATCGTGCGGGCTGGGGCGTGTGGGAATAACCACAAGATCAGAAACAGCAATGACGCTTTGGATGGCCAGTGTAATTGCGGGAGGCGTGTCGATGATTGCCAGCTTAAAACCCTGAGCACGTAAATCATCCAAATCGGTCATGAGGCGTGAAATATTAGTCTTGGCAAAGGCGGGGCTATCGTCTTCACGTTCGTTCCACCATGCGGCTAAACTGCCCTGAGGGTCGGTATCGACAAGGACGACAGGGCCTTCGCCCGCACGTTCCGCCGCAACTGCAACATGTCCGCTCAGGGTTGTCTTTCCTGAACCACCTTTTTGGGAAGCAAAAGCCATTACACGCATATTCGTGCCCTTTTCATTATGCTTTAGTCTTTGTCGTTCTTGCCGAAAGGTCTCTTTTCCGGCTATGTTCAACTGTATATTTGAACCAACAGGTCTTAAGAAATAGTAAAATATTTGCTTCTTTTTGAGCTTAACCGTTAATTATTGGTAAATACTAAATATAATTTAAATGTAATTTATTTATTGTTGTTTTTTACTTAAGTAAAAATCATATCTTTTTATATAAACCGTTACTTTGTTATAACTCTAAGTGTAAGTGGCTAATAATGCCGGGGATAATATGGGTGGCATGATTAACTTTTTTATAAAGAATAGGTTGCTTCAGAACTGGCGATCAGTGATCGGGGGGGCGTGCCTAATGGTCTTCTGGTGGGGCGGCGTACAATCAGCGGCGACCGCTGTGGTTGATGGTGTGCGGGCCTACAAGAATGGTGATTACCAGATGGCAATGGAAGAATGGCTTCCCTATGCGGCGATGGGGGATGCCAATGCCTTGTTTAATCTGGGACAGATGTACCGTCTGGGTAAGGGTGTGCCTGTAGACTATGAAATGGCGGAATATTATTATGAGCGCGCGGCGGAAAAGGGTCATACCGGGGCGCAAGGAAATCTTGGAACGCTTTATTATTTTGGCAAGGGTCCCATCCACAAAGATGCCAAGCTTGCCTTTGACTGGTGGCAAAAAGCCGCCCGGTCAGGTGATGCCCGATCACAGTATATGCTAGGTATCCTCTATCATAATGGGGAAGCCGTCGAACAACGGACCCTGACGGGTTATGGCTGGATATGGCATGCGGCGCAACAGGGGCTGCCCGAAGCCATTGCCGCGGAAAAGAAGCTTGCGGATTATTTGGATATGAGTGAGCAACAACGGGGGCGTGATGAAGTTCGCGGGCTTGTGGATTACAGCAATAGTTTGGTGCAGAAGCGGGAATTGACGGCGACACACAATGCTGATGCGCCAGCGGAAGATATGATGCTACGGGATGATATGTCCCGGGCAAAACAAGAAAATATGGATCAACCTGCACCGTCAGAGGCATCAGCGTCAGATGCCTCTGACAAAGATATGGTGGAGCGTCGCCGCCTTGTGCAGGCGTCTGCCGTTCCGGGGCGTTACCTTTTGCAGTTGGCTTCTTACCGTACAGAAGAAATGGCCCAAAAGAACTGGGCGCGTCTGTTGCAGGCCTCTCCAGAGGTGTTTTTCGGCCTTACAGCTTATGTGCAACGGGCGGACCTGGGTGTGGAAAAAGGGGTGTATTACCGTCTGCAGCTTGGTCCTTTCAAAGAACGACGTGAGGCAAAATTACGCTGTGCTGATCTTACGGAACACGGGCACAGTTGTTTTGTGGTGAAGGCCCGTTAGGCTGATAGTAGGGTTGCCCATAGGGGGGGGACGGTAGACTTTAATTCAGGTCTGAAGCCGGACTTCGATGAGGCCGCGTAGGGCATTACCGATGAATAGGCGATCTGCTGTTTTAAGGTCATCAGGGGTCAGGACTTTTTCTGTCAAATCCACTGTGGGATCATCCAGTAGCGATTGGCGAAGTGTGCCGGCGAGTAAGCCGCAGTGTTGTGGCGGCGTATAGAGGCGGCCATTTTTTTCCACAAAGATATTACTAATCGCCCCTTCGGTTAGTTCACCGTTTTCATTGGTAAAGATGACATCAATACAACCATTTTCTGCGCGCGCCCGGGAGAGGGCGTCATCATAAAATTTACGCTGTGTTGTCTTGTGATAGAGGAAGATATTATCGCGCTGGACGGTTGTGGCAGAAAGGCAGATGTGGGGATAGTTTGCGGGCGGGGAAAGGGGCGTGGTATCCATCTGTGTGGCGGTAATGGATAAGGCACCAAGGGGGGACAGGAGAACGCGGATGCGCCATGGGTTGGAGGCAATGTCCTGTTCGTTGTTCAGAAGGCTATTTTCCTGCATGTCTAACAAAGAAGTCAGTTCTGCCGGGTCGTAAGGATAACCGAAATAAGCGGCTGATTTTTCCAGGCGGTCAAAATGTTGCGCCTTGAGGTAATAACCTTCTTTCCGGGTCCAGCGCAGCGTTTCAATCAGGTCGTATCGTGGGGAGGGGTTAAAGGCGAATTGCCCCTTTAGAAGGCATTCCTGATATTCGGTTTCCGGGTCAGAATCGGCGACAATGCCGCTCCCTATTCCCATTTCACCATGATAGGCGGGATGTGATTCCGGCGAGGAAGTACTATGAGCCTGAGAAATGCCCGTTGGGGTAAGCGTGATGGTGCGAATGGGAATGCTAAACTGCATGTCGCCTTCTGGCGTGATATAGCCGATAGTTCCTGTGTAAATCCCGCGGGGGGCTGTTTCCAGTTCGTCAATAATTTCCATGGCTCGAATTTTGGGGGCGCCGGTAATGGAACCACAGGGAAAAAGCGATTTTAAGACATCAAGCGGCCCCAGGTCATCGCGTAGCTCAGCGGTGATTGTGGAGGTCATTTGTAAGACGCTGCGGTATTGTTCCACATCATAGAGGTGGGGAACATTGACACTGCCGATTTTTGCCAGACGCCCCAGATCGTTACGCAACAGGTCGACAATCATTAAATTTTCGGCGCGGTTTTTTTCATCATGCTGCAGGGCGTGATGGAGCTGCTGGTCATCTGCCCAGCCCATACCGCGTGGGGATGTACCTTTCATCGGGCGGGTTGTAATCAGCTCGGCTTTTTTATGGATAAACAGTTCCGGAGACAGGGATAAAACATGCTGATTCTCCAGATGCAGATAGGCACTATAGCCAACGGGTTGGGTTTGGCGCAGGGCGATGTAGAAATCTTCGGCACTGCCATAAAGGTCAAAGAGCCTTTTCAGCGTATAGTTGACCTGATAGACATCCCCGGCCTGAAGATAGTCCTGTATACGGCGTAAGGCGGAAGTATAGTCGGCCTTGCTTTGTGAGAGGCGGTTATTACGTAAAACATAACCCTGTGATCCGCGCTGTTTTTTTTCTTTCCAGAATGCATTTGCGGTTTGTTGGTCAAGACGATGCTGTTCTTTAAACAGGCCCATCCACATATAGCCACCGGGGAGGGTGGCGGGGGCCAGTGGGGAAAGGCGTGCTTCCCGCATCAACCCGGCTTCATAGGCAACCCACCCTGCGGCGTGATATCCCTGATCGAGGGATTGTTGTAGTGCGGCGTAGGCGGCGGTGAGTTCTTGTGCCGTTCGTGCCGTAATGACCTTTTCCGGGTTCTGATAATATACGGCATGGGGCTTCTTGCCTGATCCGGCCTTTGTCGGCGGGAGGGTGTTTTCAAATAAAAGCCAGATATCTGATGCGGGACTGGTGACCATTAATGTGCTTTTTTTAATAAAACCGTTGCTTATTGTTGAAGTTTTAATGGTTTCAGTGACAATATGTCACGCTTTTTACGTATTACGGTGCCAGGCGTTTGATTTGCACTTTGCTAAAGATGCGCGGCGACCTTTATAAATATTGTTTGATCCGATGATGAGCATAAAGATATAGAAACGATATGTCTGATTATATTCTGACTATTTCCTGTGATGATAAGATGGGCCTTGTGGCGGCGATTTCCGGTTTTTTGACAGAGCGCGGTTGCTTTGTAAAAGAATCAGCCCAGTACGGTGACCCGATTACCAATCAATTTTTCATGCGTGTTGTCTTTGAGGCCCGTGAACGTCAGGTCACACTGGCACAATTAATTCAGGACTTCACCCCGGTTGGCGAACGTTTTGCTATGGAATGGCATATTTATGATTCGGCCATTAAAACGCGGGTTTTATTGATGGTGTCACGTTTTGGTCATTGCCTTAATGACCTGCTGTATCGGTGGCGAAGTGGTTTTCTGCCCGTGGATATTGTGGGGATTGTCTCCAATCATACGGATTTTGAGCAGGTAGCTGTCTGGCACGAATTGCCATTTTATCATTTGCCAGTCACCAAAGAAACCAAGGGGGTACAGGAAGAAAAGCTGCTGAATATTATCGATGAACATGATGTGGATCTGGTTGTTCTGGCGCGGTATATGCAGGTGCTGTCAGAACAAATGTGCGATAAGTTGCAGGACCGCGTTATCAATATTCATCACAGCTTTTTGCCCGGGTTCAAGGGGGCCAAGCCCTATCATCAGGCCCATGCCCGTGGGGTGAAAATCATTGGTGCGACGGCGCATTTTGTGACGGCTGACCTTGATGAAGGACCAATTATCGAACAGGCTGTGGAACATGTAGACCATACGTATGGCCCGGAAGATATGGTCCACCGCGGTCAAGATACGGAGTGTCGGGTTCTGGCCCGCGCGGTGCAATATTTTGCACAACATCGTGTCTTACGAAATGGCATTAAGACCGTCGTATTTAAATAATACGAAAAGAGTCTTTTTTTCTTCACATTCTGCTTTTCCTCCCTATATGGTGAAAAGGACGTTTTTTGCGCCGCAAAATAATGCTGTTTGTCGGCGGATGTTTTGTAGATCTAATGGGTATAACAAGGCAGAAGAAAAAGGAGATCAGTGTGTCGTTTGATGATTTGCTAAAAGGGTATCAATCGTTCCGTTCAGGTGATTTTGAAGCACACAAAGCATTGTTTCAGAAGCTTGTGACTGAAGGACAATCCCCGGATGTTATGATGGTGTCATGTTGCGATAGTCGCGTTGATCCAAATATGATTACGCAGGCGGACCCGGGTTCCATGTTTGTTGTGCGAAATGTCGCGAATTTGGTGCCACCGTATAAGGCGGACGGCGAAAGCCACGGGACTAGCGCGGCACTGGAATTCGCGGTGTGCCATTTGGAAGTAAAGCATATTATCGTTATGGGACATGCCCATTGTGGCGGGATTAAAGCCTTGATGAGCGGGGATATTAATAAAGATACAGGCGGTGATTTTATCCTTCCCTGGATGAAGGCGATTTCAGAAGCCCGAAAAAGGGTCGACCGTAAATTTGGGCAGGACAGCGAGGAGCGCCGCGTCCGTGAGCTGGAATTGGAAGGTGTACGGGTCAGTCTGGATAATCTGATGACATTTGATTGGGTGCGGGACCGCGTGAATACGGGTGATCTATCCATTCATGGCTGGTTTTTTGATATTGAGGCGGGTGAGGTTCTGGCACTGGATCAGAAAACAGACCAGTTCGCATCCTTGAGCACAGAAGTGAATTAATCTGACTCAAAAGGCTAAAGATCATTAAGTAAAGGCGCGCGGCGAAAACCATTGCTGCGCGCCATTTTTATATGTGACCAAGACCCGCATGTCCCGTTCGCGGTTGATATGTTGCTGGATTGCGTCCGGCGATAAAAGTGTGAAGGCTGTTGACCAGCCATCGGCTTTCGTGGCGGTTGCCGCAATGACAGTGACAGAACGATACAGGTTGGAACTCCTGTGGTTGAGGGGATCCAGGATATGATGCCAATTGCCCGCCTTGTCAAAGGTCATGCCATAGCCACCGGATGTGGCCATGGCATGATCCTGCAAGGGAATATGCCGGGATATTTCATAAGGCTGTTCCGGATTTAGTACACCGATTGTCCATGGACGGCCATCGGGGTGTTGTCCTATAGCGCGATGTTCTCCCATGTCGATTAATACATGCTTTAATCCACCCTGCCGTAATATTGCGGCGACTTTATCCGTAATGTAGCCTTGGGCAATACCGTTCAGGGTCAGGGCCATTTGCGGTTTGCCAAACGAGATTCTTTCTTTTGTCAGCGTGTAAGCCTGCCAGTCAATACGCTGCGCAATTTGTTCGAGTTCAAGAGTAGCCGGTGCGATTGATGCCGGGTTGCGGTGAAAGTGATTTTTGAGAAAAGCCCATAACGGTTGAATAGTGATATCAAATTTGCCGTCCGTGGCTGCACAGATACTTTTGGCAAATTGAGATAGATCAACGAAATCAGGAGAAGGGCTTGCTAGAAAGCCCTGCCTGTTGAGATGGGAAATTTCAGAATTCGGCAAATAAAGACTGAAGATTTTTTCCAGACGTTGTGCTTCACGAATGGCATCCTGTAACAGCAATTCTCCGTGTTGGCGATCAGGGTGATATATGGTGAGCTGGCTGTCAGCCCCCAACAGATAACCGTTCCAGTGGATGGGTTGGACGGAGGGGGTCGTCGCCTGAGCAGCAAGTGGCGTGCCTGTGCAAAGAGGCAGCAAAGTTGAGGCAGCGAGCATCTTCAGCAGGCGTCGACGGGGGAGGATGGTTGTTTTTTCTGTTCTCATTTCTTGTTCGGTATCACGAAATTACTGTCATGAAAAGAAAATGACATATTTTAGTTGAGAATGAAAATCATTTTTGATATCAAGCTTCGGACGGATAAATTGATAATGATTATTAATATAGAAAAGTTCTAAAGTACGATTAAGTGAGGAAAATAAATGACACGCAAAATGTTAAAGACCGGGGTGGCGACAACAGCATTGGTCTGGGCGTCCATGTCAATGGCGCAGGCCGCAGAAATGCCCACACGTGAACAGATGTGGCAGATGATCCAGCAACAGCAGCAGGAAATTCAGGCCCTGAAAAAAATGATGGGGGCGACAACAAAGTCCTTAGAAGTGAATAGCCAGAAAATTGCAGAAACAGATAGTAAAGTGGAAGCAACCGGTGCGGCCGTAGAGCAGGTTATGGCGGGAGGTGCTAGCGCATCACAGAATAAGACCAGCATAGGTGGTTATGGCGAATTGCATTACAACGGCGGCAAGAAAGGCGATGACCAAATCGATTTTCACCGTTTTGTCCTGTTTTTTGGTCATGAGTTTACCGACCGCATTCGTTTCTTCTCTGAACTGGAAATTGAGCATGCCTTATCCGGAGATGGCAAGCCTGGTGAAGTTGAATTGGAACAGGCCTTTGTCGAATTTGATCTGAATAAACAAACGCAGGCCCGTGCCGGGGTGATGTTGGTACCTGTTGGTATCTTAAATGAAGTGCATGAGCCGAATACATTTTATGGTGTAGAACGCAATAATGTTGAAAAGAACATCATTCCAACCACATGGTGGGAAGCGGGTCTGGGGCTAAGCGGTCAGTTCGGTGAGGGTTTCTCATATGACCTGATGGCGCATTCCGGGTTAAATGTCGGTGACGATTATAAAATCCGTGGAGGCCGCCAGAAAGTGGCAAAGGCCACCGCAGAAGATGGTGCGATCACAGCACGTTTGAAATATACCGGCATTCCCGGCGTGGAATTAGGGGCTACGGCCCAGTATCAGGCTGACCTGCGTCAGGGTCAGGATGCCGATAGTGTCGATGCCACTTTATTTGAGGTACATGCCGATATTGAACGGGAGCTGGGCAATGCAGGGACATTTGGCCTGCGCGCACTTTATGCCCGTTGGGACCTGTCAGGGGCCGGTGCCGAGGCATTGGGACGTGACGAACAGGTTGGTTGGTATGTTGAGCCATCTTATAAAATTAATCTCGGCAATGAAGGGGCCGTTGGGGTCTTCGCGCGTTATAGCCGTTGGGATAATGAAGCCGGCGATAATACGGCCAGTGCCTATCGGCAAACGACCATTGGGGTAAATTATTGGCCGATTGATAATGTGGTCTTTAAACTGGATTATGTGTTTGACGACTTTGATAATGCTGCCAAGGAAGATGACACCATTAATTTGGGTGTTGGTTATCAATTCTAAGGCGGAATTGCGAACATAACGACAAGCGACTTATGCAGGCGGGTGCGCACCCGCCTGCATCACATTTTTCCCGCAGGATAGAGAAGAAATGACGTTAAAGCGGTGCCATAGAAAAATAATCGCCATTGTTTCGGTGATGTTTATTTGTTCTGTATCTTCTGTGGCATTGGCAAATGATATCTTGCAGAGCCCGGCTGATTTCGTGAACCAGTCTTTTGGCGGACAAGCCCCTGCCCCTCAGGTTCTATGGTTGACGCCGGAACGTCAGGCGGAGATCCAGAAGATTATAGGACGTAAACTCGGGGTGCTGAGGATGCGGTACTGGGGACGGGATAATAAAACGGTCTGGATTTTGGACGAGATCGGTAAAGTCCGGCCGATTACAACAGGAATCGTGGTGCAGGCCGATAAAATTGAACAATTAAAGGTATTGATATACCGCGAAAGTCATGGATGGGAAGTGCAACATGACTTTTTTACCAAGCAATTTTACGGTCAACGCTTGACGAGCAGGCAGCAATTAAGCGAGAAAGTGGATGGAATATCCGGAGCGACCCTTTCTGTGAATGCCTTAAGGCGGCAGGCGCGCTTGGCCCTTTTCTTACATGGACACACGCCGTATGGCCGCAAATGATAACAAAACCACACCCTTTGCATCGGTAAAACAGGTCACAATCCGGCGGTTGCATCGTCGTGTGGGCTATGCCATTAGCCTATTTTTACTGTTTCTCGTGGTGACGGGCGTGTTAATGCACCGGAGTACCGATTGGGGCATTGAGGAAGTGCGTTTAGGCAGTAGCTGGCTAACCAGTTGGTACCGGCCTGCCCCTACGGATGGTGTGCAACATTACCAGATCGGCCCGCATTGGCTGAGTAAGGTTGATAATCGCCTCTATCTCAATGGTACAACTATTGATGGCGATGCCGGGGTTAGTGATCATGTGTTGGGCGCGGTGATGGTGGATGATTTTTTTGTGGTTGCAACCGCTGACAGCTTAGTGTTGATGTCACCGGATGGGCAGTTAATCGAAAGAATAGGATTGGCATTATTGCCGGGACGCATGACGGCCATCGGTCAGAATGGCAATCGGGCGGTTATTATTAATACGGCATACGGCCAGTTTGTGGCAGATGCCTCCTTGATGAGCTGGACAGCAATTGCACAGCCCGCCGGTCAGGAGATACTCTGGTCCAGGCCACAGGGTGCCCCTGAAAAGATTACGGCCGATGTCATGGATGCTTATTATGAACAGGGCGTGTTATTGACACAGTTTTTTTATGACGTACATACGGGCCGCATTTTTGGCACACTGGGGGTATGGGTGATGGATGTGACGGCCTTGGGTGTATTATTTCTGTTGGTGAGCGGGTTGTTTCGTATGCGGCCACAGGTGAAGAAAAAGGCGGGATAAAATGGAAACCGGTTTTCCGCATGTGGTGCGTTGCTGTTTAATATTTTTCAGCCTGCTGTTTCTAACAGGGTGCGGCGGTTCACCATCCAAAGGATTGTTGGAAAAATATCAGACAACAGAACAAACGCCAGCGGCGTTTGGTGTTTGTAAGGGATATGGCTGTACGCGATATTTACGTATTAATATGACGGCAGAGGAATGGCAGTCGGTGTTGGCAGCGTTTGACCCTGCACCTGAAGATGCAGCTGCGGAACGCCGTGCTTTGGCGGTGGCCGTGTCGCGCATTGAACAGATTGTCGGGCCGAAAACAAATACCGAAAATGATGCCCCGGGTGCGCAGATTGTCAATCTGAACACGAGTGGTCAAATGGATTGTATTGATGAGGCCTTTAATACAACAACATATTTAAACATGCTGAGCCGGGCCGGCATGTTGCGCTGGCATCGGGTGGGACACCCGTTGCGTCGTGGATATGTTTTTGATGGGTGGCCCCACAATACGGCCACAATCCACGAAAAGAACAGTGATAATGATATAGAAGGGCCCGGCCATTATGTGGTTGATAGCTGGTTCCATGGCAATGGAATTGCCCCGGAAATTGTTCCTGCGTCACAATGGGCGGAGGGATGGTCACCGCAAACGGTCCGGCCCTGATTATTCTTTCTATAGATTCTCGACATCAAATTCGTTGAATTCGAAGTCAGTGGTTTTTGCAACTTCTTCCATGAATTTATGTTCTGCGGCAATGATTGCTTCGTCTTCGCTAGAGGCGGAGACAGTGGTTACCCAATAAAAAGTACCTCGCTTTAGGTCTGCCTGCAGTGTGACCTTATAATCAGCCATGGAATAACCTTTCATTATTTTTGCGGTGCTATTTCTTAACGGTTCTGTTCGCCAGCGGCAATACTCTTCTGCGAAGAACAGCGTGCCAAAATGCTATGCCGATGATATTATAAAATATCATCGGGGATAGACGCATGGCGAGAGAATCCAAAGGTAAGGAAACGGGCCATTTATTGGCTGCGGTGGAGGAAACGTCACTGATTCCACTATACGCGCGGGCGTTGGCCCCCCGCCTTTTCCCGGAAATGGGATTTAGCGACGATGCAGCAGAAGATATTGTCAGTCTATTAGGGCATGACCCGTGGCGGTTTATCCGCACTGACCGGGCAACGGCGCGGGGCATTGTTATGCGCGAACAATGGTTTGACCGCGAATGTCTGGATTTTTTTAATCGCCATCCACATGCACAGGTGCTGAATTTAGGTGCCGGATTGAATACCAACTTCCAGCGTTTATCAGACAGGTATAATGGAGTGATGCCTGACTGGGTAAATGTGGACTTACCACCGGTCATTGCGTTACGCGATAAGTTGCTTCCGGCCCGTGACGATGTGACCAATATGTCTTTGGACCTGTCCAGGCACGGTAGCTTGCGACAATTGCCGTTGCATAGATCATCACCTGTTCTCATTCTGTTGGAAGGGGTGATAATGTATTTGCAGCCTTCCAAAGGCGCGGCATTGATTCGTGATATAGCGGACACATTTTCCACACATCCGCAGAATGTTGAAATATTGCTGGATTACGCCAGTCCTTACCTGGCTATGATGAGCCGCTGGCATCCTTCAATCAGTGAGACGGGGGCGCGGTTTCGCTGGGGGGTGAATGGGGCGCATGAGATTATGCGCATTGCGCAGCAATTGTCGTGTCGAAAAGATGATGACCTTATGCAACAGTGCGGGCTTGCTGGCTGGGGGGTAAGTTCTATGTATCAGATGATGACTCTGGGCAGCAAGGTATACGGCTGTAGCGCGTTTCGCGTTGTTCGGGATTAAAAGGTACAGAGACTAGAAGGGTAACCGGAGCCGGTATGTGGTTCCGGTTCCGGTTTGTTGCTGTCCTCATCGCGTTTAAGCGTGCCGCCGAAGCGACAGATATAATGGTTACGCAACAGGCGAGCATGCCGACATTATAACATATAATGTAAGATAAGGTGATGTCCGATGAAAAGGGGTGGAACGATCACTTTTATTCCACAAGCTTCATGAGTTTCCGGTCAAAATATTTTAGGACATTGGGCAATTCATGTCCCCGCTTTAACACCTGACCCTGCATAGAGAGTATGGCGTAGGCACCCTGCTTATGACGAAGCTGTGGTTGTTTGAGAATTTGGTATTGCGGGCGTTCGCTGGCCCGTTGGAAGGCGGCAAAAGAGGCACGGTCGCGACTGTCTGCGATGGCATAATCACGCCATAGTCCCGCGGCAACCATACGACCATAAATATTTAATATGGCGTTGAGCTCATCACGGGTAAAAAAAACAGTTTCTGGTAGGGTGGCATGGCCGCGGTGGCGGTGTTGCCGGGGGAAATTTGTAACCGATGTATCTTCTCTCATAATCGAAGTTTGGCGATAAAATTGCCTTTAAGCAAGGCTGTGGGCACAAAAAGTCGAAAAAAAGCAGAAATCTTATTCTTGCCAAAGTCTTTGCGTAATCTTGCCGCAATGGGCTGTCATGCTCTGACATATGATAAAGACGTCCCCCCATATAAAGACGTCCCCCATGTCAGTCACAGTGGGAAGCATATACAACCCCTCACACCCGGTTCCCCTGTGGCTGACCCCCTTCTTATCATGTGTATTGCGCAGGTCAGTATTTTGGCCCTTTCATCTGTATTCAGGTCAGGTTTGGATAGAGTGCTATCGTCATTTTAGCCGCTGACCATTTTTATAGATTTATCTAGATATGACGAGACGATTGCCTCTTGATATTCACAGTAAATTTTACATATTCACTGTTGTCTAGTGGACAATTTCATGGCGTTCAAATTGATTGAGGGAGCAAAGAGAACCGATGACGACGGCAGCAGCACAACAAGAAGATAAACGTGGATTTGAGGCGGAGGTCAGCCGCCTGTTACATTTAATGATCCATTCTGTTTATTCGGAGCGGGAGATTTTCCTGAGGGAATTAATCTCAAATGCCTCTGATGCCTGTGATAAGTTGCGTTATGCTGCGATAGCCTCCCCCCAATTGACGCAAGGCGCTGAAGAATTTGCGATCACGATCACAGTGGACGAAGAGGCCAAGACCCTAACGATTGCCGATAACGGTATCGGGATGAATCATGATGATTTGATTAGTCATCTGGGGACGATCGCCCGTTCAGGCACATCTGCCTTTATGGAGAAGCTGAGCGGCGATGATAAGAAAGATGTTTCTTTAATTGGTCAATTTGGTGTCGGGTTTTATTCTGTCTTTATGGTTGCTGATAAAGTGACCGTTACCAGCCGACGGGCAGGTGAGGATCAGGCCTGGTCATGGGTGTCTGACGGCGTGAGCGGATATACGGTAGCCCCGGCGGTTAAAGAGAGGGCAGGAACAGATATTACACTCCATTTGAAAGATGATGCGGAAGAGTTTCTGCAAAGTTATCGCTTACAGACTGTCATCAAAACATATTCAGATCATATTGACCTGCCTATTACTTTGGTCGTGCGGCCGAAAGAGGGGGACGAAAGTTCTGAGCGGGTGAATGAAGGCAAAGCATTATGGGGGCGGCCCAAGTCAGAGGTCAGTGATGAACAATATAAAGAGTTTTATCATCATGTCGCCCATGCCATGGATGACCCGTGGATGACATTGCATTATCGGGCAGAAGGGGTCATTGAATATAGTGTGTTGCTTTTTGTGCCCACAGAACGACCGCACGATTTATTTGACCCTGCCCGGAAGAACCGTGTGAAACTATATGTTAAGCGGGTTTTTATTACGGATGATTGTGAAGATTTACTGCCGGGCTATTTGCGTTTCTTGCGCGGGGTGATTGATAGTCAGGATCTGCCTTTGAATATCAGCCGTGAAATGTTGCAAAACAACCCGGTATTATCACGCATGCAAAAGGCGGTGACGAACCGCATTTTATCTGAATTGGAAAAGAAGGCAGAAAAAGAACCCGAGGCGTATCAGCAGTTTTGGGATGTATTCGGCAGTGTCTTGAAAGAAGGCATTTATGAGGATTTTGATCGTCGTGACCAATTATTAAAATTGGCCCGCTTCAAATCTTCGGCCGAAGAAGGCTGGAGCAGCTTGTCTGATTATGTGGGGCGCATGGGCGACGAACAAAACAGCATATACTATATCACAGGGGATAGTGCACAGGCCGTTGCCCGCAGTCCACAATTAGAAGGCTACCGGGCCCGTGGGATTGAAGTTCTATATTTAACGGACCCTGTGGATGACTTTTGGTTGTCGATGGTCCCGGAATTTGAAGGGAAGGCCCTTAAATCTGTGACCAAGGGGACAGCGGATTTATCATCGGACGATGAGAAAGACGGGGACACAGAAAAAAAGGATGAAGGATCTAAACATAGTCCGGAGATTGAGGCCTTCATCAATGTTTTACGGCAAGTTTTGGGCGATAAAGTCAAAGACGTCAAAACATCTACGCGGTTAGTGGAAAGTGCCGTCTGCTTGGTGGCGGATGAAAACGGCATGGACATGCATCTTCAGCGCGTTCTACAACAACACCAACAAGCAACCCTCCCGCAATCCCACATTTTGGAAATTAATCCGGGCCACCCTCTCATTTTAGGGCTGGCGAGCAAAGCGATGTCGGAAAATGCGCTGACGGATTTGGAAGATGCAGGGATGTTGTTATTCGATCAGGCCCGTATTATGGAAGGGGAGCATCCTGAAGATCCCATCGCGTTTGCACAGCGTTTATCGGCATTGATGTTACAAGCCTCTTCATAATGTCTTCTATATCTTAAGAAGATGTCTGCGGAGAACCGGGATTTTCCATAAAAAGAAGGGTGTTATGACGCCCTTCTTTTTTTCTGCAATTACAACGAAATCAGCACATAAAGTAACCTGTTATTCATAGTTTGGGCGTAGCCTGCTTTTGGGGAATGGGTGAGGATTGTTGGCTCAGGCTGTCGGTATTGGGGGATGGCAGCGGGGGCAACGTGATAATGTAAGGAACACACGTGCGCGATAGAGGTCATAAAACACTTCCCATTCGGGAGTCTATTCGCGAAAGCTATGTTTTCTTCAGCAGCCACTTTCTGCATTTCTTAAGATTAGCAACGCCCATATTATTGCTGTGGATTATTGTTGATATATTCGAAGTGTATATTGAACAAAGTCGAGGGGTACGCCCTGACCTGAATTTCATTATCAGTTTTCTGTCTGCGGGGTTCTCATTAGTTTGGTACCGGTTGTTTATTTCCGGGCCAGAAGATGCGACCTATTGGGGCATGCTTACACACCATTTTCGGGGGCGTTCGAAATCATCAGCAATGGCAGTGTTCAGGAGTGTTACCCGGTTGATTTTATTGACCGTGGCGATATTGGTGCCGACCTTGTTGTTGTCGATCATGCTCATGTTATTTCTGACCCGGCAGGGTGCTATTATGACACCGGAATTGATCCGGCAGATGGTTTTTTTAGCGATGGGCGTGGCGTTTCTGTTGTTGTCCCCTGTCCTGGCGCGTATTTCTCTTTATACGGTGAGCTTTGTCTTGGGGCGAAAGTCGTTACAAATGCGTGATGTCTGGCGACAAACCCGCGGGTATACATTGCCCTTATGGGGTATTCTGATGCGGGCTTTTCTACCCTATGCCCTTTTAGTGCGCTATTCAGAACCATTGCTAGAACACCTCTCTTTGCAGTGGGGCCTTACAGGTTTTGGGCAGGCGGCCTTTATTACCTTACCTGTGGCATTCTTATCTTTAATGATGTTGGCGATCATGGTGGGGGCTAATGCGGAAGCCTTTAGAAAGCTGATCGGTATGCGTGAAGGGGATGCCCCGCATAGGCCAACGGCGGG
Organism: Kordiimonas sp.; assembly: GCA_002700365.1. Classification (GTDB taxonomy): domain Bacteria; phylum Pseudomonadota; class Alphaproteobacteria; order Sphingomonadales; family Emcibacteraceae. The sequence continues at coordinate 487,374 of PADB01000010.1, read as the reverse complement.
ACCAAAGAGGACGGCAGAGACCGCCTTTTGATCATAGAAAAGCATGTCTGGACGCCCGTATGCTCTGGTGATCAGAGGGTCTTGGTCAGTTCATAGTTTTCCAGTGTGGTGCCGCGCCGTTTTACAGAATGGGGCGCCACAAGGTGAAAGTCATGGGCCTTAAAAAAAGGCAGGGCGGTGAGGCTCGCCATGGTGCGCAATTGGCGGTGGCCTTCTTTGCGGGCATATTGGCAGAGAGCCTCCAGAAGCAAAGAGCCGATACCCCGGCGGATATAGTCCGTATGGACAAACAGCATATCCAGAAAGTCCATATCGGATAGACTGCCAAAGCCGATGATTTTGCCATTTTTATCTTCTGCAACCAGTGTCTGACCAGCACTGAGGCGCATACGCCATAAAGCAGGATCCTGATTGGGGGGTGCCCAGGCATCGATTTGTTCTGCAGTGTAATCCATCACATTAACGCTGTGCACTGTTGTATGAAACAGTTGCATCAGGGTTTTGGTGTCGGATGTCACATAGGGGCGCAAGCGCATGTTGTTTATCTGCCTAGAGCGAATATGCGCTATCCTAGAGGTCTTTCCCTATGAAAGGCAAGGGCAGAGAGGAAAGTTTCACAAAAATGCAAGTAAAGGACGTTCCCGCTTTTTGGACATGGAAAAATATCGATCAAAAGTAAGAAAAAGGCCGGGTAAAAACCCGGCCTTTTGTAGAAGATGATGTTGGCGTTATTAAGCGGCCAAGTTACGTAAAACGTAATGCAGGATACCGCCATTACGGTAGTATTCGACCTCATTGGCTGTATCAATACGACATAACAGCATGATGTCTTTTGTGCTGCCGTCTGCATAAGTGATCTTACAAGCAACATCCTGGCGCGGTGTGATGCCATCAGCGATACCTGTGATGTCAAAAGTTTCCGTACCGACCAGATTGAGGCTTTCACGGTTTTGACCATCTTTGAAGCACAGTGGCAGAACGCCCATGCCGACCAGGTTAGAGCGGTGGATACGTTCAAAGCTTTCCGTAATCACGGCTTTCACGCCCAGCAGATTGGTGCCTTTGGCAGCCCAGTCACGGGAAGACCCTGTGCCATACTCTTTACCGCCGACAACAACCAGGTTCACACCGTCTTGCTGATAGCGCATGGAGGCGTCGTAGATGCTGGTCACGTCACCGGATGGGTAATGTGTTGTCCAGCCACCTTCTGTGCCAGGGGCCATCAGGTTACGCAGGCGGATGTTGGCGAATGTACCGCGCATCATGATTTCGTGGTTACCACGACGTGAGCCGTAGGAGTTAAAGTCTGCTTCAGCCACGCCTTTGTCTGCCAGATATTTACCAGCGGGGCTATCGGCCTTGATCGCGCCGGCAGGGGAAATGTGGTCGGTTGTGATACTGTCACCCAGCAGCGCCAACGGGCGTGCATTTGTGATGTTCGCAAAACCACCTGTGGCTTCTTTGCTCATGCCCTGGAAGTATGGTGGGTGTTGCACATAGGTAGAATTGCTATCCCATTTGTATGTTTCACCTTCGGCCACCTCGATGGCTTGCCATTGTTCGGTGCCGGCAAAAACATCGCTATAACGGTCGATGAACATCTCACGGTTGAGAGAGGCGTTCACGGCTGCTTCCACTTCGGCATTAGAAGGCCAGATGTCCTTCAGGTAGACGTCATTGCCGTCTTTGTCCTGCCCAAGGGGTTCCTTGGTGATGTCCAGTGTCATTGTGCCAGCAATAGCGTAAGCGACAACAAGCGGCGGTGAGGCCAGATAGTTAGCTTTCACATCCTGCGAGACACGACCTTCGAAGTTACGGTTACCGGACAGTACAGAAGTACATACCAGATCGTTGCCGTTGATGGACTGTGAAATCGGAGCTGCCAGCGGACCGGAATTCCCGATACATGTGGTACAACCATAACCCACCAGGTTGAAGCCCAGTGCGTCAAGATGTTCCTGCAGACCCGCTTTAACCAGGTAGTCTGTCACAACCTGTGATCCGGGGGCCAGTGAAGCCTTCACCCATGGTTTGCGGTTCAAACCCAGTTCGTTGGCTTTCTTTGCCACCAGACCTGCGGCAACGAGAACGCCCGGGTTGGATGTGTTGGTGCATGAGGTGATCGCGGCGATCACAACATCGCCATGACGGATGGGGAAGTCTTCGCCTTCAACGTGATATTCCTGCCCTTTTTCGGACAGTTTATCAAAACCACCGAGGACGGTATCAAAGGCGGGTGCTGCGTCTTTCAAGGCAACGCGGTCTTGTGGGCGTTTTGGACCCGCAAGATTTGGTTCAACAGTGGAAATGTCCAGAGACAGTGTTGTTGTGTACACAGGCTCGGCAGAGTTGGCATCGCGCCACATGCCTTGCTCTTTCGCGTAAGCCTCGACGAGGCTGATTGTTTCCTCATCACGACCGGTTAACTGCAGGAAGTCCAGTGTTTGCTGGGAGACTGGGAAGAAACCACATGTCGCACCGTATTCTGGTGCCATGTTGGCGATTGTTGCCTGGTCAGCCAGGCTTAATTCATCCAGGCCTTCGCCGTAGAATTCAACGAATTTACCAACAACGCCCAGTTCACGCAGCATTTCAACAATGCGCAGTACCAGGTCAGTCGCGGTGATGCCTTCTTGCAGCTTGCCAGTTAGTTTGAAGCCAACAACTTCAGGGATCAGCATGGAAACTGGCTGGCCCAGCATGGCGGCTTCGGCTTCGATGCCACCGACACCCCAACCGAGAACGGCCAGACCATTAATCATTGTGGTGTGGCTGTCTGTCCCGACACAGGTGTCAGGATAAGCAACTGTGCGGCCATCCACATCTGCAGTCCAAACGGTTTTAGCGATATATTCCAGGTTCACCTGGTGGCAGATACCAGTCCCAGGAGGAACAGCAGAGAAGTTATCGAAGCTGCCCTGACCCCATTTCAGGAATTGGTAACGTTCTGCGTTACGTTCCATTTCCAGATCAACATTTTCCTTAAAGGCTGTGGCGGTACCTGCTTTATCAACCATAACAGAATGGTCAATGACCAGATCAACCGGGCTGAGCGGGTTAATTTTCTGTGCGTCGCCGCCCATGTCTTTCATGGCGTTACGCATGGCAGCCAGATCAACAACGGCGGGAACGCCAGTGAAATCCTGCATCAAGACACGCGCAGGGCGATATTGAATTTCCCGGGCATCTTTACCACGGTTCTGTTGCCAGTCGACGATGGCTTGCACGTCTTCAGTGCTTACGGTCAGGCCGCCATCTTCATAACGCAGAAGGTTTTCTAACAGCACTTTCAATGTGTAAGGGAGACGGGATACATCGCCAAGTTTCTCTGCCGCTGCGGCTAGTGAGAAATAATCATACTCTTTCCCGCCAACGGTAAGTGTACGGCGGGCGTTTAGGCTGTCTTGACCTACTGATGCCACGATGGTGTCTCCTTCAGTATTGCGTGTGTGAATGTAACCATATCTTCCCGTAGTGATAAGATATATCCAGCGATAGCATTTTACGGGATTTCTGCTGGCTTTCTGCCCGAAAACGACTCTTTTCTCAAGGGAAAAAGCGTATCAACACGGAAATTGTCAAGCAAACGATAAATATATATGTCTTTTGTACAGTTTTAGGGGGGTGCGTAATGAAATTGTCATAATGGGTTTCGGTTTTATTTACCCTTTTTATATAGGCTGTTTTCCAGAAAAAGCGCATTGCTCCGAACGGTGATTCAGGTGAAGTGCTTTAGAATATTTGGGGGAAGTGAGCCGTTGATGTAATGCAGGTTTTTGTCGATAACATACAAACAGTTAGTAACGATGCGGAAGAAACATCTGCGGTTGCTAATAATGTGTTGCAAAGTGCCAATCGCATGGCGGAAGATTCGGGTAAATTACGTCATGCTGTGGAAAGCTTTATTTCCGAAGTGAAGGCTATCTAACGCGCCCTGTCTTTACCCGCGCTGTCGGGTGGTGTTAAAAAAACAGGGGGACGGTAAAACCGTCCCCCTGTTTTTTTATAATGGCGATGTTGCTAGTCGGCCTTAAATTCCAGCAACAGATCCTTTGTATCGACCTGTTGGCCGGCTTCGACCACGACACGGCCGACAACAGCATCCCGTTCCGCACGGACGGCGGTGACCATCTTCATGGCTTCGATGCTGAGCAAGGTGTCTCCTGCCTTGACTTCCTGACCGCTGATGACATTCACGGCAGAGACCAGTCCGGGCATTGGGGCCCCCAAATGGTTTTCATTATGAGGGTCAGCTTTTTCATGTTTGACCAGATCCTGCTGTACGTCCATGTCTTTCACACGCACAGAGCGAGGCTGAACGTTCAGTTCAAAGAAGATATGGCGTTCGCCTTCGTCATTGATTTCTGAAACAGCCAGGAAGCGGATGATGCTTTCAACGCCTTTGGCCAGAGTGACGGTGATTTCATCTCCGGGCTGCATCCCATAGAAATAGGCACTGGTCGGCAATAATGAGACGTTACCATATTCCTTGCGATGGGCGACATAGTCCAAAAAGACCTGCGGATACATTAGATATGACGCCAGATCATAATCTGTGACCTCATCGCCAATTTTATCAGCCAATTCGGCGCGAATAGCATCCAGATCAGCCGCCGGCAGGATGCTGCCAGGGCGAACGCTATAGGGAGCTTCATCACCCAATACTTTTTTCTGGAGTGTCGCGGGGAAGCCAGCCGGAGGTTGCCCCAACTCCCCACGGAAGAAGGACACAACTGAATCCGGGAAGGCGACTTCATGATCGGGATCTTCTACCTGTTCACGGGTCAGGTCGCTGGTAACCATCATCAGCGCCATGTCACCGACAACTTTGGAGGACGGTGTTACTTTGACAATATTACCAAACATATCATTCACATCGGCATAAGCACGGGCCACATCCGGCCAGTGATGTTCAATGCCCAATGAGCGCGCCTGTTGACGTAAATTCGTATATTGACCGCCGGGCATGCCATGCAGATAGACATCGGATGTGCCGGAACGAATATCGCTTTCAAACGCCGCGTAATTTGCCCGGGCCTGTTCCCAGTAGAAGCTGGCGGTGCGGATAGCATCCAGATCAAGACCAGTGTCTTTATCGGTATTTTTCAGCCCGGCAACAATGGAGCCCAGATTCGGCTGTGCCGTCAGGCCGGACATGCTGTCCATAGCGGCATCAAAAGCGTCTACCCCCGCATTGACGGCGGCCATGACAGAGGCTGATGAAACGCCGCTGGTATCATGGGTGTGGAAGTGGATGGGCAGATCAACGGCTTCTTTCAGGGTGGACACCAATTTATACGCGGCCGGGGCCTTACAGAGGCCGGCCATATCTTTAATGCCCAGAATATGTGCGCCTGCCGCTTCCAGCTCCTGGGCCATTTTTACATAGTAATCAAGCGTGTATTGGCCTTCTTTGGGGTCCAAAAGGTCGCCAGTGTAGCAAATGGCCGCTTCGACCAGTTTTCCGGTCTCCCCGGCGGCATCAATCGCCACTTTCATATTTTCGGTCCAGTTCAGGCTGTCGAAAATACGGAAGATATCAACACCGGCATCAGCGGCTTTATGGGTGAAATAACGCACCACATTGTCCGGATAGTTGGTGTAACCAACGCCATTAGAGGCCCGCAGCAGCATTTGATGCAGAATGTTTGGCATAGCATCAGCCAGATTGGCAAGGCGTTCCCATGGGTCTTCTTTCAGGAAGCGCATGGCGACATCAAATGTGGCCCCGCCCCAGTCTTCTACAGACAAGAGGTTGTGAAGGTTGCGGGCGTAAAACGGGGCGATGCGTTGCAGGTCCCGGCTGCGCATGCGGGTTGCGATCAAAGATTGATGCGCGTCCCGGAACGAGGTGTCTGTCACCAACGGCTGGCTTTGTGCCTTCATCCAATCCGCAAAACCTTTGGCACCGAGAGATTGTAATTTCTGGCGCGTGCCGTCAGGAATATTATTATGGGTGAGGCGGGGGGTTTTGGCCTCTTCCAGACGGGTCGGGCGTGGACGATTTTTGACTTCGGGGTTCCCATTGACAATGATATCGCCGATATAGTGCAACAATTTCGTTGTCATGCCCCGGCGGGTTGCCAGATCGAAAAGTTCTGGCGTTTCATCCACAAAGCGGGTTGTGTATTGGTGAGACAGGAATTTTTCGTGGGCGAGCAGACCACGTAAAAACTGGACATTTGTTTCAATGCCGCGAATGCGAAACTCTGATAACGCCCGGTTCATCCGGCTGATGGCTTCGGCCTCACTGTGACCGCTGGCGGTGACCTTCACCAATAAACTGTCGTAAAAACGGGTGATGACCGCCCCTGAATAAGCTGTTCCGGCATCAAGACGGATACCTGGCCCGGCGGGTGAGCGATAGGTAATGATTTTCCCGTAATCAGGGATGAAATTATTTGTGGGGTCTTCGGTTGTGATGCGGCATTGCAGCGCATGCCCGTTCATTTTGATGTCGTCTTGCAGCGGAACACCGACTTCATCTGTGCCGATTTTACCGCCCCCGGCGATGATAATTTGGGCTTTGACGATATCCAGTCCGGTTACCTGTTCGGTAACTGTATGTTCCACCTGGATACGGGGGTTGACTTCGATGAAGTAATATTTGCCGGTCTTCGCGTCTTGCAGGAATTCCACAGTACCCGCATTAACATAATTTGCCTTCCGGCCGAGCTGTGTCGCAGAAGCGCAGATTTGCTGACGTTGTTCTTCGTTCAGGTAAGGGGCCGGGGCGCGTTCCACGACCTTTTGGTGGCGACGCTGTACACTACAATCCCGTTCAAACAGGTGAACCAATTGCCCGTGGGTATCGCCGAGAATCTGCACTTCCACGTGACGGGCGGTGTCGATTTTCTTTTCAAGATAGACTTCGTTATTCCCAAAGGCGGCTCCGGCCTCGCGGCGGGCTGCCTCCACGTTTTCCAACAGGTCCGCTTCGTTATCAACCGCACGCATTCCGCGGCCACCGCCGCCCCAGCTGGCTTTAATCATGACGGGGTAGCCAATATCTGCCGCCAGTTTTTTGATTTCTTCACCATCGTCAGGTAGTGCAGAGGTGGCAGGAATCACAGGGACATCCGCACTTATCGCCAAATTACGGGCACTCACTTTGTTACTGAGTGACCGCATGGTTTCGGGGCTTGGGCCGATAAAGTTCAGCCCGTTTTGCGCACATAGTTCAGCAAAATCCGGGTTTTCGGATAAGAAGCCATAGCCGGGATGGATGGCGTCAACATCTGCTTCTTTCGCAATACGTAGGATGTCTTCAATATCAAGATATGCTTCAACCGGGCCTTTGCCTTCGCCTACCTGGTAGGCCTCGTTTGCTTTGAACCGGTGCAGAGAAAGGCGGTCTTCATGTGCGTAAATCGCTACGGATGTAATACCAAGCTCATGACAGGCGCGAAATACACGAATTGCGATTTCCCCCCTGTTAGCGACCAGGATTTTCTTAATTGGTTTTACTGCTGACATGATATTTCTGTCGTCCTTAACATTGGGTACATAAGTCACGCAGATTCTTTATGATCTGCTGTAATTTGTATTTTTTACTTATAAATTTGTGTTTTTTGAAAATAATCAGTCTCGATGTCATTTCAAACACTATGAAATTAAGATGGCAATTCACATGACTTGTGTCAACGTTGAGTTAGTGCAGTTTTTGAGAGAAGATGTGCGACTTCGATAATCTGGCTAGAAAATTCATATTTCAGACAAGGAAACGGTATCGTGCTGATGATACGGCGGTGATTTAAGCGGGGATTTAGAAGACTGTCTTATCGAGTATAAATGATCCTGAAAGGCATAAAATATTTCGGCCCCAGGTCTGAAGATGTTATAGCTGTGGCGGATTGAAAATGACGGACGATAGATGCTGATACAGCAATTTCAGGGACATGGCCTTTCTTGCGTGCGGGGAGAACGATTGCTTTTTGCAAAGCTGGCGTTTCAAGTGCGGGCGGGACAGCTATTGATCCTCAAGGGCCGCAATGGCGCGGGAAAGTCCAGCCTTTTGCGCATGATGGCGGGTTTTCTGGCCCCTTACAGTGGTCATTTTTCCCTTGATGATGTCACGAATGACCAGGACCGCGATTTCTTTCGACAATCTATACAGTATCTGGGACATAAAGAAGGATTGAAAAGCGACCTGACGGTTACTGAAAATCTTAAATTCTGGGCATCCCTCAATGGGGTTCCAACAGCGGGTGAACGCATCCAACAGGCCATGACCCAATTACATATTCATGATTTGGCGGACTTGCCCGTGCGTTATTTATCAAGCGGGCAGACACGCCGGACATCATTGGCACGATTGCTGTTGCGCGATGATGTACCCATATGGCTTTTGGATGAACCCGTTGTGGGTTTGGATCATGATAGCCGGGATGTCCTCGCAACGATCATGCAATCGCATTTACAAAGACAGGGTATCATTGTTGCGGCAACTCATCAGGATCTGGGTTTGAAAAATGTACAGATGTGTGAAGTACAGTTAGATGAATTTGTCACGGCCCCTCTGATAGAGGAGGGCGTATGACGGCCTTTTTTTCCATTATCTTGCGCGATTGCCGCCTGTCATGGCGGCAGGGGGCATCATCAGGCATGTCAGTCGCCTTTTTTATTATTGTTGTGAGTTTATTTCCGCTGGGCATAGGGCCGGAAGCCAACATTCTGTCACGGGTGAGCGTTGGCGTGATCTGGGTGGCGGCCCTGTTAGCGTGCCTTTTGTCGTTGGACCGTTTGTTTCAGGCTGATTATGAAGATGGCAGCCTGGATCAACTTGTTTTATCTGTGATGCCGCTGGAAATGACGGTGTTGGCAAAATCTATCGCCCATTGGATGACAACGGCACTGCCGTTAATTGTGATCGCCCCGCTTTTATCTGTTTTTATGAATATGCCTGCAGAGGGGATGTGGCCGCTGTTATCTGCCATGTTAATCGGGACCCCGGGACTTAGTTTTATCGGTTCCATTGGTGCGGGACTCACATTATCACTACGCAGAGGCGGGGTCCTGCTGTCATTGCTGGTTTTACCGTTATATATTCCATTTTTAATATTTGGTGTGATGGCGGTTGATGCTGCCATTGGGGGATTTGAGCCTGCACCACATTTAATGATATTAGGGGCCTTTACGTTAACATCGATGGTGCTGGCCCCATGGGCGGCCGCCGCCGCATTGCGTCTGGGGCTGGAGTAAGGGGGCCTCATCACAGCGTCGGTTATTAAGAGCGGGGTTTGTGACTTGATTAGGATATAAGGACAGGGTACACCACTGCCATGCATAAGTTTGCTAATCCTGCACGTTTTATACGCCTCAGCGATTTGCTGTTGCCGTGGCTCATGGCCGTAACGGTTATCCTGCTGACGGGAGGGCTGTATATGGTCTTTTTTGCCTCACCGGATGATTACCAGCAAGGGGCTACCGTACGCATTATGTATGTGCACGTTCCCGCAGCCTATATGGCGATGCTTGGCTATAGTGTTATGGCGGTGGCCAGTGCATCAAGCTTAATCTGGAAACACCCTCTGGCGGACCAGATTGCGCGGGCAGCGGCCCCGATCGGTGCGGCCTTTACCCTTATCGCCCTTATCACGGGGAGTCTTTGGGGGCGGCCGATGTGGGGAACATGGTGGGTGTGGGATGCGCGTTTAACGTCTGTGTTGATTTTACTATTTCTGTATCTTGGTTACATGGCACTTTGGGAGGCAATCGAAGACCCTATAAAAGCCGCCAAAGCCTGCGCGATTTTAGCACTGGTGGGGTTTGTGAATGTGCCGATAATTAAATTTTCGGTAGACTGGTGGAACACACTACACCAACCGGCGTCGCTCTTCAAAATGGGAGGATCGAGTATTCATCCGGAGATGCTCTGGCCTTTGTTATTAATGATCGGCGCGTTTAAGGCTTATTTCTTCGTGATTTTATTATGGCGTGTGAAAACGTTATTGATCGGGCGTAAAATTAGGGCGTTGCGTATGGCCCAGTTGGGAGACAATTAGGATGGAGACATTCTTTGCCATGGGTGGATACGGTGTGTATATCTGGCCAGCCTATGCCGTGAGCCTGGGTCTGCTTTTGGTGCTGGCCTGGCAAAGTTGGCGACGCATGCGCCAGGGTCAGCGGTTGCTCGAAAAACTAGAAGCACAAAACCCGCGCCGTCGACGCGGTGGGCATGTCACCACGTCAGGGGATGTGGGATGAGCTTGTCTTCGGTTAGCGCACGTAAACGCCGCCGTTTATATATGGTGGTCGGGGGATTGGCCGTGCTGGGGGTTGCGGTGGCTTTAGTCCTGACGGCGTTGGAAGAAAATATTGTCTTTTTTTATGGACCCAGCGAGGTGAAAGAAAAGCAATTGCCGATGGGGCAGCGGTTCCGTTTGGGCGGACTTGTGGAGGACGGCAGTTATAAGATGTTACCCGATGGCATTACCCACGCCTTTGCGATTACGGACGGGGCAGAAGCTGTGCAGGTATACTATAAAGGATTATTGCCGGACTTATTTCGCGAAGGGCAGGGCGTGGTCACAGAAGGTACCTTGCGTCCAGATGAGGTTTTTATGGCGACTGAGGTGTTGGCCAAACATGACGAAAACTATATGCCCAAGGAAGTGGCAGAGGCCCTGAAAAAAGCGGGTACGTGGCAAGGTGACGGCCATGGCGTGTCTGGTTCCGGTGACACGCCGGAAAAAGGCGAAGGTGAGGCAGTTTTCAAAGGACAATGATGACAGTAGAGATCGGTCATTTTTCGCTTATTCTGGCTTTCGCCCTTGCGGTCATTCAGGGTAGTTTGCCGTTGTGGGGGGCGGTGCGATCTGATCGGCGGCTCATGACGGTGGCGTCTGGTGCGGCTATCGGGCAATTGTTATTCGTTGTGATTTCTTTTTTATGTCTGATGAATGCCTATATTGTCTCAGACTTTTCCGTCTTAAATGTTGTGGCAAATTCCCATTCCCAAAAGCCCTTGCTGTACAAAATATCAGGGGTTTGGGGTAATCACGAAGGATCGCTGCTGTTATGGGTGCTGATTTTGGCACTTTTCGGTGCAGCGGTGGACCTATGGGGGCGCAATTTACCCCTATCCTTCAAAGCCCGTGTGTTAGGGGTGCAGGCTTTGATTGCGACCGGGTTTTATTTATTCATCTTGCTGACGTCGAACCCTTTTGAGCGTGTTTTTCCGGTGCCGTTAGAAGGGCGAGGGTTAAATCCATTGTTACAGGACCCCGGCCTGGCTTTTCACCCTCCCTTTTTGTATTTGGGGTATGTGGGATTATCTATCGCCTTTTCTTTTGCGGTGGCGGCACTGATCGAAGGACGTGTGGACCCGGTATGGGCGCGGTGGGTTCGGCCATGGACATTGGCCGCATGGGTTTTTCTGACCATTGGTATCGCGTTAGGATCATGGTGGGCCTATTATGAATTAGGCTGGGGCGGATGGTGGTTCTGGGACCCGGTGGAGAATGCCTCCTTTATGCCCTGGCTGGTGGCAACCGCATTATTGCATTCCGCGATCGTGGTGGAAAAACGCGACAGTCTTAAAAGCTGGACGGTATTACTGGCGATTATTGCTTTTTCTTTCAGTTTATTGGGGACGTTTTTAGTGCGTTCAGGGGTGTTGACATCTGTTCATGCCTTTGCAACGGACCCGGAACGCGGGGTGTTTATCCTTATTTTTCTTTGCCTCGTGATCGGGGGCAGCCTGACACTTTATGCTCTTAAATCAGGGCAATTGCAGCCTGGCGGTTTGTTTGCGCCGTTTAGTCGTGAAGGGGCATTGGTTTTCAATAACTTGCTCCTTTCCGTAAGCACGGCCACGGTGTTGCTGGGCACGTTATATCCGTTGTTTTTGGATGCGGTGACGGGTGATAAGGTTTCGGTCGGACCTCCTTATTTTAACGGCACGTTTATTCCGTTAATGATCCCTTTGGTCATTGCCATGGGCGTGGCCCCACATTTAAGTTGGAAGCGTGCTGACGTGGGGGCGGTATGGGGGCGGTTGCGTGTGGTTAGTGTCCTGTCAGTGATAGCGGCCCTTGTGACAGCCTATCTTAATAGTAAAGGCCCGGTGATGGCCGTGGCGGGCGTGGGGCTAGGTGTGTGGCTGCTTCTGGCAACGCTTCAGGACTTTTTCGCAAAACTAAGATTGACATCATTGCGTGCAGAAAGTGGCGGGCTGCAGGGTGCTGCCAAACGGGTACGGCATCTGCCTAAATCCGTTTGGGGGATGACCTTTGCTCATGGTGGAATGGCAATCCTGATTTTAGGTGTTACGGCGTCCAGTAGCTGGCAAACCGAAGTGCTGGATATCGTCAAGCCGGGTGATGTCCTTCATGTTGCGGGTTATGATTTTACATTTACAGGGGTAGAGCCTGTCGCTGGACCGAATTACACGGCCCTGCGGGGGCATATTCAGGTCACGAAAAATGGGGTGGCTGTTAAGGCGTTGCAGCCAGAAAGCCGTACATATTTTAATCCGCCGATGGAAACCACAGAAGCAGCCATTCATTCAATGCCCGGCGGCGATTTATTTGCTGTTGTGGGTGAGCGACAGACCCGTGGTGAGGCGGAAGGTGACCGTTGGGCTGTGAGATTATATCACAAACCCCTGCTGCCGTGGTTATGGGCTGGTGCTGCGTTAATGGTGCTGGGGGGGCTGGTTTCTCTGACAGATCGCCGTCTTCGGGTGGGGGCACCGAAAAAGCGCATGGGGCACCACGGAGGGACGAATGCGCATTAAAGCACTCTTACCATTATTGCTTTTCCTGATATTGGCCGTGGCATTGGGCATTGGCCTGACTTTAAAACCACGTGAAATACCGTCTGCTCTTTTGGAAAAACCCGTGCCCGCGTTTTCCCTGCCAAACCTTGAGGGCAGTGCAGATCATTTTACAGATGAAGACTTGCGGCAGGGACAGGTGACGGTGGTTAATGTTTTTGCCTCATGGTGTGCGCCGTGTCGTGTGGAACACCCCTATCTTACGGCGTTGGCGCAGGATCATGATGTGGCACTGTATGGTATCAATTACAAAGACAAACCTGCTGATGCACAGCGGTTTCTGTCAAAACTGGGAAATCCGTATCTGAAAATTGGGGCGGATGTAAACGGACGTGTTGGTATTGATTGGGGCGTGTATGGGGTGCCGGAAACATTTGTCATCGATGGTCATGGTGGCATCGTTTACAAACATATCGGCCCGATAAATACAGGCGATGTGGAAGCAAAAATCCTGCCCATGATTGAAAAAGCACGCCATAGAACCGCGAAGGTACAGGACCAATGATACGATATTCTGCGTGGGTATCTTCAGTATTTAATCCGGTTATCGTGGGGGTGTTGTTGTGTGTGGTCGTCGGCGGGGCGCATATGGCCCATGCAGTGGCTGTTGATGAAGGTCGTCTGGCTGACCCCGCCCTGGAAGCCAAAGCCCAGCGTGTGATGAAAGAGTTGCGCTGTCTGGTTTGTCAAAATCAGGCCATTAATGAATCAAATGCACCATTGGCAACAGATTTACGACAAATTGTCCGGGAACGTATTGCCGCCGGGGACAATGAAGCGGAGATCAAGGAGTTTATGGTCGCCCGTTATGGTGACTGGGTTTTGTTACAGCCTCCGTTTAAAACCAGCACAGTTTTATTGTGGATAGGACCATTATTACTGGCTGTAGGGGGTGGAATCATATTACTGATTTTTTATCGCCAGCGGTCAAATGTGGCAGACGTGCCGACACTCACAGAGGCAGAAACAGCACGTGTCGCGGAATTGATGGCGGCCTCCGTTGACGATGTTAAAGATGACGGGGGGAGCAGGTCATGATTTGGCTGGTGCTGGGCGTGATGTTTATAGGGGCAGTGTCATGTGTGCTCTGGAGCGTTCGTGGGCACCGTGAATTAGATCAATTGGAAGCCCGCGAAACGGATATTTATCGTGACCAGCTAGAGGAGGTGGATCGGGATCTGCATCAAGGGCTGATCGGTGAAGCCGAGGCAGCACAGGCCCGCATTGAAATTAAGCGCCGGTTATTACGGGCTGCTGCGTCTGACGCGCCTGCGGTGCAGACGGATACAGAGGGCACGCTCACTGAAACAAAGCCCATGGTCCCTGAAACAAAGCTCATGGCCCCGATGGGCTTTACCATATTGATCGTGTTTATCATGTTGGGGGTTTCTTCCCTATATTTCACGTTGGGTCGTCCAGACATGACGGATTTTCGCCGCGTGGGTCAGGCAGAGGACGTTGCGCAGAAGAGAGAAAATCGCGAGGCAGCAGGCTCACCTATGCCAAGTAATGAAGAATTGATTTCGCGGCTGCAAGATAGGCTGGCCCGTCATCCGGAGGAGGTAAAGGGTTGGGTGTACCTGGGCCGCTTGCAAGGTCAAATTGGCCAGCATTATGAAGCGGCAAAGGCTTTTGCTGTCGCCGCAAGGCTTGCGCCAGAAGAGGGTGACGTGCAGGTGATGTATGCCGAAAGTCTGATGATTTTATCCGGTGGGACAATCAGCCCGGCAATTAAACTGGTTCTTGATCGCGGCGTGCAGGCAGCCCCGGGCCATCCGGGTATCGAATATTATCTGGGATTGGCCGCTTATCAGAGCGGTGATAAAGAGGCCGCGTTAGCCCGTTGGCAAGCGTTGCTCCGGTCTGCCCCTGCCGAGGCCGGGTGGGTAGAGCAGGTCCGTCGTCGTGCAGACAATCTTTTACGTGAGTTAGGGCGTACGACAAATGAGATTGAAGCGATGTCAGGGGCAGCGGGGATGGCCCCGCCACTGGATCCTGAGCAGGTAGATGATGTGTCACGTTTGTCACAGACAGAACAGATGAACATGATCCGCGGCATGGTCGCACAATTGGCAGACCGACTAGAGCGGGAGCCGGAGGACATGGAAGGATGGCTTCGTCTGGGGCGGGCCTATTTGGTTTTGGGGGAAAAGGATAAGGCCGTAAAGGCGTATGAACGGGCCTTACCCCTTGTGCCGGAGGAGTTGCGCGGCGCATTGGAAAAACAGGTAGATATTTTACGGGGTTCCCCTTAAAATAACAGACCCGTCACAGAATCGTGACCGGTGATTCCAGAAAAGAATGTTATAATATTGACGCATGGACCATGGATCTTATTTATAAGATATGGCGTATGTTAGTATAACGAATGAGAATAAGTGAGTTATCGGGATGAAAGTATCATCCAATCCACAGCTTTTTCAGACGATATCTGCGTTTGCAGATGCAAAAAGGGTGCAGGAACAGGCCCTTCAGGAACGTCGTCCGGATCAGCAGCAAAAGACAGATAAGCAGGTCGAGGCCAGAGAGCTGCTTAAGCAAGACCTTATTCGCCAAAATCGTGATGCGGTTCAAAAAACGCAGGAAACATTACGCCAGCAACGAATAGAAGAATTGCGGGCATCACAGCAGAGTGAAGAAGTTGCATCAAATACTGTTTCGCAAAATGTGAATTTGAATTTGCGTGAAAGCCCGGATGTGGGGAGCCAGTCTCCGGCCTTTGTAAAGCTGGGGCAAATTGTTGATATCCGCATTTAAAATTATTTAGGCCTTACCGCAGTTCATGACATAATGTGTTATGTCTTTAGAAAATCAACCATCACAAAACCATTCATTTAGTCGCAAAACACCGGAAGGCGATGAACGCGAACGTCTGGTTTGTAATAATTGTGACTTTGTCCATTATGAGAACCCCAAAATTGTGGTGGGGAGTGTATGCGTCTGGAACAAAGCCGATGATGGTGAGCCACGGTTTTTAATGTGCCGCCGGGCGATCGCCCCACGTGTCGGTTTTTGGACGATCCCGGCAGGCTTCATGGAAGAAAAAGAAACGCCGGAACAGGGGGCGATGCGGGAGGCGCGGGAGGAAGCCTGTGCTACAATCGTGCCAAAGGCGTTACTGGCTGTTTATTCGATTCCACGGATTTCCCAGGTACAGATGATGTATATTTCAAGTTTAAGCACGGCGGATATTGCCCCGGGGCCGGAAAGTACTGATGTGGCTTTGCTGCGCTGGTCAGAAATTCCGTGGGATGAGATCGCCTTTCCCAGTGTATATTGGGCATTGGCACATTATCAGCAGGTTCATAACCAGGGTGTTTTTGCGCCGTTCACAAACCCTGATGGCCAGAACGGCGATTTCGATCTGGCGGCGGCCAAATCGCTTATTCAGCCAGTTTTATAAAAGCTCTTTTCAGATCGCGGACTGTAGGCTGACATGGTGTGAGGTTAGTTAGCCGAAGGGGAATCGTCTGTATCATCATCCTGTTGATACTTCAGGATCAAAGGGGTCTGCGCCATAGCAAAGACCAGTGAGAGCGGAAGAAAGACGGCCAGTTTTGATGCAATCCATGTATCTGTCGCGTAATTGCGCCAGATATATTCATTCAAGAGGGCCATGGCGGCAAAAAACAGCCCCCAGTTTCGGGTCATTTTATGCCAGGCGATATCTGCGAGCGGGGGGAAACCACTTTCGAACAGCGTTTTTATCAGGGGGCGTTTGGTCAAATAACCAAACATCAGGGTGACGGAGAACAGGCCATATAATATGGTTGGCTTCAATTTGATGAACAGTTCATCGTCAAAGTACAGGGTGGCCCCGCCAAAGACCAAGACAAGGAAAACAGAAATCCATAACATCAGGGGAATATGTTTGGTCAGGGCATAGGACATGCCCATGGAAACAATCATCGCCGCCATAAAGATGGCTGTGGCCGTCATGAGTCCCCATTGGCCGTTGGCAATGAAGAAAAGAATAATCGGGCCGGCTTCGATCAATAATTTTAGGAGTTGGTTCATAGCCGCGACTATAGCTGCAAGGGATAAAAGGGCAAGGCTTACATGCCGCTAATAGGCAGTAAAATGTCGGTTATATCGGGTATGGAAAGCGTATTGAGAATCTGGACCTTTCCGTCTTTGCCTTCTGCAATGAGTGCGGGGCGGCCATTGGGGTCATCATTGTTGTATATCAATAAACGATCCACACGCGGTGCAAACCATGACAGGTTATTCAGGCTGCTTTGCCAATCGGCTTTTAAGTCATCCAGCGTGACGGTTTGCAACGTTGAATCGCCTGCGGTAACGCGGTTTTGTAGACGCTTATGGGCCAGTTCCAGACTGGATAGCCCGACATAAATCATACCAATGCGGATATTCTTAGCTCTTGCCTTTTCTGCCACTTTTTTGAATCGATCGCTACGTAACGCCGTTTTAATACAGAAGGGTTGTTCGGCATCTATGAACATATGGGCGTCCATGGACACCATCTCAACCGCCTGTTCATATGACTTTTCTTTGGTCAGATCGGGAAATTGTGTGTGTAATACGTTCTGGACATCGTTGACATTCAGGACCGGCATGTCAGGGAGCTTCTCACTAAAGCGGTCATTGCCAGTGATTGTACTTTTGCCTGAGCCGCTAATCCCGGCGATGATCCATATCCATTGTGGCATTTGGTTCATATGATGTCGTCCTCATCCGTTTCATCGTCCAATTCAAAACTGGCGGGAACTTCAACAATTTCACCGTCTAATATACCGTACAATGTATGTCCGGCTGCGGTGGCGTCAGCCAATGAGGATTGTAGACATTCTGTGAAATATGTCGTGAAAAGAGAGGGGAATTCATCGCTCATAATCAATTCATCTGTGAGCGTCGTTATATTTTTAGAGTCGGGCGATTGAGACACGATACGTCACCACTATTTTACAAGGTAAGTGTAGTTACGGATAATAATGCGGTGATGAGGTAAAAAAAAGATGAAAGATATCAGCTTTCGCGTCCCACAAGAGCGTTGGCGAAGTCATCAGCCTTGAAGGCTTGCAGATCATCAATGCTCTCACCGACCCCAATAGCATGGATAGGCAGGCCGAATTTATCGGCGCAGGCCACCAGCACACCGCCGCGGGCCGTGCCGTCCAGCTTGGTCATGATCAGGCCGCTGACATCGGCCACTTCGCTGAAGACCTGGGCCTGATTAAGCGCGTTTTGGCCGGTGGTGGCATCCAGTACCAGTACGGTGTCATGGGGCGCGCTTTCATCCTGTTTGCGGATCACGCGGACAACCTTGGCCAGTTCTTCCATCAGTTCGGCGCGGTTTTGCAGGCGGCCAGCGGTATCGATTAACAGCACGTCTGTTTTCTGGACGCGGGCCTGTTCAACGGCTTCGAAGGCGACGCTTGCCGGGTCGCCACCTTCCTTGCCGGAAATGACGGGTACGTTATTGCGCTGGCCCCAGACTTGTAACTGTTCAATGGCGGCGGCGCGGAAGGTATCGGCTGCGGCCAGCATCACGGTTTTACGTTCGCCCAGGAACTGTTTGGCCAGTTTGCCAATGGTGGTGGTCTTGCCGCTGCCGTTCACACCCACCATAAGGATGATATGGGGCTTGTGTTCCGGATTGATTTCTAGCGGCTTGGCCACAGGTTCCAGAATGCTGGTGATTTCGGTGGCAAGGACCTCTTCCACCTCTTCCGGGCTGATTTCCTTGTCATAGCGGTTTTGTGCCAGATTTTCGCAGATGCGCATGCTGACTTCGACGCCCAGATCAGAGGTGATCAGCAGATCTTCCAGTTCTTCAAGGGTGGTGGCGTCCAGCTTGCGTTTGGTGAAAATGCTGCCAATGCCGCCGGAGATTGCTGATTTACTGCGGGACAGGCCCGCCTTCAGGCGTTGAAACCAACCTTTTTTCTTGGGTGTATCGCTCATAACGGCATGATCACTTTATGACAGGATTTACAGAACGTCTGCGTGCAGAATGCCATCCTTGTAACCGGTAATGCGGGCGCTGACAATATGCCCTGTTTTTAAGGCGGGACCGTCTGCAGGACCGTTTAGGCGCACAGGCGTGAAATGTTCCGTATGGCCCAGATAGGTGCCGGGCTGATCGGTGGCCTTTTCCAGCAGGATTGAACGTGTTTGGCCCACCTGTTGTTGCAGGAAGGCATCCTGGCGGGCGTCACCAGCGGCGCGCAGGCGCGCGGCACGGGCCTTGCGCACGTCACCGGGGATTTTGCCGGGGATCAGCGCCGCAGGCGTGCCTTCGCGTTCGGAATAGGGAAAGACATGCAGCATCGTCAGATCGCATTCATCAACGAGACGCAGGGTATTGTTGAACATCTCATCAGTTTCAGTGGGAAAGCCTGTGATAAAATCGGCGCCAAAGACCATGTCAGGTCGTGCGGCCCGTACCCGCTGGCAAAATTCTATACTGTCTTCGCGGCTGTGGCGACGCTTCATGCGTTTGAGGATCATATTATCCCCGGATTGTAGCGAAAGATGCAAATGCGGCATAAGACGTTCTTGTGTGGTGATGACATCAAACAGGGTGTCGTCAGCCTCTATAGAATCGATAGATGACAGGCGGAGCCGAGGCAAGTCAGGTACAAGTTTGAGTATTGTCTGGCAGAGGAGCCCTAAACTGGAAGGGCCGGGAAGGTCCGCCCCGTAAGAGGTAATGTCAACACCCGTTAGCACTACTTCACGATAACCTTGTTCCACAAGATGCTGAATTTGCTTTATCACTTCCCCAGCGGGGACAGAGCGGGAATTTCCCCGGCCATAGGGGATCACACAAAATGTACAGCGGTGATCGCATCCGTTCTGGATCTGGATAAAGGCACGGCTTCTTTCTTCAAAACCACTGATGAGATGCCCGGCGGTTTCGGTCACGGACATAATATCATTCACGCTGACTTTTTCACTGTCGGCGATGCCGAAATCCTGTGTTGGGACCTGATAATATTGCAGGTCCATTTTTTCCGTGTTGCCTAGGACCTTATGGACTTCGTCCATCTGTGCGAATTGCTCTGGGTCCACCTGTGCGGCACATCCGGTGACAATGATTTGCGCATCCGGATTTTCACGGTGGGCGCGACGAATAGCCTGACGCGCCTGACGTGTAGCTTCAGCGGTGACTGTACACGTATTGAAAATAATAGCGTTATTCAACCCGGCCGTCGTTGCGTGGGAGCGGATAACTTCGGATTCATAGGTATTAAGCCGACATCCAAAAGTCACGACTTCGGGTTGCTGCCTTGTGGGGCGATTATATTGGGTCATGGTCCCTCCCGGAGGAAGACCTCTCCCATAAAGGTGGGTGTTGCCGGACCGGTCATATGAATATGATCGTGATCATCCCATGACATGTTCAGGACGCCCCCCGCAAGGTTCACTGTGGCCACCCTGTCGACCAGCCCCCGCAGGCTGGCGGCAACAATTGTCGCACAGGCCGCAGTACCGCAGGCTTCGGTAATGCCAGCCCCGCGTTCCCAGACGCGCAAAATAATATTATCCCGGCTTTTAACTTCAGCAATGCTGACATTGACGCGTTCAGGAAACAGAGCGTCATGTTCGATCTGCGGGCCAAGGTCCTCCAGGGGGATAGTGGCAATGTTATCCACAAAAAAAAACAACATGTGGATTACCCACATTGACGGCAACAGGATCTGATAACATGGCACATTGAAAATCAACATGTAGCGTGTCATTTTCCCGTGCCAAAGGTATGTCCGACCAGCCCAGTTTGGGAATGCCCATATCGACAGTGATTAAGTTATCCTGTCGTGCCGCGCGCAATAATCCGGCCCCGGTTTCAATGGTGGTGTTGTCCGTTCCCATTTCATCCATGATAAGACGAGCCACACAACGTGTGGCATTGCCGCAGGCATCAACCTCTGACCCATCGGCATTTTGGATCCGCATAAAGATCTGCCCCACAGAGGAAGGTTGTAATGTGATGATTTGATCGCATCCCACACCACGTTTGCGGTCCGCAACTGCCCGCGCCTGGGCAACGGACAGATCCAGAGGGGTCTGCCGGCCGTCAAAAATGACAAAGTCGTTGCCCAGACCATGCATTTTCAGGAAGGGGCGAACGTTATGGGGGCGTGATGTTGTTGTCATAGGCTCATATATGGGAGATTATCGCCCAGAGTCTAGGAAAATGTGTTGCGTGCGGCTAGAGAGGGATAGCTCTGTATTTCAAAATTGGTCCTGCTATGGCAGAAAAATAATCGGTACCAGAAAATAAGAAAGCGTGCTGACAATAAAAATGCCGACAATATTCAACCAAAATCCGGCGCGCGCCATTTGCGCAATAGTGACTTCGCCACTGGCATAAATGATGGCATTAGGGGCGGTGGCGACAGGAAGCATAAAGGCGCAGCTTGCGGCGAGCGCTGCCGGGGCTGCTAGCATCATTGGGTCAAAAGCCGCGGGTGCGGCGATCGCCCCCAGCACAGGGAGTAACGCGGCAGTCGTTGCTGTATTACTGGTCAATTCTGTTAAAAAAATCACCAGACTGACCAGGGCAAAGAGCAATAAGAGCATATGCAGTGTTGTTAATCCGGCGAGTTGTTCCCCGAGCCATAAAGCGAGACCAGAGCTATTGACGGCGGCGGCGAGGCTCATGCCGCCACCAAAAAGCAATAAAACTCCCCAAGGGATCCGGCTTGCCGATTCCCAATCCAATAAGGACTGTGACTTTTCCGAAGGGTTGTCTTTATGATTGCCAGCAGGGATTAGAAACAAGGAAATGGCCCCGCCGACGGCAATGAGGGCATCATTTAATCCGGGTAGGCCTAAATATTTTTGTAGTAGTGGCCGGGTAATCCACAATAAAGCAATGGTGATAAAAGCATAGGCCGTGCGTCGTTCGGGCCGTGTCCAGCGCCCCATGTTCGTCAGTTCCGTGCGGATGACGTCATGGGCTTGCGGGTTATGGTCGAGTTGGAAGTGAAAGACCCACCGGGTTAAGATAAACCAGGCCAAGGGGACCATAACAATTACGACAGGCAGCCCAAAGGCCATCCATTGCACAAAACCGATTTGGATATTGTATTCACTGGCCATAAAGCCCGCGACCAGCGCATTTGGCGGCGTGCCGATTAATGTCCCCAGTCCACCAATGCTGGCGGCATACGCAATACCAAGAACCAGACAGAGGCTGAAGGCATGCCCTTTTTCCCGTTGGGGTCTTAAAATAACATGTGCCAAAGACAGGGCAATCGGGATCATCATGATGGTGCTGGCGGTATTGCTGATCCACATGGAGAGAAAGGCGGTGGCCCCCATAAAACCAGCAATAATGGCGGCAGGGTGATCGCCCACGAGGTTGAGAACATATAGGGCTAGTCGGCGGTGCAAGTTCCAGCGTTCCAGTGCCGTGGCAATGACGAATCCCCCGAATAACAGATAGATGACCGGTTGGGCATAGGGGGTTGTTGCCGCTTTCATGCTGGTGATGCCGATCAAGGGAAAAAGAACCATGGGTAATAGAGAAGTGATAGGCACGGGCAGGGCTTCGGTCGCCCACCAACAGGCCATCAGCAGACCAACCCCGACAACATGCCATGCGGGTGCGGGCATGCCTTCGGGTGCGGGGACTATTAATGTGAACATGAGAATGGCTATGCCTAGCCATAGACCGATATGACGGGATATTTTACTTTTGTGTGTGCCCGTGTTCGTGGTTGATGGTTCAGTGTTTTGTGCTTGCGACGGCATAGGTCACCATATGAATATATTAAGTTTCGATGTATCGAAATATTGCCGCATTTGAACAGATATGCCGCAGCTTTCCAACCAAATATTACTCATATGCATACGACTGGGTCATGTTGTGCCTTTCGTAAGACGGTAATGGGAACACGCTATATGGCAAGGCAGTGTGTTTTTACGTGCTAATTGCGTATTAACGCTGCATAACGGCCGTAAGAAGCCCGCGTTCGGAAAAGAGGGCGGGAAACGGTGCGGCGGCGCATTCTTCCGCTGTTTTTGCTTGACTCTGCAGGGGGGGAAGCATAATTTCCAGCCATTCCTAACGGAACGAAATAACATAATTGCGCCTACGGGGGCCCACCAGTCAGCGAGTTTTCGCCCACTGGTGCGATTTTTGTTTGTGCGATTTGATGTGCAATTAAGGACTGGTAACGTCATATGTTTGATAGCCTGAGTAATAAACTTGGCGATATTTTTGACCAGCTAAAACGCCGTGGTAGCCTGAATGAGGCTGATGTGAATACCGCGATGCGCGAAGTGCGTGTGGCGTTGTTGGAAGCTGATGTGGCACTGCCAGTTGTGAAAGACTTTATCGAGAAGGTGAAGTCCCGCGCAGTGGGGCAGGACGTTCTACGGTCAGTGACGCCCGGTCAGATGGTTATCAAAATCGTCAATGACCAACTGGTAGAAATGTTAGGGGGCGATAGTCAGGATATTGATCTGGCGGCGGTGGCCCCGGTCCCCGTTCTGATGGTGGGTTTGCAGGGGTCTGGTAAAACCACCTCAACAGCGAAAATTGCAAAGAGATTACAGGAAAAAGAGCGCAAGAAAGTGCTGATGGCGTCGCTGGACACTCGTCGCCCCGCAGCGCAGGAGCAGCTACAGATTTTGGGGGAACAGGCAGGTATTGCGACCTTGCCTATTGTCGCGGGACAGATGCCCGTGGATATCGCCAAGCGGGCGATGACGGCGGCAAAGCTGCAAGGTTATGACGTTGTTATGTTGGATACCGCCGGGCGCTTGCACGTTGACCAGGCTCTTATGGCTGAAATTATTGCTGTTCGTGATGTAGCAAAGCCACATGAAACATTGTTGGTGGCCGATAGCTTAACCGGTCAGGATGCGGTGAATGTCGCCCAGCAGTTTAATGAACAGGTTGGGATTACAGGTGTCGTTCTGACGCGGATGGACGGTGATGGCCGTGGCGGTGCAGCACTGAGTATGCGGGCTGTAACAGGCAAGCCAATCAAGCTCGCTGGTATGGGTGAAAAACTGGACCAGATTGAAGCGTTCCATCCTGAGCGTGTGGCGTCACGTATTTTGGGTATGGGTGATGTCGTCAGCCTTGTGGAAAAGGCGGCGGAGAGCATCGAGCAGGAAGATGCCGAAAAGCTGGTTAAAAAATTGCAAAAAGGTCAATTTGACTTTGATGACTTGCTCAGTCAATTGCAGCAAATGAAAAAGCTGGGCGGGATGTCCGGTGTGTTAGGCATGTTGCCCGGCCTTGGTAAAATGCAAAAACAACTGGCGCAGGCCAATATTGATGAAAGCCTTTTGAAGCGTCAGGAGGCCATTATCAGGTCTATGACCACGAAAGAACGAAAAATGCCGAAACTGATGAATGCATCGCGTAAGAAGCGAATTGCGGCGGGTTCCGGCTGTACTATTCAGGATGTCAATCGTTTGCTGAAGCAGCATAAACAGATGGCAACCATGATGAAGAAAATGGGTAAAAAAGGAAAGAAAGGCGGTATGCCGCTCCCGGGTCAATTACCCCCGGGATTCGATCAATTTTTGCCCCGTTAACTAATGTGAAATTTATGTAATTAGAAAGGAAGGCAATACATATGGCCTTGAAAATTCGTCTAGCTCGTGGGGGTGCCAAAAAGCGTCCTTACTACCGGATCGTGATTGCGGATTCCGCAAGCCCGCGTGATGGCCGTTTTATTGAAAAAGTGGGTACATATAATCCTCTGTTACCTAAAGACAGCGATAAGCGTGTGATCCTGGTTGAAGACCGTGTGCGCCACTGGCTGAGCATGGGAGCCCGTCCAACGGACCGTGTTCTGCGTTTTCTGGATGCCGCAGGTATGATGGAACGTGCAGCGCGTAATAACCCGAATAAAGCTAAGCCCGGGCAGAAAGCTTTGGATCGCATTGAAGAGAAGCGTGAAAAAGAAGAAGCAGCCAAAGCGGCAGCGGCTGAGGCGGCGGAAGCTGCAGCAGCAGAAGCTGCAGAGGTGGCTGAAGAGCCTGCTGAAGGTGCGGCGGAGTAAATCCAGTGTCCAAAGCGTATTCTTCATCTCCAACTACTGCAGGTGGTTTCTATCTGGAAGCTGATGAGCAGGATTGGGCATGTTTGGCAGCGGTAAGCGGTGCCATGGGGATACGCGGTGCAGTCCGTCTGAAGCCTTTTACCGAAGACCCGCGTGCAGTTGGTGATTATGGTCCTGTGACTGTTTTTAGTAAGCAGGCCCCCGAAGGTCATCAATATGGGATTACTCTTTTACATAATATAAAAGGGGGGGTTGCAGCCCAATTGGCGGGGATAGAAACACGTGATGATGCCGAAGCCCTGAAAGGGGCGCGGTTGTACGTATCGCGTGACGCGCTGCCGGGGTTGGAGGATGATGCGTATTATCATTCAGACCTGATGGGGTTGACGGTAAAGGATGAAGAAGGAGTTGCCTTTGGAACGGTAAAGGCTGTTCATAATTTTGGTGCAGGTGACTTGGTGGAAGTTGTGTTAGACGGGCTGGGAAAGTCTGTCATGGTGCGCTTCACAGAGGACACTGTACCAGTGGTGAATATTGAAGAAGGTCTTATGGTGATTAACCGGTCAGAAATCGGTGAGGATCTGTAGGGCCATCTATGTGGAAGAACGAAAGAAGCGGTTATGTGGCAAGCACAGGTTCTGACCCTGTTTCCGGATTGGTATCCGGGGCCGCTCGGGGCGTCCCTTGCGGGGAAGGCCTTAGAGGCGGACCGCTGGTCGCTGGACGTTTTTGATATTCGGGATTTCGCAGATAATAAACACCGCAATGTGGACGATACCCCCGCCGGGGGTGGCCCAGGTATGGTTATGCGGGCTGATGTTGTCGGAAATGCTATTGACGCGGCATTGATGCAACAGCCAGAGGACGCCATGCGAGAGGACTGGCCGGTATTGTATCTGTCACCACGGGGTAAGGTTCTGGATCAGGATATGGCTCGTGATCTGGCAGATAAAAAAGGGGTCACGTTGTTGTGTGGACGGTTTGAAGGTGTAGACCAAAGAGTGCTGGACGCGCGGCAGGTCAAAGAAGTCAGCCTTGGGGACTTTATTCTGTCCGGGGGGGACCTGGCGGCGATGGCCTTGATGGATGCTGTTATTCGACTTCTTCCTGGTGTTGTCGGTGATCCGGAAACGCTGGAAGAAGAAAGTTTTGAAGGGGGGTTGCTTGAATACCCCCATTATACCCGACCCAAGGTTTGGGAAGGAATTGAAATCCCGGCTGTTTTGCAGTCGGGGCACCACGGAAATATTCGTAAGTGGCGACAAGACGAAGCAGAAAGATTGACGCGTGAACGGCGTCCGGACTTATGGCTTCGGTACCAAGGCCAGAAAACGAAATTGATTGAAACGTAAATATGCTGAAAGAGAGATGATAAAATGAATATTATCGAACAGCTTGAAAAAGAACAGATTGAAAAGCTAACGGCTGATAAAGCCATTCCGGATTTTCGCCCGGGCGATACTGTTCGTGTGCAAGTTAAAGTGAAAGAAGGTAGCCGTGAGCGTCTTCAGGCTTTTGAAGGGGTTTGTATTGCCCGTTCAAATAAAGGCGTGAGTTCAAATTTCACGGTTCGTAAGATTTCTTACGGCGAAGGTGTAGAGCGTGTTTTCCCGCTTTATGCGCCGAATGTAGCGGAAATCGAGGTTGTACGTCGTGGTCGTGTTCGTCGTGCCAAGCTATTTTATCTGCGTGAACTGCGCGGTAAGAAAGCCCGAATCGCAGAACGTAAAGATTACGGCAAGAAATAATGCAGATGGCATGGTGGCAGGCCACCATGCGGATCTCATTGTGCAGAAATCTTGTAAAAAAAGACGGGGCGGCCCACATAGATGGGGACCGGCCCGTTTGGTTGTGCAAAAAATAGCATAACCGCCGACGGCGCGCCTTAATGATCGAGAATTAATATGTCAGATACAGCATCACCGCGGACACTTTATGACAAAATCTGGGACAGCCATGTGGTGGACCAGCAGGATGATGGCAATTGCCTGATCTATATTGATCGGCACATTATTCATGAAGTGACCAGCCCGCAGGCTTTTGAAGGTTTGCGCATGACAGGGCGTAAATTGCGCCGCCCTTCGGCGATGATTGCGGTGCCGGATCACAATGTGCCGACTACATCCGACCGCGCCACCCGTGTAGATGACCCGCAGTCCCAAATTCAGTTAGAAACACTGGAGGCCAACTGTAAAGAGTTTGGTGTGGACTATATCCCGATGCTGGATGCACGGCAGGGAATTGTACATATTGTCGGGCCGGAACAGGGGTTCACCTTACCGGGGACCACGATCGTTTGTGGAGATAGCCATACGTCTACCCATGGGGCCTTCGGGGCGCTGGCGTTTGGTATTGGCACATCCGAAGTTGAACACGTGATGGCGACGCAGACACTGATTTTGCGCCGATCGAAGAATATGCGTGTTGATGTGTCGGGTGAGTTGGGCTTTGGCGTCACCGCCAAAGATATCGCGCTGGCTATTATCGGGGCTATTGGGACCGCAGGCGGTACTGGCCATGTGATCGAATATACTGGTTCGGCCATACGCGGGCTTAGCATGGAAGGGCGCATGACATTATGCAATATGGCCATTGAGGCCGGGGCCCGCGCGGGTATGGTGGCGGCTGACGAAAAGACGTTCGCCTATCTGCAGGGCCGCCCCAAAGCCCCGAAAGGCAATACTTATGAGCAGGCCGTGGCCCATTGGAAGACATTGCAAACCGATGAGGGCGCGCATTTTGATAAAGAAGTGTTCTTAAAGGCGGAAGACATCGCCCCGCAGGTCACCTGGGGTACCAGCCCGCAGGATGTGTTGGCTGTGACGGATGTTGTGCCAAATCCTGAAGACATGGACGATGGAAACCGCAAAGCGGCTACAGAGCGGGCCCTGAAATATATGGGGCTTGAGGCGGGTACGCCGCTGGTGGAAATTCCGATACAAAAAGTCTTTATCGGGTCGTGTACAAATGCGCGGATTGAAGACATTCGCGAAGCTGCGGTTATTGCTAAAGGGCGACAGGTCGCAGACGGCGTGGAGGCGTTGGTGGTACCGGGTTCGGGACTTGTGAAGGCGCAAGCAGAAGAAGAAGGACTGGATAAAATCCTGACTGCGGCGGGCTTTGACTGGCGCGAGCCGGGCTGTTCTATGTGTTTGGCCATGAACGCGGATAAATTGCAGCCGCAGGAGCGTTGCGCGTCTACATCTAACCGTAATTTCGAAGGTCGTCAGGGGCCGGGTGGACGCACCCATTTGATGAGCCCGGCCATGGCCGCCGCCGCGGCCGTGACAGGTTATATCACGGATGTGCGTCCGATGATGAAGGAGCAGGGCTGATGGAAAAGTTTACAACAATCCGCAGTGTTGCGGCTCCCATGCCGACCATTAATGTTGATACGGATATGATTATCCCGCAGCAGCATCTGAAAACCATCAAGAGGACAGGTCTGGGCAAGTTTGCCTTTTCCAACCTGCGTTACCATGCCGATGGTTCGGAAAATGAAGACTTCGTCTTGAATAAGGAACCATATCGTACGGCGCAGATATTGATTGCCGGTGATAACTTTGGCTGCGGGTCCAGCCGTGAACATGCGCCGTGGGCGTTAACGGACTTTGGTCTGCGGGTCATTATTGCACCAAGCTTTGCTGATATCTTCTTCGGTAACTGCTTCAAGAACGGCTTGTTGCCGATCACTCTGCCGCAGGAGACAGTGGATAAGCTGATGGACGATGCGGGCCGTGGGGCCAATGCGATCATGACTGTGGATCTGGAAAAGCAGGAAATCACGGGCCCGGATGGTGGTGTGGTGTCCTTTTCCATCGATCCGTTCCGCCGCCATTGCCTGCTAAATGGTCTGGATGATATCGGCCTGACGCTGGAAAAAGCGGACAAGATCAGCAAATTTGAAGAAACGCAAAAGGCCACGCAACCCTGGCTTTAAGGCCGGACTGTATTGCCAAAAAGAATAAACAGGTAAAATCATGACAAAAACACATTCGCTGTTGATGCTGCCGGGTGACGGAATTGGGCCAGAAGTAATGGCCCAGGTGCGCCGTGTGGCAGATTGGCTGACCACTAATCGTGGTATTCAGTTTGCCATTGATGAAGATTTGGTGGGCGGGTCTGCTATTGATGCCCATGGTAAGCCGCTGCATGACGAGACGCTGGATAAAGCCAAAGCCGCCGATGCCATCCTGCTGGGTGCTGTGGGTGGTCCCAAATGGGCGGGGAGCGAATATCATCTGCGCCCGGAAGCAGGTCTGCTGGCATTGCGCAAGGAGCTGGTGATGTTTGCCAACTTGCGCCCGGCGCTGTGTTTTGAGCCGCTGGTGGAAGCATCAAGCCTGAAGCCGGACCTGGTCAGCGGCCTGGATATCCTGATTGTGCGTGAACTGGTGGGGGGTGTGTATTTTGGTGAACCACGGGGCATTGAAACCCTGCCAAGTGGTGAGCGTCGCGGGATCAATACCCAGGTTTATACCACTTCTGAAATTCATCGCATTGCCCATGTGGCTTTCGACCTGGCGGGCAAGCGCCGGGGCAAGGTGACCAGCTCGGAAAAGCACAACGTGATGGAATCCGGCCTGCTGTGGAAAGAAGAAGTCGATGTGGTGGCCCAGCAATATCCGAATATCGAACTGGAACATATGCTGGCGGATAACTGCGGCATGCAGCTGGTGCGCGCGCCAAAGCAGTTTGATGTGATCTTAACCGATAACCTGTTTGGTGATTTGCTGTCTGATGTGGCGGCGATGCTGACAGGTTCGCTGGGCATGTTGCCGTCTGCGTCCCTGGGCGCCAAGGACGAAAACGGTAAGGCGCACGCCATGTATGAGCCTGTCCATGGGTCTGCGCCGGATATTGCCGGTGAAAATAAAGCAAACCCAATTGCCACGATTTTGAGTTTTGCCATGGCGTTGCGCTATAGCCTGGAGCAGGAGGCGGAAGCCCGTCTGATCGAAGAGGCTGTGAACAATGTATTGGCAGCAGGACTGCGTACTGGCGATATTATGCAGCCGGGAATGACGCCTGTGAATACTGATGGTATGGGGGATGCAATTCTGCGCGAGATGGAAACGCTCAGCGCCGCTTAAGATAGAGAAATGGAGTAAAGAGAATGTCTTATAAAGTCGCCGTTATCGGTGCCACAGGGAATGTCGGGCGGGAAATGCTGAATATCCTGTCAGAGCGTGAATTTCCGGTTGGTGAACTTATTCCACTGGCCTCACGCCGGTCGGTCGGTCAGGAAGTGGATTTCGGAGGAAAGACATATAAATGTCAGGCTCTGGAAAATTATGACTTCAGCGATACGGATATCGCCCTGATGTCTGCAGGGGGTAGCGTTGCCGCAGAATGGGCCGAGAAAATTGGCGCCCAGGGCTGTGTTGTGATCGACAACAGCTCCCATTTCCGTATGGACCCTGATGTGCCGCTGATCGTGCCGGAAGTAAACGCCGATGCGATTGCCGGATACACCAAGAAAAATATCATTGCCAATCCTAACTGTTCAACAGCACAGATGATGGTGGCCCTGAAGCCGCTGCATGATATGGCAACGATTAAGCGCGTTGTCGTGTCCACTTATCAGTCTGTTTCCGGTTCCGGTAAAGCGGCCATGGACGAACTGTTCCGCCAGACACGGGCCGTATTTGTGAACGACGAGATCGAAAAAGAAGTGTATCCAAAGCAGATCGCTTTCAACGTGATCCCGCATATCGACAAGTTCATGGATAACGGTGACACCAAAGAAGAGTGGAAAATGATCGCTGAGACGGCGAAAATTTTGGACCCGGAAATCAAGGTGACAGCGACTTGTGTGCGTGTGCCTGTATTCGTGGGCCATTCTGAATCAATTAACGTGGAATTTGAAAACGCGTTTGATGAAGATAAAGCCCGTGACATCCTGCGCGAAGCCCCCGGCCTGTTGGTTGTGGATAAACGTGAAGATGGTGGTTACACCACACCAATCGAGTGTGTCGGTGAATATGCCACTTATATCAGTCGGATTCGTCGTGACGAATCTCTGGAGCATGGCCTAAATCTGTGGTGTGTGTCTGATAATCTGCGCAAAGGTGCAGCCCTGAACGCGGTGCAGATTGCCGAAAGCCTGATTAACAAGCATTTGTCTAAAAACTAGAGTTCTGGACATCTGATGATCTAAAAGGCAGGGCGAAAGTCCTGCCTTTTTTTATTTCTGCTGCATTCGGCGAAATAGTGGCTATAATTTCGCAATGCAACATTTTGGGAATGACGTTCTGAGACGTAGATCAGAAATCGGTGAAAGGAGTATCCCATGACGACAACTGCCCGCCCCCGTAGAAGTGTTTTATATATGCCGGGGTCCAACCCACGGGCATTGGAGAAGGCCAAGTCATTGGCGGCTGATGTGCTGATTTTGGATCTGGAAGACGCCGTGGCGGTTGATGCCAAGGAAGAGGCGCGTCGTCTGGTGGGAGAGGCCGTCCAGTCGTCTGATTATGGTGCGCGAGAATTAGTGATCCGCACCAATGGACTGGATACGCCATGGGGTCGTGATGATCTGGTGGCCGCGGCCGCAGCAGGACCTGATGCCGTCTTACTGCCAAAAGTAGAGAGTGTTGCCATGGTCAAAGAGGCAGAAAGCGTATTGATGGCGGCAGGGGTGCCGGATCATACAAAGATATGGTGTATGATGGAAACGCCCCGGGGCATGCTTCGGGCGGAAGAAATTGCGGCGGCTTCGCCCCGTCTGGCCTGTTTTGTCATGGGGACGTCTGATCTGGTCAAAGATTTACAAGCCAGTCATACACCATTGCGATTGCCCGTGTTAACATCATTGGGGTTGTGCCTTCTTGCGGCGCGTGCAGAAGGGTTGGCTATCCTGGATGGTGTGTATCTAGACCTTAATGATGCGGAGGGATTCCAGGAAAGCTGTATTCAGGGGCTGGAAATGGGTTTTGACGGTAAGACGTTGATTCATCCGAAACAATTGGCTATCGCCAATGAGGTTTTTGCCCCTTCTGCGGCTGAGATTGACTGGTCCAGACGCATTATCGCGGCCTTTGAAGAAGCGGAGGCCGCAGGCCAGGGGGTTGTGCTGGTGGAAGGGAAGCTGGTGGAAAATCTGCATGTGGATAATGCGAAGCGGCTGGTCGCCTTATCTGAAGCAATTTCGGCTCTAGAGACGGATGCGTAGGGGGACCTGATGAGTAAGACAGCAGAAGGTAATTATTTCGAAGATTTCAGTATCGGCCAAATTCTGGCCCATGCGACACCACGCACAGTATTAGAGGGGGATATCAGTCTTTATACGGCATTGTACGGGTCACGCTTCGCGATGCAGTCATCAGCGGCTTTTGCCATGGATAATGGCATGGAAGACCTGCCTGCGGATGACTTCCTGACCTTTCATATCGTGTTTGGAAAAACGGTGCCGGATATTTCCATTAATGCCGTGGCCAATTTAGGGTATGCGGAGTGCCGTTTTTTACGCCCTGTTTTTGCCGGCGATACATTGTCCGCCACCAGCGAAGTGATTGGCTTGAAAGAAAATTCGAACGGGAAGACGGGTAATGTATATGTGCGCACGACCGGCATTAATCAGAACGGCCTTCCGGTATTGGAGTATGTACGCTGGGTCATGGTCCGCAAAAGAAATGTCGATAGTCCTGCCCCGCAGACACAAATTCCTGCCCTGAAGAATAATGTAGACGTTGCGGATTTGGTGGTGCCGGAAGGTGTAGACTTTCAGCAATATGATGCGGTTCTTGCCGGATCCCCCTATGCCTGGGATGATTATGACGTGGGGGAAAAAATTAATCATGTGGACGGGATGACGATTGAGGCTGCGGAACACATGATGGCGACACGGCTTTATCAGAACACGGCCAAGGTGCATTTTAATTTACATACGGAAAAACAAGGCCGTCTCGGCGAACGGATTGTGTATGGCGGACATGTTATTTCTCTATGCCGTGCGTTAAGCTTTAATGGTCTGGGGAATGCTGCCTTTGTTGCGGCCATAAATGGCGGGCGGCATGTCGCACCATGTGTCGCTGGGGATACGGTTTATGCCTGGTCAGAAATACTGGATAAATCACCGCTGCCGGCCCGGGAAGATATTGGGGCACTTCGTGTGCGCTTGGTCGGGTGCAAAGACCATCAGCCTATTGATTTCCCGTATAAAGAAGATGAAAAGAATTATCATCCGGCGGTCGTGCTGGATCTGGACGTTTGGGTGTTACTTCCGCGTAAATAATGGAGTGCGCAGAGAAGACTTTTGCGTCGTTTATACAGGATTTACGATCTGGTATGAGTCGTACAGGGCCGTCATGTACATCAAATGACGGGAACAGAATGATGCTGTTGCGTCTATAGGTTAGGTTGATCGGGTATTCTGACCTGAAAAAATTCTATATGTGACCATCTGTACGAAAAAAATGTCCTTTTTTGCGATATATTCTTAAAATTCAGGTTCAGGGACTTGCTCTCTTTCCGGGAAGTGTCTAATAAAACAAGCTAAGTTTAATTTATGATTTAGGGTGTGAGCCCTCTTTTCTCAAAAAGACAGGGGAGAGTACCGCAAATGGCACATAAAAAACGGCCTGTTTCGCCGCATTTGCAAGTCTACAAGTGGGGCCTTCATATGGCCTTATCCACATTTCAGCGGTTGACCGGTCTCTTTTTAGGGCTGGGCACAGTATTCATCGCCTGGTGGCTTATTGCGATTGCCATGGGGCCTGATGCCTATCAGCAAGTACAAGTTTGTATGTCAAGCTGGATCGGGCGGCTGGTGTTGTTTGCTTTTACCTTTTCCCTGATGCTGCATATGTGTAATGGCATCCGTCATTTATTCTGGGATGCAGGTATAGGGTTTGATCTTCAGGTGACAGCCCGTGCAAATTATATCGTTATTATCAGTGCTGTAACCCTGACGCTGTTGGCGTGGGTTGTTGCCTACGGCTTGGTATAAGGAGAGCACAGAATGAGTTTACAAACCCCTCTTGGCCGTGTTCGTGGTCTGGGTTCGGCAAAAAGCGGCACACATCATTGGTGGATGCAACGCGTGACGGCTGTAGCGCTCGTCCCATTGGCTTTATGGTTCGTGGCGTCTTTGGTTTGCATGGTTAATGCCGATTATCAGGCTGCAGTAGACTGGTTGTCTAATCCGTTGGTGGCATTGCTGATGCTGCTATTTGTGGTGACCGGCCTGTACCATTTGAAACTGGGTATGCAGGTTATTATTGAAGATTATCTTCATGGGTGGATGCATGTTGCCGGGATGATGGCCATGAATTTTGGGATTGTTATCCTGACATTGGGGTCGGTTCTGGCCATTCTTAAAGTATTTCTCTAAGGCAGAATAATAATGAGCGCATACGAACTTACAGATCATACTTATGATGCCATAGTCATTGGTGCGGGGGGCTCTGGCCTTCGGGCAGCAATGGGTATTGCGGAAGCAGGCCTGAAGACAGCCTGTATTTCAAAAGTTTTCCCGACACGCAGCCATACTGTTGCCGCACAAGGTGGTATTGCTGCATCGCTGGGGAATATGGGACCGGATAGTTGGCAATGGCATATGTTCGATACTGTGAAGGGGTCGGATTGGTTGGGCGACCAGGATGCGATTGAATATATGGTGCGTGAAGCCCCAAATGCGGTTTATGAGCTGGAACATTTTGGCGTGCCGTTTAGCCGGACTGAAGAAGGGAAAATCTATCAGCGTGCTTTTGGCGGTATGACAACAGAATTCGGTGAAGGTCCGGCAGCACAACGTACTTGCGCTGCAGCGGATCGTACCGGTCACGCGATGCTGCACTCCCTCTATCAGCAGTCTTTGAAATATGAGACCGATTTTTTTGTGGAATATTTTGCGATTGATCTGATTATGGTCGATGGCGAATGCCGTGGCGTTATCGCGCTGGATATGAATACAGGCACGTTGCACCGTTTTAAAGCGCACATGACAGTGTTGGCCACTGGCGGTTACGGTCGTTCATATTTCTCTGCTACATCGGCGCATACCTGTACGGGTGATGGTGGTGGTATGGTTCAGCGCGCTGGCCTGCCGATGCAGGATCTGGAATTCGTGCAGTTCCACCCAACCGGTATTTATGGTGCCGGGGTTCTGATTACAGAAGGTGCCCGCGGTAAGGGCGGCTATCTGGTCAATTCAGAAGGCGAACGTTTCATGGAACGTTATGCGCCATCGGCGAAAGATCTGGCGTCGCGCGATGTGGTGTCGCGTTCCATGTCTAACGAAATCCGTGAAGGCCGCGGTGTGGGTGAGCATAAAGATCATATCTTCTTGCATCTGGATCATCTGTCTCCGGAAATTTTGGCGGAACGGTTGCCGGGGATTTCTGAATCTGCCCGTATTTTCGCAGGCGTTGATGTGACCAAAGAGCCAATACCGGTGATTCCGACGGTGCATTACAATATGGGCGGTATCCCCACGAACTATAAGGCGGAAGTCCTGAACCCAAGTGCCGATGATCCTGACCGTGTCGTGCCGGGGCTGATGGCCGTGGGTGAGGCCGCCTGTGTGTCCGTACACGGGGCAAACCGTCTGGGATCCAATTCACTGATTGATTTGGTGGTGTTCGGTCGTTCTGCGGCACACCGTGTGGCAGAGGTTGTCAAGCCGGGGACAGCGCATAAGCCGCTGCCATCGGATGATGCCGATTTGGCGTTAGGACGCCTGGATAAATACCGCAATGCCCAAGGCAGCATGAGCACGGCAGATATTCGTGACAAAATGCAGCGGACCATGCAGAACAACTGTGCTGTATTTAGAACCGCAGAAGTGTTGGAAGAAGGTAAAAAGCTTATTGATGACGTCTATAGCTTACTGCCGGATGTGAAGACAACTGACCGGTCGTTGGTATGGAATTCCGATTTGATTGAGACGCTGGAACTGGAAAATCTGTTGCAGCAGGCTGTTGTGACGATGCACTGTGCAGAGAACCGTAAAGAAAGCCGCGGGGCGCATATGCATGAAGATTATCCGGATCGTAATGATGGTGAATGGATGAAGCATACGCTGGCCTGGCTGGAAGATGGCAAGGTTCGTATTGATTACCGCCCGGTCCATGATTATACGCTGACCGATGAGGTGAGTTACATCAAGCCGAAGGCGCGTGTTTACTAAGTGTAGGTACAGTACAGGACCCGGTAACGGGGATTAAGAGACAGGATATAACTCATGGCTGAATTTAGGCTTCCTGCCAACTCCAGATTTAAAAAGGGCAAGCATTGGAAAAGTGCCGAAGGTGCTGCGAATGTGCGTCGTTTTAATGTCTACCGCTGGAATGAAGATGACGGGGCTAATCCGCGCATTGATACCTATGATGTGGATATGGATAAATGCGGGCCAATGGTGTTGGACGCGATTATTAAAATCAAGAATGAAATTGACCCCACTTTGACATTCCGCCGTTCTTGTCGCGAAGGTGTGTGTGGTTCCTGTGCGATGAATATTGATGGCACGAATACATTGGCCTGTACCAAGGCGGTTTCCGATGTGAAGGGGGACGTGAATATTTTCCCTCTGCCGCATATGGATGTTGTGAAGGATCTGGTGCCGGATATGACGCATTTTTATGCGCAGTATGCCTCCATCAAGCCGTGGATGCAGACAGAAACGCCAGTGCCTTCAGGTAAGGAAAGATTACAAAGCCGGGACGACCGGGCGAAGCTGGACGGTCTGTATGAATGTATTTTGTGTGCATGTTGTTCCACCAGTTGCCCGAGTTATTGGTGGAATTCGGACCGTTATCTGGGTCCGGCTATATTGCTGCAGGCATACCGCTGGTTAATTGATAGTCGCGATGAAGCGACAGGGGACCGTCTGGATGATCTGGAAGATCCGTTCCGTCTGTATCGGTGTCATACAATCATGAACTGTGCCAATACATGTCCAAAGGGACTTAACCCTGCAAATGCGATTGCAGAGGTGAAAAAGATGTTGGTGACCCGTCAGGGGTAGTCAGTGCGGCAAAGCCATAATATCCGAACATTGAAAAAGCCGGGCTTTATGTCCCGGCTTTTTTTATGAATACTCAGATTTTATGAATATCCGGATTTTCATGAGATGAAATGATTAGGCTTCGAGAATATTTCCAATCACAAAGCCGGCTTTTTCAGGATGGCGTCGCAGGGCGATTTTTTTAGCTTCTTCGGCGTCATGTGCTGAAATTTCGATCAGATGGGTATCCGCCCAACTGTCTTCAAAACGGGGATGCACTTTACTGTCGTTGACACAGTCCCGTACATCCTGATTATATATGGCGACTTCATAAAGTTTTTTCATAATTTTAAACTGCTGTTTTGTTTCTGATATAAACAGGTTTACTCTTTGACCTTCTGTTATACAGGGAAGTCATAAAAAAGCCGTTAATGCGCGAAAAGTCTGTTAACATAAGTAGTTAGATGAGAGCGCAAGGGTATAAACAAGGACGATAACGTTGTACGAACTGCCTGTGGAAGATGTCACGACTTTGCCGAAGGGGCCATTGCGCACATATTTAGCCTTGCGTAAAAAAGGGGAACTTTCCGCAGACCCAGAACAGGAAAAATCCATTCATCGTTTGCAGATGTTGCATGATGAGTTGTTGCATTACCCGCAGAGTGTACCGCAAGGAGAGCGCCGGAAACGGTCAGTGCTTGGCCGGCTGATGAAGCGACGCACTGCCATTGCCCCGCGCGGGGTATATATCCATGGAGACGTCGGGCGGGGTAAGTCCATGGTAATGGATTTGTTTTTCGACAAAGCTCCACTTCAGGCAAAACGACGCGTTCATTTTCACGCTTTTATGTTAGAAGTGCACGATATGATCGCAAAGTGGCGGCAAATGGATAAAGCAGCGCGCAAGGCCTTTTCCGGCGGGATGGCAGGTGATGATCCGTTGCCCCCGCTGGCGTTGAAAGTGTCGCGTGAGACAACGCTTTTATGTTTTGATGAGTTTCAAGTCAGTGATGTGGCGGATGCCATGATACTGGGGCGGTTGTTTACAGAATTATTCGCCCAGGGTGTTGTGGTTGTTATTACGTCTAACAGAACGCCAAACAGCCTGTATGAAGGCGGCCTGAACAGGCAATTGTTTATCCCGTTTATAGAGTTGATCGAACAGAAGCTGGATGTGGTGACCTTAGACGGTCCTACGGATTATCGGCTGGAACGATTAAAGGGGATGCCAGTTTATCATTGGCCATTAGGGGATGTGGCGACCCAAAGGTTATCGGATGCGTTTTGGCGTCTGACAGACCATGAATATAACGATATGTCTGAAGTGGGACCGGAAGAGTTTGAAGTCAAAGGTCGGGTTTTGCATGTGCCTGTGGCCTCACGGGGGGTTGCGGTATTTTCATTTAAACGATTATGTGCCAACGCCCTGGGCGCGGCGGATTATCTGGCCATTGCCTGGCGATATCACACGGTTATTGTCACGGGCATCCCTAAAATGGGTCCGGATAAAAGAAATGAAGCAAAACGTTTTGTCACTTTAATCGATGTATTGTATGAGAATAACGTTAAGTTTCTGTGCTGTGCGGAAGTTCCACCGGAGGAGCTTTATGCGCAAGGTGATGGACGCTTCGAGTTTTCCCGGACGGTTTCCCGTTTGATGGAAATGCAATCGGAAGAATATTTGGCCCGCGGTCATGCGGTCTGAATCTGGGCTGTAGAGGCCAGATTCCGTGAAAGCTGCCTGTTTACTGTGCAGCAATTTTTCAGGCTACGACAGCCTCCTCTGCTATGATAGCTGCAACATCGTTATGTTCGACTTATTGATAAGTCAGGTTGGCTTCATCTCGGCCGTTTCATTCTATATATATGAAGAATAACATATAGTGGAAGAGAGCAGCCGAAAAGAGAAGCTAAGTGAGTTTGTGTGGGATGTGAAAAAAAGAATCAGTGCAATGGGGTACGGTCTTGCATTTTTGTGATTAAAATTGCGGATAAAAAATCAGTGACTAAAGGTTAATTCTATGGTGTTTCAGCCCTGAATTCGGCAAAAAAACCGAGAAAGAGTCCATGGGACCAGAAAAGCACTGGAGCCTGAGACGAATTGGGGGTAATTGATTGCCTTGGGTGTGGAAAAGCGGCCAGCCGCTGAGGAATTAAAGAGTTTTAATAAATGTGGTGTTCTGAAAATTATATATGTTCTTTTTCAGAAGATCAGACTTAGGAAATAAATACGGAGATTATCTATTATGGCACGAAGTAAGATTGCACTTATCGGTGGCGGCCAAATCGGGGGTACATTGGCGCACCTGGCAGGGCTGAAAGAGTTAGGCGATGTCGTTATTTTTGATATTGCTGAAGGTCTGCCACAAGGTAAGGCGTTGGATCTGGCACAATCTTCTCCTGTTGATGGCTTTAATGCTGATCTGCAAGGGACGAATGATTACGCTGACATTAAGGGAGCGGACGTTGTTATTGTGACCGCTGGTGTGCCGCGTAAGCCAGGCATGAGCCGTGATGATTTGGTTGAAATCAACCTGAAGGTTATGAAATCTGTGGGTGAGGGCATCCGTGATAACGCCCCTGATGCATTCGTGATTTGTATCACTAACCCGCTGGACGCCATGGTTTGGGCCCTGCAAAAATATTCAGGCCTCCCAACGAATAAAGTTGTGGGCATGGCGGGTGTTCTGGATTCTGCGCGTTTCCGTTTGTTCCTCGCGCGTGAATTTAATGTGTCGGTCGAAGATGTGAATGCATTCGTGCTGGGCGGTCATGGTGATACAATGGTTCCATTGACACGTTATTCCACCGTGGCGGGGATCCCAATTCCTGATCTGGTGGAAATGGGCTGGACAACACAAGAGAAGCTGGACGAGATCGTACAGCGTACACGTGACGGCGGTGCAGAAATTGTTGGCCTGCTGAAAACGGGCTCTGCTTACTATGCGCCTGCGGCATCAGCCATACAGATGGCGGAATCTTACCTGCGCGACCAGCGTCGTCTGGTGCCGTGTGCGGCTTACCTGACCGGTGAGTTCGGCATTGACGGCATGTATGTTGGTGTGCCTGTTATCATCGGTGAAAGCGGTGTTGAGAAAGTCGTGGAAATCAACATGAACGATGCCGAAAAAGAAGAATTCAGTGGTTCTGTTGCCGCCGTTGATGGCCTGCTGGATGCGGTGAAACGGATTGATCCGTCTTTGGCATAGAGATTTCGGCGGGGATGTGATCATTCCCGCTTTCGATAAATACGAAAACGTCCAAAAAACAGAAGTTGTATAACGCAACGTATAGGGGTTTTAGACAAAATGAATATTCATGAGTATCAAGCAAAGGGCCTGCTGAAAGATTTCGGTGCGCCAGTACTGGGTGGTGGGGTTGCCTACACACCGCAGGAAGCCGAGCAGGTCGCCAAGGAACTTGGGGGACCGGTCTGGGTGGTGAAAGCCCAAATTCATGCCGGTGGCCGCGGTAAAGCGGGCGGTGTGAAAGTCGTCAAATCCATTGAAGAGGTTAAGCAAGCGGCATCAGACATGCTGGGGATGACACTGGTGACGCACCAGACCGGCCCGGAAGGTAAAGAGGTTAAGCGCGTCTTTATCGAAGACGGTTGTGCCATTGCCAATGAACTGTACATGAGCCTGTTGGTCGATCGCGCCACTGGTCATGTTGCCATTATGGCATCCACCGAAGGTGGCATGGACATCGAAGAAGTCGCCGAAGAGACACCTGAGAAGATCGTGACCATCACAATCGATCCGGCAACGGGCCTTTCCGGTTTCCATTGCCGTAAGGTTGCCTTCGGCCTGGGTCTGACAGGCAAGCAGGCATCGGGTGCGATGAAGGTGATTGCATCGCTTTATGACGCGTTCACAAAAACAGACGCGGCTATGCTGGAAATCAACCCACTGGTGGTGACCGAAGACGATGACGTTGTTGTTCTGGATGCGAAGATGAGCTTCGACAACAACGCCCTGTATCGTCACAAAGACATTCTGGAGCTGCGTGACACGGATGAAGAAGATCCGATGGAACTGGAAGCGGCCAAGCATGAATTGAACTACATCAAACTGGATGGTTCGATCGGTTGCATGGTGAACGGTGCTGGCCTGGCCATGGCAACCATGGACATCATTAAGCTGAAGGGGTCTTCCCCGGCTAACTTCCTGGACGTAGGTGGCGGGGCGACCAAAGAGCGCGTGACTGAAGCGTTCAAGATCATTCTGTCTGATCCAAATGTTGAAGGTATCCTCGTGAACATCTTCGGCGGCATCATGCGTTGTGATGTCGTGGCTGAAGGTGTTGTGGCGGCCGCGAAAGAAGTGGCATTATCCGTACCGTTGGTTGTGCGCCTTGAAGGTACGAATGTTGAAAAAGGTAAAGAGATTATGGCGAATTCCGGTTTGCCAATTCTGTCTGCTGACAATCTCGAGGACGCTGCAGAAAAAGTTGTGGCTGCAGTGAAGGAGGCTTCCTAATGTCTGTATTGGTTAATTCAGAAACAAAAGTTATTTGTCAGGGTTTTACAGGTGCCCAAGGTACCTTCCATTCTGAACAAGCGATTGCCTATGGCACAAAAATGGTTGGTGGTGTGACACCTGGTAAAGGGGGGACAACCCATCTGGACCTTCCTGTGTTCAACACTGTTGCTGAAGCACGTGAAGCCACAGAAGCGAATGCTTCTGTCATTTACGTGCCACCACCCTTCGCTGCTGACGCCATTTTAGAAGCGATTGACGCGGAAATCGAACTGGCCGTTTGTATCACTGAAGGGATCCCGGTTCTGGATATGGTGCGTGTGAAGCGTGCGTTGCAAAATTCCAAGACGCGCCTGATCGGCCCTAATTGCCCAGGTATCATCACGCCTGGCGAATGTAAGATCGGTATTATGCCGGGTCACATTCATCAGAAGGGTTCTGTTGGTGTTGTTTCCCGTTCGGGTACTTTGACATATGAAGCTGTTGGTCAGACGTCTGCAGTTGGTCTTGGCCAGTCTACATGTGTGGGTATCGGCGGTGATCCGGTGAACGGGACAAACTTTATTGATGTATTGGAACTGTTTTTGGCCGATGACCAGACTGAATCCATCATCATGATCGGTGAGATCGGTGGTTCTGCAGAAGAAGAAGCTGCTGAATTCCTGAAATCATCAAAAGTGAAAAAACCTGTTGTTGGCTTTATTGCTGGCCGTACGGCACCTCCAGGTCGTCGCATGGGTCATGCGGGTGCGATCATCTCCGGCGGTAAAGGCGGCGCTGAAGACAAGATCGAAGCCATGCAGTCTGCAGGTATTACCGTTGCTGACTCTCCTTCTGCTTTGGGGACAACCCTGGCGGAAGTGCTGAAAGGCTAATGTATTAAATCGCAGGGGTAGCCCTTGCTACCCCTGCACTCCTTTTTTTGGTCCGGCCTAGGGAATAAATGATTATGCTGAATGGCTCTAGTGGCGAATTTGTCGAATCCCTTTTTGAACGTTATTTGGAAAATCCGGGGTCTGTTGACCCTTCGTGGCAAACGTATTTTGCGGAATTGGCCCAAGGGGCGCAAAAAGCCGTGAGCCGTGCACAGGCAGAAGATAAAAAATTAAGCGATTGGCATCAGTCCGAAGAAGAAGACCTGTTGTTGGCGCTGGATCCGGGCTTGGAAGTACCGAAAGCCCCGGCAAAGAAAAAAGACAAAGCCGCAACGGTTGAATTCGATGAAAAAGAGCTGCGGGCTAATACGCTCGATTCTATTCGGTTATTGATGATGATCCGCGCGTATCGTGTGCGGGGACATCTAAAGGCCAATCTGGATCCGTTAGGGTTGACAGAGCCTGAATACCATCCGGAGTTGGACCCGGCGACCTATGGCTTTAGTGAGGCCGATATGGATCGCCCGATTTTTATTGATAATGTGCTGGGGCTGGAAACGGCAACGGTGCGTGAAGTGCTGTCTATTCTGGATCGGACATATTGTTCCACGGTTGGTGTGGAATTTATGCATATTTTTGAACCCGATGAGAAGGCCTGGATTCAAGGCCGGATCGAAGGGCGCGATAAAGAAATTCATTTTACCAATGAAGGTAAAACCGCGATTATGCAGAAACTGATCGAGGCAGAAAACTTCGAACAGTTCCTGGCACGCAAATACATTGGCACAAAACGATTTGGCCTTGATGGCGGAGAAGCATTAATCCCGGCTTTGGAAGCGATCGTGAAGACCGGTGGTCAGATGGGTGTGAAAGAAATCGTGATCGGTATGTCACACCGTGGTCGCCTGAACGTGCTGACCAATTTCATGAAAAAGCCTTTTCGGGCGATTTTCCACGAATTCCATGGCGGGTCTTACAAACCGGAAGATGTGGAAGGGTCCGGCGATGTGAAATATCATCTGGGCACATCTGCGGACAGGGAATTTGATGGCAATCTGGTACATTTGTCATTGACGCCGAATCCGTCCCATCTGGAAGCCGTTGACCCGGTAGCCTTGGGGAAAGCGCGGGCAAAAATGATGCAGCGGCACGACCGTGACGGCGAATCTGTGCTGACATTGTTAATGCATGGTGATGCGGCCTTTGCCGGGCAGGGACTGGTCGCAGAATGCTTCGATTTGTCAGGGTTGCGTGGGTATCGTACCGGGGGTACGGTCCATGTGGTCGTGAATAACCAGATCGGCTTTACAACAGCCCCGCATTTTTCACGGACATCGCCTTATTGTTCTGATATTGCCAAATCTGTTCAGGCCCCGATTTTCCATGTGAACGGGGATGATCCAGAGGCTGTGGTTTATGCGATGAAAGTGGCAACCGAATTCCGGCAGATATTCAAAAAAGATGTGGTCGTGGATATGATTTGTTATCGCCGCTTTGGCCATAATGAAGGCGATGAACCAGCGTTCACACAGCCATTAATGTATAAGCGCATTAAGAACCACCCGTTTGTCAGTAAGATTTATACGGAACGGTTGGCGGCGGAAGGCGTGCTGGGCGAGGCCGATGTTGATCACATGCGTCGTGAGTTTAATGCCTATTTGGAAGGTGAAATGGACGCGGCGGCGAACTTTAAGCCGGAAAAAGCCGATTGGCTGGAAGGTGAATGGTCGGGTGTCGGTGTTGCAAGAGATAGCGGGACTGAGCGTCGGGCTGATACCGGTGTAGATATCGAAACCCTGAAAGAAATGGGTAAGGTACTGACAGAGGTGCCTGATAATCTTGAGGTTCATAGGACTTTGCGCCGGGTATTGGCGGCAAAAGAAGCCATGTTCGATAAAGGCGAAGGTTTTGATTGGGCGACGGCAGAAGCTCTCGCTTTTTCCACCTTGATTAAAGAAGGCTATCGGGTGCGCCTATCGGGGCAGGATTCCGAACGGGGGACATTTTCTCACCGTCATTCTGTCTGGGTCGACCAGAATACAGAAAGACGCTATACGCCGATGGCGACCATTGAGGGACCCCACAAGCGCGCCACCTATGAGGTTCATAACTCAGCCCTGTCAGAGGCGGGTGTATTGGGTTATGAATACGGTTATAGCCTGGCCGAACCTAATGCGTTGGTTCTATGGGAAGGGCAATTTGGCGATTTCGCCAACGGTGCGCAGGTTATTATCGACCAGTTTATTTCATCAGCAGAACATAAATGGTTGCGGATGTCCGGGCTGGTGATGTTATTGCCGCACGGATATGAAGGTCAGGGGCCGGAACATTCCTCCGCACGGCTGGAGCGGTATTTGCAGCTTTGTGCGGAAGATAATCTTCAGGTGGCGAACTGTACAACGCCTGCAAACTATTACCATATTTTGCGCCGGCAAATGCACCGTAGTTTCCGGAAGCCATTAATTCTGATGACGCCGAAATCTCTTTTGCGCCACAAAAAAGCGGTTTCTTCGCTTGAGGAAATGGGGCCGGGGAGCCAATTCCACCGGGTTCTATGGGATAGTGCGGAAAGCCATCCGCATCAGGTCAAGGTTAAGCTGAAGTCTGATGACAAGATTAAACGTGTCGTTCTGTGTAGTGGTAAAGTCTATTATGACTTGCTGGAAGAACGTGATCAGCGCGATCAGCGCGATACGTATATCCTGCGGGTTGAACAGCTATACCCTTATCCGAATGGTGCGATTGTTCATGAATTAAAACGCTTTACCAA
The DNA here is from genome assembly GCA_002700365.1 of Kordiimonas sp. Taxonomy (GTDB): domain Bacteria; phylum Pseudomonadota; class Alphaproteobacteria; order Sphingomonadales; family Emcibacteraceae. Next base: position 442,533 of record PADB01000010.1, on the reverse strand, counting down.
TCTGGAAACGGTGGTGTGGTGTCAGGAAGAACCACGCAATATGGGGGCGTGGAGCTTTATTGAGCCGTATATCGAAGAAAGTTTAAGTGAACTGGATGTGGGGCCACAACGGCCGTTATATGCAGGCCGCAAAGCGGCAGCAGCCCCCGCGACGGGTTTAATGTCACGGCATATCCAGCAACAAGAAGAATTAGTGGATCAGGCGCTGAGTATGTATTAAGCGCACGAAAAAATGATGCCTGTTATTACAGGTAAGGGAACAACAAAGCCAAAAGGGTTACAGGGAAGAGGGCCCGGGTTTTGTAAAAAAGAAGATTAGGAGATACGTTAATGGCTACTGAAATCAAGGTTCCTACCCTTGGTGAGTCTATCACTGAAGCCACGGTTGCAAAATGGTATAAAAACGTCGGCGATAAAGTTGCTGTCGATGAACTGATATGTGATCTGGAAACAGATAAATTATCTGTGGAAGTGATGGCTACTGCAGAGGGCGTGATTACGGAGATCGTGGCCCCGGAAGGTAGTAACGTCGAAGTTGATGGATTGCTTGCACATATTGATGCAAATGGTGCGGCCGCGTCATCGGAAGCACCCGCTGCTTCTGCATCTGCAGAGATCCCGGAAAAACCAGCGACATCCGCGGAAACAGCCGTGGTGAAAGTACCGACATTGGGTGAATCCATTACTGAAGCGACAGTTTCCAAATGGTACAAATCTGTCGGTGACAGTGTTGCGATGGATGAACTGATTTGCGACCTGGAGACAGACAAGCTGTCCGTAGAAGTGACGGCAACGGCCGCCGGGGTCCTGACGGAAATATTGGCCGCTGAAGGCAGTAACGTCGAAGTTGATGCGGATTTGGCCAAAATTGATGCGAATGGCGCGGCTGCGGCACCATCAAAGCCCGCCGCTGGGGCTGCTGAAGCGGCGGATGCGCCAGCACCTGCGGCACCATCTCCTGCGCCTGCACCAGCGGTTGCGACAGAGCAAGAGACGAATGGCGTTGCCATGATGCCGTCTGCTGCAAAATTGGTGGCGCAGCATAAGTTGGATGCCGCTGTCATTCCGGCGACCGGAACCGGTGGAAGTTTGACAAAGGGCGATGTGCTCAAGTTCCTGGAGACCGGGGAAGAAAAAGCCGCCCCGGCACCAGTGGCGCCTGCACCACAGGCCCAGGTGGCACCTGAGGTGGTGGCTTCGCCACGCGAGGAGGCCGTGCCGATGAGCCGTTTACGCCGGCGCGTTGCAGAGCGCTTAAAAGAAGCGCAGAACACTGCGGCGATGCTCACGACCTATAACGAGGTGGACATGAGCGCGGTTATGGAACTGCGTAGTGAATACCGCGATGTGTTTGAAAAGAAACACGGCGTGCGGATGGGCTTTATGTCTTTCTTTGTCAAAGCGTGTGTGCAGGCGTTGAAAGAAGTGCCGGAAGTCAATGCGGAAATCCGCGGCGATGATATCGTTTATAAAAATTACTTTGACATCGGTGTGGCAGCCAGCACGCCGTCCGGTCTTGTGGTGCCAGTGGTGCGTAATTGCGACACGCTGGGCTTTGCTGAAGTAGAGCAGGAAATCGGGCGTTTGGGTAAGAAGGCCCGTGACGGCAAATTGACGATGGATGAAATGACCGGGGGTAGCTTTACCATTTCCAATGGGGGCATTTTTGGTTCTTTGATGTCGTCGCCGATTTTGAATGCGCCGCAATCGGGTATTCTGGGTATGCATGCTATTAAAAAGCGGGCCGTGGTAATTGATGATCAAATCGTGATCCGGCCGATGATGTATCTGGCATTAAGTTACGACCACCGTATCGTTGATGGCAAAGGGGCGGTGACGTTCCTGGTGCGCGTGAAAGAAAATCTGGAAGATCCGCAACGTCTGCTGTTAGACCTGTAATTTATAAAATCATCAAGAGTGTGAGGTATACCCATGAGCGAAGACAAATTTGATCTTGTGGTTATAGGTGCCGGACCGGGCGGGTATGTCGCTGCTATTCGTGCAGCGCAATTAGGGCTTAATGTGGCCTGCGTTGATAAACGCGGGGAGCCTGGTGGGACGTGCCTAAATGTAGGCTGTATGCCGTCAAAGGCTTTATTGCATGCTTCCGAACTGTATGAAGAAGCCAATCACGGCATGGCGCAGTTCGGCGTGAAGATTGATAAGGTCGGTTTAGACCTGAAGACAATGATGGGGCATAAGGAAAAGGTCGTTTCTGATTTGACCGGTGGTGTCCGTTTCTTGCTGAAAAAGAATAAGGTCGAATATATCGAAGGAGCGGCGACCCTGAAAGATGCGACAACGGTTGATGTGGCATTGAACAAGGGGGGAGAACGTCAGCTTAAAACCCAGTATGTGATGATTGCAACGGGTTCGGAAGTCGCCAGTTTGCCGGGTGTGGAGATTGACGAAAAGCAGGTTGTGAGTTCAACCGGTGCCTTGTCCCTGCCGAAGGTGCCAAAACATATGGTCGTGATCGGTGGCGGTGTGATCGGTTTGGAAATGGGGTCTGTGTGGTCCCGTTTGGGCGCAGAAGTGACGGTCGTGGAATTTATGGACCGCATCACACCGGAAATGGATGGTGAGGTGTCCAAACAATTCCAGCGTATTTTAGCCAAACAGGGCATTACTTTCAAAACGTCTACGAAAGTGACCGAGGTTAAGAAAACTAAAACGGCTGTGACATTGACTGTGGAGCCGGCCAAGGGTGGCGATGCGGAAAAAATCAAATGTGATGTTGTCTTAGTCTCAGTAGGTCGTAAACCGCATACGGCGGGTCTGGGCCTGGAAAATGTCGGCGTGGTGCTGGATGAACGGGGCCGCATTGAAACAGATGCCCATTTCCGCACCAATGTGGCCGGTATTTATGCCATTGGTGATGTGATTAAAGGCCCCATGCTGGCGCATAAGGCGGAAGATGAAGGTATGGCTTGTGCCGAAATCATCGCTGGATATGCCGGACATGTGAATTATGATGCTATTCCGGGTGTGATTTATACCATGCCGGAAGTTGCTGCCGTGGGCAAAACAGAAGAGCAACTGAAAGCGGATAACGTAGACTATAGCGTTGGTAAGTTTCCGTTTAGTGCCAATAGCCGGGCGAAGGCGAATGCGGCAACGGAAGGTTTTGTGAAAATTTTGTCCTGTAACAAAACGGATAAGGTGTTGGGGGCGCATATTATCGGTGCCAATGCGGGCAATATGATTGCAGAGCTGGCCCTGGCTATTGAATGCGGCATTGCCGCCGAAGATATTGCCCTGACCAGCCACGCGCACCCCACAGAGATGGAAGCTGTGCGTGAGGCGGCACTTGCCACTGATAAACGGGCGATCCATGCGTAAACGATGATTTGGCAACAGTTGAGCGCGCGCTGATTTGTCAGAAGATGGAAATATGAGGCGGCCCCCTTGGGGCCGTCTTTATTTTGGCAGGCTGTGATAGGCTGCCAAGGCTGCATTGCGTGTGGTACCGTGATCTATGAGGGGGGCAGGATAGTTGCCGCCGATAACTACCTGTGCTTGCTGTAGAACAGACGCGGGTGCCGCCCACGGGGCATGAAGATGATTGTTGGGAAGGGCGGCGAGCTCCGGAAGCCATTGGCGGATATAGTTGCCCTCTGGGTCAAATTTTTCTGATTGGCGCAGGGGGTTGAAGATCCGAAAATACGGGGCGGCATCGGCCCCTGATCCTGCGACCCATTGCCATCCGGCGGTATTATTGGCGATGTCGGCATCCACCAATGTATCCCAAAACCACCGTTCTCCCAGTCTCCAGTCTATCCGTAGATTTTTTGTCAAGAAGCTGGCGGTAACCATGCGCAGGCGGTTGGGCGTTGTGCCTGTCTGCCACAATTGACGCATGGCAGCGTCAATAAAGGGATAGCCTGTCTGACCTTGTTGCCATTTATGCAACGCATCGGGATTATGGTCCCATGGAAAATGATTAAAACGGTTATTTAAGGCGCGGGTAGGCATATGCGGAAAATGGTGCAAGAGATAATAACTGAAGTCCCGCCACGCCAATTGACGTAAATATGCCATTGTGGCGTTTGCCTGATCGGGGTGTTGGTCCATATGGTGCTGCATGTCGGCCCAGATGCGGCGAGGACTTATTTGCCCACAGGCCAGCCAGGGCGATAGGGCAGAGGTGGAATCAGAAGCGGGGATATCCCGTTGATGTTGATAGTGGGGCAGGTTGCCAGAGATAAAGTCCTTTAGCCGGTCATGTGCGGCTGCCTCGGTGGGATTCCATATGTAGGAGAAATATTTGGCCCAATTGGGTGTTGTCGGCAGCAGTGCCCAGCTTTCCAGATTGTCTGTTTTGACAAGGGAGAAATCCTCAATAGCAGAGACTTTAGGTGTCGTTTTCGTGACAGAAGGCGCGCTGTGGGAAAATTGCTGCAGTAATGCTTTCCAGAAAGGCGTGAACACCTTGTAAGGCTGACCGGATTTGTTGAGAAAAATTGCCGGGTCATCAAGAAGTAATTGTCCTGACGTCTGCTTTAGCGTGAGGTTCTGTTTGTCACAAAATAATGATAATTTTTGTATGATATCTTTGTCATAGGGGGAGAGCGGACGCGTCGTAAAAATCGCATCGGCAGCGATGTCCTGACTGATCTGCTGTAAAATCTTCAGCGCAGAACCTTTGCGTAAGACCAGTTTCAAGTGGTGAGAGAAGAGGGTATGGCTTAAGTCTTTAAGCGCGTAATGCAGCCACCAACGTCGCGCCCCACCCAATTTTTCCTGCGCGGGCATATCTGTATCATCAATATATATCGGCAGGACAGCATACCCCTCAGCCAAAGCTGTTTGTATTGCCGGGTTGTCATGAAAACGAAGGTCATGACGCAGCCATATAATCGCTACTTTTTTCATAACCCATTATACGTTTTTACGTGAAGATGGATCATTGCTAGCGGAAGAGGGCAGCTTATTAAGTCTTTGGTCTTTGGCGGTGTTTTGTGTGGTTGCAGAGGGGTGGGCCATATTATAGACATCCAGAAGATATGCGGTATCAACATCGGTGTAATATTGGGTTGTGGCTAGACTTTCATGCCCCAGTAATTGTTGTATTGTTCTTAAGTCCCCCCCGCCCGTGAGAAGGTGTGTCGCAAAACTATGACGTAAGGCGTGGGGCGTTGCCGAGGACGGCAATCCCAATGCGAGACGGAGCTGTTGCATGGTTTTCTGTACCTGGCGGGGGTTGAGCCGCCCACCGCGGCTACCACGAAACAGGGGCTCATCAGCGGCCATGGTATAAGGACAGCGTTTCACATAATCAGCTACGGCCTCACGGACGACAGGAAGTAAGGGGACAAGCCGTTCTTTTTGGCGTTTGCCTAACACCCTTAATGTGTCTGTCTCAGGCCATTGTCCGTAATTTAGATTTAGGGCTTCCGAGAGCCGCAGTCCCGCCCCATAGAGCAATGTCATGATTGCCACATTACGGGCATTCTGCCAGCCAGATTCCAGGGACGCCGCCGTATCCAGAAGCTTCTGCGTCGATTGTTCCGTCAGTGGGCGGGGAAGACGTTTTGCGCGCTTGGGGGCTTGTATCAGGGCGATAGAATCGTTCGTGATAGCGCCGTAGCGTTTCTGAAAACGAAAAAAGCTACGCACGGCAGAAAATTCACGGGCAATAGAGGAGGCGCTCAGACCATCCCGCCGCCGGTCTGCGAGGAAGGCGCGAAAATCCCGGGCCTGCAACGATTCCAGGTCATTGACCGAAGGGCGATGCCCAAGATGGCCGGTGAGAAAGGCCAGGAAATGATCCATGTCGCGGGTATATGCTGATAGCGTGTGTGGGGAGACCTGCCGTTCTGACGCCAGATAACGTTGCCAGTCATCATAACAGTCCTGTAGGTTCATCGGTCATCCTGAATTAAGGGGTTGCGGCATATTGACCGCTTTTTGCCGGAGGCTTTAGTCGCGCAGCGGCGTTTGACGGTCACGCATAATCCATTGTTGCATACATCTGCGTAGTACCCCTTCGAGAAAACGGAGAAGCTCGGTTCCCTGCCCGGGGGTGAACGTGTCCGGATCGCGGGTACCAAAGGCCAATATACCCGTTGGTGTGAATTCTGTATCATGGATCCGGATAAGGGCTTCGGCCTGTACCAAAGGGGCTGCCGGACCAAAAAGTTCCACATTGCCTTCTATGTTACCGCGAAGGATGACGGCATTATCCTGATCCAGATAATGGGCTGTGCGCCCTTCTGCCAGTAGACGTTCGGACCCTATTTCAGGCGGGGGGCAATGACGGTCATTTTCAAAGCAAATGGACACGACATCTACCTGCAGAATATCCGGCCAGTCATGGGTTACAATATGCCCCATATGTTCGAAACTGGTCGCGTCTAGCACAGCAAGGGCGGCTTCGTGAATCAGATGTTGGATCGAGAGGTTATTGCGCGTCGCCGCAATAATTGTGCCCTGATAATCGTTCAGGGAATTCAAGCGTTCCCGTAATTGTACGACCATGCTTTGCTGAAGGTCGACGACATTATCCCCATGATGACGGGTAGGGGGAGTCAGTAACTCCAGCAATTCAGGGTGATGCAGGAAGAAATCAGGATGCGCGTTCAAGAAAGCAGCAACTTGTTCTGCGCTTATTTCCTCGGTCTGGTCGGGAACGTTCTGATCCACGAATTGATAGCCTGTTTTTTGTGATCGTTATTTCAGGATAGTTTGCCCTGTTTTTGCCCAATCGTCCATAAAAGCTGCAAGTCCGTTATCAGTTAGAGGATGTTTCGAGAGTTGCCGTATGACTTTAGGTGGAATAGTGCAGACATCGGCACCAATGCGTGCGGCGTCTGTTACATGAATAGGGTGACGAACGCTCGCAACCAGAATTTCAGTTTTGAAATCATAATTATCATAAATGGTGCGGATATCTTCGATCAGGGACATGCCGTCCTGTCCAATATCATCATGCCGCCCGACAAACGGGCTGATGAAGCTGGCCCCGGCCTTGGCCGCCAATAAAGCCTGCGCGGCGGAGAAGCATAAGGTGACATTAACCATACGGCCCTTGTCGGCAAAATATTTACAAGCTTTCAATCCATCAACTGTAAGAGGGACTTTCAACGCGACATTATCCGCAATGGCTAAAACAACTTCGCCTTCTTTTATCATACCTTCGTAGTCCAGCGCGGTAACCTCACCGCTGACGGGGCCGTCAACAATATCGCAGATTTCGGCAATGACGTCGAGAAAGTCGCGGCCGCTTTTGGCGATCAGGGAGGGGTTTGTTGTCACGCCATCCAACAGTCCGGTGGTGGCGAGGTCGCGGATTTCATCAATATCAGCGGTATCGACGAAGAACTTCATAATATATTGCTCCTGATAATGGATATAGTTCGGGGTAGCGCGTTTCGCAGGCCATGGCAAGCGTCATATTGCTCATTTTATAATATGCCATATAGTGCAACATATATCGTAACAGGAAAACCATACAAAACTGTGTCAGATCTTTTTGAAACCCGCCGCCTTCGGGTATTGTTGCCGCGTCCTTTGCTGGGACCGCTGGATTATGCTTGCGGGCAAGAATTGTTGGCGGGGGACAGTCCTTTGAAAACAGGAGATTTTGTCCGCGTCCCGCTGGCAGGGCGCAAGGAAATAGGCGTGGTGTGGGCAGATGGAAACCATGAAGAAGAGGGCGACCTCTTACCACTAGAAAAATTAAAACCGATACAACAGAGGTTGTCTCTACCGCCTTTGCCGGACACGTTATGTCGCTTTATTGACTGGGTTGCGGATTATACACTGACGCAACCCGGTGCTGTGCTGAAGATGGCGATGAGTGTGCCACGTGCCGTAGAAGAGATGCCCCGGCGTACGTTATATGTGGGTGGCGGGAGTCTGCCGTCTAAAATGACGGATGCGCGCCGCGCTGTACTGGCGGTGGCGGCCGATGGCAGGGCGCGCAGCGTACAGGACTTTGCCCGCCGGGCTGATGTCAGCGCCTCCGTGGTACGGGGGCTGGTCAAAGCAGAAAGCCTTTTGCCAATTCAGGTGGCCGGAGATGATGACTTTCCCGTACCAGACGGGTTTCGTCATGGCCCGGCTTTGTCTAACGATCAAACGGCCGCCGCATTAGCGTTGCGCGAAGGGGTGCAGCAGGGTGCCTTCGCCGTGTATCTGCTGGAAGGGGTAACCGGGTCAGGTAAGACAGAGGTCTATTTTGAAGCCATTGCCGAAGCAATCCGCGCGACAACAGGGCAGGTGATGGTGTTGTTGCCGGAAATTGCCTTAACTTCACAATGGCTGGACCGGTTTCGGGAACGTTTTGGTGAGGCCCCGGTGGTCTGGCATTCTGATTTAACGTTGGCCCAACGCCGCCGCGCGTGGATGGCTGTCGCAAGCGGGCAGGCCCGTGTTGTTGTCGGGGCGCGATCCGCATTGTTTTTGCCGTTTGCTGAGTTGTCGTTAATTGTCGTCGATGAGGAGCATTCACCTACCTATAAGCAGGAAGAGGGGGTGATGTATAACGCCCGCGATATGGCCGTGGTGCGTGGAAAAATGTCGGCATGTGCTGTTGTCTTAGCCTCTGCGACACCGTCACTGGAAACACTGATAAATGCCCAGTCGGAGAAATACCATTGGCTTTATCTGGGGGAGCGGCACGGGGAGGCCGTCTTGCCGGATATTGAAGCCATTGATATGCGAAAAATGAAAATGCCTGCGGGTCAATGGCTGTCGCCGCCTCTGGTGGATGCGCTGGGGGCGGGATTAGAAAAGGGTGAGCAAAGTTTATTATATCTCAACCGGCGGGGTTATGCCCCATTGACACTATGCCGGTCTTGCGGTCATCGCTTTGAGTGCGCCAGCTGTTCGGCCTGGTTGGTAGAGCACCGTCATAAACATCAATTGATGTGCCATCATTGCGGATATCACACGACGATGCCGGATAAATGCCCGTCCTGTGAGGCAGAAGATAGTCTGGCGGCGTGTGGTCCTGGTGTGGAACGTTTGGCCGAAGAAGTGGAACGGCTTTGGCCGGAAGCCCGGGTCGCAATCATGGCCAGCGACGTGATGGGACATCCTGAGCGGGCGCGCCAAATGATCCGCCAGATAACGGATCACGAAGTGGATATTATTATCGGTACCCAGATTGTCACCAAGGGATATCATTTTCCTGCGTTGACACTTGTCGGGGTGATTGATGCGGATTTGGGGCTGGGTGGTGGTGATCCAAGAGCCGCAGAACGCACATTCCAGCAATTGGAACAAGTGGCGGGCCGTGCAGGTCGCGCGGAAAAGCCTGGTCGCGTATTTTTGCAGAGCTATATGCCGGACCATCCGGTGATGGCGGCCCTTATTGCCGGGGAAAGGGATGCATTTTATGAACAGGAGGCCGAGTCGCGTGAACGTCAGGGGATGCCACCATTTGGAAAGCTTGTGGGGCTGATTCTATCGGGCGCAGATATGGCGAAGGTGGCAGATGCGGCACGTCATTTTGTCCGCTATGCCCCCAGGGATCCGCGGATTCAGGTATTGGGGCCGGTGCCGGCGCCGCTGGCGCGGTTGCGCGATCGGCATCGTTATCGAATATTATTAAAAGCCGAAAAGGGCATAAATGTGCAGAAGGTCCTGAGTCATTGGCAAAAAACCGCGCCGAAAATGAAAGGGGTGCGTTTGCAGATTGATGTTGATCCACATAGTTTTTATTAGCCTTTTTGGCAGGCTTCTGCGGCTTATGCTGCAGCGCAAGAACAAAAATGGAAGTTTCCGACTTAATCCAAGACAAAAGTTGGGTTGCAGGATGCAGAACTGTGTGTTAGTAACCGCCCGACAGCCGATAAATGGTGTCTTTACATCGGGCAACTTTTCGTTAGGTTAAGATGTCTTTGTTATTCGGTATTGAACACAGAATTCAGGGAACAACCAGGTGTCATCTGAACAAGCTCCCAATAGTGCTACACAGCGTGTATCCGTTTCTGGCCTAGCAGGTCGCTATGCTGTGGCTTTATTTGATCTGGCGCAGGAAAATGATGCGCTGGCAGATATTGCCAATGATCTGGATACAGTTGCTACACTTATTCGTGATAGCGAGGATTTCGCATCACTCATTAATTCTCCCATTCTTTCCCGCGCAGAACAAGGGGCAGCGATAGTGGCTTTGGCGCAGGAATTGAAACTCAATGCATTGCTCGGTAATTTCCTTGGCGTTGTGGCGCAGAATCGCCGTCTGCCGGATCTGGGCAAGATGATTGAAGCACTTCACGCTCTTTTGGCGCAGTTCAAAGGGGAAGTCAGCGCAACTGTGACCAGTGCACAGTCGTTGACAGATGCCCAGTTGTCTGCTTTGAAAGACAAACTCAAATCTTTGGTCGGTCGTGATGTGAATGTGGAAACGAAGATTGATGCTGAACTGCTTGGCGGTTTGGTTGTCAATATTGGTTCCCGCATGATTGACAGCTCGCTCCGGACTAAACTGGCTAATCTTGAAGAATCGATGAAAGAGGTTGGATAATGGACATCCGTGCCGCCGAAATTTCCAAGATCCTGAAGGAGCAAATTTCTAACTTTGGTGCCGAAGCAGAGGTGTCTGAAGTTGGAAAAGTGCTGTCTGTCGGGGATGGTATCGCTCGTGTATATGGGCTGGATAATGTTCAGGCCGGGGAAATGGTTGAATTTCCCGGTGGTATTCAGGGTATGGCCCTGAACCTGGAAAGTGACAACGTGGGTGTTGTTATTTTCGGGTCTGACCGGGACATTAAAGAGGGTGATAGCGTTAAACGGACCGGGAGCATTGTGGATGTGCCGGTTGGTAAAGGTCTATTGGGCCGCGTTGTTGATGGTTTGGGTAATCCGATCGATGGAAAAGGCCCGCTGACGGATGTAACGCGGACACGGGTTGAGGTGAAAGCCCCTGGCATTATTCCCCGTAAATCTGTTCATGAGCCGGTACAGACAGGTCTGAAAGCGATTGACAGCTTGGTGCCGGTCGGCCGTGGCCAGCGTGAGCTGATTATTGGCGACCGTCAGACAGGTAAAACTGCGGTGGCAATTGATACATTTATCAATCAGAAGCCAATGCATGCGGGTGATGACGAAAGCAAGAAGCTGTATTGCATTTATGTCGCCGTGGGTCAGAAGCGTTCGACAGTTGCCCAGATTGTGAAGTCTTTGGAAGAGCGTGGCGCCATGGAATATTCCATTGTTGTTGCTGCGACCGCGTCAGAGCCTGCTCCATTGCAGTATCTGGCACCTTACACAGGGACCACAATGGGTGAGTTCTTCCGTGATAATGCCATGCACGCGCTGATTGTTCATGATGATCTGTCCAAACAGGCTGTGGCGTATCGTCAGATGTCACTGTTGCTACGTCGTCCTCCAGGGCGTGAAGCGTATCCCGGGGATGTTTTCTATCTGCATTCACGTCTGCTGGAACGTGCGGCGAAAATGTCAGATGACAAAGGGGCAGGTTCCTTGACGGCGCTGCCTGTTATTGAAACGCAGGCTGGTGACGTATCCGCCTATATTCCAACCAACGTGATTTCGATTACCGATGGTCAGATCTTCCTGGAAACAGAATTGTTCTATCAGGGTATTCGTCCGGCCATTAACGTTGGTTTGTCAGTGTCTCGGGTGGGGTCTGCGGCGCAGATTAAAGCCATGAAACAGGTTGCGGGTTCCATTAAACTGGAACTGGCACAGTATCGTGAGATGGCGGCCTTTGCGCAGTTTGGTTCTGATCTGGATGCTTCTACGCAGAAGCTGTTGAATCGCGGTGCGCGCCTGACAGAGCTATTGAAACAGGCCCAGTTTAGCCCATTGCTGGTTGAAGAGCAGGTCGTTTCAATCTTCGCGGGCGTGAACGGTTATCTGGACGGTATCAATACGGCAGACGTGACACGTTTTGAAGAAGCATTCTTGTCAGAAATGCGGGCAAAGCATCAGGGTGTTCTGGACACTATTCGTGACGAACAAAAAGTTTCTGATGCTACAGAGGCTAAACTGAAAGAGATCCTGGAACAATTTACCAAGACCTTTTCTTAAGTCTCACGTGTCAAGAAGGATAACGCATAATGCCAAGCCTTAAGGACCTTAAAATTCGGATCGATAGTGTCAAATCGACACAGAAGATCACGAAAGCCATGAAAATGGTCGCGGCGGCGAAACTTCGCCGCGCCCAAGAGGCTGCTGAGTCCGCCCGTCCTTACGCGGAACGGATGGATCAGGTTCTGGCCTCTCTTGGTGGTAGTATGGTCGGCCAGGTTGGTGCGCCGAAACTGCTCGCCGGTACGGGCGCGGATGAAACGCACTTGTTGGTCGTGGCCACGTCAGAACGTGGACTTTGCGGCGGTTTTAACACCAATATTATTAAAGCCGCGAACCGTAAAATCCGTCGCTTGCTGGCAGACGGCAAGACTGTAAAGATTTTGTGTGTAGGCCGTAAAGGATATCAGGCGCTTAGACGTGAACACCAAAGCCGTATTGTGGATAGCATTGACATGTCTGGTGTGAAAACACTGGGTTATGGTGATGCGTCCGGCATTGCGGAGCGTCTACTGGATATGTTTGAGGCTGAAGAATTTGATGTTTGCACTGTCTTTTACGCCAAATTCAAATCAGCATTAGAACAAATCGTAACAGAGCAGCAGCTTATACCTGCGGCCATTGAAGAAGAGGATGCGTCTGCATCTGCTGATCTTGGCGGGGCTGTTTACGATTACGAGCCAGATGAAAGTGAAATTCTGGAAGATTTGTTGCCACGCAATGTTGGGGTGCAGATTTTTCGGGCTTTGCTGGAAAATGCGGCAAGTGAACAGGGCGCACGCATGAGTGCCATGGACAATGCTACACGGAATGCGGGTGATATGATCGAGAAGTTGACGTTGACGTACAACCGGACACGTCAGGCGGTCATTACCAGTGAATTGATTGAAATTATTTCGGGCGCTGAGGCGCTGTAATAGAGAGCTGTAAGCTAAAGGGCTAACGCCCGGGAGAACGTAGGATGACGAAAAACGTAGGTCGCATCACCCAGGTTATTGGGGCGGTTGTGGACGTGCAGTTCGATGGCGAACTGCCCAATATCCTGACTGCTTTGGAAACGGACAATCAGGGCAACCGTCTGGTTTTGGAAGTTGCCCAGCATTTGGGTGAAAACATTGTTCGGACCATTGCCATGGACGCCACCGAAGGTCTGGTGCGCGGTCAGGAAGTTGAAGATACAGGGGCGCCTATTTCTGTGCCTGTTGGGCCAGAGACATTGGGACGTATTTTGAACGTGATCGGTGAGCCGATTGACGAGCGCGGCCCGATTGAGACAAAGGCCAAAGCCCCTATCCATAATGATGCTCCTGATTTTGTGGAACAGTCCACGGAAGCTGAAATTCTGGTAACCGGTATTAAGGTTGTTGACCTGCTGGCACCTTATGCAAAGGGTGGTAAAATTGGTCTGTTCGGTGGTGCCGGTGTGGGTAAAACCGTTCTGATTATGGAACTGATCAACAACATCGCTAAAGGCCACGGTGGTTACTCTGTGTTTGCCGGTGTGGGGGAACGTACCCGTGAAGGTAACGATCTGTACCACGAGATGATCGAATCCAGCGTTATTGATCTAGAAGGCGACCAGTCCAAGGCGGCGCTTGTCTACGGTCAGATGAATGAGCCTCCCGGGGCGCGTTCCCGTGTGGCACTGACAGGTCTGACACTGGCGGAATATTTTCGTGATCAGGAAGGTCAGGACGTGTTGTTCTTCGTGGATAACATCTTCCGCTTTACACAGGCCGGTTCCGAAGTGTCCGCGTTGTTGGGTCGTATTCCTTCTGCCGTGGGTTATCAGCCAACACTGGCGACAGACATGGGGGCTCTGCAGGAGCGTATTACCTCAACAAATAAAGGGTCGATTACATCGGTTCAGGCGATTTACGTGCCGGCGGATGATTTGACCGATCCGGCCCCTGCGGCATCATTTGCTCACCTGGATGCGACAACCGTTCTGTCACGTCAGATTGCGGAACTGGGGATTTACCCGGCGGTGGATCCACTGGATTCAACATCCCGTATTCTGGAGCCTGCCGTTGTGGGTGACGAGCATTATCAGGTTGCCCGTGATGTGCAGGAAATTCTGCAGAAATATAAATCATTGCAGGACATCATTGCTATTTTGGGTATGGATGAACTGTCTGAAGAAGATAAGCTGGTTGTGGCACGTGCCCGTAAAGTTCAGCGTTTCCTTAGCCAGCCGTTCCATGTGGCGGAAGTGTTCACTGGCTTCCCGGGTAAACTGGTTGCTCTGGAAGACACGATCAAAGGCTTTAAAGCGATTGTGGCTGGTGAATATGATGATCTGCCGGAGGCTGCTTTCTACATGGTGGGCTCTATTGAAGAAGCCATCGAAAAAGCCGAAAAAATGGCTGCTGACGCGGCTTAGGGCTGAACTTTAACGCAAGGTGACCGGCAATGGCGGATATAGTGAACTTTGAACTGGTTTCTCCTGAACGGCTATTGATGTCGGCGGAGGCGGAAATGGTTGTGGTTCCCGGTGTCGAAGGGGATATCGGCGTACTACCGGGCCATGCGCCATTGGTGACGACTATTCGTCCAGGAATCGTTGAAGTGCATAATGACGGTGCCGATTTGGTGAAGTTGTTTGTGCGGGGTGGTTTCGCTGAAATCACGGGTACAACGCTGACCGTGTTGGCGGAAGAGGCGATGGCCCTTTCGGAAATTGATCGGGCCGCGATTGAGCAAGAATTGCAAAATTGCAATGAGGACATTCAGGATGCCAAGGATGCGGCAACGCGCGCCAAGGCGGAAGATGCCCGCGACCGTGCACAGGAAGTGCTGCAAGCATTGGATGATGCCGCCGCTTAAGGCTCTGACTTATCTCAAGTCGACAAAGACATGTAAAAAAAGGCCCTGCCGGAAATGGTAGGGCCTTTTTGCTTTACTAACTTTTCTATTGCTGACTTATGTACTTCTATTTATTGTTTTTTCCATTGGGGGGAGATACATGATTATTTGTGGCTCCTGTAGAAGAATAATTAACGATCAGGAGTAAGTCGTGAAATTTTCCAGAATCTTTTTTGTGGTGATCGCTGGCCTAGCATCAGTATCCTGTATGAAGGGACCATCATCAATGATGGGGCTGACGCCTGATTTGCAGTCTGCGGGCACTGTATTTGCGGTTTCAGAAAGGCCACAGGTAGAAGAAAAAATCATCGTTGGGTCAGCGACGCCTTTTTAAAACGTAAAATTCGTTATGCGCGTGAGGTGGGCCTTGAAACTTCCGTTGTGGATGACAAGAAAGAAGCTGTCATTTTTCACAAAGGGACACGCCTTTTTCAGGTAGAGCCAGATAGGGCGGTTTGGGGTAGTTCTACAGGTGAAAAGTCGATGTATTGTGGTTTTGGAAAGTCAATGAGTATGCTTGGTGCATTGGCTTCACCGGAATCACTACGTTGTCTGGCAGATTGGCAGAATGATGGTATGTTCGACACAATGCATGAAGCTGTGGCGTCGCTTGAGAATAAGCAGTTGATAGGGACGCTTATGGGCGATCTTGTGCCACTTAAGCAGTCAATTCCTTATACAGTGGTACCGGAAGCTGAACAGGCAGACGTTGGAGAAATGTGGTTCGAATTTCGGGGGCGCTGGTTTAGCGGTAATAAGACGCTTGTTGCTTATCTTAAAACTGATGATGGGAAAGTGACTTTCCGTGAGCAAACTATTGTGATTGAGAAAGATAAAGTCACAGATGTAATGTTCGTTGGTGAACATATTAGGGTTCGTATCGTTGAAGACGGGAACGTGGAAGTTGAGGTGATAAAACCAGCACCTGCAGGTAACACCTATACAGTAGAGCAAGTTATGAAGATGAACGGTTTTTAACTATAAGGCCCCACCGGAAATGGTAGGGCCTTTTTTGTTGGTTGATTTTTAATGGCGTTTTAGCCCAGTTCTTCGGGGCGGCGTTCACGTTCACGGCGCGCCATATAGGTTTGCAGGTGACAATAGGCAATAGCCAGTAATGGCGCTTCGCATTTCAGGTCTTCCGCGCGGCGTAGCATATCGCCCAGCAGATGATCGCCTTCGATCTGGTAGCCATGTTCCAGATCGCGGAACATAGAAGAATTATAATCGGATCCTTCACGTGTCATATTCGTGGCGATGCTGTTGATGCTGTCTTCGCCTAAGGGATAGCCTGCGGCTTCGGCGACATCCAGGCATTCCTTCATCAGGGACAGCGTAATCCATTGGCCATCACGGGTGGCCATTACATCCCCGACAGTCCCCCGTAACAGGCAATTTACGGCGCCCAGCAGCGTGATACGGACAAATTTGTCCCACATGGGGGCCTGGATGTTGTCGCTGCGGTTAGTGACAAATGCAGCTTTGTTAAATAGGTTTTCCAGTGTGTGGCATATATCCTGCTGGCTTTTGAAGCGTGGGCCGAAAATGAGTTTGCCGCCCTTGGGGCTTTTGCTCTCAATACTGCCGTCGGGCAGCATGGTAGAAATGTTAAGGACAAATCCGCCAATAATTTTCCCGGGGCCGAACTCTTCATCGAGAATGTCCAGCTGTTTCAGGCCGTTTAACAGCGGCAATATATATGTATCGGGGCCAACGGCGGGGCGTACCGCATCCATGGCATTGGGAAGGTCATACGCCTTACAGGCAATGATAATCAGGTCGTAATGACCATCCAGCTGATCTTTAAGGATGGTCTTAATCGGGACGGTATAGGTCTGTTCCGGGGTGCGTAAAGTAATGCCGTTTTTTAGGATTTTCTGGCGTTTGGGGCGGACAAGGAACGTGACATCGGCGCCAGCATGAGCGAGTAGGCCACCAAAATGTCCACCAATGGCACCAGCGCCAAGAACAAGAATGCGCATCTTTCAATTTTCCCTTTTCCAACTTATGGCTCAACATATAGCCCAACATATAGAATGTGGCGTTGCCATAACGCATGTGGCGAATTTGTGTCAGGATTCTTTACATAATGCAATGGGGGATGAGTCGCGAGAACTTTAATGCCTTGATTTATAATAATAATTATTTTTGGCCCGATAATTGCTTATTATGCCGGGTATAGTTTTTAGGGGATATAAAATGCGTTTCAAAATGCAAAATTTTATCAAATTCGTGTCAGCGGCGGCTGTGGTTGTCGGGTTGTCTGCAACGTCTGCGCAAGCTATTCCAATGACGAACCTGGCATTAGGCGGGACTGCAAGCCAGTCTTCGGATTATCAGGGAAATGTTGCCCGTAATGGTGCCCAGAAAGCCATTGATGGTAATACGTTTGGGAATTGGGTGAATAGCAACCTGAACACAATTACGCATACGAATAATGACAGAGGTGCTTGGTGGGAAGTGGATCTTGGATCTGTAATGCACATTGACAGCATTACAATTTGGAACCGTACAGATTGCTGCCTTAGCCGGACACGTGACTTCAATGTATTGGTTGATGGCGCGGTGAAAGGTACATGGAGCAACCAAAGCGGTCCAAACCCTTCTACAACCTTCAGCAATATCAACACCAACGGTCAGGTGGTTCGTGTTCAATTGAACGTGACAGACTATCTGCATTTGGCAGAAGTACAGGTTTTTGGTCTGCGTTTGCCACAAAACCAGGTGTCTGAGCCTGCCGGTTTGGCATTGCTGGCTGGTGGCCTATTATTCGGATTACATCGCCGTCGCAAGACTGCATAAATAATCTATCGTTAAGTTGTGATAAAAAGCCCGCAGGCTAGGCCTGTGGGCTTTTTTTATGAAGGTGTGTTTTATTGATCTATTCTTTTGGGGGCATTTCAGGAAAACGCGGCAGGTCATTATTCATAACATCCCATTTAGGGGCGCGGCTGTCATAGACAATGACATTAGGTGTAAAGACGTTCGGATCATGCAATGTGCCAGCCATAATCCCAATGCCGTCAGGGTTGTTTTCCGTATAGCCATAAAGCGATGAACCGCATTCAGGGCAGAAACAACGGGTAATGGTATTACCGCTGTCGGCTTGTGAACTGTAACTTTTGACGTCTCCATTCACATGAAATGCGGCCCGTGGAAAAAAGGTTACAGATGCATGCCCTGCACCGGTCGACTTTTGACAGTCAGTACAGTGACAATGTATGCCCATAATGGGGTCTTCATCAATGTGATAGGTGACAGTGCCGCAAAGACAGCCCCCTGTAATTTTGTCAGACATGTGCGGGTCCCTTCCTGTATTGAATGGTGATCTATATAAGATATCATGTGACTTTAATTTTGCAAGTTACCGATGAGGTGCTATGTTGTTTTCATGACAGAACAAGAGCGTTTCGCAGAAGACACCAAAATGGTGCGAGGGTCCGATTGCCAAAGCAATAAAGACCAAGGCGACAAAGGCCAGGCTGCTACGACCGCAGCGGCTTTTGTGCGTTCCGAATGTCCGATTACATGTGCGTTAGATATTGTCGGGGATAAATGGACATTGGTGGTACTGCGGGACTTGGCTGCGGGGATGCGGCGTTATAAAGAGTTTCAAGGTTCTCCGGAACGCATACCGACCAATATATTGTCTGACCGCCTGAAGAAGCTGGAACAGGTCGGCATGGTGGAAAGGCATGAATATCAGCAACGCCCGACGCGTTATGAATATGTGCTGATGGATAAAGGACGGGCGATTCTTCCGGTTTTAAAAGCTTTGGCCCTGTGGGCATTGGAATATGTTCCCGGTTGTGAACAGCCGCCTGAATGGTTTTGGGCGATTGGGACAGAAACAGAAAGCACAAGCGGTTCATGACGGTGTAAGGGGGCCGCATTGAATGGTGCCTAAGCCCCTGCCGGTGGGCTGGCCCGCAGGCAGAGCCATGTTGTAATGACGTGGTAGGAGGGGAGCGTTGGTTCTGACACCAGATGCCCCTGACATAAGGGCACTATAACTGCAGATGTACTATGGCTGTGGCGAAGATGTATGCTGATGGCTGGATTTCGTTCCCGCCTTCAGGAAACTGTCCATCCATGCGCTCCCCACCCCTAAACAACGGTAAAAAACAGACATTTGGGCAGCAAGATATGCCAAGGGCAGGGTCAGCACAGGTGAGAAGGCAAAAAGCAACAGGAAATTAAGAGACGTATTTTCTGATAAGGTCAGTGTCATGAAAGCCGGACATATAACCTGACGCAGCCCATAGACAACAAGTAGAAATAACGCCAGCATTGGTACAAAGCCCGTGATAGATACACTTATCATGCGCACAGTATTACCTTGGGTCACTTGCCAGGCTTGCCGGAAGCTCATCTGGCGGCCGATGGCTTGCGAGACAAACAGCAGGCCCAGCCGCACGCTGGCGACCATCATAACGAGCATTAACAGGGCTGCGGCAATGCCCATTGTAAAAACTTCCACGTTTTCAATGATAGGGACGCGGTCCAGAAGCGGTGTGATGAGCGTCATCATCAGAAACAGTACAATCCCCCCTAAGGCCATAATGCAGCCAAAGGAAATCAGGAAGACAATGACAAATTGAACCGTGCGGGTAAGCAGCGGCCAAAAACGTTTACGTAGCATTTGTGAAGGGCCTAATAGATAGAGCCTTTGCCAAAGGACCACACAGGGGATGGGCCAGATGGCGACCGTCAGAAACATCAGGGCGAGGGCAGAATAATACCCTGCGGGGACCGCATCGAGTGATGTTGTCGGCATCATCAGCGGGTCCAGCCCCCCTAACAATCCTGCGATTGTATAGGGCAGCGTCACGAGATAGGCGATCAGTAAATGATATTGCCAGCAGTGCAATAAACAGTAATACGCTTCTCTAATGGCTTTGAAAGGGGGGATGTAATAGGGGGGCATCGTCACGTATCGTTGGCTTTCTTATACATCAGGACCTCTATAGGGGGCACTACCCTAGAGCCGCTATTTTCTTATGGCATTTTTTATACTTTGAAATATGGACATTTTTGTGATGAGCGGCAGGGAAAAGGGCGAAAGCCGCGTTAAAGGGAGGCCAGATAGCCGAATTCATCCAGTAATGTTTGGTATAGTGCCTGCTTAAAAGGGACGATCATGCGGGGCAGGTCTGCCATGGGAGACCATTTCCACGCGGCAAATTCCGGATGGGCCGTATTCAGATTGATGTCGCTTTCCTGTCCCGTGAAACGCAGAACATACCATTTCTGTTTTTGTCCCCGATATTTACCTTTCCATACCTTGCCGCGTAAATTTGCAGGTAGGTCGTATGTCAACCATTGTTGAGATTCGGCAATAAGTTCGGCGTGACGTGTGCCGATTTCTTCTTCCAGTTCCCGCCATGCCGCGGCAAGAGGTTCTTCGCCTTTATCAATACCCCCTTGTGGCATTTGCCATGCCCCAGGGGTATCAATTCTTTCGGCGACAAAAACATAATTACGTTTATCCAGTAACATAATACCAACACATGGCCGGTAGGGCAGATCGGTACCGCCGGATGTTATGGATGACCCTGAAATGGCAGACGACATCGCGCAGACTCACAATTTATTGAACGGACGTCATAAAGATATCATTGGTGTTACCATAAAAGACTGTCAATAATATAGATAGCGTTTGCAACGAAAATATATTTTTTGACGATCGATAGGGGGTATCATGATTAAGTTGCACATCTTTGGGGATTTTGGCCGCTTACCGGATCCCAGCCCGTTTTGTGTGAAAGTGGATTGCTATTTACGGATGGCGGGATTGCCGTTTGAGACGGTGGCAGGCATGGACAATCTGCAAAAAGCCCCGAAAGGAAAATTACCCTTTATCGAAGATCAGGGAAAATATGTTGCGGATTCACAATTTATCATCAGTTATCTCAAACAGACTTACGGCGACAAACTGGACCATACCTTAACCCCGCGAGACAAAGCGATCAGTCACAGTATGATCAAAATGCTGGATGAGAATTTTTACTGGGGCATAGTGCATTCCCGCTGGCAGCAGGAATCCGGGTGGCGGACCGTTAAAGCCCATTTCTTTGAAGATCTGCCTTTTTACCTGAAGCCGTGGCTTCCGGGAAAGGTGCGTAAGGGGCTGTTAGGCGATTTGAAGAGCCATGGTATGGGGCTCCATGAAGACAGTGAAATCATGCAAGTCTGTGAGGCAGATTTAATGGCGTTATCCAAGCTGTTGGGTCAACAGCCTTACTTTTTTGGGGAAGCCCCAACGACATTAGATGCGGTGGTTTATGCCTTTGTCGCAGAACTCGTGTTCCAGCCGTTTGAAACACCGTTATCTGAAAAAGCCAAGACGTTCCCAGAGCTTGTCGCCTTTTGTGAACGTGTGGCCGAACGTTTTTATCCGGAACGGTCGTAAGGCGCGGTATATTTCTATAATGATTGCGTGTCGTCTAGTACGGTAAGACGTTAACGGACAGGTTGGCGGTTCGCATTGGCCGACAGGGGCACAAGATCAAAACCTTTTGCATCTAATGTTTGCGCCCAGGCGCTGATTTCTTCGATGCTAATGGGGTACGTGCGGGCGATACCTACGGCGGCCCCGTAGGTTTTGGCGATATTTTCCAGCTCCCCAAGGCGTTTTTGTAATTCATCGCTGCTGGGTGTGTTATCTAAATAGCGATTGTTTATTGTTCGTGGCACACCTATTTTACGGGCCGTTTTCGCGGCGACACTGTAGCGGCTGGCGCGGGCATCCATAAATAAAAGGCCGCGTTTTTTCAAGTCCTCTAAGAAGGGCGCGACGGCTTCTGTGCTGGCGGTGAATTTTGATCCCATATCGTTAATCACACCAACATATCCCGTTACGCGGCCCATGATCCAATGAAGCCTTTTTAGGTTCTCACGGGGGCTGTAATGTGAAATTAGTGTATGTGGGCCGGGGTCGTTCTCGGGATAGTTCAGGGGTTCTGTCGGCACCATTAACAGGGCTTCGTGGCCATGGGTACGGCCAAGATTGAGTATATCTTGTAAATCACGGCCATAAGGGGAAAAGGCCAGAGTGACTTCACCGGGCAGGTCGGTAATGGCGCGGGTGCTGTGTTTACGGTTAAGTCCCAGGCCCGTCACAACAATAGAAATACGTGGCCGGTCTGTGTTCGTTTCATAGGGGCGGGCGTAAGCCTGCCAAGGCTGGATATTGCCGGGACCTATGGCAGGAAGAGGGCCGTGGGGGCTTTGTTCAATCAAAACAGGGAACGGAGCAGGGTCCAGTGTGACCTTTGTAGCAGGTTGAACCTTTATCGTACCCGCCGCAGTTTTATTGACTGTAGACTGAGGTGATTGGGGTGATTGAGTGGGCGAAGAGGTATTTACATCTTCAGCAAGTTGCGTCAGTGCGGCGTCCGCGTCCATATCCCTTGTAGGGCGGAAGGATGAAGTGGCCTGCGGTGGTGCGTCTGCCGCCGCGGGTGGTGTGGATTGGTCTATGGATTGGTTATTTTGCGTTGCATCCCTTGTCAGGGATGTTTCTTCATTGCTGGCGATATCCTGGCCCACCATGTCTTCGGGACTTAATACCTCAGGATAACTGTTGTCGTCGGCTGAGCCGATAAAGACAGCTTTATCATCTGAGGGAGTATTGTTGGTGGCGTTATCGCGATCAGCGACAACAGGAGAGGAGTCATTGTCATAGGTCAGCTGCAGCCAGCCGACAATGGCGCCTATTACGATCAGCACCAAAATCCACGCGACCATCACGGGGCTAAGCGCGCGGCGACGCCCCGGCGCGGCGGTTGTATGGTTGCTGTTGCTCACCTGAATGTTCCTGTCTTCACTACGCTGTATTATTTAACCTGATTCATGCCAATGGCCAAGCCACGAATAAGGTTAAGTGCATAGTTTAGCTGGTAATCATTCTGTGCAGAGGTGAAAGAGGCAGATATTTTTTTATTTTCTTCCGGTTTAGTAGAGCTGTCTGCTGCGTCTTCTTTTTTGGAGCTGCCGTCAGGGGTATCCTCATTCGGTTCTGCCGGTTCTGCTTTCCCTGTGCCGTCATGATCTTTCCCGTTAGGGTTATCGAGTCTTCCCCGCAAGGACGCTTCGCTGCGCATAGAAAACGTTGGTTTCTTTTTGTCTTGAAGTTTGAGCTGCTCAACCAGAATATCAGGCGTAATACCTGTGGTCTGAATGGAATTACCGGACGGTGTGAAGTACAGGGCGGTTGTCAGTTTCATGGCCCCGTCCTGTCCCAAGGGGATAATTGTCTGCACAGAGCCCTTGCCGAAGGATCGTGTGCCGACGATGACGGCACGCTTGTGATCTTGTAAGGCACCGGCAACAATTTCGGATGCAGATGCCGAACCACTGTTAATCAGCACGACGATGGGTTTGTTCTTGAGAACATCGCCTTTGCGGGCGTTGTAACGCTGGATTTTTTCATTGTTGCGTGTGCGGGTGGAGACGATTTCCCCTTTATCCATAAAGGCATCACTGACGGCGATCGCCTGATCCAGTAGTCCGCCGGGATTATTGCGCAGGTCTAGCACGATCCCCTGTAAATCCTTATCGAGTTCTGCACTGATATCTTTCAGGGCCTGCTTTAATCCGCTTTCTGTTTGTTCGTTAAAACTGGTAATGCGGACGTAACCGACTTCCTTTTCGATGCGGTGGCGTACGGATTTAATAGTAATAACATCGCGGGTGATTTCTACGTCCAGCGGTTTGTCTTCGCCCTGACGTAGAACGGTCAATTTAATGACGGTCCCCACGGCCCCGCGCATTTTGCCCACGGCGTCTGATAAGGTCATTCCCATGACCTGTTCGCCGTCCAGATGGGTAATATAATCACCGGCCATCATACCGGCGCGGGCAGCGGGGGTTTCGTCAATTGGGGATACGACTTTGACAACGCCATTTTCCATGGTGACTTCAAGCCCCAGACCGCCGAATTCCCCTTTTGTCTGGACCTGCATGTCCTGAAAATGTTTGGCACTCAAATAAGTGGAATGCGGATCCAGAGACGTTAGCATGCCATTGATGGCGGCCTCTATCAATTCCGTATCATCGACATCATTCACATATTCAGAGCGGACTTGTTCAAATACGTCCCCCAGCAGGTTTAACATACGATAGGTTTCAGAGCTGGCACTATGCGCGGCGGCTGTGCCGATGCTGACGCTTAGCCAAAAAGCTGAAATGACCCCGGTCAATGCTGTCATTTTCTTCATTATCCAAGAACCTTTCTGTCACGGGCGGCCAGCCAAGGCAGGGGATTTATCGGTTTTCCCCGACGCCGTAATTCCACATATAATTGGGGCGCGCCCGCATAGGGCCCACCCCCCTGATCTTTAACATTTATTCCCATCTGTGCAATTGGTTCCCCTTTGAGAACCCATTGCCCGACAACACCATATACCTGATCCAACCCGGCAAGCAACGTATGATAACCTTCCCCGTGGGCGATTATCAAGAGCTGGCCATAGGTTCTAAACGGCCCCGCGAAGACAATACGCCCATCATAAGGGGCGACGACCTGGGCACTTTGGCGGGTACGCAATGTGATGCCTTTTGCTTTTTGCCCGCTGGGGGTGTTCTGGCCAAAGGCCCGTACCAGCCGGCCTGAGGCGGGAAGGGGCAATGTCCCGCGCGCGGTACTAAAGGGGCTGCTACCCTGTGGCAGTGCAATGTCGCTAGGTTTCTGCTGTTGTGGCGTTTTTCCGAGCTGCGGCTTTGCTGCCAGCCTACGGGCAGCGTCACGTGCGGCTTTTTCGCGGCGACGATTTTCCTGTTCCAGCCGCGTAATTAATTCGCGCAGGCTTTTTGCTTCCCTGGCATATCGCGCCAGGCGTTGACGTTCTGCGCGGCTGGCATCCATCAATTGTTGATATTTCTGCTGCCGATTTTCCACCATATGAGCCATTTCCTGTTTAGAACTGGCAAGCTCCAATAGTTCATCGTGCAGGTCATCTTGTTCTGCGGTTATTTGTGCCTTAACGGCACGTAATTTTTCCATGTCTTCTGTGATTGCCGTGGCTTCGGCGCGCAGAGAAGGTAAGATGCGGTTTAGGGCTGTACGTGTATGCAGTGAAGAGACAGCCCTATCTGGTTTCAGAAAAACATAGGCCGCAGGCTGAAGAGAAAGTTTTTGCATGGCCCCCAGTGCTTTTGACATTTGTTCGTGGCGACCATCCAGTTGACGTTGCAAAACTACCCGTTGTTGAGTGAGGACGGTGATGCGTTGTTCGATTTCTGATGCCAGGGCTTCTCGCTGTTGTATTTCAGCGGCCAGTGTGACCAGCTTTTTTTGTAAGGACGATATTTCAGTCCTGATTTCCTGACCTTTCAGTTTTAGTTCTTCGGCTTTGCGGCTGGTTGTTTCAATTTTATCCTGTAGGGTTTCCAGCTTGCCGGTATGCTTTTGCGGTATAGTTTGCGCGTTACTGATGTTTCCATAGGAAGAGAGCGGTGTCGGCAATACCATGGCAGTCATGATGAGACACGTTATGGCCATCCTTTTTATGTGCACGAGGCCTGTTGGGAAGTCCCATGTCTTGGCGTGTGAGAAAAGCCATAGAGACCAATACAGGGCGATGCCCCGCCTTTTTGCAGCAGGGTTGGGGCGTGGTAAATGATGGTCTTTATGCTGTAGCACGTGTCTGTTGCGATGGTCGTGTCAATAGGGGTATGCCGGACATTTCAGGCGGTTGCGAAATCCCCAGCAGTTGCAAAATCGTGGGGGCCACATCGGCTAATCGGCCATCTTCCAAATGGCTGCCGTCTGGCCCATTCACAAGCGCAAAGGGCACAAGGTTTGTGGTATGTGCCGTGTGGGGTTGGCCGCTTTGGGGGTCCCGCATTTGTTCAATGTTGCCATGATCCGCCGTGACCAGCATGGCCCCACCGGATTGTGTGATGGCCTCTTCAAGCCGCCCAAGGCAATCGTCAATGGTTTCTACTGCGCGGATAGCAGCCGGAAGAACACCCGTGTGGCCTACCATGTCGGGGTTGGCGTAATTTACGACCAGAAGGTCATATTTGTTTGATTGTATGGCAGCGACTAATTTGTCCGTTACTTCCGGCGCGGACATTTCCGGTTGCAAATCATAAGTCGCGACATCAGGGGACGGTACGAGGATACGGTCCTCTCCATCATAGACATCTTCTGCGCCGCCATTAAAGAAAAAGGTAACATGGGCGTATTTTTCAGTCTCTGCAATGCGCAATTGTTTTAGCTGTTTGCTGGAGACGATCTCTCCCAGCGTTTGTGTGATCTTTTCGGCGGGAAAGAGGGTTGTCAGGAAGCGGGAAAGGTCCGCTGAATATTCAACCATGCCCATCTGGGCGCAGAAAACGGGGTTGTTATCTGTGGTAAAACCGTCAAAGGCCGGATCGACCAAGGCTGTCAGTATCTCACGGGCGCGGTCCGCCCTAAAATTAGCCATGAGGATCGCATCGCCTTCTTTCATGCCGTGGTATTGTCCGATGACGGTTGGCAGTACGAATTCGTCCGTAATGTCATTCTGATAGCTGTTTTGAATAGCGGTGGCAGAATCCGGTGCTGTGTTGCCAACGGCTGATACCATTGCATGATATGCTTTTTCCACGCGGTCCCAGCGTTTGTCACGATCCATAGCGTAATAACGACCGCACAGTGTGGCAATTCGGCATTCAGGCAACGGGGCGATATCCTTTTCAAATTTTTCAACAAATTCCAAGGCACTTTGTGGCGGGACATCGCGGCCATCCAGGAAGGCGTGGAAAGCGACCGGTATATTCTGGTCGGCCAAGACACGTGCCAGTGCCACCATATGATCTTGGTGGCTATGGACACCCCCGGGGGATAACAGGCCCATCATATGACAAGTGCCGCCCGTGGCTTTCAGGCGGGTGATATATTCTTTAAAGGCAGGGATGTCCGGTAATTCCCCATTGGCAATACAGCTGTCGATGCGGGGAAGGTTTTGCATGACAACGCGTCCACTGCCTAAGTTCATATGACCGACTTCGGAATTACCCATTTGACCATCAGGGAGTCCCACGGCAAGGCCAGACGTCTCAAGGCGAGATAGCGGCACATCCCCCACCAGCCTGTCCCAGTTGGGGGTTTTTGCCATCATAATCGCATTGTTTTCCGACTCTCCGCGTAGGCCCCAGCCATCTAGAATACAAAGGACTACGGGACGGGTTGAAAGTGGTGCCATGCTTGTCATTAATTCGTCCGTTATTTCGTTTTTTGTCCGCATTTAGCCTTAAACTGATTATATAGGCATTAAGGCATTTTATCCTGAATTTATTATCTACTAGTTAGCGGAAAAGGCCAAAAAAGCAAGTTTCTGTTAGCGATATGACCGCCTAAATTCCTGTGAACACTAAAATGTGACCGGGGCCGATGGTTCATTGTGGTTAGTCTTTATGGTAGGGGTGGCCTGATATAATGGTTGATGCACGGTATAGCTGTTCTGCCAACATGGCGCGTACCATCATATGTGGCCATGTCATCTGGCTGAGAGATATATGCAAATCGGCACGTTCGCGGATTTCTTGCGAGAAACCATCCGCCCCGCCAATCATAAAGACTAACTGTTCATAGCCCATGTCCTGCCATTGACGTATTTTGTCCGCAAACGCTTCGCTGCGTAAAGACTTTCCACGTTCGTCCAGTGCGATGACAAAGGCCCCCTTGGGGATGGCTTTCAGTAATAATTGCCCTTCACGGGATTGTCTCTCCGGGCCTTTGATAGGGCGGCGTTCTTCGACCTCGACAATGTTTGTGGGCCAAGGGAGGCGAGAGACATAGGTATCGACCAATGCGGCTTCTGGTGTGTTGCGGATTTTACCGACTGCGAGAAGAGTGATTCGCATAACAGGGCCTTAATATCCGGATCGCAGCAGGCTAATTCATAGCTTTGTCAGGGGTGAAATCTGCCATCCACATTTTTTCCAGATTGTAGAACTCCCTCACTTCGGGACGGAATAAATGCACGATAACATCCCCGGCATCTATAAGGACCCAGTCTGACTGGGCCAGTCCTTCGACCTTGGGGGCCGCATGGCCGGCTTCTTTCAGGCCTTGGGTAATGTAATTTGCTAAAGCACTGACCTGACGCTGCGATGTGCCGTTGGCGATAATCATGACATCGGCGATGGATGTTTTATCTTTAAGGTCGATTTGGACGATTTCTTCTGCTTTGTAATCTTCCAAAATGGATAAGATCAGCGCGGGGACTGAGGCGGATGTTGTTTGTGCGGACGTATTAATCGTTCGGGACTCCTTAACGGTTTGCACGGGGGCGTTTTCCTCACAGTTGTTTTGCTGGCCATCTTTATGGACGGTAGCGATATCACGGCGTATTTGTGTTGCTGACAAAGGATTGCGAACGATGTGAAAGAAAACCCATGCGGGCGCGGTTTCGTCAGCAAGCTGAGAAGCCTTTCTTTCAGGTAGGCGATGGGTCATCAATCGCCGCGCGGCCTTACCAGTGACACTTCTCATAGAATACTGGGGACGGTCGAAAATCGCAAACGGAACTGTGTTAACCAGTTTCTGCCATTGATGCCAGAGATGCAGACTTTCGAGGTTATCTGCGCCCATCATCCAGACAAAACGCGTATGTGGATATTGTCGGGTGATATGGGCCATGGTTTCGGCACTATATTGGCTGCCGAGCTGTTGTTCCAAATCCGTAACAATAATGCGCGGATGACGCGCCACATGGCGGGCCTGACGTAACCGCTGGTTAAAAGGCGACATGCCCGCGGTCGATTTAAGCGGATTTTGTGGGCTGACCAGCCACCAGATATAATCCAGCTTTAACCGCCGCAGGGCTTCGAGGCTGATATGGCGGTGGCCATCATGGGCCGGATTAAAAGAACCACCCAAAATTCCTATACGCAGACCTGCCCAACGCCCCACGCCCCGCCACCGTTTAATGCCTTTTGTGGCGGACAGTGACGTATATGTCTGTGAAGAGGGAGTAGGAGACATTGATTGTGTCTTTCACATCGCTTTGGGGCCTAGGGGCGGGTCTGGCCGTTGCCGCGCACAACATATTTATAGCTGGTCAATTGCTCTAACCCGACCGGGCCACGCGCGTGCATTTTGCCAGTGGAAATACCGATTTCCGCACCCATGCCAAATTCGCCCCCATCTGCATATTGTGTGGAGGCATTGTGTACGACGATAGCACTGTCGACCTGGTTGAGGAATTTTGCCGCCGCCTCAGCGTCTTCCGTAATGATCGCATCGGTGTGATGTGAACCATGACGGGCAATATGGGCAATCGCATCATCAACGCCGGCGACTGTCCGAATAGATAGAATGGCATCCAGATATTCTGTGTCCCAATCTTCTTCAGTAGCTGGAGAAATGGCATTGTGTTGCTGTTGGGCCGTTTTGTCACCACGTAGCGCGCAGCCTTTTTCAATCAGGGCATCCGCAATGGCCGGCAGCAGGTCGGCGACGACATTGTGGTCAATCAACAAGGTTTCTGTGGCTCCGCAAATACCCGTGCGACGCATTTTGGCATTGACGACGATATCTACCGCTTTTTGCGGGTCGGCGGCTTTATCAACATAGGTGTGACAGATACCATCAAGATGCGCCATGACAGGGACCTTACTGTCATTCTGAACGCGCTCAATCAGGCCTTTGCCACCACGGGGCACAATAATATCAACAATACCAGCCATGCCGAGCAGGGCTCCTACGGCGGCACGATCCTGTGTTGGGATAAGCTGTATCGCTGTTTCAGGCAGCCCCGCTGCTTTTAAGCCTTCAACAAGGCAAAGATGAATGGCGCGGCTGGAATTTGCGCTTTCCGAACCGCCACGCAAAATAGAGGCATTGCCGGATTTCAGGCATAAAGCACCAGCATCAGCCGTAACATTTGGACGGGATTCGTAAATGATACCAATGACCCCTAAAGGGACACGAATGCGGGAAATATTCAGTCCATTGGGACGATCCCAACTGGCGATCGTGTCGCCCACAGGGTCGGGGAGTGTGGCAATCGCTTCTAATCCTGAGGCGATTGCTTCGATGCGGTCATCATCCAGCAATAGTCGGTCAATCATTGCCTGACTAAGGTCGCGGCCACGGGCAATATCCAGATCCTTAACATTCGCCTGAAGAATTTCAGCCTTCTTTGCGCGGATTGCTGTGGCCGCTGCAATCAATGCATCATTCTTTTGTGTGGTGCGGGCGTTGGCAAGGATGGCTGCGGCGGCTTTGGCATCGGCACCAATGGTTTCCATTATGGTTTGGATGGCACGGTCACTGCTCATAACGTGATAGATCCTTATTGCTTATTGTTGTCATCATGCAAAAAGATTAGATTTGCGTAATATCGTCCAGAGCCAGGTCAGAACGGTGTATCATAACTTCACGGCCGCTGTAGCCTAATATTTCTTCAATTTCGGCACTATGTTTGCCGGCGATTTTATGTGCAGCATCGCTGTCATAGGCCACCAGACCACGGCCGATAACATGTCCATGGGGGTCCGTGATGGAAACGGTGTCGCCGCGTTTGAAAACCCCGTTGATGCGTATAACACCTGTTGGCAGGAGGCTTTTTCCTTTTAGTAACGCCTTGACGGCCCCCTGGTCTATGGTGACGCTGCCAGCGGGCTGCAATGTGCCTTGTATCCAGCTTTTCCATGCATTCATGGGGGCTGTTGCTGCGTGGAACCACGTGCCGTGGCCTTCCGTTTCATAACGGCTGAGGGGGTTTTGCCGGGTTCCGTTCAAAATAACCATGTTACAGCCACTTGCTGTTGCAATTTTTCCTGCCGCAATTTTTGTCACCATACCGCCCCGGCCAAAGTCCGTGGCGATGGGATCACCTGCCATGGCCTCAATTTCCGGTGTGATATTTTCTACCTCATGAATAAATTCAGCGTTTTTATTGATTTTGGGGTTTTCGGTATACAAACCATCAATATCAGATAGCAAAAAGAGGCAATCGGCACCCGTCATTGCAGCAACGCGGGCGGCCAGCCTGTCGTTGTCTCCAAAGCGTACCTCGTCAGTGGCGACGGTATCATTTTCATTTATGAGGGGGACGGCCCCAAGGTCGAGCAACGCTTTTAATGTGCTGCGGGCATTCAGGTAACGGCGTCTTTCTTCGGTGTCACCATAGGTCAGCAGAATTTGTGCGGCTGTCAGGCCGCGTTTAGCAAGAAAGGTTTGATACGCATGGGCCAGATGAATTTGACCTACAGCAGCGGCGGCCTGGTTTTCTTCTAATTTACGCCCGGGCGCTAATCCCAGAATATGCCGTCCCAAGGCGATCGAGCCGGAAGAGACGATGAGAATATCTTTACCCTTGCGACGTAAATGGGCAATGTCATCAGCGACACTTTCCAGCCATTCCTGGCGCAATTGGCCTGTTGTCGAATCCACCAACAGGGCAGATCCGATTTTTATCACGATGCGTTTTGTCTGGTCGAGTTTTGTATTCATTATTCTGCAATGTAAGGGCTGTGACGATTATTGAGAAAGTATATATAGGACTTTCTTACAGAGGGCTCCAGTTTTGGTCGCGATCGGTATGTATATCATCTTCATGGCCATCATTATCGCTATCATTATCACTATTGGCGGCAACGGCTTCTGAATTTTCTATCGTATTTTCGGTAGCAGGGCTGTTGTCACCGTCATAATAAATATCGTCAGGCACGCCAGCCCCACCGGAAAGACGTGCGGCTTTTTCTTCATGGTCGCGGAAGTGTTCAACCTCACCCCATAAGGCACGAAGGACTTGTTCTACCCCAAAACCGCTCACGCCGGAGAGGGGGAGGATCGGATCTTCTGTGACCTGTTGTAATTCTTCTGTCAGCATAGCGATGAGTTCTTCATCCAACGCATCGCACTTGTTCAGACCGATAATTTGTTTTTTGCGTTCAAGACCACTGCCGTAGGCGCATAATTCTTCCTGCACCGTTTTATAGGCATCGACAATATCTTCGCCTGTCGCATCTATCAGGTGTAATAGCACACCACAGCGTTCAATATGGCCGAGGAAGCGTGTGCCTAACCCGTGTCCTTCGTGTGCCCCGGCGATCAAACCGGGAATATCAGCAATTACAAATTCTTTACCGTCGACATAGACAACACCCAGCTGGGGTGTCAGGGTTGTGAACGGATAGTCGGCAATTTTGGGTTCTGCGCGGCTAACAGCGGATAAAAAGGTCGACTTTCCGGCGTTTGGCAGTCCTACTAGCCCGACATCTGCCAGTAACTTTAGGCGTAACCATATCCACATTTCCTGTGCATCACCGCCGGGGATGGTTTTTCGCGGGGCCTGGTTCGTGGAACTTTTGAAGGCGGTATTGCCAAGACCGCCACGACCGCCTTCCAACATAATGACGGTCTGCCCGACTTCGGTCAGGTCGGCCAGCAGGTGTTCATACTGTTCGTCATAAATCTGCGTGCCGACAGGGACTTTGAGGACGATATCTTCACCCTTGGCCCCGGTGCGATTACGTCCCATACCATGATGGCCACGTTGGGCTTTGAAATGTTGCTGGTAACGATAATCAATGAGGGTATTGAGGTTGTCCACGGCTTCAATATAAACGTGCCCGCCGCGCCCACCATTGCCGCCATCCGGCCCCCCGAATTCGACATATTTTTCACGCCGGAAACTTAAACAACCATTTCCGCCCGCACCAGAAGCGAGAAAAATTTTACATTGGTCGAGAAATTTCATAATCGGGTTCCTGAGAGAGCAATAGAGGCCAAGGACAGAGTTTCTTTTTCGTCTGATCCCGGCGGTGTGATTATATCATAATTCTGTATACGGGTAACACAGTAGTCGCATTAACAATGCGGACTTAAAAGACGCTGAGTAAGACTTTTTTATAAGGAGTTTGCCGTCAATGGCACTGCTTTTTTGTTGTGCAAAAAGCATATGTTCAAACGTCAAAAAGGGGAATGGCATGCATTCCCCTTTTGTATTCCAGCCTCTATTAAGGCCGGATTAATTGCTTGGGTCGACGTGCACGAAGCTGCGGCGCAATTTTCCTTTGGCAAAGCGGACTTTACCTTCGGTGAGCGCAAACAGCGTGTGGTCTTTACCCATGCCAACGTTTTCACCGGGATGCACCTTGGTGCCACGTTGACGAATGATGATGTTACCGGCGATGACGTCTTCACCGCCAAACTTTTTCACGCCCAAACGGCGGCCCGCGGAGTCGCGGCCGTTACGGGAACTACCACCAGCTTTCTTATGAGCCATAACGTTGTCTCCTTAACTTACTTTGCTGCGTCTTCAGCGGTTTTCTTTGGTGCAGCCTTCTTTGCCGCAGTTTTCTTGATATCGGTAATGCGCAGGACAGTTAATTCCTGACGATGACCTTTTTTACGACGGTAATTATGCCGACGTTTTTTCTTGAAAACGATGATTTTAGCACCACGGGTCTGTTCCAGAACCTCGGCAGTGACATGCGCGCCTTTCAAGAAAGGAGAGCCTACTTTTACACCTTTGTCGTCACCAACCATCAGGACATTGTCCAGTGTCAGTTTCGTGCCGGCTTCGCCATCCAGTTTTTCTACACGGATGACATCATTTTTTGCGACTTTGTATTGCTTGCCGCCAGTCTTTAGGACTGCAAACATAATTCGGTTACCTCTATTTTCTGGTCATAGTCGGTAACTGCCCACGGCAGTATTTCAGGACCGATTTATGACGAATATGCCGCCTATAGGCGGTAATCGCTTTTGTTTATGCGATATTGAAGTGGGCGAAATATACGCATACTGCTGCCAGAGTCAAGAAAGACTCAAAGAAAAGTCACGAAAACACACGTGTTATTTGTCGCCGTCCGCAATGGCCTGAAGAGCATCAGCATCCTTGAGAATGACTTTGTGGCTACCCTGTAGGTCAATCAGCCCGGATTTTGCCAGTTTCGTAAAATGGCGACTGACGGTTTCCACGGTCAGCCCCAGATAATCGGCAATGTCCGTGCGGCTCATCGGGAGATGGACTTCCTGTTTGTCCGCGTCTGGTTGTGCAGGCTCAGTTGTGGATGAATGATGTTGTTTTTGCGCCATTGATAACAGGAAGGAAGAAAGCCGTTCAGCGGCGGTCTTGCGCCCTAAAAGCAACATCTGGCTTTGCGCCGCTTCTAATTCCGTGGAGGTCATGGAAAAGACACGTCCCCCTAACTGGGGCAGCTCTCCGAACATCTGGGTTAATTTGTGGCGTGGAAAACGGCACATTTCAACCGGGGTAATGGCTTCGGCCGTGTAGGCATAGGCCTCGTTACAGGCCAGGCCAAGGAAATCACCGCCAAAAAGAAAACCGGTGATCTGACGGCGACCATCAGGCAACATTTTAGAAAGACGAATGACGCCACTGCGTAGATTATACAAATGGTCTGCTGGTTCCCCTTCAGAACAGATGATTTGTTGTGTGTCACGTTTGAAGTCTGAGGAGAGGCTGTTGAGCTTTTCCAGTTCGGCATCGTTTAAGACATTGCACATGGCGGTATGGCGCACATCACAATGGCCACAAACTTCCCCATGTTGACAATCGCCCGCGCGGCCAGATCCTGTGCCCTGTGATCTGCTGCCGCCATTGGAATCCATGAATTGGCCCTTAGTTGATCGAAGCATTATATGTTCTTTGTACTCTACTTAAAATACACATTCACGACCCGTCATACGGGAAGTGCCCCTTAATAACACCGTACTATAATGTAGAACAATTGGGATGGCCAGCCCTGTTCAACCTGCATGCTGAGAAAGGGAAGATTCTTTAGTGAGCATAATTGTTTGGGGTTTATAGCCTGCGCGGGTCAGTAACGACGTGGACGTATTGCAGCCTGCCAAAAGCCCTATATTCGGTAAATTGCTAAGGTTGATTGTGATCCCCTGACATTCAAGGCTTTCGCTGAGATTTTCTAGCCTCCGCAACAGGCGCGGCCCCATGGTTTCCACCAAGAGATCAACGATAATAAAGTAATGTATATGCAACAGGCGTTGTTGCGGCAGGGTATCGTCAAGTTCGTATGTCGTCAGCCCATGGAGATAGCTATTGGCATTTTGTACCGCAAGAATGCCGCCGCGATGCTCTGGAAGCTGGATCAGGCGTTCGGCATCATTCTTCCACTGGGCGAGACTACAGTTCCTGTCCCCCGTTTGTATTAGGGGATAAGCCTGAAGTATCTGGTGACTCTGCAGTGGGGTTATGCTGATATTT
This sequence comes from Kordiimonas sp., assembly GCA_002700365.1. Taxonomy (GTDB): domain Bacteria; phylum Pseudomonadota; class Alphaproteobacteria; order Sphingomonadales; family Emcibacteraceae. The sequence continues at coordinate 407,470 of PADB01000010.1, read as the reverse complement.
TCGGTAGTCATTACGCTCTCTTATTTTCAGCCAGTGTTCGTGAAGGGCGCAGTGACGTCCATGATCTAGGTCAAGCCGCATAAGACTTATGTAATATAAAAATGTCGTGTGTTTGTTTTGCGTTTTTTCTGGCGGTTTTTTGCGGCGGGCCAATCTGACGGCACAACTTTGGAGCGACGCGGTGGTCCGCCAACCAGACTAGTCGTGATGCTATGGATCATGATAGACTGTTATTAACCCTAAATATGCGGACAGGAGACTGGATTATGAAGAAAAAGAATGTGACTTATCTTGTCGGATATGATGGTGGCGCACTTTCACAAAAGGCTATGGAACTGGCGGCAGAGAAGGTGGCTGAAAGAGGGGGGCTGCTGATTTTGCTTTATGTGATTGACTGGTCTGAGTTTGAGGTCATGTCTGTAGAAGAATTGGCCGTAAGGCATCAGCAGCAATTAGAACAGTTGGAAAGTGCCCAAACGGATATTCTGGACCCGGCACAGGAAAAACTGGAGACTTATGATATTGAGGTTGAAACGGTCGTGCAGGTCGGACATGCGGGGGAAGTCATATCTGCGGTTGCCGAAGAAAAAGGGGCTGACCAGATTTTTGTGGGCCATAAAAGCGGCGGTCTTTTGGCCAAGCTGGCATTGGGCAGTGTGGCCTATAGTGTGCTGCAAAAGTCAAAGGTCCCCGTTACGGTGGTGCCGTGACGGAGACCCTTGTTCCCTTTGGGAGTGCTTCTAATCTGTCTTAGTGACGGGGATTTAGAAACGATATGTGGCGTTGACGCGGATGTCGCGGCCGGGCAGTGGTAATTGATCCTTAAGATACGAACTGTGGACCCGTTGTTCTGAATCTGTGAGGTTTCGGACCTGGAAAAGCAGGGCCAGGTCTTTATCACTAAAGGGATGCCATGTGACCTGCACATCTACATTGACATAATCATCTGTCGGCAATTCATTTAGTGCGGTGCGGTTTTGTTCATCAACGACACTGACATCAACGCGCCCTATGATATTGCCAGTTTCCACTTCTGCCCCCAGCGAAACAGATTGTGCGGGAATGCGGGGCAACGGCGTGCCAATACCGCGTTCCTTGGCGCGGACGATATCGGCACCGATATCCATGCTGAATTTATAATTGGTGTTTTCGACCATCAACCAGCGGGCTTCGACCTCCGCCCCGTATAGTTTGACGTCACGTTGTACAAATTCACGCAGGGTCAGACCATCTTCCTCATCGCCGGTGTCAACATCGTAGATAAAATTATTATACCAATTATAGAAGATGTTCGCGCGCGCCTGTATCTTATTGACCTGATATTCGGCATTCAATTCAACACCGATAGCTGTTTCCTGTTTCAGGTCAGGGTCCCCGCGTTCATAGCTTTGTGTTGCCAGATGCGGCCCATCGGAATACAGCTCTTCTGCGGATGGGGCGCGGGCGGTCCGGGATAAAATAATCCCGATTTGATGTTCTTCAGTTGGGGTCCAGCTGGCTTCCGCGCTACCGCTGATGGTGGTGAAATGGCGTGTGGCGTCTGCGTCTTTATTTTTAATACGCTGATGTTCCAGACGGGCGCCGCCTTCCACCTGCCATGTGCCGTAATCCAGTTGCTGAACTGTATACAGGCCCCAGTTGTTGGTAATGCTGGGGGGGGAGAATGCCTCTTCCCCGGCAGCTTCGAAAGAGCGGCGTTTTACATGCAGGCCGGTGCTGCCGCGCCATGCATCTTGTTGTTGCTGGCTGACATCAATACGGCCTTCCCAGCCTTTATTTTTGAAAACAGTACCGACAGCATCCCCTTCAAGTTCAGTATGACGGTAATCGGCATAACCAAAGCGGAACGTGGCTTTTTCAATAGCGTCAATAGGGTTACGCAGTTCGCCTGCCACGTCCAGGCGTGTTTGTCGCAAATCAATGCGTACATCTTCGTCATGATGTTCGTCATCATGATCGTCATGGTCATCATCGTCGTGGTCATCGTCATCATGATCATCGTCGTCATGTTCATCTTCGCCATGCATATGGCCCGGAACGCCATAGTTTTTATCTAAATGGCTGAAAGACAGACCTAAGAAACCATTGTCGCCGACATGAGAAAGGCCGATCGAAGCCCCCTTGTTTTCAAGATTGCTGTTGTGCACCCGGCCTTCATCTTCTTCATGGTGCTCATCGTCATCGTGATCGTCATGGTTATCATCATCATGGTCATCGTCGTCATCATGATCGTCTTCCAGGGCCCGGAAAAGTGCACTTTCGGCGTGTCCGGGGATGCCATAGTCGTCCTGATGCTGAACAAAGCCGCCCAAGTGGATAACAGTCGTTTTGCCGATTTGAGCATTCAGGCCCGTGGCGAGGGACCATTCATCTGCATTGCTCCCAACGCCGCCATTGACAAAACCGTCTATTTCATCGGGCAGGGAGCTGGGGATTTTGTTATCGATGACATTAACGACACCACCAATAGCGTTACTGCCAAACGCCAGTGTGCTTGGGCCACGCAGGATTTCGATGCGTTCTGCCCCCAAACCTTCTGCCGCAACGGCATGGTCAGGGCTTATGTTACCGGCATCAATACTGCCAAGGCTATTGACCAAGACCCGCACACGCTCCCCACCCAGACCACGGATAATGGGGCGGCTGGCCCCAGGGCCATGAAATGTTGTTGAGACACCGGGAAGGTGCGCAAGGCTGTCCCCCAGAGAAGGACGCAGGTTCTTAATGACGTCTTCCTGCAGCAACAGGGCATGGCCCTGCAACAGAGAGCTATTGTTTTGCTGGTGCGGGGCCGTGGTGACAAACAGATTTTCCACGCCTGTGATGTGGTTAATATCCTGTTTTTGGCTTTCGGCCTGTGCGGTGAGGGTTGTCATGCTGGCCAGAGCAATAAAAGAGACATTAAGTGACAATAGTTTTTTCAGAGAAGACATACGGATAAGCCCATTGCAGATAAGTTGATATTATTTTCTAAAGGTTATGTTATAACATAACAGGGGTGTCAAGGGCGTTATGTGTCATTACAACAGAAAACATTGTGTTGCCGTTGTGTTAAAGGCCCTAAAGTAGCAGGCTTTGCTGGATTAAGGTCAGGGCCTCGGGCGCATCCCAAACGGCGGGACCCACCAGCCGGCCAATTTCCTTGCCATTGCGGTCGACCATAATAGTGGTGGGTAGGCCAAAAGCCCCCATGGCGCGCCCAAGGCGGCTGGCGTCATCAATCAGCGGCTTTAAGGCCGTGACGCCAATATCATCCAGAAATTTCTGTGAGGTTTTCAGACCGCCACGGTCCATTGAGATAATCAGGACTTCAAAATCTTTGCTGCCCAATTGCTGTTGCAGGCGTTCCAAAGCAGGCATTTCATGGCGGCAAGGAGCGCACCATGTGGCCCAGAAATTAATCAGCAGGACTTTGCCGCGATAGTCTGATAAGCGGACGTCTTCACCACGGGCATTGGTGACGGCAATATCCGGAACATTTTTTGCGTCCGTCTGTAAGGCGAATTTTGCCATCTCCCCTGTGGCAAAAGCTTGCAGTTGATGGGCGTATGGCGTATTCCCACCTATGTACAGGCTGAAAATGATGACCAGGGCGGCGGTCGCCGCTATGATGAAAGTAATGGTTTTTTTCATGGCCAGATATTCTTCACTACTGCTTTATTGCTTTGCGAGACGATGGAAAAGTCAATGACGGATAAAACACAAAATTCAGATGCAAATGCCTTATGGGGAGGCCGCTTTGACGGCGGGCCTGCCGCCATTATGGAACAAATAAATGCGTCAATTGATTTTGATAAAAAGTTGTACCGTCAGGATATCGCCGGGTCAAAGGCTCATTGCGATATGTTGGTGGCGCAGGGCATTATTTCAAGCGACGATGGACAGGCTATTCAACAGGGCCTGGATCAGGTGCGGGCGGAAATCGAAGCTGGTGATTTTACCTATGATCCTAAATTAGAGGATATCCACATGCATGTGGAAGCGCGCCTGAAGGAAATTGTGGGCGAGGCCGCAGGGCGTTTACACACAGCCCGTTCACGCAATGACCAGGTGGCGACAGATTTTAAATTATGGGTCCGTGATGCCATTGATGCCACAGATCAGGCATTAGCAGATTTACAGGCAGCCTTGGTGGACCGGGCTGAAGAATATGCAGATGTTATTCTGCCGGGCTTTACACATTTACAATCCGCACAGCCTGTGACATTTGGCCATCATCTTTTGGCTTACTTCGAAATGTTTGACCGGGACCGGGGACGGTTCCGGGATGCACGCCAGCGATTGAATGAAAGTCCATTGGGGGCTGCTGCCCTGGCGGGTACGTCTTTTCCAACAGATAGATTTATGACCGCAAAGGCATTGGGTTTTGAAGGGCCAACGGCCAATAGCCTCGATAGTGTTTCCGACCGTGACTTTGCGATTGAATTTATGAGTGCGGCGTCATTATGCGGGGTGCATTTATCCCGGTTGGCGGAAGAAATTGTCATCTGGTGTTCAGCCCAATTTGCTTATGTGCAACTGACGGATAAATTCACCACGGGGTCGTCTATAATGCCGCAGAAGCGTAATCCTGATGCCGCAGAATTGAGCCGGGCCAAAGTTGGACGGATTATTGGAGACCTCAACAGCTTGCTTATTGTGATGAAGGGCCTGCCGCTAGCTTATTCAAAAGATATGCAGGAAGATAAGGAAGTGACCTTTGATGCGGTAGAATCCCTGTCACTCTGTCTTGTGGCGATGGCGGGGATGGTCCGTGACCTGAAGGCAGATGCTGAAAAAATGAAGGCGTCCACCACAGCGGGCTTTATTACGGCGACGGATTTGGCAGACTGGCTTGTACGGGTTTTGGGGATGCCGTTCCGTGAGGCGCATCATGTCACGGGCTCTCTTGTGGCGATGGCGGAACAGAAAGGCTGTGATCTGGATGGTTTAAGCCTGACGGAAATGCAAACAGTAGAACCGCGTATTAATGATGATGTCTTTACTGTGTTATCGGTGGAAAGTTCAGTGAACAGTCGGACCAGTTATGGGGGTACGGCCCCGTCACAGGTCCGCGACCAGATTCAAATGGCGCGGACGCGGCTGGCGGAACACCATGCAAACCGTTAATGGTGCGTAGATGATAGACTGCAACAGGAGCAATTAATGCATAAAATAGCAATGATCCTTGGGGCTGTGCTGATAATGGTAGGGGTGTCATCCTGCGGGAAAAAGGGGGCTGTATTGCCGCCGCCGGGATGGGACGCGCCTGCACAAGAAGCTGTTGCGAAAGACGGTATTTCATCATAAGCAGGCGATTATAGAAATAGGCATTAGCCTATAGCATTACGAGAATATCAGGTCAGGGTTATGGATCATTTTCAGTACAAAAATGGTGAACTTCATGCCGAAGATGTCCCGATCAGTGAGATCGCGGCCGCGGTAGGAACACCTTTTTATTGTTATTCCACGGCAACGTTGGAACGCCATTATAAGGTTTTTGCGGAGGCGTTTACGGGGCAGAACGCTTTAGTGTGTTATGCCGTAAAAGCCAATACAAATCAGGCGGTGATCCGTACATTGGCGCGGTTGGGTTGTGGGGCGGATGTGGTATCCCAAGGGGAATTGCGCCGCGCGTTGGCGGCAGGTGTACCGGCTGAAAAAATTGTTTATTCTGGCGTCGCCAAGACCGAAGAAGAAATGGCGTTTGCCCTGACGTCGGGAATCCATCAATTTAATGTGGAATCAGAAGCAGAGCTTGAGCAATTAAGCCGTGTCGCCAGTGATATGGGAAAGGTAGCCCCGGTTGCCTTTCGCCTGAATCCGGATGTGGATGCGAAAACGCATGAAAAGATTGCAACTGGTAAAGCGGAAAATAAATTCGGCATTTCGTGGAAAAAGGCACAGGACGTTTACGCGCAGGCCGCCGCCCTTCCGGGCATTGAAGTGGTCGGTGTCGATGTGCATATTGGTTCGCAATTAACCGAATTGGGGCCTTTTATGGCCGCATTTGAGCGTGTCGCCGGATTAGTCAAAGAGCTGCGGGCCGCTGGTCATAACATTCGTCGTCTGGACCTGGGAGGGGGACTGGGTGTCCCTTATATGCGGACCAATGCCGTGCCGCCACACCCTGTGGAATATGCGCAGATGATTAAGGCGGTGACAGGTGATTTAGGCTGCCAGATTATTCTGGAGCCAGGCCGGTTGATTGTGGGCAATGCAGGGGTCATGATTTCAAAAGTGGTCTATGTCAAAGACGGTGAGAAGAACCGCTTTGTTATCATCGATGGGGCAATGAATGATCTTTTACGGCCAAGTCTTTATGATGCGTGGCATGATATTTTACCTGTACGCGAGGCATCGGCTGATGTGGCGTTAAATCCGGTAGATATTGTCGGTCCTGTGTGTGAAACCGGGGATGTTTTTGCCAAAGGCCGTGAGATGCCCCCTTTAAAAATGGGTGATTTGGTTTCTCTGATGACAGCGGGGGCTTACGGTGCTGTCATGGCGTCAACCTATAATACCCGTCCTTTGGTGCCTGAAGTTCTGGTGAAAAATGACCAGTTTCAGGTCATCCGGCAACGTCCAAGCTATGAGGATATGATCGGTCTTGATATAATACCGGAATGGCTGGATTAAAATTAGGATCATCTGCTGAAACGGACCGCGCCTTTACCAGACAACCCGGATAAAAAAACGACAGCGGACTATGCACCGCGTCGTTCGGGGTTAGCGATTCTCAAATCTTTCCTGGCGGCCGCCGCCATGCTGTTATTATATTTTGGATTGTCGCTGCTGGATCCTTGGGGGGCAACGCCCGCAGGGGTGCAGGAATTGACTCTTGTGCTGTTTGCCTTGTTAGGGGCGGGTTTTTTGTGGCAGGGCTGGACCTACCGTTATTGGGGGCTTGAACGTGCGCCGCAATTGCGTTTCCTGCGGTATTTGTTGCTATTTATGCTGTTAGGCGGTCTTTATGTTCTGGCAGGGGACGATGCACAACGCCGTCTCCATGTCGCACTGCATTTACCGTTGCTGTCGCCTGCCGCTCCATTAGAGGTGGATATCACAATAACGCCGCCCCCCCACACGGGACAGACGATAAAGACGTTGTCTTTACGTACAAATGAAATGCATAAAATGCTGTCATTGGGAGGGGTGCCGGAAGACAGTGAAATGCATATAAGGGTGCGTGGAACCATTTGGGCGACCACATTGGTACGCGGAGATATGGCCTTTCCATTCGTTGCAGATGATACGGGCTCTCTTGTGGCGCGTGTTCCGGTTACAGATGTCATGAATTGGTCTATTCGTCAGGGAAGTCATGTGCTGGCGCAATGGCCATTGTTAGTTATCAATGACCTGCCCCCGGTGGTGCATGCCGGATTATTAAGGGCTGTTACGACAAAGGGGCTTACGGAAATTACGCTAGAGGCTGTAGATGATTACCGTCTTTCCGCCGTTTACGTTTCCCTGTCAGAAGTATTGGGGGCTGATGACGGGGACGTGCGTTTGCTGAAAAAACAGCAACTGCCTTTCCGGGATATAAAGGCTTTAAAACAGAAATGGGCTTTGGATTTTGGGGCTGATTTTGTAGGGGGGCGGGATTATGTGCTGGATGTTGTGGCGTTGGATGACGCGGAACAACGTGTGCGTTATCGTGTTGGCCCGTTTACGCCCACCCCTTATGAATTTGACCACCCGTTAGCGGTGGAAATCGACAATGTCCGCCAGAAACTTTTAACCGGGGCCGAAGGGCGCATGGCGCTACGCCGACGGCTATTGTCACTGACATTGGTGCCGGCGGATGTGAGGCTGGATCCGGTGTTTTATCTGGGATTGCGCAGTGCCTATTGGCGTCTTAGCGCGCACGACCAAAAAACAACGGCAGAGGTGGCGAGGTTATTATGGGATATTTCATGGCGTTTGGATGCGGGCGCGCGCGGCCATGTGGAGCGCGACTTACTGGCACAATTAGGTCATGTGGAACAGGGGCTATGGCAAGAGCAGGACGTGGCAAACCTGTTGCCCCAGCTACAAATACTGGATCGCCTATATGCCCGGTTCCGCCGTAGTCCGGGCGGGATATTATCTTATGGCGATGAAGGGGGGCAGATTGACCAGAAAGATCTGCGGCGTTTGTTGAACGGTGTGTTGCATAAAGTCGAAAAAAATCAATACCCTGTTGCGCGCGAAATGATATCGCATCTACGAGAGGCACTGACATATAACCATAAGGAATTCCCAAACCGGGGCGCTTATTTGCGCTATGTGACGGCAGTGGAGAGTAAGGCCATCCTTGAACAGCTTATAGAATTACAAAAAATGCTGTTGGGGCAAAGTTATAAAGGACAGGCGATGGCTGACCCGGCAACGTATTATAAGACCAATCCTGCATTGGAGTCTCAGCGCGCAGTGCCGCCTCCGGATCGTCGGTCTTTTGTGGCAGACAGGGAGGAGTGGGTCGACACCCAACAGAAGCTACAAGAGAGTTTAGTGTTGTTGGGAGAAACGTTAGAGCAGGCGGGAATTGATACGGGTCCTTATGTAAGGATGGCGCAAACGTCATGCCGTTTGGCGATTGAGAAAATACGATCCGACAGTTTTGAAGAAGCCGCGCAAAACCAAAGCCAGATCGTATCTTATTTACATAGTCTGTCGCGATTATTGGCGCAGGAAGTTGCCAGAGGACAGCAAAATGGTGGCGTGCGTTCAGCACCATAAACACTCTGCAACGGTAACCTGTGTGCATCCCGTGGAGCAGCGGTACAATCATTATTGTGGTGTTTAAGGACGGTGGTCTAAGGCCTGATCTACGGCGGTGCAGATATCCGTTAGCGAGAAGGGCTTATTGATGACATCATGAATGAGGCTTTCCAGATTATGCGCGCGTTTGTACTCACTGGCATAGCCGGTCATCATGACGATCGGTAAATGTGGGTAGTCCGCAGAGGCCTTAAGCGCAAGGGCCACGCCGTCCATTACAGGCATGACAATATCCGTGAGCAGAAGATCGAATTTTGCCGTTTGCAGGGCACGCACGGCAGCACCACCGTCAGCTACGGTATGCGTTGTGTGTCCATGATGTTGAAGTGCGCGGGCGACAAAACTTCTTACGGCTTCGTCGTCTTCCGCAATGAGGATGTGTGCCATCATCCTGCTCTCCTTTGCTGCATAGCTGTTACATTACAACAAAGATATGTTTACATTTGGTTGACCGTCCCGATATACGGCAATTCGCGGTATTTTTGGGCGCTATCCATGCCATAACCAACCACAAACTGGTCCGGGCAGCTAAAGCCTGTGGTGGTTGGGACAGCAGGGCGTATGCCCCGGCCTTTATCTAACAGAAATGCAGCCTGAATATGGGACGGGTTCTGTGGGCGCAAATGTTGCAGGGCATAGGCAAGTGTATTCCCGCTGTCCAGGATGTCATCCAGAAGTAAGACAGATCGACCATGAAGCGGAATTTTTATATCCTGTATTAATTTAATGGTCCCGACCTGTTGATCGTCACCATAACCGGACAAACATAAAAAATCGGTTTCGAAATGACAGCCTTCATTATAGAGAGCCCGCATAAGGTCGGCAGCAAACATAAAACTGCTGTTTAATATGGTGATAATAACGGTGTTATTATTAATTGTTGGCGCCAGTTCAGACGCCATTTGTTGTAAGCGATTGCCTATTTCTGCAGCGGAAAACAAAAGCTCTATCTGTGGGGTGGCGGCTGTCATTGTCAGTTTTTTTCAAAAGTGACACGAACATCAGTGGCCGTTTGTGGTGGATTGGGCAGGGAGGTTTGAAACGTGGTTTCCCCCTCTATCGCAAGATATTTCAAGGCGGGGGTAATGGTCCATTCACGTATGGTGACACGTTGTGCATCGGTGACTTCGACTTTGACAGGCGGTAAGGTGACGGTTTCATCACCAATGTTGGCAATCTTTCCGCTGATGGTCAGGGTCGGCGTTCCACGTTCATCAATCATAGATAACGTCAGGCCATGAATTTTCAGCAATTCATCCAATGGTTTAGACGGCGTGGTTGGAATGGTTTGTTTTTGCACGGGCATGCGGATATGCCCATCAGCGTTTGATGCGGAGGGGGTATCGGAGGTGAGGCCGATGCTTTGATATAATTTGGAGGCCGGCGGCCATGATTTACTGACTTCCTCTGGAAACAGCAATAAACCAGTAATGATGCAGCCTATAAATACAATAAGGCTGACCCAGCCCCAGCGGTTACCATCAGGCGACCGAGATTGCACCATGGGCAGGTTAGCGTGGCTTGTCCGGGGAGGGCGTGGGCGTTTAGGGCGATTACGTTGTATAGGAAAGTCAAAATTATCAGTGCTGTCTTGCGCCGTGTTTTCTTCTGCCCGGTGCCCGGAATCAATTTGTTGGGCTAAGTCGTTATCATCCGAGGATGTCTGGGGCGATGGTTTTGCGGTGTGACCCCCTGAATGTGGCGCATTTCCAGGGGTTTCTGGTGCCGTTGGGGGCTCTTCCACAACAGGGATATCATCTGCGGGGGCTGGTTCTTGCCAACTATGACTGCATTTAGCACAGCGCACCACGCGGCCGCTGGGCAGAAGTTTTTTGGGATCAACCACATAACGTGTGGAACATTCCGGGCAGGTCAGAATCATCTAAACGCCTGTGATACTATTGTATTTCAGATATTTATAAGCATCACATCCCCGCTTGGCAAGAGCAGGGATTCTTCACGATCAAAACCATGGGCACTTTGCAGAAGTGCAAAGATATGCTTTAAGATATAAATGAAAAAATAATGCAGGACGGGCAGCTTTGAAAGGGAGAAAAAGCTGTCAGGGGCGGGCCGAACAATAAAATTATGACGATAGAATTATAAGGAAAGCACGTGATTTCGTTTAATAATGTCGGCATGCGGTATGGTATGGAAGCCGAAGTTCTCAGGGATATCAGCTTTGAATTGCCGCAGGGATCGTTCCATTTCCTAACGGGGCCAAGTGGTGCGGGGAAAAGTTCATTACTGAAGATGCTTTATCTGGCGCATCGTCCATCCCGGGGGCGATTAGAAATGTTTGGACAGAATGTCACAGATCTTAAGCGGGATGACCTTCCGCGCCTGCGTCGACGGATCGGTGTGGTGTTTCAGGAATTCAGACTTCTGGACCATTTGACGGCGGTGGAAAATGTTGCCTTGCCTTTGCGTATTGCCGGGGGCAGTGGGCGCGAGATCGACCAGCACGTGGAAGAATTGCTTGTGTGGGTTGGGCTGAAGGACCGCATGAAATCCCGCCCACCTGTATTGTCCGGTGGGGAAAAACAGCGTGTGGCAATTGCACGGGCAGTGATCGCAAAACCAGACTTATTACTGGCGGATGAGCCCACGGGAAATGTGGACCCGGCCATGTCAGAACGTTTAATGCATTTGTTTGTGGAACTAAACAAATTGGGGACAACAACCGTGATCGCAACCCATGATATGAATCTGGTTCGTAAGATCGGTGCGCCGCAATTGCACCTGCGCGACAGATTTGTGTCCCGTTTGGACGGAGCGGGGGATATCATATGACATCGCGTGTTGTTTTCCTATCTGATAGCCAGGACAGGGCAGCGACCAGTCTGCTGCCCTGGGTGATGGCCGTGATGGTTTATCTATGTGCCCTGGCATTGGCGGGCAGCTTATCGTTGCAAGGATCACTGACGGCCTGGACAAGCGATTTGACACATCGTTTAACCGTGCAGATTACCGTGGCCGACCCGGTGGAAAGGGAGAAGCAGACAGAGGCCGCCCTATCGTATTTGGCTTCTGTGCCGGGATTAGAGAGTGCAGAGCGTATTGATGGCGATGCGATGAAAGACCTTCTGGCGCCATGGTTGGGGCGTGATAATATAACAAATGATTTACCGATCCCGTCGTTGATTGATATTGTCGTAGAGAAGAACAAAACCATTAACCTGACAGCCGTTCAGGCCAGATTAAGAACGATTTCTCCCCAGGCGGTATTGGATGACCACCAACAGTGGTTAGGGGATTTGATGGAATTATCTGTGGTTTTGCAATCAACTTTCTGGGGGATTGTGCTGTTGGTGGTGCTGGCAACAATTTGCATTGTCATATTCGGCACGAAGGCCGGCATGGCGGAACACCGTGACACCATTGAAATCATGCATCTTATGGGGGCGCATGACACGATGATAGCAACGGAATTCCAACGCCGCTTTATGCATCATGGTTTTAAAGGGGGGCTGATTGGTGTGGTGATTGCGGCGATTACATTATTTGCGCTGGCCAAACTCATTACACAGATCGAAGGCAGCGTGCTAACGACAGTCAGCCTTTCATGGATCAAAGCAATGGCGATATTATTATTACCTTTTGCAGCGGCGGTCTTTTCTGCCATCACGGCGCGATGGACCGTCATGCGTGAATTACAGCGCATGTTGTAAGGAAACGATTGTGGCAGGTCGAATGAGGCGCGGGTGCAGATACAAAACGGAAAGATGAGGAAAAATCATTGAAAGCGGTTTTACGCTTATGTCTGATTTTACTTTTGTTGTGGTCAGGGGGGCTGTTGTGGTTTTGTCTGTCATTACCGCCAGCCGGGAAAATACAGAATCTTGCCCCGGCAGAGGCCATTGCCGTGCTGACGGGTGGGCCGGGCCGTCTGGCAGCGGCGTATGAATTATTAGAACAAAACAAAGGGGAGCGTCTGCTGATTTCCGGCGTATATGAACGGACCAGTCTTGAGCGCGTATATAATTTATTGGGTAGTAGTGATGAGTTGTCTGCCTGTTGTATTGATGTGGGGCGAGAGGCTAAGAATACGGAAGGCAACGCGGCAGAAATCGCCCATTGGGCGATCGAACATGGTTATAAATCATTAATTGTTGTTACCGCGCGGACGCACATGCCGCGCACCCAAATTGAATTACAACGTTTCCTGCCAGACGTTGGGATCACACCTTATGCGGTGCAGACAGGTCGCTTTACGCTTTCCAATAGCCGTCGCTTAACGTATGAATATAGTAAATACTGGATCAGCTTAATGCGGGCCCGTTTATTAAAGAATATCTCTGCCACGTAACGTTTTAAAGTACAAGACGTGGCTTTATAGAAAAGGCGGGCGTTGTGGTTAAACTGCGTTCTGTATGTTTTGTTATCTTCTTTTACAGTTGGCTGTTGATGCTGGCCCTGATTACTTTTCCCGTCTTATTTTTACCTCCTCAATATCTCTATCGTGTACAAGTTCTGATGTCGCGGAGCATGGTGTTTCTTTTACGTTATGTCGTGGGACTGCGCTTTGAAATCAGAGGACAGGAATATTTTCCTGAAGGCCCTGCCTTATTGGCGATGAAACATCAATCTGCATGGGAAACGATGGTGATGCATGGCATCATTTCCAAACCCGTTTTTGTTATGAAGAAAGAATTGCTGCGGATTCCAATATATGGGCGTTACTGCAAAAAGTCGGGCATGATCCCTGTGGATCGCGGAGGGGCGGCGTCAGCCTTGCGGGATATGGTGCGTAAAGCCCGCAACGCCATTGCTGAGGGAAAAACAATTATTATTTTTCCAGAAGGAACACGTGTCGCACCGGGCACAAAAAGGCCATATCATGCGGGTGTTTTTGGAATTTATAAAACATGCGATGTGCCGGCTGTGCCGGTGACATTAAATTCCGGGACTTTTTGGCCGCGTGGACATTTGCTGCCACGACCGGGCGTGATTGTTCTTGAATTTTTACCGCCAATAGAACCAGGGTTGAAGAAAAAGGATTTTATGGCGTTGCTGGAAAGTCGTATTGAAGAGGCTAGTGATGCTTTGCAAGAGGCCGAGGACGGGAAAGCCCAAGATGTCTCAGCCCCACGAAAGGCGGCATAAGTTAATCGTATTACTGGTGATGGTATGGGCACGGTTATGGCGAACTGAGCAGGCCTGACAAGGTACGATCAGGGCCTGACAAGTGTAGCCAGGGAAAGTGGCCAAACCTAAACGAAAAATAAGTCCGAAACGAACAATCAGTTAGGCCTTTTTTGAAAATGATCTGCGAGTTTTTTGAGACCCCGGTCTTCTATGCCTTCCTGAAATAAGTGTTGTTGCGTTGACTTAAAATAATCAAGGTTATGACCGCCGACACCTTGGCCGTTTGTAATGAGTTGCTGTTGTTCGTGCAGGGTCAGTCTTCCCGCATATTGACGATGTGTGGGATCCGCAATATAGCAACGCGCCATCACTTTGTGTCCGCTATCAAGATATAAGTTCAAGTTTCGCGCGTGATAGACGCTTGTGACCAGTTCTCTTTCATCAATGCGTTGCAGGATTTCTCTGCCATTGTCGCGGGGTAAGCGGAAGACGATACCCCGGCAAGAGCCTCCCCGGTCTAATCCTAGTACCAGACCGGGACGTTGCTCTGTGCCGCGATAATGCCAGGAATAAATACAATAAGCCCGGTGGTAGCCATATAATTTTGCAGGCAGGCGTTCTTCAAAGGGGAAAAAGGTATCCCACATTAAAGACCCGTACGCGAATACCCATAAATTTGCCATATTTTCACGTTCTAAGGAGGACTAAAGAGTGATCATATTGTTCTGTCATGTCGTGTGTGGCAAGAGGGGACAATGTTTTTTATATGTGGCAGGTCAAATAGAGGGTAGCAAATGCGGGCAAAATTGTTTTCCAGCATCCTGGCGACGGGATTAAGCGCCTATAGCGCGGGCTGGGATCATATGGCCGTAACTGTGCAGTCAGAAGTAGACGCCTGGATTGCCGCGCAACAGGCCCGCGGGTTGCATATCGAATATGAGAAGATGCAGATTGAGGGCTATCCGTATAAGCCTGTGTTACATATGCAGGCTGTTGACGTGACTCTTCAGAAAAAGAATGAGGCAGGTGAGGCCGCCACGAAAGCGACGGCGCGTATTGCGGATATTGAATTGCGTCTCAAAGGATGGGATTTCCGGCAATTCAAATTGACGGTACCCAGCGCACAGTTAGATTATGAAGATCGGCGTTACGGCCGGGTTAATGCAAAAATGCAGACGATAAATTCGGATGTTGTGGTCACAGATCGCCGCTCTTTACCCAAAGAATTGCTATTAAAGATTGGTGAGGTGACTTGGGGAAAAGAGATGATACGGGGAAAAATAAATTCTGCTGAGCACCTGTTGTCACAGGCGCAACATGTCAGCATTAATCTGAATACGCTTGACCTGAGAACTATGGACCGGGATACGGGTAATGCCGCAGCGGATAAAAAAGCAGCGGATAATCGATCTAATAGTTTGGCGACGGTTAGGTTGCATATTCAACATATGGAAAGCCCATACCTTCCCGTTAGATTAATGAAAGAAGGCATAGATGATGTCTCTTTTACGGCAGAGTTTATGGTCGATGAACTTCCCCCCATGACGATGGATTATTGGCGCCATTGGCGACAACGTAACGGGGTGTTTGATATTCGTTCTTTTCAGGTGCGTAGTGGTGATATCACGGCACGTATGCAAGGGGCATTGCAGTTTGATGCAGGGTTGCGGCCAGAAGGTATTCTTCATGTCCGACTGGAGGATTATGAACGCGTAAGAGGCCGTCTTGTAACCGCCGGTTTAGAGAAAAATGAATATGGCCAGGTGCTATTGCAGGGGTTGTCCGATATGGCGGAGCCCGCGGTTACAGGCCCGTCAACGCAAACGATGGATGACGTAAGGTCGTCTTTGTCACGACCACTTCCTTTTTCACTGACATTTCAAAGTGGCTATCTTTTTTTAGGGCCCGTGCCGGTATTTGAATTTCCCATGATGAATGTTATGGCCGATATAAAGTCTGGCGCTCATCAAAAGTCTGAAGCCCATGTGAAATCTGAAGCCCATGTAAAATCTGGAGCGTAGAGGCAATGCAGGCGGGCGGCATGACGTCACCGCACATTCTGCTGCCGGCCTTCATATCAGGCTATTCGCTGCAAGAGGGTCTAAGGGGAATTAATACCCGTTTCAGGATAAATGTCAGGATTCGTCCTCGTGTGCGCGACCAAAATCCGGTGTGTCTTCGTCCTGACCAGCTTCGACGACCCTGCGTCGTACGTTCCGGCTTTCGGCGAAGAAATCATAGAGGCTTTCTCCATCCCCCCAGCGGATTGCGCGCTGCAGGGCGCTAAGGTCTTCTGTAAATCTCCCCAGCATTTCCAGCACGGCGTCTTTATTGGTCAAAAAAATGTCCCGCCACATTGTGGGGTCCGAAGAGGCAATCCGTGTAAAATCGCGAAAGCCACCCGCGCTGTATTTAATGACTTCGGAGGCCGTCACGGTTTCAAGATCCCGCGCGGTGCCGACGATATTATAGGCAATAAGGTGGGGGACGTGACTGGTAATGGCAAGCACCAGGTCGTGATGGGTCGGTGTCATAATTTCCACCATGGAGCCCATCCCCATCCAAAAAGACTTTAGTTTTTCCAGAGCCTGTTCCGCTTCGTCTATATCTGGCTGGTAAACATTACTCTCGGGGGGGGTAAGGATGCACCAACGCCCCTTGAATAATGAGGAGAAGCCAGCGGTCGGGCCAGACTGTTCGGTACCGGCAACAGGGTGTCCGGGAATAAAATGAATGTCAGCGGGTACAATATCTTCTAACGCATCGACAACAGCCTGTTTGACGGAACCCACATCGGTGAGTGTCGCACCCGGTTTCATAAGGGGGGCAATAGCCGTGCCGATTTCCTTAAATGTGCCCACTGGTGTACATAGGATAACAAGGTCTGCCCCTTCAACGGCCTTGGCCGGATCTGTCTCCATCCGTTCCGCGAGGCCAAGATCCAGGGCAGTTTGGCAAGTCTCTTCTGTGCGGGCACAGCCAATAACATGATTTGCCAAACCGTATTTTTTACTGGCCAAGGCGATAGAGGAACCGATTAGGCCCATGCCGATAATGCTAATAGTGTCGTATATTGCAGCCATATGAATCAGGCCCCCTGCATTAATTCTTTTAGGTGGCCAATCACCGCTTCATTTTCTTCTTGCAGGCCAACGGTCATCCGTAGGCAATCTGCCAGTCCCTGACCGGGTAACCAACGCAGGATATAGCCTTTTTGCATAAGGTAGTTATTGGCCTGCTCTGCGCTGATCGTCGTGTCAGCGAAACGGACCAATACGAAGTTGGCAGCGCTGGGAATGACGGTAAGACCCAGCGCGGTTAATTCATCGGATAACCAGCGTCTCCAGTAGCTATTATGTGCCAGTGCTTTTTCTTCGAATTCATGATCTTGCAGGGCGGCTATGGCGGCTTTTTGCGCCGGGCCGGATACATTGAAGGGATCACGGATTTTATCAAGAACGGCGGCGATTTCCGACTGTGCATAACCCCAGCCAATACGCAGTGAGCCCAAACCATACAGTTTTGAAAAAGTACGGGTCATGACCACGTTAGGGGCCTTTGCAACCAGTTCCAGACCGGCATCATAATCATCGAAATTAACATATTCGGCATAAGCGGAATCAATAACCAAAATAACATTTGTGGGTAGGCCGGCATGCAGGCGGTCCAATTCCTGGGCGGATAAGTACGTGCCGGTAGGATTATTGGGGTTTGCCAGAAAGACGATGCGTGTTTTGTCCGTAACGGCCGCCAGCAGGCTATCGACATGGGCTACAAAATTATCGTCATCTGCTTCGACAGGTACAGCCCCCACTGCTTGTGCGGCAATTGGATACATCATAAAACCGTATCGGCTATAGATTACCTCGTCACTGGGGGCAGCGTAAGCACGGCACAGGTTCTTTAAAATTTCATCGGATCCCAGACCGCAGACAATACGACCGGGATCCAGATCATATTTCTGGGCCAGTGCCGCACGCAGATCATGATAGATAGGGTCAGGATAACGGTGTAACTGTGTTGCTTCTTCCCTATAGGCGGCCATGGCCTTAGGGCTTGGCCCAAGAGCAGATTCATTAGATGATAATTTTATGGCGCGATCAATGCCGGCGATTTTTGATTTGCCACCTTGATAAATGCCAAGTGTATCAATCCATGGACGGGGTGTAGGCCCTTGCATATATAATCCTGACTGCAACTGAGAACTTAAGAGTATAGCATAGCTATCACGGCTATTGTGCGTCATTCCTTTACAATGATTTGCCGTGCATATCCACCAATAATACTGACCTTACCTTTAGCTTTTTCTTTTAAGAGACTAACGATGAAATGGTTGTCCGTCAGATAGCCGTCTACTTCCAACAATAGGGTGTGTTCGGCCTGTGATAGAATTGCATAATGAAAGCCCGTCTGGTCCAGAATGCTGTGGATACTGTCAACATCTAAACCGGTAATGCGTATCCAGCTCGCGTCATCGCCACTGTCTTCGCGGTCAGTTTTGGCAATGATGAATGCGGGACGCTCTTCGGCTTCGGCCTCGTTGCGACAGAGGAAAGGTAGCCGCATCACGACCTGTATCTGACCGTCATCAGGCAGGTCCAGCCACCAGCGGCTGTCAGCATCAATACCCGGCGCGGGCAGCAATCCCACGCTTAAATCCTGTGTGGCGACTTTGCCTAATATCATGGCGGTATTGCCGCCCGCATGTAACGGTGTCCCTGCCCCAAAATGCACGCGTGCAAGATCGCGGTAATAGACGGCATCTGCAGCATCATAGACACTGACTTCGAAGGGGAATTGCAGGCGTAAAAATGTTGAAACAATGGACCGCCAGATGCCCGTGATGGAATCATAGGGGATATCGCCATTATGGCGTTTAATTAGCTGGCGTAAGACGATAGCTTCGCGTCCAGGCCGCATCCGGTTGGACAGCGGGGTATTTTCATCTTCGCTTCGTCGTTTTGCTTCCCCCAGTACTGTGACAACTTCGGTACGGCGCAACAAGAGATTGTGAATTTCTTCGTCAATCTTATCAATTTCCTGCCGGAGTTCATCCAAAGTGAGTGTGGTCCAGTCCTGATCGGCCATGGTGTCATACCTATTGTTCTTGTCACCAAGAGAGTCTTTATTCTGTACTAGTCCTGTTAGGGCGTAAAATAAAGTAAATATTGACATTATCCGGTGCCGGTCCTAGCTATTCTTATGTTCTGTAAAGAAAAGGATGGGCGTTTTTGTCCGCTATACGCCAATGACCGTAACCGAAACATCCTCTGTCGCTCGTGACGGGAAAGCCCAAAGCATAACGCTGGGCCAAACAGATCCTCTTACTTTGGATAGTGGGGAAGAACTGGGACCCTTTCAGGTAGCGTATAAAAGTTGGGGGCAATTAAATGCGGATAAATCAAATGTGGTTCTTGTTTGTCATGCATTAACTGGCGATCAGTATGTGACGGGGGTAAACCCGTTGACAGGCCGGGAGGGATGGTGGCCTTTGATGTGTGGACCGGGACGGCCATTGGACACAAACAAATATTTTGTCATTTGCGCCAATGTATTGGGGTCATGTGCGGGAACAAGCGGGCCCGCAGAAGTCAATCCGAAAACGGGCAAGCCATATGGGTTGGATTTTCCCGTGCTGACGATTAGCGATATGGTGCGCGCCCAGGCCATGCTGCTGGATGCTTTGGGGATTGAAGATATTTTCTGTGTGATCGGTGGTTCCATGGGGGGCATGCAGGTTTTGCAGTGGGCGGTAGATTATCCCAAACGGGTTTTTTCCGCGGTTCCCATTGCCACAACATGGCGACATTCCGCGCAGAACATAGCTTTTCATGAAGTCGGACGGCAGGCAATTATGGCAGACCCCAATTGGCACCATGGAAAATATTATGACCACGGGGTGACGCCCCATGCAGGATTAGCTGTCGCGCGGATGGCAGCACATATCACATACATGTCGGAATCAGGTCTGACCAGTCGGTTTGGGCGCAGTTTGCAGGACCGTTCCGGTGTGACTTATGGCTTTGACGCGGATTTTCAGATTGAAAGTTATTTACGCCATCAGGGAATTTCTTTTGTCGACCGGTTTGATGCAAATTCCTATCTCTATATTACCCGGGCCATGGACTATTATGACCTGACAATTAATCACGGTGGTATTCTTGCGGATGCGTTTCGTGAGACTGAGGCCAGATTTTGCGTGATGTCTTTTGCAACGGACTGGTTATATACGACGGCAGAAAGCCGAAATATTGTGCGGGCTTTAAACGCGGTGGGTAAACAGGTAAGCTTTGTGGAGATTGACTCTAATAACGGTCATGATTCCTTCCTGCTGGATGAACCGGAAATGCTAGAGATTATTGCCGGTTTTGTACGCAGTGCGGCTGAGCAACGTGGAATTTCGACAGATGACGGGTAAGCGAACCACTACGGCACCGTTTAACGCTGATCGTCCGGCGGATATTCGGATAGACCTGTTGTTGATTGCCAATAAAATACCGGCTGGTAGCCGGGTGCTGGATGTGGGCTGTGGTGATGGTGATTTGCTGCATCATTTGGTGCATCAACGCGGTGTAGATGGCCGGGGGATTGAATTGAGTCAGCAAGGGGTGAACCGCTGTGTGACCCGGGGGTTATCGGTGATACAGGGGAACGCTGATACGGATTTGGCATTTTATCCTGATAAATGTTTTGATTATGTGATTTTAAGTCAAACACTTCAGGCGACCCATAGGCCGGATAAGGTTTTGCAGGAGTTATTACGCATCGGGAGGCGTGCCATTGTCTCTTTTCCTAATTTTGGTCATTGGCGGGTGCGGTTGAATTTATTACTGGCCGGTAAAATGCCAGTGACAAAGCGTCTGGATTATCCGTGGTATTCAACGCCGAATATTCATTTTTGCACTGTGCGTGATTTTGTGAATCTTTGTGCGGATCTCAACTTTGTCATCGAAGAAGGACAGGGTATTAACAGTTTTGGCCAGCCGATGCCTGTGAGCGGCAATCTGTGGATGGCCAATGTGTTCGGTACTCAGGGATTGTTTGTTATCAAACGACAGGATGATTAGAAGCACGGTCCCTTGGTGAAGTGTGATTAAAGCTGAGGTTTTGTGATTAATCGTGATCGCAGGCTAAGTTCTGTGCGGTTTTAATCGCCGGAATGAGGCTTTGTTTCAGGCCGCGGCGCGGGTTGGCCGCATAAATTTGTTTTTCGGCCTCAACGATCAGAACGCCAGCAAAATTGCGGCACCACTGTTCCATGCTTTTTTCCATAAAGACCATGGATTTTAGCAATACCCTATTTTCATAAGGAGGAAGGGTTAGTGCGCAGGCTGTACGTGTGGGCGTTAGCATGCTATCGGCCAGCATGAGGCGTAATTGCTGGGCGGAAAAGGGCCTGCCTGCCCCAAAGGGCGTGCGTTCCGCGCGTGCCCAGAAGCCCAACCGGTTCGGTACAATAACCAGAAGCCGCCCGCCCGGGGTTAACGTCCGCCATACTTCGCGCAAT
This sequence comes from Kordiimonas sp., assembly GCA_002700365.1. Classification (GTDB taxonomy): domain Bacteria; phylum Pseudomonadota; class Alphaproteobacteria; order Sphingomonadales; family Emcibacteraceae. The sequence goes on along the minus strand of PADB01000010.1, from coordinate 386,133 downwards.
AATGCCCGGGTATTTTCGGTGTTTTCCAGAATGTGAGACAGTAAGATGCGGTCCATACTGTCATCTGCCAGCGGCAGGCGTTGTTCATCTGTCAGGGCAACCAGATTTCCCTGACGTTGTGGTGGTGTTGATGTGTCTGTCTGCACGTGACGGGGCCAGTGAATGACGCCTTGGGCGGCGGGCATGAGGGCGATGTTGCAACGCGCGTGTTCCTGAAAAAGTCCAAGATAGGGAATGGCATAGCCTAATCCCAGAATATCCAGACCCCGATGATCCTGCCACAGGTGACGGAGTTTGCGGCGAATGAGACGTGCGGAGACACGACCTAGGGGGCTTTCATAAAAACTACGTAATTCAACGACATCAGGATACATTGCAGCGATTAGGTCTCTTGCAGGGGATAGACATGATGTGAACTATACCCCAGAGTATGCCTTCAGACCACAATGAAGAGTGGCAACAAAAACGCCCTGCCGCAGGGATGATACTCTGGGCAGGGCGCTGAAGAGTGTGAACGGTACAGGCGATTATTGCATGTATTGACCACCGTTTACGTTTATGGTCGCACCTGTTGTAAAGCCGTTGTCGTCAGCCAGGAAGACCACAGTGCGGGCAATCTCATCTGCTTCGCCCAATCGGCCTACAGGAATCTTCGATAAAATGCCTTCCATGACTTTTTCAGGAACTGCAGCAACCATTTCCGTGTTGATGTAACCCGGTGCAATCGCATTCACAGTGATGTTCTTGCGGGCCCCTTCTTGCGCCAGTGCCTTTGTAAAACCGATGACACCAGCCTTGGCTGCGGAATAGTTGGTCTGGCCCATTTGACCTGCAACACCGTTAATGGAGCTGATGTTAATGATGCGTCCAAAGGCACGGTCACGCATGCCACCCCACACCGATTGACACATGTTGTATAATGACGTCAAGTTGGTGTTGATGACCGCATCCCAGTTTTCTTTTGAGAGTTTATGGAACATGCCATCACGGGTGATACCAGCGTTATTGACAAGAACGGCGACTTCCCCTAGGTCCGCTGTAATTTGTTCTACAGCCGCTTGGCAGGCATCAAAATCCCCAACGTCCCACTTATAGGTTTTAATACCAGTTTCTGCGGTAAAGGCCGCTGCGGCTTCGTCATTACCAGCATAGCTGGCGGCGACGGTATAACCTGCTTCTTTCAGGGCTTTTGCGACGGCGGCACCGATACCACGTGACCCGCCTGTGACGATTGCTACTTTTGACATTCTCAGATACTCCTCACCTAATTATAAAATATCATTCATAAGATATGTGTGCAGGACCGGAGGCACACTCACCTATGTGCATCCGGCCTGTTGCATAGAATTAGCGTTCGACACAAAGCGAAATGCCCATGCCCCCACCGATGCACAAAGTGGCAAGACCACGTTTGGCATCACGACGCTTCATTTCGTGTAGCAATGTACACAGGATGCGCGCCCCACTGGCCCCGATCGGATGGCCGATAGCAATTGCGCCGCCATTGACGTTGACTTTTTCGGTATCCCAGCCCAAGTCACGGTTTACAGAGATAGCCTGCGCTGCAAAAGCTTCGTTGGCTTCGATCAGGTCAAGATCATCTACTGTCCAGCCAGCTTTTTCCAACGCTATGCGGCTTGCAGGGATGGGACCCGTTCCCATGATGCTGGGATCAACACCGGCTGTTGCCCATGATTTGATAGTTGCCAATGGGGTAAGGCCGCGCTTTTCCGCTTCTTCTTTGCTCATCAGCATAACGACCGCAGCACCATCATTGATACCGCTGGCATTACCCGCCGTAACAGTACCATCCTTTTTGAAGGCAGGCCGCAGGCCGTTAATGCCTTCAACCGTTGCCCCTTTACGGATGTATTCATCTTCAGAGACGACGACTTCCCCTTTGCGGGTTTTGATCGTCACGGGTGTGATTTCATCCTTAAAACGGCCTGCTTCTTGCGCAGCTTCGGCCTTGTTTTGTGAGGCAACCGCAAACTGGTCCTGTTCGTCACGGGTGATTTGCCATTGTTCGGCAATATTTTCTGCCGTAATGCCCATATGATAATCATTAAAGGCGCAGGTCAGGCCATCTACGATCATGGTATCCGCGAACTTTGCCGGGCCCATCTTAATCCCATTACGTAAATTAGTTGCATGGGCAGAAGATGACATATTCTCTTGCCCGCCGGCGATAACGATGCTGCTGTCACCAGCTTTAATGGCCTGATAGCCCAGCGCAACAGTACGCAGGCCAGAACCACATACCTGATTCATGCCCCACGCAGTTACGTCATTTGGTAGTCCCGCATTAATAGAGGCCTGACGGGCCGGATTTTGTCCTGTAGCGGCCGTAAGGATTTGGCCCAAGATGACCTCTGTTACATCGGCACCGTCAACGGCGGTGTCTTCCAAAACGGCTTTAATGGCCGCAGCACCCAAATCGGATGCGGCGACTGTACTCAGGCCCCCGCCGAATGAGCCCACCGGGGTCCGTTTCGCGGCGACAATTACTACTTCAGTCATGTCAGGTTCCTCTTACAATTATCAGGATTACTTAAAAATTTGGTTGTTTGTCGTCGATTAAACTCGACTTGTCGTTGATATAGATCGTGGCTGGCCTAAATTGGTCAGTGGTGGCGTAGAGCCTGTGGCCATATGCGAGACTATTCCCATCCGAAAATAACCCAACATATTGACTGTTAGCATGATTCTGGCGTATTTCAAGATGAAAAGTTTCCATTTCTTTCTTATTCTGACTTTTTATTGAAATAATCCATCATCCACTGTTTTAGAGGCTGCCAAAGTATTTCTTTAGCACGCTCACCTGACACCATTGTTACATGCCCGGCGGCTATTTCAATTGTATGACAATGGGGTAATTGTTTTGCCAAAGCCATTGCCGAATCATGAGGGACAATGCGGTCGCGCTGCGGAATAACAACCAGGCTAGGGATATCAATGCTGGCTGCATTGATATTATGTGTACCAATCTGCCATTGATTACCCAAAGGCTTATTGTCCATATACCAATCCCGGAGGCAGTCATCAGCCACCTTTAAAGGCAGGGGGTGCCCATCGTTCACCCAGTCCTCAATAGCCACGAAATGCACGGCCTTCTTGTCATCGGGTTGCATACGTCCAAAACGGCGAAACTTACGGTCGGACAATGTGGGATCAAGGCTGATAAAAAATAGCTGTAACAGATCCATGGGCATGTAGCCGATTTGTTGCCATGCATCATGCGTGGTTTTTATCATTTCAAGAAATTGCCAGCTTTGCGGGCTGCGGTCAGCATGGAAGTCCCACGGGGTGGCCAATAACGCGATGGCAGAGATGACGTTCTCTGCGCGTAGGATCTGGGTTGCGGCAACACTTAAGGTGCCGCCCATACAATAGCCTACCAGAATGACGGGCTGCCCACAGCGCTCCGCTACATCACGGATCAGGGGAACTAACCTGTCAGTGACATATTCCCGCAGGCCGAATTGTTTTTCCACAACACCGGGCGCCCCCCAGTCCAGTAATAAGGGACGTATGCCAGAGGCCGCGAAATAGCGCATCATGCTGTGTTGTTCGTGCAAGTCCAGAATGTAAGCAGGGTTTATAAGAGAAGGGACAAAAATAACAGGAGGTTGGGATGCAATGGTTGCCCCCTGTTGTGGATTGGTCCCGCCGCCATAATCCCCTACGCCATAATCCAAGAGGCGGGTTGTCCCATATTTGGCAAAGACCGGAGGTGATGCGACCTGTCGCCGGTAGGGCGAATGGCGGTAGGCATCTACACCATTCAGGAAGTCTTGAAACCTTTGTTGGCCTTTTTGGATAACGGCGTGTTGCAGATCTTCTATTTTATGATTGTTTAGCTCATGGCGAAGGGCGGCGGCTTCTTTTTTGCGGTTGGGGTGGGTCTGTAGGCCATCCATCATAAAAAGCGGCAGCGATGCGGCCCCGCTCATCCAAAGGGTATAGGCATTCGCAATATGTAGAGGTAACGGGCGGGGGCCGGCCCGTTTTTGAGTTGATGGCGTATCGGGAGGCAGAGCATGAGAGGGGGTGACAGGGGACATGATGCTAATTCCCCTCATTTTTACGTGATCCATCAGTTTTTTTTACTTCAGGATTTTGATTGTTCTGGTCACTATGACTGCCATCGCCATTGCCATCATCAGTCTGATGCTGTGGGGTATATTGGGCAGTCGCAAGTTCGTTAACCCAGCGATTTAACATGTCCGGGTCTGTGGCCCAGGCTGTGATGTTATTCTGCCAGAAATCCAAATACTGATCGGCCAGCACCAACAGTGGAGACTGTTCGTCGTCTGAGGGAGGCGGGGATATTGGATGCTGTGGCATACAGGTTTCTTAACTTACATGAAGATGAAAAGTATAAACCTAATGAAAACGAATTGTATAGGGGCGGATTCACAAGGGCGAACAGGAGGGCGCATTCTTTCGTAAAATTTCGCAATAGCGTAAAAAAATGAAGTGTAAGGCATGTTTTTTTGTGTTCTGCAACATAATGCTTGCGCTTTGCACCCATTAGAAGTGATTATATAAGGAATGAGCGGTATGCGTGAGCAAGTTAAAACATAAGGGAATCGGAATTGGCGAAGAAATCTAAGAACCCTGGCGATCCCATTGTCATAAAAAAATATGCAAATCGGCGTTTGTATAATACCGATACAAGCAGTTACGTGACGTTGGATGATCTGTGCAAAATGGTGAAGGCAAGCGATGACTTTGTTGTCATGGATGCGAAGACCGGCGAAGATCTGACACATTCGGTTTTGACCCAAATTATCTTTGAAGAAGAAAACAAGGGTGAGGCGTTGTTGCCCACGAATTTCTTGCGACAGCTTATTTCCTGTTATGGGGATCAAATGCAAATGGTCGTGCCAGGCTATCTGGAAGCGTCCATGGAAGCGTTCGCACGCAATCAAGAGAAAATGAAAGAATTTTTTGAAGGCAGTTTTCAAGGGGGTAAAACTTTTACCCCGCAAAACTTTACAGAGCAATTTCAAGAAATGGCCCGCCAAAATATGAAGGCCTTTGAACAAGCCATGGGGATGTTTACCCCATTCCAGCCCACAGAGAACAGCGATGATGGCGCGGGCGGTAATGCCGCTGGGGCAGCAGGAATGCCAAGCCCGACAGATCAAATTAAAGCGTTGCAGCAACAAATGGCAATGATGCAGGCGCAGCTTCTGGGGTTAAACAAAGACAAGAAGTAAGAATAGAGGGAACGGTTAGCGGCCCGATTTCTATTGTTTTTGACTGACCTTACTTTGCTGTTGATGTTAAAGAGTTGCGGCGGTAGGGCTATTTTCCATGATAAAACGGTACCATCGGGTGCCGTTTTTTTATATCTAATAGGGCCTTTCCACGCAGATTTGTAAGGTAGGGGGCTGCTTTACGTTCTATGATTATTGGCTACGTTGGCGTTGTCTGGCGGCCAATGTTGTTTGTACCTGGGGCCACGCAATATCCGCCTGTGAAATATAATATCTGACGTCCTGAAGCCATTTATCGCGCGCTTCTATGGAGTAATTCAAATACAGTTTATCGTCGATGATGTTCCACACTTTGGGGTCGCCCTGCACGCTATAGCCTTTAATCATGTTAAAGGCACTATAACCACCATATTGAGGCGCGTATTTAAGGGGGTTTTCCGCAAAGAGATCGCGATTAATCACTGTCGCAAAGTGCCATTTTATACCCTTCCATTCGGCTTCGAATAAAGGGTCGCCTTTTACCGCGTCATTAAATGTGAAATACGCAACGGGGTCATAGCCATCTATGGCAATATCGGCATCATTAGCAGCGTATTCAGTTTCATGGGAATAAATCTGTGTTGTGAGATAGAAATATCCCCCGCCGCCAACAATGACGACCAGTATTGACAGACCGATAAAAATACGCGCCATCCACTGCATTTTTGCCTCTTCATGCTTATTGAGAAAACAAGAATTGTTCTTATGTATATGTAAGACTTATGGAGAACATAGTCATCATCTGTCTTAAAATCCAGCTGCTTTGCACGCTGTCATGAAATATAGGTGAGAGGTTCTGTCATAGAAATTCTATGTCTTAAAAACAGGCGAAAAGGTCGTGAGTAGAATGGTAGAACAGGCCAGAGTCATTGGGATATGGAGGCTGAATGGCTCATAGAATGGATTCACAGGGAGCGCGATTTATTATAGAATAAGAATATTCGGGGAAATGATTTATTTTTGCCTCATTTACGACATAAGCTCGCCGCGTTTTAAGGGCACAGTGTAAGAAGACAAGTTGTGATGAGGAACGGTGCCCGGAAAGTAAAAGAAGATGCGTACACAAACTGAAAATCGTCTACAGAAAACAGCCATCCGATTGATAGAATTGATGGGATTGGCGGAAGCCCTAAATTGTTGCCGTGAGAACCAGTGGGTTGGGCTTGAACATGAAATCCGTGCCTTACGGGATGCGCGCCGCAGCCATTAAGAATTTGATCTTTTCACGGCCTGCCAGTCACCAGAAGAGTATACAAAAGAATATATAAGGCCATGGGCTTTATTATTGGTCGCGTTTTATAGAGGCAGACCGCAACTCTACGCCTTTATCCCTTATCAGATAAGACGTCATTTTGATTTTTGCTTCCTGGCAATGACAAGGCCCCTGACGATTAGGTGCAGGGGCCTTGTTATAAATAGGTGAGGCTGTTATCACCTCTGAATATTTGAGCTTAGGCTCTCTTACCGGGTCGGGACGGGAAATTCGCCGCGGTAATCGTAAAAGCCGCGCCCGACTTTCTTCCCAATCCATCCGGCTTCAACATATTTCACCAGTAAGGGGCAAGGGCGATATTTTGAATCGGCTAACCCTTCGAATAAGACTTGCATAGCGGACAGGCAGGTATCCAAACCAATAAAGTCAGCAAGTTCCAATGGCCCCATTGGGTGGTTCGCACCTAATTTTAGTGCAGTGTCAATTGCCTCTACTGACCCTACACCTTCATAGAGCGTGTAGACGGCTTCATTAATCATCGGTAGCAAGATACGATTCACAATAAAGGCCGGGAAATCTTCTGAGTTTGCCGTTACTTTGTTGAGGCTATCTGTCACCTGCTTGAAAACTTGGAATGTATCTTCGTTGGTAGCGATGCCGCGGATCAATTCGACTAATTGCATCACCGGAACCGGGTTCATGAAATGCAGTCCCATAAATCTTTCGGGACGGTCGGTGTAAGATGCCAGCCGGGTAATAGAAATAGAGGAGGTGTTTGAAGATAGAATGGTATGTTCCGGCAATTTCGGGCAAAGCTCTTCGAAAATCTGCCGTTTGATTTGTTCGTTTTCTGTGGCGGCTTCGATGACCAGGTCGGTATTGGCAATATCATCCAAACTAGACACGGCCGAGACGCGCGCGAGTGCCTGCGCGGCTTCGTCTTTAGTCATTTTTTCTTTGTCGACGGAACGCTGTAAACTGGCCTTAATTTTTACCAAGCCCTCATCGGCAAGTTCCTGTGTCAGGTCGCTTAGGACAACATCGTATCCTGCAACGGCAAAGACATGCGCGATGCCATTGCCCATTTGTCCTGCCCCAATAATGCCGACTTTTTGGACGGCGTCTGGCCTTTTCTGTTCCATTATTCTGGCCTTTTCCTTGTTTATTATATGGTCATGAAATGCGTGAAAAGATTATCGTAATATTTTATAATCAGCCAAGCTCTTTTTCAAGTTCAGGCAGGGCATCAAACAAGTCTGCAACAAGCCCGTAATCGGCAACCTGAAAAATAGGTGCTTCTTCATCCTTGTTAATGGCAACAATGACTTTACTGTCTTTCATTCCGGCCAAATGTTGAATGGCGCCAGAAATGCCAACGGCAATATAGAGCTCCGGTGCGACAATCTTACCTGTTTGCCCAACCTGATAATCATTAGGGACAAAGCCGGCATCAACAGCGGCGCGTGAGGCCCCGACAGCGGCCCCTAGCTTATCAGCAACGGCTTCGACAAGTTTGAAGTTTTCGCCGCTTCCCATGCCCCGGCCACCGGAAATGATAATTTTTGCTGCCGTCAATTCAGGCCGCTCTGATTCACTGAGCTGGTGGCTAACGAAGCTGGAAATGCCGGCATCTTCACCACTATTAACGGCTTCAATTTCAGCCGGACTTTCAGATGTGGCCGCAGCGGCAAAGGTCGTAGTGCGCACAGTGATAATCTTTTTTGTATCGGCTGACTGGACTGTGGCTATGGCACTGCCCGCATAGATGGGGCGTTGAAAGGTATCGGCACTTTCCACGGCAACGATGTCTGATATCTGCGATAGATCAAGCAGGGCAGCAACGCGGGGCATGATATTTTTCCCCGTCGTGGTTGCAGGAGCAAGCAGCGCATCATAATCATCCGCCAAGCTAACAATCAATGGGGCGATATTTTCTGCAAGACCATGTTCATAGGCACTATGATCGGCCAGCCGCACTTTGCTGACCCCTTCGACGTTGGCGGCTGCTTCTGCAACGGCAGCGCAATTGGATCCTGCAATCAGAATATGGATGTCTTCACTTAATGCCCGGGCAGCTGTCACCGTGTTAAGCGTTGCATCTTTGAGTTCGTTGTTATTGTGTTCGGCTATGACAAGAACGCTCATTACAGTACTCCCGCTTCATCACGCAGCTTTGTAACAAGCTCCTGGACAGTTTTGACTTTAATTCCGGCTTCACGTTTGGGCGGTTCTTCCACCTTGAGGGTGGTGATCCGCCGGGTAACATCAACGCCATAGTCTTCAGGTGTTTTTTCTTCCAGCGGTTTGCGTTTCGCCTTCATGATATTTGGTAAAGACGCATAGCGTGGTTCATTCAGGCGCAGGTCCGTTGTGACCACAGCGGGGAGGTTTAATTTCACGGTTTCAAGACCGCCATCAATTTCACGGGTGACGTCGATACTGCCGTCTGCAAGGTCAAGTTTGGAAGCGAAGGTGCCTTGCGGCCAGTTAAGCAGTGCGGCGAGCATTTGCCCGGTTTGATTGCAATCGTCATCAATGGCCTGTTTGCCTAAAATAACCAATTCCGGATTTTCGGCTTCGGCCACAGCTTTTAAAATTTTTGCAACCGCCAGCGGCTCAACATCTACATCAGTTTTGACCAAGATAGCGCGGTCAGCCCCCATAGCAAGTGCGGTGCGGAGGGTTTCCTGTGCCTGTGCGGGGCCGATGGATATGGCGATAATTTCTTCTGCTGTGCCGGCTTCTTTAAGGCGGATGGCTTCTTCGACGGCAATTTCATCAAAAGGGTTCATCGACATTTTTACATTTGCCAACTCAACGCCTGTCTTATCCGCTTTGACACGGACCTTTACGTTATAGTCAACAACACGTTTTACTGGCACAAGAAGCTTCATATGGCCGGTCTCCGATTAAGCAGCATAGGCTGATAATAATAAGGGGAAGGGGGTATTAATACCAGCTTCCATAATCATGTAATATTGCAGCGCAATATAGCACAAGTGTTACCCAAGGGGTAGGGGGGTGTCAATGGAAAGTGGTGACCTGTATCACGTCAGAGAATGTGATACAGGTCGAAATCTTCAGCGTATATTTATGTGATGCTTGCTTATCGGGTGGCACCAGGAACCCATAGTACGTCATCTGCGCCATTATTATTGGCTACGCGGCCCAAAACGAAGAGATGATCGGAAAGGCGATTGAGGTATTGTAATGTCACCGGGTTGAGGCCTTCTTCCTCTTCCATGGCCCGTGTCAGTAATCTTTCCGCACGACGTGTTACCGTGCGGGCCTGATGCAGATGCGCCGCTGCAGCCGTGCCGCCGGGCAAAATGAAAGAGTTGAGGGGGGTGAGATTAGCATTCATGGCATCTATTTCTGCCTCCAGCCGTTCAACCTGTTCTTTGGTGACCCGCAACGCAGTGCCTTCTTCGTCATATTTTCCGTAAGGGGTGGCGAGGTCTGCGCCTAGATCGAACAGATCATTCTGGATTCGTCCAAGCATCGCATCCATTTCACCTTCTGTATGCAGGCGGGCGAGTCCGATAATGGCGTTTGCTTCATCCGAAGTGCCGTATGATTCCAGCCGCGGAGAATGTTTTGCTACGCGGCTTCCATCAGAAAGTGATGTTTTACCTTTATCCCCTCCCCGGGTGTAAATTTTTGTCAACTTAACCATGAAATGTCCCTGAAATTATATTGTTGTAAAAGATAGTTAGTCGCCACCCGTCATAAAATAGGCTGCTAAAAGGGCGACAAATGCAAATTGTGAAAATACGCGTGCGCGCATAAGTTTGTTGCCCCATTTTTTATTAAACTCCCCGCCCGCCGTCATGGAGACGATGCCCGCCATGAGAATGACGCCCACAATAATCAGGCCGATTAAAATCAGAATACGCATATTAGGTCCTTACAGAATTCATGTTGCGTTATTCCTATCCTGTTAAGGTTGGGTTGTCTATGTGGTGGTCAGTACCGTATTTTATAGAGAGGCCACTCACTATAAATAAGCGGCAATCATAAAATAAAAAGGGCGGGATATATCCCGCCCTGTATTATATGGAAGCCCTGCATTACACAGAAAAGCTGAATTATGCTTCTTAACCGCTGCCTCTATAGTTCAGTCAGGTATCAGGCAAGAAGCCGACGGGCAATAACGTCTGCTTGAATTTCCCCGGCCCCTTCAAAGACGTTGAGGATGCGGGCATCGCACAGAACACGGCTGATCGGGTATTCCAGCGCATAACCATTACCGCCATGAATTTGTAAGGCCGTATCCGCATTGGCCCAGGCGACACGTGCCGCTAATAATTTAGCCATGCCCGCTTCGAGGTCGCAGCGTTTATCTTCGTCTTTTTGCCGGGCGGAAAAATAGGTCAGCTGCCGGGCCATCATTAATTCTGTCACGGCCCAGGCGATCTTGCTATGGACGCGCGGGAAATTAAAAATGGGCTGGTTGAATTGTATCCTTTCCGTGGCGTATCGTAATCCAAGTTCCAGAGCACTTTGGGCCACACCTAAGGCGCGCGCCGCGGTTTGAATGCGGGCGGATTCGAAGGTGGCCATCAACTGTTTAAAGCCATGACCTTCTTCTTTCCCCAGCAAGTTGTCCGCAGGGACTTCAAAGCCATCAAACCCCAGTTCATATTCTTTCATACCGCGATAGCCCAGCACCTCGATTTCACCGCCGGTCATGCCGGGGGTGGGAAATGCATCATCGTCATTGCCGCGCTGTTTTTCCGCCAATAACATGCTGAGGCCCTGATAGCCGGGTTGGTTCGGGTCGGTTCGTACCAGCAATGTCATCAGGTCCGCGCGTGCCGCGTGGGTAATCCAGGTTTTATTGCCCGTGACCGTATAAATATCTTCTCCTGCAGCGTTTTTGCCCAGAGTGGCGCGGGCGCGCAGTCCCCCAAGGTCAGATCCGTTATTGGGTTCGGTGAATACGGCGGTGGGTAAAATCTCCGCCGTTGCCAGTTTAGGGAGCCAATACTGTTTCTGGTCTTCTGTGCCCCCACCCATAATCAGTTCTGCGGCGATTTCCGAACGGGTTCCCAAAGAGCCAACACCGATATAGCCGCGGCTGAGTTCTTCGGAGACGACACACATAGATGTTTTTCCCATGCCCATACCACCATATTCTTCAGGTATGGTCAGTCCAAAAACACCCATTTCCCCCATATATTCGATGACCGTCAATGGAATAAGTTCATCATTTAAATGCCATTCGTGGGCATGGGGAATGACTTGTTCATTGGCAAAACGACGGAACTGGTCGCGGATCATGTCATCCATTTCGTCCAGTCCGGTCTGCCCAAAGGCGCCAGTATCAACGCTGTGTTCGATGAGGCGTGCCAATGCCAATCTGTTTTCCGGGGTATTGCCGTTTTCGATTAAGTGGGCAACATCAGGAGCCTGAACAAAATTTTGCAGGACATCATTAGTAACCCACATATCTGCCGGGCGGATGATCTCCCCCTGGCTCATGGCGATACCGCCTGCAATTTGGGACAGATATTCACCGAAGCCAATTTTGACAATCAAGACTTCCAGATCAGTGAGCTTTCCTTCTGTGTTCAGATTTTCAGCCCAGTGCAGTGTTTGACGCAGTGTTTCTACATATGTCGCCAGCCATGAGAAGCCATGGGCTTCGTATTGATGGGCCGCAATGCGCTCACGGTCCAGTTTTCCATCCTGACATAGGTGATCACGCAGGCCGGAACGGGCCGTTTCCAATAGCTGCGTGGCTGCGGCAACGGCCGCCTGACACTGTGTGAGAAGTTCTGTTGTCATTGTTATGATCGTCCGTTTTCGGTGGTATGGTCTGGTCGGCTGGCCTATGGGGTGAAGGGCGGTGGAAAGCGATGGGGGCGTTAAGACGCCCCCTCGTTTCCTAAGGCAATGGCATCTTCAAGGGTTCGTAGTCCTGAAGTTTTAGCAGAAACCAATACCGCCATATTGCCAGGGAGATGCTCGTTATTCATCATTTTGGTATGCGCCCGGGGTATATCCGCCCAACTTAGGACTTCTGACATACAAGGGTCGATCCGCCGTTCGATCATCATGTTATTGGCCTGAGAGGCCTGTTTCAGATGGGCAAAATGGCTACCCTGAATACGTTTTTGGCGCATCCAGACAAAACGGGCATCAAAAGTAAGGTTGAAACCGGTTGTGCCCGCGCAGAAAACGACCATACCACCACGTTTCACAACAAAGCAGGAAACAGGGAAAGTTTGCTCACCGGGGTGTTCAAACACAAAGTCAACATCTTTGCCGCCCGTAATTTCCCAAATGGCTTTCCCGAATTTACGGGTGCGTTTCATGTAATCGCGGAATTCGTCCGAATTGACTTTCGGGAGCTGCCCCCAACAATCAAAATCTTTACGGTTCAGGACGCCCCGCGCCCCAAGTGACATAACAAAGTCACGTTTGGATTCATCAGAAATGATCCCAATGGCATTGGCCCCGGCTGCGGCAATCAATTGGATCGCCATGGACCCAAGCCCCCCGGAGGCCCCCCAGACCAAAACATTATGACCTGGACGCAGGATATGCGGGCGATGGCCAAACAACATACGGTAGGCTGTGGCCAGTGTTAGGGTGTAACAGGCACTTTCTTCCCAAGTCAGGTGTTTTGGCCGCGGCATTAATTGGCGGGACTGTACCCGACAAAACTGTGCGAAGGAACCATCCGGTGTTTCATAACCCCAGATCCGTTGTGATGGCGACAACATAGGATCACCGCCATTACATTCTTCGTCATCACCTTCATCCTGATTACAGTGAACCACAACTTCGTCACCGACCTTGAAGCGGGTGACGCGGCTACCGACTTTGTAGACGATGCCGGACGCATCGGAGCCAGCGATATGGTATTCGGCTTTATGGACATCAAAAGGCGAGATAGGTTCCCCCAATCCTGCCCAAATGCCGTTATAGTTGACACCTGCGGCCATAACTAACACCAACACTTCATCAGAATCGATATCAGGTGTATCGACAACTTCGAGCTGCATAGACTTTTCCGGAGGTCCATGGCGTTCACGGCGAATCGCCCATGCATACATTTGTTTTGGTACATGTCCCAATGGGGGGATCTGACCAACCTCATAAAGATCTTTGTAGCCAATAGTCTCAGCCAAGGTTTCCTGCGGTTTTTCGACTGTATTTTGGGTCATGTTTGATCCTTACATACCTATTCGTTCTTTCGCGGCGTCCATATTTTTCGGACAGGGATAAATGTGAATGTGCTGTTGTTACGGGTAGTTTTTTATAAAATTACTCATCTAAAACTATAGTTTAAGCCTTTGATTTTGCGGCGCAATATATAAATTAGTCTATAATTGCGTCTAATCCCTTGTTCTTTGCGGGTTACCATTATAGCCTATAAATATATTGCATCGCAAAATAAGTTATATAATTTCTTTATTAATCAATATGACGAAATTATATAACACTTTTATAAAAATATTTGATATAAAAAAACAATAATAATGGCAAGCTGTTTTTAGGTCCGATGGCTTTAAGTCGACTTGTGGTTTAAAAAAGATGCCTATGCGCTATGGAGAAGGATATGCAGGAACGTGATCGCCCTTGGTTGTTTCGGACGTATTCGGGGCATTCGTCCGCCGCGGCTTCCAATAGATTGTATCGTGCCAATCTGGAAAAAGGACAAACGGGCTTATCCGTAGCGTTCGATCTGCCAACGCAGACGGGTTATGACAGCGATCATGAGTTAAGCCGGGGGGAAGTCGGTAAGGTGGGTGTGCCCATCGCGCATTTGGGAGATATGCGCACGCTGTTTGACCGTATTCCATTGGCAGAGATGAATACGTCTATGACGATTAATGCCACCGCACCCTGGTTATTGGCTCTTTATGTTGCCGCCGCCGAAGAACAAGGCGTTTCGCGCGAGGTATTGCAGGGAACCGTGCAAAATGACCTGATTAAAGAATACCTTAGCCGTGGTACGTATATTTTTCCGCCGGAACCAAGCCTAAAGATGATTAACGATATCATCAGCTTTACGTATCGTGAAATTCCTAAATGGAATCCAACCAATGTGTGCTCTTATCATCTGCAAGAGGCCGGGGCGACACCGGTGCAGGAATTATCTTATGCGTTGGCGACGGCTATTTCTGTATTGGATGCAGTACGGGATGGCGGACAAGTCCCTGCAGAAGATTTCCCCAAAGTTGTAGGGCGTATAAGTTTCTTTGTTAATGCGGGTGTCCGTTTTGTGACAGAAATTTGTAAAATGCGGGCTTTTGTTGATCTTTGGGATGAAATTACCCGCGAACGTTACGGGGTAGAAAATCCCAAATTCCGACGGTTCCGTTATGGGGTTCAGGTAAATAGTTTAGGCCTGACGGAGCAGCAACCGGAAAATAATGTGTACCGGATCTTAATTGAAATGTTGGCCGTGGTGTTATCCAAAAAAGCGCGTGCACGTGCAGTGCAATTGCCCGCGTGGAATGAAGCATTAGGATTGCCGCGGCCGTGGGATCAGCAATGGAGTTTGCGGCTGCAGCAAATCATGGCCTATGAGACAGACTTGCTGGAATATGGAGATATTTTTGATGGATCTATAGCGATTGAGGCGCAGGTCGAGGCCCTGAAAGCAGAGGCGAGAGCAGAGCTGGCCCATATAGATGAAATGGGGGGAGCTGTGGCCGCTGTGGAAAATAGCTATATGAAGCAGAAACTGGTTGCGTCCAATAATCAACGTCTACAGGCGATCGAAGCTGGTGAACAGGTGGTGATCGGGGTGAATAAATATACGGAGACAGAACCGTCCCCCTTATTGTCGGCCAACGATGGGGGCATTATGACAGTGGATCCCGCCGCAGAGGCAGAGCAAATCGAACGATTGCAGACCTGGCGCGCAGACCGTGATGATAAGGCCGTGCAGCAAGCCATTGCAAAGCTGAAAGAGGCTGCTACGGAAGGACAGAATATAATGGAACCATCCATCGCGGCAGCGAAAGCAGGGGTGACGACAGGGGAATGGGGCCGTGTCATGCGGGATGTCTATGGTGAGTATCGTGCGCCTACAGGTGTCAGCAGGGCAGCAAATATCACAGGCCGGGATCATCTAACGGCAGTGCGTGAGCGGGTTGATCATCTTTCCGCCAAGCTGGGCCGCCGATTAAAGTTTTTGGTGGGTAAGCCGGGCCTGGACGGGCATTCGAACGGGGCGGAGCAAATCGCGGTCACGGCCCGTGATGCGGGCATGGAAGTTGTTTACGAAGGCATTCGTCTTACCCCGGCGCAGATTGCAAACGCGGCCCTGGAGGAGGGGGTGCATTGTGTGGGCCTGTCAATATTGTCAGGGTCGCATGTGCCGTTGGTGGCCGAGTTTATGTCCCTGATGAATGAACAGGGATTAAGCAGCGTGCCTGTAGTTGTTGGGGGTATTATTCCACCAGAGGATGAAAAATTATTGCTGGCCGCCGGGGTGGCGCGCATCTATACGCCAAAGAATTTCGAAATGGCTAAAATTATGGATGATATCGTCACGATTGTTGCTGATGCGGAAGCCTGATTGTGTCCGGGCAAAATGCGGTGATGGAGATGGCGGCTACGGAAAACGCCAGTAGAATTAGAGCCAGTGAAACGTCAGGCGAGATGTCAGCCGGTTAATGATTTTTCGACAGCATCATGAAGGCGGGCGGTTAGGCGGCGTCCTGTAAGGCCACCGTGTCCTTGCATGTTTTGTTCGCGGACAAAGCGTAAGGCCCGGATGTGGGCGGCAATTATTTCTATATTGTCAAAGTCAAATTGTGTTGTGTTGCAGCTGTAATGATGCAGGCTATCGGCAATCGTTGTGATTAACGCATACCCAAAACCATGTCCTGTGCTACTCAGTCCTTTGGCAATGTCGGCTATACTATCAAGCGCGTAAGCACTGCTTCGGGGGTTATTGTGTGCGGCATTGAGTTTGTCGGAAATACCATCCACATTATTTTGCACCCAGTGCAAATATTCATCAGCCAGCTTATTGATCGTTTTTTCCGCTTCGGCAAGAGCATCCGGATAGGGCCGTAAAGCCGTTTTTGCAAGTCCCTGACTGAACTCTTCGGATGTCGCCTCAACATGGGTATCAGCCAGTTGATCGTTTGACTTACCAGGGCGGTCATGTGACGTATGATCTGTCATATCGTCTCTCTGTTGGGCGCAATTACGGTATGTGCAGGTGCCTTTGTCGTTTATTATCGCAGCGTGAAGCTAACAATTACTTAAGGGGGGGCTTTATGGATATTCATCATTACCGGGGCTTTTGCGTGCTGCAGCTATAAGGGCCTGAATATCTTTAGGGGTGTGTCCCTTTTCACGTAAAGACTGTAATGTGATGCCCTTGTCGCGTTTGGCGTAACGCTTACCCTGTTCATTCAATAACAGGCGGTGATGATAATAAAGCGGCGTTTTCAGCCCTAATAAATGCTGCAGCAGGCGGTGTAAATGTGCGGCATGAAATAAATCATCGCCCCGCACGACATGAGTAATATTCTGTTGGTGGTCGTCTACGGTGCAGGATAGATGGTAGCTGGTCGGTGTCTCTTTGCGGGCCAGTACGACATCGCCCATTATCGCGGGTTGGGCCTTGATGTCTCCTTGTTCGTAGTCTTGCCAAAATAATGTTGTCCCTACCTGGGCTAATGCTTCGTCCATATGCAGTCGCCATGCGGGACGGTATCCTTCTGCTATTTTCTGTTTTTGTGCGGCGGGGGACAAGGTGCGACATGTCCCGGGATATAGATACCCTTCCGGACCGTGCGGTGCGTGTGCGGCGCGTCTGATTTCGTCCTGTATTTCTTTGCGGGTACAAAAACACGGATAGATAAGGCCGCGGTGCCGCAGGACCTCCAGGGCATCGCGATAATCTGCCATGTGATCCGACTGACGACGAGGTGGGTCAGACCAGTCGATGCCTAACCACTTGAGATCGCGTATGATATGCTGTTCGTAATTGGGGTGGCAACGGCTGCTGTCAATATTTTCCAGCCGCAGCAGAAAGTCCCCGTTGAGGTCCCGGGCCAGATGATATGCGGTAAGGGCGGAATAGGCATGACCTAGATGTAATAAACCCGTGGGGCTTGGGGCAAAACGGGTAATCACCGGGATCACCGGGGCTGTATTCTGTTTAAAGGACGTGGACGACATGGATATGTCATAGCATGACTGGCGGTTAATGAGAATGAATTGTTCGCCTCACTGTGGTGGCCGGTGACAGGTTAAAGCTATGCAGAATAATATTATACTGCCGTCATGGGGATTTCCGCCATGGAATTTCCGCTATGGAATTTCCGCGGGCGGGCAGACGACAAGAGATGCGGGGTAAACGTGCAGGGGGTTTGGGCTATTTCATTGTTGTGTTAAGATAAGCTTCGATTGTCATGAAGTCGTCATCTGTCTGTTGCTTAATACCCTTGTTTATTGCAACATTGACCTTGTACAGGACGATGTGCAGACAGGCGGTGCAGGAGGAAAATGTGTTATCCGACATTGATTTGACCGATGATAGCCATAGGCCTAGCCTTAGCCAGTCTTATGATACCTGGACCTCGCCAGAAAAATGTCCTGCTCTTGTCTTAAATGCAGATTATCAACCGCTTAGCTATTTTCCTTTATCTGTATGGTCCTGGCAATCCGCACTGAAGGCCGTGTTTTTAGAACGTGTGCAGGTGGTCAGTGAATATGACAGAGTCATTCGTTCTCCCAGTTGTGAATTGAGGCTGCCAAGCGTTATCGCCCTAAAAGAATATGTTACCCCTAAACTATTCCCAACATTTACCCGGTTTAATTTATTCTTGCGCGATCGGTTTAGCTGCCAATATTGCGGACAACAGACACGTCTGGTTCGTGATTTGACTTTCGATCATGTGATCCCGCGCCGTGCAGGGGGAAAAACAACATGGGAAAATGTAACGACGTCCTGTTCCCCCTGTAATTTAAGGAAGGGGGGGCGGACCCCGAAAGAGGCAGTGATGCCCCTTCTGAGCAAGCCAGAGCAACCAACAATTCATCAGCTGCAGAAAAACGGGCGGGCGTTTCCGCCCAATTATTTACATGAAAGCTGGCGTGATTATCTGTATTGGGATGCGGAACTGGAGCCTTAAGGCAAAGGCGGTTTGTCTTTGTGATGCGGTCTTATATGGCGGTTATCATAAAGCGGGACAATGTTCTTTGTCTTTTTAAGTCTCTGTTAGAGAATATGTGTCAGTATTTTTTACAATTTTGAGTCATTCCATTTCGGAAATGGCCCTAGTTTATCGTAATGTATTGATTATTATAGAAAAATAATTTTGGTATGATGCTTGCTTGATAGTAGGGCATGTTCATTTCTGGAAGGGATTTGTAATGTTGAGAAAGTTTTCTTCTGTGGCTTTGGCTGGTGCCGCGGCTCTTACTTTATCATTTGGTGTGGCGGATACGGCGGAAGCGATTAGCATTAAACCGACGGCAACGGCGACAATTCAGCTATTGGGGTCGGGACAGGTCTCAAATTCTGCTTCGGTTGGATATGATCCGGTGGCCGGGCTATATTATGCGTCTCGTGCGGGTAGCAGCAGCTACACAGCAAATGTCTGGGATAACAGCGGTACATTGCAGCAGAGTTTGTCGCCGATGAATGCGGATGCGCGCGGCTGGAACTATAATGCGAACACCGGGCAGATGGAATTGGTGACGTTTACGAGCGATCTTCTGACCGTAGGGCGTACTGCGGCGGGATTGTTGACAGGGACGTATACGACACAACTGAATAATATGGCAGGATCGCCCAGCAGTCAGGCCATGTTGACTTATGATTCCGGCCGGGATCGGTTTTATGGTTATGGCAGTACAGGTAATTCAGTATCTGTCATCAGCCACACAACCGGCGCACTGCAATCGACCATTACTCTGGATTTCTTGAGTGCTGGAATTACCGATTTGGTTGACCATTTTATCGGCTATGATGCCGTGGAAGATGTGCTGGTCGGTGTGAGCGGTGCTGCCGCCTACGTCTTTGATTTAACGGGGTCTTATCTGGGGTCCTCCAGCCTGGGCATGACAGCGGACAGCAATTTTGACATGGGTTATGCCAACGGTCAGGTTTTCCTGCTGTCTAATCAATTGGGCGGTTACCAAGGTTATGACATTTTTAACAGCACGGTTCCGCCACGTCCAAATGGCGTTTCTGAACCAGCGGCTGCAGTATTGATGTTAGCGGGCATGGGGCTGCTGGTGTTGCGCCGTCGTAATGCCTGATGGTTTTAGGGCTGTGTCCCTAAAAGCTTATTAGCTCTGAAAAAGCCGGGATGAATTCCCGGCTTTTTTACATGTAATGTGGTTATCGGCTGTTCCGATGGCCACGGATTGTTTTTTAAGTCGCCTGACATCCTGGGTTTGATATCCTGGGCCTGGCATGTTGGACCTGACATCCTGGGCCTGATATGTCGGATGAGGAGGGGGATTATATTTTTTCGGCGACCTTGATTGCCAAACGGCATCCCCCTTTGATTAGGCCGGACAGTAATTCATAGCCAGGTGTGTCTGCGGCTCCCAAATCCAGGGCGGTGTCGTGGTGTTCCAGTTCTTCTTGGCGGAATTTTTCAATAGTTTCCGCCAATTCTTGTTCATCACTGCCCAGACTATCGAGCTGCTCACGGTAATGTTCATCAATCACGTCCTCAACAGCGGCGGTGCAGGCCAGGGCCGCCTTTTCTCCCATGAGGGCGGTTGCGGCGCCGAGAGCAAACCCGGCAACATGCCAAAAAGGTGTCAAGGCCGTGGGCCTTACCCCGCGTTGGGTAATGAGGTGATTGAAGTGGTCCAGATGGACGTCTTCCTGCGCGGCCATATGGCGGATGGTGGGACAGAGAGGGTGGTTTTCCCCCAAAACGGCTAATTGTCCGGCATAAATACGCGTTGCGCCGTATTCGCCCGCATGATCTACACGAATAAAACGGTCCACCAGTTCTTTGGCGGTGGGGTCGGCGGCGATGCGCCCCGCGGCGGTTTTTTGTTTTGCCGTCTTTCGTGTTTTTTTAGCCATTTTTTTCTTTCGTGGTTCTTTTTTCATCGGCTTTGGTGCCAACTTAACTATGCCGTCAGTATACTATTTCCTTGCGATTGTTGCGAGGCCGCTGAGGAAAATAAGCCCGAGTGATAATAGAAAATTATAACCCGCCATTGAAATGCCGAATAACGACCATGCGATTTCATCACATTTCACAATGGGTGCAGCCATAATACTGTCTAACACCGCATTTAGATCATCTGATTTTACGATTGGGGCGCTGCAGCTGTCCAGCCCTTGCCACCATTGTTGTTCCACCCCGACATGAAAGGCGGCAATGCCCGCGCCGGTGATAAAAGCCAGACAACAAATGGCAGACAGTGCGCGGCTTGTGGGGCTTGGGGCGTAGCCCTCATTAACTTCCAGCAATAAGATGAGCGCGGACAGGGCCATCGTCAGCATATAGGGATAACGTTGATACCAGCATAGTTCACACGGGGGATAGCCGCCTATGTATTCGAAGCCGAATACAATCGCTAACGTCAGCAGGCTGATAATAAAAATCAGCTGAACACCGTTGCGGTGGGGGTGGGGCAGGTGATTTAGGATATTATGCATCTTAACTCTGATTATATGTATTTTAAGGCAATAAAGCCACCAAACAGGCAGACGAAAAATAACAAGGTGAGTAACCCCAGACGTTTTTCAATAAAGTCACGCATGGGGTCCCCAAATTTCCACAGCAAGAAGGCCTCCAGATAAAAACGTGCCCCGCGGGAAAGCAGGCTGGCAATAAGAAATGTCGGCAGGTCCAGGGCGGTGACGCCGCTGGCAATGGTGATCACCTTATAAGGAAAAGGTGTCAGGCCGAAAAAGGCCACTATCCACGCCCCCCATTCATTATAATAGCCCTGAAAATGGCTGAATTTTTCCATATAGCCATAGAATTCCAGCATTGGTTGGCCAATCAGGTCGAAAAGGTAAAAGCCAACTGCATAGCCCAGAAGCCCGCCAAGAACTGAACTAATAGTGCATAGTCCGGCGATTTTCCAGGCATTGCCCGGGGCCGCTAAAATCATGGGGATTAACATCACATCAGGGGGAATAGGAAAGACGGAACTTTCGATGAAGGCAATGATCGCCAGATAGATCATGGCATGGGGATGGGTTGCCAGTGTCATGATGCGGCTATAGAGACGATTAAGCATAAGCTGTCGACTTTCCTGATTGACATGTTTATACGTGACCGTATGCGCCAGTAGAGCGTTCGGTGATGAAACCTTAAGGGCGCATATAGCAGGGAACGGGGAAAATATAAACGCTAAGATGCCGATGGGTATAAAACTTTCATCGGGAAGCGATGTTTTTATTGACCCGTGTAGCGGTATGGGTAATATGCGCTGCACTGCTTCTTAGCAGTTCCAGCCCAGAGCCCCTGTGGTGGAATTGGTAGACACGCCAGACTCAAAATCTGGTGGCCGCAAGGCCGTGTCCGTTCGAGTCGGACCGGGGGCACCATACACAAAGTTACCAAAAACATTAAGTACGATTGAATGCATCTATGCTCATGGGAAGTCCCTATTTGTCGGGGCCCATTCTGACGCAAATGCGCAAATCGTATTTGTTTGCGGAATATGGATAGTTGCGGGACAAAAATAAAAAAGACCGGGCGGACCCGGTCTTTTAATTTTATGACATTCGTCTTGTTAACGAATTGCCAGATTTTCTGAGTAGCTACACTCATAAGTAGATTGCATTTTTAAAATACGCCCGTCAATATAAAAACGTCATAAATTTAAATGGGGGAATGTAATGTGGCGACTAGCTTTGGATATGGGGACCAATTCACTGGGGTGGGCTGTGTTTGCCTTAAATGCCGCAGGTCAGGTGGAAGGATTGAAGGACGCCGGGGTGCGCATCTTCCCAGACGGGCGCGAGCCTTCCAGTAAAGATCGTGTCGGTGATAGTTTGGCAGTGGAGCGGCGTTTGGCCCGTGGGGCACGCCGTAATCGCAGACGACAGTTATCACGTAAGCAGAGGCTCACTGACAGATTGGTGCAGTTTGATTTGCTGCCGCAAGATGCAGCTGCTCGCGCAGAAATTATCAAGCTGGACCCTTATGCCTTAAGAGCTACCGGCGTGGAGCGTGTGCTGACCCCCCATGAATTGGGGCGGGTTTTGTTCCATATGGGGCAACGCCGGGGTTTTCTGTCCAATCGTAAAAGTGATGGCAATGATGAAGAAACAGGTAAAATCAAACCTAGAATTTCAGAATTGCGCAGGCTGTTGGACAAGAAAACGCTGGGGCAGTGGCTTCATGAGCAAAAAGAACAGGGGAAGCCAATTCGTTTCCGCGGGGAAGAAGGTGACTTTTTTGCAGACCGGGCTATGTATCTCCATGAATTTGATGCCATTAGAGCCAAACAGCAACCACATCATAGTCTGTCGGCTCAGGATTGGGATAATATCCGCAATGGCAACCGTGATCAGCAATTTGACGGGCTGTTTTTTCAACGAAAATTAAAACCTGTTGAACGGGGCCGTTGTGAATTCTTTATTGATGAATATCGTGCCCACAAAGACCTGCCCATTGCCCATGAATTCCGTATTCTCCAGGAAGTGGGCAACCTGCAATATTATGATGAGAATCAGCAAAAACATGCGTTGGATGAACAGCAGCGTAACATTGTCATTGATCTGTTAAATCAGCAAAAGACAGTATCCTTTGGGGCATTGCGGAAGCTGAAACATGCGGATGGCCGTTTTGTATTTCCACGGGGATGCCTATTTAATCTGGAAAGTGGCCCCCGCGATAAACTGAATGGCAATGCCACCGCATGTGATATGCGCAAGGCTGAACTGTTGGGGGATCATTGGGATGCTCTGACAGCAGATGATCAGAATGATCTGTTGGAAATGCTGCATGAGGCGGAAGATGATCACCAACTGATCGAAGATCTGGTGGACCGCTTCGGTATTTCAGCAGAGCAGGCGGAAGCGGTCAGCAAATTCAAATTGTCTTCGGCGACAACGCATTTATCGCGAAAATTTATGACACGCTGCGCCGCGATCATGCGTGAAGACCATCTGGGCTATGATGCGGCGGTGCGTGAAGTCTATGACGATGATGGTGTGTTCTTTCACCATAGTCGCTACGTGGTGGACCAGTTGTTGCCGAAGCTTCCGTATTATGGTGAGGTCCTAAAGGGCAGCATGATTGGCGGGCAGCCGGATAAACATGATCCAAAGAAAAATCCAGAACAACATTTCGGTAAAATCAATAACCCCACGGTGCATGTGGCGTTAAATCAGCTGCGTAAACTGGTGAACTGTTTGATAGAACGTTTTGGGCCACCGGCAGAAATTCATGTGGAGCTGGTGCGGGATTTGAAGAAAAGTACCAAGGCCCGCGATGATATCGCCAAACAGAACAAGAAATTTGCCAAGGCCAATGAAAAGCGCGCGGACCTGTTCCAGGGGTTGCATGGTGGCCAGGCACCTTCGGGTCTGGATCTGAAAAAGATGCGTTTGTGGGAGGAATTGGGACCGGACCAATTGACACGCCATTGTCCGTTTTCAGGTCGGATCATTTCTGCACAGATGCTCTTTAATGGTGAGGCGGAGATTGAACATATATTACCGTTTTCGCGGACGCTGGATAACAGTACAGCTAATCTGACGGTGGCTGTTCGGCAGGCCAACCGGTTAAAGGGCAACCGGACTCCGTATGAGGCGTTTGCCCATGGGCAGCATGAGGGGCAAGGGATGGTCTGGCAGGACATTGCCGCGCGGGCAAAGCTGTTGCCCCAGAATAAACGCTGGCGTTTTGATGCTGATGCCATGGACCGCTTTGAACGGGAAGGGGGATTTCTGGCCCGGCAATTAACCGATAATGCCTATATTTCCCGGCTGACAAAACGTTATCTGAGCCATGTTTGCGACCAGAATAAAATTGCCACTATCCCTGGTGGCCTGACGGCGATGATGCGCGGTAAATGGTATCTCAACAGTTTATTGGGGGACCACAATTTTAAGGAACGTAATGATCACCGCCATCATGCGGTGGATGCCTTTGTGGTGGGACTGACGGATCGGTCCATGCTGCAACGGGTATCCAGCCAGGCGAACCGCAGGGCGGATGACCGGGTGCAGATTGATCTGCCCGATATTACGCCCTTGCGTAACCAGTTAAAGGCGCGTCTGGATAATATGATTATTTCCTATAAGCCCGATCATGGGACCAACGGCAAAATGTATAAGGAAACGGCTTACGGCATTGTGCCGCCGGAACAGCAAGATCCAGAATTGAAGGGATACGGTCTGGTCACGCGAAAAAAACTGGCCAGCCTGACAGATAAAGAAATTCTGGCTATTCGTAATCCGGGTTGGCGGGAACGTATTTTTGAGCACGTGGCCGGGGCCAAAGCCAATGGCGTGAAGCTGGATAAAGCGTTGGCGGATTTTGGACAGGACAATAACATCAAAACCATACGGATTTTGGTGTCGAACCAGTCCGCCGTGCCGATCCCGTCAGCGCCGTACAAGGCTTATGCCCCGGATTCATTTGTCTGCGTGGATATCTGGCAGGTGCCCAAGGGCCGCCAGGGGAAATGGAAAAAAGGCGAATTTGACTGGAAGGGGGCCTTTTGGTCCTATGCAGATTGTAAGGGCCAAAGCCCCGATAAAAATCAGGGGCAGATTGACGGGAAGCCCATCCATCCAGCCGCAAAATTTATCACGCGCCTGTTTAAGAACGATATGATTGAAATTGAAGAAAATGGTGTGCAGCAGATTATGCGGGTGGCCGGTTTCAGTACGACAGACAATAGAATCGATCTGCGCCCACAATATGAAACGCAAGAGGCGAGGAAGTATTATTCTATTAATGTATTAAAGACTCTTTCCTTACATAAATTGTCTATCCGTGAAGATGGCACAATGGGGGTGCGTCATGGTCACACAGGTTGTTGAAGTCGCCGAAGACGGTCATCATTTGTCCAAATATCGTGGTTTTATGCAGGTAAAACGCGATGGCGTGGAAGTGGGGCGTGTGCCGCTGGATGATATTACCGCGTTAATTTTATCTGCTCATCAAATTACCTTGTCGAAAACGTTGATAATGGAATTGGCGGAACGTAACGCGCCGGTGATGACCTGTGGCAAGAATTATCACCCGCAGGCCTTTTCCCTGCCTTACGCGAGTCATTTTGATCAGGTGGGTGTTTTATGGGCGCAGATTGACTGTAGCCAGCCATTGGCCAAGCGGATATGGCAGGCCGTGGTGCGTGAGAAAATCACCAATCAGAAAATTATATTGGAACATTTCGCCGTACCGGATCAGCCAGTACAGGAACTGGGCTTGTTGATCCGGCGGGTGAAATCCGGCGATCCGGAAAATATGGAAGCCCAGGCCGCGCGGCTTTATTGGAAATATTTGCTGGGGGATGATTTCCGGCGGGACCGGGAAACGGGATTAGAAAATTCCCTGCTGAATTACGGGTACAGTATCCTGCGGGCGGCCGCGGCACGGGCCGTTTGTGGGGCGGGCCTGACACCTGCACTGGGTATTCATCACCGCAATCGCAAGAACCCCTTCGCATTGGTGGATGACTTTATGGAACCTTTCCGTCCATTGGTGGATATGGTTGTGCGCCAGATTATGGATGACGGGGGTGGGGATGAAGATGGCCTAACACCGGAAACAAAACGGCAATTGGCCCGCATACTGGATATGGATGTGCAGACGGCAAAGGGGATGTCCACGGTAATGAATGCCCTGCATCGTGTGGCGCAGACCTTTGTCAGCAGTTTGCAGGAAAAAGATAACAGGGTGGAATTTCCCGGTCTGATCCCGGCGGGGAATTTATTTTAATGATGTTGCGGGAACAGGAACATTGGTTAAGCGGGTATAGTATTTTGTGGATGTTGGTGATGTTTGATCTGCCGGTGGTGGAAAAGTCGGACCGTAAGGCGGCAACGGCGTTTCGTAATTTTCTGTTGGATCAGGGCTTCACCATGGCACAGTTTTCCGTGTATTATCGGATGTTATCGGGTAAGGATACCGCGCAGACCATGGAAAAAAAGATTCAGGCGAATCTGCCAGAATATGGGTCGGTTCATATTGTCGCTATTACCGACAAACAATATGAAAATATTCGTTTTTTTAAGGGAAAACAGCGTGAAGAGGCGGAAAAAAGGGATCAGCTGCAGCTGTTTTGATGGGACAGTAGAGCGTTTCCAAAAATGGAAAGGGCTAACCCATCAGTTTTTTCAACAGGTTAGCCCTCATCCAGTGTAGCTATTCAGAAAATCTGGTCAATCCGCAACTATGTGGCTCCGCCGCGCGTGGTGAGGCCCAGTGTAGCTATTCAGAAAATCTGGTCAATCCGCAACAGGCCCACGAACTGCCAGAAGACGACCGGAAGTGTAGCTATTCAGAAAATCTGGTCAATCCGCAACGGCGACATTGGAGGGCTGGTTAATGGATATAGTGTAGCTATTCAGAAAATCTGGTCAATCCGCAACACAAACATTCATCGCAACACAGCCGAGCTGAGTGTAGCTATTCAGAAAATCTGGTCAATCCGCAACTTACAACACGGGGATGAACATTACGAACAGAGTGTAGCTATTCAGAAAATCTGGTCAATCCGCAACTATTCAGCAGCGTCTAATACAGGAGACTATAGTGTAGCTATTCAGAAAATCTGGTCAATCCGCAACAGCCCAACAGAGGGTGTGCCTGAATTCTCTAGTGTAGCTATTCAGAAAATCTGGTCAATCCGCAACTGATAGACCTCATTGCCTTCACAGGCTACCAGTGTAGCTATTCAGAAAATCTGGTCAATCCGCAACTTTCATCAAACGGCACAATATCCGCCCCCAAGTGTAGCTATTCAGAAAATCTGGTCAATCCGCAACTTGAACAGGACTTAAAGCCATCGGCCAAGGAGTGTAGCTATTCAGAAAATCTGGTCAATCCGCAACACACGATGCATTAGCCCACGACTTAGCCGAAGTGTAGCTATTCAGAAAATCTGGTCAATCCGCAACTGGGGCTTCTGTTCCCCGTCCCACGCTGTCAGTGTAGCTATTCAGAAAATCTGGTCAATCCGCAACAAGCCCTCCTCTAATAGGTGATGTTGTGCCAGTGTNGCTATTCAGAAAATCTGGTCAATCCGCAACAACGGTATTCGTGGGGGCAATCAGTCCTGAAGTGTAGCTATTCAGAAAATCTGGTCAATCCGCAACGATCATTGTCATAGGCAGGTCAGCGATGCTTGTGAAAACATGCTGACGCCGGCCTTTGGGTAATATCTACAATTTTATCTAGTCTTTAAGGGCTCTTTTACGTCCCTGTGATTTAATCACAACATTCCAGAAGGGCATGAATGAAACGACATGCCGGAAAAGATGATAGGGATCAGGCTTAGAAAGGACAATGAGATGGCTTCCGTTAACCCGCCGAAGAAACTAGACCAGAAAATCAAACACCGCGAAGAATTAGCGCAGCAATTGATCCGCCGTTTGGGCTTTGCCGGGGCACGCCAGACATGCGTAGAAAATCATTGGGAAGGCGTTTTGGAAGCTATTAATACGGTGGGCGCGCGTTAGCCGCTGTTGGTGGGGTGCCGCTGCCTTCACCGTCAGTGCTATATAGGTAAAGACCGCCCGTCAATTACCGTAACAAAGAATTAGATGACATACGACCCGCTGGTGATGCCGGCGGGTTGTGTCGTTTTGGAGTCTTTTCTTAAAAAGATGAACCCTTAAAAACTTAAAAATATGGGGCTGTGAATTTTCCATTTTTCGTCGCATTGAAGCGTAAATAATTAAGTTTATATTTTGCATTTCTCTGGAATGTAATTTTTCGTGTGTGGCGGGTTGATTCCTTTACGAGAAAAAAGAGGTATGACTTTTGTCCAGTACCTGTCCTATCGGGTGCTTTAGGCCATATTTGCGATTAAGAATGCACCCGAATTGCGCCAAAGGCAGGGTGATATGGCTTGGAAACACAGATTTTTTGTAAAAAATGCGTTTTTTCTGGAAAGTCGTGAACCCGCCCCTTGAAATTCGCGATGGTTTTAGGATAGAGTGCACGACAGTCAGCAACGCGATTGCAAGGAGGCGGTCGGGTTGGCAGATGCAAAATAAAAAGTTCGGTGAACGAACCTGTCTGCAATTGACGAGGCATAAAGTCTCTTATGATCCAGCCAAGCTGTGCTGAAAACAGTACGGTTGGAAAGTAAGGCTCACGAATTATTTTGGTATCGGGGAGTATCAGTACAGTGCAACAAAAACGCGATATTCTTTCCGCAGGCCGTAACGGGTTCTGGGGGAAGGTTTCATTTGTTTTTACTGTGCCTCGGTATGCATATTGCCTTTTGGCATCTTTAGTCATTCATAAATCATCAATAACACCTGTAGGAAGACGCATGAACAAGCATCGAGTAAGAACAGTTGTTCTTTCTGCTGTTGCAGCCGGGTCTCTGCTATTTGCAGTGTCCGGTGCGCAGGCTGCTGAGCTGGCCGATGTCCAGAAAACTGGGGTCGAGATCCATAAAATGGCTCAAGCTTCTCAAGCTAAAATTGACAAGCTGGCAGAAGCCACTAACAAACTTACGAGCAAGTATAAATCTGTCCTGAAAGAGATTGACGGTCTGCGCGTGTATAACGCACAGATGGAACGCCAGATTTCAGCGCAGGTTAGCGCGATGAAAGACTTGGAAGAGTCTATCGAGAAAGTGACATATGTTGAACGTCAGATCACACCGTTGATGTGGCGGATGATTGATGCGCTTGACCGCTTCATCGAACTGGACGTTCCTTTCGAAGCCGACATTCGTAAAGAGAGTGTTGAAGAGCTACGCGAGATGATGGATCGTGCCGGTGTGGACGCTTCTGAAAAGTTCCGTGGTATTCTGGAAATTTATCAAATTGAAAGTGATTATGGCCGTGCGGTGAAAGCCTCGCAAGCGACACTGGAAATTGATGGTAAAGAACGTGAAGTTGATATGCTTCAGTTAGGCCGTGTTGCTTTGATCTATATGACACGTGATGGTGAAGCCGTTGGTGCATGGAACAACAAAACCCGCGAGTGGGAACGTTTGCCAAATTCATATAAAGGTCAGGTCGCGTTAGGGTTGCGTATTGCGCGCAAACAAGCCGCTGCTGACCGTCTTCTGCAACTGCCGATCCTGGCACCGGAGGCTGCACAATGAACAAGTTTTTAAAAACAATTGCTGCGATTGCAGTAAGCGGGATGGCTTTTGCCTCTGTGGCGCAGGCGCAATCCTCTGAAGTTGTTAATACCGCCAAAAGCCTGGATGAGCTTCTGGAGCTGGTACGCGCAGGTAAGGTTGCGGAAAGCAAAGACAACCGTCGTCGCGAGCAGGAATTCATTAATAACAAAGCGGCTCAACAGAAATTGTTAGGCGATGCAGTTTCAACACGTAAAAGTGAAGAGCGTCGCTCCAGCAAACTGGAGGCAGATTATCAGGCTAATGAAGTCAAGCTAGGTAATCTGGAAGAAGCCTTGCAAAAGCGCATGGGTTCTTTGAAAGAACTATTTGGTGTTCTTCAGCAGGTTTCTGGTGATGCCCGCGGTATTTTCCAGAATTCTATTATTTCTGCGGAATTCCCAAATCGTGAAGCTTTCTTGAGCGAGCTGATTGAGAAAACAGCTTCAAGCTCGAAATTGCCGACCATTGAAGAAATTGAGCGTTTGTGGTTTGAAATCCAGCGCGAAATGACGGAATCCGGCAAGGTTACACGCTTTGATGCAACGATCATTAAGCCAAATGGTGATAAGGATCAGCGTGAGGTTGTGCGTGTTGGTACATTTAACCTGATTGCTGATGGCAAGTATCTGGAATTCCAGGGCGGCGGTGATGAGCCAAAACTTCTGGAGCTGGTGCGTCAGCCACAGGGACGTTTCCTGGAGACAGCGTCTAATCTGCAGTCTGCCAATGCCGGCTTTACCGCTTTCGGGCTTGACCCGTCACGGGGTGCTATTCTGTCTCTGATGGTTCAGGCACCTGATCTGGCAGAGCGTATCGACCAGGGTGGTTTCGTTGGTTACTTCATTCTGGCCGTTGGTGTGGTCGGTATGCTGTTCATTCTTGAGCGCTTCATCTATCTGTACCTGGTTAACCGTAAGGTTAAAGCCCAGGTTCGCAGTGACGTCGTCAGCCAAAATAACCCACTGGGCCGTGTTCTGAGCGTTTACGATGCCAATAAGGGTGTTGATACAGAAACCCTGGAGCTGAAACTGGATGAAGCGATTCTGAAAGAAACGCCAGCGCTGGAACGTTTCCTGACACTGATTAAAATCATTTCCGCTGTGGCACCATTGTTGGGTCTGCTGGGGACAGTGACAGGTATGATCAATACCTTCCAGGCGATGACCCTGTTTGGTACGGGTGATCCGAAGTTGATGGCAGGTGGTATTTCACAGGCTCTGGTAACAACGGTTCTTGGTCTTGTTGTGGCACTGCCAACCTTGTTCTTCCACGCGATTGTTGCGGGTTGGTCCAAGGGTGTTATTCACACGCTGGAAGAGCAGTCCGCAGGGATTATTGCTGTCCACGCTGAACAACAAGGGAAGTAAGCCATGATGGGCCTACTCGAAGCCTTTGAAGCTGTTCGGGACTTCATGGAGAAAGGTGGAGATGTTCTTCAGGTGATTTTCATCGCCATCTTTCTGATCTGGGCATTGGTCTTGGAGCGGGTGATCTATATGCTCACCCGCCACAAGAAACAAGTGAACGAAGTTATGGCAACCTGGGAGGCTCGCAGTGAGCGGACTTCCTGGCACGCCCATAAAATTCGGACAGCAATGATTTCCCAGGTTACCATGGATCTCAATAGTACCATTCCGCTCATTAAAACATTGGTTGCTGTCTGCCCGCTTTTGGGTCTGATGGGAACTGTGACCGGAATGATTGAGGTGTTTGATGTAATGGCTCTGATGGGAACCGGTAATGCACGTGCGATGGCGGGAGGTGTGTCAAAAGCGACCATTCCTACCATGGCTGGGATGGTAGGGGCCTTATCCGGCCTGTTCGCTGCCGCCTATCTGGAACGTCGTGCAGATAAAGAAGCCGAGCTCCTCGAAGACCATCTGACAATGGATCATTAAGAGATTAGCCATGCGTAAACATGCACATACTGAGGAAGAAGCAGAAATCAACATGACACCGATGCTCGACATCGTGTTTATCATGCTGATCTTCTTCATCGTTACCGCCTCCTTCGTTAAGGAAGCCGGTGTCGAGATTAACCGCCCTGATGCCTCTACGGCAGTAAAGCAGGACAAAGCCAACATTATGATTGCTGTGACACAGAAAAATGAAGTCTGGATCCAGCGTCGTCGTGTGGATGTTCGTGCGGTACGGGCTAACGTTGAACGTCTGCGGGCCGAAAATCCACAAGGTTCTGTCGTTATTCAGGCCGACAAGGATTCCAAGTCCGGTCTGGTGATGGAAGTTGTTGATGCTGTTCGTCAGGCAAACGTATTAGATTACGTGGTTGCAACGAAAGGCGCACAATGATCATTAGATATTGCACATCTACAGTCGTTGCTCTGCTGATTACATTGGGATTGTTTTTCCTGATGCAGGTTCTTATCGCTACAGGTAAGAGCGCTGTTGAGGGATCTATCCGTGGTCACAGAGTGGAAATCGGCGAGGTGCGATCTAAGACCGACGTGCAACAGGCAGACCGTAAACCACAAAAACCGAAGGAGCCTGAGGCTCCACCGGAAACACCTGATTTACCACAGCAGTCCACAAACAAACCTGTTCAACAGTCTGTTGAAATTGGTATGGCCAAAGTGGATACATCTTTGGATGTTGCGGGCACAGGTGGGT
This sequence comes from Kordiimonas sp., assembly GCA_002700365.1. Lineage (GTDB taxonomy): Bacteria > Pseudomonadota > Alphaproteobacteria > Sphingomonadales > Emcibacteraceae. The sequence continues at coordinate 353,787 of PADB01000010.1, read as the reverse complement.
TTGCTGCCAGCGATGGTGATTACCTCCCCATCGTGAAGGTTGCGCCGGTTTATCCGCGCCGTGCGGCTGAGCGGGGCATCGAAGGCTACGTCATTCTGGAGTTTACTGTGACAAAGCAGGGAACTGTAGCGAATGTTGTGGTGGTCGAATCTTCGAACAGCATCTTTAACCGGGCCGCGTCAAAGGCTGCGGCTAAGTTCAAATATAAGCCCAAGGTGATTGACGGGTCCCCCGTTGATGTGGACGGCGTTCTGCATAAAATCACGTTTGAGCTGGAGAAGTAGGAAGGTGAGCATGAAAAAACCATTAGGTTATATCAAACAGCTGGCCCTTGCGACTGCATTGGGTAGTGTCCTTGCTGCGTCTCCGGTGATGGGTCTAGTGGGGCAATCTGATCTGTCATTCGCGGCAGAAAAAGAAAGTAAGTATGCGGATCGCGAGACCCGTAAAACGCCTGCCCTGCGCGAAAAGGTGTATAAAGTTTTCGGGAAAGCCCAGGAATTTGCAGACGCAGAAGACTATGCGTCTGCAGTTAAAACACTGGGTGAACTGGATCCTGCGAAATTGAATAGTTACGAGCAGGGCCAGTTAGATAATTTTTATGGATACATATATTATATTCAGGAAAATTACCCGAAAGCGATTGCGGCCTATAAACGTGTGCTGACGCAAGAGGGGATTCCCGTTGCGTTGGAAGATAACGTGACCTACACGCTGGCACAGCTTTACTTTGTGACAGAAGAATATCAGAAGTCGATAGACCTGATGAAGAAATGGATTAAGTATCAGGAAAATCCGGGTGCGAATTCATTTGTTCTGGTTGGGCAGGCTTATTACCAGTTAAATGATTATCGCCAAGGTATTCCCTGGGTTGAAAAGGCCATGGCTGATTATAAAGCCAAGGGTAAAGAGCCTAAGGAAAACTGGTATCTTCTACTTCGCGTGATGTATTTTGAGCTTAAGGAAAACGACAAGGTTGTTGATATCCTTGAAACACTGGTGAAGAAATTCCCGAAAAAGGAATATTGGATTCAGTTGGCGGGTATGTATGGTGAAAAAGCCAACACGCCAGGATTGCCTAAAGCACAACGTGAAGAACTAGAACGCTGGCAATTGGTGACTTTTGAATCTGCTTATCGTCAGGGACTACTCGTACGTTCCAGCGAACTGACCAACATGGCGCAGATGTATCTGTATCATGAAGTTCCATATAAGGCGGCGAGAGTGCTTGAAAAAGGGCTGAAAGAAGGCCTGATTAAGAGCACCTCCAGAAACTGGGAAATGCTGTCACAGGCGTGGATCAATGGACAGGACTATGATAAGTCCGTAGGTCCTTTGAAAAAGGCTGCGGAACTCTCTAATGAGGGGGGTAAGTTGTGGGTACGATTGGCTCAGGTTTACAGTCAGCTTGATGACAATGCCAATGCCGCAAAATATGCGGAAGTCGGCATTAAGAAAGGCAAGCTAAAACGGCCTGATACAGCGCATGTTGTGCGTGGTATGGCTTTGTTTAATCAAGGCCGCCTGAACGAAGCGCGTAAGGAATTCGTTGCCGCGTCAAAATATGACCGCAGCAAGAAGATGGCGAGACAGTGGATCGGCTATTTGGCTGGTGAAGCAGAGCGTCGTCGTCAAATTGCAGAATTTCTTGGCAAATAAGCCTGTATTATCAATGATTAAAAATGGCGGCTGGTAACGGCCGCCATTTTTTTATGTCACAGTAGGCTGGTGGCTTGATCCACTGGATGGTATCTTCTATCGTAACGTTGCATGAGCGCAATGTTATTGAAGGCTGAAGCCTATAATAGATAAGAACGCCGTTATCGCCTGAGAGGGTTGCAAGGTCAGGGCATCTTTAATGAATTTTTTAACTCATATTCTATTGGTTGTGTCATATGCCGTTATTGCGCTGTTTGTCGCGGTGGTGATACCGGAACTATGGACGGAGCGCAGCGCGGCAGAGGGGGCTTTTGCCGGGGCGATTGTGTTCTTCATTGCGGCCCAATTGCATCATATCTATATTCGCCGGCTTGAGGCGGAGGATGGTAATCACCGCTTATTGGCTTTGCATCAGGATTATCAGGCGTCATTAGAAGCATTAGAGGATGCGCAACAGGAAATTAGCCAACTGAAATCCATGGTGGATAAGACAACGCACCATAATAGCGCGGAAATCATTGCAGAGATGCGCATGTTGCAAACGTTGTTGAAACAGGTGGTGGATAAAAGCGGTAAACACACGCTGATTGCGGATACCGAACAACGACTAAGCGACTTTGCGGGGCAGGTAGGCGATAGTAGTGTACAGGGTCCAGGTGGTGTCCATGCTGATGACGGTGGCGTTTTTGCGCCTGCAACACGGCAGATGGCCGGAATGCCGGAGGGGGAGCGCACAGGAGCACGTCACCTAACAAGCCATGAACGCGTGCATGGTGAAGAAGAAATATTACATATCATGCACAATGCGCTGGAAGAAAACAGGGTGGATCTTTACCTGCAGCCCATTGTGTCGCTACCAACGCGTAAAACTTTGTATTATGAGGCTTTTTCACGGGTGCGTGACGAAGAGGGACGGGTCATCTTTCCGAACCAATATCTTCATCTGGCAGAAGATAGCGGATTGGTCGGGACTTTGGATAATTTATTGTTATTTCGGTGTATTCAGGTCATTCGTCGTTTGGGGCCGCGCCGTCCTAATGTGCGTTTTTTCTGCAATATATCTTCAGTTTCTGTTCATGATAAAGAATTCTTCCCGCAATTTATTGATTTTATGTTGAATAACATTGAATTGGCGGATCGTTTGGTATTTGAATTTTCGCAGGCAGATGTGATGCGACAATCGCCCAATATCGGCCGCAGCCTAGGGTCATTGGGGCGGCGCGGTTTTCAATTTTCTATGGATCGGGTGCTCTCACTTGATTTTAATCCTGCAGACCTAGCGGAGCGTTATTTCCGCTATGTCAAGGTGGGGACGGACCTGTTGCTGGAAGGCGGCGGTGATGTCGCGTCCGGGGATTTGAAGGAAGCATTAGGACGTTATGATATAGATTTGATTGCGGAAAAGGTAGAAGAAGAAAAAGACCTGATCGAAGTTCTGGATATGAACGTGGATTACGGTCAGGGGTTTTTGTTCGGTGAACCCCGCCCTAGTACGGATAACCCGGCAGGGGAATAAATCAGTACTTTTGCGGCGGGAAGCCGTGTTTCATGAGGAAAAAATAGTTGCATATAAGAGCAGGACAACCTGTGCAAACGGCGGCGGGCATAGAGGCGTTTGTGTCAGCGGGGCGTTATAAGGCGGTATTGTGCGACTTGTGGGGTGTGGTCCATAATGGCGTTTCTGTACACCAGGGGGCGATCGAAAGCCTTAGGGCCATGCGCGCTCAGGGCATTACCGTCATTTTATTATCTAATGCCCCAAGGGCATCTGTGACTGTTCGTGAACAGTTAGCGGGATTGGGATTGCCACCGGGGTGTTATGATGATGTCGTGACGTCAGGTGACATGGTATTTCGTTGGCTATGTGAGCAATCCCCGCGGCCACGTTGTTATCACCTGGGTCAGTCATGGGGTTTAAGTCTTTTTGGCCAGGGTGAAATTTCGCTCACGGATGATATAGACGCTGCTGATCTGATTGTTTGTTCTGCGTTACCGTTTGAGGAAGAGAGAATAAGCCATCCTTTTTATGACGAACTTTTCACCAAGGCTATCGCCCAAAAACTGCCGTTATTGTGCGCCAACCCGGATTTGACGGTACATAAGGGTGAAAGCGAAGTTTATTGTGCCGGGGCACTGGCAGGTAAATATCATAGTTTAGGCGGACAAGTGCGTTATCTGGGCAAGCCTTATCCTGAAGTATATCAATTTTGTCAGGACCGTATTGCGGATTTGCGGAAAGAAAAGGTGGAAGCATCGGATATTTTGGTTATCGGTGATGGTTTACGCACGGACATTCGCGGGGGGAACCAGGCCGGAATAGACAGCGTGCTTATCACCAGCGGATTGCATCGTGACCAACTGGGCGTCACGGATCATCCATCAGTTTTGCCCGACCCAAAACGGTTGGAGCTGGCATTTAATGAAATGGGTGCGCGCCCGAATCTCGTGCTGAGCTATTTATCTTGGTAAATACTATGGATCAGCGATGATGTGTTCATAGAAAAGAGCGAACAATAAAAAAACGGGGCAGAGGCCCCGTTTCATAATTTTTTCGTGTTTTGCTAAAGGTGAATAATCACCCTAAGTGTTTTTACTTAGCCAAATAGGGCATCAATGTCATCCTGGGTGGTGCGGCCTTCCTCATCCTGTTTCAAGATTAGGTCGTCAACATCATCGGCCTTGCTAACACCTGCTTTTTTATGTCCACGGTCAAGAGTGACTGGTTCAGCCGCAGGTGAGGGAGAGGTTTTTGCTTTTTGCTCTTCTTTTTGTTGCTGTTCAGTCGAGGCAGCATCAGAAGCCTGCGTATCACTGTCTGTGGCGTCATTTAACAGGGCGTCGATGTCATCCTGTGTCGGTTGTGTTTCTGCGGCATTGCCACCCAGTAAGGCATCGACATCGGACTGGTCAATTCCCTCTCCGTCCAGTGCCGGGCCGTTCAGCAATCTTTCGTCTTCTGTTTTATCATCGTTGCTGTTGGTGACATCATCGGTACTGATATCAAGGACATCAATAAGATGGTAGACACGCTGTTCGATGTTTTGCAAGGTTTCAACAACTTTGCTGATACGTTGGCCGGTAATATCCTGAAATGAGCAGGCCTCAAAGATGCGCATGATTTCATCATTCACGGTGCTTTGATAGCCACTTACATCAGAGGGGTCGGCAGACATAATGCTTTCCGCCGCTTCCATGATGGTGTTGGTCGCTTCTTCAGTCTGTTTGACAATGGCGTCCAGTTCTTTGCCCGCCCGGGGAAGCCGCGCTTCATCCGCGTGGTCTGGTGAAATGGCCGCGATCTGTTGGCGGGCCTCTTTGATATAGTCCGCAAGATCCTGACATTCTTTATAAAGCGTCAGGTCAATATTCTGAAAATAAGAATCCAGCGACCGCATTAATATTTCGGTGACGGCGGCAACCTCTGTCAACGAAACATTGGGGTGATCTTTGCGCCGCAACCGTTCGACCAGTTGCTCGATGTGATCAGGGAGATCACGCGTCACCATTAGAAGTCTCCTAATACAGCGGAGAGTTTCGTTTTCAACGTCTGGGCATTAAAGGGTTTAACGATATAGTTGTTAACACCTGCCTTTTTCGCCGCAATGACATTGTCGGTTTTGGATTCTGCCGTAACCATAATAAAGGGCGTTGGTTTAAGTATGCTGTCGGCGCGAATTTCTTTCAGCAATTCGTAGCCGGTCATCGGTTCCATATTCCAGTCGGAAATCACCAATGAATATTGTTTGCCGCGCATTTTTGCTAATGCTTCAGCCCCATCTGTTGCTTCATCAACATTATTGAAGCCCAGTTGCTTCAGCAGGTTGCGAATAATACGCAGCATTGTCTTGTAATCGTCGACAATCAGGATTGGCATTGCCAAATCTACAGCCATGGTCTCACCGCTTCTTTACTAGTTAACAGTTATATTTCTCAAAAAACGTCATCTGTGACAGGTCATGTCACGCTGTTTCGTTGTTCACTTTACGCAGAGGGGAATAAAAAATGGTTAATGCTGTCATGAATCATTCACCTAAAGTAGGGTTTTCAAGGTGAGAGAGGCGGTGTATTGCAGTATAGGACGGTTAGGAACCGTTATGTTTTGCGTAAAACAGGAAGTAAGCGGATGACTGAAGTGAACGGTTATTATTTAGAAGATCTGGAAATTGGGCAGTCAGCATCTTTCGGAAAAACGATCACAGAGGCTGATGTTGTTATGTTTGCCGGGGTAAGCGGTGATATCAATCCTATACATATAAATGACGATTATGCGAAAAAGACCATGTTCCATGGACGTATTGCTCATGGTATTTTGACAGCAGGTGTGCTGTCGGCGGTAATCGGTACCCGTCTGCCGGGGCCTGGAAGTATATATCTTTCTCAGGAGTTGAAGTTTAAGGCTCCTGTCAGAATTGGCGATACGGTACAAGCAAAGGTGACGGTGAACGAAATTTTGCTAGAGAAAAAGCAAGTCGTGTTGAATTGTGTCTGTACTGTTGGGAAAACAACAGTTATTGAAGGGGAAGCCCATATTATGGTTCCCCACCGTCCATAAGAACCACTGTTTGGTTTCCCAAAATGTAGACAGGGGATATCGTAAGGGGTGAAAGCTAAAGATTTAAGGTGCCCCATGCGTTTATTTCGACATTATAAAGACTTTCCTGCTGAATGTCGGGGGTCTGTTGTCGTATTGGGAAATTTTGACGGCTTTCATCGTGGACACCAGCAGGTTATTGCCAAGGCTGGGCGACTGGCCCGGGAAATGCAAACAACGGTAACCGTTGTGACCATGGAGCCGCATCCCCGCCATTATTTTAATCCGGATCAGGAAGATTTCCGGCTGACGTCTTTTCGGACAAAGGCACAGTTACTGGAAAACTTTGGCGTGGACCAGATGGTCGTACTGCCTTTCGATCAGGAAATGGCCGTGATGCAGGCCCAGGCCTTTGTGCTGGATGTACTGGTGGGAGCTTTGGGGGCTTTGCAGGTTGTGGTGGGCTATGATTATTGTTTCGGCCGTGGCCGTGGTGGTGGCATTACTGTGCTGAAATGGATGGGCCATATGGAAGGCTTTGGTGTCACCGTTATTGATAAGGTGATGGAAGGTGATCAGGTCTATTCATCATCCAATATTCGCGAGAGCCTGCGTCAGGGGAAAGTTCGGGATGTTGCAAGCCGGCTGGGCCATTGGTGGCAAGTCGAAGGTCATGTATATCAAGGGGACCAGCGGGGACGTACGATTGGTTTTCCGACCGCGAATATTTCTATGGACGGGTATTTACGGCCCCGTCATGGTGTCTATGCCGTGAGGGTTAGTCTGCCGCAAACCGAAAGGGTTTATGACGGGGTGGCAAATGTTGGCGCCCGCCCGACATTTGATAAAAAAGACGTAAACCTGGAGGTGTTTTTATTTGATTTCGATGATGATTTGTACAACGCTTTGCTGCGGGTGCAATTTATTGACTTTATCCGCGGGGAACAAAAATTCTCAGGCATTGATGAGTTAAAGCAGCAAATTGCACAAGACTGCATACAGGCGCGGGCCGCGCTGGCAATGCCGGAGAACAGGGCCGATGTGTTGCCAATTGTCACTATTGATGATGAACATTTATTACAGTTTTAGTTCTTTAACGGATATGGGCAGCGGATGTAATTTGCTGGTAATGGCGAAAACACCATCGTCATAGGCTATGTTCTTGCCCCAACGGCTGGCTCTTGCTAAAAGGGCTGCTTATCGCGCGCAATTTATAAAGTTCCCGGACAAAGTTGGCCATGACCACTGATTATAAATCCACAATATTCTTACCGAAAACAGACTTTCCAATGAAAGGTAACCTGCCAAAACGGGAGCCGGATATGCTGGCCCGTTGGCAGAAACTGGATTTATATAAGCGGCTGCGTGAAGTGGCCAAAGGCCGGCCCCGTTATGTGCTTCATGACGGTCCTCCTTATGCTAATGGCAATATTCATATTGGCCATGCCATGAATAAAGTCTTGAAAGACATGATTGTACGGTCGCAACAGATGATGGGCAAAGATGCCCCGTATGTACCGGGCTGGGATTGTCATGGGCTGCCGATTGAATGGAAGATCGAAGAAAAATACCGTAAGGCGGGTAAGAATAAGGACGAAGTTGACCTGTTGGAATTCCGCCAGGAATGTCGCGATTTTGCTGCGGAATGGATAGATATTCAGCGGGAAGAATTTAAACGGTTAGGTATTGTCGGTCATTGGGATGACCCTTACACCACGATGGCCTTCGAAAATGAGGCGGAAATTGTTCGTGAATTGCTGAAATTCCTGATGAACGATGGATTGTATCGTGGTTCAAAGCCGGTGATGTGGTCTGTTGTGGAAAAAACCGCTTTGGCCGAAGCCGAAGTGGAATATCACGAACATAAATCTCACATGGTAGATGTGGCTTTTAAGGTGGTGGAGACACCGGTTGCGGCTTTAAGTGATGCAGAGGTGGTGATCTGGACGACGACGCCGTGGACTCTGCCGGGTAACCGTGCCATCGCCTATGGCGAGATGATAGATTATGTCCTTCTGACCGTCACGGAGGTAGCAGAAGATAGCCGCGTGAACACTGGTCGTTTGCTGTTAGTGGCAGAGGCTTTATTGCAGGACTTTATGGGGCGCAGCGGCATAGTCGGTTATGATCTCGTCGCACGATTTAAAGGGCATGACCTTGCAGGAACCATTTGTCATCACCCTTGGCATGGTCAGGGATATGATTTTGCAGTGCCTTTAATCCCCGGTGACCATGTCACTGTTGAAACTGGCACGGGTTTTGTTCACACCGCCCCGGGGCATGGACAGGAAGACTTTGACGTGGGACTGGCCCATGACATTGAAGTGCCGTTCACGGTGGATGATGACGGAACGTATTACGACAATGTTCCACTTTTTGCCGGGATACATGTGTTTAAGGCACATGAGCCCGTATGCGCTGAATTGGAGAAGGTTGGGGCTTTGTTGGCACGGGATGTGTTAACGCATAGCTATCCACATAGTTGGCGGTCAAAAGCCCCGCTGATTTATCGTAATACCCCGCAGTGGTTTATTTCAATGGATCGAAATGAACTGCGCACGAAGGCCTTGAAAGCGATTAAAGACGTGCGGTGGGTTCCGCAAAGTGGCGAAAACCGCATTACGGCCATGGTCACAACCCGCCCTGACTGGGTTATTTCACGTCAACGTGCCTGGGGGGTGCCGATAACTGTTTTTGTCAATAAGGCAACGGGAGAATTGCTGAAGGATGAAACGGTCAATGCCCGTATTGCAGATGCCGTAGAAGCGGAAGGTGCCGATGCCTGGTTTGGGAGCGACCCGGCCCGCTTTTTAGGCAATGAATATGCTGCAGATGACTATGAGCAGGTTAAAGATATTCTGGATGTGTGGTTCGATTCCGGTTCGACACATTCTTTCGTGCTGGAAAAACGTGATTATTTGGGAGCACCTGCGGATTTGTATCTGGAAGGGACCGATCAGCATCGTGGCTGGTTCCAGTCATCCCTGCTGGAATCATGTGGTACGCGCGGTGTGCCGCCATATAAAGGAGTACTGACACACGGCTTTGTGCTGGATGGCAATGGCCGTAAAATGTCGAAATCAGCCGGCAATGTCGTTGCGCCGCAAAAAATTGTCGATCAGTTTGGTGCCGACATCCTGCGGCTTTGGGTGTCTTCAACTGATTACAGTGACGATATGCGCATCAGTAATGAAATCGTCAAAGGTCAGGTGGAAGCCTATCGGAAGATTCGTAATACTCTTCGTTTCCTCCTGGGAAATCTGGCTGATTTTGAAGAAGAGGAAAAGCTGGAGCTTGCGGAGCTGCCAGAGCTGGAACGCTGGGTGTTACATCGTTTGAGCGTACTGGATGAGGCGATCCGTACAGCCAATAACGATTATAATTTCCATAAGGTCTACTTTGCTCTTTACAATTTCTGCGTGGTGGATTTGTCAGCCTTTTATTTTGATATCCGAAAAGACGGGTTGTATTGCGATCCGAAAATGGGACACCGTCGCCGTGCGTCGCGGACTGTTCTGGATATTATTTTTCATTGTTTGACAAAATGGTTGGCGCCGATTTTGGCCTTTACGGCCGAAGAAGTCTGGCAGGCCCGCTTCCCCGATGAAAACAGTAGTGTCCATATGCAGTTGTATGAGGATGTAGAGCCCGGCTGGCGTGATGATGCGTTGGCGGCGAAATGGGAAGCCATTCGTAATTTGCGTCGCGTAGTGACCGGCGCGCTGGAAGTGGAGCGTCGCGAAAAACGCATAGGGTCAAGCCTGCAGGCGGATATCAGAATCTATACGTCCAATCATGATTATGTATCGGCTTTACATGGTATTGATCTGGCGGAATTGAGCATTACGTCTGTTGCTCATTTATTCGAAGAAGAAGCCCCTGCGGAAGCTTTCCATCTGGAAGACGTCACAGATGTGGCTGTGGTCGTGGGGCTCGCGGAAGGGAAGAAATGTGAGCGGTGTTGGCAGGTGCTACCGACAGTGGGTGAAGATGATGTCCATAAAGATCTTTGTGCGCGCTGTGTTGAGGCCGTAGTGGCATATGGCCCGATCCCTGATACAGAATAGACTGATGGGCCGTCGTGTAATTTATCGCTGGGCGACGTTTGTGGCGGTGGTTGCTTTTGTCGTTGACCGTCTGTCGAAATGGTGGTTTCTCGATGTGTTTCGTTTGCCGGAACGCGGTGTTGTCGAAGTTCTGCCGATTTTGAATTTTGTTATGGTATGGAACCGGGGAATTAGCTTTGGCCTTCTGCCGGCAGAAGGCGATTTGGGGCGCTGGATTTTAGTCGCGGTCACGCTGCTGATTGTGATCTTCCTCGCATTCTGGCTGCGTCGTGTTAATTCCTCTTTGTTATGTCTTGCAATAGGGCTTGTCATCGGCGGCGCGATTGGTAACATCTATGACCGGATCGTCTTTGGTGCAGTGGCGGACTTTTTTCAGTTTCATGCACTGGGTTATGCCTTTGCTGTTTTTAATGTAGCGGATGCAGCGATTTCAATAGGAGCAGCCCTGATGGTGTGGGATGCTTTATTCGGTTCTGGCCAACGGGACCCAGATAATAACACAAAGGAAGTATAGCGAATGTCTTTGCTAAATAAGTTGATGGCGGGTGCCGTATTCGCAGGATCTGTTTTCACATTATCTGCCTGCGGCAGCGCTATTCTGGGAACAGGAAAAAACCCACCGGATGAATTTAGTGTTTTGCGTAAAGCCCCGCTATCGCGCCCACCGGAATATAATCTGCGTCCGCCTATGGAAAACGGTGCAAAGGGTGATATTTTGCCGCAACAGCAGGCCAAAGACGCCCTGTTCGGTCAATAATCCAGTTACTTTAGGGCCATAATCCAGCCACAAAAATCGTTACTCTTCGTAATGTATATGTGATCCGCTGTCATGAGGTGTAATGTGCTGCGCAAATTTTTCTGGATGATTGTGGCCTGTGCGAGTCTATTGCCGGTAAGTGGCGCTTTTGCGGCCCCGGCACATCCCCCGTTCCCTGTTGAGAGCTTCTTTCTGGACAATGGAATGCAGGTGGTTGTATTGCCAGACCATCGTGCTGCTATTGTTACCCATATGGTCTGGTACAGGGTAGGGGCGGCCGATGAACCCGCAGGGCAATCCGGAGTAGCGCACTTTCTGGAACATTTATTATTCAAGCGAACAGAAAAGTTAAACCCCGGCGATTTTGCAAAAATTGTTGCGCGGAATGGCGGCCGTCATAATGCGTTTACGGGTCAGGATTATACGGGATACTATCAGACTGTTGCAAAAGATCGCCTTCCCTTGATGATGGCCCTGGAAGCGGACCGGATGGCTAATTTGCGTCTGGAGGACGAGGATATCAAGGCTGAACGCGATGTGATCTTGGAAGAGCGGAGCATGCGGGTAGACGGTCGCCCGTCTAGCTTATTGTCAGAGGAAATGGATGCTCTTCTGTTTCGCGCACATCCGTATGGCATTCCCGTTATTGGTTGGCGACATGAGATGGAGGCTTTAAGCCTTCAGGACAGTTGGGCGTTCTACAAAAAATATTACAATCCTGCAAATGCCATTTTGATCATTGCCGGTGATGTGACAACAGCACAAGTGCGCGATCTTGCGGAAAAGTATTATGGTCCTATCGCCGGTACTGCATTACCGAAACGCGCCCGGGTACAGGAACCGCCAATGCGTGGCCCGCGCCGGGTTGAATTGGCGGATAGTCGTGTAAAGCAGCCCTCGTGGCGGCGTTTTTACGCAACGCCGAGCTACAGTGCGGGACAGGATAAGGAGCTGGCCCCGGCGTTGGATGTGTTGATGGATATTATCGCCGGGGGGACGACCAGCAGATTGTATCGGCATTTGGTTGTTGACCAGAAAGTGGCGGTGTCCGTTGGCGGCTGGTATCAGGGGTGGTCTTTTGACCCGGCAAAATTAGCCCTTTACGCGACGCCACCTAAAGCGATGGAAAAAGGCGGAGAGCATGGGCTGGATCTGGTGGAAACGCAAATTGACCTTGTCTTAAATGACGTGAAGCAGAACGGTGTGACGGAAGATGAGGTGCGCCGGGCGGTCAATAAGCTTGTTGCTGAGGCGACCTATGCGCGAGACAGTATTGACAGTATGGCACAAATTTTTGGCCGGGGGCTGACAACGGGACTAAGCATTGCAGACATTCAGGGCTGGACGGCGCGTATAGAGGCCGTGACGCCTGCGGATGTGCAGCGTGCAGCCCAGCGGATTTTCCAGCCGGAAAGATCTGTGACCGGCTTGCTGCTGCAATCCGCAAACCCGGCGATGAAGGGGGAGCAGCCATAATGAAAAGGTATTTCGTTGCATTAAGTTTTTTTGCGGCCGCCCTTACGGTCTGCTTGCCACTTCGTAGCCATGCTCTGGTTAATATTCAGGAGGTCACGAGCCCAGGCGGTATTCGTGCATGGTTGGTGGAAAACCACACAATCCCGATGTTATCAATGAAAATGGCCTTTATCGGTGGGGCGGCATGGGACCCGGATGAGAAGGCCGGGTTATCCAATATGGTGGCGTCTCTGCTGGATGAAGGCGGCGGGACTTTAACATCGCATGATTTCCAGATTGCGTTAGAAGAGCATGCGATTAGTTTGGGCTTTTCTGCCAGTAGAGATAGTTTGCATGGCAGTATGCGGACATTACGCAAACATCACGAAAAGGCTTTTGCGCTGTTGCGGCTGGCCTTAACAGCGCCGCGATTTGACCCGCAACCTCTAGAACGAATGCGAAAAGCTATTCTGACAGGTTTGGCGCGTCGCGGGGAAAGTCCGCAGGCAGTAGCCAGTGATTATTGGTTTACGAAGATGTGGGGTAAGCATCCCTATGGGCGTATTGTCGCGGGCCGCCCAGAGACGGTTGCCACCATTACACGATCAGATCTGAAAGGTTTTGCGAAAGACCGTTTGACGAAACGTAACCTTGTTGTTGCAGTGGTTGGTGATATTACAGCAGCAGAATTGGCCACTTTACTGGATAAGACGTTTGGTGATTTGGCTGAGGGCGAGAAAGTCAAATCATTACCACCTGCAACGCAGCAGGCGGAATCCGGGGTTTGGGTTAAGGAAAGACCAGGCGGGCAAACAACGGTTGTATTTGGCCATGGCGGGATTAAACGGGACGATCCGGATTGGTATGCGGCATATGTCATGAATTATATACTCGGCGGTGGGGGGCTTACGGGGCGATTGTCGGACGCGGTAAGAGAAGAACGCGGGCTGGCATATTCAGTGTATTCGTATTTTTACCCGTTACGTCATGGCGGCCTGTTTATGGGGCAGGTGGCGACACAAAATGCGCGGGCGGGGGAGGCCATGGCGGTCATTCATGGTGAAATTTCCCGATTGGCGAGCGAAGGTGTGACCGAGGAAGAACTGAATGATGCGAAAACTTATTTGACAGGGTCTTACCCGTTGGAATTTGACAGCAGCGGTAGCATCGCCGGGCAGTTATTGGGAATGCAGATATTGGGTTTTTCACCGAATTATATTCAAAAACGTAACAGTTACATCGCTGACGTGAGCAGGGCGCAGATCAGCCGCGTGGCCGCGCGGTTATTGCAGGCGGATAAGATTGTCTGGTCGATTGTTGGTAAACCGGATGATTTGGATAAGCTGACGGCTGTGACAGATGTGCCTGTCGTTTCGAGGGGGGTGAAACCGTCCCCCTGATATTGGTGTGGGTCTCTAAGTGTGTACTTAGGCCTCACCCACGGCATTATGTGCGCCGCTGGAGGGGTGATTGTGGTCTGAATTCACCTTTTTGTGCATTCCCCAACGCACAATTTCAATACCGATAAGTGCACAGCCAATGACCACTAATAAACTAGTATGATCTTGCGCTATGGACATTGGTGCCAATGTCAAACAACCTGCACCGAGGCCAAATATTAAACCGTTTAAAACACGCATGATCGTAATACCCCCATCAAGATCCTGTAGGTTGAAACTGAAGCTCATCTGTATGTAGACTGTGTCTATGTATGTAGACCCTATTAACTATTTCCGCTAGGACTGAAATGTGACTTTTCAATGACGTTGTTGAGGTGTCAGGATTTCTACGTAACCATACAGACTTAGCGAATGTGATATGGTGCTTTCCGAACGAATAAGCGAGACTATGTTGTGACAATTCGTCTGTTACCAGAAAAAACAGTGAACCGAATCGCCGCAGGTGAGGTTATTGAACGCCCTGCCAGTGCAGTTAAAGAGTTGGTGGAAAATGCCATAGATGCAGGGGCGCACCGCATTGATGTGGTCATGGTGGCCGGCGGGCGTGAGATGATTTCCATTACAGATGACGGAAAAGGGATGACCGCTGATGAATTATCATTGGCGGTAGAACGCCATGCAACATCCAAGCTACCGGATGATGACCTTATTCATATTCAACATTTAGGCTTTCGTGGTGAGGCACTGGCCTCTATTGGTTCTGTCAGCCGTTTGACCATGACGAGCCGCGCATGGGGAGAAAGCGAAGCATGGCAGTTAACTGTGGACGCGGGAAAAAAGGGAGAGGTTGCACCTGCGGCATTTAATGAAGGGACGCGGGTAGATGTGCGGGATCTGTTTTATGCAACACCTGCGCGATTGAAGTTTCTGAAAACGGAGCGGACAGAATTTCAACAGGCCCATGATATTTTGCGGCGGCTGGCGATGGCGCACCCACAGGTCACCTTCAGCCTGTCAGATGGACAACGGCGTGTGTTTCAAGTCTCTGGTGCACAAGGGGAGCTATTGGATGTGCGGTTGCGCCGGTTATCGGCAATTCTGGGGGGGGAATTCGCCGATAATGCCTTGCCGATCGAAGCCGATCGCGATGGTATTACATTGACGGGTTACGCAGCACTGCCGACTTATAGTCGTGGCAATGCACAGCATCAGTTTTTATTTGTCAACGGCAGAAGTGTGAAAGACAAATTGCTGACCGGGGCTGTCCGCGGGGCCTATATGGATTATCTGGCCCGTGACCGGCACCCGGTGCTGGCATTATTTCTGGATGTCCCTGCCGATAGTGTTGACGTGAATGTCCATCCGGCAAAGGCCGAAGTGCGTTTTAAGGATGCAGGGGCCGTTCGCAGTTTGATTGTGGGCAGCTTACGCCGGGCATTGGATGCGGCAGGACATAGGGCTTCGACAACAGTGGCGGGGCAGGCCTTGGGGGCTATGCAGCCACAAAAGGATAACCTGATAAACAGGGGGGTGGGGCCGGCTTTACCTTTTGGGCAAAAGACGCATTTGCCGCGTTACATGCCGCCCGGCATGGCGGAACAAAGCCTAGCCTATCAGCAACCGTTGACTGATGATGCTTCTAAGGGACACATGAGTGGTCTTCCTCCTCAAGGACGGGTGGACCCATCTGATGATGATGAGCGATCGGCTGCAGGCTTCGGGGGCACTGAAGCATCTGAGGCGGATGATGTCGGGGCCTATCCCTTAGGGGCAGCCCGTGGTCAGTTACATGAAACGTATATTGTGGCACAAACACAGGACGGGATCATTGTTGTTGATCAGCATGCGGCACATGAACGTTTAGTATATGAACGTATGAAACAACAGCTAGCTATAGAGGGTGTGGCCCGTCAGGGATTGCTGCTGCCCGAGGTGGTCGAGTTGGAACAGGCCGCGGCAGAACAGTTGTTATCTCGTCGTGATGATTTGGCGGAAATGGGCCTGATATTGGATAGCTTTGGTGATGGGGCTGTTGTTGTGCGTGAAGTGCCTGCCTTATTGGGGAAAGTCGATGTTAAAGGATTGGTCCGCGATTTAGCCGATGATCTGGCGGAAATAGATGAAGCCTTGGGCCTGAAAGAAAAATTGGAAGAGGTCTGTGCGACGATGGCGTGCCATGGGTCCGTACGGGCTGGTCGGCGGTTGGCGGTCAATGAGATGAACGCATTATTGCGAGAAATGGAAGCAACCCCCCATTCTGGGCAATGCAATCATGGTCGTCCGACATATGTGGAGCTAAAACTGGCGGACATTGAAAAGCTATTTGGTCGCCGTTAGGTCGTAGGCCAGTGGCTGTCTTTCCTGCAGCTTAACCGTTTTCTGATGTCGGTTGCTTCTGGGGAAATCGTGGCAGATTTTCCAGTTCCTGAATAGCGATTAACAAATGTAGTGCAACGACTTCTTGTTTTGCAGCAAGAGCCTCATTGCGCAAATACGTAAGGCAATCCCGCAATCCCTGCAGGTCGTCTGTAGAAGGGGTGGCCTGAAAATCCGCAGAACTTTTTGACGTATGTGCAGCAAGGGTCATTGCAAGCGCCTGTTTTCATATAAAAAGATCATCACAGGCAGAGTATACACCTATAAAGTGTATTAATAAATAAATAATGTATAAATTCTACTTATAGGAGAATTTTATTAAAGATGCGATATCAGCATCATATGTGAAGCGCCATATTTTCGTTCTTTCAAGAGCTGTAATGCAGGAGGCAGATTGAAGTCATCATCAACGCTTTTTTCAGCGACAATCAGTGTTTGCTCGGTGATATACCCGTTGTCCAGCAGGGTACCCACTGTGGGAGTAAGGAGATCCTTATGATAAGGCGGATCCATGAAAATGGTCGTATAGTCGTGCCTTGGCCGTGATAAGTGGCAGGCATCCTGAATAAGGAGCGATGAGCAGGCAGAAGCCTGGCAAAGATCTATATTGCGACGAATAAGTTGGGCTGCGTTACGGTCATTTTCAACGAAAGTGACGTGTTTTGCCCCGCGGGAAAGGGCTTCTAAGCCCAGGGCACCGGTGCCCGCAAACAAATCCAGAACGTGCCCCTGGTAATAGGGGGCGGCAGGCCCATGGCCAATTAAGTTGAACAATGTTTCGCGCATACGGTCTGTTGTTGGCCGTATATTATTATTGGACGGGGTTTGAAGACGGCGTCCTTTAAATTTACCGGCGATAATGCGCATGGGTGGGCCTCACATGACACTTATGATTTGGGTCGCCGCCGGGATGACAGATTACCTGTATTGGCTTTTTTTACTACGGCCTGACGTGTGGCCGGCTTGGCGGCAGCGCGTGTTGATGCGGCCTTCTGCGGCTTGCTGTTTCCGTCCGTAGTTGCAGGGCGACGTTTCTGTTTACCTGCGCGGCGGACATTGTTTTTTGGTTTAGCCTTTGCCCAAGTTTCTTTTCGAACGGGTTTGGCGCGGGGACTGTCGTCATTATGCTGTGGGGTGTCACTATCGGTTTCGTTAAAATAGCCAGCGACATCAATCTTTAATTGTGAAGACGGAATTTCCAGCAGTTTATAACGGGGCTGCTTTCCTAAGGTAAAAGGGCCATAAGCAGTGCGGATCAGGCGATTAACACTGAGCCCGGCATATTCCAGCAACTTACGCACTTCGCGGTTTTTGCCTTCTGTCAAGGTGACATTAAGCCAGACATTGCTGCTATCATTTTCCTCTATCTCTATTTCCGCAGGACGGTAGGCTACTCCTTCAATGATTGCCCCTTTGCGGATTTCATCCAAGGCCCGGCGATTTATACTGCCATGGGCACGAACGCGATAAGTGCGCCGCCAGCCATTTGCGGGTAATTCAAGCCAACGGGCCAGACCACCGTCATTGGTAAGTAAAAGGAGACCTTCAGTATTTATGTCCAACCGTCCCACAGCAACGACACGCGGTGTATCCTGTGGCAGTCCTTCAAATACAGTCGTCCGCCCTTCGGGGTCATGATAGGTTGTCACTTGCCCGCGCGGCTTATGATATTTCCATAAACGTGGCGGTTCCGGGGGTTGTACGGGGCGGCCATCAACAGTAATGCCATTAACATCGGTAATCTTTGTGGCAGGGTCAGAAATGAGATGCCCAAAACGGCGCACCATGCCTGCGGCAATCATACGTTCAACGGCACGCCGCGATCCTACGCCAGCCCGGGCGAGAATTTTAGCAATGCGTTCACCACTATTTTGGGCTGCTGCGTTGTTCGTTGGGGGTGTCTGTGAATCATTATCCTGTGTCATGGGCGCACTCTAGCCCGAAGATTGAAAAAAGCCAATGGTCTGTAGTGCTATGTGGTTTGGTCTTGACCTTTTGAGGGACGGGAGCCAATGTCAGATCATGGTTATGGCGCTGAGTGAATATATGCAAATCGCTTTGCAAGAGGCAAAGGCAGCGGCCGCCCGTGGGGAGGTCCCCGTGGGGGCGGTGGTTGTTGACCCTGTGACGGATCATATCATCAGTCGCGCGGGTAACAGGACGCTGGAATGGAAAGACCCCAGTGCTCATGCGGAATTACTGGCAATACGTGAGGCATGCGGAAAAGTCGGAAGCGAGAGGCTGCCGGGAATTGATTTATATGTCACTTTGGAACCGTGCCCGATGTGCGCACAAGTCATCTCATTCGCCCGCGTGCGGCGTCTTTATTTCGGGGCCAGCGACCCGAAAGGTGGTGGTGTGGAAAATGGCCCTCGGCTATTCCATCAGCCTAGTTGCCACCATAAGCCGGAAGTATATGGCGGATTAGGCGAGGGGGAAGCGGCAAAAATACTCAAAGACTTTTTTGCAGTGCGCCGTTAAAATAGGGCTATGCCGAATATTCTTGATAAAGCAAATGATTATCTTCAACAGACACTGATCTGGGCACAGGCAGAAATTCTGTCTTATGAGACCTTAGGGCAGGTGGCTGTGATTGTGCTGCTGTTTTTCACATCTTATGGGTTGGATCGATGGTTGCGGCCGTTGATTAAGTCCCTTGTCGGGCATAAGCAGACATACCAGAAATCGGCACGTTATGTAGAACCTTTATATCTGCCGGTCATATGGCTGATATTACAAAGTATTGCCCAGAGATTAGCGTTCATGTGGGAGTTGCCCCAATATTTGCTGTGGATGGGGGTCAGCCTACTGATGGCGTGGATTGTGATCCGACTGGCATCACAACTTATTCGTAACCGCGAACTCGCACGTCTTGTACGTTTTTTTGCCTGGGGTGTCGCGGCCTTAAATATTGTCGGGTGGCTGGAACCAACCATCATGTTTTTAGACGCGGCGGCGGTAGATATTGGTGATGCGCATGTGTCGGCACTGGCTGTTTTAACAGGCATATTTACACTTTGTCTGTTGATCTGGGGCGGATTGGTACTGGCGAACCTGTTGGAAATGCAACTGGGGAAGTTAAGCACAATAACACCATCGGCCCGTGTGTTATTGGGGAAACTGGCCCGTATCATCTTTGTGTCAGTGGCGTTTTTATTTGCCATTTCCTCCATGGGTATAGACCTGACGGCTTTGGCCGTGTTCGGTGGGGCGATCGGTGTCGGGTTGGGCTTTGGCCTGCAGAAGGTGGTGTCTAACTTCATCAGTGGGGTCATCTTGTTGCTGGACCGGTCGATTAAACCGGGTGATGTCGTGGAGGTGAGCGGCACTTACGGGCGCATTGATAGTCTGGCGGCTCGCTATACAAGCATAATTTCCCGTGATGGCCGGGAACATTTGGTTCCCAATGAAGATATGATTACACAACCTGTCATCAACTGGACCTATACCAATACGCGGGTGCGAAGGCATTTGCCTGTGGGGGTGTCCTATAAAAGCGATTTACGTCGGGCGATGACGGTGATGAAAGAAGCGGCCCTGAAAGAAAAGCGCGTGATTGAAAACCCTGCGCCATTGGTTTTGATTAAGGGGTTTGGCGATAATTCGGTTGATCTGGAACTCAGAGTCTGGATTTCGGACCCCCAGAATGGGGTTAGCAATGTGGCCAGTGCCGTTTATTTGAATATCTGGGACATGTTTCACCGTGAGGGTATTGAATTTCCCTTTCCTCAACGGGATATTCATTTGGTTTCCATGCCGGGTGATACCCCGCCAAAAGGCATTATTCTGCCGGACACTTCCGAAAGTACTACCAGTTAAGCAAAGAGTTGTTCGGGGTGAGACTCTTGGCGATGCCAGATTGTGCCCGGTCCCCCTATGAGGAGGCAAAGGGGGGGGCGTCTAGAGATTTATATTTCTGTAGGGTTATGGGCCAGGCGATTTGCCCAATAGGCGCAGAAACATCTAACCTTGTTCTTGTTCGCGCTGGATCGCCCGCCAGCCTATATCGCGGCGACAGAAGCCTTCGGGCCAATCAATAAGGTCCAATGCATTGTAGGCATTTTTTTGTGCCTCGCTGACCGTCTGGCCAAGGGCCGTGATATTCAGCACACGACCGCCTGTTGCGCAAATCTTATTATCATCTGCCTTAGTCCCGGCATGGAAAATTTCCACATTATCGTCTTTTGCGGCTGTACCGAGGTTGCGGATTTCCGTGCCCTTTTCATACGCACCGGGATAGCCATTTGCAGCCATTACAACGGTAAGGGCCGGGCGGTCGTCCCAACGGACATCCACACTGTCTAGCTGGCCGTCCGCAGTGGCGAGTAACACAGGCAGTAAATCTGATTTCATTCGCATCATCAGGACCTGACATTCAGGGTCACCAAATCGTACGTTATATTCAATTAATTCAGGCCCCCGTGAGGTTATCATCAGGCCTGCATATAATACGCCTTTAAAGGGGCTCCCTTCCGCCGCCATGCCATCGACAGTGGGCTGAATAATGGTTTCAATGACCTGTTGGCAAAGAGCATCCGTCATGACCGGCGCCGGGGAATATGCCCCCATCCCGCCTGTATTCAGGCCCGTGTCCCCATCGCCAACACGCTTATGGTCCTGGGCGGTTGCCAGGGGCAGGATGTTCTTCCCATCTGTAAGCACGAAGAAGCTGGCCTCTTCACCTTCCAGAAATTCTTCGATCACCAGTTCGGCTCCGGCATCGCCAAATTGGCCACCAAAGATATCATCAATGGCCTGTGCGGCCTCATCCAGTGTCTGGGCAATAATGACGCCCTTGCCAGCGGCCAGGCCGTCAGCCTTGACCACAATAGGGGCCGACTGTTGTGCCAAATAGGCTTTAGCCTCCGCAGCATTATCAAAGCGACCATAGGCGGCCGTTGGGATGTTATATTTCGCACAGAGGTCCTTTGTGAACCCTTTTGACCCTTCCAGCTGGGCGGCTTTGGCACTGGGGCCGAAGGCCTTAATACCTTCACGGTCAAGACGATCGACCAGGCCGGCCACAAGCGGGGCTTCCGGCCCGACAATGACAAACCCGACTTTTTGTTCGCGGCAGAAAGCAACAACATCATCATGGTGATCTGTGTTGAGCGAGACACATGTGGCGATTTGCTGCATGCCGCCATTGCCCGGGGCATAGTATAGATTATCGACCAGAGCGGAATTTGCCAGTTTCCAAGCCAGGGCGTGTTCACGCCCGCCAGAGCCGATAATCAATACATTCATGAGACTTGCCTTCTGTTGGTATTTGATTGATAACTGAATGCTGATGCATGACTTCGATATAGCATAGCTGCACGGCAAAGCAAGCGGTGGGGGTGCTTTAATCCTTGCTCCGCATGAATGAATATAGAAAAGACGTGACTGAGAATCTTTTTTCTTCCGCCGGCACTTCAAAGCCGGGTAGTAATACACCGGAATTCAGCGTTTCGGAATTATCCATGGCATTGAAACGTGCCGTGGAGGAACGTTTTGGCCATGTGCGCTTGCGCGGGGAAATTTCAGGACTAAAACGGGCGGCCTCTGGTCATGTCTATCTGACTTTAAAAGATGATAAAGCTGTCATTGACGGGGTGATTTGGAAGGGGGCAGCAACACGCCTATCCTTTCGCCCGGAAGATGGTCTCGAGGTGGTTTGCACTGGTAAGCTCACCATCTATCCCGGGCGTTCCAAATACCAGATTGTGATAGAACAGATGGCCCCGGCCGGGGCCGGGGCTTTAATGGCCCTGCTGGAAGAACGTAAAAAGAAGCTTTCTGCAGAAGGGCTTTTTGCGGAGGAGCGCAAAAAGACTATTCCGTATTTGCCAGATGTGATCGGTGTGGTGACATCGCCAACAGGCGCGGTCATCAGGGATATTTTACATCGTTTGGAAGAACGATTTCCCCGTCGGGTGCTGGTGTGGCCTGTAATGGTGCAGGGGGATGGGGCTGCCGAACAAATAGCGGGGGCGATTGCAGGATTTAATGCCCTTTCGGATGGTGGTGATATACCGCGTCCGGATGTGTTGATTGTGGCCCGTGGAGGTGGATCGTTAGAAGATTTATGGGCGTTTAATGAAGAAATTGTCGTAAGGGCGGCGGCCAGCAGCGAAATTCCGTTAATTTCTGCTGTGGGGCATGAAACCGATACCACGTTAATTGATTATGCGGCGGATTTACGGGCACCTACGCCCACCGCTGCGGCCGAAAAGGCCGTCCCTGTTCGTGCAGACTTACTATATTCCCTACAAGACCTGAACAGTCGTATGCGTCGTGCGGCCACGCGGCAGGGTGATGAAAAAAGTCAGCAATTAAAAAGTCTATATCGGGGAATGCCACGGTTAGGGGATTTACTGGGGCTACCAACACAGAAATTTGATGATTTATCGGATAGACTGCCGCGCTCTCTGGCGGTGGGGCTGCAGGTTCATGAAAGTCGTTTTCAAGGCCTGAACGTGCGTTTGACCCCGCGCCAGTTAAAAAGACAAGCGGACACATTACAGCAAAGACTGCAAAACAATACTATCCGCTATCAAAGCGGGTTGAGAATGATTTTACGTGATGGCGTGCAGCGCTATGATAGCATTGCCTCGCGCGTACAGCGTTCACAACTTCAGCGTATTGAAACAGGGCTTACGGACCAGATTATACGGCTTAAAACGCGTCTGCGCCGATGCGGTCCACGTCAATTGGAAGCTGCCCAAGCGGCCCTGGCTGGCCCAGCGAGGTTGCTTGAAAGCTTAAGTTATAAAAATGTTCTCAATCGTGGGTATGCCTTGGTCCATGATGAAGAAGGGCAGCCGATTACGCGGGCTAAAGGGTTAGCAACGGGAGATGCCTTTACTGTTGAGTTTGCGGATGGAAAGCGGCAGGGACGGGTTGAAGGTTCTGGACAGGTGAGATCGTCATCTGCACAAACCGGAAGGGCGGCCAAGAGCAAAAAAACACCAAACAAAAACCATCAGAAAGATCAGGGTTCGCTGTTCTAAAAAGCCTGTTGATAAAAACGGGTTATTTTTACGAGTGAATGGGGGATGTTTGAAGATGAGAGTTTATAGCTGACGGGGTATGGTAATAGACTAAGGAGAAAAAATAGATGTTAAAAGACGCAGAGGCGCAATTCACGATTACAGAAGCAAAAATAAAGTATGCTTCGGGTGATTATACGGTTTTGTCTTCGGGAGGGTTTGTCTATTGCGCGCTATCCGGTGAAAAAATACCCTTGAACCAGCTTCGTTATTGGAATGCAGATTTGCAAGAGGCCTATGCCACAGCGGCTATTTCTCTAAAGCGTTATCAGGAGGCCTGTGATCTTTAAGGTCTTTCACGTTGTTATACTCTTTACGGCTGTTTTTGTTGCTGGATTAGAAGTGACAGCCGCGGCAGACACAGAGGTGACTTTACAAGGGCAAGCAGTTCAGGGGGGATTATTACGCGGACGTGCCGCACCGGGAACGCGTCTGCGTCTTGGTCGTCAGGTCGTGCGTGTCAGTGAACAGGGGAACTTCATTTTAGGTTTTGGCCGTGATGCCCCACAAACAGTTTCTCTGGCTGTCGTATTGCCCACAGGGAAGGCTTACAAAAAGACGATTTCTGTCAAACAACGGCATTATCAGATCCAGCATATTGATGGGTTGCCGTCCAAAATGGTAACACCCCCGGCAGAACGTCGTGAGCGCATTCGCCGCGAGGCCGCAAAAGTTCGTGCATTACGAACAGCAGACACCGACCTTCTTGGCGTCAATCAAGTATTTGTGTGGCCCGCACAAGGGCGTGTTTCCGGCGTATACGGCAGTCAGCGCATTTTAAATGGTGTGCCGAAACGTCCTCATTTTGGCCTTGATATCGCGGCACCAATAGGGACGCCCGTTATTGCTCCCGCGGCTGGTAAGGTCGTTTTGGTTGCGGATTTATACTATACGGGCCATACGGTCCTCATCGATCATGGGCATGGCCTGAACAGTGTTTATTGCCATCTGTCGAAGGTGGATGTGAAGCAGGGACAGATGGTAGAGCAGGGACAATTGTTAGGTGGTATCGGTGCCACGGGCCGTGCTACAGGACCACATTTGCATTGGGGCGTGAATTGGTTTGGGGTGCGTCTGGACCCCCAGTTATTTTTATCCGAGGCACAGAGTTAATAATCAATTCCCAGTATTTCTGGGCGTTTGATTGTAGTGGGTCTGGGTGACCCATAGTGCGTGCTGCTTGTACCGGGACTATTTTTCTTTGGGGCTCAGTTGGAAAATCGTGCTCATAAATGGCGACTATTATTTGTGGCCGATAGCAGGGCTTCCAGATGTTTTATGACATGGGGGATCCGGGGCTGATCTTCTAAAGCAACGAGGTAAGCGGCTGCGGCGCGCTGTTCCCATAGGTCACGGTCTTGTAATTGCAGGTGGAGTTCTTTACTCAGCTGGGCCCCATTTTGCACGATCTTAAGCCCCCCTGCGGCGAGAAGTTCGGCCATGGGATGGCGGAAACGGTGCATGTAGGGACCTGAAATGATAGAGGTGTTTAACAAGGCGGCCTCCAGTGGGTTATGCCCCCCGGCATTAATCAATGTGCCACCAATAAAGGCCAGTGGGGCCAGCCTATAATACAGTCCCATTTCGCCGTAACTATCCCCTAAGAATATTTTTGTCTCGTCCGTAATAGGTTCCAAACGTGACCGTTGGCAGACCGTAAAGCCATTAGTTTCAAAGTTGAGACGAATTTTTTCGCCTCTCGCGGGGTCATGGGGAACGATGATTGTTAACAAGTCCGGATAGGCCGTCAGTAAATCCCCCAACACATGTTGTATAATCGTTTCTTCGCCAGGGTGGGTGAGGGCGGCAAGCCATGTGGGACGTCGCCCAATCTCATTCTTTAACGCTTTGGTTTTTTTGGGTAAAGGCGGCAAAGGAGGCGCGGCGTACTTTAAGCTTCCTGTTGTTTCGACATTGTCTACAGAAATCTTTTGAAATTGGGAGCGGTCGTGATCTGTCAGGCAATAGATGTGTGTAAATTTGCGTAGCAGCCTCGGTCGTGACACTTTTTTTGCAGAGGCGAGACGCGCATTTAACAGAATAGTCGGGATATGATGACTTTGGGTCATATGTAACAAGGTTGGCCAGTTTGTATTTTCCAGCCACAAGGCAAGATCAGGCTGCCAATGGCGTAAAAAACGGTTGCATATCGGTGGCAAATCAACGGGGACATATTGGTGAATGACTGTGGGCGGCAGACGTTTTGCCATGATGCGTCCGGAAATGCGTGTCGATGTTGTCAGCAATATTTGATGTGTATGGCTAAGAGCCTGTAGCAAAGGCATGACGGCCGAAGCCTGCGCGGCGGTCGGAGCGTGACACCATATCAACGGGCCTTCAGGGCGCAGCTGTGACGGATATCCCAGACGTTCATTCGTGCGGTCAATATCTTCCTTCCCCTGTCTGCGGCGTTGCTGCAGATAGAGGCGCGCTATGGGTTCTGTAATCCCACTAATAAAATAGTAAAGTCGGTATAACATCGCCCTTCCAATATAGACGTGCCACCATGTGCCGGTTGTAGTCGTTTTCCAAGTGCATCTGACCACTGTCTTTAGATGAACAGCACTGTAAGCGAGCTGAATTATATTTTTCTTTTTTGCTTCAAGACCTAAGCATAACAGAAGCTGTAGCGGCATAAGATGAAATTTATGAAACAAAAATGTCATATTTTTCTGGACAGGACAAATTCTTGCCATTATTCAACTATAGCATGCAGCTGCTTAGAAAACGGGCGTTGTTAATAATTGATTAACTATTAATCACTTTAATATTAAATGCTCGTTGTTTGTGCAGTGCACATACATTCTTCTTAAAGGCAGGGGATCATCCTAAATTTAGGAAGCGAAAGACGCAAAGGCTTGTTATATAAATAAAAAAAGCCTGCGTGGAGATGTCAAAAACCGCGTTGCCTGTATTGGCATGGTTTTTGTAAACAGAAAGGTCATCTGCGTTGATAGTAAAAAAACGTATGGTGATCTAAATATAAATGGAGAGAGAAACGTGAACGTATTTAAAAAAGTACTTTTGGCTTCTGTTGCAACCGCTGCTGTTGCTGCAGTTTCTGCACCTGCTATGGCTGAAGAAGGCCTAATGGGCGGTGAGTTGAGTGCAAATGTTGCATTCGTATCTGATTACCGTTTCCGTGGCGTGTCATTCAGTGGCGAAGATTTCGCAATCCAGGGTGGTCTGGATTGGGGTCACGAAAGTGGTTTCTACATCGGTACTTGGGGTTCTAGCCAAAGTTCTTCTGATGCAGAGATCGACGTATATGCTGGTTTCAGCGGCGAAGCTGAAGGCGTAAGCTATGACGTTGGTGTGATCGGTTACCTGTTTGACGGTACACTGAACCCTAACGGTACAGGCGACATTGTGGAAGTTTACGCTTCTGTTGGTGCTGATCTGGGTGTTGCTGCGGCAACTGCTGGTGTGTACTACGGTCTGGACGCTCTGGATAACACAAATGACTACTTCTACCCATACCTGGACGTAAGCGTTCCTTTGGGTGAAGATGTTCCAGTATCTCTGGACGGTCATGTGGGTATCACAACAGGTAACGGCGGTGACGTTATCGACTGGAGCATTGGTGTAAGCACATCTTACGCTGGCCTGGACTTCTCACTGGCTTATGTTGACACAGACGCTGCTGGCACATTGACAGACGCGACTGCTGTATTCTCTGTTGGCGCTTCTTTCTAATCGCGACAATAGATAACAGTTAAAGGGAGCCCGCCGAATAATCGGCGGGCTCTTTTTTTTTGTTTATATAGGGCCAGGTAGAAGGGTGCCGCTATGCGCTTTTTGTGCCTTCTGGGCTTTTTGTTACTGCGGCGGCTTATCTGGTGAATGAATAATACCTGCTGGCGCGTCATAGCGGCTGTCATATTGTTGTAGAAAGTTCAGCAATTTTGCATGCAGTTGCGGTGCTGCGGCGACTAAGGCGGGCATCTGCGGGTTTTGCTGATTATACTGGTGTGTCCGGTTCTGACGATCTGTCAGTACGCCTCCGGCCTCTTGTAAAATCAGTTCTGCAGCCGCCAGATCCCAGTCATTTTTCGGTTGCAGAGAAATGATGGCGTCAAATTGTCCAGCAGCAATCAGGGCAAGGCGATAGGCAACAGAATTGACCATGCCGAGTTTGACATCGGGCCAGGGGGTCGTCCACCGGGGGCTTTTAAGTAAACTGCGATAGGCAAAAAGACGACAATTGTGAATTTCTTGATGGTCGTTGACACGTATAGGCATGCCATTTAAATGGGCGCCGTGCCCTAAACGTGCCTGAAATAATTCGTCATGAACCGGGTTATACAGGGCGGCGAGACAGGGGCGGCCATTTGCAATCAGGCCTACAGATACAGTAAATTCGGGAAGTCCCTGTAAAAAAGCGCGGGTACCGTCAATGGGGTCCACGGCCCAAATATACGTGCATTTCAGACGATGTGGTGTGTCTTCATTTTCTTCTGATAACCAGCCGATTTCGCTATCGAGTGCCTGTAGCTCTTGTTGTAAGTAGCGGTTGACGGCTAAATCTGCATCGCTAACAGGGTTGTTATGGCTTTTGTCCCAGCTTTTAATATGCTGACCGTAGTAACTAAGGGCGATGTCGCCAGCCTTACGAACGATACGAACCAGGTCAGAGTAAAGCTGGTCTATATCAGGCGTATGGGTGTCGTCTTCGACCATATCAGCTGCCAGCAATGGTCATATTTTCAAGGCGTATAGTGGGTGCATCAGTACCATATTTATGTTCAAGATCGTTAGCAACGCTTAGTCCGGAAAACATATCAAGTAAATTACCGGCGATTGTAATTTCGCTTACGGCATGGCTGATTTTGCCGTTTTCAATCAGAAATCCCGCCGCGCCCCGGCTGTAATCACCGGTCACGCCGTTAACACCCATACCGATCAGGTCCGTGACGTAGACCCCCTGTGCGATATCGCCTATGAGATCTTCGGGGCTTATATCCCCGGGCGTTAAGTATAGGTTTGTGGATGAGGGTGACGGCGGTGATGAAGTGCCGCGTGCCGCACGGCCATTACTATGAAGGCCTAACTGCTGGGCACTATGGCTATCAAGCAGCCAGCATTTTAACATGCCATCTTCGATAATATGCAAAGGCGAATTTTGGCAGCCTTCACCGTCATAAGGTTTAGAAGCGGGGCCGCGGCGTAAGTGGGGGTTATCAATGATATTGATATTTTTGGCAAAGATTTGCTGCCCCATTTTGTCTTTGAGAAAACTGGTGCCGCGCGCGATACCATGGCCATTAATTGCACTGCTTAAATGGCCCATCAATGAACGAGAGACGCGGGGTTCCATAACAATAGGCAGGTTAGCGGTTTTTATTTTCTGAGGGTTCAGCCTTCTGAGGGCACGCCTGGCGGCGTCACGGCCAATATCTTCGGGGGCGGTCAGGTCGTCGTGATGGCGTTTCGAGCTATAGGCATAGTCGCGCTCCATCGCGGTCCCTTCGCCAGCGATTACGGAAACACTCAGGCTGTAGTTGGATGAACGATAGCTTTGGGCAAAACCATTACTATTCATCAGCGCTACATAACCCTGGGAAAACCCTGCGCCGGCCCCCTCGCTATTGGTAATACCTGCCGTTTGCAAGGCGACATCTTCGGTGGCCAGCGCCCTTTCTTTTAATTGTTCAGGGGTGGGATCAAAAGAGTCAAAGAGGTCTAAGTCCGGTAAGGTGTGGGCCATAAGTTCTGGATCAGCAAGGCCGCAATAGGGGTCTTCCGGTGCTACAGACGCCATGCTGACAGCACGTTCTGCCAAAGTACCTAGTGCTTCAGAGGTGACATCTGTGGTTGATACGATTGCCTGACGTTTTCCAACAAACACCCTGAGCCCCAAATCATTATTTTCGGACCGCTCGATATCCTCTACATGACCTTTTCGACATGAGATGGATTCAGATGTGCTTTCAAACATGACGGCATCAGCGGCATCCGCCCCGGCTTTGCGGGCTTTTTCTATGACTGAGGACAGCCGGTCAAGTGCGTATTGCTGGCGCGTAGCGGTAATTTCAGCCATGTAGGTTCCCAAGATAAAAATATAAAAAATCAAGCAATGTAGTCTTACACATGTTTATCGCATGTAAAGAGCATATACCGCCATATATAGAATTGCTGTTAGATAAATTCCAGCCTCTATAGGGGTGAGATTAATCTCTATATTTTTATGTATATACAATTTTACGAAAAAAAATGGTAAATTAAGCATTAAAGGTTTGACGGGCCCGTTAGACTTTGATCTATATTAATCCTAAGGTTTAGCAAGCGTGCTATAATACGTACCTATGAGAGCGTGTTAAAGACATGAGCCATAGGCGGCTATCTACAAAATAGCCACAACGTGAAATATGTATTTACGGACAATGTGACATGTTCATGTGTGGGGGTGGGAAATGAATAATTATAGTAAGGGTAAGAATGAGCACGCAGTGCAACAGGTCGTTGAGATATGCGTCTGTCATGCGGTACGCAAGGCATCCAGGGCGGCAACAAAGCTCTATGATGAAGTTCTCAGTCCCTTGGGCTTGAAAGCCACACAATTTATGATTTTGCTCGTGGCAGAAGATTTGGGGGAGAGTAGTGTGTCTGCTTTGGCCCGCGAAATGGTGATGGATTCATCTACGGTCGCCCGTAATTTACGCCCATTAGAAAAAAATGGCCTGTTGGTTCTAAAGACCGGCACGGATCGGCGACAGAAGCTTGTATCTTTGTCTGATGAAGGGCGCAGTTTATTGTATAGATGCCTGCCTGTATGGCAAGAAACCCATGATCGGTTGATCGCATCGATGGGCCATGACAATCAGAAGGATATGCTGCGGGGATTACAAATTCTGACGGCCGCAGCGCAGATTAATATGGCGCGAAACGTGATACGGGACGAAGACCTGCCTCTGTCTGCAGAGTGACGGGGTGTGTGGCCATCTTCACTGACAGAGAAGATCAATTCTACGCCTTGCGTGATAAGCAAGCTGCTATAGAGGCGTGTAGTCCTGGCTGTTAATCCTTCCAAATAGGCGTGCCCGTGCCGGGGAGGCCGAGTTGATCCCATTTTTCATTGACGCGTTCAATGATGTCTTTGTCCATATGGATTTCCTGTCCCCATTCGCGATTTGTTTCTCCGGGCCATTTATTTGTCGCATCTAACCCGGCTTTGCCGCCCAAGCCTGATACAGGGGAGGCGAAGTCCAGATAATCGATGGGGGTATTTTCAATAAGGGTCATGTCACGTACCGGATCCATGCGTGTGGAAATCGCCCAGATAACATCCTTCCAGTCACGTGTGTTGATGTCGTCATCGACAACAATAACAAATTTCGTGTAGAGGAACTGGCGCAGATAGGACCAGACCCCCATCATGACTCTTTTGCCGTGGCCAGCATAGGCCTTCTTCATTGAGACAACAGCAACGCGATATGAACAGCCTTCCGGTGGTAGCCAGAAATCCACAATTTCCGGAAATTGCTGTTGCAGTAGCGGGATGAAGACCTCGTTTAAGGCTTCCCCCAAGACGGATGGTTCATCGGGGGGGCGTCCGGTGTAGGTCGACAGATAAATGGGGTTTTGGCGCATCGTTATCGCTGTCAACGTGAAGACCGGAAATTGTTCAACGGCGTTATAATAGCCTGTGTGATCGCCATAGGGGCCTTCATCGGCATATTCATCAAAAGAAACATGCCCTTCCAGAACTATTTCTGCCGTTGCCGGGACTTTCAGGGGGACGGTTTTGCAATCCACCAATTCAGTTTTCTGACCGCGGAGTAGCCCTGCATACATATATTCAGACAACGTATCAGGCACGGGTGTTACCGCGGCGAGAATAGTTGCGGGATCTGCGCCTATGACAGCGGCAACGGGGAAGGGCTCCTGGGCTTCGTGCTTCCATCTACGGTGATGCTGCGCGCCGCCCCGGTGCTTTAGCCAGCGCATAATCAGCTTGTTTTTCCCCAGTTGCTGCATGCGATAAATGCCAAGATTAAAATCGTCCTTCTTTTTTTCACCTGGCGCTTTGGTCACAACAAGAGGCCAGGTGACCAAAGGGGCGGGTTCCCCCGGCCAGCATCCCTGAATGGGCAGGGTGTTTAAATCAATGTCATCTCCGGTGATGACGATGTCCTGTACCGGACCGCTGCGGCGCATTTTCGGTTTCATGTTCAGGGCCTGCTTCAGAACGGGCAGCATATCTAAAGCTTCACGTATTCCATCCGGGGGTTCCGGCTGGCGAAGAAAGGCCATCATATCCCCTACGGCCCTAAGTTCGCTGGGCTGCCTGTTCATGCCCCACGCTACACGTTCAACGGTGCCAAACAGGTTAACCAAAACGGGCATATTCGTTGGGTTGCCGTCGGCGTCTACGGGGTTCTCAAAAAGGATCGCGGGCCCCCCTTCGGCGAGGACGCGGGTTTGAATTTCCGTCATTTCCAAATGCGTTGAAACCGGTGTCGACACGCGTACCAGACGGCCTTCTTGTTCCAATTTTGTCATGAAATCGCGCAGCGAGGTGTAGGACATAGGTCTTCCTGAATTTGTCTTTAAGGGACTGGACTATACGCCATCATTCTTTTGTATCGGCTTTTGACGGCAGAGAAAAACAAAAATCGCCCTTCCCGGAAGAGAAGGACGATTTTTTAGAGAAATGGCGGCGAAAGACTTTTAGCTGTTTTCTTCGTTTTCGCGTCTTATGCCTTCGCTAATTTTTTCCATGGCAACATCTGCGTCTTCCCAGCCGATGACTTTAACCCATTTGTCCGATTCGAGATCTTTGTAATGTTCAAAGAAATGACGAATCTGATCCAGTAACAGTTGCGGCAGGTCGGTGTAGGACTTTACACCTTCATATGTTGGGTCTGTTTTTGTATCCGGGACGGCAATCAGTTTTTCATCCATTCCCGCTTCGTCTTCCATCAACAAGACACCGATAGGACGGGCGCGAATAATACATCCGGGGACGAGTTCGTGTTGACAGACAACCAATACGTCCGTTGGGTCCCCGTCTTCAGACATTGTATGCGGGATAAAGCCGTAATTCGCAGGGTAGCGCATTGGTGTATGTAGAATACGGTCCACGAGCAGTGCCCCACTGCGTTTGTGCATTTCGTATTTTACGGGTGCGCCCCCGGCGGGGACTTCGATAATGACATTGATTTCTTCTGGCGGGTTCAGGCCAGCACGAACGTTATCAAGAGACATGGGAGGAAACTCTCTCTGCTAAATAAAAATGGAACATAAGCCCCATATAAATGGTTTGTAATACATGGGTGTATGTGGGCGCACTATATCCATTTCAGGTGATTTGTCAGCAGTAAACTTGTCAGACTTTGGTCGATCAATTACAGTTTCTGCGCATCCCTGATAAATAAATCAAAAACTTAGGGTATTGCATTGAAATAGTCATGGGAGACTTGAATGTTAGACATGGTGTTATGGCCACCGATCTTAGGGGCCGTTGGGTTGTTTTTTGCTTTTATCATTTACCGCGCTGTCCTGAAATATTCCGAAGGGGCAGACAATATTAAAAAAATTGGTGATGCTATTCACTTGGGGGCAATGGTGTTCATGAATCGTGAATACCGTATGCTATTGATCTTCAATGCGGTCCTTATTGGGCCGCTTTGGTATTTTTTGGGACAAAATACCGCCATTGCCTTCATTGTTGGGACGTTGGCATCGGCGTGTGCCGGTTATCTGGGGATGTATTCCGCGACACGGGCGAATACCCGTACGGCGACCGCGGCCCATGAAAAAGGCGCGGCGCAGGCATTATCTGTTGCCTTTTACGGTGGTTCGATCATGGGGCTATGCGTGGCGTCATTAGGCCTGTTGGGATTAGGGATGCTGTATTATTATTTCGGCGGTGACCCACATACAGCGCATGCGATTCATGGTTTTGGCATGGGGGCTTCTACGGTGGCTTTATTCTCCCGCGTGGGTGGGGGGATTTACACAAAAAGCGCCGATGTTGGGGCGGACCTTGTGGGGAAAGTGGAAGCGGGAATTCCGGAAGATGATCCCCGTAACCCTGGCGTGATTGCCGATAATGTTGGCGATAATGTTGGTGATGTTGCCGGTATGGGGTCGGATATTTTTGAATCCTATTGCGGATCAATGATTGCAACGATTGCCATTGCCGCGACAATGAGCGTTCCCAACCAGAATGAATTAATGTTCCTGCCGTTGGCATTGGCGTCAATCGGACTGGTATGTTCATTATTAGGTATTGGCTTGGTACGATTGCGGTCTGCCTCTGCGCCGGAAAAGGCATTGCGTTCAGGGACTATGGGCGCTGCCGGGTTATTCATCATTGCTTCATATTTTCTGATGTCGCACTTAGGGATTGGTGTCAATATCTGGTATGCCATCCTGGCAGGGGCCGTTGGCGGCGTACTGGTAGGGCTAGTGACGGAATATTATACTGCCTCAAAACCTGTACAGCGGATTGCCCATTCCGGGGAGACCGGTTCGGCAACGGTGATTATTACGGGTTTGGCCGTAGGTATGCAGTCTGTTGTGGTGCCGGTATTAGTCATCTGCTGCATTATTTTTGTCTCAACATCATTGGCGGGACTTTATGGTGTCGGGATTGCGGCGGTATCCATGTTGGCAACCGTTGGTGTGACAATGGCCATTGATGCTTATGGCCCGGTGGCGGATAACGCCGGGGGCATCGCAGAAATGGGCGGCATGGGTGAAGAGACCCGCAAAATTACCGATAGCCTGGATGAATTAGGCAATACCACAGCTGCTATTGGTAAGGGGTTTGCCATTGGTGCGGCGGCCCTTGCGGCGTTAAGCATCATTGCCGCTTTTGTGGAAACCGTTGCCGCACGGCATCCTGATTTTAGTCTGGAAATTAATAATCCGGATGTATTGATAGGGATGTTTATTGGTGGGGCCTTACCGTTCTTGATTGCGTCTATCACCATGACGGCGGTTGGCGATGCGGCCATGGATATGATCACAGAAATCCGCCGTCAGTTCCGGGAAATTCCCGGCCTGTTGGAAGGGACTGCGGAACCGGATACGGCACGTTGCGTGGATATTGCAACGGCGGCGGCTCTGAAACGCATGATTTTACCAGGGGCGATTGCCGTATTGGTGCCGGTTGTGATCGGTTTATGGCTGGGTGCAGAAACACTTGGCGGTATGCTGGGCGGGGCCTTGTTAGGCTGTGTGATGATGGCCCTGATGATGTCCAACGCTGGCGGTGCATGGGACAACGCCAAAAAATATGTTGAAAAAGGTAATCATGGCGGTAAAGGATCAGATACGCATGCGGCCACGGTTGTGGGCGACACTGTGGGTGATCCGTTCAAGGACACATCGGGTCCTTCCATGAATATTTTGATTAATGTGATGGCGATCGTCAGTTTGGTGATAGCACCATTATTGTAAATGATGTGATGTCGCTCTCTCCATAAGAGGGGGGGGGGGGGGCATGCACGTATTGAACAAAAGAGGAAAGAGGCCCCGGGGGCCTCTTTCTTTGTATATACGCCCTAAAAATGGCAGAAATACTGACCTTTTAGGTTAATGTGTCGGTTTTTTTTACAGTTTCAAAATATTAGATATGGTTAACATAATGTTAACCATATGATTCCGCGGTAAGAGTCATTTATGGCATATCAATTGCATCTTTACAGGGTGCTGACGTCAAGTTGGAGTCGTTATAGTTGTTTGGCGTCTGGCGTTGTCATTTTTTAGGAGCATGGTTATGTGGGGAATGAAAAAAGCGGTTGGTGTGGCCGCGTTGCTGACGCTGGGGGTGATGTCATCTTCCGCCGAAGCCTCCCTTATTGCGAATGTCCATCCGAATCTCACGACCGGTACGCAAAGTCTGTTTATCTTTGGGGCCGATGGGGTGACGGGGACAGTAAGCAACAAGGCGGGATCTGTATCGACACCATTTAGTATTGGCGCTTCTGGCGTTGTGGAAATTTCCTTGCCAACATCTACTGTATTGGCGAGTGATACGATCGAAGGTAAGTCACTTTTTATTGACTCTGCGGATCCGATAAGTGGACACGTACTGCACCGTCGGTCGGCAACCAGTGATATGACGTATCTTCATGATGTCGCCTCATTAGGCACGACATATTACGCCTTGGGGTTCACAGGTCGTTTTGGTGAAGGTGGGCAAATGTCCATCACGGCGACCGAAGATGATACCGATGTGACGATCACCCCGGCAGTGGCGGTGAACGGGCATCCTGCGGGTGTTCCGTTTACGGTGACATTGGACGCAGGTGAATCCGTTAAATATAGCACAGGGGCCAGCACAAGCGCGGCTGTATCAGATGTAACAGGATCAAAAATTGTTGCTGATAAGCCTGTGGCTGTCTTTAGTGGGGCGGCCTGTACACAGGTGCCCATCGGCGTTTCGGCCTGTGATTTGTTAATCAGCCAAATTCCAAGCACTGATAACTATGATACCGAATTCTTTGTGGCCGGAAGCGAAAGTGCCGGTGCCGATGCGGACCTGATCCGCGTATTGGCGCGTGATGCGGGTACAGAGGTTAAAATTGACGGTGTTGTTGTGGCAACATTGGCTGCTGGTGAGACTGCTACCTTTGATAATGTCGGTGATGCCCATATTGAAGCATCGTCGCCTGTTCTGGTTGGTCAGTATCTGCGCGGTCAAAGCGGGACCCGTACAACAGGTGATCCAGCGTTCAGCTTTATCACCGGTGTGAATCAATTGTTGGATGAATATGTCTTTTCTACACCCGTTGGAGGAGACTCTTTCGTTGAGAACTATCTCAATGTCGCGATTTTGACATCTGAAATTGGCACGATGTTCCTCAATGGCGGTCTGGTTGATCCGCTGGTCTTTACGGCCTTGGGCGCGACTGGCTGGTCGACGGCAAATCTTGCTATTGGTGTGGGAGTTGGCGGTATTCTGGCAGATGTTCCGTTTT
Organism: Kordiimonas sp.; assembly: GCA_002700365.1. Taxonomy (GTDB): domain Bacteria; phylum Pseudomonadota; class Alphaproteobacteria; order Sphingomonadales; family Emcibacteraceae. The sequence goes on along the minus strand of PADB01000010.1, from coordinate 317,579 downwards.
TCGCCAGCATGTCAGGCTTCTCCAGCTTTGATAGCTATCACACAATTCTCGGGGCGACTTTCTCTCCGGGGGCGTCACCTCCACCGCCTCCGCCACCCCCTCCACCTCCTCCACCGCCCCCTCCGACTGGGGTATCAGAGCCTGCATCTTTGGTTCTTCTGGGAGCTGGCCTGATTGGGGTTGCACAGTTGAGACGCCGGAAACGCAAATAAGCGTCAGGACATTAAAAGAAAAAGAGGCCGCAGATGCGGCCTCTTTGCTTTTTTGTCTGCGCCAAAGAATATTTGAAAAGTCTGTGGTTATGCGTGGGTGCGTTATTAACGCCTGTCTTGTCCATATTAGCCCGCTATTGGGAGCCGGCCTGAGTGGATATTTAGCTGGCATAATGCCCCAATAAAATGACCAAGAAATATAATGCCCCGAAACCGTGGTTCGCCTTAAACAGCATGAGACAGTTGTCAGGTGCCTGGATATCTAGCGTTTTGATCTGCCAGATGAGATGGGCCGCGCAAAATATCAGGCCAATGAAATAAAGAGAGGGCATATTTACCAACAGGCCCGTCATGGTAAAAAGAACGATTTGCAGGCTGTAGAATCCGCAAAGCCAATGCTTCGTATGGTCGCCGAAGCGTAGGGCGGTGGACTTTACCCCAACGATCATGTCATCTTCTTTATCCTGATGGGCATAAATGGTGTCATAGCCCATTGTCCAGCACCAACCCGCTGCATAAAGACAAAAAGCTGGTAGGTTGAGAGTGCCGGTTACGGCAGACCATCCCATTAATACACCCCAGTTAAATGTCAGTCCTAACCATGCCTGCGGCCAATAGGTGATCCGCTTCATGAAAGGATAAATGATAATGAGGGCGAGGGAGCTGACCCCCAGGAAAACGGTATATGTGTTGAATTGCAGTAAAATCACCAAGCCTAAAAGGCATAAGCCGATCATAAAAAGCATCGCCTGACGGCGACTGATACGGCCCGAGGGAAGGGGGCGGGCCTGTGTGCGGGCAACCGCAGCATCAAAATCGCGGTCAACAATATCATTCAGGGTGCATCCCGCCCCGCGCATAATGAAGGCTCCAAGCGCAAAAAGTATTATCATCTCAGGAGAGGGAATAAGTCCAATAGCCCAGAGGTCTGGAATTGTTGTGGTTGAGGCCAGAAAATGGCTGGCCATGGCAATTGACCACAGGCAGGGCCATAATAACAGCCATACGCCTATAGGCCGATCGGCGCGCATGAGTTGAAGGTATGGGAGCGTAAAGTCGGGCGCCCAGCGGTAAATCCAGCTTTTGTGCAGAGAATCTGCGGGCCGTGACGGTGGTGCAGGGGTGGGGTCAGGTTGGTTCGACATAAGGGGGCCTCATGGTGTGACCTATTGTCACATGATAAAAACAGTCCCATATAAGGGGCAAAAGCTGTTAAGCTCAAGCCTCAATCATATTAATAAAGACGATCCTGCGTAAGATTATTTCAATGAAACGTGCCACATCTTCTTCACCTGTCCGCCTTTTTGTCGATGTTCAGCTTCAGGCAGATGTGCCGATTTTATTGGATGGCAATGCAGGCCATTACCTGGTCAACGTAATGCGTTGTAAAGAAGGTGATGAGATCGTGTTATTTAACGGGTTTGATGGAGAATGGGTGGCGACAATTGTGCAGGTGGGCAAGGGCAAGGCCCGACTAGTCGTTGATACACAACGCCAGATGCAGCAACAAGAGGGGGATTTATGGCTGTTGTTTGCGCCGATTAAAAAAGCACGCCTGGATTATATGATTCAAAAAGCAACAGAGCTTGGGGCGAGTCTTATTCAGGCTGTGCTAACGCAACGGACTAATCTGGACCGTGTCAAACAGGATCGTATGCAGGCCAATGCCATAGAAGCCGCGGAGCAATGTGAACGAATGACGGTGCCCGAGGTGCGCGAACCGGTAGCGCTGTTTAAGGTATTGGAGCAATGGCCCGACGACCGGACATTGTTTTTTTGTGATGAGGGTGGCAATGCCATGACCATATGGGCTGCGGGGGCAGAAAGAGAAAAGCTTCTTCCCAAGGCGGCGATACTCATTGGGCCTGAAGGTGGCTTTTCTGACGATGAAAGGGCGGCCTTGCGCGCCTTGCCTTATGTTGTCCCGATTACATTAGGGCCACGCATCTTACGTGCAGATACGGCAGCGGTGGCCGCGATGGCACTGTACCAGTCATCAATGGGTGATTGGTGCTAATAAGCAATTAGTAAAGAACATGACAATGCAAAACCCATGGGGGTCACAGGACCCGAAGCACACAGAGAAAAAGCCATCTAAAGGCCGAGGGGGAATCTATATCATCGCTGGCGTGGTGGCGTTGATTTTGGGCCTTATGTTGTTGAATATAGCTTATCCAGAGGCATTAAGCGGCGAAGATGGGTGGTTGCGATTGACGTATGGCCTGGCATTGATTGCCTTTGTCGGCGGGGCGTTGGTTGTTCATATACGATTGCGGCCTGTGACGGCCTTAAAACAGGCTGCAATCTGGGTCATTATTATCCTCATTTTAGTGCTAGGGTATAGCTATGGAAATGATGGCCGCGAACGGCTAGTGGCAGAATTATCGCCCGACCGTGGCCATCAGAGCGAAGGGCAAATCAGTTATCGGGCTGATATGACCGGGCATTTTTTTATTCGCGCAAATATCAATAATATACCGGTCAGGTTTATGGTCGATACCGGGGCGAGCGAAATTGTACTCAGTCCCGCTGATGCCCGACGGGTTGGTTTTGATTTACAGAAATTGACGTATAGTCAACGGTATCAAACGGCCAATGGTATTGTAGCGGGAGCCCCCGTGCGGCTTAACCAGCTGGTTGTCGGCCCGATTGTTATGACTGATATTCGTGCCAGCGTAAATAGTGCACAGATGCGTACATCCTTGTTAGGAATGCATTTTTTGAATCAGCTTTCCGGTTACCAGGTACGTGATGAAGTGTTGACATTATATCCGTGACAGCCAAAATATGAGCTAGTTACTTTTAATTTTAAAGTTATTGATAAATGACTATGATTTTAGGGATGATTATATTACATCACACCTTTCATTTACATGATCGGCCTTTAGGCAATCTTTAGAACGGATATTTTATGGCGTCGACCGGAGCACAAAGCGCTCTTTCCCCAGAGGGTGTGATAGAGGGTAAAGACCAACTTATTGATTATATTGCGGCGGGGGAAAAACCCCGCGGTGCCTGGCGGATCGGAACCGAACATGAAAAGTTTGGTTTTCGTATGGATGACCGCCAGCCGCTAACCTATGAAGGTGCACGTGGTGTCCGGGCGATCCTTGAGGCGATGCGTGATCGATATAACTGGGTCCCGATAATGGAAGGTGATTACATTATCGGCCTGAAAAAGGAAGACCGATCTATCTCGCTTGAGCCTGGAGGGCAGCTGGAATTATCTGGTGGTTTGCTGGATAATCTGCATCAGAGCTGTGCGGAAGTGCAGGAATATCAAATGCAGGTCCGGAGCGTTTGTGAGGAATTAGGCGTGCGTTTTCTGGGGTTGGGTTTTATTCCTACGGCCCGTCGCGAAGACGTCCCCGTCATGCCAAAAGGCCGTTATGTGGTGATGCGAAATTATATGCCAAAGGTGGGTAATTTGGGGTTGGATATGATGTTGCGCACAGCAACGATTCAGACCAACCTGGATTTTTCATCGGAAGCGGATATGGTCCAGAAGTTTCGCGTTTCACTAGCGTTGCAGCCCGTGGCAACAGCCCTTTTTGCCAATTCACCTTTTACAGAAGGTCAGCCAAACGGTTTTAAAAGCTACCGTAGTCATGTCTGGACCGATACAGATGCAGACCGATCAGGCATGCTGCCATTCGTTTTTGAAGACGGCATGGGATACGAAGCTTATGTTGATTATCTGCTGAACGTACCGATGTATTTCGTCTATCGGGAAGGAAGATATATAGATGCGGCCGGAAAGTCTTTTAAAGACTTTATGGCAGGGCGACTTGATGGTTTTGAGGGGCAGATCCCAACGATGAAAGATTGGGAAGATCATATGAGCACGGTTTTCCCGGAGGTGCGCCTGAAGAAGTTTCTGGAAATGCGCGGTGCTGATGGTGGGCCGTGGCAGCGAATTTGCGCATTGCCCGCTTTTTGGGTGGGTCTTCTTTATGATCAGGGGGCGCTGGATGCCGCCTGGGATTTGGTAAAGGACTGGACTGCTGCAGAACGCCAACAATTGCGTGATGATGTGCCGAGAATGGCATTGGATGCGCCGTGCCGGTCCGGACAGATGCGCGAATTCGCGAAAGAGGTCCTGGCTATTGCCCGGGAAGGGTTGCGTCGTCGTGCCCGTTTAAACAGTAATGGTGAAGACGAACGGCATTTCCTAAACGACCTGGAATGGATCGTCGAAGTCGGGCGCACCCCGGCGGATGAGCTCTTAAAAGTATATAATGAAAAATGGGGGCAGGATATCTCCCCTATTTTTGAAGAATTTGCCTGTTAAGACAGAATTTTTTCCGCTTATAACATTTTAGTATTTTATCCGTCTGTGCCGCCAACGGTTAGACCGTCGATGCGTAATGTCGGCTGTCCCACGCCCGCGGGGACTGTTTGTCCGCCCTTACCACAAGAACCGACACCGGGATCCAGTTCCAGATCATTGCCAATGGCACTGACGCGGGTTAGGACATCTGGCCCATTGCCTATCAATGTGGCCCCCTTAACGGGGGCGCCGATTTTGCCGTCTTCGATGAGATAGGCCTCGGTGCAGCTAAAGACAAATTTTCCGCTGGTAATGTCCACCTGACCACCGCCGAAATTGACAGCGTAAAGACCCTTTTTCACTGAGCCAATGATATCACCTGGGGCGGAATCGCCCGCCAGCATATATGTGTTGGTCATCCGGGGCATGGGTTGATATGCAAAACTTTGACGTCGGCCATTACCCGTGGCGTCATGCCCCATAAGGCGGGCGTTCATACGGTCCTGCATATATCCCTTCAGAATACCGTCTTCAATCAGGACAGTGTGCTGTGTCGGCGTTCCTTCATCATCAATACTCAATGATCCGCGACGGTTCGCGATGGTACCGTCATCGACAACGGTCACGCCGGGGGCTGCCACTCTTTCACCCAATAGGCCGGCAAAGGCCGATGTTCCTTTGCGATTAAAATCACCTTCCAAACCATGGCCAACGGCTTCATGTAAAAGAACGCCTGGCCAACCGGGGCCTAAAACCACGTCCATTTCACCTGCTGGAGCCGCAACTGATTCAAGGTTGACAAGAGCTTGTCGCACAGCTTCGTCCACTTTGGCCTGCCAATGGCCTTCGTCCAGCATCTGATGGTAGGTGAAGCGGCCACCACCACCGGCGCTGCCGCTTTCCATGCGTTCCCCCTGTGCAGCAATAATACTTACATTCAACCGGACAAGGGGGCGGATATCCTGTAGGCGATGGCCGCCGGACCGAATGATTTCTACGACTTCCCAGCTCCCGGAAAGGCTTGCGCTCACCTGTTTGATGCGTGGGTCTTTTGCGCGGGCATAGGCATCTATTTCTTCCAGCAATTTGACTTTGGCACTAAAGCTGAAATCATCAAGCGGATTGGTATGGGTATACAGATGAGTATTAGTGCCCTGTGGAGGTAAACTCATTTGTCCGCTATGGCTGCTGCGGACGGCTTGTACAGTTTCGGCCGCGCGCTTTATTGATTGTTCCGAAAGATCCGAAGAATGGGCAAAGCCCGTGGCCTCACCCATTACAGCACGCAATCCAAATCCCTTTGTTGTGTCATATGCGGCGTTTTTTAGGCGCCCGTCATCAAACACAAAGCTTTCGGATTGGGCGTATTGCAGATAGAGTTCTCCGTCTTCCATGCCGCCCAAGGCCTGGTCTACACTGGCAAGCGTACGTTCAGGATCCATTGTACCATCGTTGTAAAAGACGTTTTCAGGGGTGAAATCTTGGGACATGGGCAAAAGCCTTTATATTTGCGACACTGTAGTACAGTAGCATAAAGGGGGTTACCCTTTGTGCAATGTGGTGGCCGCTAAACGGGTTGTGCGACTATCTGACTTATAAGGACGTTTAATATCAAATTCTGCTTAAAAAGGGCAGGTGGTTAGTGTTATAGATAACTGATATGGGGTTTTTAGTGAAGAATTCCAATTGTGTTCCTCTTGTCGCCGGATATTTTTTTGGTATAAGAGGGCGCGGTGTGGCGAAATAAGCTCCATCGCAGTTATAAAGTTAGATACGCCGCATTATAATCGTGGCACAGAATTATACATAACTACTGAGGGGTAGTCTTGAACATGACGTTCAGAAAAGCTTTGGCCGCTTTAGCGGTGTTGGGCTTCACAGTCGTTGCATTTCCGTCTGTTGCTTTGGCAGTAGCGGGGCAGCCTGTGGAGAATCAGCTCTGGTTTCAGGATGCTGTGACACCCACAATGGAAGCAACTATGGAATTCCATAATCTTCTATTTATCATCATTACGATTATCACAATCTTTGTGACAGCTTTGTTGGCTTATGTCTTTATTCGGTTTAACAAGCGGGCTAATCCTACCCCTTCAAAAACCACACATAATACTTTGCTGGAAGTTGTTTGGACGGCCGTGCCGGTCCTGATTTTGGTCGCGATTGCCGTGCCATCTATGCGGTTGTTGTATTTCCAGGATGTCGTGCCGGAATCTGATATGACGATCAAGGCGATTGGTAGTCAGTGGTATTGGTCATATGAATATCCGGACCATGGCGACTTTGCTTTTGATTCGATTATGCTAACGGATGAAGAAGCAGCAGAACGTAATGAGCCCCGGCTGCTGGCAACAGATACGCAAGTTGTTGTGCCTGTAAATAAAACTGTGCGTTTGCTGGTCACTGCGGCTGATGTGATCCATTCATGGACAATCCCTTCCTTCGGCGTGAAGATTGATGCGGTTCCTGGCCGTATTAATGAAACATGGTTTAAAGCAACAAAAGAAGGCGTGTATTACGGGCAGTGTTCTGAACTGTGCGGCGTGCGCCATGCCTTTATGCCTATAGCTGTGCGGGTTGTTTCCGAAGAAGAATTCGCACAATGGGTTGAACAAGCCAAAGAAGAATATGCCTCAAATGATAATGCGCCGCAGCAACTCGCTGCGGTGGCAGTATCTCAGTAGAGGGGAGAGTATAGATGACTGCTGCTGCTGACGCACATGCTGCACATGGAACACCGACAGGCTGGCGCCGTTGGGTTCTGTCTACGAACCATAAAGATATTGGGACAATGTACCTGATCTTTGGCTTTGTCGGAGGCCTGGTCGGAGGCGCGTTCTCCATGTTGATGCGCGCGGAACTGATGTTCCCAGGTGTTGATTTCTTGCCCGCTATGACCGGAGGTGATGTTGATGCTGCCTATCACCTGTTTAATGTGTTAATCACAGGTCACGGCCTGTTGATGGTGTTTTTCATGATTATGCCGGCCTTGTTCGGTGGGTTTGGTAACTGGTTTGTGCCGATTATGATCGGTGCGCCGGATATGGCTTTCCCACGTATGAACAATATCAGTTTCTGGCTGATGCCGTCGTCATTGATTTTGTTGGTGCTGTCGGTCTTTATGGATGGTGGGGCAGGCCCCGGTGCGGGGACAGGATGGACTGTTTATGCGCCGCTGTCGACTTCAGGCCATCCCGGACCTGCGGTTGATCTGGCGATCTTCAGTCTGCATATTGCAGGTGTGTCTTCGATCTTAGGGTCTATCAACTTTATCACAACAATCTTTAATATGCGTGCCCCAGGCATGACGTTACACAAGATGCCGCTTTTTGCCTGGTCTATCCTGGTTACGGCTTTCCTTCTGGTGCTGTCATTGCCTGTTTTGGCCGGTGCGATTACCATGCTGCTGACAGACCGTAACTTCGGTACCGCGTTCTTTGATGCGGCAGGTGGCGGTGACCCCGTGTTGTATCAGCATTTGTTCTGGTTCTTTGGTCACCCTGAAGTGTATATCATTATTCTGCCGGGCTTTGGTCTGGTGAGCCATGTGATTTCCACCTTCTCTCGCAAGCCGATTTTCGGTTACCTCGGTATGGCTTATGCGATGGTTGCCATTGGCGTTGTGGGCTTCGTTGTGTGGGCGCACCACATGTATACTGTGGGTATGGATGTGGATACCAAGGCATACTTTACCGCGGCAACCATGGTGATCGCCGTGCCAACGGGCGTGAAGATCTTTTCATGGATTGCAACAATGTGGGGCGGTTCCATTGAGTTCAAAGCCCCGATGTTGTTTGCCGTGGGGATGATCTTCCTGTTTACCATTGGTGGTGTGACAGGGGTCGTGCTGGCCAATGCGGGTATGGATACGTCAATGCATGATACTTATTATGTTGTTGCGCATTTCCATTACACCATGTCGATGGGGGCCTTATTCTCGCTATATGCCGGTATTTATTACTGGTTTGGGAAAATGTCTGGAAAGGTTTATCCGGAATTTGCCGCAAAAGTGCATTTCTGGGTGACCTTTATCGGGGTGAACCTTATCTTCTTCCCACAGCATTTCCTGGGTATGGCGGGTATGCCACGTCGTTATGTGGACTATCCTGATGCCTATGCATTCTGGAACTACGTGTCTTCATTGGGCGCGTTCCTGTCCGGGTTCGGTGTGTTGATCTTCCTTTATGTGATAATCAAGGGACTGCGTTCGAAAGAGGCGTGCCCGGATAATCCATGGGGTGAAGGGGCGACAACTTTGGAGTGGACGTTGTCTTCTCCTCCGCCGTTCCACCAGTTTGAAAAGCTGCCGCGTATTAAATAGCGGTTACACGTCATAGGGACCGGGCCTTATTAGCCCGGTCTCATATACTTGCATTAGGTTGCAGTATTTTTATTTTTCAAGAAGTTAAGGCGTAAGTCCCGTGTCAAAAATAATGTCATCAACCATGGATCAGTCAACGGCATCGTTAAGCCAGATTGAGGTGGTAGAACCTACGGCCAAAGATTTTTGGACGCTGTTAAAACCGCGTTTGATGTCGCTGGTTATTTTTACGGCCGCGGTAGGTTTGTTGCTGGCGCCGGGACAATTACATCCTGTACTGGCGTTTACGGCATTGTTATGCATCGCGGTTGGCGCAGGGGCGTCAGGCTGTCTTAACATGTGGTATGACGCGGATATTGATGCGGTGATGAAAAGAACGCAAAGCCGTCCGATCCCCGCTGGGCGCATGCGTCGTGAGACCGCATTGACGTTTGGTGTTGTCTTATCCGTGACGTCAGTGACGTTGATGGGGTTGATGATTAATGTCACGGCGGCTGCATTATTAGCTTTTACCATCGGGTTCTATGTTTTTGTGTACACCATGTGGCTAAAGCGGCGCACGGTCCATAATACAGTTATTGGCGGGGCCGCAGGGGCTTTGCCGCCGATGATTGGTTGGGCCGCAGTGACGGGTGAAGTCGGGATTGAATCATTAGTACTGTTCGGGATTATTTTTGCCTGGCAGCCCGCGCATTTCTGGGCATTGTCACTTTTTGCGGCGCATGATTATGAGAAAGCAGGCGTGCCGATGCTGCCTGTTGTAGCAGGTAAAGCGGAAACCCGCAGACAGATCATGCTGTATACAATTCTGACTGTGCCGCTTTCTCTTTTGCCATGGTGGATGGGGTTTGCCGGCGTGGTTTATGGTGTGACGGCCGCTGGTTTGGGTGGCTTATTTTTGCTTAAGGCAATCTTGCTGCTGAAGAACAAAGATGAGCAATCTGCGCGGAAGATGTTTTTCTTTTCTATCCTGTATCTGTTTGTATTGTTTGCGGTGATGGGCACAGAGGCCTTGATCGGGAAGGTATTGTAATGCCGTTAAGTGAAGAACATAAAAAGCGGGCAGGACGTAATTATGCCCTGGCGTTGGCGCTGGCAGGCTTTGTTGCCCTGATTTTTATTGTGTCCCTTGCGAAGTTTAATGTGATCTAAGGCTGTATGACACAGAATATAGATGCATATTCGACCCCCGGCGTTGTGATGGTCAGCCATAAAAAAACCGTGGTCACTTTATTATTGGTGATCGCCGCTATGATCGGTTTGGTGGTGGCGTCTGTGCCATTGTATCGCCTGTTTTGTCAGGTCACAGGTTATGGCGGGACGACACAACAATATATCGCCGAAGACGGTCACCTTCCGGCCGTATTAGACCGGACGATGACAGTACGTTTCAATGCGGATATCGCCCGGGGACTGCCGTGGTATTTCAAACCTGTGCAACGTGATGTTACGGTGAAGGTGGGGGAAGAAGGGCTGGCATTTTACAAGGCGGTGAATAATTCGGATAAACCGGTAACCGGGACGGCAACATTCAATGTCACCCCGCATAAAGCTGGACAGTATTTTACCAAGATCGAATGTTTTTGTTTTACAGAGCAGACATTACAACCCGGACAGTCCATCGACATGCCGGTAACATTTTTTGTTGACCCTGAAATTGCGGAAGATGAACATTTGGATGAAGTGACAGAGATTACATTGTCCTATACATTCTTCCCTATGAAGGATGACGAGTAAGAGTTTAAGTGTTTTGAGGGCCAGATATTAGTTAGGAAGCCTGAAGGCGACTGCTGGTTTGAAAAGAAATATTGAATGTAAGAAAGGGATCACACATGGCTGACGCACATGCCAAGGATCATGATTATCATATTATTGACCCCAGTCCGTGGCCGGTACTTGGCTCCTTAGGGGCGCTGACGATGGCACTCGGTGGTATCTTCTGGATGCACTATGATATGGTTGCTGTCTTTGTTGTTGGTACGTTGCTGGTGCTTTACACCATGTATGGCTGGTGGAGCGACGTGGTGAACGAAGGTGAACACAAAGGTGACCACACGCCGGTTGTGCAGTTAGGCCTGCGTTATGGCATGTTCATGTTCATCATTTCCGAAGTGATGTTCTTCTTTGCCTGGTTCTGGTCTTACTTCAACGCCAGTATCTTCCCCACAGAAGCAATAGGTAGTGTGTGGCCACCGGAAGGTGTGGCGACATTGGATCCATGGCATTTGCCATTGATTAACACATTGATCCTGCTGCTGTCAGGCACCACAGTGACATGGGCACACCATGCGCTGCAGGAAGGTAACCGTAAGGGCTTTATTCAAGGCCTGGTGCTGACGATTTTGCTGGGGGCTAGCTTTACGGGTATTCAGATTTATGAATACGGGCATGCCACATTCGGTTTTGCCGATGGCATCTATAGCTCCACATTCTACATGGCGACCGGTTTTCACGGTGCCCATGTTTTGATCGGCACCATTTTTCTAGCGATCTGTTTAATTCGCGGTCTGAAAGGCCATTTCAAACCAGATCATCATTTTGGCTTTGAAGCGGCGGCTTGGTATTGGCATTTCGTTGATGTGGTGTGGTTATTCCTGTTTGTGAGTATCTATGTTCTGGGTGCTGGCGACGCGGCAGGGGTTGCCCATTAAAGGATTGCCTGCTGATTGCCGGTACATAGAGAGACAATTTGTCTATTGATAATGTAAAATATAACCCAGTGTCGCCTTTTCGGGCGGGACTGGGTTGTCTTTGTCCTCGTTGTGGACAGACGCGGATATACAGCGGTTTTTTGCAGTTGAAAAACCACTGTCCTGAATGTGGTCTGGATTATGGCCCATTGGACGCGGCAGATGGCCCCGCCTTTTTTGTGATGACCATTGTAAGCTTTATTGTCATCGGCTTGGTATTGTGGGTGGAGTTTTCCTATGGCCCGCCGTTATGGCTGCATATGTTGATGTGGATCCCGCTGACAGTTGTTTTGTCTGTTGCTTTGTTACGCCCGGTCAAAGGGCTGTTTGTAGCGTTACAATATACACATCAGGCCGAAGAAGGCCGGTTGAAAGATGGCTGACGACATAGCACAGCAGCATGAAAGCTTTCGGCGGTTCTTTTGGATTGCCACGATCTTTACGGTGCCCGCCATTGTGGTGATGTGCGCCTTGGGCACATGGCAAATCCAGAGACTGGCCTGGAAAGAGGATGTTATTGCCCGTATGGATGCGCGTCTGGACGCCACCCCGGTGGCCCTGCCTGTGGCCATTGACGATCTGGCGGATTGGGAATATCGCAAAGTAGTACTGGCAGGGCGGTTTGACCACAGCCGCGAATTACATTTGTTCGGTATTCAACCGGGCACGGGTAAGGCAGGTTATTTTATTTTTGCACCATTAATGCGGGGGGATGGACCTGCTGTGCTGGTGAATCGCGGTTGGGTGGATCGTCGTCAAAGACACATCACAAGTCGCGCTGAACAATTGACGACAGAAACTGTATCTTTTGAAGGCATTGTGCGTTTGTCACAACAGAAAATTCCTATGGGAGCGGAAAATAGCCCGTCCACTAATGACTGGTATTATCCGGATTTGCAGGGTATGGCGATGGCGGCGGGGCTGGATCCGGTCAGCCCGGCATTTGTTTATGCGACAACGCCCGCAGGGGGCGGCGATGCCCAGCCCGTACCAGCCCGCATTGAGGTGGTGAATAATCATCTGGCCTACGTCTTTACTTGGTTTAGCATGGCTACTGTACTGGCCATTATTTACGGAATTTTTCTGCGCCGGCAATATCGTCAGAGCAAGTCAGAAGATTAGGTCGGTGGGGAGACAGTAAAATGTTGCGCCTTCGGAGTGAAATGGTAGTCTTTGCGCAATTTTTGAATGAGTCGGCCTTGTGCTGAGGCGGTCGTATTTATTTTAACAGGATAGTGAACGTGCTGTATCAAAGTACACGGGGACAAGCCCCGGATTTGGGTTTCGAGGATGTATTGCTGACCGGATTGGCCCGGGACGGGGGGTTATATGTGCCGAAACAATTACCCACCTTCGGCGCAGATGAAATTGCGGCCATGTCAGGCCTGTCCTATGTGGATACGGCGGTTAAGGTTATGGCCCCGTTTGTGGCCCCGGATATTGATGAAGCGGATCTGCGTGAAATGGTCGAAGATGCCTATGCGCAGTTTGACCACGCGGCGGTGACACCATTGAGCCAGTTTGGCAGCAATGAATGGCTGCTGGAACTCTATCATGGTCCGACTCTGGCTTTTAAAGACGTTGCGCTGCAATTGTTGGGACGCCTGTTTGATCACAGCCTGACAAAACGTGGCGAACAGGTGACGATTGTCGGGGCGACGTCCGGCGATACCGGCTCTGCGGCGATTGAAGGCGTGAGAGACCGTGAGTGCGCCCGCATTTTTATGTTGCACCCGAAAGGAAAAGTGTCGGAAGTGCAGCGGCGGCAAATGACCACGATTCTGTCTGATAACGTCTATAATATTGCCGTTGAAGGCACGTTTGATGATTGTCAGAACATGGTCAAGGCCATGTTTAACGACCTCCCTTTCCGTGATGCCATGAAATTATCGGCCGTTAATTCCATTAACTGGGCCCGTGTTATGGCGCAGATCGTCTATTATTTCTATGCCGGGGTGGCGTTAGGTGCCCCTTATCGTAAATTGGCATTTTCTGTGCCGACAGGAAATTTCGGTGATATTTACGCTGGCTTTATGGCATCCCGTATGGGGCTGCCCGTAGAACAGCTGGTGATTGCTACCAATATGAATGATATTCTGACACGGGCCTTTGAAACCAATGAATATAAACTAGGCCAAGTGTATCATACCATCAGCCCCAGCATGGATATCCAGATTTCCAGCAATTTTGAACGATTCCTGTTCAACGTTTACGGCGAAGACGGGGCCATGCTGAAATCTGTCATGGACGAATTTGCGGCCAATGGTCAGGTCGCGATTGATGCTGCACGGCTGGATGTGGCAAAGCAGATGTTTTCAGCCCATCGGATCAATGAAGAAGAAACAATGGGCCTGGTGCGTGAGTTTTATGGCGACACAGGGCGATTGATCGATACACACACCGCTATTGGTATCGGTGCGGCGCGGGCCCGTTGGCAAAACACATCAACGCCGATGGTCACGTTAAGCACAGCACATCCGGCCAAATTCCCTGATGCAGTGGAAAAAGCAACTGGTGTGCATCCGGCATTGCCAAAGCATTTACATGATTTGTATGAACGCGAAGAGAAGTATACGGTCCTGCCGAATGACCTGTCGGCCATACAAGATTATATACGGGACCAATCATAAATATGGCTGTCCGTACCACAACGTTGGCAAATGGCCTGCGGATTGTGACAGAAGAAATGCCCCATTTGGAAACGGTCACGGTCGGGCTTTGGGCGGACGTGGGTTCGCGCCATGAAACGGAAGAACTGAATGGGATTTCCCATATGCTGGAGCATATGGCGTTCAAGGGGACTGAGCGGCGTAGTGCCTTGGATATTGTGGAAGAAGTAGAAGACGTTGGTGGTTATCTGAATGCCTATACATCCCGGGAACACACGACATATTATGTCCGCTTGCTGAAAGAGGATCTGGGACTGGGTATTGATGTCCTGGCCGATATTTTACAGCATTCTGCCTTTTCATCAGAAGAATTAGAGCGGGAACGTTCCGTTATTTTGCAGGAAATTGGTCAGGCTAATGACACGCCGGATGATCTGGTACTGGATATGATGCAGGAAGCGGCCTTTCCTGGGCAGGCATTAGGGCGAAGCATACTGGGGACGCGGGAGAGGGTACGTCGTTTCCAACGCGATACATTACAAAACTATATGCAGCAAAATTACGCGGCAGAGAATATGGTCGCAGTGGCGGTTGGCGCGGTGGACCATGATTACTTTGTAGAAATGATCGATCGCCAGTTCCGGTCTTTGCCGGGCTCTCGTAATCTGACGATGGAGCCAGCATCATATATAGGGGGTGATTTGTGTCTGGAGAAAGATCTGGAACAGGTCAATGTCGTGTTAGGGTTCCGTGGTGTGACGTACCATGATCCTGATTATTATACGTATCAGGTTCTTTCTATGTTGTTAGGTGGCGGTATGTCATCGCGGCTTTTTCAGGAGGTTCGGGAGAAAAGAGGGCTTGTTTATTCGATTTATTCATTTGCGGCGTCCTATGTGGATGATGGTGTATTCGGAATACATGCAGGTACTGGCCCGGATCAGGTAACGGAATTATTGCCAGTGATTGCCGATGAATTATTGGGGCTGGCGACAAAGGTTACAGATGAAGAAATCCGCCGCGCTGCTGCGCAGATCAAAGCCGGAATTTTAATGTCAATGGAAAGCAGTACGTCACGGATGGATCAATTAGGGAGGCAGTTTCTGATTTTTAATCGTGAAGTGCCAATTGCCGAATTAGTGACGGCTATTGAAGCGGTAGATCGAACGGCCATTGTTCGCGCCGTAGACCGCATGCTGGCATCACGGCCTACTGTGGCCGCAGTGGGGCCTTTGGCACATATGGATACAGTGGATCGTCTGGCTTCGCGCTTTGGGAGAGATTAAACTGTTGTGGGCCTAAGCATGGCCTGACAGAGAAGACAGCATAGATAAGTCAATCCCAAGTTTTGTCATCGCCCGGGGCCATTTCATGTCTAGCTCTGTGCGAAAAATGAGTTCTTCATCTGCTTCGGCATTAAGCCAGCTATTTTGTTGTAGCTCTTCTTCTAACTGCCCTGCCCCCCAACCCGCGTAGCCTAAAGCCAGCAGATAATTAACCGGCCCTGCTCCACGTGCGATGGCTTTCAGAATATCTATCGTTGCCGTCAGAGCGAGTGTTTCGCTAATGACAAGGGTGGATTCCTGGGCCCAGTCGGCTGAATGCAGTACAAAGCCGCGTCCTAATTCCACAGGCCCACCTGCATGAATTGGAATATCCAGTGTGGGGTGGGGATGAGGAAGATCAATTTCCAATTGTTCCATTAATTGCTCAAAATTAATGTTATCTGCGGCTTGATTTATTACAAGCCCCATAGCCCCTTCTTCGGAGTGAGAGCAGAGGTAAATGAGGGCCCTGTCAAATCGGGGGTCTGCCATGCCGGGCATAGCAAGAAGCAATTGACCTTCTAAGTAACCGTCTTTGGTCACAATATCTCCAGTTTTGTACAATAGGCTCTATGAGGCGCGGGGCCATAAGAAGGCATGATTTTGATGATCGACCACGGCCACATTATTGATTACGATTATACACGGTCAAAAGCAGCTTCGATAGAGCAGAATGTAAATAAAACCTGTTAGCTGTTATCCTGGTGGGTATATTATGTGATGAAAGTGTTATTCTTTTCAATAGCTTATATGATTTTGAAATTCGAAATGGTGCCCCGTCATATCAGCGAAAGACTTTGCGTTCTGCGAGGCTATGGCATTTTTCTGTCTTTATGTTGCCTTATCGCATGTTGTCTTACCGCCCCCGCTATGGCGGCCAGTCAGTGGGACAATAATGATTATGCCCAGACACGATTGATTTTGGGGGGATATGACCGTGAACGACAGGAATTATATTTAGGATGGCACGTACGATTAACGCCGGGGTGGAAAACATATTGGCGATCACCGGGTGATGCAGGGCTGCCGCCCCGCTGGTCCTGGAATGAGATGTCTAACGTTCAGGAAGTCGAACTATTTTGGCCTACACCAGAAAAATACAGCATTTTTGGCATGGAAACCTATGTTTACACCTATGAGGTTGTGCTGCCTATGACGTTGCGGCTGGATGATGTGGGACGGCCGACCGTGCTGGATTTGGGAATTGAATATATGGTGTGTAAAGACATCTGTGTGCCATTACAAGCGCGTCACCAATTGACAGTCCCGCCACTGGCCGGCACGCAGATTAATTCGGATGAGGCCGTTTTATATGCGCATTATCAGTCGTTATTACCCCGTGTCCATGACACTAATACACAGCCTTTCTTCAAATTGCGTCATGTCGAGGCTGGAAAGTTACGGCTATCTGTTACAAATAACACACCAGTTCAGAAGGAAACGACAGTATTAATAGAAGGTCCGGAGGGGGTAACTTTTTCAGTGCCGCAACCGGCCGTGACAGAGGGCGGGCGTTTATTTTTTGATATTTATTATCAGCTGGATGATGAGACGCTGACATTGAATGGCCAAAACGTCAGGCTCACATATATTCCGGGGAGAGGTCAGGCCATTGAAACGGTGGTGGTCGTTGAACCTTAAAGGGATTGCGTGTGATTGATGGAAGGTGTGGGTGGCCTGAGGTGGAGAGACAATGCAATATGATGCGGCCTTAAGTTGGGGCCGCGTAAGGTCTACAAAATAGCAAAACAGTACTTACATATAGGTCATCTTAAACCACAATCAGGGAGCAGGGAAAATGGCAATTAATATCGGGGCAGCTTTGCCCGACACGAAGTTTATGGAAATGACCGATGACGGTCCACAGGCGCGTACAACAGCAGATGTTTTTAGCGGTAAGAAAGTCGTGTTGTTTTCGGTGCCGGGGGCTTTTACCCCTACATGTTCTGCAAAACACCTCCCGGGTTATATTGAGCAGGCGGATGCCATTCTGGCAAAGGGTGTGGATGATATTGTCTGCACTGCGGTAAATGACGCCTTTGTGATGGGGGCATGGGGTGCATCACAAGGGAGCACGGATAAGGTGCGCTTGCTGGCAGATGGCAATGGCGATTTTGTGAAAGCTCTGGGACTGGATTTTGATGCCAGCGGTTTCGGGATGGGACAACGTGGACAACGTTTTGCAATGATCGTTGAGAATGGTATTGTCACGACATTAAATGTTGAGGCACCAGGTGAATTTAAGGTATCTGCGGCTGAGTATATCCTGTCACAACTTTAAGACAGGCCTGACACAAAAACGACAAGCAGCAAGATGGGGCGGCATGGCCGGCCCATCTTCGTTTATGGAGAAGAATAAATGTTACGTCAGTTAGTGATGATGGCAATGGCCGCAATATTATGCACTTCCGCTTTTTTTGTGGGGGGACATGACGCGCGTGCGAGTGAGGTACAGGCAGAAGAAAAAAGCCTTGCACAACAGCTGGGGGTTTCCCCCGCGGCCCTAAAACTGGCGGAACAGGCCGTGCCCGTACAGTGGTTGAAGTCTTTTTTGCCGGGCATTGCCGCACAAGGACGCGAGCAACTGGTTGCACAGCTACCAACAGTTACTGAAGAGGTAAAGCAGGCCTTTGAACAGGGTTACCTGGACGAAATGAATGTGGCTTTGGAAAAGCTGATATTACAAATTGGTGTATATTATCAGGACAAATGGTCCGTTGCGGAGATCAATGACATTCTTGGGATGCTAGAAACACCGACAGGACAGCTTTATTTGAAAGGGCTGGGTGCATTAGAAGGGCCTGTTGGTCATGCGTTAGAAGCGTGGATTAGGGTAGTGCCGGAACAGGCGGCAACAAAAACAGCGGATATGTTGGCAAGTAAGGGTTTGCTGCCGACGGCAAAACCAGAAGAAGACGGGATGGTTGCCGAATAAAACCGTCGGTGCTGAAAGAAACGCTAAAAGGCAGAGCAGGGCT
Source organism: Kordiimonas sp. (assembly GCA_002700365.1). Lineage (GTDB taxonomy): Bacteria > Pseudomonadota > Alphaproteobacteria > Sphingomonadales > Emcibacteraceae. The sequence goes on along the minus strand of PADB01000010.1, from coordinate 299,177 downwards.
CTGCCTTTCAGTTTATGGGGCCTATAGCAGGGATTGCGCCGTATCGGTTGATGGTGATATAAGCCGGACAAAGGGCGTCTATATTAATTTGGAAAAAAGTCATGACTGTAAAAGTGACAAGACCTGAACGTGCAGAATTATTAATGCCGGCAGGTAACCTTCAGAAGCTGAAAATGGCCGTGTTATACGGAGCGGATGTGATTTATCTGGGAACACCGGATATGTCATTGCGGACAAAATCAGCTTTTACATTGGAAGAGGTCGTGGAGGGTGTTGAGTTTGCACATCAACACGGTAAGCGCGTTTATCTGACGCTGAACCTGTTTTCGCATAATAAAGACGTACCAAAATTAGAACAGTATCTGGAAACCGTGCGGGTGGTTAAACCCGATGGACTCATTGTTGCTGATCCCGGGGTATTTCAATTTGTCAAAGAACGGGCCCCGGAACTGGAATTACATGTGTCTACGCAGGCGAATGTCTGTTCCTGGATGTCGGTTAAATTCTGGCAGGATCAGGGAGCATCACTTGTCGTGTTAGGGCGAGAAGTGTCTTTTGCGGAGCTTAAGGAAATCCGTGAAAAATGCGACAGTGTCAAACTGGAAGCTTTTGTACATGGGGCTATGTGCATGACGTATTCAGGGCGTTGTTTGTTGTCTAATTTTATGTCCGAACGCGGGGCCAATCAGGGTAATTGCGCCAACAGCTGCCGTTGGAATTATAAAATGCATATGAAGCTGAAGGATGGCACGGTCAAGGAACTGGAGCTGACCGAAGAGAACATGGAAATGTTCGAATTCTTCCTGGAGGAAGGATACCGGGAAGGCGAGCTATTGCCGTTTGAGGAAGATGAGCGGGGATCTTACATTCTGAATTCAAAAGATTTGTGCCTTATGCCGAAATTGGATGAGCTTTTGGGGATTGGCGTGGATTCACTGAAGGTGGAAGGCCGTAATAAAAGTGCTTATTACGTAGCATTAGTGGCGCGTGCCTACCGTAAGGCGATTGATGATTGGTATGAAGACCCTGACAACTGGTCCGCGGATAAATATATGCAAGAATTGCAAACAGTGCCAAACCGCGGTTACACATTGGCGTTTCATGAAGGGCGACTGACAAACTATGCCCATAATTATGAAAATACCGCAACGCTTGCGGATTGGGAGTATGCCGGACTGATCCATGCGGTTGAAGAGGATGCATTTCTTGTCGAGGTGAAAAACCGACTGGAAGCCGGGGATGTTATAGAATTTGTTTCTCCTGTGCAGGATAAAACGCTGTTACTGCGGATTTACGAATTTCATGACATTAAAAAGAACAAGGTAACGGATGTTATCAATGCAGGGCCGCAGCCCATTATTCGCATCCCGTTTGCCTGGTTTGAACATGAAGATATCGATGTGCTGCGTCATGGATTCCCGGAAATGACCGTTCTCCGTAAAGAACGTGCGCTGACGCAGGAACAATGGGCGCGCCTTAAATTAGATCAGGAAGCGGCCAAGCTGGAACAAGACAACGGTTCTGCTGCCTTCTATGAGAAAAAGCGTATAGAGCTGCAAGAAGCCGTTGATGCAGGAAGTGCAGAACATCGTTTTCGCACCCCGCGTTTAGGTGTGGAAGGTTGCTGTGGTCGTGGTTGTAATGGATGTATGATTTTCTGGCACGATCCGGCTTACACCAAGGCACGGGAACTTATGCGGGAGAAGAAACAAGGGGAAATGTTAGGTCGCGATATGCGCAACGATAAGCTGGCGAGTGCATAGCGACTTAGCGACCCTATTAGACGAAAGGCGGGCTTAACAGCCCGCTTTTTTCTTTTATAACCAGAACTTACGTGATCATAAATGACATATTGCGCATGTTATAATATGGAAAATATATATTTATATATATAAAATAAGACAACACATATACCAAAGGGGGTAGTATGAAAGATGCATTATTTTCTCTGTTTCCAGACTTAGAAGATTTGGATGAAGAGATTAAACAACAACTTCAATCAAGTTTGCATTTGTTTGAGGCCCCGGCTGGGGCGGTATTGTTAGAACAGGGGGAGCACACACAAGGTTATGTGTTCGTTATTGACGGTGTTATTAAGGTGCGTAAATCCTCACCAGAGGGAAGGGAGATCGTACTTTACAGGGTAGAAAAGGGGCAGACCTGTATTTTAACTACCACAAGTTTATTGTCGGGGAGCCCCTATCAGGCGGACGGGGTGGCAGAGACGGACATTAGGGCCTATATGATCCCCCCGGATGTTTTCCAACAATTGATCGACCAATCCAAAGCCTTTAGAGAATTTGTTCTTCAGGTTTATGCGGACCGTATCAGCCATTTATTATTGTTGGTTGATGATGTGGCCTTTGGCCGAATTGACCGCCGCTTAGCCCAATTGTTGTTGAACGGACAGCGGCGAGAAGAAGATGGTGTGATCAGGATGACGCATCAGCAACTTGCTGCGGAGCTGGGAACCGTGCGGGAAGTCATTAGCCGTCAGCTCAAAGAATTTGAACGCAAGGGGCTTCTACAACTGCAGCGTGGGGCGATTGAAGTGCGAAATGCCCCTGCCTTGATGCAGGCGGCTGAGTAGGCCTTTTTATAAAATGGGGCGGGAATAAGTAATGATAATGCAATGTGATGGAAGTCACAGACTTGAAATTACAACATTGCTATCGGTTAAAACAATCAATTGATAGACCATAGTACAGACGCAGAGTATCTCTGTCAGGGTTTGGTCAGGTAGTTAGTCGTATTGGGGGGAGTGTTAGTTACGCAATTCGGCAGACCGGGTTGACGGTATAAAAAGAGATATTCGGGCCATGGAAACCATCAGTCAGCAACGCAATGAAATTCTCTCCATCATTGCGAAAATAGGGGACCCGATACATTTGCAGCAGGCGACAAACGGTGATTTTGTCAACGCCTTGGAAAAATGGGAATCCTTTATACACCAGCTTTATTGGCAGCATGATTTTTTGGCTTTCTTAAATGACATCAAACAAGACCCGCATCATCATGAGGAATTTTCCGACTTTCTGGTGCTGCATAATATGCTGATGGATTATATCTGGAAAAAACCGTTGCAGACGGAACGTGTTTCTCTTCCTTTTCCTTTATGGGAGGAACTGGCTGCTGAGGCAGAGGAACTATGCAACAGATTACCGGCTGATGAAGAGGCTCCTCACAATATAGCAGAGAATTCATGATGCGAAATGTATCGGAAAGTGCCGGGGAAAGGTGCTTATATGTTGTCTTTGTTAATACGGCAGATGCTATCGTCTATTGATAATCCGCCATGCCGCGCCGGGCAAGTTCATCGGCGCGTTCATTGCCGGGGTCGCCCGCATGGCCTTTGACCCAATGCCATGCCACGTCATGGCGAGCTATGGCACTTTCCAAAGCCTGCCATAATTCCATATTTTTGACGGGTTTTTTATTCGCGGTTCGCCAGCCATTTTTTTTCCACCCGTGGATCCATTTGGTAATCCCGTCTTTGACATAAGTACTGTCTGTATGCAGGGCGATAGTGCAGGGCCGTTTCAGGTGATTGAGAGCTTCGATCGTCGCGGTGAGTTCCATTTTGTTGTTGGTGGTTTCCGCTGCGCCGCCCGTTAATTCTTTTTCATGGTCGCCATAACGTAGCAGGGCGCCCCAGCCGCCAGGACCAGGATTTCCCGAACAGGCACCATCAGTATAAATTGTGACGTGGGTCGTAGGGGAGGACATCATTTTTTCCTTATTATTCCAGCCCATAAGCAGAGGCCGAGGTGATGGCCTGATGAAATGTTAATTTTTCCAGATATTCGCGCGGGTTTTTGACAGTGACAGTGGCCCCTTCGACCTGGTGCAGCCAATCATAAAGACGTGTGAGCAGAAAGCGCATGGCAGCCCCACGGCACAATAACGGTAATGAATCATATTCTGCGGTACTTAAAGGACGCACATTGTGGTAGCCACGGGTCAGGTTGCGTGCCTTGGTAATGTTAAAGGACCCATCGGTTTCAAAGCACCAAGCATTGAGGCAAATGGCAAGGTCATACGCCAGAATATCTGTGCAGGCGAAATAAAAATCAATCAAACCAGAGAGAGTGTCCCCGCGAAAGAAGACGTTGTCGGGAAATAAGTCTGCATGAATAACGCCGCTTGGCAGGTGTTCGGGCCAATGATCGCCTAACCATTTCATTTCTGTTTGTAAGATGCCAGAAAGACCAGGAATAACGTTGTCCGCACGATCAATACATTGGTCCATAAGATTTTGCCAGCCGTCCACAGACAGATTATTGACGCGGGTCATTTTAAAATCGGCGGTTGCATTATGCATCTGTGCCAGTGCCTGCCCTAACTGACGGCAATGGTGCGGCGTGGGTTTATTTATGGACATGCCTTGCAGGAAGGAAATGAGAGCCGCCGGACGGCCACATAATTCCTTGAGGGCTTGCCCCTGACGATCGCGGACGGGTGTCGCACAGTTCAGCCCCTTTTGGGCCAGATGGTCCATAAGATTAAGAAAGAAGGGGAGGTCGTCTGGATTTACGCGTTTTTCATAAAGGGTCAAAATGAAATGGTTTTGGTCCGTTTGCAGCAGGTAGTTGGAATTCTCAACACCTTCGGCAATGCCTTTAAAACTGATGATGTTCCCCACATCGTAATCAGTAAGAAAATTTGCAATATCATCGGCATCAACCTGTGTATAGACCGCCATAATCTCTCTCTTTTGATATCAGGCGGTCAGGGCCGCAGGAAGTTTGAATTTTATATTTTCTTCAGTGGTGCGTAAAGATGTCAGGGTCACATCAAAACGTTGACGAAAAGCGGCGATGACCTCTTCCACGAGTTCTTCCGGCGCGGAGGCCCCGGCGGAAATTCCCACATGCTTTACTGTTTCGAAATCCTGCCAGTTAATATCCGCCGCCCGCTGTATGAGGCTGGCCTGAACCCCGCGTCTGAGGGCGACTTCCACGAGACGTTTGGAATTAGAGCTGTTGGGAGCACCAATAATTAACACGGCCTCTACCTGTGTTGTCATTTCTTTGACCGCGTCTTGTCGGTTCGTTGTGGCGTAGCAGATGTCTTCTTTTTTAGGGGCGATTAATGACGGAAAACGTTTTTGCAGGGCCCCAATAATTTCGGCAGTATCATCCACTGCCAGCGTGGTTTGCGTGACATAAGCCAGATTATCAGGATTGCGTGGGGATAACTTTGCAACATCATCAACAGTTTCAACCAGACTGATCGCACCGTCAGGTAGCTGGCCCATAGTACCGATGACTTCCGGGTGACCCGCATGGCCAATGAGAACGATATCATGGCCCAGACTATGATGAAGTTCTGCTTCGCGATGGACTTTACTGACCAGTGGACAGGTCGCATCCAAAAAAAACATATTTCGTTCTGCGGCTTCCCGCGGCACAGATTTGGGCACACCGTGGGCAGAAAAAATAACAGGTGTTTCAGGCGGTGCCGTGTCGGGAACTTCATCAAGCTCATCAACAAAAACAGCCCCTTTGGCTTCAAGGTTTTCCACTACGTAGCGATTATGCACGATTTCATGACGGACATAGACCGGGGGGCCGTATTTTTTCAGTGCCAATTCGACAATTTGTATGGCCCGATCAACGCCGGCGCAAAAACCGCGTGGGTTGGCAAGATAAATTTTCACAGCCTGTTTTGTCATAAATGGGTGTTAACCTTTTTTTGCATCCTTAATAGAATGACCTTAGATTATCTTTTACGGTTTTCAGGGGGCTTTTCCAAGGGGCTTTTTTAGTCATATTGCAATCTGGAAATCCCGATGCCTGAAATGTTTTTTATTGAACGATTAGTAGAAAACAGTAAAGTCTGTTTAACCTCAATTTGAATTGGAGAATTTCTATGTCCGAACCCGTCATTGCAACAAAAAGCCCCATTCCTGTCGATGTTGAAGCCGGTAAAGATTACTGGTACTGCACATGCGGCAAAAGTGCCAATCAGCCTTTCTGTGATGGCCAGCATAAAGGGACTGACTTTACCCCGATTAAATACACAGCCGAAGAAAGCAAAAAAGTGTTCTTCTGTGGGTGTAAACATAACGACGGTGGCGTGACATGTGACGGTGGTCACAACGCCCTGTAAAAAATATATGACGATCCGTATACGTCGTAGGCAGTGACTTATTTGTCTTTGTCGTTTGCGGAATTTAAAACACCGGATTGACTCCCGCGGATGGAATCATATGATGTCTATCAAGCTTTATGACGTCTGCGGGAGAGTTCGGTTTATTACCGGCGCCGAAGGAGCAACCGCCCCGGAAACTCTCAGGCAACCGGACCGGGACATCTTAGCACTCTGGAAAGTAAGAAACTGGCTTCTATAGGCCATGACTTCACCGACGGGGTAAGCCAGTCAATTCTTATGGGCTGGTCATTCTCTCAGGTTCCATGACAGAGGGGGCAAGAATAATTGACCGCGCGGGCGAAGGTTTGCCTTGCCGGTTTCTTGCAATCTGTTTGGATGATGGAGAGTGGAAATGTCCACCCCCGATGCGACGTTACAGCACACAGCACTATACAACCTCCATCAGGAGTTAGGAGCAAAGCTTGTCCCCTTTGCAGGCTATGCGATGCCTGTGCAATATCCGGCGGGTATTATGGCGGAACATCGTCATACCCGGGAGAAAGCTGGCCTGTTTGACGTTTCGCATATGGGCCAGGTTATCTTGTCCGGAAACAATGTAGAGGCAGCATTAGAGAAATTAGTTCCCGGTAATATTGTGGATTTAGCACCGGGGCGCATTCGCTATAGCCTGTTTACAAATGCACAGGGCGGCATTCTTGATGATCTGATGATAACGCGACGACAGGATGACCTATTTCTGGTTGTCAATGCGGCGTGTAAGACACAGGATCTTGAGCATCTGCGGCGATATCTGCATGCGGATATATCGATAAAACTATTGACGACGCAGGCCCTGCTTGCGTTACAGGGGCCATGCGCGGCGGCGGTTATGGAACGTGTGGCAGACGGGTTTAACGCTGCACAACCGTTTATGTCGATGGCCTCTGTCCAAATCGCAGGGGTAGGATGCGACATCAGCCGGTCAGGTTATACCGGCGAAGATGGTTTTGAAATTTCAATGCCTTCGGATCAGGCAGAGACCGTAGCCCGTGCGTTACTGGCGGACCGGGATGTGGCCCCGGTTGGGTTGGGTGCCCGTGATTCATTGCGGTTGGAGGCGGGGTTATGCCTGTATGGCCACGATATCACCTCTGAGACAACACCTGTTGAAGCCGCTTTGTCATGGGCTATCGGCAAACGCCGCCGCATGGAAGGGGGCTTTCCGGGTGCGGATATTATTCAGCAGCAACTAACGGGCATGGCTGGACGTCAACGTGTTGGCATACGCTTAGGTGGTCGTGCCCCGGCGCGTGAGGGAGCAGAGATTGTTGATAAGGACGGCCAAGTTATCGGCCGGGTGACCAGTGGGGGCTTTTCACCCAGTATGGGTTGCCCGATCGCCATGGGCTATGTGGATGCCCCCCATTTTCAGGCAGGACAAAATGTCGGATTGCGTGTGCGACAGAAAACATTACCCGGGCAGATCATAGATTTGCCGTTTATTCCCCATCGTTATTATCGGTAGACAAAAAGGTTAGGCAGATGAGTAAACTTTATTTCACAGAAGACCATGAATGGATCAATGTTGATGGCAGTGATGCCATTGTAGGTATTAGCGATTATGCCCAACAGGCTTTGGGGGATATTGTCTTTGTGGAAATACCGGAAGAGGGACGTGCGTTGGCCAAGGGTGATGAGGCCGCAGTTGTTGAATCTGTGAAAGCCGCCAGTGAGGTTTATGCGCCGGTAAGCGGTACTGTTGTTGCAGGTAACAGCGCCTTGGAAGAAGAGCCCGCATTGGTGAATACAGCATCGCAGAGTGACGGATGGTTTTTTAGAATGCAATTGTCTGACCCCGCAGAGCTGGAGGGGTTGATGGATGAGGCCGCCTATGCGACTTATATTCAGGGATTGGATGGCTGATGCGTTATCTTCCGTTTACCGCGCAGGATCGTTCCGACATGCTGTCGGTTATCGGGGTCGACAATGTGGACGCCTTATATTGCGATGTTGACCCTGATGTGTTGTTATCTCAACCCGTTGATTTACCGAAACATGCAACCGAATTAAGCGTAGAACGCAACCTGACGTCATTAGCGCGGCAAAATACTGTCGCCGGGGAAGTGCCCTTTTTTATCGGGGCCGGGGCTTATCGTCATCATGTGCCTGCAACGGTTGATTACCTTATTCAACGTGGAGAATTTCTGACAGCGTATACCCCCTACCAGCCGGAAATCAGTCAGGGCACGCTTCAGGCTCTTTTTGAGTTTCAGACGCAGGTTGCGCAGATTACCGGTATGGATGTGGCGAATGCATCTTTATATGATGGTTCGACAGGTTGCGGCGAAGCCGTGTTAATGGCCCGACGTATCACGCGGCGGAAAAAGGCGGTCTTATCCGGTGGTCTCCATCCGCAATATCGTGATGTGGTTAAAACGGTAACGACTTTTACCGATGATGATGTTGTTATAAATCCGCCGGCACCAACAGCCGATGAAGATTTAATCGCCCAAATAGATGACGAGACGTCATGTGTTGTCGTGCAATACCCGGACTTTTTTGGGCATATTCAAGATTTTAGTGCCCTGGCGGCGGCGGCACAGGAGAAGAAGGCCTTATTGGTGGTTGTCGTGACAGAAATCGTGTCATTGGGGGCAATTAGTTCACCGGGAGCCATGGGCGCGGACATTGTCGTAGGGGAAGGGCAGTCTTTGGGCAATGGCCTGAATTTCGGGGGACCTTATTTAGGATTGTTAGCGACACGGCAAAAATATGTGCGGCAGATGCCGGGACGATTATGTGGGGAGACCATAGACGCTGAAGGGCGGCGGGGTTTTGTGCTGACCCTATCGACACGGGAACAGCATATTCGGCGTGAAAAGGCCACCAGTAATATATGCACGAATTCAGGACTTTGTTCCCTGGCGTTCAGTATCCATCTGTCCTTGTTGGGAGAAAAAGGATACAGGCAGTTAGCGGCTCTCAATCATGCGCGGGCCGTACAATTGGCAGAGCGACTGGAGCTAATCGAAGGCGTGGAGATTCTAAACGCAGCCTTTTTTAATGAATTTACAATACGCCTGCCTCGTCCTGCAGCGGAGGTCGTGAACACCTTGGCAGCACAGAATATTTTGGCGGGTGTTCCTGTCTCACGTTTATTGCCACAACAGCATATGGACGATTTACTGGTTGTGGCGGTCACAGAAACAGTACAGGACGAAGATATGATGGCCTTGGAAGCCGGGCTAAAAGAGGTTTTGTCATGATGAACCGTCAGGGGCGCCCGACCACAAGCGGCGCAGAACAAGGCCCAACAGGTGTTGTGGAAACTGTGAGCGGTCATCAGGGGCTGGCATTGGAAGAGCCACTTTTATACGAGCGGGGCAGCCCGGAGATGACCGGGGTTGATCTGCCTGAGGTGCCGGCAGTCACGTCACGTCTGGGGCAAATGGGCCGCGAAGGCGATATTGGCCTAGCCGGATTATCCGAGCCTGATACATTGCGGCATTACACCCGGTTGAGCCGGCAGAATTATGCGATTGACATGGGGGTATATCCCTTGGGGTCATGCACCATGAAGCATAATCCCCGGTTGAATGAAAAAATGGCCCGCTTGCCAGGCTTTACGGATATTCACCCGTTACAACCCGAAGAAACAGTGCAAGGGGCCCTGGGCCTTATGGATATGTTGGGCCATTGGTTAAAGACATTAACGGGCATGCCCGGTGTTGCCTTATCACCTAAAGCGGGAGCCCATGGCGAATTATGTGGGCTGATGGCTATTCGTGCGGCGTTGGAGGCAAAGGGGAATGCCCGTAAAGTGGTGCTGGTCCCCGAGTCTGCCCATGGGACTAATCCGGCGACCGCGGCATTATGTGGCTATCAGGTGCAGTCCATTGCAGCCACTTCGGAAGGGCGTGTGGATCTGGCTGCTTTAAAAGAGGCATTAAACGAAGATGTCGCCGCCGTAATGTTGACGAATCCCAATACATGCGGTCTTTTTGAGCGGGATATTATTAATATCGCAGAGGCTGTGCATGCAGCCGGGGCTTACTTTTATTGTGATGGGGCCAATTTTAATGCCATCGTCGGTAAAGTACGTCCAGGTGATTTAGGTGTGGATTGCATGCACATCAATTTACATAAAACCTTTTCCACGCCCCATGGGGGCGGTGGTCCCGGCAGTGGCCCGGTTGTGTTTTCCGAGGCGTTAGTGCCCTATATGCCGCGACCTTTGGTCGAATGGCGTGACGGGGGCTTTACCATGGAAGAAACAGATGAGGACAGCCAGAGCTTTGGCCGCCTGACAGCGTTTCATGGTCAAATGGGTATGTTCGTACGGGCTATGTCTTATATGTTGTCACACGGGGCTGACGGATTGATGCAGGTGGCAGAAGATGCCGTATTGGCGGCCAATTATGTCATGGCATCATTGTCGGATGTCATGACAGCGTCCTATGCAGGCCCTTGTATGCATGAATGCTTGTTTGATGATCGTTTTCTCAAAGATAGTAACGTCACTACATTGGATTTTGCCAAAGCGATGATCGATGAAGGATTCCATCCCATGACGATGTATTTCCCCTTGGTTGTACATGGGGCGATGTTGATCGAGCCTACAGAAACAGAAAGTAAGAAGAATCTGGACGAGTTCATCACTTCTTTACGTGGCTTGGTGGCGGCCGCAACGCAGGGCGATAATGATCGCTTTAGCGCGGCACCGTATTTGGCCCCGCGTCGGCGGCTGGATGAAACGGCTGCGGCCCGTAAACCAATTTTACGTTGGAGCCCGCCCCCGGCAAGCACCACGAACTAGGATAATGGCAAAAGGCTTTCTTAAAAACGTTGGTTAGCGGGATGAGAGGGCGGTCAAGGCCTGCTGGTGCAGGCTTTGACGGTCACGGTTGCCGTCCAATATCGTCCATTTAATTGGACCGGAATCCTGTTTTAATTGTCGTTCCAGAACGTCTAATGTGGCGTCAGAAGCGTCATTTTTCCGATGTTTTATCCGGTTGCGTAAATTGTCTGGCGTTGCTTCTATCCACAGGCCTGTAAAGGGGAGCGATAATGCCATCGCCTTTTGGGCAAGATCCTCACGACCAGCGGGGGAGAGGTGTGTACCATCACATATGACGGTGTAGCCTGCATGCAGTGCCGCTTCAGCATCGTCTTGCATGATGGCGTAGACTTTGCGGCTGACGTTACGGTTATAGGCGTCAGGCGGTAGTGTTGTTTCCGGTCGTTGGTTAAACAGGCGTTTGCGGATTCCGTCACTGCGTAAAATGATTGCGCCAGAGCCTGGCATAAGGTCAAGAGCGATTTGTTGCGCAACAGTTGATTTGCCACTGGCGGACAGCCCGCCGATGGCGACCATTTGTGCAGTTGGCAAGGTACAAAGATGAAGGGCCAGCGCGTGATAATGACGAATATCCTGCTTTTGGCTAGCGGTGGCCGCCTCACCTGCGGCAATGGCGGTGACCATAGCCCTTATTCCTGCCCGCAGGGCCATAAAAAAAGGAAGAAGAGCAAGGCCCTGATAATCACGCCGGGCTTCCATATAACGGTTTAGTAGCAGGTTGGCGTGTGGCCGCAGGTCGTAATGCAACAGGTCCATGAGTGTAAATGCAAGATCATAGAGGACATCAATATTAGCGATATCCTCAGAAAATTCGATACAATCGAACGGGACAGGCTGGCCATTATAGAGGACAATATTGGCGAGATGTAAATCGCCATGGCATTGACGGACAAGTCCGTGATCCGCGCGGTGACGGATCAGGTCCTGATGCTGGCTGAGAAGGCTCTTGAGCCGCCTTACAAGGGCGGAAATATCGTTTTCATGAAGGATGTCAGGGGCCGCGCGAAGATTGTCACCAATGCTATTGATGACAGAGGCATAATATTCGGGGTTGCCAAAGTCCGGTTTGGCCTCTGCACTGTTATGGAATGAGATAATGTGGTCTGCTAATGTGCAGATCAAAGTCAGGTCAAGGCTGCGACTTTCTGCCATATGTGACAGAAGGTTTTGTTGGTCGAAACGGCGCATTTTTATGATCCAGTCCATGGCAGGCCCCTGGCCGCCTATGCATAGACCGTTCGTTACAGGGTTGCGGGTAATAGGAAGAACATCAAGATAGAGAGCGGGGGCGGTTCGTTGATTTAGGGTGAATTCCCGTTGACAATAGTGTTGGCGTGCGGCCAGTGTGCTGAAATCAAGAAAATCGAAACACAATGCTTTTTTCAGTTTAAAGGCAACGTCATCTTTCAGAAAAATATGGGAGATATGAGTTTCAATTTCAGCGTAATCGTCAGCACGGGCAATATATTGCCGCAGAAAAGAAATAACTTCGGCCTGGGACGGGGCAATTTGTGTCATTGTTCTAAAACTGCCGATCTTTTGCTGAAAATGGATTTTTAAGCGGAGAGTATTTATTTTAGGCTGAATTCATATTATAGAAAACAAGAATAAATGAGGTTATCACAGATGAAGACACCCTATGACGTTATGGGCGGTGAGCCCGTTGTCCGCGCATTGGTTCATGAATTCTACAAAGCGATGGATACAATGCCCGAAGTGAAGAAAATTCGGGATATGCACAAAAGTGACCTGAAACCGATGGAAGAGCGGTTGAGCCTGTATTTAATGGCATGGCTGGGCGGCCCAAGGACATGGTTGGAACAGGGAAATGGCATGTGCATGACAGAGCCGCATGCCCCATATAAAATTGATGCGGAAGCCCGCGATATGTGGATGATGTGCATGGATGCGGCGTTGGAAGCAGTTAACTTGGATAAGAAACTGGTAGAGGTGCTGCGCCCGGCATTGGCCGATGTGGCGGATATGGTGCGTAACGCCTAGGGATATCAGCGTCCCAAGGGGCGGACTCTCATTCTTAGGTTTTTGCTCGCTTCGTAAGACTTCTTTTATACTCATGAGGTAAAGAGTAAGGATTGAAGAAGGGGGCGGTCTCTTGGTTTTTAATTCTTATACGTTTATTCTTTTTTTAGCGGTGGTGCTGGCGTTTTACAGCAGTCCCATTCGCTGGAAATCTAAAAAGATTTTGTTGATCGGGGCCAGCTATCTTTTTTATGCGGCCTGGAACCCGCCTTTTGTCATTTTAATCTGGTTTTCAACGCTGGTGGATTGGCTTCTGGCGCAACGTATCGCCTATGCAACGTCTATCAGGTTACGGAAGTTCTTTCTTATCTGCAGTCTATCTGTGAATTTAGGCTTACTGGGGTTCTTTAAATACAGCGAGTTCCTTGTGAACAGTTTTGTTGATATGGCCGCAATGATCGGTGTCGCCTATCAGCCCCTGGAGATGGATATTATTCTGCCCGTAGGCATTTCGTTTTATACGTTCCAAACACTGTCCTATACCCTGGATATTTATAAGCGTCAGATGAAGCCCTGGCATAGTTTTACAGACTATGCGTTATATGTGACGTTTTTTCCGCAACTGGTTGCAGGACCGATTGTGCGGGCCCATGATTTCCTGCCGCAATGTGATACGCCGAAATCGGTCAATTGGTCGAAAATGGGATGGGCAGTCAGCCTTATTATTCTGGGGATTTTCCAAAAGGTGGTGTTGGCGGATGGGCTTTTCGCGCCGGTCGTGGAGAAGGTCTATGATAGTACTGCAATAGTATCATCCATGGCGGCGGCTGTGGGCACATTGGCTTTTGCAGGACAGATATTTTGTGATTTTGCCGGTTATTCAACAACGGCCATCGGGGTGGCTATGGCATTAGGTTTTGCCCTGCCGGATAATTTCAGGTTTCCTTATGCCGCGATCGGTTTTTCTGATTTCTGGCGTCGCTGGCATATATCCCTGTCAAGCTGGCTGCGTGATTACCTTTATATCAGTATGGGGGGAAGCCGACATGGCAAAGTCAAAACTTATCGCAATCTGGCACTGACCATGTTGATTGGGGGATTGTGGCATGGGGCCAGCTGGACCTTTGTGGTCTGGGGTGGGCTGCATGGCAGTTATCTGGTGCTGGAACGACTGGCCAATCGCCTGATGGGGCAATGGCGTATCTGGAAGACCATGCTGGGTCGCCTGTTTCTGGCCGGGGTCACCTTTGGTCTGGTCTGTCTGGCCTGGGTGTTTTTCCGCGCCAGCAGCTTTGACAAGGCGTTCGAGATTATACAGGCGACCTTGTTCCTGCTGCCTTATGCCGAGATTTATGTCAGCCGTGTGGATGTGGCCCTTGTGGGTGTGGGGATTACCGGCCTGCTGTTTATGCATGCCATGCTGCGCAATACCACGTTGGAAGACGCAGCGGCCAAGGTCCCAGATTTACTTAAAGCGATGGTGCTTGGCATCATGCTGACGTTGATTATTATGTCACCGGGAGAAGATCGTGCCTTCATTTACTTCCAGTTCTGATCGGGCGCCGAAAGTTGGCCTGAAGACATTATTGCTGGGCACAGCAATGGTGACAGCGGTCTGTGTCGGCGCGGTGGAGATGTTCTGGCGGGGACATGATGTGGTGCCCAGTTACGATAACGGCATTAAAAGCTGGAGCTATATACGTCAGAAAATAGAGGCCAGCCCGACAAAACAGGCGACAGTATTGTTGGGGGCATCGCGAATGATATCGGCAGTTTCACTAGCCGCGTATCGTGAAGGTATAGAGTTTGATCGTTTGTATCAACTGTCTGTCGCAGGTGAGGCCCCGCTGGCAACGTTGAAAGATATTGCGGAGAAAACGAGTTTTTCCGGTGTGGTGGTCATGGCCCTGTCCAGTCACGGATTGTATGATGAGGCCTGGCGGGAACAGGCTGGTCACGTGGATTATTATCATCGCAACTGGGGGATGAATAATCGCGTGAATTTCTGGTTTGACCGTGAGGCGCAATCAAGGCTGGTTTCACGCAACCCGCGCTATGGTATGACATCGGTTGTCCGGGCCTTAATCGAAGGGGATCAGACGTTATTTGGTCCGGCGATGAATGTGGTGACCGAAGAACGTCAGCGCAATACAGATTACAGCCAGATTGATATTGATGGTTATAAAGCAGCCCGTGTCGCGCGGGCATCGAAAACAGCCGAAGCTTTCACGCCGGCCCGCAAGGGCGAGTGGATGGCCAATCTGGATATGATGATGGGCTATATCCGCCAGATTGAGAAACGTGGTGGGCGTGTGGTGATTGTACGGATGCCGACTTCAGAAGGGCATTGGGATGTAGACCAGAAGGCACTACCACGGGCTGAGTATTGGGATGTGCTGGCCAGTAAGCATGCCGATAGTCTGCATTTTATGGATATTCCGGGGATGGCGGATATTCCCCTGCCGGACAGTTCTCATGTTGGCGTGCAGGATCAGGCTTATTTCACCAAATTGCTGGTTACGGCCATTCAGGACTTAGGCGTATATGATGGCCGTTAGGGGCGGGCACGATATAAAATGAATACATAAAAAAGCCGGCTAAAGATTTCAGCCGGCTTTTTATGAACTCTGTAAGGTGACTTAGTGGACGTTTTTGTCCAGGTCAGAAACGGACTGTTCCACTAGCTTTTCTTGCAAGCCACCCTTAACATTTTCTGCAATAAGTGTGCGGGCAGAAGCCATCGCAACAGTGACGGCTGCCTGCTGCACTTCCTGTATCGCCAATGCTTCGGATTGTGCGATTTTCTCTTCTGCAAGTTGTGTGCGGCGTGCCACCAGTG
Organism: Kordiimonas sp.; assembly: GCA_002700365.1. Classification (GTDB taxonomy): domain Bacteria; phylum Pseudomonadota; class Alphaproteobacteria; order Sphingomonadales; family Emcibacteraceae. Next base: position 283,407 of record PADB01000010.1, on the reverse strand, counting down.
CCTCAAGATCTTTTTCAGCTTGATCTGTGATGATTTTTGCGTCTTCCTCGGCATGCTTGATGATGTCTTCAGCCTCTTTGGAAGCTTCCATCTGCTGGCGTTGATACTGTGCCAAGAGAGCCTGAGCTTCTTCACGCAATGTACGGGCTTCGTCTATTTGCCGGGCAATTTTTTCTGACCGTTCATCGAGAAGGCCCGCCAATGTCTTGTGGATCTTTAAATAGAAAAGTACCACAAAAAACAGGATGAAGGCCATCAGCACCCAAAAAGTCGGATCCGCATAAAATGCCTCTGTTCCATGGTGAGCGTCTACCGCGTACGGGTCGCCATGAGGAACAGCTGTGGACTGCTGAAGAGTGGGTTGCGCATCAGTCGCCATTATGCCACCCCTTTCGTGAAGTTTCCGGTTTCTTTTTCGACAACGGCCTTGACGGTTGCTTGGTCCAGATCCACGCCGATGAGCTTCGAAACAACAGCCTGGCAGGCGTCAACGGAAACAGATTGCAGATTTGCGAGTGCATCTTCTTTTGCAGATGTAATGCGCTTTTCTGCATCAGCCAGTGTTGTCGCTAATTCCGCATCAAGGGCGGCTTTGCGTTCATCAGCAATGGCTTGAAGCTTTGCCTTGGTCTCCGTCGCAAGCTGTACGGCCTTTGCGCGAGATTCAACCAGACTTTCTTCATATGCAGTCTGTACTTTTTCTGCTTCTTCCTTTAGCTGCTGAGCTTTTTCCAGATCAGAGCCAATACGCAGCTCGCGTTCCTCAAGAACACCAGCAATACGTGGAAGAACACTTTTTGCCAGTACGACAAAAAGCACAGAAAAGGTAATCAGCAACCAAAAAAGCTGAGGAGTAAAGAATTCGGGATTTAACTGAGGCATGTCAGCTCCCCAAATAGTGCCTGAAAGTGGAAGGCGGCGGAGATTTGCTCCGCACGCATTCCCGTAACGATCTGTTCTATATTATTCTGTCGAGGACTAGAATACGAACAGGATGAGCATGGCAATAACCAATGCGAACAGGGCAATCGCCTCTGTCAGGGCAAAGCCCAGCATCAGGTTACCAAATACTTTAGGGGCTGCAGCGGGGTTGCGCAGTGCACCCTGCATGAAGCTACCGAAGATGTTGCCCATACCAATACCAACACCAGCCAGAGCGATAGTTGCCAGACCAGCACCGATCATTTTTGCAGCTTCGAGTTCCATGATTAAATCCTCTTAATTTAGCAAAATAAGTTTGTTTACAGTTACAATTCAACAGTTCCTAGTGATGCATATGGATGGCATCATTAAGATAAAGACACGTCAGCACAGTGAACACATAGGCCTGCAGGAAGGCCACCAAGAATTCCAGGCCGATCAAAAAGATTTCAAACGCAAAAGGCAGTGCCGCGGCAGCCGTTAATGCGCCCCCCGCTGCCCCCATTGAGACAACAAAGCCTGCGAAAACTTTCATAATCGTATGGCCGGCTGTCATGTTGGCAAATAAACGGACAGAGAGGCTGATGGGACGGGTCATGTAGGAAATGACCTCAATCACAATCAGCATCGGCATCAACCACAAGGGGACGCCGCCTGGCGCAAACATCTTCAGGAAAGCCATGCCATGACACATAAAGCCGATGAAGGTTACCCCCAAAAAGACAACAGCAGCCAACGCAAAAGTCACAATAATATGACTAGTGACAGTGAAAGAGTAGGGCACCATACCGACTAAGTTACATGTCAGAATGAAGATAAACAGGGTAAAAATAAACGGGAAGTATCTGCGGCCTTCGTTGCCGACATTATCGCGCACCATATTGGCGATAAATTCGTAGCTCATTTCCACAATGGATTGCCAGCGGCCGGGCACAATGGCCGCGCGGCGAACGCCCATCCCTAGAAAAAGGGAGGCTACAGTCACAACAACCACCATGAAAAGGGATGCGTTGGTGAAGGAAATGTCAAAGCCTCCAACCAGAAGCGGTTCTGCAGTGAGGCGTTTAACCTCAAATTGAGCGAGAGGATTAGCAGACACAATAAAAACCCTTTACGTCTTCCTTAATACACATCCGGTCTGAACGTAAACCAGTCCGGCATTATTCAGTCGGGGCGTTCCCCATTTTGTTCCTCTTCAGCAGACTTCTGCATAGACATTGCTGCCCGATACACATTCAGCATGCCCGCTGCAGCACCCAGAAAGAAGAAACATAACATCATCCATGGTTTTGTTTCTAACCATCTGTCAAGCCACCATCCCATAACCCCACCGACCAAAAGGCCTGATACCATCTCGACACTTAGACGAAAGGCCATGCCCATGGCTGTCTGTTTGCCGCGATCCGGGGCGTCAGGAGCTTTGTTGGCTTCCTGTGCCTGCTTTATGCGGGCGGACAGGGCGTCAAGCTTTTTAGGGCCGGGAGATTGGGAGTTATCTATCATAAATCCACATCCTTGAACCCTTGCTGTCTGCGCTGGCCACAGACCAAAGGCCTATACCCGCGAAAATTTGAGTGCACCATAGTTTGTGGCCATAGGACTGTCAAGTTACAAAAGGGTCTAAGATTATAAGGTTTTTAATGGATCTAAGTGTTTGATTTTTATAATCTTTTATGGATAGTTATTTTGCAGAGCACAATTTTTTTAACCAAGGTCTTAGACGGCAAGAGAATCGTGTACGCCATCGCGGATTTTTTCCGCTGCATCCAGATCCACGGAAACAAGTTGCGAGACACCGCGTTCCACCATTGTGACCCCATAAAGACGCCGCATTTGCGACATTGTTATCGCATTGTGGGTGACAATCAGGAAGCGTGTTTCTGTACGGTTTGTCATTTCATGTAAAAGCGCGCAGAAACGTTCAACATTGGCGTCATCAAGGGGCGCGTCCACCTCATCCAACACGCAGATAGGTGATGGATTCGTCATAAAGACGGCAAAGATCAGTGACAGGGCCGTAAGGGCCTGTTCACCACCAGACAATAAGGACAGATGTTGTAATTTTTTCCCGGGGGGAGAGGCCATAATTTCCAGCCCCGCATCTAGCGGGTCGTCAGATTCTGTTAAGGTTAGATGTGCTTCTCCACCGCCAAATAATAGGGTGAACAGTTCTTTGAAATGGCTGTTTACCTCGTCAAAGGCCTTCAGCATCCGTTCGCGTCCTTCTTTATTCAGGCTGGAGATCGCCTGCCGCAAGCGTGTGATTGCTTTATCTAGATCTTCTCTTTCGGAAATGGAATTTGAAAGTTGTTCTTCAAATTCTTTGAGTTCCGTATCCGCCCGTAAATTGACAGGCCCCATACGATCACGACTAAGCTTTAATCGTTCAACATCGGCATGAGTTTGGGCAAGGTCCGGTGTTTCATCTTCGGCGGCCAGTCCGGTGAGGCCGCGGAGATCAAGCGGGTTACAGTTGAATTCTTCCCTGATACGCGATTTCTGCTGTGTTTTCTGGTCTTGCTGCTGTTCCAAGCTGGCTTCTGCACGGGCGCGCTGTTCGCGGGCCTGTGCTAACTGTTCTTGGATTTTACGGATTTCAGCATCTTTTAGAGAGAGGTGGTTTTCTGCTTCAGCCAATCTTTGAGCAACGCCCTGACGTCCAACAGAGGCCTTGTCGATTTCTGTATTTAACTGCCGCCGTTGCAGGACAATTTCGCCCGGTCGATCGGCAAGAGATTTTAATTCGGCCTGAGCATCGGCCTGTCGTTGCGATAAATTCTGTAAATGTTTTTGTGTGTTGTCGCGCCTGCGCTGCCAATCATCCAGTTCGGCATCTATTTGCGCCAAACGGTTCTCACGTGCCTTGTGCTGTGTGGTATGACCATCATGGGCCAAACGTGCTTCGGATAATGTATGGCGTTCCCGTTCAACCTGTTCGCGAGCAATGCTGATTTGCTGTTCAAGTTCGATACTTTGCGGAAGGTCTTTCAATTGGTCTTGCGCGGCGGAAAGGCGATGATTGATATGCTGTTCTTCTTCGGAAAGGTGATCTAACCGTTCTTTCAATGCGCTTTCTTCAGACTGATGGCGGACAGATTGTTTTTCGGCCTCTGTCAATTCACGACGTAGGCGGGCAACATGTTGTTCAACGTTGCGCCATTGGTCTCGTGCTGTACGGGTCTCTTTTTGGGCGGTATCGAGCTTTGCAGCGGTATCATTCGTATAGGCAGTGGCCGATGCCTTTTTTTGTTCTTCTTTATGCAGGGCTGTGTGCAGGTGTTTTAAACGGTTTTGCTGTGATAAACGTATAGCTGCGGCGGTCGGGGCCTCCGGAGACGCACAAAAGCCATCCCACCGCCACAATCCGCCATCCCGCGTGACAAGCCGTTGGCCCGGTAAAAGAGACGGCATTAAAGCGGTTGCCTGATCGGCATTTTCCATAACGCCTATCATTGCGAGGCGGCGGTGTAAAAGTTCAGGGCCGCTGACAAAATTGGCCAGAGGCGTGGCGCCTGTAGGCAGAGTGGGTATATCTTCCAGAGGTGGTAATTTACGCCAATGGATAGGAGCGTCTTCGTCAAGCGGGGCTTCCAGGTCACCGTCTAATGCTGCGCCAAGGGCGGCTTCATATCCGGGGGTGGCACTGATGCTTTGGAATAGTGCAGTATCGCTATCGCGTAAACCCGTATTCAAGACTTCGGCAAGGCCGTCAATTTCTGTATGCAAGCGGGTATGTGTGGCTTCTATGGCGTTTAGGTCTTCTCGGGCCTGTAGGTGGTATTCTTCTGCCTGTTGGCGATCTTTTTCGCATTTATCATAATATTGTCTGGCATGCAGAAGTTCTTGTTCTGCTTTGTCTAAATTATTTTGGGCTTCTTTCAGGGCCTGGGTAAAAAGATTGGATGAATGGAGACTGGCCAGACGTTCTTCGATAGAGGATTTTTGTTCTTTTAATTTTTCGCTACGATTTTTAGCGTCTTCGACATCGCGCTGCAAATTATGTTGTTTGGCATTATACTGGGCTAATTTATTTGTAAGTTCTTCTAATGCCCATTCGGTGTCCAGCGTCTTTTTTTGTTGTTCTGAAAATGCCAGGGCCAGTGCTTCGATATCAACATCCTGCACTTGTTGTTCATGGCGCAGGCGATCGCGTTCTTCTTCCAGCCGCGTGAGGGTGGCGGCCATATCCGTAATGCTATTTTGCTCACGACTTTCATCTTGTTGTGTCTGCGCCAACTGTTGGGTGAGCTTTTCCTGCATGTGCCGAAGACGTTCTTCTTCAGCATCAAGGCCATCACGGGCTAGCGTTAGGCGATGAAGTTTTGCCGCAGCTTCTGCCTCAGCCTGCCTTAGGTCGGGCATTTTGCTTGTGAGGACGGCTTGTTCCGTGCTTAGGCTGCTGACATCGGTGGTGATGGCCGCGACCTGCTGCTCTGCTTCGCGAAGACGTTGTTCTGTCTGGATTATTGTCTGATGTAGCTCCTGCCATTCGAGCAAGAAAAGCAAGGCCTGTTTCTGGCGCAGTTGGCCGCTAATGTCTTTATATTTTTCGGCTTGGGTCGCCTGCCGCTTTAAATGGCGGATTTGGTTTTGTAGTTGTTGTTCAATATCTCCAAGGCGGGTCAGATTGTCTTCCGCAGCTTGAAGACGGCGTTCGGCTTCATTGCGGCGACTATGCAGTCCGCTTATGCCTGCGGCGTCTTCCAGGACGGCGCGGCGTTCTTTGGGCTTGGCGTTGATTAAGGCCCCGATGCGTCCCTGACTAACCAAGGCCGGTGAATGCGCCCCCGTTGCAGCATCAGCAAATAATAATTGAATGTCTTTGGCGCGGACATCTTTGCTATTCAGGCGATAGGCGGAACCACTTTGCCGTTCTATACGGCGGGAAATTTCCAGTTCTATTTCATCATTAAAGGCGGCGGGGGCTGTGCGGGAGGTATTGTCAATATTCAGACTGACCTCAGCCAGATTACGGGCGGGGCGGCGGTCTGTGCCGGCAAAAATAACATCATCCATGCCGCTGCCACGCATGCTTTTGGCGCGGTTTTCCCCCATGACCCAGCGCAAAGCCTCCAGCAGGTTGGATTTGCCGCACCCGTTGGGGCCGACAATGCCTGTCAACCCCGGTTCGATCATCAATTCAGTTGGATCGACAAAGGATTTAAAACCAGAAAGGCGCAGGCGGTTAAAATGCACGGATTATGTTACTCCAGTTTTGAAAGAATTTCGTCTAATGCCTCAAAGGACATGTTGCCTTTGTGTGTTTCACCATTGATGATTAGCGTCGGTGTTGCTTCGACATTATACTTTTTCTGTCCATCCTGACGGACTTGTAGCAAATACGTTTGCAAATCTTTATTTGCGAGGCACTGGTCAAATGTGTCTTTACCTATCCCCGCTAACCGCGCCAATTTCATAACTTCGGCACTGGGGTCGGTGGCATTCATCCATGTGGATTGGCGTTTAAAATAAAGACCCAGTAATGGATAATAGCGTTCTTCCGTGGTGCAGCGTGAAATCATGGACGCTGCGAGGTCCAGAGAATTTAACGGAAAGTGACGAAAAATCAGTTTGGCCTTACCGCTATCAATATATTTTTCTTTTATTTTGGGCAGGGTGTCATTGTGGAAGTCCGCACAATGACCACAGGTTGTTGAGGCATATTCAATGAGTGTGATCGGGGCATCTTCCTGTCCCAAGATTACATCTTTGCCTAAAAATGTTTGTGTGGCCGCAGAACTTTTTGCATCCGTGGTTGTTGTTGTTTGTGTGGATTGTTTCACAACGTCAGGCTTATCCGCTGCGGCATGAGTAGTTGTGGCCACACCAACAAAAATTATCAGCGCGGTGGTCAAGCGTGCGAGGTGTGTTTTCTTCTTATATAGTTGTTCGATCATATTCTACCTACAATATGTTGTGCCAAAGTATGGGTGCAGTTTTTCTGTGAATCAAGCGACAAAGATGATTATTTAGGGGGCATAGACTTGCCGCGTCTATGAAAACGCCCCTTAAGCGGTTCTTTTATTTCGGATTTTTCTTCAGCGAGTATGGCGGTACCCAGTTGGGAGAGGGCGTCCTTTAGGGCTGAATCTTTGATGGGACTTAACCGGCTTTCCAGTTTTGACCTTTCAGAATCGGATAAGTGATAGTTTCTTTTTGCCCGGCGGCTTCGCAACGTGGGTAGTGGTCCTTGACGAAGACGCAGTTTTTGTACCGCAGGATAGCCGTAAAAAACGTTTATTTTTTCAATGACCAGAGGTTCAAGGTGTTGCAATTCAAGTGCGAAGCCACTGCCAACGCGTACATGTAACGTGCCCCCGGTCTTTTGTCCGGGAGGGAAAGACAGTTTTTCCGGCAGACAGTGATCCGCCAGAACAGTGCCGACAATTTCCGGCCAGCGAGAGATGACTTCGCGCTGGGCAAAGCCAAAACGGCGAAAGGCTTTGCTGGTATAGCCTCTGAGAGCGTCTGCAATCGGTTTTGTTCTGCGTGATCTTGTTGTCATTGTCATGTTATGGTCACTATAAATCACTGGGGACGACCGTATGAGATTATTAAGGCTGGCCCTTTATCAGAAAGCATGCATGATATAAAAGGATCTGTATAGAGCAGTAATAGATTAAAGAAAAACGACAAACTGTGACCTTTTTATGATCGGGGTAAAAACTTTTGACAACGCTGATGCGAGGAGCAACAGGGAAGCCGCAGAGAAATTGCTGGCATGGTACGATGTTCATGCACGCGATTTGCCGTGGCGAGTGGGGCCCTGGGACCGGCGTGCGGGGGAGGCTCAGGACCCATATCGAGTTTGGCTAAGCGAGATAATGTTGCAGCAAACCACTGTTGCAACGGTCAAAAGTTATTATGAAAAATTTGTTAGGCTTTGGCCGACGGTGCAGGATTTAGCTGCAGCCCCTCTTGATGATGTGCTTACTGCGTGGGCGGGGCTAGGCTATTATGCGCGCGCGCGAAATTTACATAAATGTGCGGTAATCGTTGCCAATGAGCGGCAAGGCATCTTTCCTGATAGTGAAGAAGGCTTGTTGAAATTGCCGGGCATTGGGCCTTATACGGCAGCGGCAATTGCCGCAATTGCCTATGATGTGCCGTCTACAGTGGTGGATGGAAATGTGGAGCGGGTTATCAGCCGGCTCTATAATATTCATGAGAAAATACCGGATAGCCGCCCTATATTGCGTGAGAAAGCAGAGTCATTGACGCCAAGGGAGCGCAGTGGTGATTACGCCCAAGCCATAATGGATTTGGGGGCGACCATTTGTACGCCGCGCAAATTGCATTGTGGCGATTGTCCTTGGCAGCAATTTTGCCAAGGGCGGGCCGCAGGAACGGCATTGGAACTGCCGAAAAAGAAAAGTAAAGCGGATCTTGCAACCCGCCGGGGATTTGTTTTCTGGGTGGAGGTGGATGGGCGATTATGGCTACGCAAACGTCCAGAGCAGGGACTGTTGGGCGGGATGATGGAAATCCCGTCTTCCAATTGGGTTGAATGTGCCCATTGGCAAGAAAGGGGTGAGCCGCGCGTCCCGATTATCGCTAATTGGACAGTATTGCCGGGTATCGTACGGCATACATTTACCCATTTTCATCTTGAATTAAAGGTGATGCGGGGGGCTTTGGAAGAAATAATTAATTTACAGGAAGGGGAATGGGTCCCCTTAACAGAGTTGCAAAACTACCCTCTGCCGACTGTTATGAAAAAAGTCATTGATATGGTGCGGGCTCCAATGTTGGACCTGTAATTCCTCAATATCCTTCAAAGATGATCCAGAAATCATTTGTTCGCATATTTTTTGTCTGTCGCGCGACAGATTTAAGACCTGTGCTGCGTATTTGATATAGAAAGATATCTACAGCGGGATTTTTTCGTCTGTATTAAGTAGTTACGTGTATATTAAAGGAAAGTTTTCATGACAATTAATCGTCTGACCTGGATGAAACTGCACGGTTATATTGCAGTCTTTTTCTTGCCGCTTGCACTATTGTATGTGCTGACAGGGACGCTCTATCTGGTGGATGTTAAAGGGGACGCAGAAGTGACGCGCTTTCCTGTGGAGACAATAACCGCATGGCCGGAAACTGGCGAAGATGCAGAAGATGTTATGACCACGTTGTTAGAGGCAAAAGGGCTATCGCTTCCCGGCAGTATGGTTAAGGGGCGTCCCAATGATTATTTTTGGCTTGGGTTGCGGAGTTCAGCACATCTCAGTCTGAAAAATGATCCTGGCGCGGAAGTTTTGAATATTGAGCTGGTGCATCAGGAATATGATTTGATGCGGAGCATGGTGGAAATTCATAAGGGCCATGCAGGGCTAATTTTTCGTATTATGGGAATTATTTTTGGTGTCTTTCTGACGACGGTTTTAGTTACGGGTGCGGTGCTTTCTCTTAAATCTGTGGCAATGAGGCAGACATCTTATTGGGCTTTTGGCAGTGGTCTGGGCATTGTGATTTTGGGCTGGGTTTTATCCTGATAATATATAATTTAAACAAAAACCCTAAGGGCAGTGTTAAAACTGGTCCTTAGGTTTTTTTAGTAATAGATGACGACTTAAATAGTAGTCGCGCCTGCGGCTATATGATTTATGTCAGATTAGTGTAGGTCTTTACGAACTTGTTGTCGTAATTCATCAATCGGCACCAGACCATCTTTCATTTTCATATGCCAGAATGTCCAGCCATTGCAACTTGGTGCGCCCTGTACCTTTGCGCCTACCTGATGAATAGAGCCGGTTTTATCTGCACAAATTAAGGTTCCATCTGCGCGAACCCGGGCGATATGACGGCTGTGGAGGTCGTATAGCGTAGTGCCGGGTTTGATAATGCCCCTTTCGATCAAGGTTCCAAAAGGAATACGGGGCAGGGATCGTTTCGCCGGGGTGATTTCAAGGTCCGCGTCAGTGAGAGGCTCGACCATTTTCAGGCGGTCTGTGGCTAAAGCAATATATTTTGTTTCCCGCTCAATGCCGATATAATGACGGCCCAGGCGTTTTGCCACGGCCCCAGTTGTGCCAGAACCGAAAAACGGGTCCAAAATGACATCGCCCTTATTTGTAGAGGAGAGCAAAACGCGATAAAGCAGGCTTTCCGGCTTTTGCGTAGAATGTCCTTTGTGTCCGTTGACTTTCAGGCGTTCCTTCCCGGAACAAATGGGCAGTAGCCAGTCAGAGCGCATCTGCACATCGTCATTGAAGGCCTTCATGGCTTCGTAATTAAAAGTATATTTGTTGAACTTTTCGCCTTTGGAACACCATAGCAAGGTTTCATGAGCATTCGTAAAACGTTTGCCGCGGAAATTAGGCATAGGGTTTGTCTTCCGCCAGACGATGTCATTGAGGACCCAGTAATCCAGATCCTGTAGCGTGGCCCCAACCCGATAAATATTATGATAACTGCCAATGACCCATAATGTGCCGTTATCTTTCAGGACGCGGCGCGCCGCCGCAAGCCAGGCGCGTGAAAAGTCATCATAGCTTTTAAAATTGTCAAAATGATCCCATTGGTCATTAACGGCATCAACATGCGAATTATCAGGACGATGCAGATCGCCTTTAAGCTGCAGGTTATATGGCGGATCAGCAAAAATAACGTCAACGGATTTTTCCGGCAGGCGGTTCATCATCTGAATGCAATCACCCTGCAGGATCTGGTCCCGGGGAAGAATCTTAAATGGTTCTTCTTGCAGTCCTTCTGGCGGCGAATATGAGGCGTTCATTCTTTTCATGGTTGTTCTCACTGACTAACATTTGAAAATCAGTGTGAGTCAAACCGCGAATCGCGTCAACAATTTTTTTTAATTGAATCAGTTAGTTAATTAAGAATCTTGAGTGATTAGATTACGAATTGGCGCGAAGCTATTGCGATGATGAGGAGTCACGCCCACAAGCTTTAGTGCCTCCATGTGTTGCTTCGTACCATATCCTGCGTTTTTCTCCCATCCGTAGTCGGGGTAGTTTTTTGCCAATTCTTTCATCAAAAAATCGCGTTTTACTTTGGCGATAATGGAGGCTGCGGCAATCGATAATGACCTTTGGTCGCCTTTAATTATGGTCGTTGCAGGGCAAATCAGGGGGGGAAGACGGTTTCCATCAACCAGCGCATGATCAGGTCTGATGGGTAGTTTTTCAACCGCACGTTGCATTGCGATGTAGGTGGCCTGAAGGATGTTATGGCGATCTATTTCTGCGACAGATGCTTCGCCAACGCCATACTGGCAACAGGAGGTCAATTCTATATACAGGGCTTCCCGCCGGGCGGGGGATAGTTTTTTGCTGTCATTAAGTCCTGCGGGAATATTTTGCGGGTCCAGGATGACGGCGGCCGCCATAACCGGCCCGGCCAGAGGGCCACGCCCGACCTCATCTATGCCGCATACAATGCCGCTATGTTTGTTTTCGAAGTCTAAATTGGGCGTAAATATATTTTTGCTATGGGGGGGTGGCATGATAGGGCTCATAGAATGAGGATAAGGCGTTAGTCTGTTATCCGGGGTTCGTTCTTACTCTAGTTTTTATAGGTATCTTTCGGGGAGGGGCCTAGACCGCTGTAGTATGGGGGCATACTATGGGGCGTATGAATACATTTGAGCAGATTTAATAAATGTTGAGCGTGATAATTCCGACGTTGAATGCGGCTGCAACGTTACCACAAACATTAGCCTGCCTGGAAGATGGTGGGAAGTTAGTGTCTGAAATAATTGTGGTTGATGGGGGGTCTGAAGATGAAACTTTGTCTATTGCGCATGATGCAGGGGTGGAGGTTTTGCGTACAGCACCCGGAAGAGGAGCACAATTAAAGGCAGGAGCAGATCGGGCCCATCGCCATTGGATGCTTTTTTTGCATGCCGATACTGTCTTGACTGAGGATTGGGCGCAGCAGATACGCCGCCATATGGTTTTGCGTCGTGCCCGTGCGGGATATTTTATTCTACGTTTCAATGATAAATCTATTGTTGCGCGCATATGGGGCGCAGGGGTGGCATTTCGGTCCGCCGTGTTTGCCCTGCCGTATGGTGACCAGGGGCTATTTATCCATCGTGACCTTTACCGCAAAGTTGGGGGATATAGGGATTTACCGCTTATGGAGGATGTGGATCTGGTGCGGCGCCTGGGGCGGGGGCGTTTGAAATGTTTGGATGCCGTTGCTGTGACATCGGCACATCGCTACCGCGAGGAGGGGTATTGGCGGCGCAGCATACGTCATTGGCAATGTTTATTACGTTTTCTAATGGGGCAGCCGATGGATAAAATTGTGGCACATTATTACGCGTCCGATGCCCGGACGATGCGTGATACTCCTGTGGCGGGGCATGTGGCAAAAAACAAAGGGAAAAATTAATGGGTGGGGGTGGCCGCAGGGAGCATTTGGTCATCTTTGCCAAGGCCCCGCAAATGGGGCGAACAAAAACCCGTTTGGCGCATGACATAGGTGCATTATCGGCAATGGTTTGGTATCGGCGGCAGACGCACAACATCATTCGAAGACTGCAGGGTTACCGCCGTTGGCAATTACATTTATTTGTGACCCCTGCATGGGCGGCAAAGCCGGGGTGTTTTTGGCCCGATGGCCCATTGCGTCATGCGCAACAGCATGGGGATTTGGGTCGTCGTATGGCACAGCCCGCCCGCGTGCTTCCGCCCGGACCTGTGGTGATTATCGGGAGCGATATACCGGGCATTACACGGCAGCATATCGCGGATGCATTTGCATTGTTGCGTCAGAAAGATGTGGTGTTCGGCCCGGCATGTGATGGCGGTTATTGGCTGTATGGTATGGCTCGGCGACGTTACCATCCGGCATTATCGTCTGTGAGGTGGTCAACACCCCATGCGTTATCCGACAGTATTGTCAGCCTACCGCCGCATCTAACGGTGGGGTTTGCGGCGACGTTGCGGGATGTGGACAATATTGATGACCTGGTCAGCATTGCCGGATCAACTAATCGGTTGCGGCTCGTCAGGGACTAATCAGCGGGGTGGCTATTATACTTCTTTGAGGCGGTCCATAATTTCCACAAAGTTACATGGCCGATGACGGCTATCGAGTTGGGTTTTTAAAATACCATCCCAGCCGTCTTTGCAGGCCCCGGTCGATCCGGGTAGGGCAAAGAGATATTTACCATTGGCGATACCGCCAGTGGCACGGGACTGTAAGGTGGATGTGCCGATAAAGTCGTAGCTGAGCTGGCGGAATAATTCACCGAAGCCGGGGATTTCTTTGTCATATAAAGCATGAAAAACCTCAGGTGTGATATCACGGCCGGTCAATCCGGTTCCCCCGGTGGAAATTATCACTTGCACAGGGCTGTCATCACGAAGCCAATCGGTAATCTGTGCGGTAAGCTGCGTCTTGTCATCGGGTAGGATTTTTCTGTCTGCGAGCTTGTGACCAGCAGCTAGCAGCCGGTCTACTAACGTCTGGCCGGACGTGTCTGTTTCTATATCGCGGGTATCCGAGACGGTTAGTATCGCAATATTCAAAGGGATGAATTCAAGGCTTTCGTCAATTCTTCCGGGCATGTGTTGTCCTTTGAGCGGTCGTGTGACTGTCGGGTATGGCCAGTTGGTCACTATTATGAGGTGAGGATAATGATGAGGTGGTCGTGTGAGTGGGAACCTTACCGTCAAGGGCTTGATACGTTGGCCAGACACCTGCTGCGACCTGATCCAGACTGGGGGTGGGTTGTCCTAATTGAATGCGGTAGATCCATAAGTTGCTCAGCACCCGTTCAATATAATTACGTGTTTCGCGCGCGGGGATGGATTCAATATATAAGAGTGGGTCATTCTTAAAATGTGTCCCCTTTAACCACCGCAGCATATTTCCCGGCCCGGCGTTATAAGCTGTGGCCGTAAGGAACAAGTTACCATCGGCGTAATCGTCCCCTAATAATTTGACTAGATATTGTTGTCCCAATGCTATGTTGTAGTCAGGGTCTTCCAGTTTTAGTTTATTGCCATAACGCAAGGAGCGGTCGGCTGTTATATAGCTGGCGGTATTGGGCATTAGTTGCATAAGGCCGCTGGCCCCTACATAGCTTCGGGCGCGGCTGTCAAATTGTGATTCCTGGCGCATAAAGGCTAATAACATTGCCCTGTCTAGGGTATAGCCACCCTGCGGTTCCAGAGCAGGTACAGGATACAATACGCTATCCATTGGCTGCCGCTGTTTTTGTTCTTCGATTTTACCGATAATGACCTGAGTATTCGGCAGGTCCAATTTAGCGGCCAGCCCCAGTAAAGCGTCATGTTTGTCGCCGCTGGTACGTGACCATGTCATTTTCAATTCACGGTCAGCGTCACTGATGCGCCCGATTTCAGACAAGGCCCGAACGCGTTTTATGCTGGGCATGTCGTGAATTTTGTCTAAATGATAATCACTGAAGTCCGGCTTTTGCCAATTAAATCGCGGCGACTGGGCCAATTGTCGATTAGCGATTAAGCCATAAAAAGTGCGCGGGTATTGGGCCGCAGTTTTTAGCCAATGGTAAACTTTGTCAGGTTGTTGGCAGACGAGGTGGGATCTGGCTGCCCAGAAGGCCCCTGCGGCGACTGTCCAGTTTCCTGCTGTCGTGGAACGGGCGACGTGGCTGAAGTGGTGAGCGGCTTGTTGGCAATCATTCTGTCGCCATGCGGCCAGGCCACTGACCCAATGGCTTTGGCTGATATGGTCGCCGGATCGTTCTGCGCTTAAAGATGCCAGTGCCAATGCTTTGGCATCTTGACCTTTCAGGTAATAGACATTTGCAACTTTTGTAAGATGGCGATCAAAATCCAAGGGAGATAACAGCCCCTGCCGTTCAAAAGCCCAAAGTCTTTTTTCGGCTTTTTCCACCTTTCCGCGACGCAAATATTTTTTTAGTCGCTGTTCCAGAGCCGCGATAGCCTTACGTTCTTCGCTGCGTAACGTTGGGGAAGAAAATATGTCTGTGTCCGGGTCGAGCTTTGAAAGGTCAGGCTCAGATTTCTGGGCCTTAGCTACAGTTCTGTTCCATTCACTGCCGGGCAGAGGGGGCTTATTCGCCGGAAAGTTTAAAGAACGCGGAGGATAGGGTTTGTGCAGACTTTGCGACAAATTATGATTTTTCTTCTTTGCTAAGTCGTAGATACGTTTTGCGCCGGGGTGGTCTGCATACTTCAGCATCCAGTCGGACAATTCACTGTAACGTGACCGGTATTTTGTCGGATGCATATAACGTTGATAGTAGACGTGGCCGAGCAGAATATTGTTATCAAGTTTTCTGATGAGGCGGTCAGCCTTTGTCCATTTGCCTTTGTCCTGAAGATTGAAAATCTGGATATAGAGTGCACGATCCTGTGCGGATAGCAAAGGTGGAAGAGGGTTGCGAATTGCTGATAATTCATAGTTTCTGGAAGTGGTGCCGTGCTGCGTGATGTCCGCAACGGCAGCAACAGGAAAGAATGTCATCAGGCCCCAGAGGCATAGGGTGGTTATGTATCGCGACTTTGACATAAATATTTTCATTATGATGTGGAAACGGGTTTGTCGGGTGACGGGGCATTCAGTGCGATATGCTTTTCCTGCAGATTTAACAGGTCATGCCAGACATCCCCTTTGCAGGCGGGTTGCCGCAAAATATAAGCGGGGTGGAAGGTGGCGATGGCCGGAAGGGTTGTTGTATCGAGCTGTATATCCTGCCATTTGCCGCGTTGGCGGCTGATTCCTAGGGATGTGCCTGTCAGGGCCTGAAGCGCCGTTCCGCCCAATAATAAGACCAGATCGGGTTTTGCCAGTTCGATATGTCGGCGAATAAAAGGCAGGCAAAGCATTATTTCCTGATCCGTGGGTTTGCGGTTACCGGGTGGGCGCCAGGGGAGGATATTGGCAATATAAACATCCGTTTGCCGATGCAGGCCAATGGCGTTCAGCATTTTATCAAGGAGTTGACCTGCGGCACCGACAAAGGGGAGGCCCGTGNGGTCCTCTTCGCCACCTGGGGCTTCGCCAATAATCATGAGACGACCATTAGGGTTTCCGTCTGCAAAGACTGTGTTGCTGGCTGTTTTTTTAAGGCTGCATCCCTCAAAGTTGCGGATTACGGTCTCTAGATCTTCTAGGCGATGACAACCGGCAGCAAGTGTTGCGGCCTCTTGTTGCAAGGTTTGGACGTCGCGCATCTGCGCAGAATTTCCCGTAGTAGTCAGTTCGGAAGACGCTTTGTTTTGCAGATTAGAATGGACTTTTTTGATCGCCTGTTTGATGGCTTGGGCTGGCGGGGCATTATTCTGTGCCGTCAATTCAAAACGGTCCAGTGGTATATCCCCAATAGATTCGTCAGCACCCGCATCCAGGTACCATTGTAGTAGCTCTGCATGGGAAATGTCATGATCTAGTCTGGGAGGGGTTATCTTCATTTTGCTCAGTGTTTGGGGTCAATGATCTTTATATAAGCAGCATAGACTTTCGGTAAAATTTGTCCAAGGGTTCTGTATATTTTTATGATATTTTCCGGCCAATAAAGTCGTTGTTTTATGGGCTTTGTTTCTACCATCAAACATACCGGGATATGGAAGTGGGATTTTTTGGATGGCGCAATGAGTGGCATTAGCCCTATGATGGAATAAAGGCATAAAAAACATCAAAAATATCAGGTGGTTTGGGTCAGGGATACGTAGTTCAATATGTTATGGCATCAGGAGTAAAAGTATTATGGAACGGGAATCCATGGAATTTGATGTCGTCATTGTTGGTGGCGGCCCCGCAGGATTAAGTGCAGCAATCCGATTAAAACAGTTAGCAGCTGAGAAGGAACACGACCTTGCGGTTTGTGTTTTGGAAAAGGGATCTGAAATCGGAGCGCATATCTTGTCCGGAGCTGTGATAGACCCGATTGCACTGGATGAATTACTGCCTGACTGGAAAGAGAAGGGAGCCCCTCTGCATACGGAGGTGAGCGAGAATACCCATTGGATGTTATCCGAAAAGGGGCGGATGAAATTGCCGCATATATTGTTGCCTCCGCTGATGTCTAACAAAGGAAATTACATTGTTAGCTTAGGTAATGTGTGTCGTTGGCTTGCGGAGCAGGCCGAGGCATTGGGTGTTGAAATCTATCCGGGCTTTCCGGCGGCGGAAATGATTTATGGCGCGGACGGTCAGGTTAAAGGAGTCATTACCGGGGATATGGGAATTGCTCGCGATGGCAGTCACAAAGATACCTATATGCCAGGGATGGAACTACGTGCGAAATATACACTCATCGCGGAAGGGGTGCGGGGGTCCCTGGCCAAAGGGTTAGTTGAAAAATTTAATTTGCAGCAGGATTTAGAGCCGCAGACATACGGGATTGGCATCAAGGAATTATGGGAGGTATCCCCCGAACAACATAAACCAGGACATGTCATTCATACGCAAGGCTGGCCGTTAGACAGTAAAACCGTTGGTGGTGGTTTTATTTACCATCTTGAGGATAATCAGGTCGCCATTGGGTTTGTTGTCGGTCTGGACTACGAAAATCCTTATTTGTCACCTTTTGATGAAATGCAGCGTTTTAAAACACATCCGGAAATCGCGAAAATGTTGACGGGAGGGCGTCGCATTGCCTATGGCGCGCGGGCCATTAATGAAGGCGGACTGCAATCTATCCCCAAATTAACATTCCCCGGAGGGGCGTTGATAGGATGTGCGGCGGGTTTTGTGAATGTGCCCCGCATCAAAGGAACGCATAATGCGATGAAAACGGGTATGTTGGCGGCGGAAGCGGCTTTTGAGGCCGTCAATGCCGGTCGGCAATATGATGAGCTTGTGGATTATACGGATGGCTTCAGGGCTAGCTGGGTTTATGAAGATTTGTATCGCGTCCGGAACGCAAAGCCATCTATTCATAAATTCGGGGCTATATGGGGAACGTTATATAGCGGTGCGGATATGTGGTTGCATAATCTAAGGTTAGGCTTTCTAGTTCCCTGGACGTTCAGCCATGACCCAGACCATAAATGCTTAAAGCCCGCGGCGGAATGTGAAAAAATTGAATATCCTAAACCGGATGGTGTGTTGACGTTTGATAAGCTCTCTTCTGTTTATTTGTCGAATACAAACCATGAAGAAGATCAGCCAGTCCATCTGACGCTAAAGGATGATAGTGTGCCGGTGGAAATTAATTATGCAATGTATGCAGGGCCAGAGGTGCGGTTTTGTCCGGCTGGTGTTTATGAATATGTCAGTGAGAATAATGCGGCAGATGTTCGTTTGCAGATTAATGCACAAAACTGCGTTCACTGTAAAACCTGTGATATCAAAGACCCGACCCAGAATATCAACTGGGTGACGCCGGAAGGTGGCGGCGGGCCGAATTATCCGAATATGTAGTCGCGAAATATGTTGCAAAGGTACTTATCATAATGAGTGTTTCCTTCCTTCCGGGCTGGTTGAAGCGGTGTGTCTGCCTCATGAGTGTGGTGGCATTATTGTTTGTCGCTGCCGGTTGCGCCCAACTATCTATGCCAGACAGTGGTGGTGTGAATGGAAAGAACGCATCGCGTCAGGATAACAAATCCGAAGAAATGCAGGATGAGCCGTTTGGAAGCTATTTGGCGGCGCAGCATGCCCAGGCTAATCGTGATATTGCTGCGGCAGCAAACTATTTCCAGGAAGCCTTAAAGGAGGATCCTGAAAATATTGTTCTCCTTAAGAGAACCTTTCCGTTGTTGGTGAGCAATGGTCAGATGAAGGAGGCCATCGCGCTGGCGGCGCGGTTGGAAACACTGGGTGTTGAAGATAATCTAGCCCGTTTGGTTTTGGTTTTAAATGATATAAAGGACGTAAAGTATAATCTTGCACGGGAGAGGTTGGCGCGCATAGGTGATGTCGGTCTTTATGGTTTGTTACAGCCGTTTTTATTGGGGTGGATGCTGGCAGATGAAGGCAGCTACCCTGAGGTAAAGGCCGTTTTGGCCGCGCCGTTAGAAGAAAAAGTATTTATGAGCTTCCGGCGTTATCATGCGGCTTTATTATTCGATGTCGCTGCCTTTACGACATTGGCGGAGGAAAATTACAGTTTAGCGTTAAGTGAAAAAGGCCAGGTGGGTATCCGTGCAGTTGAAGCTTTTGGCGACTTTCTTACGCGTCAGGGCAAGTATAAAGAGGCACGGCAGTTATACCAAAATTATCTGGATATTGTTCCTGATAATGCCGTATTGCAGGCCGCCATGGAAAAGGTTAGGCATGCTGAGGCTACACATGGCCGCCAGCTAGACAACCCCCCACAATTTTTTGCGACTAATGCCCAACAAGGTATAGGGGAATTATTCCATTCGGTTGCACTGGCATTGATGCAGGACAAAGTCCGGGGAACAGCGGTTCTATATTTGCAAATCGCAAAATATATGCGTCCGGATTTAACGGCTTCGCAAATGTTGCTGGGGCAAGCCTTTGAATTAAGCGATTATCCTGAGGGGGCGTTGTCGGTTTATCTCAGTCTTATGGATGATCCGGTTTACGGCTTGCAAAGTCGATTAAGAATAGCGTGGGTCCTCGAACAGCAGGGCAGGGAAGAAGAGGCGATTGCCGCCTTTCGTGCCTTGCATAAAGATTATCCAGATCGCCAAGATGTCTTGACGGGTCTTGGGGATTTATATCGGGGGCAAAAAAAATATGAAGCCGCAGTGGCGGCGTACAGTAATGCCATTGATCTGATTTCTTCTCCGCAAGAGAGTAGTTGGGGATTATTTTACACGCGCGGTATCAGTTATGAGCGGTTGGGGCAGTGGCCACTGGCCGAAGCAGATTTGCTGCAGGCGCTGTCCCTGCGACCAGAGCAGCCTCATGTGATGAATTATCTGGCTTATTCATGGATTGAACAGGGGCAAAATTTCGAAGAAGCCCGTAATATGCTCTATCGTGCGGTGGCCCTGCGTCCTAATGATGGCTATATCGTTGATAGTCTAGGGTGGGCGTTATTTAAGCTTGGGGAAATGTCGCAGGCCGTTGAAGTACTGGAAAAAGCAGTTCTCTTGCAGCCGGATGACTGGACAATTAATGATCATTTAGGAGACGCGTATTGGGCTGTGGGGCGTCAGGCAGAGGCACGGTTCCAGTGGCGGCATGCCATATCGTTAGACCCGGAAGACGCGGACCGACAAAAACTGATCGATAAGATTGAAAATGGCTATCGCTGAAGGTTATCATCAAAAATGGCAGGCGCGGGCAAAAGTCAATTTGGATCTGTTGATTACAGGGCGGCGTGAGGACGGTTATCATCTGTTAGATAGTTTGGTCATCTTTCCAGACGTTGGCGATGATATCTTCCTAGCCCCTTCGGCAGAATTATGTCTGGATATTCAGGGGCCGTTTGCAGAGGGGCTATCGCGCGGGGAGGATAACCTTGTCATGCGGGCCGCCCGGGCCATACGTCAGGAGGGCTGCCCCTCCGTCAAGATTATATTACAGAAAAATTTGCCAGTTGCCTCTGGAATTGGTGGTGGTTCGGCAGATGCAGCGGCAACGTTGCGGGCTTTAAATGAATATTGGCAGCTGAATTATTCAATGGAGGCGTTAAGCAACATTGGCGTGACGTTGGGCGCAGATGTCCCAGCATGTCTTCGTCAGCAGCATTTACGCCTATACGGGGTTGGTGATGTGTTGTTGCCGTTTGACTTGCAGGACGATCTTTGGATCGTGTTGGTGAACCCGGGGGACACATTGTCAACGCCCGCGGTATTTCGTGCGTGGGGGCAGATGGGTCAGGCCTTTCGGCATCGTCAGCCAGCGGGGAGTAACGTTGCTCATATTCCATCATCAATAGAATTTGATCTTAATAGCCTAATTCAGGCCATTGAGAAGAGTGGTAATATGCTGACCCCTGCGGCGTGTCGTTTATATCCTGACATCGAAGGGGTCGTGCAGACCATATCACAGCAGTCTGAATGTCTTTATGCGGGTATGTCAGGGAGTGGGGCAACGTGCTTCGGTCTCTTTGCTGACGTTGCTGCCGCGCAACGTGCGGTAACGCATCTTCATCGGGCATCACCTGCATGGTGGGTTCAGGCGGCCCAGGTAGAAAAAAACCTCTGACAACCTTTATAGAAAAATAGACTAAAGGGAGGCATGAGGCTTGCACCTTGTGTATGCTGTGCTATGTTCGCCAAAGCATTTTCGCGCTGAATGAAGGGGAAGAACCGGTATGTCTGTACTGGCTGTGCGGCTTGATAAAAGCCTTGCATTAATTCAATTATTTTTTGTTGTGGTAATTATTTATTGTGCTTTGGGATTATTCCCGGCGCAAGCACAGGATTTTGATCCTTCTCTTATCGAGGCCTTAAAAAAAAGTGGTAGTGACCGTGTTGCTGATGAACCGACATCTCCCTTAGACCAGTCACGGCAGATAGACCGCCGTATCGGGGCAGAAGATGCAGACGAAACAGAGGAAGAAATTGCTGCGAAAAGAGAAAGGCGTGAAGCTGAATTAAGACGTGTTTCCCTTTTGGAGGAAGACTATGAAGCCCGTAGTGGGGTCAGTTTGCGTCAATTTGGTTATGATGTTTTTCTAAAACAGGAATATGAAGATGTGAGGCTCGCGACCGGGGCTGTAAATCGTAATTATATTCTGGGCATTGATGATGAACTGATCGTCACATTTACAGGAGCAAAAACCGGGTCCCAGACCGTTTATATTGACCGCGAAGGGAAAATATATTTGGACGGACTATCCCCAGTTATGGCTGCGGGGAAAAATTTTAATGCCCTGGAACAGGAACTTAAAGATAAGGTAGAAGATGCCTTTATTGGTTCTGATGTACATTTGTCGCTTGCCAGTGTGCGGAATATTGCCGTCTATGTTTTCGGGGAAGTGTTAAGACCGGGGCAGCAATATGTGGCAAGCCTTTCTGGTGTTTTTGAAGTCCTTTCTGCGGTGGGGGGGGTCCGCAAAGAAGGCAGTTTGCGTAATATCAAAGTTATTCGTAATGGTAAGACCCACACGATAGATCTTTATGCATTTTTATTAGGTGGAAAAGATCAGGATTTAAGCCTTCGTGATGGCGATCGTGTGGTTGTTCCGCCTATCGGAGCGACCATTGCGGTGACGGGCGGGGTGAAACGGCCGGGCATATTTGAACTTCCTGCCGAAAGTGGCGTACTAGAAACAGCAGAGGCTCTAGCCCTTTCTGGAGGGACTATTCGTCCGCGTGGTTATACCTATCTATTAAATACAATGGCCCCTAACGGTCATCAGGAAGTGAAGTCGTTACAAGGTGTGTCAATCGTCGGTGATGGCGATATTATATCCGTGTCTTTGTCGCAAAATACACGTAGCGGACGTGTGACACTGGGAGGGAGTGTCCGCGCTGGTGGTGTCCGTTCTTTAGATCAGGTGCAAACGGTTCTTGATTTGGTGGAGGGGACAGAAAATCTGGCACAGTCCACCTATCTTCCCTTTGCGGTTATTGAAACGACAAACCCAAATACGCTGATCCGTGAGTTAAAACCGTTTAATCTGGAAGATGTATTGCGGGGAAAACGCAATATTCTGTTAAAAAGCGATGATCGTGTTTTCATTCTGAACAGAAAAGATGTGGATTTTCTGTCATCTGACTTGGTGCGTAAAGTATTAATGGGGGGGCGCGCCCCCCAGTACGATGAAGGGGCCGGGGAGGAGCGCTGTGAAGCTTTGCACAGGCTAAACAAAATCGTACAGGATAGTGCGATTGATCGTTTTCCGACGGCCCTGCGTTCGGTATTTATTGCGCAAACGCGTTTGTCAAACCGTTTTGAATCCTATGTCAAGTCTTCTTCTCAAATGAGCGGGGATAATGTGTGTCCCGAAGTGTTTCAAAAACTGCCCGAATTGTTGGTTTTTGCCTTGGAGCACGTTGTCACCATTGATGGTTCTGTGCGCAAGGCCGGAGTGTATCCGGTTTCAGGACGCACATCTGTTGCCGGGCTATTGTCCATTGCCGGGGGGGTTGCTGAAAATGCAGACCTGACCAATATGGAAGTCTTGATGACGGATGACAGCCTGCAGATCGGTGACTATCGTCGGGAAAGAATTAATGGCCTGCAAACGAATTTAGAACAAGTCACCGTTAGTTTGGGAGGGGGATTACGCGTCAATACCCGTTTTACCCAACAGGAACGTGGTACGGTTTTATTATCGGGTGAGGTGAAATATCCAGGCGTGTATACCATCCGCCGTGGGGAGAAAATGTCGGAAATTCTCGCGCGGGCAGGGGGACTCACGGAACAGGCATATGCATATGGTGCCGTATTTACGCGCGAGCGGGTTAAAAAAACTCAACATGAAGAGATGCGGCGTTCACAGGCACACATTAGGTCCGCCCTGTTATCAGCTATGACGAAAAAGGATGCCTCACAAGACTTGATCGAAGGGGCAGAGAAGTTATTGGCGACCTTGACGGCAGTTGAGGTGATGGGGCGTGTTGTCATTGAAGCTGATCCTGAAAAATTGGCGGTGAATACTGCCCTTGATACAGTCCTGGAACCAGGGGATGTGCTGCACATACCGAAACGTCCGGGGTATGTCATTGCGCTGGGGGATGTGCTAAGCCCCGGTGCATTCCAGCATAAGCCTGAAAAAACAGTTACAGATTACATTGAAGAAGTTGGAGGGCTGACCAGCTTTGCTGATGAGGACCGTGTTTACATCGTCTATCCGAATGGGGTGGCAAAACCTGTGAATATTTCATCTTGGGGGTTCTCCGGGGATGTATCTTTGCCGCCGGGGACCACTATTGTTGTCCCAACAGATGTGAGCCCCTATGATACGTTGCTGTTGGTGAAAGAGATTTCTACGGTCTTTAGCCAGTTGGCCGTGTCCGCGGCATCAATTGCAGTTATTTCACGATAAGTGACAGTTATCATGGTACGCTAATGGGAAGAGTTTGGCAGGTATTATGAAAATGCGGGCATGATAAAAATGGGTTTTTACTGTCTCATGACCTGTATGCGCCGATCAGCATATCTTGTGGCTCTGTTAGGCATCCTGCTATGGACCGGGACAACTATGGCCATCGCGGCAAGCTATGACGCGAGTTATAATGATTATGGTGGGATCGGTCTGTTGCAAATGCCGTCTGCGCGCGTTGCCACAGACGGAGAGGTGACAATCGGTGCTGGGTATGTTGATCCGGAAATACATTCTTTTATAAGTTTTCAGGGGACGCCCTGGTTATTGGCAACAATGCGCTTTTCCGGGGACCCTGATCGCAAAAATGACCGCGATGCCTCTTTAGATCTGAAAATACGGCTGGTTAAAGAAGATAAATATGTTCCACAAGTCGCGGTGGGATTTCAGGATATTCTAGGGCAAGGCCGTTATAGCGGCGAATATCTGGTTTTATCGAAGCGATATTATTCTTTTGATTTTTCAGCAGGTATTGGCTGGGGGTACTTCGGGGGTCAAACATTCCTGAAAAACCCGATGCGTGTTTTCAGTCCATCTTTTAAAATCCGCAATGAACCACCAGACAATGGGGGCGGGCCGCAATGGAAGAATTACTTCTCAGATCGTAAAGTTGGTTTTTTTGCTGGAATAGAATATCGAACGCCTGTTAAAGGATTGGTGCTTAAAGCTGAATACTCAGGTGAAAGTGTTGCTGAAATTCCGGCATTTGCCCACCTTCAAGCATCGACCCCCTTTAATGTCGGGGCGGCCTATCAACCGGCGGAGTTTATGGAAATGGCCGTGGGGTTCGAGCGCGGCGACCGGGTGATGTTCCGTCTATCATTAAAAGCGAACACACGTCATTTGCATGGGCGTGGACATGGCTTATTCCCCGATCAAAGTCAGGGCCAGGTGCAAGCACCCACATATGGCGCTCACGCAGGCGGATATATCCCATTACATGAAGGAAAGACAGAAGAGAAGCTAGCGTATCGTTTGTCGGCCTCTTCCCCTGTGAAAAATGAACGTTGGCAGACGGCTTTGTTAAAGGCATTGATGGCTGCCGGTTATGAGGGGGCGGATTTTTTTGTTGAAGGCGATAATGCTGAGTTGAAAGTGACCTTTAGGGATGGACGCCTGGCACGCCGGGCGGCTGAGGCAGCAGCAATAGCTTATGACTATCTACCCGCCCGCTATAATAATCTGCTGATAAAGGACCGTTTCCGATACGGTGCAGGGCAGAATTTCAGTCGGTCCCAGGTTAAGGCCTATGCTGCTTTGGATGCTCAGTTTGATGAGAGTTGGGCGAAAGAGGAAAGTATTCGTGTGCTGGCGGTTGATGAACAGGGTAACCAGTTCGGGGAGAAGTCTATTGGTCGCGAGGGGCGGATTATACATTGGACTGAGCGCGGAAGGTCAAAAAGAGAGGACCTGTTACGCAACATCCAGAACGTACTACAGGGTCGGACGGTATTAAAACTCAGCCTGTTAGGGGAGCGATTAAACATTCTGGTGGACCACAGGGGTCGGGATGAACGAGATGATTTGGCTTTGGCTGGTGCAATCTTGCAATATTACCCCGGGGTTACTATTGCGGTGGCAGGTGAAAAGGAGCCTGCGCAGAATGCCGAAATTATAATAGAGACGCATGGTGATGATGAAGTAGCTGCCCAGAGCAGGGGAGCGTATGCATCTGTGATGGGTATGGCCTTTCCGCAACAAACCCGTGTTGTGGAAAGTGATATTGCTGAAATTTCTCCCGCAGCAGGGAAGCAAGGCAAAAATAATAATGTGCTAGGCGCCGCACAACATAATAAAGGCAATCATGAAGTTCCCATTATAGACTCATCGGTTATGGGGCGAACGCAGACGGTCATCGTATCGGATATTGTGTCAGAGAATGCAGCATGGACTATATTGAGGTCCGCCTCTCTTTTGTCACAAACGGCTCCTGAAGAAGTGTCAAACTTTCATGTTGTTGTCGAAAATCAATCAATTGAGGTTGTACGGGCAGCAGTTTTGCGTCGGGATTTGCGACGATTAGCACAGGGACATTTAAGTGCGGAAGAAGTACGATTGGGTGCGGATATTCAGCGGCGGGTTTCTCAGCCGGGGTTGTTCGCACCGATTGCAGGTACGTCCTGGCGGGAAAGACTTTATTGGGACTTACGGCCTGATGTCATGCTTCATATCGGGCAAAGCAATGACGGCGGCCTGCGGGGGCATGTTTTCGCGAAAGCCATTGCAGAATTCCGTTTATTGCGGCCGCTGAAATGGCGGGGTGAGGTAAGTCAAAGTATTGCCGGAAATATGGATAACTTGCCGGAGACGCCGATTTTAGCGAACAGTCCGAAGACACGCCGTGATTTGGGCCGATACATTCAAGAAGGCAATACAGCAATAGAGCGGTTCTTAATTGATTACCGTTATACGCTTTCCCCTGACTGGTTCATGAGGCTTCAGGCTGGCCTGTTAGAACGTATGTATGGCGGGCTTCAAGCTGAAATTTTACATCATGCCTATAAACGTCAGCATGCATATGGTGTTGATATTGCCTGGGTTAAAAAGCGTGATTATGACCAATTGTTCAATTTTCAGCAGCGCAAAACACTGAGCGCTTTAGTGAAATACTACTATGAAGATGTGCAACGTGGCGTGCATTTGCAATTATCTGCGGGGCGTTTCCTTGCAAAAGACTGGGGTTTGCGAACGGATATTTCACGCCGCATTGGCAATGGCCTTCGGATAGGGGCGTGGGCAACCGTTACCAGTATGAGTGCATCCAGGTATGGGCCGGGACGATTTGATAAGGGCCTCTATCTTACTGTACCATTAGAGTTTTTCTGGCATCGCCCATCTAGTGAACGTGTTGGTATACGGGCAGAGGCCATGGGGCATGACGGTGGACAGATGTTAGAGAGTTACGACAGTCTGTATGAGACGCTTTATCGCGGCCAATATGAGGCGATGCGTCAGGCGTGGCAGAACGTATATTGATTTCAGCACGATTGATCGGCGAATTAGGGCGTGGTGTTCGCAAATCAATCCAAAAAAAGCGCAAACATTCTTATTTTTTTAATGATTTTGCGCGTACAACTAAAAACAAGTCTGCGGACAGAATATGTAGAAACACGGGAATTGATAGAAGATGACGGATCTTTCTTATACGCCGGATGCCCATATTGTAGTTGTTGGGTTGGGATATGTTGGCCTGCCGTTGGCAGTGGCTATGGCGAATAAATTTAATGTCACCGGCTTTGACATTAGTGCACAACGGGTTGATGAGTTGAAGTCTGGTTTTGATCGCACTGATGAAGTTGACGAAGAACGCCTGAAAGCAAGCTCTATTCGTCTAACGGCAAACGTAGAAGACATTAAAGGGGCTGCCGTTTACATCGTCACAGTGCCTACGCCTGTTGATGAAAATAATAAACCAGACCTTGGGCCTGTGCGGTCATCTTGTGAGATGTTGGGGCCATTATTGACAAAAGGTGCCATCGTCGTTTTTGAAAGCACTGTATATCCCGGTGTTACAGATGAATTATGCGGCCCGGTATTGGAAGAGAAATCTGGCCTGGTTTGCGGTAAGGACTTTTTCCTGGGATATTCGCCGGAACGGATTAATCCGGGTGATCGGGAACATACCGTTGATAAAATTACAAAAGTCATTGCCGGCCAGACACCCGAGGTTACAGAGGTTCTTGCCGATCTTTATGGTGCGGTAACAACTGGCGGCGTATTCCGCGCGACGAGTATTCGTGTGGCCGAGGCGGCAAAGGTAATCGAGAATGCGCAGCGTGATATCAATATCGCATTTGTTAATGAAATAGCGATGATTTTCCAGAAATTAGGTATTTCTGTGCATGATGTATTGGAAGCCGCGGGGACAAAATGGAACTTTTTAAAATTTAGTCCTGGTCTTGTCGGCGGCCATTGTATCGGGGTTGATCCGTTCTATCTGGCGGAACGTGCCCGGCAGATTAATCATGACCCCAGAATCATTCTTTCTGGTCGTGCCATTAATGACGGCATGGCTGATTTTGTGGCGGAACGTATCTGCGCGCAGCTCGCGGGTGAAGGGCGCGTTTTGGTAATGGGGCTGACCTTTAAAGAAAACTGCCCTGATTTACGCAATACTAAAGTGGTTGACCTGATTGATGGCCTTAAACGCCGTGGATTGCAGGTGGATGTACATGATCCTGCGGCTGATCCGGACGAGGCAGAGAAGTATTATGGTATTAAACTGTTATCTTCTGTAACTGATCGTCTGGACGATGGTGAAGAGTATCCATATGTCAGCGTCATTGGCGTGGTCCCCCACAATGAATATGTGGAATTGGATGGTGGCGTGATGGAAAAATTGCTGCAGCCGGGTGGTCTTATCGCAGACATGAAACGGATGTGGAAAGATATGGAAACGCCCAAGACATTGCGGCGTTGGCAGCTATAAATCAGACGTACTGCATGTAGATATAGTGTAAGGGCTGCCTTTTGGCGGCCCTTATTTTTTGTTGCGGCGTATGTGGTGGGTAAGACGTTTTATCGCTACGGACGTGGGAAGAGCTCTGGGGAGCGACCCGTCAGATAATAATATAACAGACCAATCCATTCATGCACGGCCATGTCAGCGATTTCCAGTGACTCATGAAGCTGTGGGAAAGAGAATGTCATACGTCCGCCATGGCTGCGATAATCAACAGGATAGGGCACAACATCCAAGCCCACAGCGCGAAACGCTCCCATGGCCCGGGGTATATGGAAAGCGGATGTTACCAATAGCCATTGTCCAGTACGTCCCGGTAGGCGGTGCATAATTCGTTTTACACCAATGGCATTGGTCGCGGTGTTATAGGCATCATCATCATAGAATATGCGTTGGGGGTTGAGGCCCATGCCATTGAAGAAGGCGCGGGCCACATCGTTTTCCCGCCAACTGATTTTACCGTCAATATGTCGGCCAGCCAGCCCACCGGTATGAATAACTAATGCGCGGGGATGTTGATGGGCGAGCTTCGCGGCCATTACAAGCCGTTCTGCCCTGTTATTAAGGGTTGCTTGCTGATGTGCGGTTGACAGTGTCGCCTTTTCAGCCCCGCCCAGGACGATAATGCCGGCAATAGGGGCTGGTGACGGCAGGGAGGAATAGGCAGGGAAGCGCGTCTCTAGTGGTTGGATGAGCCAATTGCTTAAAGGTGTCAGGGCCAGCATGAAAAAAGCCAGTAGTGAGACCCCGAAGATGTATTTCGCTGTTCGTAAGTTGCCCCGCAGCAAGACAAGAAATCCCACCAGCAGGCAGAGCAGCAGGAAATGGCCGGGTTGGAAAACCGTCCAGAACAGTGCCGATGCGAATAAAGACATGTTCATGAACGATTTCCTAAGTGTGATTGAAGCCGGCCTGTCTCACTCCAGGCTTAAGCGATGTTATGATAATCCTTATACCACGCCACAAAGTTTGGAATACCTTCGGTAATAGGCGTGGAGGGCGTGAAGCCGATATCGCGCTGCAAGGCCTTGATATCCGCATATGTTTCCTTCACATCCCCCATTTGCATGGGTTCCATGATTTTTTCAGCTTTGATGCCAATAGCGTCTTCCAACACGCCGATCATATCCATCAAATTTTCAGATTGATGATTGCCGATGTTATAGACCATATGTGGGGCCGTGGAGCCTGCGGCTTTAATGACGCCATCATCCTGTGGAGGATGGTCCAGACAGCCAATAATGCCACTGACAATGTCGTCGACATAGGTGAAATCACGCTTCATATCCCCGTGGTTAAAGACGCGGATGGGTTTACCGTTATAAATGTTTTCTGTGAAAATCCACATGGCCATATCGGGGCGCCCCCAGGGGCCGTAAACGGTAAAAAAGCGCAAACCAGTTTGCGGTAATCTGTAAAGATGGGCGTAGGACTGGCTCATCAATTCATCCGCTTTCTTCGTGGCGGCATATAGAGAGACAGGGTTGTCAACACGGTCTTCTACTGAGAACGGCATATCCGTATTCCCGCCATACACGGAAGAGGAACTGGCATAGACCAGATGATTAAATTGGTCACTATGGCGACAGAATTCCATGATATTGAGATGCCCGACCAGATTTGACTGGGCATAGGCAAAAGGGTTTGTCAGCGAATAACGGACCCCGGCTTGCGCCCCTAAATGAATGACACGGTCAATGTTATACGGTTTTAAGGTACGGGTCAGGGCGTCAAAGTCGGCGAAGTCGACTTTTTCAAAAGAAAATCCGTTACGGCCTTCCAATTGTGCGAGACGGGCTTTTTTCAGGGAAACGGAATAATAATCATTCAGGTTGTCAATACCGATAACCTCTTCACCACGGGCCAAAAGTCGTTGTGTGACGTGATACCCGATAAAACCCGCAACCCCGGTGACCAGAACAGCCATATGTCTTCCTTTAATCGTCTTTTACATACGTGAGGATTGTTTATAATCCTGTTTCAGGATGGGTGATAGCGGATTTAAGTTTCGGAATCTTTAAAAATTACCGACAACTGTAAAAAAACTTAAAAAAGCGCATTGCATCGCCGGGGTAAAATATGTATTTTCCCTCCACCAGATGACAGGTCATCATGACCAAAGAGCATTGGGGTGTAGCCAAGCGGTAAGGCAGCGGTTTTTGGTATCGCCATGCGCAGGTTCGAATCCTGCCACCCCAGCCACCTTTTCTTTTTCCATTCATTTCAATTTTTACCATTCAGTATGCATGGTGGGCAAAGCTATTTGCGGTGCTTTTTATACGCTGGCCTAGCCAAAACAACTTTCTGCGCAGCGGCTATCATTCGTGTAACCAGCGGTGTGCTGTCAGTCTAGCCATGCTTAAACCTCGGGGTGTTTTAACCGTTCAGGGTCGGTTCTCGCATTTGGCCTTTGCGGAAAATGGGTTATAAAGAACGCCTATCAAATTTACATCTTCGACAGATTTCAGATAGGGATTTTGACCATGAAAAAACTGATCACTGTAGTGGCCCTGACAGCCATCATGTCTGCACCTGCTATGGCGGGCGAGGNGTTTGAACTGACCAGCCCGGATATTGCCGAAGGTCAGGCTCTGACCAACAAGTTCGTCTTTAACGGTTTTGGCTGTGAAGGTGAGAATCTGTCACCGGCGCTGAGCTGGAAAAATGCCCCCGAAGGCACCAAGAGTTTCGCGGTGACGGTTTATGACCCCGATGCCCCAACGGGGTCTGGCTGGTGGCACTGGGTCGCCTTTAATATTCCGGCGGATGTGACATCTCTGCCGCAGGGGGCGGGTTCTGCCGGCGGGGAAATGCCGGCGGGTACCGTGCAAAGTCGCACTGATTTTGGGACGCCGGGCTTTGGGGGCGCCTGCCCACCGCCGGGTGAGGTGCACCGCTATAAATTCAAGGTCCACGCGCTGAGCGTTGAAAATCTGGACCTGGATGAGAATGCCACGGCGGCCTTGGTGGGCTTTATGGCCGGGTTTAATACCCTGGCCACGGCACATATCACGGCGGTTTACACCCGTTAAGCGGGTTTATGTTGTATGAAGTATAGTTATCGGCGTGAAAAGGGAAGCTATGATTAAAAATCACTGGGGGTGCAGGGAAAGACTGAACAAAATAAAAGCCCCGCCGGGGCGGGGCTTGGCAATGATACGGAAGTAACGATCCCCTAGCGGCAGGGATAGGATTCGAGCAGGCTTTTGTACACCAGTTCCGGCGCGGTATATTTTTCGCTTTCGGGGTGGGCGGCGATGTAGCGGATGACGCTACGCACGACTGCGGTATTTGTTTCGGCCCGGGGCAGGCAATAATCCGCATAGGCCGTGGGACCATAGGTTTGTTGCCATTGGCGGATGCGGGTATCAAAAATACGTTTTTCAAGCGATGAAAATTCATCCTTGCGGCTGTGGAGTTTTTTGACCACGACGGCGTCGGTGGCTTCAGCCCCGCCCAAGAACCCCTGTACAAAGCTGCTGCAGGAGACGCCATCCAGACTGGTGGGGTGTTCGGCAAATTCTTTACAATGCCCGATTAGCTCTTTGCCGGACATCCATTCAACCGCCTTTGCCGGGGTGTTGGCGATGAACATCAGAAACAAAGGCAGTAAAAGACGATGGAGCGGGGTCATTTTTTATTCTCCTGCGGGGGCATACACATGCGAAATGTCGGTTATAATAAACGTTATACTTATAAATTTAGGGGGTTTTGTCATTGGCTTCAAGGGGGTGTTATGCGGACATGCCGTATAATGATGGACCACTGAGAGGAGGACACGGGGGAGGCTATATGTTTTGCCAAAATTAACTGATCGTCTGAAAAAGTTTTTTCATCGTCTCTCACGCCCCGGCAGGGGGTGACATTTTCCCGGGTATGCCCACATAATTATAACAGCAATGATGGGAAGTCCGGTAAGGCGCGTTTCGGGATGAGGGCGGCTCTATCGGGTGGCCCGTTGTTATAAAGATAACACTAGGGAAATCTTGAAGGGAATCATCATGTCCGTAGATTTAATCGTAAAAAAAGTAGAAGAAGATGCACAGCCAACGGTGTATGACGTCAATCCGTTTGTGCGTGATAAAAATGCCGAAGGCATGGATTTTGAAATTAATGTCGTAGCGGACGTTATTCAGAACTTCAGAAAAAAAGCGGTCGTGTCAAATACATTACCGGGCTGGGGTAGCTTCCAGATGATTACCGATGAAGGTAAGGTTACAAATCTGGGTGATGATACGGCCCCATCGCCGCTGCATTACTTTACTGTTGGTAGCGCCTTTTGCCTGATGTCACATTTGCTGGTGGCGATGAAGACATTGAAGCTAGATATTAAAGACATGCGTATTGAAATGCGTATTAAATATCATACGGCCTTTAATGCCTTTGGAACGAAGCAAGCGCACCCAAGTGAAATGCTGGGCTGGCCGACATTGCAGGAAACACATGTCATTATCGAAAGTGACGAGTCAGAAGAAGATATCGCCAATATGGTGAAGTGGAGCTGTAACGCTTGTATCGCTGAAGCGGCACTGCGTAACGAAACACCTGTGGAATCCCATGCTCACCTGAACGGTAAGCAGATTTCATAATTGACGGTATATGACGTTTGAATAAGCGCGGGGCCATGGTTCCGCGCTTTTTTTTGTGCAAAAAAGACGGCAAAACCATAAAGGTTTTGCCGTCAGTTGGCTCAAGATTCTCTTGTTTATCAAGCCCCTACGAAACAGGGGGATGACGATGCGTCATGCTATTTTTCAATATGGCTGCCGTCACAGAAAGGCCCTTTACTGCTTTTGCGGCAAAGACATAGATGGGCCGTTTTTGTTTCTTCTGTTTTAAACATGAACGGTTTAAAGCCAGTACCTTTATGTTCGCCATCACAGAAAGGTTGTTTTTTCGACAGGCCGCAGGTGCAATAAGCATAAAGGCGGCCAGCCTCCAGTTCGATGGCGACGGGTTTCATTTCGGTGGCAACAGCCTTGGCGTTCCCTTCGGCACTGATCTGATCGCCAATAACCATTTTGGCGTATTTATCCATATGCAGGTCGTAATCAAACACATAATGGGTCATGATTGTTGTGGCATCGCGCACCGCACGTTGAATAGGGCTGTCGCTTTTTTGTGAGCTGGCCCCGGAATTGCGGGCAAGACTTTCGATCACATCACGGCATTGCCGCATGGCAAAGGCCATCATGGCACTCCACCGGTCGATTTCTGTCTCCGTGTTGTCTGTCAGGCGTTCAGATGTTTGGCGGATGACTTCTTTCATCAGCATATCAACTTGCAAGAGCTGGAATTCTGCGTCAGCAAGGCGGACGCGTTTAGGCCCCAATTCCGCATGGACCTTTGCCCCATCTGTGAGGTATTGCTTCCGGCGCACGAGTTGTTCCTGATATTTGCGTAACATCATGCGGGCCTGTCCGATCATCGGCATGGCCACGCCGATCGGTAAAACCACAAGGAAAGGGAGTCTAAAGAGGTTGTCGTTATGGATATGGGCACCCTCTGAATGACCCGTGAAGGCATCCAGCAGGGGGATGGTTTGTTCATCAGGCACAAAGACGTCTTTGGCGATGACAATATTACTGCCCGTGCCGCACATCCCCGACATATGCCAGACATCTTTTATTTCTGTGTCTTCAGTTTTAAAGGCAAAGAAACGCAAGTCCGGCTGGCCATTTTCAGGCACCGGGTAGACTTTGGCAGGGGCCTGAATCCATGAGGAATGCATAACGCCACTTCCCCATTCCCATTCACCGTTCAGGATATAGCCGCCTTCAACACGTTCGGCTTTGCCCGCCATGGGATTGGTCATCGCCGGGGCTAATATCTTAACGCCATCAGCAAAGATTTTCTCCTGGAATGAAAGCGGGAACAAGGCAAATAACCAGACATGTTCCATGTAAAATGTTGTGACCCAAGTCAGGGAAGCGTCCCCCTCACCCAGAAGCGTGCCGATATCATAGAAGGTCTCAAGGTCAATGGCATAACCACCATACTTTTTCGGGGCCAATGCTTTCAGAATATCTGTTTCGAGCAAGGCGTTGATTGCGCGGTCCGTGGGGTAACGTCTTTTTTCCGACGCGGCGGCTTCTTCGGCAAAGATGCGGCTGAGGTCTTGTGCTTGTGCCAAGAGTTTGTCGCGGATGGCCTGGGCCTTTGGCGGGAGGTCACGCGCAACATTTTGTGGGGGGGTGGTTACTGTCATGATCTCATTATCCTTTGTGATGTAATGCTGTCCCTTGGGCAGTGTTGTGCCCTTATTTAGTAAAGCTACTTTACTAATATTCAAGAGTCAAGGCAAAAGGCTTGATTGCATCATGGGACGTTTATGGTGGGGTGTTCCGGGTCGTGGATGTGAAGCTAAGCCATTTGCAGGGGTGGTAAGATAGGGGAATACACTACGATGTAGCCTGACTCTGCAGAGATAAGGGGTTAAGGATGAGAAGATATGCACATACGGAAAGCGTGTGTCATCGCCAGTCAGGTGAAAAAGACTGCAGCGAAGCACCAATATGGGCGTTGAGGGGGATAATTTCCGTTTTGATCCAAGATAGGGGATGTCAAGGAATGACAGGGGCGCCCCAGTTCATGGATAAAGCTTTGCGGAGGTTTTCGACGTTATCGGCACCAATACGTGATTTTAAGGCCTCTTCCACGGCCTGATGTGCGTCAAAACTGCCTTTACGGAATTCTGTGACCTCAACATCATCGCGCAGTTTAATGATTTTGCCCGACCATCCGTGGGATCTTTTTCTAGGATGAGGATGCCTTCGTCAATAAGTTCATTGACGGTCTGATGAACAGCCTGACGTGTCAGACCAATATTTTTGGCGATAACAGACGGGCGTCCCACCCCAAGGAGGATATTGGCGAGAATCATGGATTTTGTGCGTGGGAATGAGTGCAATCCTTTTGAGATCAAAATATTTTGCAGACTTTCATCGATCCAATAGACGGCACGTACGATTAACGGTAAGAGGGGGTCGCAGGTCTGGGAATCGTCATCGTGTTTTGTCGTCATGTGTCTAATCTTTCTCGCAAAATATAGTCTTATGACTACATTGATCCTGTCTTTTTGCAAAGATTATATCGAAAAAATGGTTTTTTCACCGTTCTGAAAAAGCCATGGCGTATATCATCATGCTAAGCTGTTCTGCAAAACTAAAGGATATATTTCCGTCTGAGGATATGTAATGTTGAGTTAACACTGTATGTGCAGATAGAGTGACGGAAAAAATAAGAGGCGCAACCATCGTGAATATACAAAAGAAGCCAGCACAGTTGTTAAGTAAAGGCGAGCAAAGTCGCTTACGATTAATAGAGGCTGCGCTTAAAGTTTTTGGCCGTCATTCTTATGCGAATGCGACGACCCGGATGATTGCCCAGGAAGCTGGCATGAATTTGGGTTCTATTCCTTATTATTTCGGGAGTAAGGAAGAGCTGAATAAGGCGGTTGCAAGTTATGTTGCCAGCAAAATTAATGAGGCTATGGGCCCGGAAATGGCGAATGCAGAACGTCTGCGTCGTGATAAAGTGACAGACAAGCGTGAATTGCTTAATGCCCTTAATGATCTGGTCTCCGCGATCCTGCGCTGGACCATATCGGACGACCAATCCATTCTGGTTTCCCATTATGCCATACGCGAACATATGGAACCCACCGCGGCATATGATGTCATTCACGAACAATCAACACGCATTATGCAGGCCCATTGCGCTGAACTTGTCGGGGCAATATTGGGCCTTCCGGCCGATAGTGAAGAAGTGATTGTACGCGTGTCAGCCATTATTGGCCAAACCATGAGCTTTACAGTCGCAAAAGTTGTCGTCATGCGTTCTGCGGATTGGGGGGGGTATGCGCCGCATAATGTGGCGTATATCGAAAAAATAGTTCGCCAGCATACAGAAATTGTCCTGATGGCCCTTGCGGGAGACATCCCGACTGTCTAGCGCGATGTATCTTTCGTTCAGTCAGCACCTTCATATAAGTCCCAAACTCGGTTAATTCCAAAACCTGATTAATTTCAAGGTCAGGCCGAAGGCATCATCGCGATAGTCGCCGGACATGCTATAGCCATATACATTAAAATTTATTTGTTTGTAGGCTGTTGGCGTTTGAGCAGGATGCCACAAACGAATAGAATGGCGGTGGCTGTCAGGAAATGCCAAATTGCGATATTCCAATCGCTGCTGATATGGCTGATTAAGCTGGCTAAAATCAGGGGCCCTAGAAAGTGTCCTGCCTGTGCCCCTTGTACCGCTATTCCATTCATGGTGGCTGTTTGTGCAGGTGATGGGCTGAAATGAGGCACGGCTGCCAAAACAGTGCCAGGCAAAAGCCCGCCTAAGGCCGACTGGGTAAACAGTAATGCCAGTCTGAATTCATCAGAAAGCTGATCGTTAAATATACCTAGACTGGTGGCGGCTATGAGCAGAGCAGAAAAGCAGATAATGGCCCAATAAGGAAAGCCTTTACTGGCTATTGTTCCGGCAAGAAGACCGCCGAAAATATTGCTGACAATAATCATGGCCGTAATAGCCCCCGCAAGGGGTAAGCCGATCCCGCGTTCTTCGACAAGGAAACTGGGAAGCCAGGCGAGAAGTGGTGATTGTGTTATGGTGTAGCAACCAAAGGATATGGCAAGAAGCCATGCGGCGGGCTGGCGGAGGATGTCATGGATATTCTGTAGCAGGCTGGTTGTATTTGTCCGTGCCTCGATGTTGTCACGAAAGAAAAGCAGAAAGGCCAGCAACATCAATACGACACTCAATGCAGAAAATTGCCATAGTATGCGCCAGCCATAATTTTCAAGGAGTATAGGGCTGGCCAAAAGGGCTACCGCCGCGCCCATCGGGATATAGCAGCTCCATAACCCCATCGCGAGGGGGCGTTGTCGATCATTTGCGGTGTGGGCAATAAGCGTGGGGAGGGTGACCGCTGCTGTCATAAAGGCCACTCCTTCGATAAAGCGCAGGACCATTAGCCAGTGATAGCTGTGCATCATGCTGCTGAGTCCTGCAGTGAAGGCCATCAGGCCAAGGGAGAGAATAATCGTGCGGCGATGGCCGAAACGATCCGCGAAGCCGCCGGCGATAATTCCCGTTACCATGGTGGTTAAATTAATCAGAGAAAACAGCCACCCTCCTTGCACCATGTTAAGTGCCAATTCATGCCGTATGAGGGGCAGTGCAGGGGATAGCTTATAAATCTGTGCCGCCGCCACAATCCCCATAAGAAACAGGAACCATATTCTTCCCCAGTTGTGGGAAGGTGTGTTTGTCGTTATGGGGAGCTTATGGGGTGTCATAGGTGCATTTAGCGGTGTTATTGCGGGGGGGCTGTCGAGTATTGTCTCGAATTATATTAGAGACAGGGCGATGGTTTCTACCGTCAGCAGTTTGTTAGAGGCTTGCTGTTTTCTTATTGTGTTTGCCTTACTATGCTGTATGCCAGTGGGCAAGCATAGTTTTAATCGGCAAGCACAGGGAATTTATGCGTCTATGATGGTGATCCGTTTATATGTATGAAATTGATAGATTAAAAACATCCATCTGGGTGCAGGCGCAGATACAGCTCTGTCAGCAGCAGCATTTGCCAATGATGGTGGTGCGCAAGGGGCATGAGGACGCCGGTATGGTGATCGTCAAGCAGGACCTGTTAAACGGACATTGTCATGTCTGGATGCAGCAACGCGACCATCAGGGAAAATTAGTATGGATGGAAAAGCCCGCGGCGGGGCCTGTCACTTTAAGTGAGGCAGATAAGTTTATTGAACGCCAGATTAGCTTTGATGAGGATCTATGGCTCATAGAAGTGGAAGATCCCAAAAGTCTGTACCATCCTGAAGACATCATGCAATAGGCCGTGTGCGGCGGGGGAGAGCTGCTTTGTGCCGTGGTTGTTCATGTTTACGTCTTTGGTCCACGCCTGCGCCCATGTCCATGTCCATGTCCATGACTTTTACAGTAAGTTTGTTTGGCCTTTACATATGTGGCTATTTATTTTCAGCCAGATGGGCTGGAAGCCATAGTATCAGTCCCGGTTCGGTGCTGATAGCGGCGGGGATGGCGGTGAGATGATCGCCGTCAGCCTGTATGGGGGCCGCGTGCGGTGATGTAATGTCTATATGCTGGCAATGAATATAGGTGATATCGGGATTTTTCTGAATATGACCCGCCCATAAATCATAAAGAATTCTCATTAATGTTCTACGCCCCGGGGCCGTAATGAGTACGGCTGTTAGACCGGGGTTAAGCAGTGATTGTTCCGGTGCCAGACAATAAGGCCCGCCGTAGTGGGAAACATTGGTAATAATTAACCCGTAGGCCGAATGTTTCTGTCCGTCTATCATAAATTGATAAGACTGATATCGGGGGCGTAAAAGAGCCTTTAATGCCCCGTGAAGATAAGCGACTTTACCCCACCGGTGCTTTATATCCGGGGTCATATGGGCAACGACCTCTGCATCCACGCCTATGCTTGCCATACACAAGAATAGAGAAGTGTCGATTTTTCCCATATGGGCGGTTTTCGCGTGCCCTGTCAGCAGATAATTAGCCAAGGCAGATGCCTTTGTTGGTAGGCCGAGAGAGTGGGCCAACACGTTTGCGGTTCCAAAGGGCAGGACCGCCAAAGGGATCTGATGGTGACAAAGTTGCGTGGCGATCTGATTGATCGTACCGTCCCCGCCAGCGGCGATAATTAAATCAGGGGTTGCGGAAAGGGCCCGTTGTGTCGCATTGCGAATATCAGCTAAATCATACACTTTATAGTCAGTGACTTTCACCTGTTGGCGTTGCAGTAAGGTAATGATTTTTTTAAGCCGCCGCTGGCTATGGCGACCGGAGAGGGGATTGTGCAAGATAATGACATGTGAGATGCCAGAGAATGCACTTGAGGACGCACCAGAGGACGCAGCGGGGGAAATAGATGACGGGGTGGGCATTATTTATCCATTATAAGTGGTCCCATGCCCGTACTGTGCGGGGTTTTAATAAAGATGACAATAACCAGCACAAAGATAAGGCAGAAAAATTGATTTTTTTTCCGTGCTGCCCTTGACTCTTTTATCTCATTGACCCATTTGTGATGCGTCTGTTAGCACTCAGTCTTATAGAGTGCTAACACTTGAAGAAACTGATTTAATGTTAACTCTAAATATAAGGGGAAACTGCAATGGGATTTCGTCCTTTGCATGATCGTGTTCTCGTTCGTCGTCTAGAGAGCGAAGAAAAAACCGCCGGTGGCATTATTATTCCGGATACAGCCAAGGAAAAGCCAAGCGAAGGTGAAATTATCGCCGTAGGTAACGGTGCTAAAGCGGAAGATGGTTCCGTAACCGCACTGGACGTTAAGGCAGGTGATCGCGTTCTTTTCGGCAAATGGTCTGGTACCGAAGTCAAAGTTGACGGTGAAGACCTGCTGATTATGAAAGAAGCGGACATCCTCGGCATTATCGAATAAGTCGGACCGGTTTACAGAAGAATTTAGGGAATAGCATAATGGCTAAAGAAGTAATATTTCATACAGATGCCCGCGCCAGCATTTTGCGCGGCGTAGATATTCTGGCAGATGCCGTAAAAGTGACATTGGGCCCCAAAGGCCGTAATGTCTTGTTGGATAAATCTTTCGGTGCACCACGTCTGACAAAAGACGGTGTGTCCGTGGCGAAAGAAATCGAACTGAAAGACAAGTTCGAAAACATGGGCGCACAAATGGTGCGCGAAGTGGCTAGCCGCACAAATGACGTGGCTGGTGACGGGACGACAACAGCGACTGTTCTGGCACAATCAATTGTTCGCGAAGGCATGAAAGCCGTTGCTGCAGGCATGAACCCAATGGACCTGAAACGCGGTATTGACCTTGCCGTTAATGCTGTTGTGGAAGATCTGAAAAGCCGCAGCAAGGAAATTTCATCTAGTGAGGAAGTCTCCCAAGTGGGTACAATTTCTGCTAACGGTGAAAAAGAAGTAGGTCAGATGATCGCCGACGCCATGGATAAAGTGGGCAAAGAAGGCGTGATTACAGTGGAAGAAGCCAAAGGTCTGGCCTCTGAATTGGACGTGGTTGAAGGTATGCAGTTCGACCGTGGTTACCTGTCACCTTACTTCGTGACCAATACAGAAAAAATGTCAGTAGAGATGGAAAATCCGTTCATCCTGCTGCACGAATCCAAGCTGACAAACCTGCAGCCAATGCTGCCGTTGCTGGAAGCTGTTGTACAGTCCAGCCGTCCGCTGTTGATCATTGCGGAAGATGTGGAAGGCGAGGCACTGGCTACACTGGTGGTGAATAAGCTGCGTGGTGGCCTGAAAATCGCCGCTGTTAAAGCCCCTGGTTTTGGTGATCGCCGTAAAGCGATGCTGGAAGATCTTGCGATCCTGACCGGTGGTCAGGTGATTTCCGAAGATCTTGGCATCAAGCTGGAAACTGTTTCTCTGGATA
This sequence comes from Kordiimonas sp., assembly GCA_002700365.1. Lineage (GTDB taxonomy): Bacteria > Pseudomonadota > Alphaproteobacteria > Sphingomonadales > Emcibacteraceae. The sequence goes on along the minus strand of PADB01000010.1, from coordinate 242,679 downwards.
TGTTGGGCACGGCTAAAGCAGTGAACATCACCAAAGAAGACACAACCATCGTTGATGGCGCGGGTGAGAAAGAGGCGATTGAAGGTCGTTGCGGTCAGATCCGTGCGCAGATTGAAGCCACAACATCTGATTATGACCGTGAAAAGCTGCAAGAACGCCTGGCGAAACTGGCCGGCGGTGTTGCTGTGATCAAGGTTGGCGGTGCCACAGAAGTTGAAGTGAAAGAGCGTAAAGACCGCGTTGACGATGCCCTGCATGCCACACGTGCTGCTGTGGAAGAAGGCATTGTTCCTGGTGGTGGTACAGCACTACTGTATTCTGTGAACGTGCTGGAAGGCCTGGAAGGTCAGAACGCTGACCAGAATGTTGGTGTGAACATCATCCGTCGTGCGCTGGAAGCGCCACTGCGTCAGATTTCTGAAAACGCTGGTAAAGACGGTGCTGTAATTGTTGGCAAGCTGCTGGAAGGCGGCGACAGCAATATCGGTTTCGATGCGCAGAACGAAGAATACACTGATCTGCTGCAAGCCGGTATCATCGATCCAACTAAAGTGGTTCGTACAGCTCTGGAAGATGCCGGTTCTATTGCAGGCCTGCTGATTACCACAGAAGCCATGGTTGCTGATGCCCCATCCGAAGGCGGTGCCGGTGGTGGTATGCCTGATATGGGCGGCATGGGCGGCATGGGTGGTATGGGCGGCATGGGCGGCATGATGTAGTCAGCCCATCACATACCATTAAGTGATTGGAGAAGGGTCGTGCGTTGCACGGCCCTTTTCTTTTAGTGGAGTGGTATTTGTGGGGGATAAATATCTTTAGCTGATACGGGGATAGTTAAGGACAAAGAAAAAAGGCGATCGCGGGAGGAGCGTATCGCCTTAATAGTTGGGGAGGAAAATGTCCTATGAGAGAGAATAGAACATTTTCCTTAATGTAAGATTAATATGATTATTCAACCAGTTCGAAGACCTTGACCGTGCCGCTGACTTCATAAGCCACCATCAAGAGCGGTTTGCCCGTGGGGCTGTCTTTGGCGGGGACAAAGGCCAGTCCTTCGGGTCCCAATGGCCCGGCGCGTTTCACATCGGCCAGATTGACGAAGTCAAAGCTGCTGGAGAAGTTGCGGGTGTTGACATAGTCCTGAAAGACGGGCGCGTAAGGATTGCTGACATCATAAATCATGATGCCGCCTACGCGTTCCAGGCCGATAAAGGCATATGTTTTGCCGTTATGTTCGCCGACAACCACGCCTTCCGGCTCTGGCCCTTTATTATCTGACCGTTTGTCGCCGCTATTGGCTTCGTCGTTATCGCTATTGAAAAACTGGCCTAGCGCGCGGGCCGTAATTCTTTCAAAATCATCGCCGCTGTCAAAGACCTGCTTGCCATCCTCATCATAAATGGAGAACGACCGCCCGCCGTAAACATGGGCCAGATCAATATCGCCATCGCCGTCCGTATCGCCATCGATGGTGGAGACGCGGATTTTGCCTAAGGCTTCAACGTCTTTGCTGCTGTAGGCTTTGCTGTCAAAGGTGGCTTTTTTGGCTTTCAGGTCTTCTTCGCGGGCATCGCCTTCGTTAGCGGTGAGTATAAATGTTTTGCCCTGATAGGTCATAGAGGTGATACCGTCTGGCATATACATGCCGACAATTTTATGCAGGCCGATGTTGTCACCGTCTTTATCATGGGGGTCGATGCCCTGACCTTCTTTGGAATGGTCTTTCAGTCCCAGAGGCAGGATATTGGTGACGGTGGCACTTTTAATGTCCAGTACAGCCAAGGCATTATTTTCCTGAAGGGAGATCCAGGCAGTACGGCTGTCATCGGAGACGGTAATGAATTCTGGCTCCAGATCTTCGGCGGGTTGCTTACCAGGCAAGAGGCGCACGCCAGCCTTTTTTAAGGCCCCGGCATCAAAGTCGCCAAATCCGGCGTGGCGTACCCTGGCCGCCGCGACGCCATTGCGAACATCAATCACGCTGATGGTGCCAGCAGGGTCCATATCATCTGTTTGTTCGCCTTCGTTGGCGACAAGAACAGTTTTCCCGTCCGGAGTAAAGGTGACCATATCAGGCAGGGCACCGGCCATCACTTCGCCTAAACGTTTGCGGTCCGTATTGAAGAATACCACTTTACCCTGAAGATCATCGCGGCTGGCATCATGCACAGCCACCGCAATCAGGTCGCCATGTACGGCAACGCTTGTTGGTTCTTCTGATTGTGCCAAGGGAAGCTTGGTGGTGAGTTTCAGGCTTTCGCCATCAAAGGATAAGACATCAACAGAAGGGGTGCTGCCGTTCACCACATATAGTTCCTGCCGGGCGGGTTGATAGACGACAATCTCTGCCGCGCTTTCATCAAAGAGGTTGGCTGAATAGCTTGCCACTTCTTTTAAGGTCAATGCCTGTGCCGCAGAAGAGGAAAAGACCCCCAGTGCCAAGAGGCTGCTGGCGGTCAAAAGGCGGCGGCGCCATAGATTTGTAGTTGTCATAATATATCTGCCTTAGATGTTATATAGCGTGAATATTCAGGCAGTTTGACGAAATTCTATGTCGTTTTTATTACGGGGGTAGGATAATAAGTAGCAGCGCTTTTTTAGAGGGAGTTCTTGAAACTTTTTATATTACCATATATAAGTATGTAAAATTAGATTTTATACACAAAAATTAGTGTATTATATAAATATAAACTTCCCCGTGACGACCCCAGGGACTTAAGCATGTATCAGTATGATGAATATGACCAGCAGATTGTCAACCAGCGCGCGGCCCAGTTCCGCGGGCAGGTGGAACGGCGATTGCGTGGTGAAATAACCGAAGATGAATTCCGCCCTCTACGCTTGCAAAATGGCCTGTATCTGCAATTGCATGCCTATATGTTGCGGGTGGCTATTCCCTATGGTTTGCTGTCTTCGACACAATTACGCAAACTCGCTTATATTGCGGACACCTATGATAAAGGCTATGGCCATTTCACAACGCGGCAGAATATACAATATAATTGGCCAACATTATCGGATATGCCGGATATTCTGGATGAATTAGCCAGTGTGCAGATGCATGCGATTCAGACCAGTGGTAACTGCATTCGTAACATTAGTGCCGATCAGTATGCAGGCGTGGCAGAAGACGAAGATGTGGACCCGCGCCCCTATTGTGAAATTATGCGCCAATGGTCCACGTTCCACCCTGAATTCGCCTTCTTGGGACGCAAGTTCAAAATGGCCTTTACCGGAGCGAAAACGGACCGGGCCGCGGTACAGTTTCATGATCTGGGGTATCGCGTCAGCCGTAATGCCGCAGGTGAAGTTCGCTTTCAGGTTATCGTGGGGGGCGGTATGGGCCGCACGCCTATGATCGGTAAGGTGGTCAAAGAAGACCTGCCCGCGGAACACTTGCTGACTTATACCGAAGCCGTCATGCGTGTTTATAATGCCTATGGCCGCCGGGATAATAAATATAAAGCCCGGATCAAGATTTTGGTGCATGAAATGAAGCTGGACGCTTTTCAAAAAGAAGTAGAGGCGGAATGGCAGCAGATCATTGCGGAAGGCGGGGTTATTCTGGATCAGACGGAAATTGACCGTGTCGCTGCACATTTCACCGCACCGGCATATGAAGATTTGCCCGCAGAGAATGCTGAATTAAAGGCGAAGCTTGCGGCGGATAGAGACTTTTCATTCTGGTATCAGCAGAACGTTAAACCGCACAAGATCAATGGATATAATATTGTTGTGGTGTCTGTAAAAAAACCGGGGATCGCGCCGGGGGATGCAACATCAGAACAAATGTATACGGTCGCGGATTTGGCGGACCAGTTCAGTTTTGGTGAGCTTAGGACTACCCATGACCAGAACCTGGTCTTATCAGATGTAAGAGATGGCGATTTGTTTGCAGTCTGGCAGCAATTGACCGCGCAAGGATTGGGGTGTGCCAATATTGGCACATTACAGGATATGATATGCTGCCCCGGGCTGGATTTTTGTAATCTGGCGAATGCCACATCAATTCCGGTCGCATTAGAAATCAGCGATCATTTTGATAATCTGGATTATCTATATGACTTAGGTGAAATCCAGTTGAAAATTTCCGGTTGTATTAATGCTTGTGGCCACCACCATGTGGGGCATATCGGCATTTTAGGCGTGGATAAAAAAGGTGTCGAAGCCTATCAGATTACACTGGGAGGATCTTATAGTGATGATGCCTCCGTGGGTAAAATCCTGGGCCCGGCGTTTGGGCGAGGTGAAATTGTCGCCGCCGTTGATCGTCTGTTAAAGACATATGTGGAATTACGTGACGATGGGGAACGTTTCCTTGATACCTATCGTCGCCTTGGTCAGGATATCTTTAAGGAGCGGGTCTATGCAAATCATTAAGGATAAGGCCATTGTAGACGACAACTGGCAGTATATTACGGATGAAGAGGCCCTCCCGGCATCAGGTGATATCATTATCTCTGCCACGCGGTGGGCCGCAGAGCAAGAAAACCTAGCCGCGTATAATGGTGCCGTTGGTGTTCAGCTGGAGCCGGGTGATGATGCGATGGTCTTAAAGGGGACGATAGAAAGTCTTCCCCTGATTGCAATCAATTTTCCGGTCTTTAGTGATGGTCGGGGCTTTACGCAGGCTAAAATTTTGCGTGACCGTTTGGGATATAAGGGTGAGCTGCGTGCCCGTGGTGATGTGGCCCGCGATCAAATGTTTTATATGATGCGGGTTGGTTTTAATGCCTATGAAGTTAAGGCAGGTCGCTCGCTGCAGGACGCGTTGCAGGCATTTGATGATTTTACAGTAAAATATCAGGTTTCAGCGGATGAAAAACAGCCGTTGTACCGCCGTCGTTAATCAACATTTTGTGGTAAGAAACTGACAGAGGGCCGGATCTTATGATCCGGCCTAATTTTATGGTTTTACGCCATTTTCCAGTCTTTTTCCTGCAGCGCATCAATGTAACTTAATTGTAATATTTACGTCACTTCACGTTCATATAACGGGCATAGAGAGTGCTTAGGTCTTTATGAGGGATTTTCTTAAAGGCTCACCCTTTGCTCAATAAAAGTGAATTGAAGGATTCAAAGATGAAATACGGGAAACGTCTCGCAGGTTTTGCTGCTGCTACGGCTGTTGCCACAGTGGCCCTGTCTACACCAGCTTCAGCTCTGGATATGGCTGAAGTCCAGCGTCAAATTAATGCGCTGCAGGCTCAGATGAACGAAATGAAAGCTGCTGAAAAGAAAAGCAGCGGTAGCGACCTTAAAGTTAAGTGGAAAGGCGCGCCTCAGCTGTCTAGCAAAGACGGCAAGTTCAAAATGAAAGTTCGTGGTCGCGTTATGGCTGACTACGTAAACCTGAACGACGATTCCGGTATGGATCGCGACGCAACTGAATTCCGTCGTGCCCGTCTGGGTGTTGAAGGTATCGTCTTCAAAAACATCAAATACAAATTCGAAGTTGACTTCGCCGATAACGATGTAGACATCACAGATGCTTACCTGCAGTGGAAAGCCAAGCCTGTTAGCTTGACAATCGGTCAGCAGAAGGTTCCTGTGTCTCTGGAAGAGCAAACATCTTCACGTTACATCACATTCATGGAGCGTGCTGCGCTGACTGATGGTTTCAGCTTTAGCCGTATGATCGGTATTGCTGCCAGCACCGGCGGTGACAACTGGACAGTGAAAGCTGGTATCTTCCAGGGCGATGCAGACGATGGTTCCGATGAGCAAGGCCGCACATATGCGATCCGCGCGACTTTCGGCCCAGAACTTGGCAACTCTGACGCAAAAGTACATGTTGGTGCGTCTTACTTCTACCGTGAGAACGATGATGATGATGGCACATTGCGTTACCGTCAGCGTCCTCCAGTACATATTGCTGACCGTTATGTAGATACACGCGATATGGGTACGGACATCGCTGGTGACAATGACCAGTATTTCGGTGTTGAACTGGCTGGTGTATTAGGCCCATTGTCTGTACAGGGTGAGTACGGTTGGTTGGAAGCCGACAATGATCTGGGTTCAAACCCAACATTTACTGGTGGTTATGTTGATGTGAGCTACTTCATCACAGGTGAAAGCCGCAACTACAAAGCCAAAAAAGGTTCTTTCGGCCGCGTAAAAGTTAAAAACCCAATCAACGAAGGCGGCATTGGTGCCGTACAGGTTGGCGTGCGTTACGACACAATTGATCTGTCAGACAACGGCATTGACTGCGGTGAGCAAGAAAGCTGGATCTTCGGTGCAAACTGGCACCTGAACAACTACACACGCATCATGGCGAACTACAGCTTCACTGATGTAGACGGTGGTTCATACGACGGTGAGAGCATCGACGCTTTCGCAGTACGTTTCCAGGTTGACTGGTAGGCTTCACGCCTCTCCGAATTATCGGGGTTAGAAAGCGGCGGGGTTTCCCCGCCGCTTTTGTTATTGTGGTACGGTCTTACGGGCGATATGCGTGCGATGATCGCTGCGGGCTTTATGTTTATATATATTGACCACCCCATTTATATTTGCGTCCGTTTTGTAACGGATTTTCAATTCAATTTACTTCTTTCATTTCAATTGGCATGAGGTGACTTCTATGATAGATGCGTATCCCGGCATAATTGAGATGCAGACAATGATGGTAATTGAACAACAGCGCGCAGAAGATAAAACGGCGATTGAAGCTTTGCTGGATGTAACCTTTGGGCGTGATCGTCAGCAAAAGGCTGCATACCGACTGCGTGAAGGTGTGTCACCTGTGGCGGGATTATCCTTTGTTATGTTGGATGGTGATGAACTGGTGGGCACACTGCGTTTCTGGCCAGTGAAAATTGCAAATTCCACTATTCGGCACAATGGGCTTTCATCTGTGGGCTCTGACGTATCATCACCGGAAGACACGGTGTCTGCGTTACTGTTAGGGCCCATCGCTATAAAACCGGAACTGCAGGGGCAGGGGCACGGTTTGGCACTGATGGCACATGGCCTGAAGGTGGCGCGGCAAAACGGCCACCGCATTGTCCTGTTGGTTGGGGATGAAGCGTATTACCAAAAAGTTGGTTTTTCCCGGGAACTGGCCAAAAACATTATTTTGCCTGCTGTTGAAGATAAAAACCGCTTTCTGGCGCAGGAATTAGTCCCTGGATCGTTGCATGATATAGCCGGGACTGTACAGGCAGATCATTCCTGAGATCATGCTTATGCGGGTCTGAAACGGACCATGGAATTGTGAAGATGTGCCGCACATATATTGTCCACATTTATTTGGGGGGGGATTACCTTTACCCCTCTTCAAAACAGGTGAAGGGTTATTTATATCTATAACAGTGTGAGCAATAAAAGTGGGGCCAATGACACGACGAGACGGCCAGAATTTTCATCCGGAATTGATCGCCCGGCAATTGCAAGACGCCGGAGAAGAGCGTGCCTTGCCGCCGGTAGAAGAATGGCAGCCGGATTATTGCGGGGATATGGACCTGAAAATACTGCGTGATGGTCGTTGGCTGTATATGGGGACACCGATTACACGGGTGCCTATGGTGCGGTTATTTTCAACTATTTTGCGGCGGGATGAAGATGGACGTTATTACCTTGTCACGCCGGTTGAAAAGATAGGGATTACGGTAGAAGATGCGCCCTTTGTGATTGTATCCATGCATATTGATGGCGAGGGGGAGCAACAAATCATCCACATGCAGACTAATGTCGGGGATACGGTGAAAATAGATGCGGATCATCCGATTTGGGTGGAGAAAATAGCCGTAGATCACAGCCCCCGTCCTTATGTGCGGGTGCGGGGGCGTCTGCATGCGCTGGTGAACAGGGCGACTTATTATGCGTTGGCGGAAAAGGCGGTAGAAGAAGGCGGGCATTTCGGTATATGGAGTGCGGGGTGCTTCTTCCCATTAGAGGACGTGGCGGATGCGCAATAAAATAGAACATATTATACGCCAACATGATCCGGACATGCAGAAAGCCCTGAGCCCGGCTGGGAAGAGATCGTGGCTGCGCCCGGATTACAGTGATTATGATTTATACCAAAACCGTCAGGATTATCCCCGTACGGATTTGCCGCTGAAACCCGCAGCGGTTCTAGTGCCGCTGGTTGAACGACAGGCGGGATTGACCGTTTTATTGACGCAACGGGCCAGTCATTTAAATAAGCATGCCGGGCAGATCAGTTTCCCCGGGGGGCGGTCTGATGCTCAGGACCGTAATGCCATGGAAACGGCATTACGCGAAACGAAAGAGGAAATCGGGATTGAACGTCAGCTTATTGATATTGCCGGGGCGATGGACGATTATGAAACGGTGACAGGCTTTACGGTGACGCCTGTTATTGGGTTTGTCCAGCCGACATTTGAGCTTGAAATTGATCGTAATGAAGTTGACGATGCTTTTGAAGTACCATTGGATTTTCTCATGGACCCCGGCAACCATCAATTACAGAGCCGCATACATAAGGGGCATGAGAGACATTTTTATGCCGTGCCTTATGAAAACAGATATATTTGGGGGGCAACCGCGGCGATGCTGGTTCGGTTCAGCCAATTAATTACCAAGGCATAGGGGCGGTTTCGACCATGACTATGCTATGGTTGTCATCATGGTCTGGAGAAGGTGCAGTCTGCGTTTTAGGCCATGCAGGAACATAGCATTTAATATGATGTTTGGATAAAGGTCTGCTGTAGAGGAAAAGTCATGGTCTGGCGTGTATTATTATTCTTACTCCCTTTTGTGTTGTATGGCCTTTGGGTGCTTTATGTCCGTCGTCGTAAGGCGGCGGCGATAGCCGAAGGCGATGCGGCAGAAGATATCGGCCGGATAGAAGAAAAAAAGGCGGTTCGTGTCGCCGCTGTTGGCTTGACCGTATTGATGCTGTTTCTGGCGTTGTGGGGATTATTCGGTCGCGAGGAGGCGCGTAGTCCCTACGTTCCGCCCCATGTGGAAGGCGGTCAAATTGTGCCCGGTGAAGTGAAAGAATAGATTTATGGACGGGCAACGCGGTATCACGGTTAAAACGCGCGATTGGCTGGAAATGCCGCAGGTGCGTAAGGTTCTGAAGACGCTCAATACCAGTGCGGATGATAGCAGCGGTGCTATTGGTGATATAAAGGCTCGTTTCGTTGGGGGATGCGTCCGCGATGCCCTGTTAGGTCATAGTGTCAGCGATATTGATATTGCGACATCCCATAGCCCCGAACGTGTGACCGCATTGCTAGAGGCCGTAGGGGCAAAGGTCATTCCCACGGGATTAAAACATGGTACGGTGACAGCCGTATTGGGGCATCGTCATTTTGAAATCACCACATTACGCCGTGATGTGGAAACATATGGCCGTCATGCCAGCGTTGCGTATACGGATAATTGGCAAGAAGATGCGCGGCGGCGCGATTTTACCCTGAATGCATTATATATGGATATTGACGAAACCGTTTATGACCCATCAGGGGATGGCGTTGCAGACTTACATGCCAGACGGGTCCGTTTTATAGGCGAGGCGACGGATCGTATACGGGAAGATGCCTTGCGTATATTGCGGTTTTTTCGTTTTTCAGCACGATTCTGTAAAGAAGGCCCTGATGCAGAAGGGTTGGCGGCCTGTATTGCTTTATCTGACCGGTTGGAACAGTTGTCGGGTGAACGTCTGCTGCAGGAAACCCTGAAAATACTGCTGGCTCCGCGGGCAGTGGATATGCTGAAGGTGATGGCGGATGAAGGGGTGTTGTCACATTTTCTACCTGGTCCCTATGCGTTTGATGATTTGCGCCATCTTGTGGGGCTGGAAAATGTATTGGAAAAAGTGGACGCAGAGCGGCGTTTGGCCTGTTTATTGTCGCCGTTGGCCGGGATATCACATCCCCTTGTTCGACATTTAAAATTATCCAACCGCCAACAAAAAAGGCTTTCCAGCATGATAGTTGATGAGATGGGGCATGAGGTGGACTTAGGCCTTGATCGTCATGATGCGGCACGGCTGTTGTACAGGGCTGGTGCAGAAAGCTTTATGGACAATTTATTATTACAGTGGGCCCGTTGCGGATTGCCGCCAGAAGATAAAAAGGGACAGGCTTTATTGATGCAGGCGGCGGATTGGTGTGCCCCGGTTTTCCCCGTGCGAGGGGCTGACCTGAAGAGGTTAGGCGTGGAAGCCGGACCAGTATTGGGTCAGTTGAAGGCGCAATTAGAGGACTGGTGGATCAATGAAAATTTTCAGCCGGAAAAAGATGACCTACTGCAACAGGCCCAGAAAATCATGTCGATGATGCCGCGATAATCGCACGGGGTGTGTGTCCTGATCGCCCTGTAACGGCAATGATATCGGGCTTGGCACTCTGACCAGTGTCTTTTTTGCACGGTTGAAAAGACCGAAAATATGTTCAATAGTTTACATATAAAAATATCAATATGACGAAAACATAGTGGACTTGGAACTGAGCGAAGGACAGTGCAATGAAATACTTGCGTACCTATCTGGCGATTTGCAGTATTGGTTTATGGGGGGCGGGAGGCATCGTCAATTCTGCGGTGGGGGATACGACGACGGATACTGTCATTGCCGGCAGTGAAGAACCCCGATTGGCGACAGAAGAAGATGTTATCGCAAGCCTGACTCCTTACGCAAATGGGATTAGCGAATATCAATTGATCCCCAAGGGTACAGTTATTAACAGTGATAATGTCGACCAATATCTTCCTTATATGGATGAGGCGTTAGCGGATATTATCTCCGCGGGTTTCTATGAAATTAAAGTGGGGGAAACGTCCAGTTTCCGCCCACATGAAAAATACATTGCGGCGACGTTGGCGCATTTAAATAAGGCGCGGTTAGGGGATGAGCAAGGCATTCTGGAGGGATATGTTGCTGGTCGGCCTTTTCCTCAGGAGCCGCAGTTAAATGATCCCCGTGCAGGGGAAAGGCTGGCGTGGAATTTCCGATATGCGTATGGAGGGGATGGCAGTGTTCTCCCTGTATTCTTATGGAAATATAAGGACATGCGCCGGGAAAAGCTGGAGAGGACGCTGGAGATGGAATCAGCCCGGCTAAATTTCAAGCACCGCCTTAGTGAGAAAACGGGGCCTGACCTTCCCCGTAATCCGTCACAGATCTATACGGCGTTATACTTAAATGTGAAAGCCCCGCAGGATATCCGTAATACGCAGCTATTGGTACACAGACTGGAAGATGACCGGGAACGTGACCGGACATGGATGTATATGTCTACGCAGCGACGGGTACGCCGTTTGGGATCCGGTCAAACCACTGATGCCTTTTTAGGCAGTGATATCATGATCGAGGACTTTCTGGGCTACAATGGCCGGATTATGGATATGAAATGGACCTATAAGGGGACGGTGAATACTTTATTGGCCTATTTTAACCATGATGAAATGCCATTGGTGCAGGAGAAGCGTCATTCCGACGGTTTTAAATATGTTGGTTTCACAGGAAAGGGAAAATGTTTTCCTGATGTGACCTGGCAACTGCGCAAGGCCTATGTGTTGGAAGCAGAACCGTTAAACAAAAGCCATCCTTTGTCAAAACGGGTTTTTTATGTGGACGTGCAGACCCACACGATGTCCTTAGTGAAAATGTATGATCGTGGTGGCAAATTATGGAAACTGGGCATGGCTGGCTTTTCCCATCCCGATCATCATTTGCCCGTCAATAAGGGCACGGGTATTAACATCATTGATGGTGCCAGTATGATCGATATACAAAACCAGCACTGCACGACGTTGCATTTTAAAAGTGAATATGATCCTGATGTGAGCCCCAATAAATTCAGCGTGCAATATATGCGGACGCAGTCACGTTAGGCCCTTTATGAAATCAATAGTGTTACAAATGGCACCTTATTGGTGCCGTTTGTATAGCTGTCGTCAGTTGTGACGGGACAGGGGATGAAGGTAAGGATTATGAGGATGCAGGTCTATGGCCATTTGGCTTCTGGCGGCAATGACATAAGAATCGCGTCAATATTTCCGCCTGTTTTCAGACCAAATGTGGTGCCGCGATCGTAAACCAGATTAAATTCGGCATAAAGCCCGCGATAAACTAACAGGGCTTCGCGTTCTTCTGCGGTCCAGTCTTCGTTCATATGGCGGCGGACAAGACGGGGGTAGATATCCAGAAAGGCCCGGCCGACATCTTGGGTGAAGGCAAAATTTCCATCCCAGTCTTCACCATCCAGATAGTCGTAAAAAATGCCGCCTTCGCCTCGGGCTTTATTACGGTGTTTGATGAAAAAATAGTCATCACACCATTTTTTAAAGCGCGGATAATAACTATCGTCATGCTTGTCACAGGCGGTTTTAAAGGCATGATGGAAATCATTGGTGTCTGCGGAGTTCGGCAGGGCGGTATTCAGGTCCGCGCCACCACCAAACCAGCTTTTGGTTGTAATAATGTGGCGTGTATTCATATGAACGGCAGGTACCTTAGGGTTGTGCATATGTGCGACAAGCGAAATGCCACTGGCCCAGAAACGGGGATCTTCTTCGGCGCCGGGAATGTTTTTGGCAAATTCAGGGGAAAACTTTCCATGGGTTGTTGAAATATTCACGCCGACTTTTTCAAAAACTCGTCCCTTCATGACAGACATCGTGCCGCCCCCATTGTCGGGATTGTCTTCACGGTACCAGCTTTTGCGCTCAAAGCGGCCGGGTTCTTTTTCTGCCATGGGGCCGCTGCTGAGGGTGTCCTCAATATTTTCAAATACCTCACATATTTGATCGCGGAGTTTCTGAAACCAGCTTTGGGCCGCAAATTTACGTTGGTCGAGCAGATCCGCAGTGGTGGGCATAAGAATATTTCCTGAGTTGTCTATATACTTTTATGTTTAGGAGCCAGAGGAGAAGGGGTCAAGCATTGCTGGAAAAAGCCTCTGTTTGACGCAATGCTTCACCCAAAACCATTGCGGCGGCCATGGCGACGTTTAACGAACGCATCCCTGATCGCATAGGAATGGTCACTGCGGCATCGGCATAATCATGGACATCATCGGGTACACCGGCGCTTTCGCGGCCCAGTAATAAGATATCATCCGGTTGGTATGTAAAATCAGTGTAGATGTGGTCTGTTTTTGTGGTGAGAAGAACAAGGCGACCTGGACCGGGAGACTGTCCTGCCCCGCGCCCTGAGATAAAGTGGTCCCATGATAAATGGGTCGTCAGGCGCACATGATCCAGATAATCCATGGCGGCGCGTTTGACGGATTGAGGGCCAAAAGGAAAACCGCACGGTTCAATGACGTGCAGAGGGACTGAAAGACAGGCAGAAAGACGAATCAATGTGCCAGTGTTTTGTGGTATGTCGGGTTGATAAAGGGCCATTTGCATTGATGTTGGGGCCTTTCTGGTCTTTGCGTGCAAGACGACGAACCTTGCGGTCATCGTACTTTAAAGTGCGCTGTGGCTATGTTTGTGAATCGACGATTTAGTCACCTTTATGCCTTTACATGAAAATCAATGCCCGGATCAATAAGATTAGCCGTTGCATATTTTGTTCAATATGAGTAAATCTGACGACGCATGCCGGAAAACGGTAGGGTTTATTGTATCCTATGGGGTAGGGTAAATCCGTTTTAATGATTTTGAATGTGAGCATGCACAAGCGAGAACTGCGTATACGCATGAGAGGTTTGTTTTAATGGCAACGAACGACCATAGTAATGATCAGGTAACGCGACGGGATTTCCTGTACGTTGCGACCGGCGCCATGGGTGCTGTGGGTGCTGCAGCGGCGGCCTGNCCTTTAATCGATAATATGAACCCTTCAGCAGATGTGTTGGCCCTGGCCTCCACCGAAGTTGATCTGTCGGCAATTGCTGAAGGACAGAGTGTCACCGTGCTATGGCGTGGTAAACCTGTGTTCATCCGTCACCGTACAGCAAATGAAATTGAGGCAGCGCGTCAGGATGATGCTGCTGTGCTTCCTGACCCGGAAAACGATGACGCCCGTGTGCAAAAGCCGGAATGGCTGGTCATGGTTGGGGTCTGTACGCATTTGGGATGTGTACCGCTCGGGGACAGTGGCGAGTATGGTGGATGGTTCTGCCCTTGTCACGGGTCGCATTATGATACGTCTGGACGTATTCGTAAGGGGCCAGCCCCGACAAATTTGCCGGTTCCTGAATATGTCTTCCTGAATGATACAACGATTAAGATCGGCTAGGAGCAGAAACAATGCATTTGAGTTCTTATGAACCAAAGAATCCTGTCATGAAGTGGGTGGAAGCACGCCTGCCGATCGGGTCTTTGATATACGGTTCGCTGGGTCCGGGTTATGGGGCACCAAAGAACCTGAACTATTGGTGGAATTTTGGGTCCTTAGCGGGCCTGATGCTGGTTATTCAAATTATAACCGGTATTGTCCTGGTGATGCATTATACGCCAGATGTGACATTGGCTTTCGCCAGTGTGGAACACATCATGCGGGATGTGAACCACGGCTGGATGATCCGTTATTTGCATGCTAACGGTGCGTCAATGTTCTTTATTGTGGTGTATATCCACATCCTGCGCGGCATGTATTACGGTTCCTATAAGGCCCCGCGGGAAATGATCTGGATGCTGGGGCTTGTGATCTATCTTCTGATGATGGCAACCGGCTTTATGGGCTATGTGTTACCTTGGGGGCAAATGAGCTTCTGGGGTGCCACTGTGATTACCAACCTGTTTAGTGCGTTTGATTTTATCCCCGTCATTGGTGATGATATTGTGACGTTCCTGTGGGGTGGTTTTTCCGTTGATAACCCGACATTGAAGAAATTCTTCAGCCTGCATTACTTACTGCCGTTCGTAATCGCTGGCGTGGTTATTCTGCATATCTGGGCTTTGCATATTCCAGGTTCAAATAACCCTACTGGGCTGGATATGAAAACAAAACAGGATGTTGTGCCTTTCCACCCTTATTACACAGTGAAAGACCTGTTTGGTATTGCTGTGTTCTTGCTGTTCTATTGCACCTTCGTGTTTTATATGCCGAACATTCTTGGTCACCCCGATAACTATATCGAAGCCAACCCAATGGTGACACCTGCGCATATTGTGCCTGAATGGTATTACCTGCCATTCTATGCGATTTTGCGGGCGATCCCGAATAAGCTTCTGGGCGTGGTGGCGATGTTTGCCGCAATTCTGATTGTGTTCTTCCTGCCTTGGCTGGATGGGTCGAAGGTGCGTTCTGCGGCTTTCCGCCCGTTGACAAAACAGTTCTTCTGGATTTTTGTGATTAACGCCCTGATCTTAGGGGTTTGCGGATCACAACCAGCAGAAGGGTTCTGGGTGCCGCTATCACAGATTTGTACAGCTTATTACTTTGCATATTTCCTGTTGATTATCCCGATTGTCAGCCGGATTGAAACGCCAAAGCCATTGCCGACCAGCATTGCGGAAGCTGTGCTTGCGAAGAAGAAAGGCTAATAAAATGATACAGAAAATCAAAAAAATTAGTCTGACGATGTTTGCAGCTGCAGGTGTTCTAGTGGGCGCGTCTAATATAGCCGTTGCTGCGGGTGGGGATGTTCCTCAGCCGCCGAAGAACGACTGGGCGCATGTGGGGCCGTTTGGCAAATTTGACAAAGCGGCCTTGCAGCGTGGTTTTCAGGTATACAAAGAAGTTTGTGC
Source organism: Kordiimonas sp. (assembly GCA_002700365.1). Classification (GTDB taxonomy): domain Bacteria; phylum Pseudomonadota; class Alphaproteobacteria; order Sphingomonadales; family Emcibacteraceae. The sequence goes on along the minus strand of PADB01000010.1, from coordinate 227,058 downwards.
ATCCTGTCATTCGCTGGATCTTGTCGCTATGCGGACGTTAAGCGACCTTGGCTATAACGAAGACGAAGTGAAGGCCATTGCCAAGGAATATGACGTTATGGACGGCCCAAATGACGACGGTGAAATGTTCAGCCGCCCAGGTCGCCCATCTGATTATTTCCCGGCACCATTTGCAAATGATCAAGAGGCACGCGCGGCGAACGGTGGGGCATTGCCACCAGATCTGTCATTGATTGCCAAAGCGCGTGAGCATCTGTCTTTGTTCCGTCCATGGAAAAGTCAATATGGCGAAGATTATCTGGTGGCCTTGTTAACAGGCTATGATGATGCGCCGGAAGGCTTCGAGCTTGGGGAAGGCATGAGCTATAACACTTATTTCGCAGGCCATCAGATTGCTATGGCGGCGCCGTTGTCTGAAGACCAGGTGGAATACGCGGATGGTACGCCGGCAACGGTAAAGCAGATGTCAAAGGATGTTGCAACTTTCCTGTATTGGGCGTCAGAGCCGAAGATGGAAGCACGTAAGGAATTAGGTTTTAAAGTATTGGCCTTCCTTTTGATCCTTTCGATCCTTCTGTATTTTACCAATAAAAAGATTTGGGCTGACGTCAAAGGTAAATAATGCTGTCGCCTCATGACTGAATTGGAAAAGGGCTGTCTTTTGGCAGCCCTTTTTTTTATGGTGCATTAGGAGAATTGACAACGCGATGAAAAGTGAGTTGTGGCATGTTAGCGATTATCGGCGGTAGTGGTTTGTATGAGATGCAGGGGGTGGAGGATGGCCAGTGGCTGTCAGTTGATACTCCTTTTGGTAATCCTTCCGATGACATCTTCTGCTGCCGTTACAGCGGTCAGAAGCTGGCTTTCTTGCCGCGTCATGGCCGAGGTCATGTATTGTCCCCTTCCGAGATCAATTACCGGGCGAATATTTACGCCCTAAAATGTCTGGGCGTTACGGATATTTTATCAGTTAGTGCCTGCGGTTCTTTTCGTGATGACCTGCCGCCCGGTGATTTTGTGCTGGTGGACCAGTTCATAGACCGGACCTATGCACGGGAGAAAAGTTTTTTTGGCAGCGGGTTGGTCGCACATGTGGCGTTGGGGCATCCGGTTTGCGGGGGGCTGGGTAAGATCGCTTCTGTTGCGGCGGACGAACAAGGTATCACGCTACATGAAACCGGGACTTATCTGGCGATGGAAGGGCCACAGTTTTCAACAAAAGCAGAATCACATTTATATCGCAGCTGGGGTTGCGATGTGATCGGGATGACGAATATGCCTGAAGCTAAATTAGCCCGAGAGGCCGAAATCTGTTATGCCAGTATCGCTATGGTGACGGATTATGATTGTTGGCATGAGGATCATGAACATGTCAATGTCAGCCAGATATTACAGGTTCTGCGCAGCAATGCTGTAAAGGCGGAGAAATTGATTAAGGCGATGGTGCCTCATTACGCCAATAGCCAAAGGCACCCATGTCCACAAGGGTGCGATCATGCATTGGAGACGGCATTAGTCACCGCAGTAGAGAAGCGTGATCCCGTGAAAGTAGCCATGCTACACCCATTGTTAAAACGGCTAGAGAGCCGTGTGACAGAGGAGCAATGATATGGCCCTGTGGTTAGACCAATATATACGGACTATTCCGGATTATCCGAAGGCAGGCATTATGTTTCGGGATGTCACAACCTTATTTAAGGAGGCGAAGGGATTCCGCAGGGCTGTTGATGAATTGGTTGCACCTTATGCTGGAGAGGGCATTGATAAAGTCGTGGGTATAGAGGCGCGGGGCTTTATTCTTGGAGGTGCTGTTGCCCACCAATTGTCATGCGGTTTTGTCCCTATTCGCAAAAAGAATAAATTACCTTATAAAACAATCAGTCAGCCGTATTCACTGGAATATGGCATGGACGAAATCGAAATGCATGTCGATGCGATCCAGCCAGGCGAGAAAATATTATTGGTGGATGACCTGATTGCGACGGGCGGCACGGCCATGGCGGCTTTAAGCCTGATAGAAAAGACGCAAGGGGTTACATTAGGGGCCTGTTTTGTGATCGATTTGCCGGATTTGGGGGGCAGCCGTCAATTGGAAGCGGCCGGCGTGCAAGTGATGTCGTTGATTTCCTATGCAGGGGATTGAAGGTGTAAGGCGCAGCACAAGGTCAAGGGACGCCGCCCATAACACGTACTATAGGGCTTTAGGCGTAATGACAGTGGTTACCTATCTTTGAGGCAGAGGCGATGAAGCCTTACGTGTTAAAGCGGAAGTGCATAACATCGCCGTCCTGAACGATATATTCTTTACCTTCCAGGCGCATCTTACCAGCCTCTTTGGCCCCTGCTTCGCCATTACCACTGATATAGTCATCATAGGCGATAGTTTCTGCGCGGATAAAGCCATGTTCAAAGTCGGTATGGATCACGCCTGCGGCCTGCGGGGCCTTTGTCTCGCGTGCAATGGTCCATGCACGGGCCTCTTTCGGGCCTACGGTAAAGTACGTAATTAGATCCAGCAGATCGTAGCCTGCGCGGATAACGCGGCTAAGACCGGTTTCATCCAGTCCGACTTCCTTTAGAAACTCAGTACGTTCTTCCGGGTCATCCAGTTGAGCGATTTCTGCTTCGATAGCTGCGCAGATAATCACAGCGCGCGCATTTTCGCTCGCGGCTTTTTCCATGACTTTTTGGGATAGATCATTACCTGTGGCAGCGTCATCTTCGTTGACATTACACACATATAATACCGGCTTAGTGCTTAAGAGCTGGAGGTCGTCCAGTTGCTTTTGTTCGTCTTCGTCTTTCACATCAACGAGCCGCGCGGGTTTTCCATCCTGTAGAACAGCCAATGCCTTTTCGATCATAATGAGCTGGGNTTTGGCGTCCTTGTCATTGCCACGCGCTTTTTTTATTAAATTGGCCTGACGTTTTTCCAGACTTTCAAGATCGGACAGCATGAGCTCTGTTTCAACGGTTTCCGCATCAGCCAGTGGGTCAACGCGGCCATCGACATGAGTGATATCACCATCTTCAAAACAACGCAGGACATGAACAATGGCATCTACCTCACGGATATTACCCAGAAACTGATTGCCCAGTCCTTCGCCCTTAGAAGCACCGCGCACTAAACCGGCAATGTCCACAAAGGCCAGTTGAGTTGGCAGAATTTGTGCTGAATTTGCAATCGCGGCGAGTTTATCAAGACGCGGATCCGGGACGGGTACCTGACCGACATTGGGTTCAATTGTACAGAACGGATAATTCGCTGCCGCTGCTGCTGCGGTGTTGGTAAGCGCGTTGAATAAGGTAGATTTGCCTACGTTAGGCAAGCCGACAATGCCACATTTGAAACCCATTGACGTATGATCCTATTCCGGTTGTGTAGTTGATGGTTTTTGTTTCGCGGGACGCGGCGGCGTCATGGCCCGGGCGACTTCCGTCAAAAAACGGGACTTATCGTCTTTTATCAGGAGCGGGGCCTCGGCGGCGATGGCGTCTAATAATTTATCCAGCCAGTCATAATCCGTTTTTGCAAAATTACCAAGCACATGTCCGGTGACCCGCGCCTTATCACCGGGATGACCAATGCCGATGCGTAGCCGTGTATAAGCATTGCCCAGATGCTGGTCTATGCTGCGAATGCCGTTATGGCCTGCGGCGCCCCCGCCGGTTTTTAACTTTGTCTTGCCTGGGGCCAGATCCAGTTCGTCATACAGTACGATTATATTCTCAAGCGGAATTTTATAAAACCGTGCGGTTTCACTGACAGAAATACCGGAACGGTTCATAAATGTTTGCGGCTTTAGGGCAAGAACTTTTTCAGAGCCAAGGCGGCCTTCCGACAGTAAGCCGTGAAAACGACTGCGTTCGGGCGAAAAATTATGGCGGCGGATGATTGCATCCACCGCCATAAAACCAATGTTATGCCGGTTGTTCTCATACTCTTTGCCCGGATTACCTAGGCCGACTAGTAAGAACATGGCATAAGCCCTTTTGTTGTTGTCCTTTTTAGACGTATCAACGTCTTTCAGGCCGCGAAAGCGGATTTGGCGAAGGGTGTTTTACTCTTCGCCGCCGTTTTCAGATGCAGCTTCTTCGGTTTCAGCTTCACCTTCTTCATCGGCATCTTCATCAGCGCTTTTCAGGCTGCTTGGTGCTGCACAGGTCGCAACGGTAAAGTCACGGTCCTGAATGACAGGAATAACACCATCCGGCAGTTTTACTTCACTGATGTGAACACTTTCATTCAGTTCCAGACCAGAAATGTCAATTTCGATATATTCCGGGATAGCCGTTGCGGGGCAGGTAAATTCAACCTCGTGACGGACAACGTTCAACACGCCACCCTGTTTAAGGCCAGGAGCAATATCTTCGTTCACAAAGTGAACAGGGACCATCACATTAATGGTTGCATCTTTCGCCAAGCGCAAGAAATCAACATGCATCGGCCAGTCCGTGACAGGATGCAGTTGCAAATCACGAGGCAGAACTGTTTCTGTGGATTTACCAACAGTCAATTCAAAGGTTGTGGATAAAAAACCGCCTTTGTTCAGTTCACGCACCAAGTCATTGCGGGATAATGTAATCATAACGGGTTCTTTTTTGCCGCCATAGATCACAGCAGGGATACGATCATTGCGCCGGTCTGCACGAGAGGACCCCTTACCACCTCGTTCGCGTTTTTCGGCAACAAGTGTATGCACGTCACTCATTGTATTCTCCTTGAGATAAATATTGCCCTTGCCTCCAGGGGTGCCAAGGGCTTCAGTAAAGCAGGGCTTTTACCCTGATTGTGGGTAAAAAACAACTGCAAATCGCTAAAAAAGCCGGGTTTCTCTTAGTCAAACAACACAGAAACTGAATTTTCGCTGTTAATACGCTGAATTGCTTCGGCAAAAAGCGGAGCAATGGTGATTTGACGGATATTATGGGCATTACGTACGGCGTCGGTAGCGGCAATACTGTCAGTTATTACTAGAGATTCGAGTGTCGATCCTGTCACCCGCTCTACGGCCTTGCCAGAGAGGACGCCATGGGTCACATAGGCACTTACGTCATTGGCACCATTTGCTTTTAATGCGGCCGCCGCATTGCACAAGGTGCCAGCGGAATCAACAATATCATCTACTAAAATACAGTCACTGCCTTTCACTTCACCAATTACATTCATGACTTCGGACACGCCGGCTTGTTCGCGGCGCTTATCAATGATAGCCAGCGGGACATCCAGTCGCTTGGCAATGGCGCGAGCACGAACAACGCCGCCAACATCAGGGGAGACAATCGTCAGATTATTCAGGTCAAAATTTTCCCGGATGTCTTTGACCAGAACAGGTGAGGCAAATAAATTATCGGTTGGAATATCGAAGAAGCCCTGAATCTGTCCGGCGTGAAGATCCATGGTGAGGACACGGTCGGCACCTGCCGTTGTGATTAAATTTGCCAGTAGCTTTGCAGATATTGGTGTCCGGGGACCAGGTTTGCGATCCTGGCGAGCATAGCCGAAATAGGGGAGCACGCACGTAATACGCCTAGCAGAGGCGCGCTTTAACGCATCGGCACAGACCAGCATTTCCATAATATGGTCATTGGCGGGAAAGGACGTTGGCTGAATGATAAAGCAATCTTCCCCGCGGACATTTTCGTGAATTTCAACCCAGACTTCCTGGTCGGAAAAACGTCTGACGGAAACATCAGTGAGGGGCGTATTCAGACAGGCAGCAATCGCTTCGGAAAGTGCCAGATTGCTATTACCGGAAAGCAGTTTCATCGCAGGCAGTCCTTTGGTATTTGGCCAAGGTATATGGGTGTCCAGTGGGAATTGTTATAGCGTGCTGCGATCCATAAATCCACCTTTGGGATGCATATGTTGTACAAGCGAGAGCCTGCGGACCAGAGGGGCGGATGATGGGGACGTAGCTGCTATGACATTCGCTATTTCTTATGACGCTGGCTCTATAGATGTTACAAAAAAATGTCAATCCCCTGATAGACCTGCCGCTAAGGGCGTTATTTTTCAGCAGGGTGTAGCGCTATGGCAGAAAGTTGTCGTCCATAGTCTTTTTCACCGCGATGCGTTGTGCGGCGGTAGCTATAGAAGAGTGATTCTTGGCTATAGGTATCTTGGTGAAGTTGTTCAATGCTGGCCAGGTTTAAGCGCGAAAGTTTATTATAAACATAGCCAGTTAAATTGAACATATAGCGGTCATGATTGGCAGGCGAGGGAATAAAAAAGCGGTCATTGTCAGAAGTTTCTTCGTGGAAGCGTGTAAAAACTTCAGCCCCAATTTCATATGAAGACTGTGCAATAGCAGGTCCAATGGCCGCGTGTATGTGTGAGGGATGGGCTCCTAATGTTTCCATGGCAGATATGGTGTTGGCAACAATACCAGACATTGCCCCCTTCCAGCCAGCATGCGCCGCCCCTATAACCCCTGCCACAGGGTCGGCAAAGAGAAGAGGCACGCAATCGGCGGTTAAGATGGCCAACGCAATGCCGTTTTGGCGGGTGACCACGCCGTCCGCATGAGGCATGTCATTTTGGTCCCATGGGGTTTCCAATGTCACAACATCGGCACTGTGAATTTGGTAAAGCCCGCATAGCCCGCATAGCGTTAGCAAGTCAGGGGATAAGTGTTTGCATGCCTGTTGTCTGTTTTGCAGTACGGTTTGCGGGTCATCGTGGGAACCCAGTCCGCAGTTTAACCCTGCATAGATGCCTTTGGACGCACCACCTTTGCGGGTAAAAAAACCATGAGAGATATTGGTCATACTGTCTAGCCGCGGTGTCTTCAGACAATTTAGGTCAGAAGACAGACTAGAAGATAGACCAGGGGGTGGGGCAGATGCTGACATGTTCAGGTTTACCTTCGCATTTATTCAAAGCCGGGAAGATAGGGGAGGGTTGGGCCGCTGAGGGCTAAGACTTTAAACAGTTGTCCCATTTGATCCGTACCGATTAGACGCTGTGCGGCCGTTTCAACATCATTGGCTTGGGCAGGCGTCTTACAATGGGCTTTTAATTGTGCGGTCCGGTCCAAAATGCCCATACGGATCAGAAAATCAGCCTGTGTTAGAAGGGGGTGTGCATGTGCCCCTGCCATGCGGGCTAATTGTTGCAAGACATCAAAGTCAACATGGGTGGTCAGGTCTGCGTCGCCGGGTTCTGCAAAGGGATCGGTATATTCGTGATGACGAACGGCCTGAAAAGTTTCCCCTACGCTGGAATGTTCATGACCATAATCAATCAGTAAGGCCGCACCGCCATATTCTTTTAAATGGTCGGCAATATCGCGCAAAATAGCCTGACCCACAGGGCAGACTTCGGCGATATCTCCCGGTTGTGCGGTTTCTTTGACCCGGGCGGGAATCAAATGGGCCGCAGGGCTGGGGCCCGGGGTTAAGGTCGAGACCAATTGGTTCTCACTGCTATTTATGGTGACAAGGCGTTCATGCCATCCATGTTCCTGTCGCACAAATTGCTGAATGGGAAGAGCATCAAAAAATTCATTTGCAATGATAAACAACGGGGCGCGACCAACAGTTTGCGATACAGCCTGAAAATGGTCATGCCATGTGATGTCGATATCCTCCCCTTTTATGGCGTCTTTTTGTTTTTGACGTAAAACGGGGCTGGTTTCGACAAAATGCACCTGTGTGTTGTCTTTCATGTTGGGCAGAAGCTTTAAAGCCCGTAGCGCATCGGCCATGAGGGTGCCCCGCCCGGGGCCAAGCTCTACAAGATGCACTGGTTGGGGTGATTCCATCATCTGCCACACTGTTCCGAACCAGAGCCCGATTAATTCCCCAAACATTTGGCTGATTTCCGGGGCGGTTGTAAAATCACCCTGTTCCCCTAGCGGATCACGTGAGCGGTAATATCCATATTCTGGATGTCCCAGTGCCTCGGCCATGTAAACGGACAGTGGCAGCGGTCCTTGGGCCTTTATAAGGCGAATAAGATGCTGCTTAAGGGGCGATGCCGTTTTATTTGATGATGATGACATGGTCGTCTATTCCCGGGTCTGTCGCCGTGAGGTTAGCGGTTATGCGCTAGGGGCGTTGGTTATGTGTGCGTCGCCACAACAGATAAAGGCCGATTAAAGCCATTGGTAGTGAAAGTAACTGACCCATTGTGATTTGGCCCCATAAAAACCCAAGGTGATTGTCCGGTTCGCGGAATATTTCAACAATGGCACGGGCTGCGGCATACCCGATGAGAAACAAGCCGATTAAGGCTCCTGGCCGCCGTCGTAAGGGGCTGTAGTAATAACAGGTGGCCAGCAACGCAAAGAGCAGAATTCCTTCTAGGGCGGCTTCGTATAATTGACTGGGGTGGCGTGGATGCGGTCCACCACCGGGAAAAATCATACCAAAGGGACTGTCTGTGACCCGGCCATAGAGTTCTGCGTTGATGAAGTTGGCAATACGACCAAATAGCAGACCAATCGGGGCAACGCAGGCAAGGTGATCGCCAAAACGCAGGATGGGGATGTTATGACGTCGGCAGAAAAAATAGCCGGCGACGGTGACGCCCAGGAGGCCGCCATGGAAGGACATTCCCCCTTGCCAAAGGGCAAGGATATCTGCCGGGTTTGCAATGAAATAGGCCGGGTTATAAAACAGAACATATCCTAATCGCCCGCCTAACACCGTTCCAATGGCAGCCCAAAATAGAAAATCATCAACCTGTTTGGTTGATGCCGGGCTCAAGGGAGGGCGATTAAGGTAGCGCAAATATCCCCAGCCCAAAAGCAACCCAAAAATATAAGCTAATGAGTACCAGCGAATCGCCAGAGGCCCTAATTGAACCAGTATGGGGTCAATTTGCGGATAAGTGAGGGCGGCTGCCATAAATGTCATCGGCATAAGAAAGTTGCTCCAAAGGCCGCGGGAAATATGTGTCTGCAGCGCATCATGCCGTATGCGACAGGGGTGTCAAGCCTGGAGCGCGGCTTTAGGGCTTGGCAAGTCAGGGCCATACGGTCATATTCAGCGAAGATAGATGGGCAGATATGCGTCATGATATTAATATGATTTTGTGCAGTTTGCCGTCATGACAGGAGTTCAATGTGCAAACCAATAATAAAATGCTGGATGATTTGGCGAAGCTGGGGTTAAGTGCCGCCGGGACGCTGCATGGCGTAAAAAGTGAAATCGAAGCATTAATTCGCCAACGTCTGGAAGGGCTGATGGCTGAGATGGACCTGGTCAGCCGTGAGGATTACGAAGTTGTGCGCGAAATGGCAGTACAGGCCCGTGAAAAGAATGACGAACTGGAAGCCCGGATAGCGGTGTTGGAAGCCCAGTTGTCTAAGGAAGAAAAATAATGTCTACGCTTTTATCTGCTGCGGAAGAAAGTGGTTATGAAAATCCGCTTAATCATCTGGAATTGATTATTTCAGAGAATGAATGGCCGTATGAGAAAGTTGGCGATGACGAAATTACGGCCTCTATCCCCTGTCAGTGGGGAGAGTATTGCCTGAGGGCGGTTTGGATCGAAGATGAATCTGTTCTGCATCTTGCGGCAACGATGGATCTGAAGGTCACAGCGGAAAAGAAAACCGTTGTGATGGAAACGATCAATATGATTAACGAACGCTTGCCCTTAGGTCATTTTGTCATCTGGAATGATGAGATGACCGTTATGTGTCGTCATTCACATTTGCTGTTAAGTGATAGTTTTATGGATAATGCAGGCCTGGAACGCATTATTGCGATTTTGCTGGGCGAATGTGAACGTTTTCTGCCTGCCTTCCAATTTGTTATGCATGGGGATAAAGACCCCAAAGACGCCATCGATCTGGTTTTGATGGAAACAGTTGGTCAGGCCTAGATTCAGCCAAATCTAGGCGGTTCTATTGCGTGCTAGGACGTCAGCCTGCATGAAAAATCCAGAGCAATGAGGAGATAATCGTGTCAGACCTATCTGTTATTTCATCCGGGCGACCTTTGTTATTGGTGGGCTGTGGTAAGATGGGGACGGCTTTGTTGCAGGGATGGTTGGCGCGTGGCTTGTCACCGGATGCGGTTAATATCATTGACCCTTTGGCCGATCAGCTAAGTGAGCAATTCCCGACCATAGCTGAGGCACGATTAACTGATAACTGGTCATCGGTTTCAGAGATAACACCATCTTTTGTTTTGTTGGCGGTGAAACCGCAAACAATGGACGATATTTTGCCCCGATTGTCAGCATATGTTGATGGCGGGGCTGTTTTTCTTTCTATTGCTGCGGGCAAGACATTATCTTACTTCGCTGGGGGATTAGGCAAGGAAGCTGCAGTTGTGCGGGCCATGCCGAATACGCCATCGGCTATTGGGCAGGGCATGACGGGATTATGCAGTAATGCATATGTTACCAAAGAGCAAAAGACGGTCTGTGCAGCCTTGATGAAGGCTGTCGGCGAGGTCGCCTGGGTAGAAAATGAAGGCCAGATGGATGCGATTACGGCAGTATCAGGCAGTGGCCCGGCTTATGTCTTTCATATGGCAGAGGCCATGATTGCCGCCGGTGAAGCGGTGGGCCTGTCAGCGGATGATGCCAAGCGCTTTGCGCTGAAGACTCTTTATGGTTCAGTAGCCCTTCTGGAGCAAAGCGGGGAAGAGGCCGGTGTCTTGCGCAAGAATGTGACCAGCCCGGCCGGGACCACAGAGGCGGCGTTGAATGTGTTGATGGCGGAGGAGGATGGCCTGACGCAATTAATGACCCGCGCTATGCAGGCCGCCGCGGCGCGGTCACGTGAATTGTCTGAATAAGCCCGGGGTTATTCAGAACTAGACAAGGTTTTAGTTGTTGGACAGGGCGGGGGGTGTCTTTTCCACAAGGCGCAGGACATCATCACGCCCCTCTTTTGTGATAAGCTCCTGAAGGACATGCCAAAAACCTTCGCGGTCCTGTGGCGGGCAGGCATTATAAGCCCGCTGCATAAGTTGTTGTTGGCGTTCAAGTAATTGATTATGCAGGTCTATGCCAAGTGCTGTGAGATGCAGGTGGCGTTGTCTGCGGTCTTTTTTAAGAGTGACTTGCTCGATAAACCCGTCTTCCACCAAGGCCCGTAGCACTCTGCCCAAGCTTTGTTTGGTGATTTGAAGAATAGACAATAATTCGGCAACAGTAATACCGGGATTGCGGCGGACAAAGTGTAGAACCCGGTGGTGGGCGCGCCCAAATCCGTAGTCTTTTAACACGTCATCAGCTTCACTGATGAAGTCACGATAGGCAAAAAACAGCAGTTCAATGCCCTTCATTAAATCATGATTTTGATTTTGTTCTGTCATTGTGAATGACCAATGTGAAAGACCAAATTTGCCGCTTCTAATATGTCAGCATCATTGACATAATCGTCCGTGAGTGCTAGATGTTCTGCCGTTTACACCATATATTGATAATGTCATTATCCTGTTTGTCCTTGTGAAGGCAAGCCCAGAATGCGAACAGGTTATATGAAATGAGGGAAGCCCATGTCTGCACTGCCGTTTGATGATCGTGACGGGTATATCTGGTTCGACGGGGAAATGATTCCGTGGCGAGATGCAAAGGTCCATGTTCTGACACATGCATTGCATTATGCAAGCTGCGTTTTTGAAGGACAACGGGCCTATAATGGTAAAGTTTTTAAGCTGACAGAACACAGTCAGCGTCTTCATGATTCTGCTGAAATGCTCGGCTATACAGTGCCTTACAGTGTAGCGGAAATTAATCAGGCGGCAGAAGATGTTCTGGCGAAAAACAATCTGGTGAATGCATATATGCGCCCGGTTGCCTGGCGCGGTTCGGAAATGATGGGCGTTGCGACCAAGGGATCAAAAATCCATGTGGCGGTGGCGGCGTGGGAATGGCCATCTTACTTTTCCCCGGAGGCGCGCTTGAAAGGGTTGCGTTTGGAAATAGCTAAATGGCGCAGGCCTTCACCTTTGACAGCACCGACGGCCAGTAAAGCCGCAGGGCTGTATATGATTGCCTCTTTAAACAAGGATGCCGCCGGTGAGAACGGTTATGATGATGCATTAATGATGGATTATCGTGGCATGATTGCAGAGGCTACAGGGGCGAATATTTTTTTCTTGAAAGATGGGGTGTTACATACACCAACGCCAGAATGTATTTTGGATGGCATTACCCGTCGTACGGTGATGGATTTGGCGCGGGCCCGTGGAATACAGGTCGTTGAACGGATGATCCGTCCTGAGGAAATGGCGGATTTTGAACAGGCGTTTTTGACCGGGACTGCGGCTGAGGTGACACCACTTTCCGAAATTGGTCCCTACCGATTCGTTGTTGGCGATGTGTGTCGCCAATTAATGGAGGATTACGACAAACTTGTTCAAGGTAAAGAATAAAAACCACAAATATCAATGACATAAATGTGACAAAAGGAGCCTTTTGAGGGCTCCTTTTTTATATAAGTGTTTCATAATGGATCAATTTTTTGGTTGTGTTCAGAACATTCATTTAACTGTCACTGCGCCGTCATCTAGTTATCACCGCACTGTCAAGAAAGGTCGTTAACTCTTTTTTAACCACGATTTTCGGGGCGAGGGGTTCTGGGAATGTGGCTCTTATTTTATGGAGTTAATGATGCTGAAAAAAACGTTTATGAAAGCAACTGTGTCAGGCTTTGCGCTTGGCGTTGCGATGATGATGCCTATGGAAGCCTCTGCGGTTTCTTTTAATTCAACGGAAGCCCCTATGCTAACAGGGCAATCGGGCGCGACTGTTGATGCCTTGTTCACCGTTGGGGAAACAATTGACGGTTATACACCTGTTGGGATCCTTGATGGTTTGGGGGCTTACAAATTGAACAGCACAACCGTGCGTGTTCTTGCAAACCACGAATTGGGTGCGAACGTTGGTAACACTTATTCGCTGGCCAACGGGACAACAATGACCGGTGCGCGGATCAGCTATTTTGATATTGATGTCGCCAGTAAAAATATTATCGATGCCGGTGCCGCATTCGATACAGCCTATGACCGTACAGGTGCTATCGTCACAAGTGCCACACAGATCAATGAAAGCACATCTACAACAGATGGTTTTAACCGTCTTTGTTCTTCTGCCTTATTTGAAGCAAATACATTTGGCACAGACAAAGGCTTCACAGATCGTCTGTATTTCACAGGTGAAGAAACTTCAACGGTATACGGCCATCCACATGGCGGTACAGAATGGGTTGTTGATGTAGACAACAATGAAATCTGGGCGGCACCTGACTTAGGCCGTGGTACATGGGAAAACGTGACGGCGTTGGACACAGGCCGTACAGACACCGTGGCGTTATTGATGGGTGACGATTTCGGCGGTGCCCCTTTGTATCTTTATGTGGGTGAGAAAGACACAGACCCTAGTGCCGACTTCCTGGCCCGCAACGGCCTTAAAGACGGTAAAATGTATGCGTGGGTTGCCGACAGTGGTGATGTTGACCCGTCTACATTTAACGGTACTGGCTCACGTTCAGGAACATGGGTCGAAGTGACAGTTAAAGATGCCTCTAAAGCCGGGACACCAGGTTATGATGCATTTGGTTATGCGGATGATGAAACATTACGCGCCGAAGCCGAAGCAAAAGGTGCCTTTAATTTTTCACGTCCTGAAGATTTAGCTACAAACCCAAGCAATGGTGCGGAAGCTGTATTTTCTTCCACAGGCCGCTCAAAGCTTTTTGGCGGTGCTGATAGCTGGGGGACAACATATAAAGTAGATGTTGATTTCTCTGACCTTGATAACCTGACTGGTGATCTGGAAATTCTGTATGATGGCGATGCGGATGTGAACCGCCGTCTACGGAGCCCCGATAACCTGGATTGGGCTGACAACGGTAAAATTTACATTCAGGAAGACCGTTCGATCAATTGGAAAGGCCAATATAATACGGATGAGGCCTCTATCTGGGAATTGGATCCTGAAACAGGTTACCTTTTCCAGGTTGCTGAAATGGACCGTTCAGCGGTACCTGCGGGTCAGACAGACGGTGATCCAGATGATTTGGGTGACTGGGAATCATCAGGTATTTTGGACGTTTCTGAATTGTTCGGTCAGGATGGCCTGTTCATTGCCGACGTTCAGGCACACAGCATCCGTGACGGTGTCATTGCGTCAGAAGGTTTGGTGCAGGGTGGGCAGCTTGTTCTGCTAGACCTGTCTAACTTTGCCCCAGTTTCAGAGCCAGGTACAATGGCCCTGATGGGTGCTGGCCTTGCAGGTTTTGGTGCGATGCGTCTGCGTCGCAAAAAATAAACCTGTTACATTACAGGTAAATGGAGTGGCCCGGTATTTTAACCGGGCCATTTTCTGTTAAGTCTGGCGGACGCGCGGGTGACGTCCCTGACATGACCGTACCACCATGTCACGCTGGATAGAGCCAGCGACCAAAAAGGCGGGTCATCTGCGGCATGAGAAAGTAGGTCATGGTTGGCACCATGATAAGCGTGGAAATGAGCACCTGAAGCCATAAAGGAAAATTGCCGAGATACGGCGCGATCAGGTAATTGATGATCAGGGTTAATGGAAAAATAGATAACCAGATTACCACAGCCATTTTATGCTTTGGGGGAGGCACAATAGCTTTACGGTCTGGAAGGTTGAACCAGGTTTCAAGCCCGGTAAGGAGTTCAATGCGCGGGGCTTCGGCCATGACGTGCTGGGCGAATTCGTCAATGATCTGCGCACGAATAAGGGAGTCATTCCAAGCATCATAATGGCTGCGGCTGTCGAATTTTGTGATAATGCGATATTCTGGATCGTCAGGGTTTGTGGGGGTGAAAATATTCGTACCCAAATGACCGGGAAAGGTCTGTGCCGCTGTAACCATTTTTTTCATAAATACTTCGAAGGCTGCTTCGCGTCCGGGAATAACGCGCCGGACGATGACAGCGGTAACGGGTGTATCTGCGGTGGTTTGATCCAATGGTCGGGAAGGTGGTTCGGCACGGGTCATGACAGGTCCTTGGATTGTCTTAACAGGCTGTAATTGTCGGTGAGGGAAAGACAAAAGGCCAGCTCTTTTTAATCGTGGTTGGCCCATGCAGACAAGATTAAGACATATTTATCACTATAGTTATGACAGGAGGAGGTCGCATATGATGAGCAACTATTTTGTTTATTCTTTTATAGTTATTACAGGGGTGTTGCTTGGGGGATGTGCGGGGCAGGACTGGAGCCGGGGGCTACAGTCGAAAGGCACTTATGATTGCCTCTCTAGACCCACGCATGAACAACAGGCCTGTGCTAAAGATAATCGTGATAAATTCGACCAGTATCGTGCGCAAAAGGCAGCAGAGAGAGAAAGGTCCAAATGATTGTGCCTGTGTCTAGTTGTGCGCGACATTAAGTACCCCAGCGGTGCTTTTGATGGAGATCTTCTCCCCGTGCCTCGACCCATCGACTGTCAGTTTCGGTAATTTCTTTTTTCCAGAACGGCGCGTCCGTTTTCAGCCAATCCATGAGGAAATTGGCTGCGTCAAAAGCAGGCTGACGATGCTTCGCTGTCGTCACCACCAGAACAATTTGATCCCCGGGGGCAAGCGTTCCATATTTGTGGATCACTGTCACGCCCGTCAGGGGCCATCTGTCCCGGGCTGTCTCGGCTATTTGTCTTAACTTCTTCTCGGCTAAGCCAGAATAATGTTCCAGTGTCAACTGGCGTAAGTTCCGCCCATCATCAAAATCGCGGACTTGTCCTGTGAAGGTGACAATGGCCCCAATGTCTGTATGGCCTGAGGTAAGTCGGGAAATTTCCTCAGTGATGTCAAAATCTTCTGTCTGCACGGCAATGTGGATTGGTGCCGTCATAGGCGGCCGCCTGTCATAGGGGGAAAGAACGCAATCTCGTCATTGGCGGAAATGGGATGATGAAGTGAAACATATTCTTCGTTTACTGCCACACGTACTTTTTGCATATCCGCAAAGGCTCTGGCGTAATGGTCATTACAGCTGCGTAAATGGTCAATCAGTTTCTGGACGGTGGTGACGCCAGGGGGGAGGGACATTTGTTCCTCCGGGTGACCAATCTGTTCGCGGATCAAGGCGAAATAAAGAAGATGTGCCATGGTTACGTCATATGTTTCAGACCGGCCCGAAGATAATCATAACCGGTATAAAAGGTGAGAAGTGCGGCAAGCCAAAGACAGACCGTCCCTATGGTGATGGCAGGGATCCATGCAGGTGAGGCATCACCGACTAGCAGGAAGCCCAAAGCCAGAATTTGGAAAGTTGTTTTCCATTTAGCCAGTTTGGTTACGGGTACGCTGACCTTGATTTCTGCGAGAAATTCCCGCAGGCCGGACACCAGAATTTCCCGACATAAGATGACAACGGCAGCAAGTATGCTATAGCCGGTAATCCGGCCAAATGCGACCATCATCATTAAAGCGGCCGCAATGAGAAGTTTATCAGCAACAGGGTCCATGAATTGACCCAAGCGGGAGACTTGTTGCTGTTTGCGGGCAAAGTATCCATCATAGTAATCTGTGATTCCAGCAAGCGTGAAAATCACCAGCGCCAGCCAATTTGCCAGTGGTGCCTTGAGATAAAATGTCCCGATCAGCAACGGTATCATGACGATGCGGGAAAAGGTCAGCATGTTAGGCAGACTTGTGAGCATTATGAATCAATTCTGGTTGCGGGTGTGGGGCCGTTATAATCTAGACTGACTGTATATTACATGACCTAGGTAACAGAGTCGTTGCGGTCCTGTCTAGCGTGCATACAAGTTTTAAGCTCATGTGCGGTGGTGCGCGCCATCCTTGTCATGGTGTCTTCACCGTTGTTAATCTGTCTCGTGAAAGAAGTCATAGATTGTCTGGGCCAGTTGCTGACTAATACCCTTAACGGACCGAAGGTCCTCAAGGGCTGCATTTTCAACGGCCTTTGCAGAACCAAAATGCATGAGTAATGCTTTTTTGCGGCTGGCCCCGATGCCCGGCACACTGTCAAGTTGGGAAGACGTCATTTTCTTATTGCGGCGGGCGCGGTGTGATCCAATAGCGAAGCGATGGGCTTCGTCACGGGCACGTTGCAGAAAATATAATACAGGGTCATTGGCAGGCAATTTAAATGGAGGTTTTTTGGGTAAGTAAAAGTCTTCGCGTCCGGCATTACGGTCAGGCCCTTTTGCAATGGCGACAACGTTCATATCTTCGAGCCCTAAATCCGCGAGGATAGCTAAGGTGGCGGAAAGTTGGCCCTTGCCGCCATCTATAATTAACAGATCGGGCCAATTTTCAGTTTTCCGGTCCGGGTCTTCTTTCAGGAGCCGAGAAAACCGCCGGTGCAGCATTTCACGCATCATAGCGAAATCATCGCCGGGAGCGGTCTTGTCGTCCTTGATGTTAAACAGGCGGTAAGCGCCTTTATCAAAGCCTTCCGGCCCCACAACGATCATGCCGCCTAAGGCATCTGTTCCGGAAATGTGGCTATTATCATAGACTTCGATCCGGTCAGGAGGGGCGTCCATATCAAATATTTCCGCTAATAAGCTTAGAACCTTTTGATGCGAAGAGGTTTCGGCTAATTTGCGTTCTAGTGTGTCACGGGCATTCTTTTCCGCAAAAGCCAGTAATTGGAACTTAGGGCCGCGTTGGGGAAAGCTTATTTTGACTGTGTGGCCAGCATTGATGCTAAGGGCTTCTTCTAATAGTTTTTTTTGTTTTATCCGACAATTTGTCAACACGAACCGGGGTGCAGGTTTGTTATCATAAAATTGGCTAAGGAAGGCTTCCAGTACTTCGTCGGAACCTTGCTTTTTATCGTGGCGCGGAAAATATGCACGATTACCCCAGTTTTGCCCGGCCCGAAAAAAGAAAACCTGAATACAGCTTTGCCCCCCGGCTTGAAAAATAGTGATGATATCAGCATCTTCAATATTTCCGGCGTCAACCCCCTGACGTTGTTGCACGGCGGCCAAGGCACGCAGTCGATCACGATAAATAGCGGCCTTTTCAAAATTCAATTCCGCACTGGCGTCTTCCATAAGACGGGTAATATCTTTTTTGATACTTTGGCTTTTGCCACTGAGGAAATCATGGGCACTGCGTACAAGGTTGTCATATTCCGGTTTGCTAATCCGGTCAACGCACGGCGCAGAACAGCGTTTGATTTGATAAAGCAGGCAGGGGCGACTGCGATTATTAAACACATTGTCTGAACAGGTGCGGAGCAAAAAAGCTTTCTGCAAAATATGCAAGCTTTCGTTGACCGCACTGACAGAGGCAAAGGGGCCGAAATAGTGTCCGTCACGTTTTTTTGCGCCACGATGTTTTTTGACTTGCGGCCACGGGTGGGTGGTATCAATCAGAATATAGGGAAATGATTTGTCATCACGTAGAAGAATATTATAGGGCGGTTTAAAACGCTTAATCAGGTTTGCTTCCAAAAGGAGTGCTTCTACTTCTGTATGGGTGGTGACAAACTCCATACTGCGCGTTGCGGTCACCATACGGCTGATGCGGTAGTTGAGGCCACGCAAATTTGTATAGCTTGCAACCCTGTTTTTCAGGCTTTTGGCTTTCCCGACATAGAGCACATTTCCGGCATCATCCAGCATTCTGTATACCCCCGGTTGCCCGGGTAGGTTTTTCAGATACTTCTGGATCGTTTTTACGCCTTCATTCATCGTGGGGATATTTCGCTTTTGCACAATGTGAAATCAAAAAAATTATCTTTTTTTAGAATGGCGTGAGTTGTCATGGGTGACAAATATTTTTTTGTCCCCTGTGAATATGGTTAACAAAAAGTAAAAATGCAACGGAATCAAGGGGTAATAAAAATGTCATGGTTATGTCAAAAAAACTATCCACGGAAACTGTGGATAACTAGGTGTATAACTGTGGAGTGATGTGCCCTGAAGGGCAGTACTCTGGGGATTTTAGTGATTTGCTTAAAAAATAAGCATTTTAGTTAAGTTGCTGATTTATATGAATATTTCATATTTCAAGTTTGATTTTGCGGCAGTGCATCTATTTTTTTTTAATTTTTTCTGCTTGGTGACTAGCGTTGTTTATGCTTGTGCACAACTACGATTGATTCGTAAGTGTCAGGGGCTAATAAGCCCTTATTTTTACATGGTTTGTCGTCAGGAAACTGTCACATTATCATCACAACAACGTTCGATCTCTATACCGACACTGGTCGTGCCTGGAATGGCTTCGAGTTTTTCGACGCGTACGCGCGCGGTGCGGATGCGGTTGTCCTGTAAGGTCATGTCGGCGATTTGTTCTGCCATGGTTTCGACCAGATGGACGTGACCGGCATTGACGATGGTTTTGATTGCATTGACGATCTGTTCATAACAGACAACGTTATCAATATGGTCATGAAGGGGTTGGGTATTTTCGACCACTGTCAGGTCAACGTTAATTCTTACTTTCTGTGGGGCCTGTTTTTCATGATCATAAACGCCGATATAGCTGTCTAGAACAAGGTCACGCACAAAAACATGGCGCAACGAGAGTTGCGCGTTGGCAATCTTTAGCGGGGCAAGCTTACTACTGTGCATGTGGTGTTTTCCTCCGTCGCCGCTTTTTAGCGTGGTAGTATTATTTGTTATTCATCGGCCCCGGAGACGTCCGGTGTTTGCCAGTTCAGATGTTGTCCACCGTCCAAAGCGATCATTTGTCCGGTCATGGCGTCATTAGATAATATGAAACGGACAGTTTCGCAAATTTCTGTAAGACGGGTTGCCCGCTGTAAGGGGACAGCCTTAGTTTGTTGTGCGAATTGTGCATCACTTTGTCGTTTGCTGGGAAGTACAGGGCCGGGGCCGATAGCGTTAACGCGAATACGGGGGGCCAAGGCCTGTGCGGCGGTTTGCGTCAAGGTCCATAGTGCAGCTTTACTAAGGGTGTAGCTGGTAAAGTGCGGGGTCAGCTTCCAGACACGCTGATCTATTATATTAATAATATTTCCCTGCTGTGATTCTGGTAGCTGCTTTACAAAATTTTGTGTGAGAACAGTGGGGGCACGGAGGTTAGTATTCAGGTGTGCATCCCAGCTTTCTCGTGAGACAGTGGCAAGATCATCATATTCAAAAAGGGATGCATTATTGATAATCGCGGTGATAGGTCCCAGTGCAGCGGTCACAGCGGGAATAAGGTCTTGGGTTTGTTGTTCGTTGCCAAGGTCGGCGGCAAAGCATTGTGCTTGCCCGCCTGCCTTATGTATTTCGCTCACCAGTTCCTGCGCGGCATCATCAGAGCGATGGTAATGCACGGCCACGGTCCAGCCATGCTGGCCAAGGTCGCGTGCAATGGCGCGGCCAATGCGATGGGCGGCCCCGGTGACAAGAACAGTAGGCTTTAAGGTAGCTGGTGATGTTGTCATGATGCGTCCATAGCCGTTTAAAAGAGTTGGGCCTGATGACCTAACAGCCCAAGATAGCACAAATAGCCTATAGTGAAGGCTGCTCCTGTCATGCGGCCTATGGTAATATTAAGGAAGGCAAAGGGAAGTAGGATTAATGTTGTGGAAGCCATGATCCATAAATCCATTTCCAGAAAACTTTGGCCAACGGGTACGGGGGCGGTGATTGCCGTGGCACCCATAATACCAAACATATTAAAGATATTGCTGCCGATCACATTGCCGATGGCCACATCCCCGTGTTTATGCAGCGCCGCCATCACCGCGGTGATTAATTCGGGTAGAGATGTGCCCACAGCAATGATTGTCAGTCCAATGAGTGCTTCGGAAACGCCGTATTTACGGGCAATGACAACACTGCCATCCACCAGTAAGTCTGCGCCATACATCACACCGGCTAAACCGGCAACCAGTAGAAACAAGGCCATCGGGGTCGAGTGGGGCTTGCTGGGGACGCCCTCTACATCTTCCAGTGCCTGTTTGGCGTAGGTAATGCGTTTGCGTGTACGGCGGACTGAATAAACCATGAAGGCAATTAACAGGGTTGCAAAGAAAATGCCCTGGCCGATGTTTAACGTCCCCATATAACAGACAGCAATAAACAATGCTGTGCCGGCGAGGAGGATAATATAGTTATGGCGGATTTCCTCTTCCCCACACAGGATAGGGAAGACCAGGGCGGGGACACCGATCACTAACAGGATATTGGCGATATTGCTACCGACGACATTGCCCAATGCCAGAGAGGGGGCCCCCTGTAACGCGGCGTTAATGCCGACTACCAGTTCCGGTGCAGAGGTCCCCAGGGCTATGACCGTGAGGCCAATAACCAATGTGCTAATTCCCATACGCTGGGCCATTGAAACGGCACCGCGCACAAGTATATCGCCCGCACCAACCAATAAAACTAATCCGATAAGAATATGAATATAGGCCATGACCTGTTTTATTGCCCTTTGTACCGTTTATAAGATGTTATAGGGTTTAACCTTCCCCGCAGCCGCATGCAATATGAGTTATGTGTATCTTGTTTTACAGATGTCAATTTGTAGCCTTAAAAGCGTGTAGGGGTAGGTTTTCCCCTTTTGCTGCGATATTGCCGCGTGCCGGGTTGTCCTGCTGATGACCGGGCGGATGATCGGGTAGGGGGTTTTGCATTGGGCCTTTGGCGTTTAGCATGCCCGGTGCTATTGATATCTGTGCCTAACTCATGTGATTCAAGCCTCCTGATTTCATCACGCAGCCGGGCGGCTTCTTCAAAGTCCAGATCTCCTGCGGCGGCCCGCATTTTCTTATCCAGCTCCTCCAGATAAGATTTTAGATTATGGCCGACCATGTGGGCCGTGTCCTCAGTTTCCAGATCAACGGTGACATAATCACCCGTAGAGACATCATCCAAAACATCGTCTATGGATTTGCGGATCGTTTGCGGTGTGATGTTGTGGGCATCGTTATAGGCGATTTGCTTATTGCGGCGTCTGTCAGTCTCTTCTAATGCGGCCTTTAGGCTGCGTGTCATGGTATAGGCATAGAGAATAACACGCCCATCCACATTCCGCGCAGCACGGCCAATGGTTTGAATAAGCGATGTTTCCGAACGTAAAAAGCCTTCTTTATCAGCATCTAAAATAGCGACCAGTCCGCATTCCGGTATATCCAACCCTTCCCGTAGAAGGTTGATGCCAATCAAAACGTCAAAACGTCCCAGCCGCAGATCACGAATGATTTCAATCCGTTCCAGTGTATCAATATCAGAATGAAGATAGCGGACCTGTACGCCATGTTCATGCAGATATTCCGTCAGGTCTTCGGCCATACGTTTTGTCAACGTGGTGACCAGTATTCGCATGTCTTTGGCAACTGTTTCCTTGATTTCATGCAAAAGATCATCGACCTGATTTTCGACAGGCCGAATAAGACAGGGCGGGTCGATGAGGCCAGTAGGGCGGATGACCTGTTCGGCAATGGCATCACCGGACTGTTCTTTTTCCCATGGTCCCGGGGTGGCTGAGACATATACAGTCTGCGGGCGCATGCGGTTCCATTCTTCGAATTTTAGCGGACGGTTATCAATGCAAGAAGGAAGGCGAAAGCCATATTCCGCCAGGGTTGTCTTGCGGCGGTTATCACCACGTTCCATACCGCCGATTTGCGGGACGCTGACGTGACTTTCATCCACAAACAATAATACATTTTCGGGGAGGTATTCATATAATGTAGGCGGTGGGGTGCCCGGTGCGCGGCCGGTCAGATAGCGGGAATAATTTTCGATGCCGGCGCAGCTACCAGTGGCGGCCATCATTTCAAGGTCGAGCAGTGTGCGTTGTTCCAATCGGGCGGCTTCGACAATTCTCCCTTCTGCCTGGAGACGCGGTAATTGTTCTGCAAGTTCGGCCTTGACCCCCTTCATCGCCTGTTCGATGGTCGGACCGGGGGTGACATAGTGGCTGTTGGCATACAGTCTGACTTTAGAATCAAGATTTCGGATCTTATGGCCTGTTAATGGATCAAATTCGGTAATTTCTTCCAGTTCATCCCCAAAGAAAGAGAGTTTCCAGGCCCGGTCTTCAAAGTGAGAAGGGAAAATTTCCAGCATGTCGCCGCGAAGCCGGAATGTCCCTCGCTGAAAGGCCTGATCGTTGCGTTTATATTGCATGCTGACAAGGCGGTGAAGAAGTTCACGTTGTTCAAAAAGTTGGCCAGCCTCAAAATCAATGGTCATTTCTGTATATGTTTCAACGGCACCGATACCATAGATACAGGACACGCTGGCCACGATGATGACATCGTCTCTTTCCAGCAGGGCACGTGTCGCGGCATGGCGCATGCGGTCGATTTGTTCGTTAATACTGGCGTCTTTTTCGATATAGGTGTCAGAGCGGGGCACATAGGCTTCTGGCTGATAATAATCATAATAAGAGACAAAATATTCTACGGCATTATCTGGAAAAAAAGCCTTCATTTCACCGTAAAGCTGGGCGGCTAATGTTTTATTATGCGCCATGATAATGGCAGGCCGCTGCGTCTTTTCGATAATATTCGCCATGGTAAAGGTTTTGCCGGAACCGGTTACGCCCAAGAGAATTTGGTCGCTTAACCCGTTATCCAGTCCCTGGGTGAGTTGTTCTATGGCCTGGGGCTGGTCACCACTGGCGGCAAAGTCCGATACCATCGTGAAGCGTTTGCCGCCTTCGGTTTTACCAATATTTCGGCGAATTACTGGGCCGGTAAGGGGGTTTTCTTTGTTCATAGCTCTGGCTGTCTTATTTCTTTGTTTAAATATGGGCATTAGAGGTGAAGAAGGCAAACTCTCTCTTGCATGGGAAATGCAGTTTTCGTACTGTGGCGCAGAATTTAACAGACTCTTATTGCTGATATTGAGGAAAGGGAAATACCGTGGCATTTATCGCTGATGCATTGAGCCGTATTAAGCCATCACCAACGATGGCAGTGACGGCAAAAGCCGCAGAATTACGCCGGGCTGGTCGTGATGTGATTGGTCTGGGCGCTGGGGAGCCTGATTTTGATACGCCAGACAATATTAAAGAGGCAGCGATTAAGGCCATTCACGACGGTAAAACGAAATATACCGCGGCAGATGGCTTGCCGGAATTGAAAGAAGCGGTCTGTGAAAAGTTTAAACGTGATAATGGGCTGACCTACGCACCAAACCAGATTACGGTTAACTGTGGCGGAAAGCACACTATCTATAACGCAATGATGGCGACCTTAAATCAGGGGGATGAGGTGATTATCCCAGCACCTTACTGGGTATCCTATCCTGATATTACGTTGTTGGCAGGCGGGACACCTGTGATTGTGGAAGCGACGATTGATACAGATTTTAAAATGACCGCAGCACAATTGGAAGCGGCCATCACCCCGAAGACAAAATGGGTTATTTTAAATTCACCGTCAAATCCGACAGGGGCTGCTTATAATCGCGCAGAGATGAAGGCCCTAACCGATGTGCTGATGCGTCATCCACATGTTTGGGTCTTTGCGGACGATATTTATGAACATATTGTCTATGATGGGTTTGAGCATGTGACCCCTGCGCAGGTTGAGCCTGGTTTATATGAACGGACCTTGACCATGAACGGTGTGGCAAAAGGCTATGCCATGACGGGTTGGCGGATAGGCTTTGCTGGCGGTGCGCCAGAGCTTATTAAAGCGATGGCAAAAATTCAGTCGCAAAGCACGTCTAATCCCTGCACGATAAGCCAATATGCATCAATAGAAGCATTATTGGGCACACAGGAATTCTTGCGTCCGCGTGCGGAAGCTTTCCGCAAACGGCGTGATCTGGTCGTTTCCATGTTGAATGAAGCAGAAGGCATAGAATGCCCCACACCTGAAGGTGCATTTTATGTGTACCCGAGCTGCGCTGGGCTGATAGGGAAAACGACGCCTGACGGCAAAGTGCTGGAAAGCGATTTAGATGTCAGCACATATTTATTGGAAGCTGAGGGAATTGCGGTTGTGCATGGGGAGGCCTTTGGCCTATCGCCACATTTCCGGGTTTCTTACGCGACATCAGAGGAAATATTGACAGAGGCCTGTACGCGTATTCAGCGGGCCTGTGCGGCTTTGAAATAATCGGGAAAATAATCAGGGAAATAACCGGGTTTAACGATAATTGAAATTGAAAGGCGGCTTCTGCGGAGGCTGCCTTTTTTGTTACCAGCACTCTCATGGAAAGTCTGGCTCATGTACTCCGGATGCTGATATACGCTGAAGGATGATAATGATCGGTGGATAAGAAAAGGGCCGCTTGACGCTGCGAGATGGATGTGATTATACTTTGGTCCGAAAAAAAACGGCCGGGTAAAAACCCGGCCAGTTCGAAAATATAGGGAGGCTTCACGTCTGAGAGACAATGAAACTAGCTAAAGCCGTAAATCGGGGAGGATTTTGAAGGCTATAGCAACGCTAAAACTCTGGGAGGAGGTTTTAGCTAAACGTTATGTGTAACGTCTGATTATTGTTTTACAGGCTTGAATGCTTCTAAACAACAGTGAAAACTACAATGCAGCCATGCGATATTCGCATGGCTTTTCTTTTGTGTTATTTTCCATGGGGTTAACCCTTAAATACTTGTGCGATGCAATATTTGGTTGCTGAAGTTTTTTGTAAATAAGGCAAAATAAGGCAAGTTTACCAAAAAAAAGGCCGGGTAAAAACCCGGCCAGTTCGAAAATATAGGGAGGCTTCATGTCCATAAGACAATGAAAGCAAGCGGGAACCAATACATCGGGGAGGATCGAGGGATCCCGCTTTTCAAGGCAAGGGAGGTTGCCTTAATAATGCTGCGATGCAGCATGTAATTAAAGATATAGGCAGCTAAGACAATTATCAATGTCTGAAATTACAGATCTGTTATGCGATAGACGCATAACTAGAAGCGTTCGTTTTTGAACTTCTGTATGATGAAGTCACGGAATACTTTGACTTTCTGAGAGTTTCTTTGTTCTGCGGTGTAGACAAGATAAGCGGGAAATTCCCGACCTTCGGCCCCTTCCAGGATTTTCAGCACATTACGTGCAGCCGCCCCCTGAACAAGGTAGTCGGGGAGGGCTGCGATGCCTAAGCCTGCCTTTACGGCCTGTAAAACGCCGAAAATGCTATTGATTTGCAAATATGGTTTGCGCGGTATGTCTGTGCCGGTTTCTAAAATCCAATTAATATTGCGAATTGGTAAATTTGGCAGCTCACCAAATGTAATCAGGCGGTGCTTATCTAAATCGGCCAGTGTTTCCGGTTTGCCATAGCGGCTGATGTAATAGGGTGAGGCATACAGGTGGTGTTGGAACAGGGCAATTTGTTTTTGTATCAGCTCAACATGGGCAGGAGTATGAAACAAGATCGCGACATCGGCTTCACGGGTGGTGAGGTCCAGGTCGCGGTCAGAGACAAGCAACTGCACATCAACTTCCGGATATTCGTTCATGAAGTCTTCAATGTGATAGGGTAGCCAGGTTGAACCAAAGCTAATAGTCGTTGTGACTTTCAACAGCCCGCGTGGCTTATCTGTGCCTTCAATCAGCTGTTGTTCGGTGCTGATAATTTTAGAGACAACTTCATCCGACGTTTTGAAAAGCAGTTCGCCTTCGTCTGTGAGCGTAAGACCGCGGGCGTGGCGATTAAATAAAGAGAGTTTAAGGCTTTCTTCAAGGCCGCGTATTTGACGGCTTACGGCGGATTGGCTAAGGCCAAGTCGTTCGCCCGCATGGGTGAAACTGCCGGTTTCGGCAACAGTGTGGAAGATGCGTAATTTGTCCCAATCCATATGCTTCAGCCCTTCCTTATCACTGTGGGCCCATCGCAGAGTAGGAGGTTATAGTCCGCGCTCTGCTTATAAAGGTCCATCTTTATGGTCATGGTCAGGGTCTTTATCGTATAGACCCTAACCATATAGTAAAGGTATATGCGTTATTCGTGGCCAGCAAGGAAGCGTTCAGCTTCCAGCGCAGCCATACAGCCCATACCGGCTGCTGTAACTGCCTGTCGGTAAACTTTATCTTTTACGTCGCCTGCTGCATAGACACCGGGAATATTTGTGGCCGTGCTGTCGGNGGCTGTTATGATATAACCTTCGTTATCAATTTCCACCTGTCCTTTAAAAATAGCGGTGGCAGGATCGTGACCGATGGCAATAAAGACGCCATGGGTGGGAACTAGCGTAATGTCATCATTTTTGACATTACGAATTCTGACTCCTGTGACGCCTAATGGGTCTTCGTCACCAACGATTTCTTCAAGGACGCTATCCCAAATGACTTCAATTTTGTCATGGGATAACAGACGGTCTTGTAGAATTTTTTCAGCGCGCAATGAATCACGGCGATGGACAAGCGTTACTTTGGAGGCAAAGTTCGTCAGGAATAGTGCTTCTTCAACGGCACTATTGCCCCCGCCGATCACGACAACCTCACGATTGCGGTAGAAAAAACCATCACATGTTGCACAGGCAGAAACGCCAAAGCCTTGGAACTTCTCTTCGGAAGGAAGTCCCAGCCAGCGGGCCTGTGCCCCCGTGGTAATGATGATGGTATCCGCCGTATACACCGTGCCGCTTTCACCTTTGGCAACCTTGGGGCTGCTTTGCAGGTCAACTTCTGCGATCATATCGGTTATCAATTCAGCATCAACATTTTTGGCTTGTTCGGCCATTTGTTCCATTAGCCATGGCCCCTGAATGGGGTCGGCAAAACCGGGGTAGTTTTCAACTTCTGTCGTAATTGTGAGCTGTCCACCGGGCTGCATGCCCTGCACGACGACCGGTTTCAGATTGGCGCGGGCGGCATAAATTGCTGCAGTGTATCCGGCAGGGCCAGAACCAATAATAAGGACTTTGGTGTGTCGTGTATCAGACATGATCGTGTGTCTCCGAAAGATGCAGGCTGTTAATATGCCAATGCGGTTTTGTTTTGCGCTGATTAAACTAAGGCCTGATCTTTTTATTTCAAGCTTTTACGCAATGCTCAAAGCAGGTTTAGATACAAACAAGGCGGCCAGAAGCCGCCTTGTCAACGTAACTGTTCTGACGGCTTAGAGGTCAGCGGCGTTATCAGCTAGATAACTTGCAACACCTTCGGCATTGGCGGTCATGCCTGCTTTACCTTTTTGCCAGCCTGCGGGGCAAACCTCACCGTGCTCTTCATGGAACTGGAGGGCTTCGACCATGCGGATAGCTTCGTCTACGTTACGGCCTAATGGCAGGTCGTTAATGACGTAATGGCGAATATTACCTTCTTTGTCGATCAGGAATGTACCGCGCAGTGCAACAGCATCATTGATCAGAACGCCAAAGTCGCGTGCGATATTCTTTGTGATGTCGGCAACCAGCGGGAATTGAATGCTGCCCACGCCACCCTTTTCAACCGGGGTGTTGCGCCATGCATAGTGTGAGAATTGTGAATCAACACTTACGCCAATGACTTTTGTGCCCAGTTCTTTGAATTTGTCCATACGGTTGCTGAAAGCAATAATTTCGGAAGGACAAACAAAGGTGAAGTCCAGAGGATAGAAAAAGACCAGCCCGTAATCGCCGTCCAGATATTCTGTCAGGTTAAAGTCTGCGACGATGGAATCATCTTCCATTACTGCGGAAGCGGTAAAGTCTGGTGCTTTTTGGCCGATAAGTGAAGACATCTGTAGTCCTTTTTTAGCTGCAGTGATAGTTTTACAATCAATTAAGTTAGAATAATTCTAATTATTGTTGCAAGGCATATAAAGTCAAGGCGTAAATGGTATAAAGGCGATGTTTTTTATACTTCGTTTAATGCCATGCTATGCAGTGATATAGCGTGTTCTTTACGAAATTCCAGAGGCTATCAAAAATGTTTTTCTAAAATTTAGATTAACCTTTTGTAATCAATAAGAAAATGTTAACGCGGCCACGGCATGATATTGGTTCGTCTTATAAAAGGTAGAGGACTACGTCATGTGGAAGGGCCGCTTTACAGCGATTTCACCAGTTGGTCATTTAAAAGATTATGTGGCAGAAGCAGGCCGCAAGAGCGGTCGGTTTATGAATCGCCTGCGCCGGGACGTACGTGGTTTTACGGGTATCTTTCTGGTGGGTGCCATCGTTCCGGTGATCGGGATTATGGGATTTGCGACTGATGTCAGCCGTGCCTATATCTTGAAGTCGCGTCTAAGTACGGCTCTGGACGCCGCGGCATTGGCCGGGGGGCGTAATTTCTTCGATGATAATCGTGACGCACAAATTGCGAAGTATTTTGCTGCTAATTTCCCCCCAGGTTTTATGGATGCAACGGTCGACGGGCCGTACATGATAGATACGGATGGCAATAAACTGCCAGACGGCCATGAATATAGTTCGTCCGATACGAAATTGATTGTCACGGCATCGGCAACTATGCCAACGGTCTTTATGCAGATATTTAACCATGATGATATGACAGTATCCGTTCAGGCAGAGGTGAGCCGTGAAGTGGTATTGTTAGACGTTGTGTTAGCCATTGATATGTCGGGGTCGATGAATAATTACACCGGGGACACGAAACGCATTGATGCGGCCAAGTCTGCGGCCCTGGACCTTATTGATATATTATTCGGTGGCAATACGGAGAACCCGTTAATGAAAATCGGGCTGGTTCCATGGTCCGGCAAGGTGAATGTCACGTTGAATGGTACGACCTATGGAAAAGATCAGTTTGGTAATGCATTGGGGTCTTCCGAATTATTTACGACGACATTAGTGCCGGATGAACCTTTAAATCCGTATCGGAAAAAATTCTATCGGTATGACCAGGACGAAGATCCTAATACGGGGACCAATGGTAATGAAAAAGTTGTTCTGAAGAATTACAAAAACCGCATTAAAAACCTGTATTATGCCCATAACGCGCCGTCTGTGCCTCTGCTGACGAAGCCGCCGACAGGATGGAAAGGCTGCGTTTACGCCCGTTATGCCAAGCGAAATGAATATCCGTCAGTGGATCATAATAATTCTTCCGCTTTGCAGGATGCGGCCGACATATATGACGGTTCACGTCATGAGGTAGGCGGGCTTGCATGGCTGGGCTGGCACCCGATGGGGAGTGAAGGTGAGCCGAAAAGCGGTGGGAATTGCGAATTATCTGATCTGGCGAACCTAAGTCACGAATGTACATCATGCCCCACAGCCGGGATTACGCCACTGCAAAGCGTGAAAAGCGTTATTTATAATGCGGTGGATGAATTGAATATTCCGAGCGGTAGCTATTATACCAATATTCCTCAAGGTTTGGCATGGGCCTGGCGGGTGTTAAGCCCTGATGCCCCCTTCACCGAAGGGTCGGAGATTCCTGGTGAAGGCTTTTCCCAGCATAAAGCTATTATTTTGCTAACGGATGGGGCGAATACACGCCGTGCGGGTGATGCTTATAATTATGCCATATCGGGTCGGGATCAGCGGTTAAAAGACCTGGCGGACAATATCAAAGCCAATGGTACGTTGATCTACACCATTCAATTTGCCAATGGCAGTGGGTCTTTGGCTGACCTGATGCGTGATGTAGCCAGTACGGATAATCATTATTTCTATGCGCCGGATTCAAATTCATTGCAGGCCGTATTCAAGCAGGTGGCTAATGAATTATCTAATCTGCGTCTGTCGCGTTAGTTCGTATTGCGGGGGATAGCAAGCTGGGTATCTGTTTGCCTATCCTTCCATCAACACCAAGAAAGAACGGGACAT
Organism: Kordiimonas sp.; assembly: GCA_002700365.1. GTDB lineage: Bacteria > Pseudomonadota > Alphaproteobacteria > Sphingomonadales > Emcibacteraceae. Next base: position 196,492 of record PADB01000010.1, on the reverse strand, counting down.
GTTTAGGCATGTCCTTTTCTTATTTAACAGGGGCGCGTAGAGTAATGAGGCAGACTTCTGTATGCCTTAAAATATCAATAAACGTGAACGGATGACCAAAATACCTTCTGCTTATCGCCGGCAATGCCCGCCGGGTGGACGCTTTGAAAATATGGTGACCCGGGATGGGTTGCGATTGCGTACAGCGCAGTGGCATCCAGCGGATCGTGCGGACAGCCGTGGTACGGTCGTGTTGTTACAAGGGCACCGGGAATTCATAGAGAAATATTTTGAATTTATTCACGACTGGTTAGGGCGCGGTTATTCCGTCTATACGCTGGATTTGCGCGGGCAGGGGTTATCTGATGGGCACTTGCAAGATCGTCGAAAGAACTACGTTCCTTCATTTGATTTGTATTTACATGATGCGCATGACTTTATCGTAACACACGGTTTGGTTCGGAAGAGGCAGCCCTCATCCCCGCTTATTCTTGTGGGGCATTCGCAAGGAGGACATCTGGCATTACGGTATTTGCGTGACCATCCCGGGGTATTTGATAAGGCAATTGTGATGGCTCCAATGGTTAATATTCATTTCGGTAATGAAGTGGTTGAGACCGTGGCCAGCTGGGTCGTGCGGGCAAATATGTTTATGGGTAAACATGAAAGCCACGCCCCCGGTCAGGCCATGAAAACAAGTCCATTACAACGTCGTTTGGCATTTGAATTGTTGACTCATGACCGGGATCGGTTTGCCGATCAGGATTATTTCTTTTCACAAAATCCCGCGTTACATACAGGTGGTGCGACATATGGTTGGTTGGATGCAGCCCTTAAAAGTATTGCGCGCATGCAAACAGCCCTTTTTGCGGAAAGCATATCAATCCCGGTGCTGATGTTGTTGGCGGGGCAAGAGCGTATTGTCAATAATGTTGATGCGCTGTCCTTAGCAGACCAGCTACCTGATTGTCATGTTGTGTTACATGAACAGGCCCGTCATGAAATATACAAAGAAACCGATGATATCCGCCAGGCAATGTGGGACGATATTGACCGATTTTTAGGATACCGCTTTTTGTAATATGTCTAATGCTTCAGCATGCACGCGGGGATCACCAGCGGCGATAACGTGCCCGCCCTGATCGGGACTACCGCCGGTCCAGTTGGTGACAATGCCCCCGGCCCCTTCTATAATCGGAATAAGGGCCTGAATATCATAAGGGGCCAGACCTGATTCTATGACAAGGTCCATCTGTCCCATTGCGACCATGCAATAAGCATAACAATCATAGCCATTGCGGACTAGTTTGGATTTGGCCGCGACCGTTTCAAAGGCTGTGATTTGATTTTGATCGGGAAAGAATGTCGGGTCGGTTGTTGAGAGTGTGGCCTGTGCCAATGACGGGCAGGGGCGGACGCCTATAGGTTTTAGGTTTTGTCCAGTGGTCTGTGCGGGATCAGCCGATACATCAGGTGAATAGCGAGACAGGAAACTGCCATATTCGTTACCAAAATAGCGTTCCCCAAGATAAGGTTGGTCCATCATCCCTAAAACCGGGCCATTGCCATCATTCAGCGCAATAAGCGTCCCCCATAACGGAATGCCGGAAATAAAAGCACGGGTGCCGTCAATTGGATCAAGCACCCATTGCCAGCGATCTACCCAGCTTTCTGGTCCGTTTTGTTCCTGTCCGCCTTCTTCGCCAATAATATCGTGACCCGGATAGCGTGTTTGAATAAGTGCCCGCATCGCGGCTTCGGCATTGCGGTCCGCTGCGGTTACGGGATCAAAATTCTGATCCATTTTGCTGCCTTTATTATCGACGTCAATGGGTTGCCTAAAAAGGGTGAGCGTTTCCTTCGCCGCAGCCCCGGCAAGCTGGTGCATAAATGTCAAATACTCGGTCAGCTCTGGTTTTATAATGGGGTCAGACATGTCGTTTTCCCGAAAAGCCTTGAATTCATATCGTATAAGGTTTTAACACAGGGGGGTGTTTTTAATACAGCATGATCTTGAAGGGGTGAATAATCTACGCCACCTTTGAGGTGTAAGTGGCATGACGTTTGTGTTGTTACCCGTAATCGTTGCCAACAGAAGCGTGTCTTTCGTTAATATATAAGAAGAATAGTATGCAAAAGTGTGATTTTCTCATCATTGGGGCCGGGATTGCGGGCGCATCGGCGGGATATTTTTTGTCACCTCACGGGCGGACCATCATTTTAGAACGCGAAGATGTGCCGGGATATCACACAACGGGACGTTCCGCGGCCTTTTATGCAGAAACATATGGTAATGCCATTATTCAACGTTTGACGACGGCCTCGAAAAAATTCTTTTTTCATCCGCCAGAAGGTTTTTCATCGGTGCCTCTTGTCTCTGGCCGTGGGGCTTTATATGTGCTGTCAACGGGGCAGGAAGATTTATGGAAATCGACCTTGGCTGACATGCAGGCGCGTGTGCCTGCAGTTTATGCAATGACAGCGGATGAGGTGCTGGCCTGTGTCCCGTCTCTTAGGCGTGAGCGCATCATTGGCGGGATTATGGACCCAGATTGTCAGGATATTGATGTGCATGCGGTTCATCAGGGGTATCTGTCGGGATTGCGGCAACAGGGGGGGCGTGTTGTTACGAGTGCGGATGTTCGCGGGTTGCACCAATTAGATGACAGTTGGGTCGTGAAGACAGCAGCAGGTGACTTCTATGCCAAGAATATTATCAATGCCGCTGGTGCCTGGGGGGATGAGATAGCCCAAAAAGCGGGTGTTGAGCCGTTGGGATTATTGCCGAAGCGGCGGACGATCATCGTATGTCCGGTGAGTGGCGGCATGGTTAATCGCGATATGCCCCTGACATTAAATATACCGGAAACATTGTATTTTAAGCCGGAAGGAGAAGGGTTGCTTGTCTCCCCCGCAGATGAGAGCCCGTCAGCCCCGTGTGATGCACAGCCGGAAGAATTCGATGTGGCCCTGACGGTCGACCGTCTTCAGCAGTCAACGGCGTATGAAGTGGACCAGGTGACACGCAAATGGGCGGGGTTAAGAACATTTTTGACTGACCGCACACCAGTTGCGGGCTATGATGCTGCTGCATCGGGGTTTTTCTGGTGCGTAGGGCAGGGGGGATACGGTATACAAACATCGCCAGCCATAGGGATGTTCGTTGCTGGCCTTATCACAGAGGGAAAAGTACCGGATTATTTGGCAGCGCATGGTATTACGGCCGAGACACTAAGCCCCGGCCGTTTCGTTTGAATGACTAATACTCAATGTGGTCCGATGTGCGTTAGCTTGCAGCGCGGGCAGCTCGCTTGCGGTCGTTCGGGTCCAGGTGGCGTTTGCGCAGACGAATATTTTCTGGTGTGACTTCTACCAATTCATCATCATTGATATAGGCGATGGCCTCTTCCAAAGACAATTTCTTCGGTGGCGTCAGCTTAATCGCGTCGTCTTTCCCGGATGCGCGCACATTGGTGAGCTGCTTACCTTTAATCGGGTTAACATCCAGGTCATTGTCGCGGCTGTGTTCACCGATAATCATACCTTCATAAAGTTCGTCCTGAGGTTCCACCATAATAATGCCGCGATCTTCCAGGTTGAACAGAGCATAGGCCACAGCCTTTCCGGGGCTGTTAGAGATCAGTACGCCAGCACGGCGGCCGGGAATAGCCCCTTTATAAGGGCCGTAACTATGGAAGATCCGGTTCATTATGCCGGTGCCACGAGTGTCCGTTAGGAATTCCCCGTGATAGCCGATCAGCCCGCGGGAGGGAGCTAGAAATGTAATACGCGACTTGCCAGCTCCGGAAGAGCGCATGTCTGTCATTTCGGCTTTCCGCAGGCTCATTTTTTCAACGACTACGCCTGAATATTCTTCATCAACGTCGACTACTGCTTCTTCGTAAGGCTCTAGACGTTCGCCACTATCTGGATCGGTTTGATAAAGCACTTGCGGGCGGGAAATGCTCAGTTCAAATCCTTCGCGGCGCATGGTTTCGATTAAGACCCCCAGTTGCAATTCGCCACGTCCGGCGACCTCAAAGCTGTCTTTGTCTTCGCTTTCTGTGATCTTGATGGCAACATTGCCTTCGGCTTCACGCTCAAGACGATCCCGAATAAGGCGGCTGGTGACTTTTTTACCTTCACGGCCAGCCAATGGGCTGTCGTTTACCGAGAATTTCATGCTGAGGGTAGGAGGGTCAATTGGCTGGGCCTGAAGGGCTTCTGTAACCTCAAGCCCGGCTATAGTGTCCGCCACCGTCCCGATAGAAAGGCCTGCTAGTGCGATGATGTCGCCGGCGTTGACTTCGTCTACGGGGACGCGCTCCAGCCCGTGAAAAGACATAAGCTTGCTTGCACGTCCTTGTTCAACGACTTCGCCCTTGGCATTGAGAACTTTGATCGGGTCATTGACTTTTAAAGAGCCGCTCTGCACCCGGCCGGTCAGGACCCGGCCCATAAAGCTGTCACGGTCAAGCATAGTGGCCAGCATTGTGAACGGCTTTTTTGTGTTTTCTTCGGTCGCGACTTCGGGTGCATCGAAATGTTCGATGATTGTTTCAAAAAGATCATGTAGATTTTCGCGGTCACCATCCAGCTCGCGATCCGCCCAGCCATTACGGCCCGATGCAAACAATGTGGGGAAGTCCAGCTGTTCGTCGTTAGCGTCGAGGCTGACAAATAAATCGAAGACTTCGTCATGTACTTCATCGGGGCGACCATCGGGCTTATCAACTTTATTAATCACCACAATAGGCTTAAGTCCTAAAGCCAGCGCTTTTGAGGTGACAAATTTTGTTTGAGGCATAGGTCCTTCGGCGGCATCAACCAATAAGATCACACCGTCTACCATGCTGAGAATACGTTCGACTTCTCCGCCAAAGTCGGCGTGACCGGGAGTATCGACAATGTTGATGCGCGTCCCTTCCCAGTCAACAGCCGTACATTTGGCCAGAATGGTGATCCCCCGTTCTTTTTCCAGATCGTTACTGTCCATGGCGCGCTCTTCGACACGTTGGTTGTCGCGGAACATGCCGCTTTGGCGGAACATCGTGTCCACCAGTGTTGTTTTGCCATGGTCGACGTGGGCGATAATCGCGATATTTCTTAAAGACATCTGTCTGTACTCATGTGAAAATATGGGGGTTCAGTACCTATTGCGCTGTCTGGGGACTGAATTTATCTTAATACATTGCGCTGCAAAAAATTGCGCGCAGTATAACGGCCTTGTTTTTAAAGTCTATGTCAAAGCGACATCACATATTTGCATAGATAAATCGTGTTAAAAAAGGCCCGTACTAAAAAGGAAGATTGACTGTGAAAGCAATGATAGTAGCGGAACATGGCCCCTTGACCTGTTTGACAATGCAAGACGTGGATGATCCGGTGCCGTCATCAGGCGAGGTATTAATCCGCGTACGGGCCTGTGGGGTTAATTTTGCTGATGGGCTGATGGTCAAAGGTACATATCAGTCAACACCTGACCTTCCATTTAGCCCCGGCGTGGAAGTTGCAGGTGATGTGTTGGCGGTAGGAGACGGCGTGGAGCGTATTGCCCCCGGGATGCGGGTGCAGTCGTTAACTGTCGGGGGTGGCGGTTTTGCGGAAATGGTTACGGTGCCAGAGAATTTGGTCACGCCGATCAGCGATAAAATGCCCTATGATGTCGCGGCTGCCTTTGTGGTGGCCTATGGCACTAGCCACCTGGCTTTGACACGGCGGGCCAATTTACAGGCGGGAGAGGTGTTGGTTGTTCATGGGGCCGGGGGCGGTGTGGGGCTGACGGCTGTGGAAATCGGCCATTTGTTGGGCGCGCGCGTTATCGCAACAGCGGGAAGCGATGAAAAACTGGCTCTCGCCCGTAGCAGGGGGGCGAGCGAGGTTATTAACTATCACCGTGAAGATATTCGCTTGCAGGTCAAATCCTTTACAGATGACCGTGGGGCTGATGTTGTTTATGACCCGGTCGGGGGGGATTGTTTTTCAGCGTCTTTCCGTTCTATGGCTCCGGAAGGGCGTATTTTGGTGGTCGGTTTTGCCAGTGGGACAGTGCCTAAGTTGCCGCTCAATCATCAGTTGGTGAAGAATATTGATGTGTTGGGCATTAACTGGGGCGGATATAAATTTTTTGCACCGGACAAGCTGCGTCAAAGTGCGTCACAATTATTTGAATGGTATGAACAGGGCCGCTTGCAGCCGCATATCAGTTTGCGCTTTCCTCTGGAAGAGGGAAGAGAGGCTATTGCGGCCCTGCAGAACAGGGTTTCTACCGGCAAGGTGGTGCTGACAATGGGGTGAAACCCATAGCTTTGTCGCTAAACCTGTATCAGCGCGGTGTGACAGTTATCGCGGTTATAGTACGACTGCGGCCCAGATGATGGAAAAGACGGGGGGCGCAATTAACCAGAAAACATAGGCCGTTTGCGGTCGACCGCAGTTTGTTCTGTGCCAGCTAGACAGCGGTGTTGCCCATATACTAAGCGTGAGGAGACATAGAGGTGCGCCAAGGGAGCTTTGTAAACCTTGCAAGCCGAGGGCAACGATGACCAGTGTGGCGGCCATGACCAGCACGGGGGCCAGATTATAGGGGGAGGGCAGACCAAGACGACACAGCAGAATATAGGACAGATTTGCACTGATGGTCATAAGTGCAAGATTTTGGAGCAGCGGACTGGGGGTGACATACGCGATCCCGGCCAAGCCGAAGGCAATGGCGCAGATCACGTAAGGGGCGTTTTGGTTGTAGTCGCTTTCCTGATATAGACGAAAAAATAGGAGACAGGAGAGGCCGCCGGCAATGACCAGCTTTGGGAGGCTGTCGGAAATGCCATCGGATTTGATATCGGGGTATAAAGCCCAGAGAACAAGTCCCATAGATAGGAAGGCCAGAACAGGAGGGAGAATATCTTTACCGTTCGGACGATCCAGAAGCCATCCGAAGACCGTTAGTGCGATGCTTGTCCAGAGTAAGACGTCGACATAGGCCGCAGGCGGAAGTGCGGGTAGGCCGACGATCAACAGGGCTGCGCAGATAAACCCCAGCAATAACCCGTTGGAGGCCTGAAAACTTCCCCCCTCGCGCCCGCAAAAGAAAATAATCAGTCCGTGCCCGGCGAGCCCTAATAAAAAAGGAACGGCAAATAACTGCAGCCAAGGTGCGGTAAAATCTATCACCATATTCTATCGTCTCTCCCAAAGCCCTGTTTTGCGCTCTCCCCGAGTTGCACTTTACCAGAGTTGCATTTTTAAATGTGTGAGAGAAGCCGTGGCTATGGTAACGCGACGTGAGGACAGCGCAATAGCGTTTCTTACACTACAGAGCGACAAGACAGATAGGGGGCGGGTTATGCCTATGGGCAGGGTAAGCGGAGGAGTTTTTGTACGTCTATAAGATTTGGTTACAATAAGAAGATTTCAGCTTGTGATGTAGCCTAATGATTCGCTGTATTTTGCTTAGCGATAAGGGGGCGTGGTTTATAATTGCGGTTATAGTGAAGTAAAGTTAGTGACCGGGGGAATATTTCATAAAAGTGCAATATGTGATATAATTGTCACACAAATAAGTTAAGTGATTGATTTTATATGAAATTGATATTGAATTAGGACATGTTGCAAATATGCAACAGTGTAACATTTTAGCACTAACTAACCCATTGTAAAATAAGGTTATTTTTGGTGTTGATTAATGTGGCGCAGTCCTTAAATATAGAAGGCAAGCAGATTCTTGGTGTAGGAATTTTGCTTGAAGCCCTACGTGGGCGTTTCCTCCCTAAACTTGGGCCACTTTCATTTGGAAGTGGCCTTTTTTATTATAGTCATCTTTTATTATAGTTATTGCCAGATCCAACATCGGGCGGGTCTGCTTGGCATCTCTCCACCATGCTTTATGTCATGTTACCGTGTCCACAAAAGGCATTTTATAGGTAATGCATTCGTTTTACTTATTTGTGGTGCTTTAGTGGGGGGCGGCGACTGTCAGCGTCCTCTCTTACGGTAATGTAGAAAAAGCTGAAGTCCTGCCGCGAGGAAAAAGAGGACAAAAAGTGTAATAGCTATGTCCTCAGTCCCGTATTGTGCGAAGAGCGGGGACAGGAAGAGCTTCGCAAGAAAGTACCCTGCAATCCATGCCAGGAGCATCGTTATGGCTTTTATCACTTTCACAAGGCATGACCTTCATGGAATAATGTTTTGCGCCAGTGCTTAAATTCTATGTGCCAGAGCAATATGAGGCAAGGCATGTGTATGCTCTTCGTCCGTCTGATAGCTGCGGTAACATCACTATCGGTCAAAACGTTTTTTACAATTGTTGGCGGATATGATCGGTTAGATAAGCTGAAAATTTCGTCATCGTTTGTTGGACTTCAGTAAATGATGTTATGGGGGTAAGGTCTCCCTCATCCATATACAGGGCGCGATTAATTTCGATTTGCAGGCTATGGGTTTGCTGCAAAGGACAACCATAACGGGCTGTATTATAACCGCCCGGATAGGGGGCATTTAATTTAACGCTGTAGCCGGCTTCATTGAATAAGTTGACAGCCATTTCAGTGAGCCATTGGGCACAGCTTTGGCCATGCCGGTTGCCGAGAATAATGTCCGGTTGCGCCACAGGAGAGGAATGCTTTAGGAAATTATGAGATGGCATGGAGTGGCAATCAATGAGGATCGCCATTTGCCATTTTTCCTGAAACATCGTCAGCAGTGAATGGAGCTGTTTATGGACAGGTTTGTAAATATCTTCGAGCCGCTCTTCAACATCATGGCGTTGCAATTTATGCAAATATATATCCTGACCATTATAAGCAAGACGGGGAATAACCCCATAGCCTTGTGATACTTTAGTGCTGTCCAGGGGCGGGAACGGCGGTGTGGGGGATTGGATCATGTCCCAATCCAGTTCGGCAATAGCGCGGTTGGTATCAACGTAATTACGACTATAGGTATTGCACAGAAGATAAGCACCTGTCTGCGGCGCATCGATAAAGAGTTTATCAACAAAACTGTCTTCTGAATGACGCAGTACTGTGAGTGGCGTTTTAAGCTGTCTGCAAAATGAGGCCGGGTAGTAAGTACCGCTGTGCGGGCTGTTAAACAACACAGGCACAGGAGCCTTTTCGGGCGACGTTAAAATATAAGGTGCGTCCGGGATCTGGGTAGAGGCCCTGTGCGAGCTGAAAAATGGCCGTATTATATTCATTATTGTATTTTACACTATTTTTGCCAGAGGGATAATACGACTGAGGTCGTAGAATCAGAAGCAGAAATATCCTGCTTTTTTTAAGGGATTTATCAGAATCTTCACTTTTGTTAGGCTATGACGTAATAAATACAGGTACAAAAAGCGATAACAGGGTTACCAGATGAGCAATAAAGGGATGCGTGTCCTGCTGGCAGAAGATGACGATACACTGCGTCGGTTTTTAGCGCGTGCATTAGAAAAGGCCGGTTATGAGGTAATGAGTGTAGACCGGGGGACCCATGCGATGCCGTTGCTGGCAGGTGGGGATTTTGATTTGTTACTCACAGATATAGTTATGCCAGAGATGGATGGAATTGAACTTGCACGGCGTGCAACGGCCTTACACCCGCATTTAAAAGTGATGTTTATTACCGGCTTTGCTGCTGTGGCGATGGATAAATCAGGGGAGCGACCACAGAATTCAAAAGTCCTGTCCAAACCGTTTCATTTGCGTGATTTAGTGGATGAGGTAGACCGCCTTTTTGCCGCTTAACGTGGTTGCAGGCCGTGATAAATTCATATTTGGGCTTGCGTCCTTCTTCAGTTTGTTTATATAACGCCTTCACTGTTTCCATACAGGGCGATTAGCTCAGGGGTAGAGCGCCTCGTTGACATCGAGGAGGTCACAAGTTCAAATCTTGTATCGCCCACCATCTTTTACAAAAAACGTCTGATACTGATCTTTTAGGATGCTGATTTGGCCTGTTTGCCAGCTAGCACAATAAGTTCGTCAGTCCTGGTTAGTTCAGTCAAGCTAGTCTGGGTGGGCAAGGAATAGTGTCTTTCTAAATAAAGCTTGACCGTTTCTGTAAAGCGTCTATTATTCTTATTAAGAATGGTTATCATTATTATTTATGTGGTGATAGGTATGTATATTTGTATATGTAATGGAATAACAGATACTCAGATAAAGCATACGATAACAGAAAATAAGGCACGCACAGCAGAGGATGTCTACTGTGCGTTGGAGGCCTGTTTTGATTGCGGTGCCTGTGAAGATTGCGTTCGTGAGATTATAGAACAGGAAATGGCAAAAAATTTAGACCTTGTTGCTGCTGAATAGGGTCTAAAATATAGTATCCTAAAGGGGTATTAATACCTTTATTCTTCAGCGTTTCCTGTCTGCAATTGCACGTAGTTTTGTACCCCCATTTTGTCAATGAGGCCGAGCTGGGTTTCCAGCCAGTCAATGTGTTCTTCTTCTGAATTAAGGATAGATTCAAACAGGTCGCGGGAGGCATAATCCCGGATGCTTTCGCTATATTCGATGGCATCTCTCAAGTCCGCATGAGCGGTCATTTCCATACCAAGGTCGGCTTGAAGTATTTCTTCTACGTTTTCGCCTATATTCAGCTTACCTAGATCTTGCAGGTTTGGCAGGCCTTCCAAAAACAAAATACGCTCTATCAATTGATCGGCATGTTTCATCTCGTCAATTGATTCTTCATATTCCTTTTGACCAAGGCTCAACATGCCCCAGTCTTTAAGCATCCGTGCATGTAGAAAATACTGATTAATGGCGGTCAGCTCATTCTTCAGAATTGTATTGAGATGTTTAATGACTTTGCTATCGCCCTTCACGCTGTGCTCCTTTTATCAATTGCATGAGGAATGCTAACAATTCTTTTCTTTTGTTCCAAGTGATTGATAAGAAAAAAAGGAAAAGCCCGCCAGAAAGCGGGCTTTTTTTTGAAGGAAGTGGGCAAGAGCTAAATTAAGGCTGCATCGGAGACATTGGGCAGATCTTCTTCCAAGATAGCCATCTGAAATGCATAAGAGACTTCGCCATCTTCGGTATCTTTATAAATGACACCGATAAATTCGCCCCGAACATGGACTTCAACAGTGCCGTCTTTGTGCATTCCACGTTCGATGTCTATGCGGTCTGTGCCAAATTTATCGTTCAGGTATTTGCGCAAACGCAACATTTCTGTACGAGTCATGATGTTTCCTTAACTATTGAATCTAATACACAGGGTTTGAAAGTGCAGTCAGAATAACCGTCCCGGAAGCGGTCTACTGAGCGATAACAGCCGAAATATGATGTATTTCACGTGTTAGGTTGATGCGGTCTCATTCTTGCAGAAATTATATGTGACGACAACCGTTTAATCATGAATGGCGCGCGGGAATTTTATCGGCTGAAGAAAGGTGTTCAGGATAAAATGGTTAAGCATCACATTGTTATCTATGCGATTTACATGCGATTAAGGGGTTATTTACATTCGTCTAATATGTTGCCGGTTATTGGCTGGCAGGAAACATAATAAACGCTGCGCGGGCCTGCAAAACGAAGACATGAGGATTATTTCTATGACGAAATTACTGGCGATAATATTGGCGACAGGATTGTTCTGTATGAGCATTACGCCTGCGCGTGCTGATGAAATGGCAGATTGGCAGAAAGCAGTTGTTAAGCTTGTACAGAAAAAACACTTTTATCCACGTCAGGCGTTGGTAAATGAAATTGAAGGTATGGCAAAGGTCAGTGTGAGCTTTGATCGTAGTGGTCAAATCACAAATTTTGAGATTAAACAGCCGACCGGACATACGGAATTAGATTCTGCACTACCAAAAATGATGGAACGTCTTAATCCCTTGCCAGCTCCGCCTTCATCTATGGCTGGTGGTGATGTTCTGACAATGGTTCTACCCATTAACTGGGTTATTCAATAAAACAGAAAAAATAAGCAGCAGGACTTGTGCCGATCCGGCGCGGTCCGGCGACCTTAAATTAAAGGCATTCTTCCTTTATAGGCAGGATGCCTTTTCTGTTTAAGTTATTGAAAATAAAGTAATTAAAATTTTATCTATTAAATCTTGGTTTACCTTTTTCACTTATGTTGATTCTCGTCTTAGGAGTAAGCCTGCGTATTTAGGCAAGAGTGAAGGGTTAATTCGTCGCATAAAAAAAAGATCCTGCGGCATTAATAAGAGAGAAAGAATATGATGAATAAGAAAATTGGTCTTCTGGCGTTGGCTGTTGCTATGGTATCGGGTGCGGTTTTTGCTGTGCCTGCGCCTGCTGAAGCGAATGATATTAAATCCTGGCAGGGCAAAGTTGTAAAATTGATTTCTAAAAAGCAGGTTTACCCGCGTGCGGCGCTGGCCAATGAAATTGAAGGCAAGGCGAAAGTCCGCGTGAGTATTGACCGTACAGGCGCAATCACAAACTATGAAGTGGTGCAGCCAACGGGCACAGATGTTCTGGATAACGAAGTTCCAAAATTAATTAGCCGCATTAACCCTCTGCCGCAGCCTCCAAGCAGCCTGTCTGATGAGCAAATGACATTTATGCTGCCACTGAGCTGGGTTATTCAGTAGTCACGTGCAGACGACAAAATACAAAAACGGTAGCCTGGGCTACCGTTTTTTTTGTGTTTTATAGTGTTTTGTGTTTTCCTCTAGCCCTTTTTATGGGAAAAAGCATTATCTGAAGGTAGCCTTTTTGGCTGGACGTCCCGGCCAAAGATGACATAGTCTGTATTTATATCCAAAATAATACTGATTATAAGGGGTCAATGCGGCAATGTGCCGCAAGAGGAGGGTTTATGACGCAGCCTTTAATGCCGATGGCAACGGCAGTCTGGCTGGTAGATAATACCAGTCTAACATTTACGCAAATAGCTGACTTCTGTAATTTGCATGAATTAGAAGTACAAAGTATCGCCGATGGTCTTATCGCCCAGAATATGGTAGGTGCGGACCCTGTGGCCAATGGCCAGTTAACGATGGAAGAAATCGAACGTTGCCAGGCCGCTGAAAGTGAACGGTTGCAATTGTTGGAAGATGAAGTGCCGGCTAAAGTGCAAACAGGCGGCACACGTTATACGCCTGTTTCAAAGCGGCAAGATAAACCAAATGCAATTGCCTGGCTGGTTAAAAACCACCCGGAATTGTCCGACGCGCAAATTGGGCGTTTGGTGGGAACGACTAAACCAACGATTAATGCCATCCGTGAGAGAACGCATTGGAACATTGCAAATATTAAGGCGGTGGATCCTGTTGCGCTGGGGCTGTGTCGTCAAACCGATTTGGATGCAGCGGTTCAGAAAGCAATTGAAAAGGGGGGGCGTCCTGAACAGCCCGAAACAGCAGAGCCTGCAGGTTTTTCAATTGAAAACTTTTCAATTAGCGGGGACGATTAAGTCGTGATCTTCCGCTGTAATCACGATTGATGTGTTACATGCAATCTAAGAACTAAAAATGGGCCTGTGTGGCCCATTTTTCATTTTGATAACCTTTGTTCGTATTGCCTTATCCGTATTCAGGATGCGTAGAGAGACAATGTCGTTGGAACTAGTGATGGGTGTATTTTTCCAGTTCTTCTTTGACCCGGAGCTTCTCTTTTTTCAGTTCCATAATGCGGATACTATCTGGGGCGGGGCGGTGTTCTTCTTCAGCTAGTGCTTTTTCAATCTCGGCATGTTTGTTGGTTAGGGCAACAGCATGAGAATCTAGTTGCATTAGACAGCTCCTCTTATGTTTAGGGGAAGTAATTACAGCATAATTTTATAGGCTTGTCACGGCAGAGTCATAAAAAGATGTCTACAAAAAGAATATGATTTTGCCGTTTTATAAGAACAATTCAAAAACAGGCGATGACCCCCTCTTGCTACCATGAAATTTTCTTGGGAAAGATGTGGAGGGCTTCTTCAAGTTACCTTCTGTATGGCTGTTCTGAGAGGGGCCATAATAGGATCAGCTAAGAAGATCTGCATAGACTCCAAGATTCTCTATTGCCGTGTTGTGAAGATTTTCTTTGGGGTAGTCGGCGATATGGTCGGGGAAGCTTGTGACCAGATGGTCGCTGATATGAAATAACAGGTCTTGTTCAATACGTTCAGCCCATAATTCGAGCAACTGTATTTCAGTACGAAGGGCGCGATTGTTTTGTGGGCCACTCTCTTTAGGCAGGAATTTACGGGCTGTTCGCAATGGTGTGATAACTTGTTGTCGTATGGCGGCTGTCTGATTGAGGCAGTATTTTACTGTTTCGGGATCAACCCGAAGCCTTCTTTCTTCACCAAGCCATAAGAGGAACAGAATAATATTAACGTCAGCATTATGTTCCTGCTGGAGTTCAAGGCAGGATTGCGCTACAGAAGGCTGGCTGTAGAGGCGTAGGCTATAGTCCCAGAAAGGATTGGGACTGTCTTCGGGCATAAGTGCCGAAAGGCGGTCGAGCAGTATTTTATGGGTCGTCACTTCAGCTTTCCTGACACGGTAGCGTATCGTTTCTGGCGGTATATTATGTTATAATCTACACGGTGGGGATTGGAAATAATGCTTTTCATTGAGGGTATCAGGCATTGTCATGACATTGGATGAAGAAGAACTAAAAGAGCGTCTCCAGGCCATGATGATCGAACACCGTGATTTGGACGATTCTATTGATGCTCTGATGGCGCAAAGCCATGTGGACCGCATTCAAATCCAACGCCTGAAGAAGAAAAAGTTGCTGTTGAAAGACGAAATTATTCGGATCGAAAACCAGCTTATCCCGGATATTATCGCGTAGTCGTTATGAGCGGGCCTGTTAGATAAGCAACAGGGGNATGATGATGATGCCGCAAGTGTGGTGCGCTGCTTTATCACCATGTTGAACGGGGGAGTATAACCTCCACGAAGACGCGATTAATCAGCCGTTTTCTTGATGTTCTGCTTATGGGCGTACATTTTACGATCAGCTTCGGCCAGGGCCTGATCCGCGTTTGTCCCACCCCCTAAGACATGGGAACCAAAGGCAACAGATAATGGTATGGACTGACCTTGCCATTCTAGGGGGGTGTGGCTGATAGCATCAGCAAGCTGCACTGCCTTTGCATGACCATCCTGTTCGTTGGCGCGGGGCAGGATAATGCCGAATTCGTCTCCCCCAAGGCGGCCGATAATATCGGAATCACGCAAGTTGCGTTGCATTTGTACGGCCATGTGCTGCAGGGCTGCATCACCAGCAGCGTGCCCATAGTCATCATTGATTTTTTTCAGATCGTTTAAATCAAGATAAACCAGAGAGCAGTCCACACCATAACGGTCACAATATGAAATCATGCGGGTGACTTCGCGGACAAAAGCCCGCCGATTAGCCATTGGGAGTAAGGTGTCCTGATCTGCGAGTTGTTCTAGTTCACTGAGGCGGCGATGGGTCAGTTCCATTTCCTGACGCATGCGGTCTACTTCTGCCATTAAGGTCATGATGGCCTCACGAACCTTGGGCGTCATTTCTTCTGCAGGAATTCCCATAATACTGGCCGTATCAGTAACATCGCGTGAGGCTGTTGCGCGATCTGCGGCGGTAGCGTGATCTGCCTTGCTGCGGCGTGTAGGTGTTACGCGTTGGGTGGGGCCGGGACCAGTGATCTTCATATGGTGATAACTTCCCTCTAGGGGGCACATGCGTAGTATTATGTGTATACTATACCGCGCGGGTATTAACTGAAATTTCCTGCAAATTGCTCTGCAATTCACAAGGAAATATATGCTAAGTCGACATCATAACATAAGTGATTCACGATGCAAAAAAAACCACAGGATAATACTGTTCCCTTAAATGCACCTGTTCGCAAGGCTTGCACAGATTGGCGGGATCATTATAATCGCCGATTTCCTGTGTAGCAGGGCATAATTTATGAGTGGCCAAAAGGATAGGTAATGAGTAAAGAGACGCCGGATGTTGGGATCATTATGGGCAGTCAGTCTGACTGGGAAACCATGAGCCATGCCGTTGAAATTCTTCAAGAATTGGGCGTTGAATATGAATGCCGTATTGTTTCGGCTCACCGGACGCCAGAGAGGCTATATGAATATGCCAAAACAGCCCAGAACCGCGGACTTCAGGTTATTATCGCCGGGGCGGGCGGCGCGGCACATTTACCAGGTATGGCCGCTGCCATGACACTTTTGCCCGTTCTTGGGGTGCCTGTGGAAAGTAAGGCATTGAGCGGGATGGATAGTTTGCTTTCAATTGCACAAATGCCCGGTGGCGTGCCAGTGGGGACGTTGGCCATCGGTAAGGCTGGTGCGAAAAACGCCGCATTATTGGCAGCTGCAATTATCGCCTTACAAAATCCCGGTGTGGGTACGGCCTTGAAAGCATGGCGGGAAAAGCAGACGGCTGCGGTGGCAGAGCAGCCAGTGCAGAACTAAACTGCGCAGACAAGTCAATCCATTGTCAATGAAGTGATGAAAAGCATGAGTGTCAAAAGCTTACAGACGGGCAGTGTTATCGGTATGTTAGGTGGGGGGCAATTAGGCCGGATGATGGCGATGTCCGCTGCGCAATTGGGCTTTCACACACATATATATTGCCCTGATGAGCGCAATCCTGGTGAACAGGTCACAGATAAATTGACGCGAAAAGCTTATGATGACCGTGAAGCGTTAAGCGTATTTGCGCAGTCGGTAGATGTGGTGACCTATGAATTTGAAAATATTCCCGTGGAATCTGTGCGCTTTTTAGAACAGCATGTGGCGGTTTATCCCAGTGCGGATGTGCTGGAAATTGCCCAGGACAGGCTATTCGAAAAAGATTTTCTAAATAAAAACGGTATTGCCACAGCAGCATATAGAGCGGTGAATACGGTAGAGGAAGCGGTGGATGCCGTCGCAGAAATCGGCCTTCCCGCGGTGTTGAAAACGCGCAGGTTCGGATATGATGGCAAGGGACAGGTTATTGTCCGCAAGGCGGAGGATGTGCCCGCCGCGTGGGACGCTTTAGGAAACGACCGGATCATTGTTGAGGGTTTTGTTCCATTTCGTATGGAAATATCAGTACTTGCGGCCCGCGGTCAGGACGGGGAAGTGTGCTGTTTCACACCTGTGGAAAATCAGCACAAAAATCATATTCTGGATAAATCTATAGCGCCGGCGCGTATCTCTGCGGATCTGCAAGAGGCTGCGGTCGATATGGCGACAACAATTATCACTGCCTTGAATTATGTGGGATTGCTGGCGGTGGAAATGTTTGTTTCTGATGACGAGCCCCAATTACGGGTGAATGAAATTGCCCCGCGCGTTCATAATTCAGGTCACTGGACGATTGAAGCCTGTGCGACAAGCCAGTTTGAACAACATATCCGTGCCGTATGCGGGTTGCCGTTAGGTGGGGTCGATTTATACGCTCAGGCAGTGATGACCAATCTTATTGGTGATGATATATTGCAATATAATGACCTGCTCCGTGAGGCGGGGGCAAATGTACATCATTATGGAAAATCACAGGCACGGCCGGGACGGAAAATGGGGCATGTGACACGGCTTTATCCCTTGGGCCAAAAGCTGCCCGGGTAAATACGCAGACAAGGCCTGATCGTCTATTTCGTTACGTCTTTAATGACGTCGGCCGTATCCTCACTGGCGGTAGGTGATGGTTCCGTATCTTTTATAGGGCTGTTTTCTTTCGTTGAGGATGTCCCATAGCGCCATTTGCCCAGCATTTCTGTTAATGATGGTAATTTGTCCAGAGAACTGCGGACTTTTGATTTCGTTTTTTCGAAATTCAGCAAGTCTGCTATGCGCCGGTCTAGAAAAGCCCAGCTATCGGCATAATTCTCTGATTCATCAGATAACCAGTAAAAAAAAGTGGCACTATACAGGGCCCCAAGGCTTAGGCGTTTGGTATAATAATTAAAGTCAGTAGAATGATCGCCAGCCAATTTCCACATAAGGTCGACGGTCCGTGATGTGAGCCGCATCGCTTGCCCGTGGTAGAGGGGGACGGCAAGGTAAGCTACAGCCGTTTTTGCCGCCTCTCTGTGGGCGGCATCTTGTTCAATGCGGATTCTTACCAAAAATGCAATACGCTCACTAAGGCGCATTTTATCCAGGTCTGCTTTTTGGGCAGCGACAGCCATGGCTTGGTCGCAGCTTTCGGCCCAATAGTCCAACAGGCCAGCCGCTCCGTTAGGGAATGCCAATTTGGCCATGCCCGGCGAAAGGTTTAAATCCTGCTCTGCCTCTGTCAGTAATGTATCGCTCCACCCGGTGAATGGCGCGTGGGCTAAGGCCTTTTTTAACAGGTGCGGCTTTAAATCATCAGGGACGTCTGTATGTACTGTGGCACTCATGAGAGGGGTGGCTCCTGTTCACGGTTGTCATCATCTGTGGCCTGGGCCAATTCATTATCAATTTCCTGTTCCATACTTGTGGCCATGCTGGCCCGACCTGTCAGGCGGCGCACAGGGTCATGGTATTGCAGTGTAGACATATCAGTCATACGCATAGGATACAGGATTCCGTCAAGATGGTCAGCCTCATGTTGTAAAACGACGGCAGGAAAGCCAACGGCCCGTCCTGATAGGGTGCTGCCGTCGGTAGCGGTGGCCGTATACTGGATTTGTTTATAACGTGGAACTTTGCCCTGCATGCCTGGCAGGCTGAGGCAGCCTTCCCAGCCTTCTACCATTTCGGTATCAACAGGGGTGAGTGTCGGGTTGATAAATACTGTGAAGTCATCACGTTCGGGCGGCTGTGAAAATTTACGCTCACGCATCAGGCAGATTATTACACGTTGACTAACGCCAATTTGCGGCGCGGCAATACCGACGCCGCCAATGGCGAACATCGTATCAAACATATCTTCGATCAGTGAAGTTGTTGCTTCTGACAGCGGGTCATCGACTGGGGCTGCTGGGGTCATTAAGGCCGGATGGCCCATTAAGGTAATATCACGGATGCTCATTATTTCAATATGGCGATGTCCATATGAGAGGTAAAGGGGGAGAGTGCCGTATAGTAGCGAATAAGCAGAATTTTATGGATTCTAGGGTATATCTGATGTTTAGGTTGGTTTTATTATTAAAAAACAGCATAAAGACTTCACAAAAGCGGATTTGTTTGTTAGAAGCCAGTCAAGGTCTTACTCTTAGAGAGTGTGGCCTTTTTTGATGAACACTAGACCCTAGAAAGGAGTGTGACGTAAGCCATGCAGGTTAGCGTCCGCGACAACAACGTCGATCAGGCTCTGCGCGCGTTGAAAAAGAAGCTTCAGCGTGAAGGTGTGTATCGTGAAATGAAAATGCGTCGTTTCTACGAGAAGCCGTCCGAGCGTAAAGCACGTGAAAAAGCAGCAGCTGTGCGCCGTTCGCGTAAATTGGACCGTAAGCGTCTTGAGCGCGATGGTGGATTGTAAGATCCAACGTTATATATAGAATTCAAAAAAAGCCGCTCAGTATTTTGCTGGGCGGCTTTTTCTTTTGAGGGGGAGGGGTGGATCACTTATGATCGTCAAATGACGGGCTATAAGTTATTTAGTGATAAGATGTTATTATTGCCATCATACGTTCCCGCACATAAATGGCGTGGTGGTGATTTACAAACTTTGCGTAACACGGTACGGGGCCCGGTGTGCCGATTGCATTCACAAGGCGAGCGTCTTTTCTTCAATGTTGGGCCGGGCCAAAAGCTTGCGGCCGCATGGCATCGGATCAAAGAGCGGGCGGACGGGTCATTAGGACCACCAATCATCATGGTGCATGGCCTTACGGGGTGCGAGACATCATCAGTTATTACGTCTGCCGCCGCATATTTTCTTTCGCAGGGACATAGTGTTTTACGGCTGAATTTGCGTGGGGCGGGGCCTTCAGTGCATAGCAGCTATGGGCCTTATCATGCCGGACTGACCAGCGATTTGCGCGAAGTGATAAAGCAATTTTGCGACCGTGAAGGCGTGGACGCCGTTAATTTATACGGGATATCGCTGGGCGGAAATATGGTGTTAAAATATTTAGGGGAAGAAGGGGCGCAGGCCCCTGTTGCCGCCGCGGTTACAGTGTGTGCACCATTAGACCTTGCGGCGGTACAGCAACGATTACAACAATTCCGTAATCGTGTTTATCGGAACTTTTTGCTGAAACAAATGAAAGATGAGGCGCGTTCTGCTGCGCCCAATCATCCAGCAGAACGTATTGCTGCGGCTGTCACGGCCCCTGATATATACGTTTACGACGATGTTTATGTCGCCCCGACCCATGGATTTGACGGTGCCGATGATTACTATGCCCGTAATTCATCAGGTGATTATCTAACGAAAATCGCGGTACCAACATTATTGTTACATGCGGAAAATGATCCGTGGATCCCTGCGAAAGATTATCTTCGTCGCCAATGGGCGTGGCCGCTACATATGGCTATGGCAACGGACGGGGGACATGTGGGTTTCCATAGCCAAGACAATAAAATTCCCTGGCATGACCGTTGTGCAGAGGTGTTCTTTCGGTCACGTGAGGACGCCTGATGCGTATCGTCATCGTACATAAAGAAGGCGACCACAAGGCCGCCTTCTCTAAATCATAATAAAGAAACAGGTTAGAGTGACTTGACGATGTTTTCCACCATCTTCTTGGCATCGGCAAAGAGCATCATGGTGTTATCACGGAAGAACAATTCGTTCTGGACCCCGGCATAACCGGATGCCATGCCGCGTTTCACAAACAATACGGTCTTTGCGCTTTCCACATCCAAAATAGGCATGCCGAAAATCGGGCTGGCCGGGTCTGTTTTTGCTGCAGGATTCGTGACATCATTAGCCCCGATTACAAAGGCAACATCCGCCTGTGAGAATTCGGAATTGATGTCTTCCAGTTCAAAGACTTCATCGTAAGGGACTTGTGCTTCAGCCAACAATACATTCATGTGGCCCGGCATACGTCCAGCAACAGGATGAATAGCATAACTGACTTTTACACCTTCCTCTTTCAGCATGTCGGCCATTTCGCGTAAGGCATGTTGGGCCTGTGCCACGGCCATACCGTATCCCGGGACAATAACAACGTGCCCGGCATTTTTCATGATAAAGGCTGCGTCTTCGGCAGACCCCTGTTTGACGGGGCGTTCCTCAACAGCCCCTGAAGCCGCAGCGGCATCATCACCACCAAAACCACCGAGGATCACGCTTATGAAGGAGCGGTTCATGCCTTTACACATGATATAGCTGAGAATAGCCCCTGATGACCCCACCAGTGCACCGGTCACAATCAGTGCGCTGTTTTGTAGTGTGAAGCCGATGCCGGCTGCAGCCCAGCCTGAATAGGAGTTCAACATGGACACAACTACGGGCATATCAGCCCCGCCAATAGGGATAATCAGCAGGAAGCCGATAATGAAAGACAAAAGGGTCAGGCCCCAGAAGAATTGGGCTTGGGCGGTGCTGTCATCAGAAATACAGAATAAGGCAATACCCGCAAGTATGGCTGCACCGAGCAGACTGTTAATCACATGGCGGGCGGGAAGCATAATAGGCTTACCTGACATTAACCCCTGTAATTTCAAGAAGGCAATCACAGAGCCGGAGAAAGTGATCGCACCGATGGCTGAACCGATGCTCATTTCCACACGGCTAGCAGCATGAATATGGCCCATAGCATCGGTAATGCCGAAGCTCTGCGGGTGGCTGAAGGCTCCCGCAGCGACCAATACCGCCGCCAGGCCAACTAATGAGTGGAAGGCGGCAACGAGTTGTGGCATGGCCGTCATCGCGATGCGTCTGGCAATAACAATACCAATGGCACCGCCGATAACAATCGCAATGACAATCCACGTGTAAGAGACAATTTCAGGATTAAGAATTGTTGTAATAATGGCGATAGCCATCCCCACCATCCCATACATATTTCCCTGACGGGAAGTTTCGGGTGATGAGAGGCCACGTAGCGCCATAATGAAAAGAACACCTGCGATCAAATAAGCTAAGGCAGTCAGATCAGTTGCTGTTTGTAATGACATGTCCTGCCTCCTTTATTTGGTTTTCTTTTTGTACATGGCGAGCATGCGCTGGGTGACGGTAAAACCCCCGAAAATATTTACGGCGGCCAGACCAATAGCAATAATGCCGAGAATTTTTGCAAGGCTCATATCTGCAGGACCGGCTGCAATCAAGGCACCAACGATGATCACAGATGAAATCGCGTTGGTTACCGCCATTAGGGGCGTATGAAGGGCGGGCGTTACGCTCCAGACCACGTAATAACCAACAAAAATGGCCAGAATAAACAGTGAAAGCTGGGAAACCCACGGGCTGGCGGAAACAGAATGTGCCAGTGCTGTATCAATCATATTTGTAACGGAATCCATTTAAGCGTCCCCTCCTTTCAGGGCAGGGTGTACAATTTCCTGGTCTTTTGTCACCAGCGTTCCGCTGACGACCTTATCGTCCCAATCAAAAGAGAGAGCTTTGTCTTCACTGTTGATAAAGGGNGTGATGAAATTCAATAAATTTTTTGCATAAAGGCTGCTGGCGTCAGTGGCGGTGCGTCCGGGCACATTGTGGTGACCGATAATTTTGACGCCATTGATATTGACAATTTCGCCCGCCTTGGACAGTTCACAGTTCCCCCCTTGTTCAACGGCCAAATCAACGATGACAGATCCTGGCTGCATAGAGTTGACCATTTCGGCAGTAATCAGGACGGGAGCCTTGCGGCCAGGGATGAGTGCCGTACAAATGACGATGTCTTGTTTTTTGAGTGTTTCGGCAATCAGCGCGGCCTGTTTCTGTTTGTATTCTTCGCTCATTTCCTTGGCATAACCGCCAGATGTTTCTGCATCTTTGGCTTCATCATCATCAACCATAACGAATTTTGCACCAAGACTTTCGACTTGCTCTTTAGCTGCCAGCCTGACATCGGTGGCACTGACTACCGCCCCAAGACGGCGCGCCGTGGCGATAGCCTGAAGGCCTGCGACACCTGCGCCCATCACCAAGACTTTCGCCGGGGCAATTGTCCCTGCTGCGGTCATCATCATTGGCATCGCCCGGCCAAATTCATGGGCGGCATCAATAACGGCGGTATATCCCGCCAGATTTGACTGGGAAGAAAGGACATCCATACTTTGTGCGCGGGTAATACGTGGCATGAATTCCATCGCAAAAGCATGAATACCTGCCTCGGCACAGGCTTTTAATGTCTCTGGGTCGTTGTAGGGCGACATAATACAGGCCAGTGTGGTGCCAGACCCAATCAATGCCACTTCATTTTCATCACCTTCGTCACCGCGCAGAGGACGCTGGACCTTAAAGATGAGGTCTGCGTCTTTATAGGTGTCTGCTAATGATGCGCAGATTGTGGCACCTGCGGCTTCGTAGGCCACATCTGTAATATTACTTTTTTCTCCTGCGCCTGTTTCAACATGAACATTGGCGCCTAATCCAGTGAGCTTCTTTACGGTGTCAGCGGTGGCGGCAACACGGGTTTCATTTGGTCGCCGCTCTTTGGGTATCGCAATTTTCATATTTGATACTTTCCTAATGCTTTAAATCTGACTATTTCGTTTTTTATTATTGGCCTGCGCCTTATGACAGCAGGTTATTTATTTATTTATTTTAAACGGACATATTGTCCGAAGCGTATGTTGAGATGGTCCCCTCTAAAATAATGAGGGAGTATGCAGCTGCATCAACACCATCATCGCACGTAACGGTATTACGACTCTGCTTTATAGTCCAAAAAAAATGCAGAAATGCAGCAGGATTAATACAAAAAATAATATTATTTCCGCAGCATGACCTTGGACGCAGTTATCTTTCCCCGATTAAATTGAACTTTGGTGATAAATAACACTGGTCTTTTGAGCACAAAAGGGACGGTTGGCAAAAATAATGACACTTTTGCAAGAATCCCTGCACGGCTGCAGGGAAGACAAGAATGTCGTCCTCTGAAAGCCAGGATAAGTTTAAGGGATAAGCGATAGAAACAAAGCTGGCGTTCTAATCCATTGCCGACAGGTCGTCTATGAAACCCGATATCATATCCAGTCCAATTTTCCAGAAGGCCGGGTCGGATGCGTCCAAGCCGAAGGGGGCCAAAAGTTCTTTATGGTGCAACGTACCTCCTGCTTTCAGCATTGACAGATACTTTTCCTGAAACCCGTCTGGTTCACGTTGATAACTTGCATATAAGGAATTGACCAAACAATCCCCAAAAGCATAGGCATAGACATAAAAGGGTGAATGGATAAAGTGCGGTATGTAACACCAGAAATGGCGGTAATCATTGTTCAGACGTATTGCATCCCCAAGACTTTCCGCCTGCACGTCCATCCATAGGGCGTCGATATCATTGGTGCCTAATTCTCCATCACGGCGTGCATTATGCAACCGGACTTCAAAATCATAAAAAGCAATCTGACGGACAACAGTATTTAGCATGTCTTCAACTTTGCTGGCCATCATGGTACGCCGTTGGGCAGGATTATCTGCATTGGCCAGTAAAGACTGAAAGGTTAGCATTTCACCAAAGACGCTGGCCGTTTCCGCGAGAGTTAGGGGCGTACTGGACAGAAGGGTCCCTTGTGGGGCGGCTAATAATTGATGAACACCGTGCCCTAATTCATGGGCTAAAGTCATAACGTCCCGTGTTTTTCCCATAAAGTTTAACAACAAATAAGGGTGGGCTGACGGGACAGTAGGATGGGCAAAAGCGCCTGTGGTTTTACCGGGACTGATAGGGGCGTCTATCCAAGGGTTGTCAAAGAATTTCTGCCCCAATTCCATGAGGTCAGGTGAAAAGCTGCCATAAGCAGTAAGAACAGTATCTTTAGCCTTATCCCAGCTATAGAGGCTGTCATCATCCTGGGGGAGCGGAGCATTTCTGTCCCACCAATCTAATTTGTCTTTGCCCATCCATTGGGCCTTGAGCGTATAGTAACGGTGAGAGAGGCGCGGGTAGGAATCTTTCACCGCCGATACCAAGGCGTCGACCACTTCTTTTTCCACCTGATTGGACAAATGGCGTGGCAAGGTGGCATCTTCATAACCGCGCCAGCGGTCTTCTATTTCTTTATCTTTGGCCAGGGTATTGGTGATTAACGTAAAGAGACGGATGTTTTTGCTGAAAGTTGAAGACAATGCCTCCCCTGCGGCCCGGCGGACCAGGGAGTCTTTTTCGCTTAATTTTGAGAGTGTCTCTTCAGTGCCTAACTGATGCGTTTCTTTTGTTGCGGGGTCTTTATAATCATAAGTCAGTCCAGATAGCGTTTCGTCAAACAGTCTGTTCCATGCCGAGCGGCCACTGACGGATTTTTCAAAAAGAAGTTTTTCGGCTTCATCACTTAATTGATAGGGGCGGAGTGCGCGTAATTGATTGAACCATGGTTTATAACGGGCTAAATCAGCGTTATCGTTAAAGCGGTGATTAAAGTAATCATCTTCCAGCTTATTTAATTCAAGGGTGAAGAAAATAATTTTGCTACCTAAATCTGTAATGCGTTCATAGCAGGTTTGGTAAAACTGGCCAATTTGTGGATTGGTCATGTCGCCCGCATGCAGTAAGCCTGCGTAGCTCATGATTTTCCCCGTTAGCTCTTCAATGTTTTCATATGCCTTTATGGCGTCCAGTAGCTGGTTAGCAGATAGGGCGTCGAGTTTATCCTGGTAGCGTTTAACAAAAATGTCCGTTTCAGTTGTAAGTTGAGTGAAATCGGCTTCCAAGACAGGAGAATCCATGCCCGGATATAAATCTGTCAGGTCCCAGCGCGGCAGGCTTGCAGGATCAATTTGGCCTGAGTCGGAGGGGGATGTCTCTGGAGTACAAACGGGAATGGGAAGCATGATTTCTAAATCCTGACGCGACTATTTTGGCATTAAAATGCAACTTCTGATGATTAATTACCCCTTTATATAGGTGTTTCTCCAAGAATTTCAGCTTTTTTAACTTTTGTCCCGTATTGGGACATATAGAGGTTTTAATAGCACCGGAAAGATAGCAGGCAGAATGCCCAAATCAATTCTTATAGTTGATGATGACGATATGCAGCGGAAGATGCTGCAAACCATTTTTGACCGAGCCGGGTACTATACCCAGACGGCCGAAAATGGGGAGGCAGCATTGGATTTGCTCTCTGGTCGTAATCGTGTAGCAGTAGATATCGTGTTACTGGATTTGCTGATGGACGGTCTGGGGGGGATTGAGGTTTTGCAGCGGCTTCATCCTTTACAGCCCGATTTACCTGTTATCGTACTGACCGGGCACAGTAGTGTCGATATTGCGGTGGAGGCCATGCGTGCCGGAGCCACCGACTTTATTACCAAGCCTGTCTCACCTGATCGTTTAATTGTTTCGGTGCGGAATGCCTTGAAATTAAATGAATTAAGTGATGAGGTTTCCCGCCTAACGCGTAAATGGGATGGACAGTTTAGCTTCGCAGATTTAATCGGTGAGAGCGAGGTGATGAAGAAAGCCATCAGTATGGCGCAAAAGGGGGCCTCCAGTCATGTACCCATTCTATTGGAAGGGGAAAGCGGTGTTGGTAAAGAGGTCTTTGCACGAGCGATACAAGGGGCGAGCGACCGAGCCGGCCAGCCGTTTGTTGTCGTGAATTGCGGCGCGATTCCAGAAAATCTCGTAGAAAGCATTTTATTCGGACACGAAAAGGGCGCGTTTACCGGTGCGACAGAAAAGCATGATGGCAAATTTATAGAAGCCGATGGCGGAACGTTGTTTCTGGATGAAATCGGTGAATTACCCCTGGATTTGCAGGTGAAGTTATTGCGGGTGCTACAGGAAGGCGAAGTCGACCCTGTGGGCGGGCGCGATCCGATCAAAGTTGACGTGCGTCTGATTTCCGCGACAAATCGCGATTTGTTGTCGCAAGTGGAGGTTGGAGCCTTTCGTGAGGATTTATATTACCGTCTCAATGTTTTTCCGATAACGTTGCCGCCCCTGCGCGAACGCCTTGGGGATGTTCGCTTGTTGATTGATTATTTTATTGACCATATTGCTTTAGCAGAAGGGCGTGGGACCAAGACAATCACAGCCGAGGCGGTCGCCCTGTTAGAAGGTTATCACTGGCCGGGCAATGTCCGCCAACTAGAAAATGCGATATTCCGCGCGATTATCCTGTCGGAAAGCGATGAAATGGGAGCGGATGATTTTCCGCAAATTCAGTCGGCTGTCCGCCAGTTCCTCCCCCTGGAACGATCACCGTTTGACAAAGTGATGCTGTCTTCGGATGTCGAGAGCGTATCAGGCAATGGGCACCAGAATGATAGGGGTGCGGTCTATGCGGATAGTGAGGTCAATATACCTGTGCGCTTATTTAATGAAGATGGTGATATCCGTAAATTAAGCGAAGTCGAAGCGGATATTATTGAATATGCATTAGAGAAATATGACCGGCATATGTCTGAAATTGCCCGGCGATTGGGAATCGGTCGTTCAACGCTTTATCGTAAAATTGAAGAAATTGGTCTCTTGGACGATTAAAGACCGTCATAAAGTGTTTCTGTTTTCAGAGCCATAAGGGCGGGGGATGCGCGTTTTGACACGAAAGTGGTCAACGCGGTCAGGATATGCCGTGGAAGCTTTATGAGAGTAGAAAAGGTGGGGTATGCAGAATACTGCTAACCCCTGTCCATACCCAGTGCATGCGTGTAAAGGTCGAGCAGTGCTTCCTGCTCTTGACGGTCCTGTGATTCCATTTTCCGTAGGCGGACAATTTGACGCATAATTTTCGGGTCAAAACCGGTTGACTTAGCTTCCGCATAGACATCCTTGATATCATCGGCGATAGCCTTTTTGTCTTCTTCCAGTCGTTCAACACGTTCGATGAATGAACGTAAAGCGTCTGCGGCAATACCACCTACTTCAGTCATGTAAAAAACTCCGATCTGCGTTTTAGTATGTCAATTTTACAATCGCGCGCACCATAGCCATGGTGAGGATGAATCTCAAGATGGAAAAGTAGCTTTAGTTAATGATATGGATGAAGATCAGAATAATGCTTAAGGCTATTCCTGAGGCGAATATTTTCGGGCTATGGCCAGTTCAGGGTGTCTTAAGGCTTCTTTGAGGACATCCGCCATAATCGCAGTCCATTTTGAAATGCCTTGCGCATGATCTATTTCATCTTGACGGATTTCGACAGTAACCTGCGGAAAACCGTGAGCTGCACCATGTCGGTCCATGGTATAAAAGAGTTCGCGGCCGGAATAAGGTTCATTATCGCCGACGTGATAACCATGGTTTTCCAGTGCTTCAATCAGTGCCATCGCTAAACGGGGGTCTTTATCCCATAGCATACCTGCATGCCAAGGGCGCGGGGTGTCGTTCATAATAGGGGTATAACTGTGTATCCCCAGTACCAGAGGGACACGCCCCTGTTGTTTTTTCTTGAGGACCAATAAGCCAGCGGCATCATGATACGGGTGATAAAAACGATCTAACCGCGTCTGCAGTTCTGCGTTATTTATGTCCTGATTGCCGGGGATATCGATCCCATCGCTGACCTGGGGGCATAGGGTCGGAGAGTCAGGGGTGCGGTTCACATCAACCAGCAAGCGGGAAAAGTCAGCGAGTAAAGCCGGGGCATCGAAGATTTGCGAAAGGTTGCGGGTAAGTTCTGCGGCCCCGATATCATAGGCAATATGTTGTTTGAGCAATTCTTGTTCCAGACCAAGATTATCATATTCTGGTGGAATGTGGTTGCTGGCATGATCGCAAATTAATACCAAGTCCCCCTGTCCATTGGCATTTAATATTGTAAAGGGATGATTGCTCATGTCCTGACCCTGCATTAATGGACGACCTTTTTATCGATATGAATGACCTTGTATACTGTTGGAAAGGCCGATACTCTTTTTTGACAGGGATAGAGCAGGGGTGTCGAGGTTGCAAGTGGCAATGATCCGGACAATCTTCTTTCCAGCAATGAATGCAGCGCAAATTGCGTTTTGTGAGTGTGAGATCATCGTAATGGGGGGGTCATGGAGATAACGCATCGTCAACGCAAGACGCGCATAGTGGCAACCCTGGGGCCTGCCAGCACCCAAATAGAAACTATTCGGGCTCTCTACAGGGCGGGTGCAGATGTTTTTCGTTTGAACATGAGCCATGGATCAGAAGAGACAATCACCCACTTATATAAAACTATTCGTGCTGTAGAGCAGGAAGTTGGCCAACCCATTGGTATATTAGCGGATTTGCAAGGGCCCAAATTACGTATTGGCGAATTCCATGACGGGCCGGTGATGCTGGCAAAAGGTGATGTGTTTCAGTTAGATCAATCGCCGGAAAGAGGGACACGTGATCGTGTCACCTTGTCACATCCAGAAATATATGATGCCGCAGAAGTCGGCATGACGTTATTGATAGATGACGGTAAAATTAAATTGGAAGTCACCGAAGTCCATAACGATAGATTGATAACGCGTGTTGCGGTAGGGGGGAAGCTGTCGGACCGTAAGGGCGTTAATGTGCCGGACGTGGTGTTGCCAATGGCTGCCCTGACGGAAAAGGATCGCCGTGATCTGGCACTGGTTTTGCAATTAGGGGTGGATTGGGTCGCCCTGTCTTTTGTCCAGCGTGCAGAAGATGTTGCAGAGCTGCGTGAACTGGTCGCGGGACGCGCAGGGGTATTGGCAAAAATTGAAAAACCTGCTGCGGTCAAGTCATTAGAATGGATCATTGGTCAGGCAGACGCAATTATGGTCGCCCGCGGCGATTTAGGGGTTGAGCTGCCACTGGAAAAAGTACCTGGCCTTCAAAAGCATATTATCAGTGCAGCCATTGCCGCAGGGAAAGCCGTGGTTGTCGCAACACAAATGCTGGAAACGATGATTGCAAGTCCTGTTCCGACACGGGCAGAGGTCTCTGATGTCGCCAATGCCGTATACGATGGGGCAGATGCGGTGATGTTGTCAGGTGAGTCTGCGGCGGGCGACTTCCCGGTGGAAGCTGTGGATGTCATGAACCGTGTGACGGCAACGGTAGAAGAAGATCCTTTCTATCATCGATTGTTACAGGAACATGTGCCGGAACCGGAGGCTACCACGGCGGACGCCATCAGTTTTGCTGCACGGCGTGTTGCTGAAACAATATCGGCACGGGTGATTGTGACATATACGTCTTCCGGATCTACGGCATTGCGGGCAGCGCGTGAGAGACCCAGTGTGCCATTGCTGGTTTTGACCCCGCGTGAAGAGACAGCACGCCGATTGTCTCTGGTTTGGGGGTTGTATTGTGTAAAGACCGATGATGCGCAGGATTTTCAGGATATGATCGACCGTGCCTGTCACCTGGCCTTGGTACATGGAATGGCGGATGTGGACGACCGGGTGGTGATTACTGCTGGCATGCCCTTTGGGACTCCGGGAAAAACAAATGTATTACGCATTGCCCGTGTGAACGAAGAACATGCCCATTATCAGGGACACATAGAAAAACATCATTGACGAACAAAATCACGACCAGCGGGAGCGTTTCGCAGCGAGTACGGTCTATGTGTGTGGCGTCTTCATTTTTGCAATGATGTTATGCTTAAGACCTGACGGTCTATGAGAGTGGATCTGGTTTGATCCGGGTTTTGAAAGTGAATGCCATCCATACCCAACTTCTGCGCTGCTTGAACGTTATCCAGCCGGTCGTCAATAAAGATGAGGTCGGGAGCTTTTAGGTTATATCGGTCCATCAGACATTGAAAGAGAGCCGGGTCCGGTTTGATAAGGCCTTCTTGGCCGGATACTACAACGCGGTCCTCAAAATATTGCATAAAGGCATATTTTTCGACAAAGGCCGGGAATTTTTCAGCGGGGAAATTCGTCAGCGCGTAAAGGGGGACGCCCTGTTTGCTAAGATCGGCGAGGAGTTCGACACTACCGTCGATCACATGGGAAAACATCTGATCCCATAGCTGGTCATAGGCGGTGATAGCGTCATGCCACGCAGGGTGCTGCCAGCATAGGTTATGGATACCCTTTGCGAAAGATATTCCCTTGTCTAACTGACTGTGCCACTCCATTGACCATATGTGGGTCAGGAAATAGTCCAGCCTTTCCGGGTTATTATGGAAATAATCGCGGTACGCATGCCGGGGATGCCAGTCCACCAGAACATTACCAATATCAAAGAGAACGGCTTTGGCTTTCAGTGTGGTCATATTGTCAGTTTATAAAAAAACGCGCCGTTTGACAGCGCGTTCTTTATCAATCCGGCAGCAGTTATCTGCGCGAAAGTATATATTAACCCTGACGAGCTTTGAACCGACGGTTCGTTTTATTGATTACATAGGTGCGGCCTTTGCGGCGGATCACCCGGCAATCACGATGGCGCTTTTTCAGGGATTTAAGTGAATTTACGACTTTCATCGGTTTACCCGTCTCGTTACTTTTCTCTCTCAGGCCTTAAGCCTTGCTCATGAGCGGCGGAAAATAGAGATGATGTGTCCTCTTGTCAACATCTGATACGGGAAAACTCCTTCACTTAAGACTGTTTTTGCCAAGATCGGCTTAATTCAACCAATACTTTAGGAAAACTTAACCCGCAGCGGGGTAAAATAACTGCAAAATATAAGGGTTTCGAGTGATGTGGAAAGATCGTTTCTTACGTGAAGGGAATCATCGTGCCAACGTAGAGGTCGATGATAAAACAGCAATGTTAGAGCAACAACAGAGCAGCGCAATGCCGCAAGAGCAGACACAAGACGTTTCGTTACACGTCGATGTGCCAGTGGCGATTGGCTATATTACCCGTGTGAACGGTGCTGGTGCTGTGTTGCGCTGTCCGCTGGAGCGATTTATCACGGATGAAAGTGACGACGATATGCTGCCCGCGGGCCAGATCGGGGCGATGGTGAAGGTCAAGGTCGATAAAGGGTATGTGTTTTGTACAGTCTGCACTGTTGAAATGGTCGGGGATGCGAGCAGTGATACTGCAGATGTCATTCTAACCGTTGAGTTTCTGGGGCATGGTATTCGTGCCCCGCGCCATCCTGCCGGGATGATCTTTGATCGCGGTATTTCCGCATTTCCTATGCCGGGGGCCAAGGTCTATGAAGTCAGCGTTGGCGATGTGGAAGCCATTTTTGGTATAAATGACAGTAACCATATGCAAATCGGTACCATCTACCCGCATCATTTGACACCGGCCAGTGTGAAAATTGATAGCATGCTGGGCAAACATTTTGCCGTTCTGGGTAGTACCGGGACAGGGAAGTCATGTTCGGTGGCCTTGTTAATTCACCGCATCGCAGAACGGCTTCCCAATGGTCATATCCTTATTTTGGATCCCCATAATGAATATGCAGAAGCGTTTTCAGACTGTGGTGAGCATTTCGACATTACAAATTTGCAATTACCTTACTGGTTGATGAATTTCGAAGAACATGTGGAAATGTTTATCGGCAGTCGTATGACTGCGGAACGTGAGGTAGAAGTTGATATTCTTCGCCGGGCCATACACAACGCGCGTGTTGCGAATGCGGAAGGTGTCAGCAAAGACAAAATCACCGTAGATACGCCTGTCCCTTATAAATTGACATTTCTGATGGAATATCTGGAAGTGGAAATGGGTAAATTGGAGAAAGCAGAAAGCCTGACTCCTTTTTTACGTCTGCGGTCCAAGATTGAAGAATTGCGGCGCGATAATCGTTTTAATTTCATGTTTTCCGGGTTGTTGGTTCATGACAATTTGCGCTCTATTATCGGGCAAATTCTGCGCTTCCCTGTGGAAGGAAAACCGGTATCAACCATAGATTTATCAGGGGTGCCGTCAGAGATTGTCAATGTGGTGGTATCGGTTCTTAGTCGACTGGTGTTTGACTTTGCTTTATGGAGCCGTGGTGAAAATGCGCGCCCGATCCTTCTGGTCTGTGAAGAAGCACACCGTTATGTCCCGAATGACAAACAGGTTAAATTTGAATCTACGCGAAAATCTATTGAGCGCATTGCGAAAGAAGGCCGTAAATATGGTGTGTCTCTAGGCTTGGTATCACAAAGACCTGCAGATGTTTCAGAATCAGCACTTTCCCAATGCGGAACCATTATAGCCATGCGTATGAATAATGAACGGGATCAGCGTTTTGTAGAACATGTGATGCCGGAAAGTGCGCAAGGGGCATTAACATCCCTGTCAGCGTTACAAAACCGGGAGGGTATCGTCGTTGGAGAAGGTGCCAATGCACCAATGCGTATCCAGTTTGATCGTCTGGATGACCATCTGCGTCCCAGCAGTACAAATCCGGCTTTTTCACGTGACTGGCAGATCGAAGTAGAAGATGAAGGCTTTATCGTTGATTCGATTTCGCGGTGGCGAAGCCAAGGCCGTTGATCCCCGACCGCGCCTATTTAATGCCGTCACGACAAACTTTATGTGTCACACATATAAGCCATTAACGATATTTTCAATTTTATAGATGTAAGGTGGCCCCAATAGCTTTCCCGACCATGGTGTAGTGCCATAGATAGGGAATTTGGACGTGATTATTGATAATAAAAATCAGGGGCTTCTACCCATGTCATATATGAAGATGCAGTCAAACGCGAAAGCAGCAGGACTATTTACAATCCGTAATTCACTTTTTGCGATTGTGGGTGTGTTAGTGCTTGCTGTGATGGGATTTAGTATTACATCTGCCTTTAATGCCGCCGACCAACGGGCTGAGGCAAACAGGATTGTTTTAGTGAATGATATCGCGGAGAACCTTTTGGTTGCCGCGCGTAATTTTTCTGTTGAACGCGGTGTTATTAATACGGCGTTAGGTAATGACGCACCAGCTGATGCCATAATGAAAAAGAAGGCTGCAGAGGCACGGGAGCAGGGGACAAAAGCCTACAAGATCGCGCTTTCAGAGCTAGATGGGTTAGAATTTCAGCGTAAAGAAAAGTTTGTCAAATTGCTGAAAGCTAAGTTTGAACAATATACCAACCTTCAGTCTACTGTTGATGAAGCCATTGAAACAACAATCGGGGAGCGCGCCAATCGTATTGATCGCAAATTCTTCAGTGCAGCGTCTAACCTCATCATGGCAACACAGGATATGCGACAGGTTCTGGAATTAGAAACAGACATTTCTAATGCGCAGATTACGAAATATGAGCATTTGAACCATAATCTCTGGGTTGTCAGCGAATATGCAGATAAAGAATGGGCAGAAATCGGTAAATACATTGCCCGGGACCGTCATTTATCTGGTTTGATGATGCAGAAGCTTTCTACCTATGCAGGCCGTATTGAAGCCAGCTGGGAAAATGCAAAAAATATGATCGAAGCTGAAGGAACGCCAGCTCATTTGAAGAAGTTAAGTGAAGCGGTAAATGATAATTTCTTCGGTGAATATGCGATATTGCGCGAAGATGTTTATGCGGCTGCACAGGCGGAAGAGCCTTATAGCGTGTCTGCTGATGAATGGGTTAAGCAAGCATCGGCCGCCACACAAACATTGCAGGCGTTAAGTCAGGCGGCGGGTGAAGAAACACGCAAAATTGCCCTGAATGCGGCAGAAAGCGCAACCAGCCAGCTAATCATTGAGATCGCAACCTTAGTCGTGGCATTGGTGATCGGTGCTGCATCCATCTGGTTGGTGGCGTTCCGTGTTGTTCGCCCACTGCAGGATTTGGGTGATACGATGGATGTGATTGCTGGCGGGAACCTGGATGTAGAAGTTCAGGGCGCAAACCGCAAAGATGAAATCGGCCAAATGGCTAAGGCCTTACAAGTCTTTAAAGAAGCATCGATTGAAAAAATCCGCCTTGAAGAAGAACAGCGCAAAGCGGAAGAAGTACAACGCAAACGCGATGAAGAAATGGCGGAAGCACGCCGCGCCGAAGAAGAAGAGCAACGTCTCCGTAATCAGGAACGTGAAGAAAAAGCCCGTGAGGAGCGCCGTCAGGAAATGCTGGCCTTGGCAAATGACTTCGAAGCGTCCGTCATGCAGGTTGTCGAAGCGGTATCCGCTGCGGCAAATGAGATGGAAACATCCGCACGCAGCATGGCAACAGTTGCTGATGA
This sequence comes from Kordiimonas sp., assembly GCA_002700365.1. Classification (GTDB taxonomy): domain Bacteria; phylum Pseudomonadota; class Alphaproteobacteria; order Sphingomonadales; family Emcibacteraceae. The sequence goes on along the minus strand of PADB01000010.1, from coordinate 161,557 downwards.
CACCAGTCGTCAGTCAGCCGTTGTGGCGACAGTTTCAGAACAGGCGAGTTCAAATGTTCAAATGGTTGCAAGTGCGGCAGAAGAACTTTCTGTTTCTGTGAAGGAAATCAGTGGTCAGGTGGCCCTGTCCAGTAATCATGCCCGCAATGCCGTACAGGAAACGGAACGCGCCGGTGGTGAGATTAAGGGATTGGTAAATGCCGCACAGAAAATCGGTGATGTCGTTAATTTGATTAACGATATTGCGGAGCAGACTAATCTGCTGGCGCTGAATGCTACTATTGAAGCAGCACGTGCCGGGGAGGCGGGTAAGGGCTTTGCCGTTGTCGCCTCCGAAGTGAAGAACCTGGCGAGCCAGACGGCAACAGCAACGGAAGAAATTACAACACAAGTCGGTGGTATGCAGGATGCAACTGCCAAAGCTGTGAGTGCAATTTCCAGTATTGAAACAGTGATTAATCAAATTGATGAAACGGCTGTTTCTATTGCCTCTGCGGTTGAACAACAAGATGCCTCTACGCATGAGATTGCGCGGAATGTATCAGAAGTAGCTGCCGGTACACAGGAGGTGAATTCAAATATCGCTACTGTGAACACTGCAGCCACAGAAACCGGGACGGCAGCGACCAGCGTGTTGACATCCGCACAGATGCTGACATCGCAATCGCAAAGCCTGCGGGAGCAACTGGAAAGCTTCCTGACAAATATTCGGGCAGCATAAAGTCCATATGTAATATAATTAAGAAAAAGCAGCGCTTTAAAAGCGCTGCTTTTTTAATGCGGTTATTAGGCCAGTATAGCGGTCAGGTCGTGAGGATGATTTTGCCGATATGTTTACTGCTTTCCATGCGGGCATGAGCGTCCCCCGCACGTGTTAAGGGAAATTGCTGGTCCATTACAGGCGCAACCCGGCCCTGTTCGATAAGCGGCCATACATGTTTTCGCAGGTTCTCCGCAATGGCTGCTTTGAAGTCTATGTCCCGTGGCCGCAAAGTCGACCCCGTAAAAGTGAGGCGTCGACGCATGATGAGCCCAATATCAATTTCAGCTTTAATGCCTGTCATAACCGCTATCTGTACCAACCGGCCGTCATATCCGAGAGATTTAAGGTTGGCGGCGGTATATTTTGCACCAACCATATCTAGAATTAGATTCATTCCTTTTTTATCGGTTTTTTCTTTCAGCACATCGACAAAATTTTCTGTCTTATAATTGATGGCCATATCGGCTCCCAACTCCAGACATCGTTGGCATTTTTCATCATTGCCTGCTGTGGTGTAAACTATGGCTCCAAAATGTTTGGCTAATTGTATGGCGGTGGTGCCAATGCCGGAGGTGCCACCATGAACGAGAAAATGTTCACCGGCCTTGAGCCCGCCGCGGTCAAAGACATTACTCCATACCGTGAAATAAGTTTCTGGTAATGCGGCGGCCTCGGCCATGGTGAGTCCATCCGGGATTGGCAGGCAGAGGCGGGCATCTGCCAAACAATATTCTGCATATCCCCCCCCTGTTACAAGCGCGCAGACGTCATCACCGGGTTTTAGGTGCTGGACGGCGTTCCCAACCGCGACAATGCGTCCGGCAATTTCCAGTCCCGGAATATCCGACGCACCGGGAGGTGCCGGATAAAGGCCCTGCCGCTGCACACAGTCAGGACGGTTTACGCCGGCGGCCTTAACGGCAATAAGTACTTCATGGCGAGAGGGGGTGGGTGTTGGTCGCGTTGTAGTGGTGAGGACGTCCGGGCCGCCGAATTCTTTAATTTCGATAGCCTGCATAGAAGGGGTAATATCAAAGGACATAATGAAGGATCTCTATGTGTTTTCAGAAACGGCGTTTGTATAATGGGGGCGATACCCACTAGATGCAGGCCGCGCTATGACATATGTTATAAAGATAATGTCATAGCGTATCATCTGCTGATGCCGAGATGAAAGCGCATAATGCAGATGATTTGAAAAGAGAGTAAGACAGTCTATGGATGAAGAAGATGTTGCCCCGTTGGGGTCTGTATTAAAGCAGTTGGTTGCTGAAGACCTTGAAGTTATGTCGTTGGAAATGCTGGCCGAGAGAATTACTATTCTGCGTCATGAAATTGCGCGCGCAGAACAGGCTATTGAAGACAAGAACGATGTGCGGGCGGCGGCTGAGACACTATTTAAGAGTTAAATGGTGTAATTAATAATTTTATCTAGTTTTAAAGCTTCTTTAAGCGGAGGACACGTAAACTGATATCAGGTCGTTTCTCGATCTGAATACCATGTTGACGTCTCCTAAACTGGGCCGCTTTTTGCGGCCCTTCTTCTGAAAATTTACGTGGTTAGTATTGTAAAAAAATATGGGCTGCCATTTCGGCAACCCATATTTGCTCATTGGCCTGGCGTCTGCGTCATTTTTTAATCACGCATGCCTGTATACTGTCTAGTATACCTCTCTAGGCGGCACTTTCATTTGCATCGGTTATTTTTTGCGGGCCTGCTGCGGTATCAATTTCAATTTGCCGTGGTTTCATATGTTCGGGGATTTCCCGCTTCAATTCGATGTTCAGGAGGCCATTTTCAAAGTTTGCTCCTTGTACACGAATGGTTTCCGCCAATTTGAAATGGCGTTCAAAGGCGCGTTTTGCAATGCCACGGTGGATGAAGTGGCTTTCAGTGTCATTATCCTCTTTTGCCTTACCGGCAATAATAAGGACACCGTCATTCAGTGAAATATCCAGTTCATCAGTGGAGAAGCCCGCAAGAGCCATTGTGATGCGATAATCGTTTTCACTGAGTTTTTCGATATTATAGGGGGGATAGGCGACTTCTTCTTTAGCATTGACGGTATCAAACAATCGGTTGAGTTGGTCGAAGCCTACAGAAGAGCGAAGTAGGGGTGATAAGTCGAGTGTTCTCATAGGATATATCCTTTCGTTAAGCGATATATGGTTTCTCCCGCATTGCCAGAACAGTAATATTGGGCAATGTCTATGGGCAGACTGTCATTACAGGGAGCCATTATGGCCTCCCATAGTTTTTAGATGGCGTTGTTTTTTGCTGTTTCAAGGGGAAAAGAGAAACGAAAAAACAGTTTTAGAAATCTTAAGAATTGTTTGTAAAAATGAGGCAAACTGTAGCTTTAGAGGAAAATGTTCGGGTGTCGGTGGATGGTGAAAATATTAGTGATCCGCGGTTTTTGGAGCGGACCTATCAGGAGGCCATGGCCCTAGTCGTGGAGATCGCGGCATATCTGAAGAATGCCGGAAAAACACCGGAAATCAGCACTGATAAAAAAATAAATATGGCCTATTCGGTGGAAAGCATGCGTATGACATCTGCTTTGATGCTTGTCGTATCGTGGCTTATGGTACGATTGGCTGAAAATCGTGGTGAAATCAGCACAGAAGAGTCTATGGAAGATGATAAACTGTTGGGGGCACGTGAAATATGTCTTGCCCCGCCGTCCGATGGGGCAGACCAGCTGCCGGAACATTTCAAGGTTTATCAATACCGGGTCAGAGATCTATTCGAACGTATTGCCCGCATGGAAGATCATTTATTAATGCGATACAAAGAAGGGAAAAACCCGGTGCATCATTTGCTGCGGCATTTAGGAAACAGGCTGTGATCTAGATAAACTAGGCCTTATGCGTGAGGATTACGGGTTCGAGGATAGCATAGCGTGAAGCCACAAAAAAACGCCTCTTTATAGAGGCGTTTTTGTTTTTGTGCCTGATGAAGGGCTATCGCCCAATCAGATTATTTTTTAGTCAGTGAGAAGTTACCGAAACGCTTGTTAAACTGGGCAACACGACCGCCCGCATTCAGAATGCGTTGGTTACCGCCGGTCCATGCCGGATGTACTTTCGGGTCGATTTCCAGAGTCAGCGTATCGCCTTCCTTGCCCCATGTGGAATGGGTTTGATAACTTGTCCCATCAGTCATCACGACGTTGATGCTGTGGTAGTCAGGATGAATGCCGTCTTTCATTGTACTCTCTCCGGAAAAAATATGGGGCCTTATATAACAGCTTTCTCTTGTTTGGCAAGCGTGAATCTCTGCCTTTTTTGTATGGGTTATTGTAAAGTTGTCGCCAGCGTATAGGGCTGCTATACCCTGCGGAAGGGTATCGTTTAATGGGTATGGATAAAATGGCACAAAATTCCGACCGTCGTGATAAAAAAAAGCGGGGAAAATTACCTGATGAAGCTCCGAAAAAAAACATCAAAGAACTGACACTTTTGTGGACATATCTGTCCCGCCATAAAGCTGTCATGACGTTCGCCCTCATTTCTCTTGTGACGGCGGCAGCGGCGACCTTAGGCATAGGGCAGGCACTACGTTTTATGATCGATCTGGGGTTTTCGGCGGAAAATAACAGCAGCATTGATTTATACTTTGCCGCCTTGATGGGGGTGGCGGTGGTATTGGCCCTGGCCACTTATGGGCGTTATTATCTGGTGTCATGGCTGGGAGAGCGGGTTGTAGCCGAAGTGCGGGCTGCGGTTTTTACGAAAATTATGTCCCTCAGCCCGGAATTTTTCGAAAAAAATATATCTGGCGATATTGTCTCACGGCTGACCACGGATACGACCCTGATACAATCGGTCGTAGGCGCAACAGTTTCCGTTGCATTGCGTAATCTGATTATGCTGGTGGGGGCCGTTATTATGATGGGTGTGACCAGCGCAAAGCTGATGGGGCTGGTCTTTTTGGGTGTTCCCATTGTTATCGTACCGATCATCTTTTTTGGGCGGCGTGTGCGTGCGTTGTCCAGAGAAACGCAGGATCGCATTGCCGATGTCAGTGCACAGGCAACCGAAGTCATCGGTGCGGTTCAGACGGTACAATCTTTTACGCAGGAAAGTCATGAGAAGAACCGCTTTGGCGGGGCTGTGGAAAAAAGTTTTGCTGTGGCTGTGGAACGTATCCGCGCGCGGGCATGGCTGACTGCTATTGTGATCTTGCTGATTTTCGGGGCGATAGACTTTGTTTTATGGGTTGGGGCCACAGATGTCATTAACGGCGTGATGTCAGGGGGGCAGTTAGCAGCCTTTCTTTTCTATGCGGTTCTAGTAGCCGGTACCGTAGGGTCATTGTCGGAGGTGTACGGTGAATTACAACGGGCGGCGGGGGCGGCATCGCGTTGTATTGAGTTAATAAATACACCACCACAGATTGAAGCCCCGGAAAAACCGATAGAGATGCCAGAACCGCCCCGTGGCCGTATTGAATTCGATCAGGTGGTGTTTCATTACCCGTCCCGGCCAGCGCAGGCCGCGTTGAATAAATTAAGCCTTACCATAGAGCCGGGAGAGACGGTGGCAGTGGTAGGGCCGTCAGGTGCTGGGAAGTCAACGATGTTTCAGTTGTTGCAGCGGTTTTATGACCCTGACGCGGGTGAGATCAGAATCGATGGGATTAATATTAAAAAAGCTGTTCCTCATCATGTGCGGACACGCATTGCCATTGTGCCCCAGGAAACTGTTATTTTCGCGGCGAGTGTTGAAGAAAATATCCGTTATGGGCGTTTGGATGCCAGCGATGAAGAGGTGCGTGCAGCGGCGAAGGCTGCTCTTGTGGATGAATTTGTTGACCGTTTACCAGATGGTTATCAGACATACCTTGGGGAAAGGGGAACAAGGCTTTCCGGTGGCCAACGACAACGTATCGCTATTGCGCGGGCGATTTTACGGGATGCGCCCATACTGTTATTGGACGAGGCCACATCGGCTTTAGATGCGGAAAGTGAAAAGCTAGTGCAAAAAGCGCTGGATCATTTAATGGAAGGGCGCACGACATTGGTCATTGCGCACCGGCTGGCAACAGTTTTGCAGGCGGGACGTATTATGGTATTGGAACAGGGGCAACTGGTGGCCAGTGGCAACCATGATGAGTTGTTAAGTCAAGGGGGCCTTTATGCCCGCCTGGCGGAACTACAATTCGGGGAAAAGGTCGCGTAAATCGGCAAGATAGATCATAAGGTTGGTTATTCTATAGAGTATTACAGCGTACTGCGTACTATGCGGGCGTCTGTGCTATGGGCTTAATGTTATTTTGCAGTAAGGCGTAATTCAATGCGGCGGTTGCGTTGATATGCGTCAGGGGTGTCGGCGGGATCTAAGGGTTGATAAGGGCCGAAACCCGTTGCCGCGAGCCGGTGGGCGTCAACCCCGCGGGAATTCAGGAAATAGACAACAGATAAAGCCCGGGCGATAGACAGTTCCCAGTTGGATGGATAACGTCCGCTCTTGATGGGTAATTTGTCAGTATGCCCGTCAACGCGCAAAATCCAGTTTATGTCGGTTGGAATTTGTTGGGAAATTTCCACCAGCGTTTGAGCAAGCTTTGCCATTTCCCGTTTTCCGTTTTGGTCAAGGTCAGCGGACCCGGATCCGAACAGGACCTCTGACTGGAAAATAAACCGGTCACCTTGTACGCGGATATTAGGATTATTGCCAAGGGCGGTTTTGAGGCGGCCAAAGAATTCAGAGCGATATTGGTGTAATTCTGCTACTTTTGAGGCCAATGCAGTATTTAGGCGTTGGCTAAGGTTAGCAATAGTGGCTTTTTGTTCGCGATCGCGCAGTTCTGATGCCTCTAAAGCGGACTGTAATGAGGCCAGTTGCTGACGGAGTTGCGTCAGCTGGCTATTGAGCTGCTCAACTTGTTGTCGGGCGCGATGGCTAAGTTCACGTTCTTCCCCCAAGGCGCGACTTGCTTCCGCATAACGTTGCTCCAGGTCACGCAAATTACTTTCATTTTCCTGGCGACTTTCCTGCATGCGTGCAGTGCGTCCTTCGGCCTGGGCAATGTCCGCCTCTAAATCATTAATACGACTTTCCAGCTCTTCACGGGTCATATTTGCAGATTGTAGGGACGCCGACAGTTGAGAAATATTATCCCGCAGATCGCGGTTAGCCTGTTGTTCCAAAGCCAGAAGATCGCCCAGCTCCAAAACCTGATTTTGCAGTTTGACCAAGGCTTCATCACGGCCGGATAAGGCAGTGCCAAGAAAGAATTGTGCCAAAACAAACATAGAAAGGAGAAAAATTATCACCAGCAACAATGTGCTTAAGGCATCGACAAAGCCGGGCCAGGTATTATTGGTATGGTTTGAGTGACGGTTGCGGCGAGATAACATCATTTTCAGGATTTATCTTCTCTTCGTGCGACTAACTCACTGGTGGGGTCGCTTTTGATGTTGGTCGTTTGTCTTTGGGACTTTTTTTCCGCCATTTGGTCCAGAGCTGTGCCGAGGCTGCGGCTGAGCAGACGCAATTCACTACGTAGTTCTTCACCTAATTGTTGCCGCGATTTGGTGATCTCTGCATTGAGCTGTTTTAATTGTACATCCATGTTACGCAGGTGCGTAAGGCTGGCGTCATTTCGGTCGCTACTGTTTGTAGCGTTCTGTTGGGAATCTATTTGATCGCGCAGCAAGTTGCGGCTGTCTAATTGGGATTTTAAGATTTTTTCCAATAAGGCATTTTGGTTTTTCTGTTGGTCTGCCACGGCTTCGAAATGAGTTGCAAGTGTGACCAATGCCGAGGTGATTTCTGCACGTCCGTCTTCGGCATGGGAGAACGATCTTTGCAGGCGGTCCATGCTATCGGCGGACTGTTCCAACAACGCACCAACAAAGGCAGGGGTAGATCCTGTGCCGCCTTCTACGGCCATGGACGCTGCGGAAAACTTGGTTACAGAGGATAGCCAGTCTTCCAGGTCATTATAGAAGCGATTTTGTGCTTGCCCCGCCTGAAGGTCCACAAAGCCGAGAATGACTGATCCGGCAAGACCGAATAGGGAGGAGCTAAAAGCCGTGCCCATCCCACCAAGTGGTGCTGCGAGTCCTTCTTTCAAATCTTCAAACATCAAGGTAATGTCAGCCCCGCCAACATTCAGGCTATCTATAGTGTCTTTAATGGAGCCGATTGTCCCCAATAGTCCCCAGAATGTACCCAGTAGGCCCAGGAAAATAAGTAACCCAATAAGATAGCGGCTTAATTCACGACTTTCATCCAGTCGGGCGCCTACGCCGTCCAGGATAGTTCTCATGGACAGTGTGGATAATGATGTTTTGGATAGCGAAGGGCCATTATCACTTTCTGTGGTCAGGGCTGAAAGAGGTGAAAGTAACGTGGGAGGCGCGTCCATGGGTTGGTCATCTGCGATATTGTGACGAATATCTTCTTTTAAGCAGTCAAGCCATTGCCGGGCGGAAGAAAGTTGCATGATTTGCCGGATAACAATAAACACCCCTATGATCAATGTTGCCGCAATCAGCCCGTTTAAGGCAGGGTTGGCAATAAAGGCTGCTTCGATGGGTGAAAACAGTGCCCCGCATACGATGATGACAGCAGTGAGAAACAGAAAAATCCGGGTCAGATACCTTTGTGGGCGGTTCATATAGGGGCTCCGGCGGCTTAAAATTCTATGAATTGATATCGCAAAATTAGGCTAAGGGTAACGATTAGCTAGGGTCGGTGCAATGACAGAAATAAAGAGAGGGAATTGCCTGCCTTACGACTGTCTTATTGCGGCTGTTTCAACATAGCTAATGTGAACGACGACCAATAGTTATAAGCATATGGGGCGACATTATGGCCATGGCTCTATTGGAATGTGGTCGTGGCGGGGAAATTATTGGAAGGGTATTTTGCGTGGGTAAATGACAATGCGTTCCGCATAGCCCGAAGTGGCGGGCCCCGGTGCATGAAGCGAAACGTTTTTTATCGGGACCCCCATTTGCGTAAGGGTTTCCTGCACAGCAAGGGCGCGTTTGAATCCAATGCGGATGGCTTCGTGGCGGGCAAGTCGTTCTGAGCCATCCCCATAACCACGACGAAGGGCCGCGTAACTGATGACCGTAATCGGTAGGGGGGCTTTTACAAATGGGGTGGCCCAGACTTCTATTTGCTGTATCTGTTGGGGATTAAGGGCAACGTAATCTTCCGGAAACGTGAGGGTTAATTCCGGGCGACTTGCAACGGCGGTCATTGCCTCTACAACAGACATGTGTTGGGCGGATTTCTGGATGGCACCTTGATGTGTGGTGTCGGATTGTATTTCGTCAGTTGTAACTGTTGGGCTTTGTGCCTGTGCGGCCCATTGCATAGAGAAGAAGATACAGAGAGAAGTCAGCAACAGACGGGATAATGCTTTGCAGGCGGATAGATGCAAGGACGTAACAGGTAGTGTTATTCGGGCCCGCGTGAAGACGGATGCCACGGTAAAAGTTTTGGGTGTGGTTCCCTTCGCAGAATGACGACCTGTGTGCTGTACTGTCATCAAAAACCCTGTTTATATGCCCTTATGACGCAGGAAGCGTTGCGCGATAGTCTTTTCTGGCCTGCTGTAATGTGCGCAACATAGGGCCGTGAATGCTATTGTTCGTCGCTAGAATTTCGCCGGTCTCTAGCGCGCGGTCGCGGCCGTCAAAGGTCGATACGCTGCCCCCCGCTTCGCGGACAATCAAAATACCGGCGGCCAAGTCCCAGGGGCTGAGGTCGCTTTCCCAAAAGCCGTCAAACCTGCCTGCGGCGACATAGGCCAAATCCAAAGACGCTGCGCCAAAGCGGCGCACGCCGGCTACATTCGGCATGAAACTTTCTAGATTGTGCAGGAAGGGTTTGTGATTGGGCCGACCGGCAAAAGGAATACCCGTGGCCAGAACGCAGTCTTTTAAACTGCGTCGTGAAGAGACCCGGAGACGCCGGCTATTTAAATAGGCCCCCCGGCCTTTCTCCGCCCAGTAAGTGTCGTCTGTGATGGGATTATAGATCAAGGCCACAACGATTTCCCCTTGTTGTTCCAAGGCGATGGAAATCGCAAAATGGGGAATGCCATGCAGAAAATTCGTTGTGCCATCCAATGGGTCTACAATCCAGCGGGAGTTTTTCGGGTCTGTCCCCTTAATTTCACCGCCTTCTTCCAGTAAGAAGCCAAAATCCGGGCGGGCATATTCCAGATCACTGCGGATAATGCGTTCCGCTGCGGTATCTGCGGCGGAAACGAAATCAGCAGGGCCCTTGCGGGAGACTTGGAGTTGTTCAACCTCACCAAAGTCACGGGCCAGTTTTCGCCCTGCTTTTTGGGCGGCTTTTTCCATCACATTAATAAGTGCGTTTTGAAGGGCCATGAGGTACGCCTTTGTTACAAATCATTCGGTGCTGTTGATATGATGGTTAGCTTTTGGCGCGTTCAGCGTAGCTGCCGTCTTCGGTATAGACAACGATACGCTCGCCGACATTAATAAAGGGCGGGACCATCGTACGAACATTATTTTCCAGAATGGCAGGTTTGTTGGAAGATGCTGCTGTCTGTCCTTTGACCACAGGCTCGGTCTCCACAACCTCTAATTCAACAGTTTGAGGTAATTGGACGCCAAGCGGGGTTTCATCATGAAATTCGACAACAACTTCCATGCCATCCTGAAGATAAGCGGCCTGTTCGCCTAAAAAGTCACCGGAAATTTCAATCTGGTCGTAGGTTTCAATATCCATGAAAGTATACATGCCGTCCGTTTCAAAAAGGAAGCTGTGATTTTTCTGTTCCAAACGGACTTTTTCGACCTTTTCAGACGAACGGAAGCGTTCATTCAGTTTACGGCCATCGGTCAGGTTTTTTAGTTCTACCTGTAGGTAGGCACCACCTTTGCCCGGTTGGGTATGCTGGGTCTTTACCGCCACCCAAAGGCTGCCTTGATGTTCAATTACGTTACCGGGGCGAATTGAGTTGCCATCAATTTTCATAGGATATTTCCACTATCAAAGAACCGCGAAAAATGCTGATGTTAAGCATCGGACACATTTTTATGAAGAAATTGCGCGCAAACTAACAGTTTGATGTCTAGGATGCAATGCCTATTGGCCGCAGGTAGGTTGCGGGCGGCTTTCAGAGTGCATCCTGCTCACTCTATCCCCATTAGTTTATCTAATATTTTTGCCATAAGCCTATTGGCTGGTTGGCATAGGGCAATATTATCCAGCATAACCGGGGCAAGTTGGATAGAGGGGGCATCTGTTAATTCCTTCCCACAGTGTTCGATGAGCGCCTGAAGGCTGTCGGGGGTTGTTTCTAGATGGAATTGTAGGCCCAATACGTTGTCATTAAATAAGAAGCCCTGGGGGGCACAAATATCGCTGGTAAAGAGATGTGTGGCACCTTTGGGAATGGCGAAGCGGTCGCCATGCCAGTGAAAAGCCATAAATTCATCAGGTAAGATAGAGACCAGTTCCGAATGATGAGCCCTGCGTTGCGCATCGGAGGTTTTGTACACTGGAAACCATCCTATTTCTTTTTGCGGGTGAGGGCGCACTTCTGCGCCCAGAACATCTGCGATGAGTTGCGCACCCAGACAAATTCCCAATACCTTTTTCCCGGCGGAAATGACATTTTTAATAAAGGATTTCTCTGTCACGAGCCACGGGTGTTTGTCATGGTCATAAACCCCCATCGGCCCGCCCATAACGATGAGCAGGTCGATATCTTCAGCAGGTGGAAATGAAGCACCTTCCTCATAGGTATATGTCTCAGTAAAGACCGCGGCGCGTTGGTCGAGCCAGTTGCTGATATTCGCCAGTCCTTCAAATGGGACATGATAGAGGGCATGTACGCGCATAGAGGCTCCTGCGTTGATGAGGGTATGCAGGTGAAGATATCCCATATATTTCATCACATCCAGTCATCCTGTGACGAGGTGAGCGACTCCGTGGGGCATCTCCTGAAAGATTGGGGAGGAGATAGCTTAAGTTCTGTTTATGTTCTTGTGATGGGGGCGGACGGCTCCCATAAAATCCCATATTCGTAAAAATAATCTGAGAATTATGGGATCCTATGGGATGGCATTGTGAATAATATAATATATTGATTCATATGGTATTTATGTAGAAAAGGTGCCTTATTAATACCTTGTTAACCCCCGTATTTTAACATCTGGTCCCATTGACGACCATAACATCCCATGATATCCCATATTAAAGTGATCCTGTGACGGGTGCGGGAAGCGAATAGCAGGGAAATGAGCGCGGGGCTGGCAGAATGCCATTATTTTTGTCCACATTTACCAACAAGGTCGATAAGAAAGGGCGAGTTTCCGTACCTGCGCCTTTTCGTGCGGCTTTGGCGTCGCAGGGCTGGCCGGGGATTGTGTGTTATAATTCTTTTGTTCATCCCGCTATTGAGGGCTGTGATCTGAGCTATATGGAGCGGCTCAGTGAAAGTATTGATGAATTTGCCCCCTACACCGATGAGCATGAAGCCTTTGCCACGACCATACTTGCGGGATCGGTTCAGCTTTCTTTTGATTCCGAAGGGCGGGTATTGATACCAGATGCCTTGTTATCTCACGCAGGAATTGTGGACCGGGCCACATTTGTAGGTCGTGGAAAGACGTTCCAGATATGGGAGCCAGAAGCTTTTGCGGACCACATTTCTTCTGTGCGGGAAGTGGCGCGTACGCGCCGTGATAGCTTACATCTGAAGCGGTCTGAACGACCTGAGGGTGAGGGGGGATCGTCATGATGGCGGAGACGTTGCCCCCTGTGCCGCATTATTCCGTCCTGCTGGATGACGTTCTAGACGCCCTCGCTCCTGCTGAGGGCGAAGTTTATGTGGATGGAACCTTTGGAGCGGGGGGGTATAGTCGTGCGGTGCTGGATGCAGTGCCCTGTCAAGTTTATGGGATAGACCGTGACCCGACTGTTGCTCCTTATGCTGCGGCATTGAAGCAGTCTTACGGTGATAGGTTTCGCCTTCTAGAAGGGCGGTTTTCTGAAATGGCTGACTTATTATCTGGCTGTGGTGTGGCACAGGTGGATGGCATCATGCTGGATATTGGTGTGTCATCTATGCAGCTGGATCAGCGTATGCGGGGTTTTTCTTTTCAAGAAGACGGGCCGCTGGATATGCGCATGAGTATTCAGGGGCAAAGTGCTGCAGATGTTGTCAATCATATGGAGGAGGCTGCATTGGCAGACATCCTTTATTTATATGGTGAAGAAAAAAAATCCCGGCGTATTGCGAAGGCTATTGTCAAGGCCCGTGATGAAGCCGCGTTGACGACAACAGGTCAGTTGGCAAAATTGATTGTCAATACTATTGGAGAAGGCCCGCGCCATAAGAAAACTATTCATCCCGCGACCAGGACGTTTCAGGCTTTGCGTATATATGTCAATGATGAGCTGGGCGAATTGCGGCATGCATTGTCATCTTCATTAACATTATTGAAGCCCGGTGGCCGCCTGGTTGTTGTGACGTTTCATTCATTAGAAGACCGTATTGTGAAGCGTTTCCTTTTGGAGCAGTCAGGGCGTGCGGTTACGACGTCGCGGCATATGCCAATGCCGGATGGTGCTGAACAGGATCCGGCCTTTGAGGTCATGACCCGCAAGGCTGTAGTCGCCAGTGCTGAGGAAATTAATGAAAACCCCCGTTCCCGTTCAGCAAAGTTGCGCGCGGCCCGTCGAACAGCGGCGGTTCCTGTTGTTGTAAAGGCGGGGGGGCGACAATGACGCGATTTATGGTGTCTTTGCTGGTTGTGTTTGCCATTGTTGCGGGGGTTTTTGTCTATCGGGTCAAAAATTCTACAGAGCTGCTGGAACGTCGCCATCAGCAATTGGCCCGCCAAATAATTGACGATCAAAATGCCATAAAAGTGTTGAAGGCAGAATTGGCGTATCTATCACGTCCAGCGCGTTTGACGCGGTTATCGGCACGTTTTCTGACGTTGTCTTCCATGGAGGGGGGGCAAATTGTGGCTGCTGTTAATGAGTTAGGAATGCGCGCGCCGGGCAGTCCCCGCGGTGGCGTTGTTGACGAATTTAAGGCCCCACTGCCAAGATTGCGGCCAAAAACAAAAGTGCAGACGGCCCCTTCTTTTACTGATGAAGATATCGGTCCGTATGAACGTCAGGCGTGGTTAATGTCTGATATCAAGGTGACGGGGGGTATGCAATGAGCGGTCGTGTGCATGGGCATATCTCGATAGAGGGAGAGAAAAAAACAGCGATCGATGTGGCGCGTACCCGTATGATGATTGCAATGACACTTTTTGCGATCGGTTTTGGTGTGTTAGGGGTGCGTGTTGTTGATTTGGGGATGTTGCAGAAAGTTGTGGAGCCCCGGCAGCGTGTCATTGCGCGCCATAATGCCTTTACAGGGCGTGCCGATGTCGTTGATCGTCATGGCCGCGTGCTAGCGACTAATTTAGCGACGCCCTCTCTTTATGTGAACCCGCGGCAAGTGATGGACCCGATGGAAGCCGCGCAGAAATTGCAGGCAGTGCTCCCGGAATTAAAGTTTCGTGACCTGCTGAGCAAAATGAAATCCGGTCGCCATTTTGTCTGGATCAAGCGGAAGTTGACACCTGAGCAGCAATGGAAAGTTAATCGTTTAGGGCTGCCGGGTTTGCATTTTCAGTACGAAGAAGAACGGTTCTACCCGCAGGGTGATTTGTTAGCCCACGTATTGGGATATGTGGATGTGGATGGCAAAGGGCTGGCTGGTATAGAGCGTTATTATGATGAACGGCTGGCTGATCCGGCGTTGATGGCTGATCCGCTTGTGCTGACCATTGATCTGCGGGTGCAGAACATTGTGGCGATGGAATTGGCAAAGACAATGCAGCTTTTTTCAGCGCGGGGGGCCGCCGGTTTGGTGATGGACGTGCAAACGGGAGAGGTTTTGTCATTGGTCTCTTTGCCGAGCTTTGATCCGCAAAAACCCGGTACTGCCACAAAAGATGCCAAATTCAATCGAGCTGTGCAGGGGGTTTATGAATTGGGGTCGGGTTTTAAGGCGTTTACCGTTGCGATGGCACTGGAACATGATGTTGTGGATCTGGAGGGGGGGTATGATGCGACAGAACCTCTGAAGGTGGCGCGGTTTACAATAAATGACGACCATGCCAAGGAACGTTGGCTCTCTGTCCCGGAGATTTTTGCATATTCATCCAATATCGGTACGGCGAAAATGGCTGTAGACGTGGGGGGGGATAAACAGCGGGACTTTTTACAGAAAATGGGACTGTTTAATCGTAGTGACATAGAACTACCTGAGGCTGCCCATCCCATTCTGCCGCGTCAGTGGGGCGAGGTGGAGACAATGACGATAGGGTATGGCCATGGATTAGCTGTCAGCCCATTGCACTTGGTCGAAGGTATTTCTGCACTAAGTAATGGCGGACGCCATATTTCGGCCACCTTAATCCGGGATGAAGGGGTGGATGATCGGGAGGCGCGAGGTTTCAGCGCTGGCGAGCAATTGACGCGCTATCTGGCCATTTCACAGGATTCTACGGCTGCGCAGGTCATTTCTGAAAAGACCAGTAAAACCATGCGGCAATTATTAAGGCTGGCGGTGCAACACGGGACGGGCAGCATGGCTGATGTGGATGGCTATCGGGTAGGCGGAAAGACCGGAACGGCGGAAAAGGCATCTGCGGGCGGATATCGTCGCAAAGATTTGCTATCTTCATTTGTCGGCGTGTTTCCTGTGGATCGTCCACGTTATGCGGTCATGGCGGTGTTTGATGAGCCGCGTGGCCGGGAAGAAACATTCTGGAATGCAAGCGGTGGCTGGACAGCGGCACCTACTGTTGGGGAAATTGTTCGTAAAATAGGCCCTTTGTTGGGAATTGCGCCAAGAGAGGAGCGTGAAAATCCTTTGCGACAGGCCATGCTGATAGAGGATTAAGAGACACCAGTAATCATGAAGTTATCAGACCTATTGCCAGATATGACATTAGCGCGTGATGTGGACATTTCCATGTTGACGGCAGATAGTCGTCAGGCTGTGGCAGGCGCATTTTTTGCCGCTTTGCCGGGCGTGCTGGTAGATGGGGCTGATTTTATAGATGATGCGATACAGCTTGGGGCAGTTTGTGTGTTGCTGACGCCAGAGGCACTTCGGTCACGCAAAGAATGCAATGATAAAGAGCAGCAAAGACGTGATGAAGGAGTTGTGTGGTTGACTGACCCTGTACCCGGTCGGCTTTTTGCACAATTGGCGGCACGCTTTTATGCCCCGCAACCACAAACGATGGCAGCCGTCACTGGCACCAATGGTAAGACGTCGGTTGCGGATTTTGCTCGTCAAATTTGGCACACCTTGGGTGAGCAGGCAGCATCCATTGGCACGCTAGGCATTGAAGCCCCGGACTATCAATGCCCGGGAACGTTGACGACGCCGGATCCTGTAAATCTGCACAAAGCCCTGCATGATCTTTGTGAGCGTGGAGTTAACTACGTAGCATTTGAAGCATCAAGCCATGGGTTAGCCCAATATCGCCTTGATGGCGTCCAACTTTCCGCTGCGGCCTTCACGAATTTTAGCCGTGATCATTTGGACTATCATGGTACTGAAGAAAATTATTATTATGCCAAGGCACGCCTTTTTGGAGAGGTCATGAAACCTGGTGGTGTTGCGGTTTTGAATGCTGACTGTGAAATATCGCAGGACCTGGCAGATTTATGCTGGGCCCGGGGACATCGTATGATTACAGTCGGGCGCGATCAGGGTGACTTGCGTCTGTTAACGCAACGCCCGGCGGAAAATGGGCAAGATATTACCTTTGTCTATGAAGGGCAGGTGTATGATGTGGCCCTGCCGTTAATTGGTCAATTCCAAGCCATGAATGCATTGATGGCCGCGGCGCTGGTGATGGGGTGTGGTAAATCGGCTGAAGATGTTTTTCGTGCTTTGGGGGTTTTGCGTCCTGTACGGGGGCGGATGGAATTAGCCGGGCGACATGCTAACGGGGCGCGGGTTTATGTGGATTATGCCCATACACCTGATGCGTTGGAGACGGTCTTGACGTCATTGAAAATGCATACCCAGGGCAATTTAGCGGTGGTTTTTGGTTGTGGGGGTGATCGCGATCAGGGAAAAAGGCCTATGATGGGGGGCGTGGCACACCGTTTGGCGGATAAAGTCTATGTCACGGATGACAACCCCCGTACTGAAGACCCCGCTGCCATACGCGCCTCTATCTTGTCAGCCTGTCCTTCGGCTGAGGATATCGCAGACCGTCAACAGGCTATTGACCATGCTGTTGCGGCTTTGGCAGCAGAGGATATTCTTGTGGTAGCAGGTAAGGGACATGAAACGGGACAAATCATCGGTGCAGACGTGAGGGACTTTGATGATGTCATCGCCGTTCGTCATGCCTTGAGTGCCGTAGGGCGCGGGCAAGTAAACCGCTCTGCGTCATAAAATGATGGATCAAGCCTTGAAGAGGTAGTTTCAGGGTGGAGATGAAAAACGGGATGAAAAGTCGTATGAGCGAGCCATTATGGACATCACAGGCCGTTGCTGAAGCCACAGGCGGTAAAATAACCGGAAAGTGGAATGTTAATGGTATTTCCATTGATAGTCGCCGCTGTCAGGCTGGTGATTTGTTTTTTGCGTTGTCCGGGCCGCATCATGACGGCCATGATTTTGTAGACGCTGCGATATCCGCCGGGGCGGTGGGAGCCGTAGTTGAGCATCTGGTGGATGGTATTGCGCCGGGCCAACAGATCATTGTTGATAATGTCAAAGAAGCTTTATGGAATTTGGGAAAAGCGGCGCGCGCACGGGTGAATTGCCCAATCATTGCGATTACAGGCAGTGCAGGAAAGACGGGGACCAAAGAGGCCCTTATGGAGGTGTTGGATCGTCAGGGCCGGGCCCATGCCAGTAAGAAGAGTTACAATAATGATATCGGTGTTCCGTTAAGTCTGGCACGTATGCCTGAAAACGTGGATTTTAGTATTTTTGAATTGGGCATGAACCATGCCGGAGAATTGCGGGCGTTGACAAAACTTGTGCGGCCACATGTAGCTATTGTGACAATGGTTGCGAGTGCCCACCGTGAATTTTTTGACCATGAAGAAGACATTGCAGATGCTAAGGCGGAAATTTTCGAAGGCCTAGAAGGGCCGGCAGTGGCAATTCTGAATCGTGATAATCGTCATTACGAAAGGCTGCGGGATCATGCGGTTGCTGCCGGTGCAGAAAAGATCGTGGCTTTTGGTGAACATCAAGATGCACAGATTAGGCCTCTGCGGACGGCGTTAGGGGATACGTGTAGTTGCATTGTTGCTGACGTGCAAGATGTGCAACTGACCTATAAGATTGGTATGGTTGGCCACCATTGGATTTTAAATTCTTTGGCTGTTTTGGCCGCAGTGAAGGTGCTGGGGGCTGATTTGGGCCTAGCGGGACTGGCTCTTGCGGAATTAAGTCCGTTGAAGGGGCGGGGGCAGCGTCATCGTTTGTATTTGGATGATGGCAGCATGGATAGCATTTTGTTGATAGATGAAAGCTATAATGCGAATCCGGCTTCTATGAAGGCCGCGATCAGTGCGTTACAACACCAGCCAATTGAAGGTCGCGGGCGGCGGATCGCAGTGCTAGGGCAAATGGTGGAACTGGGCGAGAATGCACCACAGTTTCACGCGGATTTATTGGCACCATTGCGGGATGCACATTTGGACCAAGTGTATCTTTATGGCAAAGATATGAAATATCTATTTGAACGCTTACCTTCACGGATGCGGGGAGGATATTTTACAGATTTAGAGGCATTGCAAGTTGCGTTGCATGAGGATTTGCGTGACGGTGACGTTGTAATGGTGAAGGGGTCCAATGCCAGCGGAATGAGCCGAATTGTAGATTATTTATTAGACCGTGACCGTTCTACGGTGGACATAGCCGCGAACGGATAGATGAAAAACGTAAAGCAGACCCATGCTATATAATCTTTTATACCCTTTAAGCGGTGATATTGCCGCCCTTAATTTATTTAAATACCTGACGTTCCGCGCAGGCGGGGCATTGATTACGGCCTTTTTGATCGCGTTTGTTTTTGGGCCTACGGTAATTGCGTGGTTGAAGAAGAAACAGAAAAAAGGGCAGCCGATACGTGATGATGGTCCCGAAAGTCACATTCTAACGAAACAAGGAACGCCGACCATGGGGGGCTTTCTTATTCTTTTAGGTCTGCTGGTTGGTACGTTGCTATGGGCTGATCTGACAAATGGCTATGTATGGGCCTGTTTGTTTATTACGGCGGGTTTCGGGCTTATCGGTTTTATTGATGATTATCTGAAAGTGACACAGGCGAACACGCGCGGCGTGCCGGGTAAGCTGAAGCTGTTGGCCGAAATTGTAATATGTACAATTGCTGTTTTTTGGATAAACACCATTGCCGGAGACGGGTTGGCAGGCAAGTTAGCCCTGCCGTTTTTGAAAGATGTGCTGCTGGATTTGGGGTATTTGGCGGTGCCTTTTGCCGTATTTGTGATAATCGGTGCGTCAAACAGTGTAAATTTGACCGATGGTCTGGATGGGCTTGCGACCATGCCGGTGATTATAGCGGCGGGTACTTTTTTATTGATTTCCTATCTTATCGGTAATGTTGTTTTCTCTGATTATCTGCAAGTGACTTATGTGAGTGGAGCCGGTGAATTGTCCGTGTTTTGCGCAGCAATTATCGGCGCAGGATTAGGGTTTTTATGGTTTAATGCTCCACCCGCTATGGTCTTTATGGGAGACACTGGTTCATTGGCCCTAGGTGGTGCTTTGGGGGCGGTTAGTGTTGTGACAAAACATGAAATCGTCCTGGCTATTGTCGGAGGGCTTTTTGTATTGGAAACCGTGTCAGTAGTCGTGCAGGTGGCTTCTTTTAAAATGACGGGAAAACGCGTTTTTCGTATGGCTCCGTTACACCATCATTACGAACAGAAAGGGTGGGCGGAACCAACAATTGTCATTCGTTTCTGGATCATCGCTGTGTTGCTGGCGTTGGTAGGGCTGGCAACATTGAAATTGCGTTGATTGAGAGGGCAATTGATGTGCAAGTAAGGGGACTGCTGTGTTGCAATGTGATGGATATATAAATCAGGTGGCTGCTTCATTCGGTGCGGTTCGCAGTGATTTGCTGTGCGTCAATAAACAGATGCAGGTGGCAGAACGATGAGCGTTTTTTCCCGGACAGATACAAGCCTTCTGAGTACATGGTGGTGGACAATTGACCGGTATATGCTGGTTGCAGTGAGCATGTTGCTCGGGGTGGGGGTGTTTTTGACTTTCGGGGCCAGTCCCGCGATTGCGGAAAAGCTTGGGTTGCCTTCTTTCCATTTTACATATAGGCAATTGGTGTTCATTGCGATGTCCATGATTATAATGTTCGGTATATCGCTCGCCAGCCCCATAACAGTCCGCCGCATTGCCGTGATAATGTTTGTTGGGTGTCTGGGTCTTATGTTGCTCACCTTGCTGATCGGGACAGAAGTTAAAGGAGCGCAGCGGTGGTTGCCATTAGGCAGTTTTACGCTGCAGCCGTCAGAATTTTTAAAACCGGCTTTTATTGTGGTCTCCGCCTGGATGTTTGCGGAAGCGCATCGCAGCCCCGGCTTTCCGGGACGCAGAATAGCCATGGGTCTATACGTTCTGGTGGTCTTGCTACTGGTGGCGCAGCCAGACTTTGGGCAAACGATTTTGCTTTCACTGGTATGGGGCGGGCAGTTTTTTATGGCAGGACTATCTATGTTGTGGGTCGGTGTTTTAATCGCGCTAGGGTTAAGCGGGTTGCTTGTGGCCTATACGGCCTTCCCGCATTTTGCCAGCCGGATTGACCGTTTTCTGGACCCGTCGAGCGGCGACACATATCAGGTGGATACGGCATTAAATGCCTTTCGCACGGGTGGTCTGTTTGGTCGGGGGCCGGGAGAGGGGGCTGTTAAAAAAGTGCTGCCGGATGCCCATACGGACTTTATTTTTGCCGTGGCCGGAGAAGAATTCGGTATGTTCTTCTGTCTGTTTGTCATCATGATTTTTGCAGTGATCGTTGTACGGGGGATGATGAGTCTTCTGCGGGAAACAGATTTGTTTATCTTTCTGGCAACGGCCGGGTTGCTTATGCAGTTAGGATTGCAGGCTGTGATTAACATTGGGGTGAATTTGGCTTTGTTGCCAAGTAAAGGTATGACGCTACCTTTTATCAGTTATGGCGGTTCTTCCATGCTGGCATTAAGTATTGGAATGGGTATGATCTTGGCCTTAAGTCGCCGCTATCAGGGTGCGGTAGGCGATATGAGTGGCCAGCTTTCCCGTGGTGTGCGTGGTCATTATGGCAGAGTATGATGAATATGGCTATGTGCCGTTACCACACGTTATACGGTTTGGGGCGGGGCATTCAGCGAAAGACTATAGAAGTGAGATACTATTAAAATGAGGCGGCGGACCAGTCATATCGTTCTTGCGGCAGGCGGTACGGGGGGGCATATGTTTCCGGCAGCAGTTTTATGTGCGGAACTGGTGCGTAGAGGCCATCGTGTGTCGCTGATTACTGATGGGCGCGGCATGCGTTATCAAAGTCAGTTTAAGAATTGTAAGACTTATGTAGTTGATAGCGCAACCTTTGCAGCGGGCGGTGTTTTTGGCAAAATACGGGCTGGGTTCAAGGTAATATCCGGCATATGGGCGGCGCGCAGATTATTGAAGCAGTTACAACCCGGCGCAGTGATCGGTTTTGGCGGATATCCATCCTTGCCGTCATTATGGGCTGCTGTGCAATTAGGTATTCCTGCGGCTTTGCATGAACAAAATGCAGTATTGGGGCGGGTGAACCGCTTTTTAGCACCACGGGTAAATGCTGTTGCTTTGACGTTTGACAGGACGGAAAAAATAAACCCGGCGCGTTACGAATATATGTGTGTAACTGGTACCCCTGTACGGCCTGAAATTGCAGAAATGGGCGAGCGTTTTTTTCCGCCGCTTGGAGAAGACCGGTTACTGCGACTGTTGGTAATCGGTGGTAGTCAGGGGGCGAGTATTTTTAGTGAAGTGGTGCCAGCTGCGTTGTCGACCTTGCCGCGAGCCTTGCAGCGCAGATTACAGGTGACCCAGCAATGCCGTGCGGAGGATATAGAATCCGTCCGTGAATCATATGCCCGCACAAATATTGCGGCGGAATTATCAACGTTTATTCCTAATATTCCGGAATGTTTGGAATGGGCACATCTGGTGATTGGACGGGCAGGGGCATCGACAGTAAGTGAAATTACTGCAGCGGGCAGACCCGCGATTTTAGTGCCGTACCCGCATGCCACAGACCAGCATCAAAAAGCCAATGCCCGTGATTTGGAAGAGGTCGGCGGGGCATGGATATTTGATAATCGTGACTTTACCCCCGGGCGTTTGGCCAAATTGCTACAGAAATTATCAAAAAACCCTCGTGATATATGGTTTGCAGCAGAACAGTCCCGCAAAGAAGGCAAGCCCTATGCAACGAAGGACCTGGCTGATCTGATAGAAAGATTAGCACTGGCCTGTGGCGCGCAAGACCGGATTACTGTCCATGACCACGTCATGGGTCAGTCTCGCAAAAAAGAGGATGAGGCCTCTGTGGATACACGGTCTCCGCCATCTCTAAATGAAAAATATGATGAAAAGAAAGATGCAGTATGATGCAAAGTAACGAGCCCCTAAAGATTGGTGATCCGCTAAATATCGGGGTTTTGCATTTTGTCGGTATCGGCGGCATCGGTATGAGCGGTATTGCCGAAGTGATGCATAACTTTGGCTATCAGGTGCAGGGCAGTGACCTCTCAGAAAATATTAATGTACAGCGGTTGCGGGCGAAAGGAATAGACGTCTTTATCGGCCAGAAGGCTGAGAATATCGGCAATGCCCGCTTCGTTGTGATTTCATCCGCAATTCGCGATGATAACCCGGAAGTAGTGGCCGCACGGGAGAAAATGATCCCGGTTGTACGTCGTGCTGAAATGTTGGCGGAATTAATGCGGCTGAAATGGTGCGTCTCTGTTGCGGGTACGCATGGGAAAACAACGACGACTTCGCTGATGGCTTGCGTTTTGGATAATGCGGGCTATGACCCGACTGTGATTAACGGTGGGATTATCAATGCATATGGTACGAATGCACGCCTTGGCGAAGGGGACTGGATGGTTGTGGAGGCGGATGAGTCAGATGGCACCTTTGTCAAAATTCCATCAACCATTGCTGTTGTCACAAATATAGACCCGGAACACCTGGATTTCTATGGTGATTTTGAGGCAGAAAAGGCCGCTTTTCATCAGTTTATTCAGAACTTGCCCTTTTATGGGTTTGCGGTGATGTGTATTGATCACCCCGAAGTGCAGGCCCTGATTGCCAAAGTGACGGATCGAAAAATTATTACGTATGGCTTTAGTGCGCAGGCAGATGTCCGTGCGGAAAACCTGACGTATAGCGATGGTGTGGCGCGTTTTGATGTGGTGTTGTCTGACCGTGTGGCGTCAGCAACAAGGGAGCTGAAACAAATCAGTTTGCCTATGCCGGGTCGCCATAATGTGCTGAATTCTCTGGCAGCGATTGCTGTAGGTCAGGAAATGGGCATTACAGATGAACTATTGAAGACCGCATTTTCAAAATTTGAAGGTGTGAAAAGGCGTTTTACAATTATAGATAAGACTGCGGCAGGGGTTACGGTCGTTGATGATTATGCCCATCACCCTGTTGAAATTTCTGCAGTGTTGAGTGCGGCGCGTTCTGCCTATCAGGGGCGCATTTTTGCGGTGGTGCAACCGCACCGATACAGCCGACTGAAAAGTTTATTTGAAGAATTCTGTGCCTGTTTTAACGATGCGGACAGTGTTGTGGTGACGCCAATCTTTGCCGCGGGGGAAGCCCCTTTGGAGGGGTATAACCAAACAGCCTTGGTTGATGGTTTGCGTCGTCATGGGCACCGTCATGTGATGTCGGTGGAGAGTGATGATGATCTGCCTGCATTGTTGGCAAGTGAGGTGGGGGCCGGTGACGTGGTAATCTGCCTGGGGGCGGGAAATATTACCCAATGGGCTGCGACTTTGCCACAACGCCTTGATGATTTGATGCGGAAGGAATGACCAAAATGACTGCCGCCACGTCACATAACGCTGCATTCATGGACAGGTTGCCTGTTGTGCAAGGGCGTTACCTTTTGGCGGAACCATTAGCTAAATATACATGGTTTAAAGTTGGTGGACCGGCAGAGGTCTTATTCGTGCCAAAGGATGCTGATGACCTGTGTCATTTTCTGGCGTCGTTGCCCATGGATATTTCCGTTATGCCATTAGGTGTGGGATCTAATCTTCTGGTGCGGGATGGCGGGGTATCCGGTGTTGTGATCCGTCTGGGTAAGGCGTTTGGCGATATTGTGGTGGATCAGCAGGATATATATTGCGGCGCAGGAGCAACGGATGTGGCCGTTGCGGCTGTCTGTCGGGATCACGGTATTGGGGGGCTCGAATTTTTGCGCGGGGTTCCGGGNGTGATCGGCGGTGCATTAAAAATGAATGCCGGTGCATATGGTCGTGAAATTGCGGATGTTTTTGTGAGCGCCACGGCAGTGACCCGCACAGGGGAGTTGGTGGAATTGTCGCCAGCAGATATGGGTTTTTCGTATCGCCACACAGATGTCGAAGAGGGATTGATATTTATTCGTGCGCGTTTGCGCGGCGTACCGGATGATCCCGGTGTGATTGCTGAACGCATGGCGGCTATCAGTCAGGCACGTGAAGACAGCCAGCCGCTGCGCACGCGGACAGGCGGGAGCACTTTTAAAAACCCTGCCGGGAGCAAGGCATGGGAATTAGTTGATGCTGCAGGTTGTCGTGGATTGACTATAGGTGGGGCACAAGTATCACAGAAGCATTGTAATTTCCTCCTTAATAACGGGACAGCGAGCGCGGCAGATATTGAGCGCCTGGGAGAAGAGGTGCGCCAACGCGTGAAGGCAAAAACAGGGGTGAATTTGCAATGGGAAATAAAGATTATTGGTCATGATGAGGTGGAGCAGCCATGACAGTTCACGTGGCGGTATTGATGGGGGGATGGTCTGCGGAACGTGATGTTTCGTTGGTGAGTGGGCGTGCCGTTGCCAATGCGCTTAAGTCACGTGATTATCAGGTGACGGAAATTGACGTGGGGCGTGATTTGGCTGCGGAACTCAGGGCTGTTGCTCCTGATGTCGTCTTTAACGCTTTGCATGGTCAGGGCGGGGAAGATGGTTGCGTGCAGGGATTGTTAGAAGTGATGCGCCTGCCTTATACCCATTCGGGCGTAATGGCGTCTGCGTTGGCTATGGATAAGCCACGAACAAAAAAAATGTTGGCGGCTTATGGGATTCCGGTGGCAGCGGATAAGGTTGTGTCGAGTGAGGCTTTATTTTCTGGGGACCCTTTGCCGCGTCCTTATGTCATTAAACCTTATAATGAAGGGTCCAGTGTCGGTGTTTGTATTGTGACTGATGACACGATTTTAAGGCCAGATATGGACGGCCCTTGGCAAAGTTGTGAAGAATTAATGGTAGAGGCCTATTTGCCGGGACGAGAGTTAACCTGCACAGTCATGGGTGGGAAAGCACTGGCCATCACTGAATTAAAGCCTAAGGCAGGATTCTACGATTACAATGCAAAGTATCAGGATGGCAGGACAGAGCATGTCTTGCCGGCAAAGCTGAATAGTGAAATGACCGAAAAAATCATGGGATATGCGAAGCTGGCCCATGATGTGCTGGGGTGCAAAGGGGTTTCTCGCGCGGATTTCCGCCTGGATGATAGTGAGGCGGGCGATCATGTTCCTTATATTCTGGAGGTCAATACACAGCCCGGCATGACTCCTTTGTCATTGGCACCTGAGCAGGCGGCATACAAAGGACTGTCATTTGCGGATTTGGTGGTTTGGATGGTGGAGGATGCTTCATGCCAAAGATAGCCTCTACGCTATCGAAAAAAGGCAAAGCTGCCGCGCGGCCAACGGCAAGAGGCGAACGCGAGGCACAAAGTCTGCGGCGAAGGCGTAGATTAAAATTCGTACAACGGTTATTGCCGGTAGTGGTGTTGGTCATTGGGGTTATCGGCGGTGTTTACCTGTGGCGTAGCGGGTTGATACAGGAGGCCGCTGATGTCATGGTTTACCATGGCGATAAAGCGGCAAAACGTGCCGGATTAACGGTGACAGAAATTCATATTACCGGTCAGCAAGAGACGGCGTTGAAGGATATACGAACGGCGCTGGGTATCGTTCATGGTCAGTCAGTATTTTCATTTGAGCTTGAAGGGGCGCGCAAGAGGGTTGAAGCATTAAAGTGGGTGGCGAATGCCTCTGTCGCACGACGACTGCCTAATCATATTTCCGTGCATATCGAAGAGCATATTCCCGCGGCATTATGGCAGCATGACCAGAAGGTGTGGTTGCTAACGCGTGAGGGGATCAAAATTACGGATCAGCGTTTGGCGCATTTCTATCATTTGCCCTTAGTTGTGGGGCGAGGGGCAGACGATGCGCTTGACGGCTATTTGGCATTGGCAGGGCTCTATCCTTCTTTGTTCGGCCGGGTAGAATCTGCGGTGCGGGTAAGTGAGCGTCGTTGGGACCTGACATTGGACAACGGGGTTCGCGTTCGCTTGCCGGACAGTAATGTTGAACAAGCCTGCCTGAAATTAGTGGAACTGGAAAAAAAAGAGCGTTTATTTGCCAGAGATATATATCTGGTTGATTTAAGAATCGCAGGGCGTATGGTCATTCGCTTATCGGAAGAGGCCGCGAAGATGCGGCGGCAAAATTTGAAGACAATTGAGGAAGATATATAAATGGTTGCGGGGCGCGACAGCACCATTGCGGCATTGGATATTGGAACAACAAAAGTCTGTTGTTTCATCGCACGGGTCGAAGATGGGCAGGAACCGTGCGTCATTGGCATTGGTCATCAAGTTTCTCAGGGGCTGAAGGCAGGTGCGGTAGTGGATATGGCTGAGACGGAAACGTCAATACGCGCGGCGGTGGATGCGGCCGAACGTATGGCGAAAGGGGAGCCTATTTCGCATATTTATGTGAACGTCTCTGCCGGGCAGCCGAGCTCGCGACGGTTTTCAGTGGAAGTTGAGGCCGCAGGCATGGAAATCAGTGAAAATGATATCCGTATGGTTTTGGCGCAGGGGCAAAGCGCACTTGCAAATGAAGAGCGGCAAATAATTCACGCCCTTCCCACATCATTTTCCATAGACGGCGTGCGGGGGGTAAAAAATCCGCGCGGGATGTATGGTGAAAAGTTAGGTGTGGAAATGCACGTCATTAGCGCGGCGCAAAGCCCGCTGAGAAACTTACAGGCTTGTGTGAGCCGGTGTCATTTGGACTTTGCGGGACTTGTTTTGTCGCCTTATGCGTCGGGTTTAGCCTGTCTGGTGGAGGATGAAAGGGAGTTGGGTGCCGTTTGTATTGATATGGGCGGGGGAACAACAACGATTGCGGCGTTTATGCAAGGAAATGTGATCTATACGGACGTGCTGCCATTGGGGGGTGGGCACGTGACCAGTGATATTGCGCATGGCCTTTCGATCAGTCTGGAAAATGCCGAACGTATGAAGACGCTCTATGGTCGGGCCCTTCCTCATAGTCATGATGAACGAGAGGTTATTGATGTCTTGCAGATGGGGGAAAATGACCGTGAAAATATACAAACCATTCCACGCTCTATGTTAATTGCTATTATTCAGCCGCGGCTGGAAGAAATTTTTGAAATTATCCACGATCGACTTGATGCCGCTGGATTAGGTGAACAGGTTGGCCGCCGTATTATTTTGACCGGTGGTGGCAGCCAAATGCCAGCAATTGTAGATTTGGCCACAACGGTTTTAGGGCGCCAAGTCAGATTGGGCCGTCCCCTGCATGTTGATGGGCTTGCGGATGCGACAGCGGGGCCTGCTTTTTCTACCTGTGCCGGGTTGTTGTCCTATGCGGTTCGAAAGCCGTTCGAAGCACATATTCAGCCTGTTCGCCCGCAAATAGAAGGCAAATGGGCAAAAGTCAGCCGCTGGTTGAAAGAAAATTTTTGAGTCATATGAATCACTTACGAAAAAAAACGAATCAGAGTGTTTTTTTTACAAGACAGCGCGAATCGGATTGGTTAAATTATGTGTAACACATTGGTTTGACAGCACGAATCAAAAATTGCCACCAACAGGAGCGATCCATGCCTATTGAGTTCACGACACCTGAGCTAACGGAGCTGAAGCCGAAAATTACCGTTATTGGCGTGGGCGGCGCAGGGGGTAATGCGGTAAATAATATGATAGCCGCATCATTGCAGGGTGTTGACTTTGTTGTCAGCAATACGGATGCGCAGGCATTGGCGCATTCGGCGGCAACGCAACGCATTCAGCTTGGGGCGCAATTAACCCAAGGGCTTGGGGCGGGCGCGCGACCGGAAGTAGGTAAAGCCGCAGCAGAAGAAACGATGGAACAAATTGATGACTACCTTGCCGGTAGTCATATGGTGTTTATTACTGCGGGCATGGGGGGCGGTACTGGAACCGGTGCAGCACCAGTAATCGCGCAGCGTGCCCGGGAAAAGGGCATGTTAACTGTGGGTGTAGTGACGAAGCCTTTTCAGTTTGAAGGGTCAAAACGAATGCGGCTTGCTGAAGAAGGCATTAAAGAGCTGCAACAGCATGTCGATACGCTGATTATTATCCCCAACCAGAACCTGTTCCGTATTGCCAATGAAAAGACGACATTTGCAGATGCCTTTGTGATGGCCGATGAAGTGCTGAATTCCGGGGTGCGCGGTGTTACAGATTTGATTGTGATGCCGGGGCTGGTGAACCTGGACTTTGCTGATGTGCGCACCGTGATGAGCGAAATGGGTAAGGCGATGATGGGAACCGGTGAAGCGGAAGGCGAGAACCGGGCGCTGGAGGCTGCCGAGGCCGCCATTTCTAATCCCCTGTTGGACGAAGTATCCATGAAGGGCGCGCGAGGTGTGCTGATTAATATCACCGGTGGAATGGACCTTACGTTGTTTGAGGTGGATGAGGCGGCTAATCGTATTCGTGCGGAGGTTGACCCGGATGCCAATATATTGGTGGGTTCTGCTTTGGATGAAACGCTGGATGGTCGTATGCGAGTATCGGTCGTGGCAACAGGTATCGAGGCGGGTAGCGGAGATGCTTTGCGTGACCATGCGCAATATTTCAGCTCTGCCGCGCAGGGGCAGGTTTCGTCATCGCCCACAAGAAATACAGGTAATACTGAGACTTCATTATTGAGCGAGGCGGATATGCCGGAAACTGGTGATGTGGAGACATTGCAGCTTGTGGATGAGGCCCCGGTAGAAGATGTGCCAGCTACTACGACTACAACGAAAGATTTTTCGTTTGAGGCTCTGGATCAGACTCCGCAAATGGATATGCCGGCCGCGGATGCTAATGATCTCACCGCGGCGCAGGCAAAAGATGTCCGGTTCCCGTCATCAATTAAGGTTGATGATTTGGGAGATGATATGCCTTTCATTGCGCCGGAAGCGCAAATGCCAAAGCAACGATTGCAGACGCCAATTGGTCAGGCGGATCCCTTTGCAGAAGCGGCGATGGAAAACGGTCCTGCTGAGCCGGAAAAGGGAAGCCGTGGTTTGTTTTCCCGCTTGACGGGTAAGCGACGCAAAGACAAGGCGATGGCCAAGCAAGCCGCCGTGCCGGCCCCGAGTCAGCCTGAGTTGCCCGTAGGAGGGGATCCCGTCGCGCATAACCCTATGCAAAAACAGGGTGTATCAGGGAAAGCGGAGAGCCGTGAGACTGGTGAAGGTGCTGTTGCGGCCCAGCCAGTAAAGGCACCGATCGGACGTTTGGATCCGAAAGATAGAATTTCACCGTCTGTGAGCGATGACGATCAGTTGGAAATACCTGCTTTTTTGCGCCGTCAGGCGAACTAAAATAGGCCGAGTTAATCGCTTACTTCTATTGATGGTAAGGATATGCAGAAAATCCCCATTGGTGATGGGGATTTTTTGTGGTTAAGGGTGTGCGCTGAAGGGCAAAAAAAACTCCCCAGATAGAAAAGCCATGCTATAGTCCGGCTAATTGGGGAGACCAGTGCAGAAATAAGGAAGACAACGCCCGATGACACAATTCGGTCAGCAACAAGCATATAGAAACATGATGACGATAGCGGCAAAAACTCTGATGGTTTTGTCAGTTGGTATCTTACTGAGTGCTTGTTCCGGTAAAGATAAACTAAAGTATGAAGAACGTGATGTCACAACCCTTTATAATGCGGCTTTTCGCTATCTTGAAAGTGGGCAGAACCGTTATGCCGCGGTGGCGTTTGACGAAGTAGAACGGCAACACCCTTATTCTTCTTGGGCGCGACGCGCCCAATTAATGTCTGCCTATTCTTATTACTTGGCCAACCAGTATGAAGAAGCCGTTTTGGCTGCGGAGCGTTTTATTTCTCTGCACCCTGGTAATGAACATGTTGATTATGCTTATTACCTGATGGGGCTGTGTTATTATGAACAGATATCCGATGTGCAGCGCGACCAGAAAAGCACAGAGCTTGCGTTGCGCAGCTTTGCAGAGGTAGTACGTCGTTTTCCCTATTCTGATTATGCAAAAGATGCGCGCCTGAAGATAGATTTAACGCAGGACCATCTGGCCGGTAAGGAAATGGAAATTGGCCGCTTTTACCAGGATAGCGGCGAATATTTTGCGGCGATTAACCGGTTTAAAACAGTGGCGGCAAAGTTTCAGGGAAGTAGCCACGTGCCGGAAGCATTGCATCGTTTGGTCGAAAGTTATCTGGCGTTGGGCATTGTGGGAGAGGCCAAGGCTGCGGCGGCTCTTTTAGGGCATAATTATCCCGGAACCCGTTGGTATCGTTACAGCTATGCCCTGATGGAAGGGAAAGAGCTAAAAGATCAGGATGTTGATCCATCCTGGTTTAATCGCTTTTGGAGTTCTATTTTTTAATGATGTCCTGAGGGAAGCATGCTCGCCAGTTTGCGTATTCGGGAGGTAGTTCTCATTGATCGTCTGGATTTGTCGTTCGATGAAGGTCTTTGTGTGCTGAGCGGAGAGACCGGGGCGGGGAAGTCTATTGTGCTGGACAGCCTTGGGCTTGCATTAGGGGCGAGGGCAGGGCGTGAACTAGTCCGGCATGGTGCAGAAAAATCCAGTGTGAGTGCAGAATTCAGCCTTGCGGCTCCTCATCCTGTCTGGGATATCCTTGATGAAAATGATATCGATCACGAGGGGGGGCATTTAGTTCTACGTCGTGTTGTGACCCATGATGGACGAAGCCGTGCCTATATTAATGATCAGGCGGTTAGTATCGGGCTCCTTCGTGACGTGGGGGATGTACTGGTAGAAGTGCATGGCCAACATGATGAACGTGGATTGTTAAATGCACGTGGACACCGGGATTTGCTGGATGCTTATGGGGGGTACGGCGACCTTATTGCTGCTGTCCGTGACTGTTGGCGACAATGGCAAGATGCAAGCGCTGAATTACATAGTGCAGAAGAAAAATTAGCTATAGCCAAAGCTGATGAAGAATACATTCAATATAATCTTGATGAGTTAGATAGCCTTGCCCCGCAGGAAGGGGAAGAAGCCTCGCTAGCGGAAAGCCGAACATTAATGATGCAGGGGGAAACCCTGAGCGCAGGTGTGGGTGAGGCACTGGATGAATTATTATCAAATAAAGGCGCGGAAGCTGCATTGAGGAATGTGGCGCGGCGGCTAGAACGCATGGGAGGGCAGGTTTCGGGGCGGCTCGACACCGTAATTGAAATGTTAGACCGGGCGTTGGTTGAGGTTGGTGAGGCCACAACGGAACTTCAGGAGATTATGCGGGCCTTACAATTTGATCCACAGGAATTAGAAGGGGCGGAAGAGCGTTTGTTCGCACTTCGTGCCGCAGCGCGGAAACATAATTGCAGTGTAGATGGTCTGGTTGCTTTACAAGATGAATTTCGCGCTAAACTTGATGCTATAGAATATGGTGATGAAAATCTGCGGTCGTTGAAGCAGCAGGTTGATGTGGCCAGGGAAGATTACATGGCTGCAACCCGCGAATTAAGCAGTGCCCGGCAACATGCTGCGCACGAGCTGGATGCCTTAATTAATGCGGAGCTTCCCCCCCTGAAATTAGAAAAGGCAGAATTTAGAACTAATATTGTGTCATTATCGGAACAGGAGTGGGGTGCTGCAGGGGCAGAGCGGGTGGAGTTTCTGATTTCCACCAACCCAGGGGCGCCTTTTTCCGGGTTGATTAAGGTGGCTTCCGGTGGTGAATTGTCACGTTTTATTTTGGCCCTGAAAGTGGTTCTGGCAAAGAAAAGTACAGCACCGGTTTTGGTTTTTGATGAAGTAGATAGAGGGGTTGGTGGGGCCGTAGCCGATGCCGTGGGGGAAAGGCTATCCCGATTGTCGAAAGAGGCACAAATTTTAGTCATCACGCATTCGCCGCAAGTTGCCGCCCGCGGTAATTCTCATTGGCATATACACAAAGGGGCCGTTGACGAGGGGGATGACACGGTTGTGACCCGTGTCGTGCCACTGGCGGCGGCTGAACGACGGGAGGAAATAGCCCGTATGTTATCTGGGGCGGAAATTACGGCAGAGGCAAGGGCGGCGGCGGATAGCCTAATACAGAGGTCGTTATGACGGAAAAGAGACTACGCGAGATTGCCGTAGAGCAGCTGCAGAGGGAAGACGCCGCGGAAGAACTGGCCCAATTAGCCGCAGAAATTACGGCTCATGATGAAAATTACTATCAGAAGGATGCTCCCATTATTGACGATGCATCCTATGACGCGTTGCGTCAGCGTAATGCCGCAATTGAGAAACGGTTCCCGGATTTGATCCGTAAAGATAGTCCATCGCAGAAAGTGGGTGCTGCGCCAGCAAGCGGTTTTAGCAAAGCCCGTCATGTTAGGCCTATGTTGTCTCTGGACAATGCCTTTGAGGATCAGGATGTCATTGATTTTGTCGGAAGGGTGAGGCGGTTTTTAGGCGTTAGTGAGGAGGATGTTGTCCGCCTGGTGGCCGAGCCGAAGATTGATGGATTGTCCGCATCGCTTCGTTATGAAGAGGGAGTATTTGTTCAGGGATTGACGCGCGGTGATGGCCAGATAGGGGAAAATATCACTGACAATTTGCGGACGATTAATGAAATTCCGAAGCGTCTGTCAGGGCAGGGATGGCCAGAGGTTCTTGAGGTGCGCGGTGAAGTGTATATGGCGAAGGATGATTTCCTGTCCTTGAACAAAAATCAGGAAGACGCGGGAAAGCCCGCCTTTGCCAACCCGCGCAATGCAGCGGCAGGGTCGCTACGCCAATTGGATAGCCGTATTACGGCAAGGAGGCCATTACGTTTCTTTGCCTATGGATGGGGAGATGTAACGGCGTCTTTTGCGACAGGACAGTATAATGCACTGAAAAAGCTTGAGCAGTGGGGATTCGTTATTAACGGTTTAATGAACCACTTTGATCGTGTGGAGGACGTCTTAGCGCATTACCGGCATATCGCCGCTCAAAGAGCGGATTTGCCATATGATATTGATGGCGTTGTCTACAAGGTGGATAGGTTAGACTGGCAAGAGAGATTGGGCATGGTTAGTCGGGCACCGCGTTGGGCCATTGCCCATAAATTTCCTGCGGAAAAAGCCCAGACCGTATTGGAGCATGTCGATTATCAGGTGGGGCGCACCGGTACCATTACACCAGTAGCCCGTTTGAAGGCGGTTACAGTAGGCGGGGTGGTTGTTTCAAACGCTACGCTACATAATGCAGACGAAATTGCGCGGCTTAATGTTGCTATTGGTGATCAGGTTGTCGTGCAGAGGGCCGGTGATGTTATCCCTCAGGTGGTGGAGGTAGTCGAAAAGGCAACACAGAGGCAGGCGATTGTCTTTCCGCAACACTGCCCGTCTTGTGGTAGTCATTTAATGCGTGAAGAAGGAGAGGTGGCCTGGCGGTGTTCAGGAGGCCTTATTTGTCCGGCCCAGCGAGTAGAACGATTACGGCATTTCGTGTCCCGTAATGCTTTTGATATTGACGGACTAGGAAGCAAGCAAATTGAGTTCTTCTTTACGGAAGGTTTAATTGAAAGCCCGGCAGATATTTTTACGCTTGAGAAACGTGATGGGCAGTCCTTGCAAAAATTGAAGTATAGAGAGGGCTGGGGTGACCTTTCTGTGCAAAATCTATGGCAGGCAATTAATGAACGTCGCCATATTGAAATGGACCGTTTTTTGTATGCCCTAGGTATCCGCCATGTCGGGCAGAATACAGCACGCTTGCTCTGTCGACATTATGGCCGTTTTGACCATTTTCAGTCTTCTATGGAGGCGGCGCAGGAAGCGGCATCTGACGCTTATAACGGGTTACTCGATATCGATGGTATTGGGCCAAAGGTAGCTGATACTATCGTAGAATTCTTTCGAGAGGCCCATAACAATGATGACATAGAGGCCCTATTGTCAGAAGTTGTGGTGAAGGAATACGAGCAACAATCATCGGCGGGCAGCGCGGTAATGGGATTGACGGTCGTGTTTACGGGTAAGTTAGAAAAAATGAGCCGCAATGAAGCAAAAGCCCGGGCCGAAGCATTAGGTGCCAAGGTCGCGGGATCTGTTTCCGCTAAAACCAACCTGCTTATCGCCGGTCCCGGTGCCGGATCCAAGCTGAAAAAGGCAGAAGATTTGGGGGTCAAGGTGTTGTCGGAAGACGAGTGGTTGACCCTTACCAGTAGTTAATCTTGGTTATTAGAATTATTTAAATGTATAATTATTCATTTAATAACAAATAGTTAGGTTATTTTATAATCATTTAATACCGAGATATGCATTAATTGCATATAAGTATTGCACTCTAGTCATGCTTAATACGCATGGAGTTAAATTTTAGATATGCATAATTTGCATGCCTATATTGCAATTTCTCCCTCTACTCATATTGCGTTGCAGTAAATATATTCAATTCAACGCTAAGGCAGAAATCACGCGCATTTAGTGCAGATTAATACTCAGCATAGAACCAAGTTAAACCATTCTACGTATATAGGTGAAACAACGTTCAAGCGTGAGATGCCAGTAACAGAGAACACAGGAGAAAACGATGCTTAAAACAGGATTTATGGAATTATTGAAAGACAAAGGTTTGGTACCAGAAGTCGATACCAAAGTAGAAGAAGCGAATGCCATCGACTTTTTTGCCACCTTGCTAGAGAAAGTCGATGCAGAGATTGAGAATAGTCAATCTGGCTATATGACTTTGCTGGAAGATAAGGGTTATGTCCCTGTGTCTCCTGCCAATGACAATTGGTACGAAATTATTCACAGCAATGACAACGACAGCAACCAGAGGGCAGCGTTGTAAAGACCAGAAGATATATTTCATAGGATGTAATCTATGAAATAGCTGGCATTGAGTTTTCTCTGGAAAGACCCGCTTTGGCGGGTCTTTTTTTATGTGTGGACGTTAAGACATAAAGCGCAATGTTAGTGCGCGCCACTGATTGAGCGCATAGCGTTTTTCCAAAACTAAACCGAGCTTACGATAACGGGCAAGGACAGCAGCCTCCTGATGATCGAGAAGGCCTGAGAGGATTAAGTAGCCTTGAGGGGCAAGGGCGCGCGCAAGGTCAGGTGCCATTGACTTTAGTGGTGACGCCAGAATATTAGCCACAATGATATCATAGGGGGCCTGTTTGATGAGAGCCGGATGGTGCAGGCCTGCGGCGGTTAATGTCGCAATACCCCATAAATCTGTATAAGGCGCGCGATGAGGTAGTTTATTGACGCGAATATTTTGTGCTGCGGTCCGGGTGGCAACGGGGTCAATATCTGTCGCAAGAACGGGACATTTCCATAGTTTAGCCATCGCCATGGCGAGAACAGCAGTGCCCGTTCCCACATCCAAACAACGGCGGGGCAGAATACGGCGTTTTAAATCTGTAATAGCCATGAGGCAGCCGCGGGTTGTTTCGTGCTGACCGGTGCCGAATGCCATGCCCGCTTCAATGAGCAACGGGATGGATGTGGCGGGAATGCTATGGCTGTCATGGCTACCGTGAACGTAGAAACCGGCGGTATGAACAGGTTGTAACTGTTTCTGTGATTCCGTAACCCAATTTAAATCAGGAAGCGGCGCAAGTTCGTAATCGGGAGACTTTGTGTCAATTGCACGCGCCGTATCGGTGATGATTTTCGCGATATGCGCTTCGACAGGTGCGTGGGTATAATAGGCTTCGATCAGGCGATAACCCGGTTGGTCTTCAATTTCAAAATCACTAAGACTGGGTGAATTTTCATAGTCAGCACTATTCAATAGCTCATCACATAACGATGCAGCGAGTGTGTCAGGGACACGCAAAGAAAGTTTCCAACCAGTGGTCATTCATTATCCTGTCTATGAGTAGGCTATGCGGGTTTGACAAAGCTTTCCATTAATTTACGCGTAGAGCCATGTTCAAAATCTATTTCCAGTTTATTGCCATCCAGTGCCGTGATGACACCATAGCCAAATTTGTCATGGAATACGCGGGTGCCGATAGCGTAACCGCTGTCCTGATGACGGGCTTCGCTGGCTTCACGTATTTTTCTTTTCTGGGCCTCAATGTTTGTGGCGGACTGCGAGAAAGCCGCCCGTCGACGGTTCATTTGATATTCATGGATGCCTTCGTTTGCCCAGGCAGAGGATGAAAGCGGGTTTTGATTTGTATCTCCCGCGAACATGCCCGCTTGTCCCTGATGTTCTATATGATCTGCGGGTAATTCATTAATAAAGCGTGAGGG
Source organism: Kordiimonas sp. (assembly GCA_002700365.1). Classification (GTDB taxonomy): domain Bacteria; phylum Pseudomonadota; class Alphaproteobacteria; order Sphingomonadales; family Emcibacteraceae. The sequence continues at coordinate 124,969 of PADB01000010.1, read as the reverse complement.
GATACAGCTTTTATATTGTCCATACATGTATCTTTGGGCGGCATAGTATATATGGGCATTTTTACGGGCGCGGGTAATCCCGACATAGGCCAGACGTCGCTCTTCTTCTAGTCCTCGTTGTCCTGCTTCGTCCAGAGAACGTTGATGTGGGAATAGTTCTTCTTCCCAGCCCGGCAAGAACACGGTATCAAATTCCAGTCCCTTTGCCCCGTGGAGGGTCATGATTGTGACTTTATCCTGACTGTCGTTGGCTTCATTATCCATGACGAGGCTGATGTGTTCCAGGAATTCTCCGAGATCTGCGAATTGTTCCATGCCGCGCACCAATTCGGACAAGTTATCAAGACGTCCGGGAGCCTCTGGTGATTTGTCTGCTTGCCACATGTCTGTATAGCCGGACTCTTCTAACACCGTATCCGTGAGATCCATATGGTCTGTTGTGATTTGTAAGGCCCGCCAGCGATCAAAATCATCCAGTAATTTTTGCAATTTTTTACGGGCCTGCGGACGTAATTCATCGGTTTCGATTAACTGTCCTGCGGCTGTGGGCAGACTTATGGCTTGGGCGCGTGAAAGTTGATGCAGGCGTTGTAGAGTTGCAGGGCCAAGGCCCCTTTTGGGCACATTAAGTATGCGTTCAAAGGCCAGGCTATCATTGGGTTGGGCAATGACGCGTAAATAAGCAATAGCATCACGGATTTCCTGGCGTTCGTAGAATCTTAATCCGCCGATAATGCGATAGGGCAGGCCTAAGGTGAAAAAACGTTCCTCAAACTCACGGGTCTGAAAACCTGCGCGGACTAAAATTGCAATGTCGCTTAGACGTTTTTGTTTTCGTTGTAATTGTTCAATTTCTTCGCCTATTTGTCGGGCCTCTTCGCGGCCATCCCATACGCCTTTGATAGTGACTTTTTCCCCACCATCTGCCGCGGTCCATAATGTTTTGCCCAGTCTGCTCTGATTAGCGGCAATCAACCCACTGGCGGCTCCAAGGATATGAGAGGTGGAGCGATAGTTTTGTTCCAGTCGAATGACTTTGGCATCAGGAAAGTCTTCTTCGAAGCGGAGAATGTTACCAACTTCTGCCCCGCGCCAACCATAGATGGATTGATCGTCATCCCCTACACAACAGATGTTTCTGCTTTGTTGGGCCAGAAGCCGTAACCATAAATATTGTGCGACATTCGTATCCTGATATTCATCTACCAGAATGTAGCGGAAGCGACGCTGGTAATCTTCCAATATGTCTTTGTGTTTTAGAAACAGCGTGAGACAATGCAATAATAAATCGCCAAAATCAGTAGCGTTTACAACCTTAAGACGGTCTTGATAAGCCTGATACAGACGACGCCCAAGACCGTTGGCAAAGGCGGCGGCTTCGCCTTCTGGCACTTTGTCGGGGGTCAGTGCACGGTTCTTCCAGCTGTCAATCTGAGCGGCTAATAATTTTGCAGGCCACCGTTTTTCATCGAGACCTTCTGCTTCAATGATTTGTTTGAGCAGCCTGACCTGATCGTCAGTATCGAGAATTGTAAAGTTACTATCTAGCCCCAGTATTGCTGCATGGCGGCGCAAAATGCGGGCGGCAATGGCATGAAACGTTCCCAGCCACGGCATGCCATCAATATGGTCTCCCACCATTTGTTCGACACGTTCGCGCATTTCGCGGGCAGCTTTGTTCGTAAAAGTCACAGCCAGTATTTGTCCCGGCCAGGCGTTACCAGTGGCCAACAAATGGACAAGACGCGATGTTAAGACACGTGTTTTACCGGTCCCGGCCCCGGCGAGCACAAGAACAGGGCCGTCTAACTGCTCTATGGCTTCGCGTTGTGGTGGGTTTAATCCTTCTAAATAGGTGGCGTGCGTGTTGGGTGGCGGCGGCGCTGAAGTCGCCGCTGACGCTTGTTCTGGCACTGCAGAGGGATCAGAAAGAGTATCAAGGTCAAATGGATCAGACATAGTGTTTTTGTATACCCTATATTGAGATATTGTGTAGGGAAATATCATTAGAAGAGCAGGGGCTGTGAATTATCACGGGAGCCGTTATGCCGGCAGAGGGTAATCACAGAGATAATTTCAGGGCGACATGATATGGCGGCGGGCAATTAAGCATTGCTTTGTTCATCTGTGAGGGCTCTGTTGTAAGCCATAAGCACATCTTTATGGTGGATAATACCAACGACTTCTGACTGGGCATCTGATGTGACCACAGGGAGTACGTCTTCACCGGCACGTTCCATAGTTTTGAAAGCCGTTTCAAGGTTATCTGATGGTACTAACACATGATTTAAGGGACGTAGCATATCGGCCGCGGTGACAGTTTTCTCTTCCTCTGGGTTTTCATCCAGTATTGTTTTGCGGACATCGGCGAAAGTAATCATACCACTGAGACGTCCCATCTCATCTAAAACGAAAATTTGTCCATGACGATGTTCGCGAAATAGTTCCCGTATCCGCTCCTGTGACGCTGTTTGTCCGACAGTAACATAGTCGTCTTTCATTAGTTCACGCATGAATGTAGTGCGCAGCAGGTGGCGTACACGTCCCCCTTCAAGGTAGATGCCGCGCCCGGCAAGTTGAATGAAGAATAAAGACTTTGTTTTTAGATAATGATTGGTAATGAGGTTGGCGACCACAACTGCCGCCATTAAGGCCAGCGTAATCTGATAGTCACCGGTCAATTCAAAAATCATCAATAATGTGGAAATGGGGGCCCCTAAAGTGGCTGATGCGACAGCCGCCATGCCGACAATGGCATAAAGCCCCTGACCTGAGGAATAGTCGGGGAAAGCTGCTGTGGCAAGAAAACCAAATGCTCCCCCGACCATTGCCCCGAGAAAGAGCGAAGGGCTAAAGACGCCGACACCGAAACGAAAAGCCAATGAAATGGCGGTGGCCGCGGTTTTGGCAACAATCAACATTAACATGAGCTCGAAGCTGAGCATTTCTTTAAGTGCAGCATCTGTTGCACCATAGCCAACACCCAGGATCGCCGGAAAAATAATGGCGATGAGGCCAACGCCCAGTCCGCCGATCGGGGGAAGCGCCCAGCGGGGAACAGGTAATTTGTTGGTGAAATTTTCTGTATAAAGCAGACTTTTAATAAAGATAATTGCCGTGAGCGCACAGACGACTCCCAACATAACAAATGCGGGAAATTCAAAGGGAGAAGGGGACTGATAGTCAGGCAGTATAAAGGCAGGAAAATCCCCCAAATGGATGCGTGTGACAATTGTCGCGGCAACTGAAGAAATAACAATTGGAGCAAAAGCATGAAGGGCGTAATGGCCAAGGATCACTTCTAATGCAAAAAAGACCCCAGCGATGGGAGCGTTAAAGCTCGCCGAGACCGCGGCGGCAACACCACAGCCCAAAATGGTACGCGCCATGTGCGGCGATAGGTGTAGATAGCGGGAAATTTGTGCGGAAAGGGTGGCCCCTAGATGTACAACGGGGCCTTCGCGCCCGCCGGCAGAACCTGCGCCGAGTGCAGTGGCGGCGGCCAATGCGCTGGCAAGTCCCTGACGTAATGAAATGCGTGTGTCACGCAAAGCATTGGCTTCGATGACCTCTGCGATACTTAGTAGCCGTCCATCAGGGAGGGCCCAACGGATAAGTACACTGATAATCAGCCCGCCGGATACGGTAGCCAGTAATATTTGCCACCATGCCAGTGTGGTGGCGTGCAGAAGAATATTTTCCTGGTCGCTATGTAAGAAGATGTCCTGAACTTCCAAGACTAGCAGGCGAAAACCGATCGCGGCATAGGCTATGCCCACGCCGATGAAGACGGCAAGCAAGGTGGTAACCAGCTTATCGCTGTTTTGCATGTAGTCATGAATTTGGGCAAAAATATTTCTTATCGGCGCAATGAAAGCATTGTGTCTGTTCATTTGCATTGCCCTATGGATTGTGGGCCGCAACGTTTCTGGCCATCAGTCCAAAGAGCACCAGACAGGTCTGCACGGGTAAGATCGGCATCGTCAAGACGCGCAGCCGTCAGGTCTGCTCCCCGCAGATTTGCTTGATAAAAGCGCGCGCGGTCCAGTCGGGCATTTTTGAGGCTTGCCCCTTCCAGTATGGCTTTGGTGAAATCAGCTTCACGCAAATCTGCCCCATCCAGTTTGGTATTTGTTAATTGGGCGGATAAAAATTTTACACGACGGCCGTCTACTTCACTGAGATTGCTGTTTGAAAGATCAGCTCTAGAGAAAATGGCACTACGTAATTTTGCACTGCTGAGGTTGACGTCAACAAAGGGGCGCCCGTCACGTAGACAGCGTTGCCAATCTACGCCTGGTGTGGCGGGGTCACTGCAAGCGGCTATCGCTGCACTATGGCTGAGCAAAAAAAACGCAAAAGCATATAGATAGAAAAAGCATATATTCTGCCTGGTAGAGGCAGGATTGGTTTTTTGCTGAGAGGTGCTGGCCCCCGCAGGTAATAACTGTGAGAGAAGGGGAAAAGATTTAATTGTGCCAATGATATTGTTGTATAGCATTTTCACTGTGCTGACCTGACCGATTAATTATCCTTTTGGCTGCGGCGGATGCCTATAGATTTGCCCATTTCCCAGGGATTCTCATAGCGACCGGTGTGGTCTTCATACACGTTGCGTAAGGAATCCAGTTGCGGGGACGCGAATCTCACAGACCGGCGATCTGCCATATCTACATGCATGGAAATTTGTTCCATAGTCGCAGAGAGAGTGTTGTCGGCACTGTTATAAAGCCGCATGAAATAATGAATGAACTTATTATCCATATCCAATAGTTGAAAGGTGATATGAACCTTATTATTCAGCGTTAATTCATGTTGATAAGTAATGTGGCTTTCCAGTGCAAACATAGATTTTTTAGCAGACTGTACATAATCCAGACCAAGACCGGCTGAATCTAAAAATGCTTCTAACGCCTGATCGAACAAAAGTGCGTAATAGGCGACATTCATATGGCCGTTATAGTCGATCCATTCTGCCCTTACTTGTGTTTCTAACAGAACAGGGGGACTTTGGTCTGGCGTCATAAGCGGCTGCTTTAAATTATTCATTATGTTTCAATAGGTAACGATCAACATCGTAGAGGATATTATCCTCTTAATACAGTCTTTTTGATAAAATGAGGGCAAAGAGCGACGTGGACTCCAGTTGCCTTTATATCGCCTAGATTTTATCAATGATGATACATTGCATAAGTGGTATTGATACAGCAGTATGACAAGGTCATTGGGTAAGAATGTGGCGGAGAAAGTATTGAAGAAGGCACTTTGGGGGCTGGGAGCCGGGGTTGCTATTATCATAGTGGCGGCTTTAATCGTGCCGAGCTTTTTAAACTGGAATGAATACCGTACTCAGGTTGAAGACGTTGTATCTTCATTGACCGGGCGTGACGTTCGCATTGCAGGGCACATTACCTTATCAACACTTCCTACATTATCTTTATCAGCAGAAGACGTAACTGTAGCAAACCATAGCGGTGGGCAGGCTGACCACCTATTACGTTTAAAAAGCGTAGAAGGTCATTTGGGGCTATTCGCCTTATTGCGCGGGAATGTGAGTATTGAAAAAATTGTTTTGGTTGAGCCTGTATTGGCATTGGAAATTAATCAACAAGGCCAGCCGAATTGGGTATTAGGTGCGGGGAGCGAAGACCCCGACCCGCAGGATGGTGTTGGGCGCCAACAAGATTTCCGTATGGATAAATTCACAGTGCGCCAGGGTATCCTCACTTATCACGATGCACAACGTGGTCTGGACAAGCGTATAGATGGGATCAATACAGAAATTAGTGCGCAGAACTTACGGGGGCCATTTACATTGTCGGGACGGGCCCGGCACGCAGGGCAGGACTTTAAGTTTTCAGGCACTATAGGCAAATCTCGTGACGGTCTTCATTTGCCACTTGATTTTATGGTGATGACAAAACAGGACCGCGTACGCGGGGATCTGCGCGGGACACTTGTTTTAGGACAAAATAAGGCAGGTGGGACGAAGCTACAAAATGGCTTTTCAGGAAAACTGAATTTACAAGCGGGTGACCTTTCTGATCTGGTGCAAAGTGTGACGGCATTAGCAGGAGAGGCTGTTGTGCAGCCGACCTTGCCAGCGTCAGGCCAGCAATTTTCAATGCAGACAAAAGTTGTGATAGACCCGCAGCAGATTTTGCTGACGGAGCTGGATTTTGATTTGGGAAAGTCCAAAGGGGCTGGGCAGTTATCTGTTGATTTGAAAACCGTACCAATCATCGCGGCCACGTTAAAAGTGAATAGCGTAGATGTGGAAAACTGGCAGCCGTGGATAAAGTGGCTAATGGATCACGAAAGGACGGGAGATAATAGTGGCACCCCATCATTACCAGAGGCAGAAGATGCACCATGGAATTGGCTTATCGCGTTGCCGGATAATGTGAATGGTGAGGCGACATTGGCCATTGGGGCCATGTTATACAATGGCAAAATTGCCCGACAGCTAGAGGTCGTGGCGTCCATGCAACACGGTATGCTCACTATAGAAAAAGCAAATGCAATTTTACCAGGTGGTGCGGACGTAAAAATTACGGCGCAAACGAATGTTATCACGCCCGCGTCTGTGCGGGCAGATAAATCAGGTCAAGAAAATACAACAGACAGGATAGACCAGAAATCGCTGTCAGGCACTATTCAGTTTAATGCCAGTAATTTGCGGGGTTTCGCGGAGTGGTTAAAGTTTGATGTGTCGTCACTGCCGCAGGGGCAGCTCACTGGTTTTCAGTTTCGAAGCGATTATCAGCTAAAGCCGGAACAATTGGTTATTGGTAATGTGTCGGGTCTGATTGATTCAACACGATTTACAGGACATGTGTCTTATGGACTGATGCCTTCTCCCCGATGGGCCGTGGCATTAGAGGCTGACCGGTTCAATGTGGATTCATACCTATTTTCTATTCCTGATGTTGGGGTAGAGAATACAGACAGCACAGAATTTCAATGGGTGTTGCCCCCTGTTTTAGATGCAATGGATGTGGAGTATGATGTGCGGGTCGCTCGCCTCAATTATGCTGGGATAAAAACGCGCGGGGCCCATTTTGCCGGACGTCTGCAAAACCAGACGTTACATTTACGCCACTTAAACTTCGCTAATGCAGCCGGGCTGAATGTCGCCATGACAGGTCACGGCAAGGGACTGACATCGCAACCGGAACTCGACCTGAATTTTTCAATCAGCGGTGATAGTTTGCTGCCTCTTGTCCGGCAGCTCAATGTCGACTTACCCGTCGATGCGCGCAATCTGGGGAAGGGAGCTTTTTCAGGAAAATTGGGCATTTCGCCGGAGAAAATGGTTTTTGATGTATCAGGTGCGCTGGGCGGCACCAACCTGAAAGCAACGGGGAATATGCGTAGCGCAACGCTGAAAAAATTCCCGCATTTGGGGAGTGTTGATGTAAATATTGGCGCTAAAAATAGTAGCCTTGTCAGTATGATACAACAATTTGGCGGTGGTTTGACCCCGCCGCGCGCGACCGATGACCGTCCCATTGCCGCGCTATTACACCTCACGGGTAGTCCCTCACAACTGGATGTCGATGGTAAGATGACGATAGCCGGTGGAGACTTAACGGCAAAAGGGGCTTTAAAGCAACATCGCCCCACCCACGATGAGGCGGCCGGGAAGGGGAGTGTAAAGGCACTTTTTGAAGAATATGATTATGATCTTCTGATAACTTTACATCATCCAGAAACGATCAAGTTTGTCCGTGGCTTAGGTATTGATTATCAACCATCTGCCGCGTCTCTGGGCAAGTTGGATATGAAAGGGATCCTGCGTCAGCGCAACAATAAATACAACCTGCTAGAGATAACAGGGCAAATTGGACAGATGAAGTTTTCAGGAGAGGGGGACTTTTCATCGGTAGGGCAGCAACGCCATGTACAGCTACAATTGACGACAGGAGAAATTAAAGCGGATCATCTGCTGCCGACGACATCACAAAAAAATAATGAATTCGGGCAGTGGTCACGACAACCGATGGTGTTGGATTGGATGGAAGGCGTAGACGGTCTTTTGAGTGTGAATGCCAGCCGTCTCATTTATCAGGATTATATTTTTGAACAGCCAAGGTTCACGTTGACATTGAAAGATCAGGTGTTGTCGTTGACAGGTCTGACAAGCCGTTTGTTTGGTGGGGATGTGGAGATGACGGGACATTTTGCCCGCTCTGGTAACACATCCCAAAAGGCTTCTGGTGCCCCGCTGCCGTCGTTGAATTTGGATGTTCGGCTAACAAATGCGTCCTTAGCAAAGGCAGCAAAAACGATGGCGGGTATTAATCCTGTGACGTCAAATGTCAATTTCTCAGGGAAGTATAATGCAAGTGGTCTAAGTCAATATGCATTGATGTCATCACTTTCCGGGAAGGGAACAATGACAACGTCATCAGGGGTTATTAACGGCATTGATATTCCGATGTTAAGCCGCCAACTAAATGACATGAAAGAAATGAAAGGGTTCAAGGGGCTATTGTCGACTGTGCTGGCGCGTGGTCAGACGCCGTTTAAGGAGTTGACGGCAGACGTTGTCGCAGAAAATGGACAAATCAGCCTCAAGGGGGCAGATATCCACATGGATGGTGCGATTGGTAAGATGGGTGGCATTATAGATGTCCCGAATTGGCGGTTAAAGGCCGCCGGGCAGATCGCCTTAAGCGCACATCAGGATGCCCCGCCTATCGGCGTGAACATTTCGGGGCGTGTGGATAAACCCATTGTTACCTATCAAACCGATAAATTGCAAAAATATGTGGGGGGGTTAATTGCGGCCAACTTATTACAACAGTCCCTGAGAAAGGATAATCCCGGAGGGGGATTACAAGATCTTTTTGGTACTATCGCACGCCCGCGAGCGAAAGAGGAGGAGGGGCCAGTGAATGGGCCTGCAGCTCCATTGCCGGATGAACAACCACCAGCCTCTTCACCAGAAAAGGACACGCCGTCATCGCAAAAGAATGGTGAAAAGATTATAGAAGATGCTGGTAAGTTGCTCTTTAGGAATATCTTGACCCCGAAACAGCAGGATAACGTGGTTCCGGCAAAATAATGTAACGTATCTGGCCTCCAGAATTATGCTGATGTTGTACAGCGGTTCTGAAGTTTTCTTAGAATATAGATACGACAGGCACTGGAGAGGTTGGTTTCCGGCCGGCGTTTGTTATCGATATCAGTGATAAGTGTCGATATGGATATCTTCTGGCTTTTGGCACTGGCCTTGAGCTCCCACCAGAATATATTTTCCAATGTGATAGATGTTTGATGACCGGCAATCACAACGGAATGTTTTTGCAGTATTTCCGCGTCCTTACCGGTCATCCTTCTTTAGCCTTTTAAATGTCTGCGAAGAAATCGTTACCTTTATCATCAACGACAATAAAGGCCGGGAAGTTTTCAACGTCGATTTTCCAGACAGCCTCCATGCCGAAATCTTCAAAATCAAGCACTTCAACATTTTTGATGTTATCTTGTGCCAGAATAGCTGCGGGCCCACCGATAGAACCCAGGTAGAAGCCACCGTGTGTGTTGCACGCATCTACGACCTGTTTAGATCGATTGCCTTTGGCCAACATGATCATGCTACCACCCAATTCCTGAAACTTCGCAACATAGCTATCCATACGCCCCGCCGTTGTCGGGCCAAAGGATCCGCTGGCGAAACCATCGGGTTTTTTTGCAGGACCAGCATAATAGACGATATGGTCTTTCATGTATTGGGGCATGGGTTGCCCTGCCTCAATATTCTTGAGAATAGCCGCATGAGCCATATCGCGGGCGACAATGATTGTCCCTGTGAGGCTGAGCCGCGTTTTGATGGGATATTGACTGAGCAATGCGCGTATTTCGCCCATAGGCTTATTGAGATCTACATCCACGACTTGACCCGCCAGGTCGTCGCTTTTGATTTCGGGGAGGTATTTTGCAGGATCACGTTCCAGTTCTTCCAGAAAAATACCTTCTTCCGTGATTTTGCCTTTGGCCTGACGATCGGCTGAGCAGGAAACCCCAATTCCGACAGGCAGCGACGCCCCATGACGAGGGAGACGAATAACACGGACGTCATGACAGAAGTATTTACCGCCGAACTGGGCACCAATGCCGGCTTTTTCTGTCATTTGATGGATTTTCTTTTCCATATCCACATCGCGGAAAGCGCGGCCATTCTTATCACCGGTTGTGGGAAGATTATCAAGGTAACGGGCACTCGCCAGTTTTACGACTTTCAAATTTAATTCTGCGGATAGGCCACCAATGACGATAGCCAGATGGTATGGCGGGCAGGCTGATGTTCCCAGGGTCTTAATTTTTTCATCAAGGAACGGCAACATTTTATCTTCACGTAACATGGCGGGGGTTTGCTGAAACAGGAAGGTCTTGTTCGCGGAACCGCCGCCTTTTGCCATAAACAGGAAATGGTATTCGTTACCCGTCGTGCTATAGAGATCAATCTGCGCGGGGGTGTTATTACGCGTGTTGGCTTCCTCATACATACTAAGAGGGGCCATTTGCGAATAGCGTAAATTTGTCTCTGTATAGGTTCTCATGACTCCGTGGGTGAGAGGGGCGCCGTCATCTTCTTCTGTCCAGACATACTGGCCTTTCTTTCCCACAATGATGGCTGTGCCGGTATCCTGACAACTTGGGAGTATCATGCCGGCGGCAATATTAGCGTTTTTCAAAAGCTGTGTGGCAACGAAACGGTCATTGTCAGAAGCTTCTGGATCATCCAAAATTTTGGTGAGTTGCTCAAGATGCCCTGGCCGTAATAAATGGGCTATATCACGCATCGCTTCTTTGGCGATCAGTTCCAGCCCAGCATCTTCGACTTTTAGAATTTTCCGCCCGTCTACTTCTATTGTAGAGACGTGGTCTGAGGTGATTTTGCGGTAAGGTGTTTCATCCTTATGGGCGGGGGCAAGAAGGTCTTTATAAGTGAAGTCTGTCATGAGTTATCCCTGAAGGCTGGCGGACATTAGGCTATTAATAATATTTAGCTTAGTTTTAGCGTTTTTATAGATGCAGGCCAAGCTTTTTGGCGCGTAGCTACGGGACGCAACGCGATGTTATGAGTATCTGCAAAGATCAAATATGGCCAGTATGTGATGAGAAAATCTGGTGGCCCAACAGATTACGCTGAGCCTGAATTATCAAGAGTCCAATATCCCGTTATTTCTTTTTTCGGAATGCGTCGAGCGTTACAACTTTTGTGCTGTCGTCTTTAGCCGCCTCTTCTTGTGCACCTGAGGGGGGCGTGTCCGAAGTGCTATCAGGATGGGCATCAGAAAAGTCGTCATCCATAAAGTCCGCGTCACCGGGATTGTGTTGGAAATGCAAACCAAATTCTACAGAAGGATCAAGAAAACCGGTCAGTGCCGCGAAAGGAATATGCAGGGTTTCACGTTTTTGATTAAAGCTTAAATCTACTTCAAAATAATCCTGCTGAATGGTGAGATTCCAGAATTGATTTTGGAGCACAATTGTCATTTCTTCGGGGTAACGTTCACGAAGGTAGGGAGGAATGCTTACTTCTTCATGAGTGGTGTCAAAAGCAATGTAGAAATGGTGATCGCCCGGCAGACCTTGTTTGGAAGCATCTGAAAGAATGTTTTTGACAACACCCAGCAGCGCATCCTGCACCATTCTGTCATACTCGATTACAATCTCTGACATCAATGTAAACCCTATTTTTCGTGTCTTTTAAGCCGTCATGAACGGAAAGCATCGTGACCCAATCGTTACGATGACGGACAATGTTGTAGATTGGTTATAACCTGTTGCGCAACGCTCTGCGAGTCTGAAATTCTGATTTTAGCCTTAAAATAAGCTAACCATAATCTATAGCAACGGCAAAGAGATGAAAGTGAAGGGCTTCTGTTGCCAGGTGCCCTCCGAACCCCGTGTAGCCTTAAGCGGCTACGGCAAATGCTTCATTATCGTTTGCATTTGTGAATTTTGACCTGTTTTGCAGCGGTGTCACGCTGAGCGAAAGATATGCCTTTACTACGCACGTCGATCCTAATTTCGCCCCCCTCAGAAAAAGTCGTTCTCTTAAATTTAAGGTTTTGACTTTTTTTGGTGGAGGCGCCGGGTACCGCCCCCGGGTCCGCAACGTCTATTCCACACGACTGTTTATCGCCATAGTTGGTTGCCCAACTTCTTTAATATAAGGCGTAATTATTAATATTCCAAGATTAGTTATGTAAAGAGGTGCGAAGAAAAATATTGTGACGGTGATGGTGGACAGGTTAATTGCCATTGGCGGGGGATTTGTGCAATATGCAGTCTTAAATTCTTTGGATGGGTACAATGTGCGGCCTTTGTTGGTAATTCCCATCGTTTAGGTTGGATGACTTATGAAACAGTATCATGATCTCATGCGCCACGTTTTGGATAATGGCGTTGTTAAAGAAGACCGAACGGGCGTAGGCACGAAAAGTGTTTTCGGTTACCAGATGCGTTTTAATCTGGCAGAGGGTTTTCCCGTGGTGACGACCAAGAAACTACATTTGCGGTCTATCGTTCATGAATTGTTGTGGTTCCTCATGGGGGAGACAAATATTCGCTATCTGAAAGACAATAAGGTGTCTATCTGGGATGAGTGGGCAGATGAAAATGGCGATCTTGGGCCGGTCTATGGCCACCAGTGGCGGTCATGGCCCACAGCAGATGGGGGACAGATAGATCAAATCCGTAATTTGGTCATGCAGATAAAGAATAACCCGGACTCACGTCGCCATATTGTCAGCGCATGGAACGTTGCTGATGTTGAAAATATGGCGTTGCCGCCATGTCACTGTTTGTTCCAGTTTTATGTGGCTGAAGGAAGACTTTCGTGTCAATTGTACCAGCGTAGTGCGGATATTTTCCTAGGGGTGCCCTTTAATATTGCATCATATGCATTGCTCACATTGATGCTGGCACAGGTCTGTGATCTTAAACCGGGGGATTTTATCCATAGTTTTGGTGATGCCCATCTATATCTGAACCACATAGAGCAGGCTGAATTGCAGCTTAGCCGGGAGCCGTTGCCATTGCCGGTAATGAAATTAAATCCAGAAGTAAAGGATCTGTTTGCTTTTACTTATGATGACTTCACGCTTGAGGGATACCAGTCCCATCCACATATAAAAGCAGAGGTTGCTGTATAATGCCTTGTGTAGCTCTGGTGGTAGCAATGACGGATAACCGCGTTATCGGTCGTGATAACGACCTGCCGTGGAGGTTATCGTCTGATCTGAAATATTTTAAAAAAATTACCATGGGAAAGCCCATTGTCATGGGGCGTAAAACCTATGATAGCATTGGTAAGCCTTTACCGGGGCGAACGAATATCGTTATCACCCGCGATACGTCATATAGCCATGAAGGTGTGATTACTGCCCATAGTCTGGAGACAGCACTGGAAATTGGAATGGGGATTGCTGCGGCAAAGGGGGAACCGGAAGTCATGGTCATTGGCGGTGGGGAGATATTTAAGTTAGCCTTACCCATTGCAGACCGCCTATACCTGACCAAAGTGAAAGGTGAGGTGGAAGGAGATGCCTACTTCCCGGAATGGAGCACCAATGATTGGGTGATACGCCATTCCGAAGACCATTCTGCCGGAGATAAGGATAGCCACGACTATAGCTTTGTTGTTCTGGACCGCGTGTCATCACTGTGACAGTGACGATCATATTTTATGGTAGCAAATACATATGAAATATGAAGTTTTTGCTACAGTAAGATTGCCTTAATAAATGCCCGCCATCCTAGCGTGTAAGTATATACATTTATTTATACTTTGTATGGAAGCAGGCGTAGCAGCGTGGAAAATACGGTTGAAATACTGGTGACAGAGGTGCCTATTGTCTCACCTCAGACGCCCTGTGAAGATGTGTTTGAAATTTTTCAATCCGATGTATCGTTATTGGTGATTGCTGTTATTGACGATGACCGTCCTGTGGGTTTGGTAAACAGAACGGAAATGATTTTACGTCTGGCAGACCGTTTTGGTCGGGCCTTATACGAAAAGCGGCCTATTTCTTCGTTGATGCACGCGACGCCTCTTATTGTTGATAGTTCTAATTCTATCGACTTTTTGACGGAAATTCTTGTTAAAGATGAACCTAATGCCCTGATGACAGGATTTATTATTTGTCGCGGTCAGGATTATTTGGGGGTGGGAACCGCATTGTCGCTTCTTCAGGCAACGTCAGAAAAGATGAAAATTCGGGCAGAGCAGGCGATGGTCGCACAGCGGGAAGCGGAAGATGCCAATCGTAGTAAAACGATGTTTTTGTCCAATATGAATCATGAATTACGGACACCGTTAAACGCCATTATCGGTTTTACTGAAATAATTAAAAATGAAACTTATGGTGCGATTGCCCAGGAAGAATATCGTGAATATGTTGATATTGTTCATGGTAGTGGTCAGCATTTACTCAGCGTTATCAATGCGATTTTGGATATGTCTAAGATTGAGGCCGGGAAACTGGAACTCAATGATGAAATTTTCGACCTAGAAGAGTTGATCCAGAAAACGACAAAAATTATGTCGGCAACCGCAACGAAGAAGAACATTCTAATACAGCCGCAGACGATGGCGCGTCTACCGGAAGTGAAAGGCGATGTTTTGCTTCTGCGTCAGGTTTTATTGAATTTGTTGTCCAATGCGGTGAAGTTTTCACCAGAAGGTAGTACGGTCACATTAGTTGCCTATCAAAACCGTGATGGCGGGTTATCAATCGAGGTGATAGATCAGGGTATCGGCATACGCAAAGAACAGCTTAGCTCCGTGACGCAGCCCTTTTTCCAAGTCGATAGTGAGTTAAATCGAGTGAACGAAGGCAGCGGCCTGGGACTATCCATTGTGCGGGCCTATTTGGATTTACATGGGGCTGTTTTCAATTTGGAAAGCGAATATGGTAAAGGGACACGTGCGATTATTACCCTGCCGAAAGAACGCATTATCCCGGATGTTGATGCGGACCTCCTTACCCATGAATTGGGATAATCTCCGATGATTCCTGTAAAATTACGGCTTTTATCCTCTGGCAATTATTTTATGCTTGAGAAGAATGTGTAATCTCATCAGGAAGAGAACTATGTCCATTTCCCCCAAGCTTGAATTAATAAGTTTTAAAACATGCCCTTTTGTGCAGCGTTCCGTTGTGACGTTGCTGGAAAAAGGGGTGGATTTTGATATCACGTATATTGATTTGGCAAATAAGCCAGATTGGTTTTTGGAGATTTCACCTTTGGGCAAGGTCCCTGTCCTGAAAGTTGATGGTGAAATCCTTTTTGAATCTGCCGTGATTAATGAATTTCTGGATGAGATTATTCCCCCTGCACTGCACCCGTCGGATCCGCTGCTGAAAGCAAAAAACCGTGCCTGGATTGAATTCGGTAATCAAATATCCGGCGACTTGTTTCAGTTAATGCATGCAAAGGATAAAGAGACTTATTTTGAAAAGAAAAATGCTGCCCGTGAGAAATTGGAGCGATTGGAAGGGCAGTTAGGAGACGGACCATTGTTCAACGGTGAGGCGTTTTCGTTGGCCGATGCTGCCTATGCAGGGACGTTACGGCGCATGGATGTATTTAAGCGTCATCTGGGGCTGGATTTAATTGCGGGGCTACCGAAAATGGAAAAATGGTCGGCGGCGATGTTATCACGTCCTGCGGTGAAAGACTCGACAGTAGAGGACTTTGATGAGCTTTATCTGGCACGGCTTGAAAAAATGGGTGGATATATTGCTGGTGCGTTGGACAAAAAATCAACGTTGGACATTTAAGAGATAATCAACTGGAATATAACACAAAATGAGAAGGCCGCCGTGTACGCGGCCTTTTTTGCATCTGCGTAATAGAGAAGTTCTTTTTTATAGTTATTCTAGAAATTTGACTTTCCTTGCTAATGTCCTACAATTATTCAACCTTTCCGGGTGAATAAGAACAATAAGTCCCCGAAAGCTCCGTAACAGTTGTTGTTGTTATCTGCGTTACAGGCGTTTTACGAAACCCGAAACAGATTATGGCCCATACAGATTATAGGAGGCTTTTATGTCCTTAAAAGGTTCAAAAACAGAAGAAAATCTAAAAGATGCTTTTGCCGGTGAGAGCCAGGCGAACCGCCGCTATTTATATTTTGCGCAAAAGGCGGATATTGAAGGTTACAATGATGTGGCAACGGTATTCCGTTCCACTGCAGAAGGTGAAACGGGCCATGCCCACGGTCACCTTGAGTTTTTAGAAGAAGTAGGCGACCCGGCGACGGGAGAGCCAATTGGAGGTACTTCGGATAATCTCAAAGCGGCGATTGCCGGGGAGACCCATGAATATACGGATATGTATCCGGGAATGGCCCGTACAGCGCGTGACGAGGGCTTTGACGAAATTGCTGATTGGTTCGAAACGCTGGCGAAGGCCGAAAAGTCCCATGCAGGGCGTTTCCAAAAAGCGTTGGACAATTTGGACGGTTAGTCACGGTTAGTCCAGACTAAGCTTGGCCCGCATAAACATAGCCAGTGTAGTCACCACAGCGCGACTATACTGGCGGATATGCACCACAGTTGTTGATAGTTGCAGCCGGTCAGCAGACCGGGGAAGGCGGAAGCATGCGTGAAGGAAGTCTAGAGGCCCCAACCCGTCATCCGTTGGATTGGCAATCCGATGATTTTTATGACCCTGAAAGCATTGATACAGAATTAAGGCGCGTTTTTGATATCTGTCATGGTTGTCGGCGCTGTTTTAATCTGTGCAATTCATTTCCGCGTCTTTTTGACCTCATTGACGAGTCTGATAGCGGTGAATTGGACAGTGTTGATAGCAATGATTTCAAAGCGGTGATAGATGACTGCACATTATGTGATATGTGTTTTATGACCAAATGTCCTTATGTGCCGCCGCATGAGTTCAATCTGGATTTTCCTCATTTGATGTTACGTTATCGTGCGGCTGAATTTAAACGTGGTGAACGTGGTTTTATAGACAAACAATTGGCACACACAGACCGTAACGGCAAACTTGTGGCGCCAATAGCCCCGTTGGTGAATTGGGCTTCACGCGTTGGCAATAGCCTGACGCGTCCGCTGATTGAAGCAATTACCGGGATTGATAAAAGGGCCGCTGTCCCGGAATTT
Organism: Kordiimonas sp.; assembly: GCA_002700365.1. Classification (GTDB taxonomy): domain Bacteria; phylum Pseudomonadota; class Alphaproteobacteria; order Sphingomonadales; family Emcibacteraceae. The sequence continues at coordinate 107,822 of PADB01000010.1, read as the reverse complement.
AAATTCCGAAGTTTGGAAAAGAAATTACGTAAATTGTCGCAACCAGTAGAGGTTTCGGCACCAGCCCATGGCCGTAAAGTCGTTCTATATGCCACATGTTTTGCAAATTATAATAATCCGGATATCGGCCTGGCCGCACAGGCCGTTTTGGCGCGCAACGGTGTGGATTGCGAATTTGTGTACCCGTCGTGTTGTGGCATGCCTAAACTTGAGAATGGTGACCTTAAGGCCGTGGCGGCATCTGCAGAAAAAGTTTCGGCGGCCATGGGGACATGGATAGAAAAAGGCTATGATGTTGTCGCGTTAACCCCATCCTGTGCATTAATGCTGAAATTTGAATGGCCACTTTTATTACCAGACAAACCACAGGTGAAGGCCTTGGCAGCGGCAACATACGACCTGTCAGAATATGTTGTTGATATCGCAAAGAAAGAGGGGCTGGCAGACGGCATGTCACCATTAGAGGGAGGGATCACAGTGCATTTGTCGTGTCATTCCCGGGCCCAGAATATGGGGGCCAAAGCGGCTGAAATGCTGCGCTATATTCCAGACACAGAAGTAAGTGTGGTGGAGCGTTGTTCCGGGCATGGCGGTAAATGGGGTATGATGAAGGCCCATTTTGATACTGCTTTGGATGTTGGTAAAAATGCGGCTCGTCAGATTGGACGGCATGGCCATGCCTATGTCGTTTCGGAATGCCCGTTGGCCGGGGAGCATTTATTGCAGACTATGGAAGACCAAGAAGTGGATTTGCGTCCAGAGCATGCGCCCAATCCTATACAGCTGATTGCCAGTGCTTATGGCCATAAGACGGAGAGTGTTTAATGTCGCGGGAAGAAAAGGTCTTAACGCCCGCAGATATCCTTCCGCTGGATGTCTATGCGGCGCAACGTAAATCTTTAAGACAGGAAAATATCGCGCGCAAACGCCGCCGCCGTATAGGCGTAGGGCCGGATGCCACATTCTATTTCGAAAATTATGACACCATGTGGATGCAGATACATGAAATGTTATATATTGAGAAAGGCGGTGACGAACAGCTGCGCGATGAACTGGAAGCCTATAATCCGCTGATCCCCAGGGGGCGGGAATTGGTGGCCACCATGATGTTTGAAATAGAGGATGCAGCACGCCGTGCGGTTTTCCTGGGCCGCATGGGCGGGGTGGAAGATTGTGTTTATCTGGATATCGGGGGAACACGTATAATGGCCCGCGCTGAAGATGATGTGGAACGCAGCCGCGAAGATGGTAAGGCGTCTTCTGTGCATTTCTTTCATTTTCCGTTAACAGAAGAGCAGGCGGCTCATTTTAAGTCTGGTGCCTATAAGGTATTATTGGGCATTGAACACCCACACTATGGCCACCTTGCAATATTATCTGATGAGGTAAGAGACGAGCTTTCCCAAGACCTTAACTAAGGTCTTGAAGGAGGCTGCGGGCTGAGGTTGGCATCTTTATTAAAAATTGATTAAGGCTTTGTTTAAAGGCGGTGAATACTTAAAAAAGGGTTAAAGCCTATCGCGTAGAATCAAAAGCAAGATAGGGAGGACCCCATGAAACGCCGTCTTGCTTTTGTTATTGCTGCATTTGTTGTGACCATATGTTACCCGGCCCGCGCGGTCACGTTACCCGAATTGATGGAAGAAAATGCCCAGAGCCGCATTGATCTGCGTTATGATCGTGTGGACGTCAGCACGCAACGACGGGGCGTGAGTATGAATTATTGGCCCTTCCGTATGCAAAAAAACATTTTATCAGCGGTATATCCTGTTGAAGATCATCAGGGAGAGGGTGGTCACGACCCGCTGATGAAGGCACTGCGCAGTTTTCTGGACTGGCGCCCCTTCCGAGATAGCTTTCATATCACATGGGGAATGTTGAAAGACAACGGGCTTCAGGAATTTGTAGTGAATACCGGCAGTGAAACAGGATTATATAGTATCCGTAGTGTACGGGAGGATATCGTCCATATCACGGGGCAAAACAGTCAGAACGATATTTTACCCTATGTGGGGATAGGTTGGCGCGAATTAGGCACATTGCCAAAATCTGTAGATGTAAGTTTACATATGGGGCTGGTGTATCAAAAGCGTAATCACCTACCGTTTATTACCCAGGGCCCGCAGGTCGTTCAGGGCTGGTATTTTCATGATAATTTACAACAAGCGCGGTCCGCACAGTTAGGGCGACAGCACCGACTATTCCCCGTTGTTTCTCTGGGCATGAAGGTAGTGTTTTAAGTTAGCCTTCGTTTTCGATTTTAGCCCTTATTATCTTAATATAATCGACTTTACAGCCCTAATCTTGGCATTTCAATCGCGGGGCACCGGTCCATCACCACGTTTAACCCTTCCTTGAGGGCCGTTTGTGCCGCGGCCTCATTCGTAACACCCAATTGCATCCAGATGGTTTTTGCACTTATGGAGAGGGCCTCATCCACAATGGTAGGCGTTTCTTCGGGACGTCTGAAGATATCAACGATATCAATAGACTGGGGGATGTCTTTTAGGGAGGCATAGACTTTTCGTCCCTGTATAGACTGGCCCGCTAAATGTGGATTGACCGGGTAAATGTCATAGCCTTTCGCGATAAGAAAGTTCATGACTCTGTAGCTGGCCCGGTCTGGTTTGTCACTGGCCCCGACCACAGCGATTGTTTCGCTGTTTTGCAGAATATCTTTCAACATATCATCTGTCGGGGCCGTGTACATTTGTGTGCCTTAATTAAGGTGCAACATCGCAAAAGATTATTCAAAAACGATGCTTGGACCGTCTTCTGCCTCACCGGCAATGGCATCGCGGAGTGCCTTGGCAATGTCCATGTAAGGTTTTGCAAAGGGGCTGTCGGGCTCGGTGGCGACAACCGGCTCCCCGGCATCAGATTTTTCACGAATAGTCATATGAAGGGGGACTTCGCCCAAGAAATTGGTGTCAAGTTTTTCTGCTGTTTCACGGGCACCGCCATGACCAAAAATTTCCGCGCGTTCGCCACAGCTTGGGCAAAGGAAATAACTCATATTCTCAATGATACCCAAAATAGGGACATTGACTTTTTTAAACATATTAATACCTTTGCGGGCATCGATCAGGGCTACATCCTGTGGCGTAGAGACAATAACCGCCCCGGCGAGCGGGACCTGTTGCGCCATGGTTAATTGCACATCACCGGTTCCCGGGGGCATATCCACAAGCATGACATCCAATTCCCCAAATTCTTTCCAGTTCACATCGGTCAGCATTTGGGTTAGTGCGGTTTGAATCATCGGGCCACGCCAGATTGTTGCCTGATCTTCGTCCAAAAAGAAGCCGATCGACATACATGACAAATCGTAACGTCGTTTGGGAATCATGTACGTATCATCAACGCTTTCGGGTTGGCCAGAAAGTCCCATCATTTTAGGTAGGGACGGGCCATAAATGTCCGCATCAAGGATTCCGACATTCAGCCCCTGAGCCCGCAGTGCCAACGCCAGATTGACGGTCGTTGTGGATTTGCCAACGCCACCTTTGCCGCTGGCGACCGCAATGATTTTTTTTACTCCGGGCACGTCAATGCCACCGCCAGTACGTGGTTGTGGTTGCGGTGGGGGAGATTGTGGTTTTTCTGTAGATGGGGATTGCTGAGGGGCTGGGGCGTCAGATGGACGGTCTGCGGTCAGGACCGCCATTACTTTATTAACGCCGGCAAGCTTCTGTATAGCCTGTTCACAAGCCAGACGGACTGGTTCCATCTGCTGTGCCTCGCTCGGATCAATTTGAATCCCGAAACTCACATTGCCATTAGCGACCACGACACTTGTGACAAGTCCTAAATCGACAACATTTTTGCCTTTTTCCGGATGGAAAACTGTTTTTAAAGCCTCAAACACCTGTTCACGGTTGACCTCTGACATATCCCTATTACCCTTGAATTTAAATAATTGTAGTAAGCGTTTCATTTGTGTCTTTTATTTCATGTTTGTATGACGATTATATCCGGCGATACAATGTTCAATAATGTAATACTTATGACCAATGCGGCTATTGTTTTTACCGCTTACGTGATTACATGATTGTTTATCGAGCTAATTTCAAGGAGTAAGGTTTCCATGCCGTGGCAAAACAATAACGGTGGTGATGATCGTGGACCATGGGGCAAAGGCCCCAGCGGCGGCGGACAGGAGCCCCCCAATATTGAGGATTTGATCCGCAAGGGGCAAAATCAGTTGAAAGAAGCGATGCCCGGCGGTCTGGGGAGTATGGGGATACTGCTTATTTTACTGGTATTGATTGGCGGCTGGCTGGCGACAGGATTTTACCGCGTGAATGCCGATGAACAGGGGGTCGTTCTACGGTTTGGTAAGTGGGTAAATACCACGACACCGGGTTTGAATTACCATTTGCCATCACCGATTGAAACGGTGTTGCTGCCCAAAGTCACGGTGATTAATCAGATTGATATCGGCTTTCAGGGTAATAATAATCAATCTTTGCGTCGTAATGTCAGCGTACAGAACGAACGGCAGATGCTGACCGGTGACGAAAATATTATTGAGATTGAGTTTTCAGTGTTCTGGCGTATCGCTGATGCAGGGATGTTTTTGTTTAATGTTGAGCAACCGCCACAAACGATAAAGGCCGTTGCTGAAAGTGTCATGCGTGAGATTATCGGAAAAACCCCTATTCAGGATGCCCTGACTGAGGGGCGTCAGCGTATTGAGATAGAAGCCCAGAATAAATTGCAAACTGTACTTGATGGTTATGGGGCGGGCGTGTCGATCGAACAGGTGAAACTGACGCGAGTAGATCCCCCCGCAGCGGTGATTGATTCTTTCCGTGATGTACAGAAGGCGCAGGCAGACCGTGAGCGTAAGCGAAATGAAGCCGAGGCTTATCAAAATGATATTGTCCCTCGTGCCCGCGGTGAAGCAGAGCGGATGTTCCAGGAAGCCCAGGCCTATCGGGAAGAAATTATCGCAAAAGCAAAAGGTGAAGCTTCGCGTTTTCTGGCTGTGTATAATGAATATAAACAGGCTAAAGACGTTACGCGAGAGCGTATCTATCTAGAGACCATGGAAAAAATCATGAGTGGTATGAATAAAGTGATTATTGATGGCGAGGCCGGGTCAGGTGTTGTTCCTTACCTGCCACTACCAGAAATTCAGAAGAAAACGAATTAGGATCAGGGGACATTAAAAATGGCAAAAAATAGTCTTATCGTCTTATTGATCTTGGCCTTTATCGGTCTGGTGGCAGCAAATGCAACCTTCTTTACGGTAAAAGAGACAGAGCATGCATTGGTTCTCCGATTTGGTAATCCTGTGCGGACTGAAAGCGACCCGGGGCTTTACTTCAAATTACCGATTGCGGAAACCGTAACCTATATGGATAAGCGTGTTCTGTTTTTGGACGCTCCAACGCAAGAGGTTATCACATCGGATCAAAAGCGGCTTTTGGTGGATACGATTACGGAATTTCGTATTGAAAATCCGTTGAAAGTATACCAGAGTGTGCGGAATGTTCGCGGGGCGCAAATGCGATTGGCGACAACGATTAATTCGAACTCACGACGCGTGCTGGGCCGGGAAGGATTGAGTTCCGTTCTGTCCGGTGAACGTGCAGATTTGCGTCAGAACATTAAGGATTCTGTGCGTGAAGAAGCGGCCCAATTTGGTATTGAAGTTGTCGATGTGCGTATTCGTCGTGCTGATCTTCCGGAAGCCAACAGTCAGGCTATTTTCCGGCGAATGCAGACAGAACGTGAACGTGAAGCCAGTGAAGCACGTGCCAAAGGCGATGAAGAAGCCCTGCGTATTCGTAGTAAGGCCGACCGTGAGAAGACGGTTCTACTTGCTGAAGCCAAGCGCGATGCTGAAATTATCCGCGGTGAAGGTGATGCGATTGCAGTGAAATTATTTGCGGATGCGTTTAGCCAAGATCCTGAGTTCTTTTCCTTTTATCGGAGCATGCAAGCCTACAGTGCGGCCCTTAGCAAAGACGATACGACATTGGTCCTGTCACCGGATAGCGAGTTTTTCAAATTCTTTGGCGGGGATGTTACCAAAAAACGCTAATGCTATAGGGTAAGGAATAGCTCTATGACGGAACTACTAGTAGCGTTTGGGTTGGTTTTGGTCTTGGAAGGTCTGCTTTATGCCCTCTTTCCTGGGGGGATGAAGCGGACTATGGCCGCGGCTTTGGCGCAGCCTGAAACGACAATAATAACGATGGGGGTTGTGGCTATTGCTATCGGCGTGCTGGTGGTATGGCTGGTAAAAATTTGAATATGATCCTGATATAAAATTCAGCACATTTCCGACATATTTTATCCGTAACCTGTGGGAAATAAGAAGTCATTAAGATGTGGGAATACAAGGCCTGAGGGGTGAAGTAAGGAGAAATGACCTGTGACTGAAAAAGTCCTGTCTCATACAAATTTAGCTGGTCCGCAGGGGCTGGTATTGAATAACGTCTCGGCTCTGTGGGCCAAATTTGCCTTTGCATCATGTGGGGCAAAGGGGTTCCTAAAAATCGGCCTTTTGGCGGTTATGTTATTGGGCATGATGCCCGTGAATACGGTTATGGCACGCGGTACGCCAGACGGTTTTGCGGAATTAAGTGAAGAATTGTTGCCCGCAGTAGTCAACGTTTACACGAAACAGACGGTCAAAACGCAGCGGTCACAGCAAATGCCGCAATTCCCACCCGGCTCCCCGTTCGAAGATTTTTTTAAGGATTTCTTTGAACGACGGGGCGGCAATGGTGAAGGCAATGGTGTACCAGCGAAACCCCGTCATCGTACTTCATTAGGTTCAGGTTTTATTATTGATAGCACTGGTTTTATTGTCACCAATAATCATGTGATTGAAGGGGCAGATGAAGTATCTGTCAAATTGACAGATGGTACGGAGCTGGAGGCAAAAATTCTAGGCCGTGATAAGAAGACGGATCTTGCGGTGCTGAAAGTGGAAACGGATAAACGGTTGACCGCCGTAAAGTGGGGGGATTCACGTAAAGCCCGCGTTGGTGACTGGGTGTTGGCGATTGGTAACCCCTATGGCTTGGGCGGTTCGGTGACAGCGGGGATTATTTCGGCACGTAATCGTGATATTAACTCCGGACCATATGACGACTTTATTCAGACAGATGCCTCTATTAACCGCGGAAATTCTGGAGGCCCGATGTTCAACATGAAGGGGGAAGTTATCGGCATTAATACAGCAATTTTCTCACCATCTGGCGGTAATATCGGTATCGGTTTTGCTATTCCGTCAATACAGGCGGAGCGGGTTGTCTCTCAGCTTTTGGAATTTGGGAAAACCCGCCGTGGTTGGTTAGGGGTTAAAATTCAATCCGTGACCGACGATATGGCGGAAAGCTTGGGGCTGGATAAGGCCGAGGGCGCCTTGGTGGCCAGTGTGAGCCCTGACAGCCCGGCGGATAAGGCTGGTATGCGTGCCGGAGATATCCTGATTAAATTTGATGGTAAGAGCATTAAAGAAATGCGTGAATTACCCCGCATTGTAGCTGACACAGAAATTGGACGGAGCGTGAAGGTTATTGTCTTGCGTAAGGGCAAAGAAAGACCGTTGCGGGTGACCATTGAAGAGTTAGTTGAAGATGCGGCTGTCGCGGCCGTTGAGGATGAGGAATCTACTGATAATTTAGTGCAGGAAACGATGTTGGGGATGGAGCTGGAAGATATTACATCTCAAACCCGCAAGGCACTAAAATTGCCAGATGATTTGGAAGGCGTAGTTGTTGCCGGCGTAACGCGTGGTTCAGCCGCGGCGGAGAAGGGCGTGCGTCGTGGTGATGTTATCGTGGAAATTACGCAGGAAACGGTTAATAGCCTGGATGCGGCGAAGTCACGTATTGAAAGTCTTCGTGCGGCAGGCCGGAATAGTGTTCTGTTGCGGATATACAGTCGTGGTGATTACCGGCATCTGGCACTGAAAATTGATGAAGAAAAATAATCCTACATCTTTGTTATAGATCGTTTGGACGATGGAGTTAGGAAGGCCGGGTTTTCCCCGGTCTTCTTTATTGTGTCCAAAAATATCAATAACACATTGCCTTCGTCGATCGCTTTAGGACCATTGCATATGTGGGTTTTGTACAGAAATCCCATGCGTTGTCGTGGTGCGGTACTGATAAGGGCTATGCGTATATGGAGCTATGCAATTGCAAAGTCATCCTGGTGGTAGCCCTGAAGATAAAGCAATGCGGTTAAATCGCCGTGATTGATTTGTGCATCTGCCGCTTCCGCCGCCGCTGGTTTCGCGTGATAAGCAACGCCTAGTCCGGCGGCCTTTATCATAGGGATATCATTGGCGCCATCACCCACGGCCAATGTTTGATTTATTTGTAGTCCTTGTGCCTGGCGAAACTCTTCTAAAGAGTGCAGTTTTGTGTTCGCGTCAACAATGGGATGGCCAACGGTTCCGGTTAATTGATCGTTTTCTATGTTAAGGGTATTGGCACGGTTAATGTGAAAGCCGGTTTGCCGGGCTACCCGGTTGGTGAAAAATGTGAAACCACCGGAAACCAATACGGTCTTGGCGCCCATTTTGTTCATGGTTTTAACCATTTCAATGGCACCTGGCATCAGGACAACCCGTTCAGTAAAGGCCTTTTCCAAAACGGACACATCCATGCCCGCCAGAAGGGCAACCCGCTCTTGCAGAGCTTCGGCGAAGTCAAGCTCCCCGCGCATGGCGGCTTCCGTGATTTTTGCGACTTTTTCCTTTAGGCCAGCGAAATCAGCCAGCTCGTCAATACATTCTACTTGAATGATGGTGCTATCCATATCAGCGACCAACAACTTTTTTTGTCTGTCGGCGACGGGTTGTGCAAAAAAATCGATAGGGGCGTTGCCCAAAGCTATCCCCGCTTGTTGTTGTGCGATATTCGGGGCTATGCCGTTAAAAGGAATATCCACGGCGATTTTGGGGGCGAGCCAGCGTATATCCTGTACAATTGCCCCGGCCTGTCGGAGGCTGTCACAGGCGCGCTTTACCAATTGATCGGTAAGGTCGGCGGTTTCCGGCGATGCGATTAAGGTCAGAACATTTGCCATGGTCATATTCACTTTCAAGGTATTATGTGGGCGATGATGACAGAAACTTCCATCATTGCCATAGGTCTTTGCCGACTATAGGTACACAGACCACAGCCCAGATGCCATATTTTTTTGGTGTCAGTTTTATGTGAAAGGGCATTTTTATGTTAGCAAGGGAAAGAAGACGTCACGGACGACATAATTTAAGGCCAGTTGATTACCAAGCACAATGATAAACCATCGCAAATTAATTTTACTGGGGGGGGCAACGGCCAGCGGCAAGTCGTCATTGGCGCTGGCATTGGCGACGCATTTTGATGGTGAAATTGTCAATGCGGATAGTATGCAGATTTACCGTGAACTACGTTGTCTGACAGCGCGCCCGGATGCTGAGGAAGAAGCGCAATGCCCGCATCATTTATACGGTCTGTTGTCAGGGAATGATGGTTGCTCCGTCATGCGCTGGCGGGAAATGGCTGGACCTGTTCTGGACGGGATATGGTCTCGCGGGCGCATACCCATTGTTACCGGAGGTACTGGATTATATTTTAAGGCCCTTTACGAAGGGTTGGTTTTTGTGCCGGATATTGATGTTGAAGTGCGGCATTCATTAAGGCAGATGATGGTAGAGGAGCCTGAGAAGCTTTATCCTTTACTGGAACGTGAAGACCCTATGATGGCGGCGCAGTTAAATTCTGCTGACCGACAACGTATTACACGGGCATTGGAGGTGATCCGGTCAACAGGACGATCATTGTCGGAATGGCAATCACAGCCTCCACGCGGGGGATTGAAAAATGAGCCTGATTTGAATATTGCGCGTATCATACTCTATCCTCCCCGCGAAACGGTTTATGATAACTGCAACCACCGTTTTGACTTGATGGTGCAAAATGGTGCCTTGGAAGAAGTGAAGCACGCAATTGCCGAAGGTTATACTGTGGATACACCTGTCATGAAATCTTTAGGGGCGGTGCAGTTGGCGGCCTATCTAAACGGGGAGGTTTCCCTGGAAGAAGCTGTTGTTACTGCCAAGATGTTAACCCGTCAGTATGCGAAACGACAAATGACATGGTTTCGTAATCAATTTAGTGATTGGGTCTTTATCTCATCGAAAGAAGATGAAATTATACCGGACAAAATCTTTTTATAAATTACAAATATGATGTTGACTTTGTAATATTATTATAATAACTTCCCGAAAAATGCGGCCTTATTGGTAATTAAGTCTTTCAATTGCACAATGACTTTTTTGCCGATATAAGGGCTGCCTGAATGCGTTCTGCGCCATGGTAAGCGTGATGGGAATGCTACGCACTGCAGATAGTCGCAAGTCATTATAATAGGTGCGTAAGTTAAGTGTTAAAGTTGATGAAAGGTCTGGATATGACGACAAAGCCTTTAAGTGGTGCCGCAATTCTCATTAAATCCCTTGAGGACCTTGGGGTTGATGTGATTTTTGGCTATCCCGGCGGGGCGGTCTTGCCAATTTATGATGAAATTTTCCAGCAAACGAAAATTCGTCATATCCTCGTTCGTCATGAGCAAGCCGCTGTTCATGCGGCCGAAGGTTATGCACGTTCTACAGGAAAGCCTGGTGTTGTTTTGGTGACGTCTGGTCCTGGTGCGACGAATGCTATTACTGGCCTGACGGACGCCATGCTGGATTCTATACCCGTTGTTTGTCTGACGGGGCAGGTGCCAACACATTTGATTGGGTCAGACGCGTTTCAGGAGGCTGATACAGTTGGCATTTCGCGTCATTGTACAAAGCATAATTATCTGGTGAAGGATGTAGATAAGCTCTCCAGCATCGTTCATGAGGCCTTTTATGTTGCGACAAATGGTCGCCCGGGACCTGTTGTGATTGATATTCCAAAAGATGTCCAAATCCAGACCAGCGATGTTCTGCATTCCGGCCGAATTTCCCATCGTAGTTATAAGCCGCAATTAAAAGGGGATATTGAAAATATCCGTGAAGCAGTTGAATTGTTGGCATCAGCGAAGAAACCCATAATCTATTCCGGTGGCGGGGTGATTAATTCTGGCCCCGCGGCTGCACAGTTATTGCGCGAATTTGTTAAAATGACAGGCTTTCCGATTACCAGTACGCTTATGGGTCTCGGGGCTGTTTCCGGTACGGATAAACATTTTCTTGGCATGTTAGGCATGCATGGTACCTATGAAGCCAACAATGCGATGCATAAGTGTGATGTCATGTTGTGTTTGGGGGCCCGTTTTGATGACCGGGTGACCGGTCGACTTGATGCTTTTTCACCTCATTCCAAAAAGATACATGTAGATATTGACCGGTCCTCTATTAATAAGACGGTTCATGTTGATTTGCCGATTGTCGGAGATGCGGCGCATGTTCTGGAAGATATGATTAAGGTGTGGAAATCCGGGGTGCATTCTGCGGACAAAGAGGCTCTTGCGGATTGGTGGACACAGATTGAGACGTGGCGTGATCGCAAATGTCTAAATTATACGCAACGTGACGATGTCATCATGCCACAGTATGCCGTGCAGCGTCTTTATGAGCTGACCAAAGACCGTAAACCTTATATTTCAACAGAGGTTGGCCAGCATCAGATGTGGGCGGCTCAGTTCTATATGTTTGAAGAGCCTAACCATTGGCTGACATCAGGCGGGTTAGGGACAATGGGCTATGGATTGCCTGCAGCTATCGGTGCGCAAGTGGCGCATCCGGATAAACTGGTGATTGATATAGCCGGGGAAGCCTCAATCCTGATGAATATTCAGGAAATGAGTACGGCGATGCAGTATGGACTGCCGGTAAAAGTCTTTATATTGAATAATGAGTACATGGGAATGGTCCGGCAATGGCAGGATCTGAACCACGAGGGGCGTTATTCAAATAGTTATACAGAAGCACTTCCCGATTTCGTCAAGCTGGCTGAATCTTTCGGGGCCGTTGGGATACGTGCGGAAATGCCGGATGAACTGGATGGCGCAATTATGGAGATGATTGCGTCTGACAAACCGGTTATTTTCGATTGCCGTGTGGCTAAACTGGAAAATTGTTACCCCATGGTGCCTTCAGGTGCGGGACACCATGAAATGATTTTGGCTGATGCCGAAGACCATGAGGAATTTTCAGGTGGGGCGGCACTTGTTTAGAATATGAGTTTTGCCACGGCAAAAGGAACGTTTCCAGTTGTTGGCAATATGTGATTGCAAAATTGCGATAAGCCAGTATTTTGTGGGCGTTTGTCCATGACTATGAACCAAAAGATTATAGGGACTAAATTGAACGCAACAGCATTGGAAAATACCGCAAGTCATACGATTTCTGTCATTGTGGACAACGAGGTCGGGGTGTTGGCCCGGGTGATCGGATTGTTTTCCGGTCGGGGTTACAATATTGAAAGCCTGACGGTGGCCCCCGATGATATGGAGGGGCAGACATCACGGATTACGATCGTCACTACGGGTACGCCGATGGTGATTGAACAAATTAAGGCCCAACTAGACCGCTTGGTGCCAGTAATTCGCGTGGGTGATTTGACATTAGACGGTCCGTCAGTGGAACGGGAGTTGGCGTTAATTAAAGTGGCCCCAAATCCGGAAGACCGCGAAGAGGCAAGACGGATTGCCGAAGCTTTCCGTGCTAAAACGGTGGATAGCACGAAGGGCTCTTTCATTTTTGAAGTCACGGGTAAAACGGAAAAAATAACAGCTTTTGCAACGTTGATGCAGGAGTTGGGATTGGTGGAAGTCGTACGTACCGGGGTTGCAGCATTGGCCCGGGGTCAAGATAAGCTATAGAGAACACAACGTAAGATAAGTAATGCCCCACGGGGGATGAGGATAAAGGAATTTAATATGCGCGTATATTATGATCGCGATGCGGATGTAAACCTGATTAAAACGAAGACAGTGGCTATCATCGGTTACGGCAGCCAGGGGCATGCCCATGCCGCAAACCTGCGCGATAGCGGTGTTGATAATTTGATTATTGGCCTGCGTGAGGGGTCAGGGTCTGCGAAAAAGGCAGAGGCTGCCGGTTTTAACGTTATGTTGCCTTCTGAAGCGGCAAAAGTAGCGGATGTCGTGATGGTATTGGTGCCGGATGAATTGCAGGCGGATTTATATGCCAATGATTTGGCCCCGAATATGAAAGAGGGGGCTGCGCTTGTCTTTGCACACGGATTAAACGTGCACTTTAAATTGATCGAACCACGTGCGGATATGGATGTCTTTATGGTGGCGCCGAAAGGTCCGGGCCATACCGTTCGTTCTGAATACCTGCGTGGTGGTGGCGTACCTACCCTGATTGCAGTCTATCAGAATGCATCCGGTAATGCGCTGGAGCTAGGGCTGTCATATGCGTCTGCAAATGGCGGTGGTCGTGCCGGTGTGATTGAAACTACATTTAAAGAAGAATGTGAAACCGACCTTTTTGGTGAACAGGCTGTCCTGTGTGGCGGGGCGTCTGCGTTGGTTCAGGCTGGTTTTGAGACTCTAGTCGAAGCTGGTTATGCACCGGAAATGGCGTATTTCGAATGTTTACATGAATTAAAGCTGATCGTGGATCTTATGTATGAAGGCGGTATCGCTAACATGCGTTATTCCATTTCAAACACAGCGGAATATGGTGACTATGTCACAGGGCCACGGATCATCACAGATGAAACAAAAGCCGAAATGAAACGTGTGTTGGCTGATATTCAGGCTGGCCGTTTTGTAAACGACTTTATGCTCGATAACAAAGTAGGCCAGGTAAAATTGAAAGCGGCCCGCGCAGCGGGTGAAGCCCATTCAATTGAGGAAGTCGGTGCGCGGCTACGTGGCATGATGCCTTGGCTGAAAGAAAATCAACTGGTTGATAAAGATAAAAACTAGTTTTTAAGTTATTATGACGGAAAAGCCGGGTACCTTTACCCGGCTTTTTTTGTTCATGCTTTTGTCCTGAGGGGGTAAAATCAACGGGAAAAATTGAGGGGGCGAATGAATGAAACGATATGAATTTGACCAGATTTGTGCAGCCTTGCCGCAGACGACTAATGTTATTCAGTGGGGGGATAGTTCAGTATGGAAAATAGGCGGTAAAATTTTTGCACTTTGTTCTGTCTGGGGGGAAGGGCAGCACGAAAAGATCAGTTTTAAATGTGATGATCATAGCTATGCTGTGTTGTGTGAATTGGAAGGGGTTATCCCCGCTCCTTATCTGGCGCGTGCGAAATGGGTGCAATTAACGCAACCGGATGTACCGGATGTATTGAGTGACCAGGATATAACAGATTATATACACAAGGCTTATGGACTTGTGGTCAGTAAGTTGACGAAGGCTAAGCGCAAAGAGCTGAATTTGTTGTGATGTTGCAATGTTAAATTGTCATGTTATATAATGTCGTATTCCAGACAGTTTTTTTGGAATGTGGACAGCGAAAATGACGGTTAAGATTATTTCAGATCAGGTAAGACAGAACGTTGCGGCAGCAACGATGTTTCCCCCTGTCCGCATTTCCCATCTGACACATCTTTCCGCACTACTGGGTTGCCGACTAACGGACCCCTGGATGCTTACATCATAGAGGCTGCGATGCAGCGGGCATTTAGGGGTAAAGCGGAACCAGTAGGGCTATTTCCACGGAGAAATGGCTAAAAAAGAAAATGAAGAGCGGAATTAAGTAAATGAACCAAGAAAACAATCGAGTAATTATTTTCGACACCACCTTGCGGGATGGTGAACAGTCCCCTGGCGCATCTATGACATTGACAGAGAAGTTGCGTGTTGCAGAGATGCTGGAAAATCTGGGCGTTGATGTTATCGAGGCGGGTTTTGCAATTGCTTCTAACGGTGATTTTGAAGCTGTACGCGAAGTAGCGCGTTTGATGGAAAAAACCTCTGTGTGCTCTTTGGCGCGGGCCAGTCGTAAAGATATCGACCGCGCATGGGAAGCATTACGGGATGCCAAGCGCCCACGCATCCATACCTTTATTTCCACAAGTCCGTTGCATATGAAATACAAATTGCAGATGGAACCCGAACAGGTATTGGAAGCAATAGCAGATAGCGTATCACATGCCCGAAGTGTGTGTCCGGACGTAGAATGGTCATGCGAAGACGGGACGCGCACGGAACACGATTTCTTATGTCAGTCTATCGAAGTGGCGATCAATGCTGGTGCGACCACCATTAATGTGCCAGATACGGTGGGCTATACGGTGCCGGAAGAGTATTTTAGTCTGATAAAAATGATCCATGACCGGGTGCCGAACATTGATAAGGCGGTTATTTCAACGCATTGTCACAATGATTTAGGCTTGGGGGTTGCGAATTCTATTGCCGGTGTTAAGGCCGGGGCCCGTCAGATCGAATGCACGATTAATGGTATTGGGGAACGGGCCGGGAATGCGGCCTTGGAAGAGGTTGTCATGGCGTTTAAAACACGCCAGGACGAATTACCCTATACCACTGGTGTGGTAAGTGAACATATCACACCAGCGTCACGGTTGGTTTCTGCGGTGACGGGTTTAACAGTACAGAATAATAAGGCGATTGTCGGGGCGAATGCCTTTGCCCACGAAAGTGGCATCCATCAGGACGGCATGCTGAAAAATGCCCAAACCTATGAAATTATGACGCCGGAATCCGTAGGATTGAAGAAGTCCACATTGGTCATGGGTAAACATTCCGGACGCCATGCTTTCCGCGAAAAGCTGAAAGATTTAGGTTACGAAGTGGGTGATAATCAATTCCTAGATGCTTTCAACCGCTTTAAAGATTTGGCGGATAAGAAGAAAGATGTCTTTGATGAAGATATCATTGCATTGGTTGATGATGGTTTCCGTGTCAATGAACATATCCGTTTATTAAGCTGGGATATCAGCTGTAATTCGAATGAAGCGCATAATGCCGCAACGTTGGAATTGGAGATAGACGGAGATGTGGTGACAGTTTCAGCAGATGGTGACGGCCCTGTCGATGCAATTTTCAAGGCGATCAAGTCTAATTGCGCGCCGAATGCACATTTGCAATTGTACCAGGTGCATGCGGTAACCGGAGGGACGGATGCGCAGGCTGAAGTGACAGTGCGGTTGGAGGAAGATGGCAAGACTGTCAACGGTATGGCAGCGCATCTGGATACTATGGTTGCCTCTGCCAAAGCCTATATCAATGCAGTAAACAAGTTGGTGACCAAAAGGGAAAAAACAGCGCCTGCGGAATTATCAGCATAGCCTTGGGTGCAGCATTGTTGAAAACAGTGCCTTTCAATCATTAATGAGATGAAAAAGGAACCTTCGGGTTCCTTTTTTTAGGGAAAACGTGTGAAAGGTCACAAAGAAATTGCAATCAGTCTATTATCTGCATACATAGTTAACAGGGTATTTTATGGTGACCGGTATACAGATATGCTGCTTAGATCACCCGGCATGAGGCGGAACATATGTTAGAAAAAATTCTTGGTCTGTTTTCTTCAGATATGGCAATCGATTTGGGGACGGCAAATACGCTTGTCTATGTTAAAGGACGTGGTGTCGTCTTGAACGAACCATCAGTTGTAGCCTTGAAGAATAGCGATGGCATCAAAGAAGTTCTGGCCGTTGGTGAAGAGGCGAAAATGATGCTGGGCCGGACACCAGGGAATATTGAAGCAATCCGCCCTTTACGTGATGGTGTTATCGCGGACTTTGAAGTGGCAGAAGCCATGATTAAAGATTTTATTCGCAAGGTCCACAACCGAAGCATGCTGGCCAATCCGCAAATTGTAATTTGTGTGCCATCGGGTTCAACACCCGTTGAGCGTAAAGCGATCCGTGATTCCGCATTAGAGGCAGGCGCACGCAGGGTCTTTCTTATTGAAGAACCCATGGCGGCGGCCATTGGGGCAGGACTTCCCATTACCGAACCCACAGGGTCTATGATCGTGGACATCGGCGGCGGGACCAGTGAGGTGGCGATTTTGTCTCTGCGCGGGATTGTGTATGCGGCGTCCGTGCGGGTTGGTGGCGATAAAATGGACGAAGGCATTATCAACTACATCCGCCGGAACCATAATCTGCTGATAGGGGAAACAACAGCAGAGCGCATTAAGAAGGAAATTGGTACGGCCTGCCCACCCGAAGATGGCGTTGGAAAAACGCTGAAAATCAAGGGGCGTGATCTGATGAACGGGGTGCCGAAAGAATTGGTCATTGACCAATTACAAATTTCCGAAGCATTGGCGGAACCCGTAGGCGCGATTGTGGAAGGCGTGAAGGAAGCGCTGGAGCAGACACCACCTGAACTGTCCGCAGATATCGTAGAGAAGGGTATTGTGTTAACAGGCGGTGGAGCACTGCTGGGGGAACTGGATAAAGTTCTGCGTAAGGCAACGGGGCTTCCTGTTTTCGTTGCGGATGAGCCATTGACATGTGTGGCATTAGGGACAGGGCGTTGTCTGGAGGACGAAAGCCTTAAATTAATGTTGAGCGATAGTTATTGACCCTGATGACTGTGGCGGTCGGTGCGCGTAGTATGGGATAAAGACTGGAAGATAGGAAGCTGGCTTGAAATTGCCAAAAGGCAAGACGTTCGGGGCACATAAACACCCGTTTAAGGTGGGCCGTAAAGTCACGGCCTTTCTCTTTATTGTCTTGGCTTTATTTTTATTGTTGATCGGTAAAAGCCAGTTTTCAGTCGTTGAATCCGCCAGAGCAAGGCTGGGGGACTTTTTTGCGCCGATCCTGAATATTTTGTCGCAGCCCGTTGTTGCCGTGAATACAGCACTTCAATGGGGTGAAGATCTATCTGTGGCCTTTAATCAGAACATTACGTTACGGGAAGAAAATCAGAAACTGCGGGCGGAGGTTGCCGAAGCCTCGCAGTATCGGATTGATAACCAGCGTTTAAAACAGCTTCTGAAAGTGCACGAAAGCGATCACCGTCTCGTTGCAACGTCTTCCGTTGTGGCAGATAGTGGGGGTAGTTTTGTGAGGAGTGTATTGATTGCTGCGGGAAGAAATAAGGGCGTTGAAAAAGGTCATGCGGTAATTAATGAAATGGGCGTAGTCGGGCATGTTATTAATGTGGGGCGAACATCAGCCCGTGTCTTACTGCTGACTGACCTGAACAGCCATATACCTGTCAAATTGGCCTCCACAGGCGAAAACGTGATTTTGGCGGGTGACAATTCGTCCCGGCCTAAATTGTTATATCTGCCACTGGAACGGCGGGTCGTTGCCGGGGAAAAGGTGATAACATCAGGCCAAGGGGGGGTATTTCCGCCAAATTTGCAGGTAGGGGAAGTAGAAGAGATCGATGCAGAGGGACATATTTACGTCAAATTGAATGCGCGGCTCTATGGGCTGAATTATGTGAGTGTCGTATCTTATGACAGTGCCCTGTTACCGGAACAAAACCAGTCTTCACAAGAAGTAGGTTCGCCGAAAAGACCGGACGTGGTCGCCGGGGATTAAAATTATGTTGAAGCAAGGCAGCACAAAGACATCATCATTAGGATTTATGGGCTTGATCCCGTTTTCGGTGGTGGCGTTATTATCGCTTGTGACAATACTGCCTTATCCTTTTCCCATGATTGAGTATTATTTGCCCTATCTGACATTAATGGGGGTTTATTTCTGGTCTGTGGAACAGCCCGATTTATTGCCACTGGTTGCTGTATTTTCTATTGGGGTTGTTGAGGATGCCTTAACTGGCGGCCCATTGGGTTTATCCGCATTGTTGTTGATTATCTTACGACAATTTGCGGCTGCGCAACGTCGTTTTTTGATCGAAGCCAACCGTCAATTTAGCTGGATTATTTTTATGGTGCTGTGTTTTTTGTTCGCCGCCGTATTCTGGCTCATCAGCAGTATCTATTTGGGACAATGGCTTTCTTTTGGCGCGGTGATGGGACGGGCGGCGATGACAGCCTTTCTCTATCCGGTCTTTGACGGCCTGTTTCGTTATTTAAATACGGCGTTACAGGATTAATCATGGCGCTAAAAGATGACGATAGCCGATATCATATGTATAGCCGCCGTGCGGCTATGCTTGCGGGTGGCAAGTTACTGTTGGTGTCCGGCTTGGTGGGGCGTTTGTATTACCTTCAGGTTCTGCAGCGTGACCAGTATGAGGTCTTAGCCGAAGAAAACCGTATCAGCCTGCGCATCCTGGCCCCGGAACGGGGAAAAATATTGGATCGCTATGGCCGTGAATTAGCAACAAACCGGCGAGACTTCAGAGTGACATTGATTCCCGAACAAAGTCAGGATGTTGAAGGCACGCTGGCGGCATTAAGTGGGATAGTTTCTTTAACGCCACGGGACCTCAGACGTATTCGCCGCGCCATTCGTCGGCAACGCGCTTTTATTCCGGTCACGATTGCAGATAATTTAAGCTGGTCTGCTTTCGCAAAGGTGAATTTGAGCCTGCCGGATTTGCCGGGCGTACAGCCAGAAGTCGGTGTTACCCGTGACTATCCATATAAACATTTAGGGGCCCATATTTTGGGATATGTTGGGGCCCCAAATCAGGACGAGGTGGGGGATGACCCGGTTCTGGAACTGCCCGGCTTCCGTGTTGGCAAGAATGGTATGGAGCGGGTGTTGGACCGGCGTCTCAGGGGGCTTGCAGGTAATAGTAAGGTGGAAGTTAATGCTGTTGGGCGCGTGATCCGGGAAGTATCACGTGTGGACAGTATTTCCGGGGAAGATATGCATCTGACATTGGACCTGGACCTACAACAGTTTGCTGCGCAACGCTTATCAACTGAAAGTGCGTCTGCAGTCGTGATGGATGTGCAGAATGGTGATGTTTTGGCCCTGGCCTCTACTCCCTCTTACGATCCCAATGACTTTAATACCGGTATTAGCCAAAAAAAATGGGACCAATTAATCGGGGATATTCGCAAGCCGTTGATTAACAAAGCTGTTTCTGGCCAGTACCCACCGGGTTCAACGTTCAAAATGATTGTGGCCCTGGCGGCATTGGAAGCCGGGGTTGTGACGCCGACAGAGCAGATATTTTGTAATGGTGAATATGAATTAGGGGACCATACATTTCATTGCTGGAAAAAGCATGGCCATGGGAATATGGATCTAGATCAGGCAATTGCCCAGTCATGTGATGTGTATTTCTTTGAAATTGCCAGGCGGGTGGGTATCGACAAAATTTCAGATATGGCCCGTCGTTTTGGTTTAGGCGAAAAATATGATCTTGAAATACCGGCAGAGGCCCGGGGGTTAATCCCCGGCCGAGGGTGGAAATTAGCGACAGAAGGAAAACGCTGGCAACAAGGGGATACGGTCAATGTGGGTATTGGACAGGGATATGTGTTAACGACACCGTTACAATTAGCGGTGATGACGGCACGAATTGCGAATGGTGGTGTGAAGGTTGAGCCGGTTTTGCGGCGCAGATCACAGCACGAAGTCCAAGAAGGCGATAGTCCGACAACCGTAGGGGGGTGGGCTGAACAATTAGGCGCATTCCCTGAAAAGCCGCAAGATAGCACAGGGGACGATGTCGGGGTTTCTCCACGTTATATGCGCCAGATTATGTCGGCGATGACATCAGTGACTTCGGACACAGAAGGAACGGCCTATGCTTCCCGTCTTGACGTGGCAGGAATGGGGATGGCGGGCAAGACAGGCACGGCGCAAGTCCGTCGGATTACAAAGCAGGAACGGGAATCCGGCGTCTTGAAAAACGAAGATATCCCATGGTTGAGCAGGGATCATGCGCTTTTTGTCGGCTATGCCCCCGTTGATAAACCGCGTTATGCTATTGCTGTTGTTGTAGAACACGGCGGCAGTGGATCCAGTGCCGCGGCCCCTGTGGCCCGTGATATACTGCGCCATGCGTTGGAAAATGATAAACGACGCGATGCCCAACGCGAGGCTGATGAGGGGCAGAAAACATGAGACGTAGTCTGAGCCGTACAGCACGGACGCAAAAGAGTTTGATGAGCAAAATTCAGGATATGAATTGGGCTTTGGTTATTGTGCTTTGTGCCATTGCCGCGGGCGGGTTTGTCATGTTGTATTCTGTCGCAGGGGGCAGCGTTGATCCATGGGCCAAACGGCAGATGATCCGGTTTTTGCCAGCCCTAGGTCTGATGTTAGTGATCGCCCTTATAGATGTGCGTGTATGGTTGTTTCTGGCTTATCCCATTTATGCTCTGGCCCTGGCATTGTTGATCGCGGTTGAATTTACCGGGGTAAGTGGGATGGGCGCGCAGCGTTGGATTGATTTGGGAGTCATGCAATTGCAGCCGTCAGAGGTGATGAAAATTGCTGTTGTGCTGGCGTTGGCGCGTTACTATCACACATCAACACTTATTGAGGCCCGGCTTTTAAAGAATCTTTTTATGCCGCTGCTTCTACTAGCGATACCCAGCTATTTTGTATTGCGACAACCTGACCTGGGTACGACATTATTGATTATTTTTGGCGGCCTTGCGGTGATGTTTGCTGCGGGTGTGCGTATGTGGATATTCGGTGCGGGTCTTGCCGCCGTGCTGGCGGCTGTGCCTGTGGTGTGGCAATTATTGCGTCCCTATCAAAAAAGTCGAGTGTTAACGTTTCTTGACCCGGAACGCGATCCGTTAGGGGCCGGGTATCATATTATGCAGTCAAAAATCGCTTTGGGTTCTGGCGGTGTTTTTGGCAAAGGTTTTATGCAGGGGACACAAAGCCAATTAAATTTCCTGCCGGAGAAACAAACGGATTTTATTTTTACGATGCTAGCGGAAGAATTCGGTCTTATTGGGGCATTGACGCTATTGGGTTTGTATATGGTTGTCCTGAGTTATGGCGTGTTAATGTCCTTTAGTGTCAGGAGCCAGTTTGGGCGATTGTTATCGCTTGGCGTGACAACAACACTTTTCCTGTATGTGTTTATCAATACGGCAATGGTGATGGGCCTGTTGCCTGTTGTCGGTGTACCGTTACCATTGATGTCATACGGGGGATCAGCCATGATGACCTTTATGGTCGGAATGGGGCTGATTTTATCTGTGGCCTTGCATCGTGATATTCGCATTCCCCGTGGCGGCGCCTTTGCCTGAGTGCGATGTTGGCTTCAGGCGTTTTTGCTGAGCTTGTGGAACCATGGCAGTAACATAATATTCATGATGGCAAGTGTCAGGAATATTTCAGGGATCGTCAGTTTCAGGGATAATAGTCCCATCATTAACAGAGCCGATATCACCATAAACAAAGCGTTCAGTACATTCAGGTTTGCGATTGCGCGGGCGCGGTGATCTGCGGGTGCACGTTGCTGTATTACGGCATAGAGTGGAACGATATATACTCCCCCACATATGGCGAGGGCTGTGAGGTCAAACAGAACCCTAATATGTGCCCATTGGGTAAGAAATGTGGAAAAACTATAGTCTATTGCGTGCTGGTTAGTGGGCGCGGGGGTATTGTTTAGCCAATAGAGATCAAGCAAAAATAGCGACATGCCCAGAGCTGCAATACTTAGCATGCGTAGTGAGATTCGCCCTTTAAGAACGGTGTTACATAAAAGTGAGCCGCAACCGATGCCTACGGAAAAAGCCGTTAGTAAGAAGGTGATGACGAGTTCATCACCAAGCAACACACGCTGTCCATAGGTGGGGAGTTGAGACAGGATGCTCGCGCCGATAAACCAAAACCACGATACGGCGATCATCGTGCGGAAAAGGTAACGGTCATGAGCAAAATAGACCATAGATGACCATGTTTGCGAAAAAAGGCGGTAATTTATCTTTAATTCTGGCTGTACCGCGGGGGCAGAGGGGATTGTGCTACTGATAAGGCGGCCAAGAACAGCCAAGCCCAGGGTGAACATTGCAACCTTCGCAGGACCGTTCGCCCCCATAATGAAAATACCGCCGGTAATGGTCCCGCATAAAATGGCAATAAAAGTTGCTGTTTCTACCAGAGCATTTCCAGCCAATAACTCATCCTGTGAGAGGTGATCGGGCAATATGGCATATTTGAGGGGGCCGAAAAATGCGGACTGACTGCCCATCAGAAAAAGAACGCCCATTAGCAATGGAATATTGATGGTTATAAAACCGACCATCCCGATGGCCATTATGATGATTTCCGCCGTTTTGATATGGCGTATCAACATGGACTTGTCATATTTATCGGCCCATTGCCCTGCGGTAGATGAGAACAGGAAAAAGGGCAGAATAAAAAGCCCCGCAGCCAGTGTAATCAGAAGTGGTGCGGGACTATTTGTGAGGCCGCCAAGCCGAATAGTAATCATGATAACAAGGGCATTTTTGAAAATATTATCGTTAAATGCCCCGAGAAACTGTGTCAGAAAAAGCGGTAAGAACCTTTTTGTTGCTAACAGATGGTATTGGTTCTTCATCCACAGCCTCTATTGTAATTGTTGGTGACGAAAACAATCTATGCTGTGGTCGTTGACCATGCCAACAGCCTGCATAAAGGCATAACAAATCGTCGGCCCACAAAAACGAAACCCACGTTTCATTAATGCTTTGCTCATGGCACGGGATTCAGCGCTTTCTGTTGGTGTTTCCGATAGGCTGGCCCAATTGTTCTGAATGACTTTCCCGTCGGTGAATTGCCAAATAAATTCGGAAAAGCCGCCGGGTTTATTTTTTTCAATATCTAAATAGAGCTGCGCGGACCGTACAGTATTATTTATCTTTAGACGGTTGCGAATAATCCCGGAATTTGCCATTAATTCAGCGATTTTATCATTGTCATATCGTGCTATTTTTTCCGGGTCGAATTGGTCGAAGGCGGCACGAAATCCTTCGCGTTTGCGCAAAATCGTGATCCATGAGAGGCCGGCCTGAAAACCGTCAAGGATAAGCTTTTCGAATAGTCGTTGGCTGTCATAGTCTGGCACGCCCCATTCTGTATCGTGATAGGCAATGTAAAGCGGGTCATTGCCGGGCCAGCTACAACGGGTGAGGTCATCAGTCATGGGTATTGCCTTGGGGCGCGGACGATGGCCACCAGTCAGGTTGTAAAACGGTCAATTGTGTGCCCGCACAGTCATAAGTCCCTCCAAAATGGATATCTTCCATGCGCAGATAGGCCAGGGCAATATCACCACTACCGGAGCGTAATTCTCCAAGACTATGCGTACCATCTGTAATTTCTGTGCCCGCGGGGGGGCAGGGGCCATTTAATTTTACAGGCAAAAGACGTTTGCGGACTTTACCGCGGTGTTTTGTTCTGGCTGTGAGTTCCTGACCGACATAGCACCCTTTTGTAAAACTAACGCCGTGCAACTCATCTATATTCCCTTCCAGAATTAAGGTTTTGTCTATCTGAAAATCGCGGCTGGCATCCGGTATGCCAAGCGATAGACGGCGTTGTTCGTATTCTTCCAAAGGGGCTACAGAAAACGATGAAAGGCCATCTTTGGGCATAATAAAACGCAGGCCAAGGCCCGGATGCCGCGGGTCATCGCCGCAGGTCAGGGCTGTCTTTATGATTTCAGGTGAAAGGGCCTCTTTATCCATAAGGGCAAAGACAGCCAGATCTTCACTCATATCGGTGATATCTACATCGGCGCGCAGCCGATACATCACTAACCGGCGGGCTAAATCGGATGCCCGCTCTTTTTCACAATCCAGATATATATACTCCCCGTCCTGGCTGAGAATGAAATCAAACAAGTATTTTCCCTGGGGCGTTAGCAAGGCCGCATAAAGCAGGTTATCATCTGTTAACAGGGTTATGTCATTGGTGATTAAGCCCTGCAGGAATGAGCGGCTGTCTGGTCCGGACAGACGCAGTATGGCCCTTTGGGACAGATGTATCGGTGCAGATGTCATATCTTGTAACCCTGATGTTTTCTTTTTTCAGAAGGAGAAAATAGCCCATGCCATGAGTATAAATGACTGGTCATTGCCCGCAAGGAAAGCTGTAAGGATTATGTTAAAATAACCGAAACCCCTTGTGACAGTATGGGGGAGGCTGTATTACTTTAATCATCCTGAGCTTGACACTAAGGCAGCTGGTAAAGGCAGACAGTAAGGAAAAAATGGTGACTTTAGATCTTCTTATTAAGAACGCAGTTTGTGTTTCACATAACGGTACTGAGCAGGCTGATGTGGCCGTACGTGCCGGACAGATTGTGGCGATCGGTAATCTGAAAGACACAGCGGCAGAAGAGGTCATTGATGCGAGCGGTCTGCATCTGTTGCCGGGGGTGATTGATAGTCAGGTACATTTTCGTGAGCCAGGGGCAGAAACAAAAGAAGATCTGGAGACAGGCAGCCGTGCCGCAGTTATGGGCGGGGTGACGGCGGTATTTGAAATGCCGAATACGAAGCCGTCCACTACAACAGCGGCCGCATTGCAGGATAAAATCGACCGGGCAACAAATCGCATGTGGTGTGATTTTGCCTTTTATGTGGGCGCAACAGCGGAAAATGCCGATAAATTAGGTGAATTGGAACGTGTTCCCGGCTGTTCGGGTGTGAAGGTCTTTATGGGATCGTCCACAGGGAATTTGCTAGTTTGGGATGATGAGACGCTACTAAGGGTGTTACGTAGTGGTTCGCGGCGGGTTGCTATTCATTCTGAAGACGAACAGTTGTTGATAGAGCGTCAGCCACTTTCGGAAAAAGACGGTGGGGTCCATAATCATCCGGTTTGGCGTAATGAAGAGGTGGCCCTGAATTCAACAAAGCGTTTGTTAAAGTTAGCACGGGCGACAGGGCGGCGCGTGCATGTCTTACACGTCACGACAGCCGAGGAAATGGCCCTACTGGCCGCGCATAAAGATTTGGCAACAGTAGAGGTCACACCACAGCATTTAACGCTGGAAGCGCCAGATTGTTATGACCGATTAGGGACATATGCGCAGATGAACCCGCCTATTCGTGATGGCCGGCATCGTATGGCCTTATGGCAGGCATTGGCTGCTGGTATTGTTGATGTATTGGGGTCCGACCACGCCCCACATGAAATTGAGAAGAAAGAATTGCCGTATCCGCAAAGCCCTTCAGGTATGCCAGGGGTGCAGACGATGCTGCCATTGATGTTAGATCACGTGAATAACGGCTTTTTATCTTTGCCGCGTTTGGTTGATCTGACCAGTGCTGGTCCTGCGCGCGTGTTTAACATTGCGGCGAAAGGGCGTATGGCTGTGGGCTATGATGCTGATTTTACAGTCGTGGATCTGAAGAAGAAATGGGTTATTGGGGAGGACTGGTTGCAAAGCCGCTGCGGATGGAGCCCCTTTACCGGTCAACAGATCACGGGTAAAGCTGTAGGGACGATTATTCGCGGGCGCAAGGTCATGTGGGAAGATGAGCTGCAGGGAACAGCGCACGGCCAACCCGTTCATTTTCAGGAAACTTTGCAGCCAGAACAATAAAGTAAATTGTTAAAGCAGGGGAAAGCGCAGTCTATGGATTGCGCTTTTTGACCATGTTCTTTATTTTTTGCAGCAAGATCAGAATTTTACCACTGAACAGGCGGTGATTATAGGCATTCAGCCCCTGCCGTTTCAGATTAGTGTCCATCCAGTCCAGTTTGTATTTTTCATTGCCGACACCATAATCAATGAGTGTGATGTTATGGTCATTGATGGCCTGTTCTATCATATGGGTTGTCAGGATAGTGCCGGGGGAATAATTGTTAAACCCTTCTTTGTAGGCCAGTTTATAAATCAGAGCCTCTCTATCGGCATGGATAAAAAGGAAGAAAGACGCTACCGGTTCATTTTCGATATAGAGAATGCCAAGATGTAACATCTGACGTTCTGCCAGCAGCCGGATGAATGCTTCCATACAGGGGCGCGACCATTCGCTCTCTTTCCAGCTGGCGTCATAAATTTCAAAATAATCAGCGATTGCCTGGTCGAGTTCGTCCGGGTCTTGGTAAGTACGTATGGTAAAGCCTTTTTCTTTTTCCAGCTTTTTCCGGCGTCTTTTATAGGTGTTTTTTAAGCGCGACGGGCGTGCAGCCATATATTCTTCCGCTGTTTGATCCTTGACGGAAATAACCCAATTATCGAATTGGAAGAATAACTGGCTATGGCCGAAATGGCGTTCGCACGCCCCGATAAAGCGGCGAATATGTTCCTGGTCAGTGGGTAACATACGAAAGTCTATTTCGGCCCATCCCGGTCTTTCGTCCGCGATATAATCAAAAAGCGCATCATAGGCTTGATCTTCGACCTGATCGCTAACAATGGGGCCATAATCCATACTATAGAAATTTGATAAGCTGCAGAGCTTTGACCAGTGCAGGGGGCCTTTTCGTTGCTTCTGGGCGATACAGGGCAGCACAAGGCAGGGTAGCTCTTCCCCATGTTTGGTCACAACATAAATTCTCAGTTCCTGATCCGGTGTCAGGACATGTTCGGCCAAGAGCGCGAACCAGTCCAGATCGAGAAATATGCTATGACCTTTGGGGCGCAAGTGCGCCTTTTCCGCGGTGCTGAAAGACTGAAAGTCATGGCGTATGGTGCATGTAAACATGGGAGTCCTGACATAATCAATTATGTCGGTGGTTATAACGCATAGGCGTAAAAAAAACGCTAAGACAAATTGGAATTATGGTAAAGCAGCAGAGTAAGGCAGCATTTCTTTGCCTTTCGTTCGTGCAACGTTAACACCGAAAAATGACAGAGAGATTATTAGCAGGCATTTTGCGGGTGTCCAGATGAGTGAGGCCTGCGCGTTTTGCGGTTTCAATAACATCTGTTAAGTGCCGCAAACCCCACATGGGGTTTTGTTGCTGTAACTGGTGGTCAAAGGCAATATTTGACGGGGCCGTTTCAACACCTTGCTGATAATAGGGGCCGTAGAGATACAGTAGGCCGCCTGGTGAAAGAAGTTGTCCTGCCCCATTTAACAGGCCTTCGGTTGCGGCCCATGGCGAAATGTGAACCATATTGATACAGACAATGGCTTTTAGAGAGAAAGGCGTTTGTTTTTTACGATCTAAAAGGGAGTGATACCAGTGCGGTTGGCTGACATCTAGCGTCATGGCGGGTGATAAAGTGGAGCAGTTAATATCTGTTCGCCATGCATTAATACTTTGAAGAGCCGTGGTGTTTATATCAGATGGTTGCCAGGTGTATTGGGGAAAATGTGGGGCAAAATAGGCGGCATGTTCACCTGTTCCACTTGCAATTTCCAGAATGTGACCGCCGTCCTTATGCGTTAGGTAATCTTGTAATACACCAAGGATCGCATCGCGATTGCGGGCCGTGGCGGGAGCGAACTGTCTTCCAGCCTGTATGGGCGACGTTGGGGGCACTATCCGTCTTCCCGCCCAGAAAATTCAGCACCGCTGAGCCCCGCGGCGATGGTGTTTTTTGCGCCCGTTTCAGCAGGTTTATTCAGCGGAAAGACTTCTGCCCCTTCGGGCAGTGTTTCCAAATAAACAGATGTGCTGGGGAAAGCGAATGAAGACCCGGCATTGGTAACGATATCTTTAATAGCAAGTGCGAGCTCTTCCTTAATTTGCAACCATTCCCCCCATTTTATGCTGCGGGTAAAACAATAGAGCATTAGGTCAATAGAACTATCATTAAAGGAGTCAATATGTACAAAAGTTGAGACTTCTGGCGGATGTGCAAAGTCGTCATTGCCCAGAACATACGCTTCGATTTGTTCACGAATAGCGCGTAGCTGATCGACGGAAGTGTCGTAGGTTACCCCAATTTTCCAATAAATGCGTCTATGTGTCATACGTGAAAAGTTTGTCACCGCACTATCCGCTAATTTGGCATTAGGCACATAAACCGGGGCTTTATCAAAGCGCCGTACAGTAGTGGTTCTAAAGCCGATGCTGTCAACGGTACCTTCGACAAGCCCGTCAACTAAGATCCAGTCTCCGCTAGTAAAGCGTCGTTCACCAATAATAAAAATTCCGGCAATCAGGTTTTTAAACAAGTCCTGAGCCCCTAAGGCCACGGCGACACCAAAAAGTCCAAGACCGGCAATTAAGGGGGCGACTTTAACACCCCATATTTCCAGAATGGTTGCGGCCCCCAGAAAGATAAACAATGCCCGCCCGGCTTTAACCATCCAATCAACCATATTCGGGGTAAAAATGTCTTTGGCTTTTCCAATAGAGAAGCTGAGCGGATTGACCACCTGATACAAAGCCCAGAAAATATTAAATGAGATCAAAGACCGGTTGAGATTCTGAGCGGCGATAACAGCCGTATCGTCTTCCAGCATCATCATTTCTGTAGCAACAAAAACGCCAATGACAATGGGGATAAAGCTTATGGGGGCTTCTAATGCATCAATGACCGCATCATCAATATCGTTTTTGGTTCGTAGTGCCACAGCCTTCAGGCGGTTAATAATAAACAAGCTGAAAAGCCTGCGCAGCAAAACAAAAAACAATAATATGCCAAGCGCACTTATAATCTGGCTGACATCGATGCCAAAGAAGCTATCCTGCCAGACGTCTTTTAATAAGGCCAAAAAATTATCTGCGGTTGTCTTATTCATTTTTCATACGCTGCTTTACATACGTGTCATTGAGAGGTTGTTGGCTCATGATCATCGGTGGTGAGAGAAGAATGGATAGGAGCTCGAAGCATAGCTTTGTCTATCATGGCGGCGGTGACCACCAGATAAAAAAGTGTTGCAACGCGTGGGACATCCAGAAGGGTTCCAAAAAGCCCCACGAGCATAAAGCTGCTGATGGCCGCAATCAGGAAGGGGGCCATAGAACTGCCCTGCCGTAATTCGCGCAGTTGCCGGAGTAGGGCGGCACTGACGAGAATAAGAAAAACACCGAGCCCGATAAGTCCATATTCAAAATACAGATACAGGAACATATTTTTAGGGTGCCAGGATAAGTGTTCCCAGTTTGTCACCATAATCCAACGGTCCGTGCCATGCACAAAGCGGCCATTGTTAAGAATATTACGTCCCTTGGCATCAATCAGTTGTACATCAGTGATGTCAATAGGGCGTTCCGGGTGAACATAGCCCATTATCATTGTTGTGGGCCAATAGAACAGTCCCCAACGACCCAGTCCGCGACTTTCGAAGACATGTTCATGTTGTTGCCATTCGCCAGCCGTTTTGTGGCGAATAATCACGCGGGGACAACTGGGCATATAACGTTCGCTATACAGGATATGCTTATGACACAACTTTACCCCTACATGGGCATGAGCGCTGTTGCTACGGGTGCGAATGCGTAACGTATATTTACTGTCGGGGGCAAGGGAGATTTTCTGATTAAAGCCATAACCACCGCTACTCAGGGTTAAGTAATGATCATTTTGATCTTGCCCCAAACTATATCGTACTAAGGGGAAGGTCCCGATATTATTGATGAAGAAATGATAGGGGAAGCTACCGACCCCCATCCCAAAAAGATGCGTGCCAATACCGTCATCCATATATTTTAAGGTGCGGGTCCAGTGATGCTGGCGTGTATCCATATCTTCGCTTGTAGTACTGAAACGTTCAAACATGCGATAACCAAAGGTCGCCGGAATGGTGCCCGCCCATAAAACGACTAAAATCATCAACCCCATTCCTAAATTAAGGAGATGGTCGCGGTGGCGCAGTGGGGGGGTAACATATACCGTAAGGGCCGGGAGAACGATGGCGGCGGCAAAGGTGCCCAAGACTGCTTCAAGGGGGCCTGCTTCGGACCATCGGCTGCCGATGATACCTTTGAAAATAATATAGCCTCCCGCTGTGGCGATTAATGCGATGGCTATACCTAAGATAACTTTTCTGTCTGCTTTAAACAGGGCTGTTGCCATACTGCAGGCGGCCATAAGAAACAGCCCCCCGCCCAACGAGATAAGCCCGCCCATTTGGAATAACAGCAGGAACAGCACAGAGAAGACAAAGAAAGCCAAAAGCGGTGACGTCAGGTGACGGGCGGTGACGTTACTGAAACTGCGGCGGTTCTGATAAACGAGGAAAATACCGACCATCAGCAAGGAAATAAAAAATCCTAAATATAAGGCACGTGAAAAAGTGACCATGAGGCCATAGGTGCCGAATAAAAAGCACCCTACGGCGAAAAGTTTAACCCATGGGGAACGGGATAATAACAAAGGCGCCAGTGTCAATGGCAGAACCAGTGCCATATAGGCGTCAATTGCTGTCCCACCCGTATGCATGCTGGAGAATAAGCCAGTTACCCGATAGGTGCTGCTGAAATCCAGTAAAGTGGCGAGGAAACCATAGATCCCTTTACCAGATACCAGAGAGAGAAAAACACCTCTTTCCCACAGAATTCCGATACCAAGCAAGATTACCCCGGCAATGATCCCGGCAATAAGGAAATCACGGGTACGGGTAGGGTTTTGGTCGTATTGTATTTTCAGGAAAGGGAATAATAGCCAAGCCCAGAAAAAGCCTTTGGCTTCACGCAGGGCATTCAGGGGGCTGACCGCAGTTGCGAGACTATTGGGGGTAATGCCAGGCCAGGGAAAGAGAAAGATCAATGTGCTAATGACAGTGACGCCTCCCATCAAATGCATGAGGAGCATGGAACGTGCTGTCAGGGCTTCTTTGTATTCTGTCGCGTTAACATGAAGAAAAAGTGCCCCAGCGGTTAGCAAAACGAGAATATCAAATTCGTCTATGTAAAGGCGGCCAGAATATAACGTTAAGTCTGTGACGGCTAACAGGGAGGGGAGGCAGACCAGCCATGCCCGCAGAAAGCCGTGCATTAACAAAAGATATCCAACCGCCAGAATGCCCATTGTCACGGACGCAACGGGATAATCCCATATAAGAAAAGCAGCGCAGCATAATAGAAAAATGCCGAAAACTTTGAGTAACCATGTCATTTTGAACTGTACGTCCGTTATTGCCGACGATCCCTGTCGTTCTGGTGATATTGTTTTAGATGAGGGGGTATTATTGTCATCTATTGGGGGTGATAAAATCAGCCCATGTCATAGGTTTTACCGTGCCTCTACTGTTCTGTCCATGTTCGCAATGTTTTCACAACCTTATTTATTAATTCGCCCGTTTTTTGCAGAGTTACGCCATCCAGGCTGTTATTATCCATTCGCGGTACGACGTCAGTATGATTATGCAGGGCTAACCCTAAAGAGGCGTCATTCTTGAACTTATTTTGCTGTATTATTAATGCATTTTTATGATGTAAACGTCGTTCTGCACCATAACTTATCATGGTGTAATTGACCGCATCGGGTCCTTGATAAAGGTCATTGTCTTCGATGAGAGCATCGCCACCATTGGGAAGATCGATAAGATAGCTGGAGACGTGAGGTTTTTCGTCAAAAATGCGATTGCGTCGTATGATTGACCGGGCCGCACGGCTTTTGACCTGATGGCCGATATGGGCTCCGAAGATAATGCTGTCTTCAATAACGAAATTGCCGATACGACCGATGTAAACATTATGGCCGGGGTTAATCTGAGTGTCGTCTTTCAGGCGGTTATTGGCAAACCGGGAAGATTGAATATGAATGTCACCTTTCATATTATTATAACTCAGTAAGCCAATCTGGTTCGCTGTGAAGTGACAATTACTAATTGTCAGCTTTCCGCCTACATGACGAATACCCGCTCCATTACGGTCGGGTACATGAGCCCCGCTAAAATGTATATTGCTTATCCAGACATCACTTCCTTTAATAATCCAGATGGCCTTACCATTCGAAATGCGTTTCGGTGCTTTGATATGGGCCATGCCGTTTATGGCCTTGATGGTTAATCTGTTCTGGGTAAAGACGGCAATATCACCGTCATAATGCCCTGCATCGATAAGAATCAGGTCACCATCTTTGGCGATGCGCGCCGCATGACTTGGGTATTTTAAGGGATGGTTTGGACCAACATGCAATATATCGGCCTGGGACGGTACAGTTTGAACACACCAAAAGATCAACCCGAAAAAGGCGGCGCTATAAATAGCCGCAAAAAACCTTTCCCTGCCCATGATTAGCATTTTTCCATTGAATGTTAAAGGCGTCTCATGATTTCATTGACGACAGAGAAACACAACAAAAAAGAAATGAATCATCATATAGGGAACAGTTAAGCGCGTAAGGAGAGGCATCATATGGAGGAAAGCCATTATGAGACGGACATGGTTATCATCGGCGCTGGCCCAGTGGGGATTTTTGCCTCATTTCAGGCGGGGCTATTGGGAATAAAGTGTCATCTGCTGGATAATCTGGATCGTCCCGGGGGGCAATGCACGCAGTTATATCCCGAAAAGCCGATCTATGATATTCCGGCGCGTCCCTCTGTGACAGGGCAGAAATTAATCGATGATTTGTTAGAACAGGCTGGGCCCTTTGATCCACAATTTCATTTTAACCAACAGGCGCAAAGTCTGCTGAGATTGGACGATGGCAGATGGCAGGTCAGTACGAGCCATGGTGTTGTCGTGCGGGCAGCGGCCGTTGTGATTGCTGCCGGGGCAGGGAGTTTTGTTCCTAAACGTCCGGCGATTAAAAACATCGAAGACTTCGAAGATAAATCCGTGTTTTACGAGGTTCACCGTATGGCTGATTTTAAAGATAAAAATGTGGTTATTGTCGGCGGTGGGGATAGTGCATTGGATTGGGTCTTAAGCCTAACCCCTATCGCCAAACGCGTCATGTTGGTCCATAGACGTCCTGATTTTAGGGCCGCCCCGGACAGTGTCGATAAAATGTTTGATCTTTTAAATGCAGGCAAGATCGATTTTACCGTAGGCACAGTACAGGAAATTCAAGGGCAGGATGGTATAATCGACCAATTACAAATCCAGACCGCTGAAGGGGACAACATAACGCATACTTGTGATGTGTTAATGCCGTTTTTTGGCCTGAAGGTGTCTTTAGGGCCGATTGCAGAATGGGGGCTAAATCTGGAGCGCAACCATATTCACGTTGACGCGGCCACCCATGAAACTGGTATAGAGGGACTATATTCTATTGGGGATATTTGCACCTATCCCGGTAAAATCAAGTTGATCCTGACAGGGTTTCATGAAGCGGCGACGATGGCGCATACCGCCTTTTCTTATATTTTTCCCAATGAAAAGAAAGCCAGCGGTTATTCGTCGACCAGTTCTGAGCTCCAAAGTCGTTTGGGCGTGAAATAAAAGAGGCGTTTGACGTCACAATATGACAGTGAAGCCTATTTTACAGGACATGTTATTCATTCTCTATTCAGCATATACGGTTTATGCTAAGGCCATGATGCGTAAGGTTATCATCTATATGGCAGCGTTTTGCTGTGTTTTGCTGTTTTCCCCCGCCGTGGGGGAGAAAGCCTTTGCCTATGAGCGTAAAGCCCCGCGCGAGAATGCCCGCGAGGTCCGCCGCGGGCTGCATCCCGGCGTCCCGCAGGGTCGTTTCCTGTCCCGTGAAAAGGCCCCGCATTTTCGCCCCGCACAAATGCCAGGGCAAGGATATCGTCCTGTTTTTAGAAACAGTTATAAACATGATGAAGTGCGTGAAGCCGTGCGCCGGGGGGAAATAAAATCCCTTTCTGTTATTCGGCAGTCGGTCCGGGGCCGCTTCCCCGGGCGTATTCTGGATGCGCGTTTATTAGAGGCCGCAAATGCACAACGCCCCATGTTGTATGATGTGCGTGTGCTTACACGGAATGGACGGGTGTTATCTGTGCGTGTTAACGCCCATACAGGGCAAATTTTAACTGTTCATGGCCGCTGAAGGTATTTTCAAAAGGATAGAAGAATATGCGATTGCTTTTAGTGGAAGATGACCCGGACTTATCGCGGCAATTAAAAGATTTGCTGGAAGAGGCCGGCTATGCGGTAGATGTGTCCTTTGATGGCGAGGATGGGCATTTTCTGGGAGAAAGTGAAAACTATGATGCTGTCATACTGGATCTGGGGCTGCCGGTTATGGACGGTGTAAGTGTTTTAAAGAAATGGCGTGACGCAGATCGCGATATGCCCGTTCTGGTGTTAACCGCACGGGATAATTGGTCTGATAAGGTCGCGGGGTTAGATGCCGGGGCGGATGATTATGTCACCAAGCCCTTTCAGGTTGAAGAAGTACTGGCCCGTGTGCGGGCGTTGATCCGCCGTTCCGTTGGGCAAGCATCCCCTGAATTAAAATGTGGCCCCGTAGTTCTGGATACGATCAGCGGCAAGGTACGGATTGACGGTCGCCCGGTGCGGTTAACCGCACAAGAGTACAAGTTATTGTCTTATATGATGCATCACCCGGACAAGGTCATTTCCCGAACAGAACTGACCGAGCATATTTATGATCAGGATTTTGATCGTGATTCAAACACCATTGAAGTCTTTATCAATAGAATCCGCAAAAAAACATCCAATGATCTGATCCGCACGGTTAGGGGGTTAGGATATCAGTTGGATGGTGAACGGTCATAGGTCTATTGGCAACATCAGAAGGATTTGATGTGATAAGACCACGCATTAGGCAAGCAGACATAAACCGCAGGGGGATGATTAAATCATGAAATTATTTGATCGTCGTTCTTTATGGCTGCGTCTGACATCGGTGTCGATAATCTTCATGTTATTGGCCCTGGCGGCAGGGGGATACTTACTCTCACGCTCATTCCGCCAAACGGTTGAACAAAACTTTGATGACCAACTCAACGCCTTAATGACGAATTTAATTAGCATTAGCAGTGTTGATGATCAGGGGGTGATTAGCCTTACACGATCAATGCTGGATCCGCGCTTTGAACAGGCTTATTCGGGTTGGTATTGGCAAATTTCCAGTGTTGATGAATTGCCGTTTCGGTCACGTTCTTTATGGGATTACGATTTGGCACCACAGCTGAGCTTGACGTTGCCAGCAGGGCGGGTAATGAACATGGCTGGGCCCGAAGGTCAGGCTATTCGTATTTTGGAACAGGATATAGCGTTGCCCGGTGCCGCGCAGCTATATCGTTATAGCGTTGCGGTAGACAGGTCCGAACTACAAACACAAATTCGGCAATTTGATCGAACCGTGTTTTGGTCCCTAGGGCTGTTGGGAGCGGGGCTTGCCAGTCTTTTAACGTTACAAGTGATTTATGGGTTGCGACCTTTAGGCCGTGTTCGTTCTGCATTGGCTGATGTGCGCAGTGGTAAAGTGTCCCGGCTTCCGGATAACTTTCCGTCTGAGGTGCAGCCGCTTGCAACGGAGCTTAATGCTCTTTTAGCGCATAATCATGAGGTGATGGAGCGTGCACGCATTCAGGTGGGTAATTTAGCCCATGCCTTAAAAACACCATTAGCTATTATCGGCAATGAAGCGCAAATAGGGGATGGGCCTGAACTTAAAACTGTGCAGCAACAGGCAGATATCATGCGTCGTCAGATAGACCACTATTTGAAACGTGCCCGCATGGCAGCGCGGGTACAGGTGATCGGCAATGCGACGCGGATCATGCCCTGTATAATGGATTTAAAACGGGCGATGTCCGTTATTTATAAAAGTCGAAAATTGACGTTTGATGTAAAAATATTATCCGATGAAGACAGCCTGGTTTTTAGTGGTGAAAAGCAAGATTTGGAAGAGATGATCGGTAATTTACTTGAGAATGCGGCGAAGTGGGCAACGCAGAAAGTGGTGGTCAGTGCCAGGCGTGAGCAGGAACAGTGTTTTATTATTATTGAGGATGATGGGCCAGGTATTGATGCAGATGT
This sequence comes from Kordiimonas sp., assembly GCA_002700365.1. Taxonomy (GTDB): domain Bacteria; phylum Pseudomonadota; class Alphaproteobacteria; order Sphingomonadales; family Emcibacteraceae. The sequence goes on along the minus strand of PADB01000010.1, from coordinate 71,240 downwards.
TGTCGATGCCGTGTTTGCGCGTGGGGAACGCTTTGATGATACCGTACCGGGTACAGGTTTGGGGCTTGGCATTGTACGGGATCTGGTGAGGCTCTATGGCGGGGATATTGCCCTTAATAAAGCTGAAAGCGGCGGTCTACAGGCTGTTTTGACATTGCCCGCATCGTATTGATTTTGAATTAATACAAAGAATTCCAAAAAATATAATCTTAACGGATTGTTCATCCGCCGTTCAGTTAGGGCGGTGTAATCTGCTTTTATAAAGAAACAAGGACTTGGGAATGTTTAAGAAAGTTGCCGTTATTTTAAGCACCTGTATTTTTCTGACCGCCTGCGAAGATATGGGCGAAAAAGAAGGCCTTGGCACATTACTTGGGGCTATCGGTGGTGCGGTGATCGGTGCTGAAATCGGTGGTGATGGAACCAGTCGGGATATTGCCGTGGCGGCGGGTACCATTATGGGCGCGAGTTTGGGGCGCAGTATCGGTAAATCATTAGATAAGGCAGACCGTCTTGAGATGGAGCGTGCACAGCAGGCAGCACTGGAATCATCCCCATCAGGGCAAACGTCGACATGGCATAACCCCGATAGTGGTAATGGCGGTACGTTCACGCCGGAGCCTGCTGTTGCAAATGACGATGGTCAATATTGTCGCGAATATACCCAGACTATTACAGTTGGTGGTGAAACGCAGCAGGGATATGGTCGTGCCTGCCGCCAACCGGACGGGACGTGGAAAATTGCAAATAATTAAAGGATAAGAACGCCTTGTTTTGACGGTTTTGGATATAGATAACCCCCTCCCCACATCTTGTGCATAACGCACCCCGGGATCGTCAAAACGCATTACAGCCCCCTTCTTGCCGAAGGGGGCTGTTTTGGTGCGGACCCATTATGGTTAGGAATTAAGAAGACGGTGCTTTGATACTGACATAAATTAATGATAGCCAGCCCAATATAAAGGCCATACCGCCCACGGGGAGCAGACTGTGCAATGGGGAATAATCTGCAATAGCGGTATAATAGAGATTGCCGCAAAAAAGGAAAATGCCCAGCAAAAACATCGCTCCGCTAAGGTGCAATGCTGATTTTAATTGCGGCCAGATATGATGTAGAAGGCCCAATACCAATAGGGCTAATGCGTGCCAAAGCTGGAATGACATGGCGAGGTTAAACAGTTTTTCGCCATTTTCATCCAGATAGGGGTAAAGTGTATGCGCCCCGAGAGAGGCCATTACAATGGCCATCAAAGCCATTGTTGCCCCGCTACATATCCATAGGCGCATCGCTTTCCCCTTATAATTTACTGTTAGCCCGCCTTATGACGGGCCAATTGATGGGTGGTGTTATTTCACTTCGAGAAGTTCGACCTCGAAAACTAATGTTGCATTCGGCCCAATGATACCGCCAGCCCCGCGTTCACCGTAGGCGAGATGTGGAGGTAACACAAATTTGTAATGGGCCCCTTCTTTCATCAGCTGTAAACCTTCAGTCCAGCCGGGAATAACCTGATTTAGGCCGAAATTAATTGGCGTGCCACGTGAATAGGAACTGTCAAATTCTGTGCCGTCGATCAGACTGCCTTTATAATGAACACGCACCTGACTCGTTGCTGCCGGTTGTGCGCCGTCACCTTCGCGGATGACTTCGTATTGCAGACCGCTTTCTGTCTGTGTCACGCCGTCACGTTTCAGGTTTTCTTCCATATATGCGATGCCATCCATAAGGTTATCCTTTGCTGTTTGCGGATCTTCGGAACAGCTTGTAAGCATTGGTAGGAAAAGGATCAATAAATATTTTCTGAATTTCATCAACGTCTTCCGTCTTTAGGTATTGAGAGGACTTTTGTTCTGCAGGGCGCGCTTTAATCGTGTCTGCCGAATAAAAAATGATATGACGCTATACGTCGCCGTTACAATAAGGCCAATTTGCCATTCTTCCACAATCAGAAAAGGCAATATTGCCCATAGCAGCGTGTCCCGTTCCGCGAGCACGGAATGGAGCCGTTGGTCTGTCTTGCTGACGCGGCGCAGGGGGCGGTGTGACAGGACGCGGAACATCAGACGTTGTTGGTCATCTGCGGCCTGAAACAGTACAACAATAAGAGCCAGCGCAAATAACAGGGGTTGTTTTTCAGCCAGAGCCAGTGTGCTGCCAAGTGCAAGAAACCAACCATATTCACACATTCGGGCGATCCAAACTTGCCACAAGGGAGGGGCGTGGTATTGGCGTTTTAGCGCCGCCAGCTTCGGCCCAACCCCGATACCCAGAGAGACAATAATTGCTATGAATATTCCTGCCAAGGTCATGACACCCGGGCCTGCTGCCAGCATGATGACAATCAGGAGACTGAAGATAATACGCAGCCAGAAAGTGAGGGATGGTGTGCTGGGCAAATGGCAGAATTTCAGAGAAAGCCAATTTTCAATGGGGGTGTAAATCAATTTTTCCGGCCAGCTTCGGGGCATTATATCTGTTGGCACAAGGAGTAAGCGTGTGGCCTTATCCCTGTCTTCACGCCGCGTTAGTGGCATCCATGTGAGGGGAATGTCAGCATGCTCTTCGTTTACATAAAGCGGGATCTGACTGATATCAATGATGTGGTTTTCCGGTTGTTGCGCCAGATTCTGGAGCATCTGTTGCATTAATGTGGCATCTGCAAAGCCAGAAAAGGAATTTTGTAAGATCGTCGCAGGGATAAGGGCGATGCCCCCAAAGAAGCCGGGATTGTTATGTGCCGTAAATGGTGTGGCAAAAGCGGTAATATGATCGGGCAGGCGATTTCGCGGTAGGAAGGCAAGGTGGGCCCTGTGCGTGTCATGTTGTCCCGCCATAACAGCGTGCAGTATGCGTTGATCCACAATCATTCCTTCTTCCAGCACCAGAAGATGATCGTGTGTGCCGCACGCATCTTGTAGATTTTTTGCCGCTTCGCGCGTGTGGTGAATAAAGATCGCTTTGGGGGCTTCAGTGCATGTTGTTGCTGCGGCTTCGAAATCGGGGATATACCAATCGGTAATGACATGGACTTCTTCAATGCCAATGGCTTTTAATGTTTTCAACTGCCGGGCAAACAGTGTCATGCCCCCAGCCATTAATAAGTTCCGGGCCTGGGTGCTGTCGGTTTCTGATGCCTGTCCAGTGATGATTACGGCTTTAACCGTCATAAGGGAGTTGTCCTTTATACAACGTCATTTGTGAGCATTACGATTGACGGCGTTAAAAAATATTCGTCAGAAAGATAATAGATAATACGAATGGGGCGACATAACGAATTAAAAACCGCCATGACCTGAACCATAATTGGTTCGTGGCCAGGCCTAATTCTTCGGACGTAATTGTTTTGTTCATCAACCATCCTGCAAAAATCGACATTAACAGCGCGCCGAACGGCAGCATTAGGTTATTCGTAAAGGCGTCTATCAGGTCAAAGAAGGTTTTGCTGGCAAAACGATCAAACATGCCCAGCGGATGAAAATCCGCAAGCAGATTAAAAGATAATATGGTCATTAACCCAAGGGCCCAGGTCAGAAAACCAGAGATAATGGCAGCGATTTTACGGGGAATGGGGAATGTTTCATCCACCCATTGTACAATCGGTTCTAATAAAGAAATAGATGAAGTAATAGCGGCGGATGAGAGCAAAATAAAAAACAACGTTCCAAAGACAATGCCACCGGGCATTTGCGCAAAGGCCAGAGGCAAGGTTTGAAAGACCAGGCCAGGTCCGGAATTCGGGGCCAACCCATTGGCAAAGACAATCGGGAATATTGCAAATCCGGCTAATAATGCCACCAGAGTATCGGCACCGGCAACAACAAGCGATGCCCGGGGAATATGTACATTTCTATTCAGGTAAGAGCCATAAGCCATCAAAATGGCCATGCCTGCCCCGATCGAAAAGAAAGCCTGGCCTAAGGCATCGAGAACGACAGCACCTGTGATTTTTGAAAAATCAGGGGTGAAAAGAAAATCTACGGCCGCGGCAAAATTCCCGGCAGCAGCAGCATAGGCGACCATAATAACCAACATTAGAAATAACATTGGCATCAGTATATTAACGGCCTTTTCTATGCCACCCCGAATACCTCTGAGAGAGATCAGGACAGTAACGAGGATAAACAGGCTATGCCAAAATAATAACGTCCATGGGTTTGAGACCAGATCGGTAAAAACGCCGGTAATTTTATCTGCAGGCGCGCCCGCCAAGACACCGCTACCCAATGCCGGGATATATGCGAGGGCCCAGCCGCCAATGACGCTATAAAAAGAGAGAATGCACAGGGCTGTAAACAAACCAGCATAGCCTAGTCCCTTCCATTTGCGGCTGGCTTTAATTTCTGTGGCCAATTTACCCATTGAAGATGGCGGTGACATTTGCCCGCGCCGCCCTAACATCAGTTCTGTGATGAGTATAGGGGTGGCCACTAACAACACCGCAGCGATATAAATTAGCACATAAGCACCGCCGCCATTCATGCCGGCGGAATAAGGGAAACGCCAGATATTTCCCAGCCCGACAGCCGATCCGACTGTTGCCATTAGAAAGGCAAGCCGGGAAGACCAATGTTCATGTCCAGTTGCAAGTTGCATATACGTGCCCCGTAATAAAAAGATTTTTTATGCCGGTGATATTGCCATGGCAGAAGCTGAGACCCAAGCCCTTTAACGGTTTAGATATGATAGACAAGATGACTGTATCCGGGCGGACGATTAATAGAGAGGTGGTTTTGAAAAATATGGTGGCTGTGAGTATTGCGGAGAGAGGGAGTGTGACGATAGCTGTTTTTGGCGCGCGGGTTTGTACTGCTCCCTTGCTATTTTGTATACCCATGAGTAACATGTGGCGCATAGGGACGGCGGCGCTATACCCATAATGATAAAAGAACAAGCCGCGGAATTTTACTGTTAATCACCAGTGGAGAGACTATCGTGCCCCGTTATAAGTGGGACAAGACCCCGGAGAACCGTGCGGAGCGTAAGAAGCGCATACTGGATTCTATCTTGCAGGAAGCCGCACGTGCGTTTAATGCGCGCGGATATCATAAGACATCTCTGGATGATATTGCGAAGGCGCAAAATGTAACGAAGCCCACCCTTTATTATTACATTCGTAATAAAGAAGACATCCTTGTAAAATGCGAAGACAAGGCGAGTGAACTGATTAATGGTCTGCTGGATGAGGTGGTTAAGCCCGAGAAAACGGGCCTGGAAATATTAAAAGAATTTATCCGCGGTTATATTCCATTGGTGACGGATGATGTTATTCGTTGTCATATTCGGTTTCGTGGGCGCATGGATAGCCCGGAATTACGTAAACGCAGTAATAATATGCATCGGGCAATAGAATTGCGTGTCCGTGAAGTTGTGGCGCGGGGCGTTGCGGACGGATCACTGTCAACGTGTACACCGACAGTGGTGACGTTATTGTTATTTGGGACATTAAACGGTATCAGCTATTGGTATCGTGACGAAGGGGCCTTATCTCATGATGATATTTATCAGGAGGCTCTGAAGATGTTTATGGCAGGATTGGCACAGTCGTAAATTGCAGGGGGACTGAGAGGTCTATCTGCGAGGTTTTTGATAATTGTGTTTATGACCTTAAACACGTAAGCTACTGTAATGACGTCATTACGTCATCTGAAAAACATTCTGGTACAGGTATGAAGACCTTAAGTGGGAAGGGATAGGAAATGAGATTACTAATAGCAATTTTGCTGCCGTGGTTATTATTTTTTACGATTAGTCGTCCGATTGCAGGCGTGATTTGTCTAATTCTACAAGTCACAATGATCGGCTGGCCGGTTGCGGCCATTTGGGCAGTATATTCGTTAAGTCAGTATAATACAGATAAGAAAATAGAGGCAGCGAAGCTGGATTAAGCTCCCTCTTTTTTCATCATGACGTTGCTGTATTCGGTCCTTATGCCGGAGAAAAAATGAAAATACGACGTTTCGTTTTTATAATAATAAGTTGCGGGGCCTTGGCGTTGATGACGGCGGCCTGTGAGGAAGAAAAGGTGAATGTGCAAACATTGACTTTGGAACAGAGCTTTGCCAATGCCCCGCAAGCATTACAAGACCGTGTGCAGAATATTTTAAGTTTGGCGGAAAGCGGTGATATTAAAACAGCATTAAACCAGCTTGCGATATTGACATATGAAGAAAAGCTCACGGCGTCGCAACATCATGCGCTGACGGACTTAAGTGCACAGTTACGCAATGAAATAGATAAGCAGGATATTGAACGCATGGAGCGTTTGGATGCGGAAAAAGCGGCAGGCTCTGCCTCTTATTAATCGCACCATAATAGTAAGGTAAGTGACTTTGAAACCACAAGTTTCTACAGCTTTGAAATTAGTGCTGGCGTCTTTGTTTGTCGGTATGCTGATGGCGTTTTTTAATATTACGCCGGCGGATATCTGGAACCAAATTCCGCGGACGTTAGATCAGGCCATTAGTGCTGTGCGTGGTTTCGTGGAATGGAGCGGCGAATACATCCTGATGGGGGCCTTTATCGTCATTCCTGTCTGGGTGATTATGAACGCGTCTAAATTTATGGATAAGGTAAAGCGAAAAAAAGACTAACCTTTAAAGCCAGCGGCGAACACGTGACATGTAATCCAGATAGTCCTGTCCGAATTTACGGGTGAGGTAGGCTTCTTCTCTGCGGATTACACCGTAATGCATAATGATTAATGTGGGGATCAGCATAATCGCCACCCAAAGGCTGTTGGTGATGAGTGCCAGCCCCAGCAGAATAGCGGTAAAGCTAACATAAATAGGGTTGCGGCTCATACGAAAGATGCCACCAGTATATAGTTCCGGCGTAGCCGTATTGGGGTTTGGATCCTGTCCACCTTTACGAAAGGGGCGCATGGCGAGGAAGATTACCATTAGGCTGATAACGATGAGGCCCCCGCCGAGAAGGTTGTTATAAGACCAGTCCCATAAATGAACCGGCCAGATAAATTCTGCTGCGATGCCCACACCAAATGAAAAGAGGTATAATAGCGGAGGGAGCACGACGACATTGGCATGGTCCTGGCCTTCGTTATTTGTTTTGCCGCGTTGCAGGTTATCACCCTGATTTTGACCGTTCATGTTATCTCCCCTTTATTGACATTTCTAATTTAACACAGTTTTCAGTGCCTGAATGCAGGTTTGGATATTCTCATTCCGGCAGCTATGTCCCATCAGGCCAATACGCCAGACTTTACCTGCCAGTTCACCTAACCCGGCGCCTATTTCCAAATTAAACTGGTCTAACAGACGGCGGCGCAAGGCCGCTTCATCAGTGATATGGGATGGAACTAGCACGCTGTTTAATTGGGGCAGGCGATCTTCTGGTTTAACCAGTAACTCAAGGCCAATATCATTTAACCCCTGACATAGTTTTTCATGTCCTGTCTGGTGTCGCTGCCATGCATTCTCAAGCCCCTCTTCCTGAAGGATTAACAGGGCTTCATGAAGGCCATATAGTGCATTTATCGGGGCGGTATGGTGATATGTACGCGGCCCGTCACTGGTCCAATAGTCCATCACCAGATTAAGGTCGAGGAACCAGCTTTGGACTTTGGTTTTTCGTCGTGAAATAACATCGACAGCACGGGGGCTGAAGCTCACGGGGGATAGGCCGGGCGGGCAGGAAAGGCACTTCTGTGTGCCACTGTAGACCGCATCAATTTTCCAGTCATCAACGCGGAGTTCTGAGCCACCCAGTGATGTCACCGCATCAACGATCGTCAGGCAATCATGTGCGTGAGCCAAGGCACATAATGTTTCAACGTCACTCAGAACCCCTGTGGACGTTTCTGCCTGTACGAGGGCGACGGCTTTGGCTTCTGGGTGAGATTTCAGGGCATCTTCCAGTTTTTGAGGGTTTATGGCCGCCCCCCAGTCATCCATCACCATGACGGGCGTCGCCCCGCACCGTTCAACGTTTTCGCGCATGCGGGCGCCAAAAGCGCCATTTTGGCACACGATGACGGTATCGCCGGGTTCAACCAAATTGACAAAACAGCATTCCATGCCCGCAGAACCGGGTGCGGAGAGAGGAATAGTAAGGTCATTTTTGGTCTGGAACCCATAGCGGAGCAGTTGTTTTATTTCCTCCATGAGTACGCCAAAAGCGGGGTCTAAATGGCCTATTGTGGGTTTGGCTAAGGCGTGAAGTATGCGATTGGGGACATCGGCGGGGCCAGGGCCCATCAGGACGCGCTGTGGGGGTTGAAATGACATATGTGCATTGATCCTAACAATAAAAATACTTGATAGAGTGTAAGGAGAGAGAGGATTTTTTTCCAGCCTCTAACATCATCGATATATGGATAATAACGTTTTGATTAACTATCACCGTCGAAGGTGGTGAGTTCCTGTTTTATTTCATCATCGGTGGGGTCAATGCTAAGGAGCCGGACATCATAGCCCCACAGCCCCTTGATATGTTCTAGAACCATATAGGCTTCCCCCTTTGCAATGGGGATATTATTGTGGCGGGTGTGGGTTAATGTCAGGGTGCGGTCACCGTTTAGATCAACATGGGTGACTTGAATATCTAAATCAATATTGCCGATTGCATATTGGCCTGCTAACGCCGTGCGAATATTTTTGTAGCCTCGTTTGTTATGGATGGCATTGACCTCCAGATAGGGATGCTTTGAATTGTCGGTAATTTCAAACAGGCGGAAGTCCCGCATGACTTTGGGGCTGAGGAACTGCAAAATAAAACTTTCGTCACGGTAATTGGCCCAGGCATCCTTCAATATATCCATGGCTTTGTTTGATCCTGCAATGTCAGGAAACCATTCGCGGTCTTCATCTGTTGGATTTTCACAAATGCGTTGTATGTCCTGCATTATGGCAAAGCCCAAGGCATAGGGGTTTATGCCGCTGAAACCCGGCTGGTCAAATCCGGGCTGCGAGACGACGCGGGTATGATAATCAATAAATTCCAGCATAATGCCGTCATCGATCAACCCTTTATCATAAAGCCTATTCATAATGTAATAATGGACAAAGCAGGCGCAGCCTTCATTCATGACTTTTGTTTGCTTTTGGGGATAAAAGTACTGTGCGATATTGCGTACTATTCTGAGTATTTCGCGTTGCCAGCCTTCTAATCGGGGGCTTTGTTTTTCCAGAAAATACAGTAGATTTGATTCAGGAAGGCCCATTTTTCGGGCAATTTCCAATGTTTCTGCATCCATATGTTCTTCATCTTCGGCGGTGATTTTCGGCACCGTACGCCAAAGATCGTTATATTGGGATTGTTCGTATTCCAGCCTTTCTAATTCCCGCTCTTGTGCCTTGCGACTTTCCAGACGCGGTGGGCGGGAATAGCGGTCTACGGCATTATCCCGCAGGGCATGGGCCGCGTCCAATGTGGCTTCAACCGCATGAGCACCAAATCGTTCTTCACATTTGGTAATATAATTCTTGGCAAATTGCAGATAATCCAAAATTGCATTGGCATCGGTCCATTGCAGGAACAGATGATTGTTCTTAAAAAAATGATTATGACCGAAAGCGGCATGAGCCATGACCAAGGCCTGCATGGTCATAGAGTTTTCTTCCATAATGTAGCTGATACAGGGATTGGAATTGATGACAATTTCATATGCCAACCCACTATAGCCCTTACGATATAAGGCATCATCGCGGGCAAAGCTTTTGCCAAATGACCAGTGATGATACATCAACGGCATCCCGACCGAAGAATAAGCGTCTAACATTTGTTCGGCAGTGATAATTTCAATCTGATTGGGATATGTATCCAATGCCAATTCGTTTGTCGCGATGTCCTCAATTGCAGTGTAGACGGATTGTATTGTGCGATAATCCCATTCGCGATTATGAAACAGAAGAGCCCCTGGTGACTGTTCATGGGATTGTTCAGTGAGCTGGCGGTTGTCTTCCTCATGATCAAAGGGCAATTCCGGGTGGGAAATATCATGCTGCTGTTTTACGGTTTGGGCAGAGGATTTATTATCATTTTTACTCATGATGTTGCCGCCCCCGTCTGTATACCCTCCGCGAGTTTAGCTGTACTGCCAGCAGTATGTGTACGGGAGAATAATTCATGGAAGACTGGTAGAATGTCCTGCGGTCGCGATACATTCTTCATGACAAAGTTTTGCCGTCCCTTCATGACCTGTTCGTAAGCCTGCCATAAGCGGCTGGCCTTTTGGTCATGGGGGAACATCTCTATTTCATGCTGGTCCCAAATTTCGATATAGGTAAAATATTGGCATAGCGGCAAAAGCCGTTCGCTGAGCAATGTTTGACAATGGCTATTGTCACTGTTCAGGTTATCTCCGTCAGAGGCCTGGGCCGCATAGATATTCCATTCTTCCGCAGGGTAGCGGTCTTCTATAATGCGGAGCATTTCTTCCAATGCGGTAGAGACAATGGTGCCACCTGTTTCACGGGAATAAAAAAAGGCGTTCTCATCGACTTCACTGGCAATATGTGTATGGCGGATAAAGACCAGATCGACTTTCTTATACTGGCGATCTAAAAAAAGATGCAGCAGCATAAAGAAGCGTTTGGCAAGGTCCTTATGCCGTTCGCTCATGGAACCCGATACGTCCATTAAACAGAACATCACGGCCTGGCTTGTGGGTATTTCCTGTTGCGTAAAATTACTATAACGCACATCCATGGGGTCGATAAATGGCACTCGTTCCATGCGATTGCGTAGAACAGATAAACGTTCTTTCAGTGATTTGAGCTCTTCATGCTCTGTGGGCGATAGGGGGGAGTGCGCATGTTTTTGTTCCAGAATATCAATTTGTTCTTCCAGTGCCATGATGTCTTTTTTACGCGGACGGCGCATGCCGATCCGCCGGGCCATGCTTTGGCGCATAGTGCGAGCGAGATTAAGATTAGCGGGGGCACCGTCCTTTCTGAAACCAGCACGGATTTGTTCTGTACTGACGTCTTTATGGAGCGATTTTTTGATGAAGTCTGGTAAACTGAGCCCATCAAAGAACAGGTCCATAAATTCATCTTTTGTCAGCGTAAACTGAAAACTGTCCTCACCATCGCCACTGTCACTGGCATTGCGGCCGTTTTGTCCTTTTCCATCCGGGGGACGTTTGATGCGGTCCCCAACGGTAAAGTCCTTGTTTCCGGGAAATATGCGTTGGCGATGGCCTTTGTCCTGTGCGGGACGGAAATGTGGTTCATGCAGGCCATCTGATGAAATACGGATGCGTTCAGAAGATTCCAAATCCGATATTTTGCGGGTGTTGATGGCGTCATCAACGGCTTTTTTGATTTGATTTCTAGCGCGTTTGATAAAACGCTGCCGATTGCCCAAGCTTTTACCCTTAGGGTTTAGGCGGCGGTCAATGATGTACATTTTCTGGATCATGCGGTCCGTATAGCTCCTTATCCCGTGGATAATGGTAGTTGGTTTAGCCAGCTTTATTGACGCGCATATACCATTCAACCAAACGATGAACCTGACGTTCGCTATAACCACGTGCGGTCATGCGTTGTACGAACTCATGATGTTTTGACTCTGTGTCTTTGTCTTTCTTTGAGCCAAAGCTGATGACCGGCAGTAAGTCTTCGACTTTGCTGAACATCCGCTTTTCAATGATGTCGCGCAGTTTTTCGTAGGATGTCCATTTTGGGTTATGGCCTTGATTATTGGCGCGGGCTCGCAAAACGAATTTGACCACCTCGTTACGGAAATCTTTGGGATTGGAAATGCCAGCAGGCTTTTCAATCTTAGATAGTTCTTGGTCCAATACTTTGGAGTCCAGCAATTGTCCCGTATCAGGGTCTTTGAAATCCTGTCCTTCGATCCAGGCATCTGCATAGGCAATGTAGCGATCAAAGAGGTTTTGGCCATAATCTGAGTAGGATTCCAAATAGGCTTTTTGGATTTCGTTGCCAATGAAATCTGCATAACGGGGTGCCAATACCGATTTGATAAAGTCCAAGTATTTTTTTTCGGTGTCTTCCGGTAGCTGTTCGCGAAGCAGTGCTTGTTCCAGGACGTACATAAGATGTACCGGGTCGGCGGCCACTTCCTGTGTGTCGTAGTTAAAGGTTTCTGACAGAATTTTGAAAGCAAAGCGCGTAGAGATACCGTTCATGCCTTCATCCACACCAGCAGCATCTTTATATTCCTGTAAAGGTTTTGCTTTGGGGTCTACGTCCTTCAGGTTTTCACCATTATAGATACGCATTTTTGTGTGCAGATTGGAATTTTCGTGTTCTTTCAGGCGGCTCATGACGCTAAAGCGGGATAGCATTTCCAATGTGCCGGGCGCGCAATGAGCCTCACCCAATTCACTATTTTTCAGCAATTTTTCATAAATGCTGGTTTCTTCATCAGCCCGCAAACAATAGGGCACTTTGATGACATAAACACGGTCAATAAAGGCTTCATTGGTTTTGCTGTTTTTAAACTGTTGCCATTCTGACTCATTGGAATGTGCCAGAATAATTCCCTGATAAGGAATAGCCCCCAGGGTTTCTGTGCCGATGTAGTTACCTTCCTGCGTTGCTGTCAGTAAAGGATGCAGCATTTTGATCGGGGCCTTGAACATTTCAACAAATTCTAAAAGCCCTTGGGTCGTAAGGTTGAGCCCCCCGCTAAAGGAATAGGCATCGGGGTCATCCTGACTGAAATATTCTAATTGCCGGATATCGACTTTGCCGACGAGCGATGAAATATCCTGATTATTTTCATCACCTGGTTCTGTTTTTGCGACGCAGATCTGGCGCAATTTTGAAGGATGCAGTTTGACAACAGAGAATTTGGAAATGTCACCGCCAAATTCATCTAACCGCTTCACAGCCCATGGTGACATCAGGCCGCTGAGACGGTGTTTACTAATGCCATATTCTTTTTCTAATAAGTCTCCCATACTGTCTGGGTCAAACAATCCCAGAGGTGATTCATAGATGGGGCTGATTTTATCTCCGGCCTTAAGGACGTAGATGGGACATGCTTGCATAAGCTTTTTAAGTTGTTCTGCAATAGAGGATTTACCGCCGCCCACGGGGCCGAGAAGATATAAAATCTGCTTTCGTTCTTCCAGTCCCTGTGCCGCATGTTTAAAGAAACCGACAATCCGTTCCAGCGTTTCTTCCATACCAAAAAAGTCTTCGAAACCGTGATAATGTTTGATGGTGCGGTTCATGAAAATGCGACCAAGCCGTTCATGACGGGACGTGTCGATTAGTTTTGGTTCACCGATGGCATGGACCATCCGTTCAGCTGCATTGGCATACATCATCGGGTCTTCCATGCAGCCTTTAAGATATTCACGCAGGGACATTTCCTCTTCGCGTCTGGCGTCATAGTTTTTTGAAAAACTGTCGAAAATATCTGTTTCTGAAGTCACGTCGGGGGTCATCCATTCACTCCTTTAAGCCATAGGCATAACCAATTCACTTGCGGGCATGGTGTGGAGGGTGAAAGGACTTTTGTTTTATTTATGAGGGCGTTAAGCCAATCATGCACCACTCTTATGTCCGAAACAGGACATCACCATATTGAGGAAATATGGGGTTGGTTGTGCAGGGGGCAGGTGTTTATGTATAGAAAGCTGGCGTCTTGTTACTTGGTCGGCGCCTTAAATGACCTGACCCGCGGTGTCGTGCAATGCACAATCTCCGTACTTCCCCGTGCGTAGCCTGTGTGTCGGTACGCACATAAAGTTAGGGGTTGCTAGCTGCCCTTATACATTAACTATATCATAGCTATGGTGAATGTTTGATTAATAGATAGTCGTAGATGCGAAATATATACGCGTTGAATGAATTAACATCTTTAACATGCAGTTTTTGTAATATTATTTTTCAGGGACGAAATTTTTAGTATGCGGGGGCTAATAAAATTCGTTTTCAGTCGTTTGCTGTGAGATGCTAAATGTAGATAGATTGGGGCTATTATACCCTTGTGCCGCAGCTAAAGGTCATTATGGGTTTAAAAGATCAATAAAATCAATAAGGTAGGATTAAAGATTGATTCGTTTAAAAAAGAGCAGAACCTTATGCCCGTTACAGAAGATACTTTATGGTTGTGAATCGTATGGCTAATTTAGATGAAAATATGGAACATTCCTTTGCAACCTATGTGCGCACATTGGGGCGTGGCCCGGCACGTTCACGGCACCTTACCTTTGACGAGGGGCGTGATGCTTTTCGTATGATCCTTAATGGTGAGGTAGAGGGCGAACAGCTTGGTGCGTTTTTATTATTGCTCCGTTACCGCACGGAAAATGCAGATGAAGTTGCGGGTTTTGTGCAAGCCTGTCGCGATTATTATGAACTGGAGGGTGTTGGGCGGCCGGGCCTGCTGGATTGGCCGTCTTATTCGTCCGGGCGTAGTCGTGGATTACCGTGGTTTCTCTTATCCGCGTTACTCTTGGCAGAAAACGGTCATTCTATTTTAATGCATGGCTCTAACAGCCATATGGCTGCGGGGACACCGACGGCTGAAGCTGTGCGCTTACTTGGGTTGCCGATTTGTAAAAACTTAACGATGGCCGAGGCTGAAATTTCGTCAAGGAATTTTGCTTATATACCGCTTGTCAACTATGCCCCAGAAATTCAGAACTTAATGGACTTACGTCATCTTTTAGGTGTGCGTTCTGTCATTAACACGTTGGTGCGTTTAATTAACCCACTTAACGGTTCGGCAATCTTTCAGGGTATTTTCCATCCGCCTTATCTGGAATTGCATTGTGGTGCGGCGGAGAAACTGGGTTGGGACCGTATCGGTGTGATAAAAGGTGGTGGGGGCGAAGCGGAGCGCAATCCGCAGAAAAAGGTTGAATTAACAGTACATCGCAATGGAGAACTGGAAAAACATAATTGGCCCGCATTAATAGGACGGGGTACCGATGATTTACCGGTGGAGGCGGAAGATTTTCTAGCTGTTTGGCAAGGGAAGCGGGAAAATGAAGCGGCGGTGGCCACGATTACGGGGACGGCAGCGATGGCTCTTTACCTCATGGGGCATGTAGACAGTCCGGAAGAGGCGGCAGCATTAAGTCATGATTATTGGCAACGACATTTAGAGTTATGAAATATGGTTGAGGTAAAACGACATGATACATCAGCCCTGCAGAGGGTATTTAAAGGCAGTGTGTTACGTCGTTCCTTGATTGTTGCTGTGATTGTAGGGACAATCCTTAATCTTATTAATCAAGGTGACGGCTTCATTTCCGGGCGGGATATAAATTACCTTAAACTATTGCTGACTTATTTAGTGCCATTTTGTGTCTCTTCATATGGGGCGTATACGGCATTGAAGTCTTTAGAAGACTGAAAACTGATAATGTTCATGGAAGTGGCCTGGCCGGATTATGGCTTGCGGTCTATTGGCTTAGGGGGATTATGATAAGTTAGGCCTTAATCGGCGGCTGGCTTTCAGACCCCAATAATAGGCTAAAAGACCGGATATAAGATTAGCAACGGCCGTCCCGGCAAAAATGCCTGATATACCCCATACTTGCCCTCCCATATAAGCGAGGGGTAATTGCAGAATGACGGTCCGTAACATCGAAATGATGACGCCGGGCAGGGGTTTGGCGATGGCATTGAATGTGGCATTAACCGACATGACAATGCCATGGCCCATATAGCTTATGGGGACGATAGCCAGATAGAGAATGGCAATATTCTGTATTTCATACTGGTCACTGAAAAGCGGGGTGATATAGGGAGATAGGATATAAAGAAAGATGGCATTAGCTAGCCCGATCAATATGCAAAATAATGCGATTGCATGAAGTGACGATGTGATGCGATCTGTCTTATTGGCCCCGAGATTTTGTCCTACGAAGGGACCAATTACTGACGAAAGGGCATAAAATATAATAAGGGTGATGGCTTCGATCCGACTGGCAACGCCAAAACCTGCGACGGCGGCCTCTCCGTACTGGGCGATTAAGGCCACCAACACCCCACCAGCAATAGGGATCACCATGTTTGTTCCTGTGGCGGGGACGGCGATACGCATGATCTCTTTTGATGAGGCCCTTAGCTGGGTAAGTGATAACTTACGTATGCTGAGCATATCAAAATGAAACATGAGGTAATAAGTGCAGGCAAAGAAATGAATGGCCCGAGCCAGGACTGTGGCGATGGCCGCTCCTTCCAATTCCATACCTAATCCAGTGATCTCTATGCCGAGGCCCGGAATGATCCAATGATGGAAAATCAGAAAAGGATCAAGACAGGCATTGAAAAGAGATGTCCATATCATGATGCGACTTTGCAATGTGGTGTTTCCCGCCGCCCGCATGGCACTTCCGGTCACCATGCTGCCGATCACCAGAAAAATAGCGAAATAATAGGGGGTGATATATTGACGGATCAACGGGAGTAAATGGTCTTCCGCACCGAGAAGGTGGAAGAGAGGTTCTATTGTCAGTAAGCCCAGAACGGTGAGGAAAATGGAAAAGACTGCAGAAATCGCCAGTGCATTCAGG
This sequence comes from Kordiimonas sp., assembly GCA_002700365.1. Taxonomy (GTDB): domain Bacteria; phylum Pseudomonadota; class Alphaproteobacteria; order Sphingomonadales; family Emcibacteraceae. The sequence continues at coordinate 54,774 of PADB01000010.1, read as the reverse complement.
GTCAGGCTACGGACTTCTTCCTGATCGCCTTTGCCAATGGCGCGGGAAAGGACGGAAGAGGTGCCGGCCCCTAAACCAATGGATGCGGAAAGGATTAACATCACGACAGGGAATGTGAAGCTCATGGCGGCTAATTGGGCCGTACCTAACTGCGCGACAAAATAGGTGTCAACCAAGTTAAAACCCATGGTAAAAAATAACCCAACCATCATGGGGAGTGACATGACTATCAGGTGACGTCGAACCGGGCCTGAGGTGAGGTCTGTACGCATATGGGGAGACGTTTTTTTCATCATGAAAGCTTTACAGACCTGTATGGGACATTGTTATCTATAGAATAAAAAAACAAGCCTCAGCGGCTTGCTTTGTGTTTCGTAAATAAGATCATTCACTAATGAGAACAAGGTACAGTGACGTATTTTTATTATGTCATACCTGTATATCTTTTTGGTCGTGAGCGTGGCGCGGACTGATGTCCGTCTGAAAGCGTCGTCCGCTAACGTTACTTCTTTAATGTATTGTATCTTTGGGGCCAATCAAGATTGGTAAGGCGTGCCGGTATCCGGTGTAGAGGGGGATTCCTTAGACGATTTCTGCTGTTCAGCGGCAATGTCGTCTTCTTCGAATAAGGCGCGGTAAGAAGCACCGTCTAAATCATCATACTGGCCTGTCTTGAGGGTCCAGAGGAAAGCAATAAGGCCCAAGCCACCAAGTAAGAGGGCCACAGGGATAAGAAAAACAAGATTGCTCATGGGAGGGGCGCCTTTGATGGTGCCACCGCCGTGGGGGGCTGGGCAATTTCCTGCTCCGCGGTACTGCTAAACAGCCGCATTAAGTTTAGTCGCAGGGCGTTACCCGTTACCACCAAGGAGGACCCGGACATGGCAATGGCGGCGATTAAGGGTGTTAGAAGTCCTATGGCGGCAACGGGGATGGCGATAACGTTATAGGCCGCAGCCAACGAAAAGTTTTGTAACACCAAACGCCGACTACTATGGGAGACCTGATAGGCTTTAATCACGGCACTGAGGTATTGAGTTTGGAAAACAAAATCGGCGGCTGTCTGGCTGATATCTGCGGCGGAGGAGGGGGACATAGATACATGAGCCGCAGCAAGAGCCGGTGCATCATTCAGGCCGTCACCAACCATTAAAATTTTACGCCCCTGGGATTTTAATTCTTCCAGACGTTGAATTTTATCCTGCGGTTTTAATTCACCCGTTGCATGGGTGAGCCCCAGTTCGCGTGCGGTATCAGCGACGACAGTCGAGCGGTCGCCGGATAATAATTCCACATGCATTCCTTTTTGCTGCAGCCAGTGCACGACATCCCGGGCATCCGCCCGCAAGCTGTCCCGGAATAAAAACTGTACGGGCGGTTTACCACTGCAAACAAGCCAGATTTCGCTACCAGAAGGGTCAATACCTGCATCGTTCGGGATATCGCACCATTGCCTGTTACCAAGGCGAATAAGACGCCCGCCCATATTTGCTTCTATGCCCATGCCGGCATTTTCATGTATTTCTTCATCAGCAGGGGGGACCGTTTTGCCGCGGGAATGCAGCGCGACGATTAAGGCCCTGCATAAGGGGTGCGTACTCCCGCGGGCTAATTGGGCGGCCAGTTGAAGGCTATCATCATCAATGTCGGCCGTATTTGCCAGTTCAGGTTGTCCTAATGTCAGAGTTCCGGTTTTATCGAAGATGACGGTATCTATTTCCGCAAACCGTTCCAAACCATCAGCGGCTTTCACTAGAATGCCCGCTTTGAATAGCCGGGAACTGGCCACGACCTGTACGGCAGGTACAGCCAACCCCAAGGCACAGGGGCAGGTGATAATGAGGACGGCAATCGCATTCATCAGGGCAAGCTGCCAACCTCCCCCACCAAAAATCCACCAGCCGATAAACGTAGCGGCGGCAATGCTATGCACTGCGGGGACGTAAATTTCCGCTGCCTTGTCAGCGAGGCGGACATAGCGGGAACGCCCCTGTTCCGCAATTTCCATCAGGTTGACAATTTCATCCAGTAAAGAATGACCATCAGCAACGCGTGCGCGGACGGTAAGGCGGCCCGTCAGGTTTACCGTGCCAGCAAAAACATCGTCATCCGGTCCCGCAGTGCGTGGCAGGCTCTCGCCAGTGATAAGACTGGTATCTATATCTGATTGACCGTTGATAATGTGACCATCCACAGGGATACGGTCACCGGGCCGGATATGAATAACCATGCCGGGCGTGATATTTTCTACCGCCATCGTCCGGGTTTGGCCATCGTCATCAATAATTTGTGCGGTTGGGGCCCGCAGAGCCATAAGGTTCTGTGCAACAGAGCGGGCTTTATTGCGCATGATCCGGTCCAGATAACGACCAATAAGGAGGAAAAACAATAACATTACGGCGGCATCAAAATAGGCATATTCGCTGCCATTTATTGTTTCGATCAGGCTCATGATACAGGCGAGGATCACGGCGAGTGATATCGGTACATCCATATTAAGTTTGCGGGCCTTGATCGATCCGATGGCGGACCGAAAGAATGGCATCCCTGAGTATGTGACGACCGGCAAAGCAATGAGGGCAGAAACCCAATGCATTAAATCACGGGTTGCCTGTCCCATGTCGGACGCATTCCCTGCCCATACGGAGACAGACAATAACATAATATTTGCGGTGGCAAAGCCGGCAACCGCCATGGCTTTTAATAGTTTTCGGCTTTCTTTATCCTGTTCACGTAACAATTCGTCAGGGCGGAATAACGATGCCTTAAAGCCCAGAGAATCAAGATTTTGAATGATAAGGTCATTATCCGCTGCGGCGAGATTATCGGGTTTCCATTCCACAGTCAGGCGGTGCGTTGATAAGTTAACCCGCGCTTTTTCTATATCTGGAATTTTATACAGCGTTGATTCAATCTCCCGGATACATGAAGGACAATGCAAATTATCCACGACAAAATGTTCAATATGCTGTGTATCATGCGGGGAGGGGGCGGGCATGTCTTTTGGGAGGGTAATCGTGCCAGTATGACGGTTCATGACTGTGGGGCTTTCACCGTAATGCGCTGTTTTGATATAAAGCGTTCTTGTTTATTATATCCTAAATTAATCGTCATGTCCCATTGGCCGGGCAGTGTCAGCGGCGTTGGTGTGCTATAACGTCCCGGTGCAATCTCGGTCAGGGTGAATTGGCGGTCATGCCCTTCGTGTGTGGGGCGTCTAAAAGTCACCTGTCCGGTCAATGCGCGCAAAGGGTGGCCATGTTTATTGATTGCCGTCAGGGTGAGTTGGCCGACATTTTGCCAATGTGGTGTTGTCGTGATGGTAATCTGCCAGCCTAATTCGTGCTGACGTGCGGCGTCTTCCAATGTGTCGTTATAACTCAAGCCTTTTTTATAGGCATTCTCTGTTTCAATGCCGGTAAAGGTATCTGTGGCAAAGTAGACCATAATGCCGTTGACAATGATAATAACCCCGAAAAAAACCACTAATGACCAAAAGACATGTTTTCCAGTGATCGGTTTAATAGGCTTTTCAGGCTTTTCAGGCGTTTCAGGCGTTATTGTGTGTGGGGTTTCGGGTGGCTTTGTCATGGTTTCTCTATGGGCTAATCTGGCTGTTATAGATAGAGTTTTACCTCAATGTCGCCTTAGGGGCCTTTGAATGTCGTGTGCTGTATGGCTTCAGCCGGCCCGCCAACTTCTTTTGCTTTGAAATTAACGCCCATACTGTCTTTCCCTACATGAACGCGGGGTGTTGATACATAAACACGTAGTGAGCGCAAACTATCCGCCGCGACATTCACAATGGGATTGCCACTGGTATCATAGTGGTCAATGCCAATGACTTTAATTGTAGAGTCCGTGAGGCCCTCTATGCTTAAGACAAAGTCTACGGATTTATGTTGCTTATTAAGAAGTTTCACGGTGTAGCCATTACGTATACTGCCATCGGAAAGCAGAACAAAGTATGGATTACGGTCCCGCAGGACATTGACATCCAGATTTTCACGGTTCAGCAGGGCGTAGAGCATGATTGCGCCGACTAATAACAGAATAAGACTGTATGAGACGGTGCGCGTACGGATGGGACGATATTTTTCAGGTAAGCCTTTGGCACGGCGGGCAATATTACCGTCAGTATCGTAAGCGATTAACCATTTAGGTCGATTGACTTTTTCCATGACCTCATTACAGGCGTCAATACAAAGACCACAATGTATACATTCAAGCTGGGCCCCATCCCGGATATCAATACCCATTGGACATACGGCAACACATTGCCGACATTGAACGCAATCCCCGCGTCCGTCCCAACTTTCTCCTTTTTTGTGTGGCGCACGTGGCTCCCCGCGATCGACACGGTATGAGACATTGAGGGATTCTTCATCCACCATGGCCGCCTGAATGCGCGGCCAGGGACACATATAGGTACAAACCTGTTCGCGGGCGAACCCACCCAGTAAATAGGTGGTGAATGCCAAAAGACCTATCGAGGTATAGGCCACCATGGGTGCATCAAAGCTGAAAATCTGTGTCAGCAGTGTGGGGGCGTCTGCGAAGTAAAATACCCATGCCCCACCTGTTGCGATGGCAATAAGCAACCAGACAACATGCTTTCCGACTTTTTTTGCAAGTTTACTGAAACTGAAAGGGGCACTTGCCAGTTTGATCCGGGCATTGCGGTCCCCTTCAAAAAACCGTTCAACGGCAATATACAGGTCGACCCAAACAGTTTGCGGGCATGTATATCCGCACCAGACACGACCGGCAACACTGGTGACCAGAAACAGGCCAATTCCGGCAAGTATGAGCAGGCCAGTAATATAGTAGACTTCCTGCGGCCATATTTCGATAAAGAAGAAATAAAAGCGCCGGCCGGGGAAGTCGATCAATACTGCCTGATCAGGCGCGCTGCCTGCCCGTTCCCACCTTAGCCACGGGGTGATGTAATAGATGCCAAGGGTGATTCCCATGACCCACCACTTGATTTTACGGATTAGCCCTTTTGCCCGTTTCGGATAGATTGGTTCACGTTTTTTATAAAGTGACCGTTCTTCCTTTTTGTTGACCGGTTCGACTTCAATCCGGTCAACATTTGGGGCAGGAATAATTTGTTCCTGATCGACGGGGTCCGCAACATCCTGTTGGGTATGAGACATTATTTTCTTCTACCTTCAAGGCCAATTTTACCAAAGACCAAAGGGGGTGAGTGTGCGGTAGGGGGGCTATTGCCCGCCCCCCAGAGAATGCACGTAAATTGCCAGACTTTTAATAGTCGCCGGGTCCAGACGGCCATCCCAATTTGGCATAACACCCATGCGGCTATAGGAAATAGTCTCTGCGATAGAGGCGCGGTCGCCACCATATAGCCAGATGCCATCTGTCAGGTTGGGCGAGCCCAGCTCTGTATTGCCCTTACCATCATCCATATGACAGGAGGCGCAGTTTTCATCATAGAGTTCAGCACCACCTGCCGGGGCCGCGATGCTGGGATCGGACAGAGACTGTACATAAGTCACCAGAGTTGAAATTTGTTCTTTTTCCAAAATTTCGTCTTTCAGGAAGGCTGGCATATCACTTAACCGGGTGTCATCATGCATTGCGCGAATGCCATACAGCAGTGTGACATGGATGTCTTCCAAAGTGCCGCCCCAGATCCAGTCATCATCATTCAGGTTTGGATATCCCGGTGCACCTGCAGCACCAGAGCCGTGGCAGCCGGCACAATTATCACCGAAAGCTGCTTTGCCCCCTGCCATGGCGAATTGCAGCAGGTCAGGATTTGACTGAATATCGGCGAGGCTGGCATTGACCAGTTGTTCACCTTTTGCGGCGCGTTCCATGCGAACTTTATCAAGCTGCTCTTCCACAGCGGCCCGCTGTGAATAGCCTAATATGCCTTTGGTATGATCGCTGATTAACGGCCAGGCCGGCATAAAGATCATATAGATGACAGCCCAGATAATGGTGACATAAAGGGTCCATAACCACCAACGTGGCAGTGGATTATTTAGCTCTTTGATGCCGTCCCATTCATGGCCGGTCGTTTCAACACCACTAATTTCGTCTCTTTCAGGTGTAGCCATGATTAATCCTCACTCAAAGGCAGGTTCGCTGCGTCGTTGAATTTCTTTTTATTCGATGGCCACAGCGCATAGACCACTGTACCGATAAAAAGAATGAATAAATATACCAGGCCCCAGCTTTGGGCGAAGGCGGCAACATCTGCGTGTGTTAGCTCCATTGATACCTCCTGTTCCTAGCGATAATTTTCTTCTGCGTTGTAGACGGAGAAGTCCACAAGCGTGCCCAAGACCTGCATATAGGCGGTCAACGCATCAAGTTCGGAAATTATTTCAGGATTACCATCAAAATCACGTACCTGTGCTTTTGGATAGCGGGCCATGAAATCATCATAATAATCTGAATCTGGGTCAACCTGTGCCTGCACATCGATGACGGCATTGGCGATCATTTCATCTGTGTAAGGCACGCCGACAATAGCGTTGGCCTTTAGATCATCGGCTATATACTTATAGTCAAGTTCAGTATCGGCGAGGAAAGGATAGCCCGGCATTACTGATTCCGGCACGACGGCGCGCGGATCAATCATATGCGCACGGTGCCATTCGTCAGAATATTTTCCGCCAAGCCGCGCCAGATCGGGCCCGGTACGCTTTGACCCCCACTGAAAGGGATGGTCATACATGCTTTCCGCAGCCAATGAATAATGGCCGTAACGCTCCACTTCATCACGCAAGGGGCGCACCATTTGTGAGTGGCAATTATAACATCCTTCACGGATGTAGATATTACGTCCCGCCAGTTCCAAGGGGCTATAGGGGCGCATGCCTTTTACTTTTTCAATGGTGCTTTCCAGATAGAATAGTGGGGCAATTTCCACTAACCCGCCGATGGAGACAACAATCAGAACGCCAATCACCAGAATGATGGAATTCTTTTCAAAGATTTCATGTTTAATCATAATCTCTCTCCTTCCGCTTACTCTGCTGGCGTCGCAGCAGGGCTGTGGACGGATATGGGTTCAGCGAGGTCACCTTTGGCGGTACGCCACAGGTTGTATGCCATAATAATGGCGCCAAGGACGAAGAGCAGGCCGCCTACGGCACGAATGACATAGTAGGGATGCATGGCTTCGACGGTTTCTACAAAGGAGTTTTCCAAGAAGCCCAGTTCGTTATATGCCCGCCACATTAATCCCTGCATGATGCCGGAAACCCACATGGCTGTGATATAAAGCAGGATACCGATCGTTGAGACCCAAAAGTGCAAGTCCACAAGTTTAAGGCTGTAGAGACGTTCGCGTTTCCATAACCATGGCACCAGGCAATAAAGAGCCCCGAAGCTCACATAGCCGACCCAACCTAAAGCCCCGGAATGCACATGACCCACAGTCCAGTCGGTATAGTGGCTTAATGAGTTAACAGCTTTAATGGACATTAGCGGGCCTTCAAAGGTGCTCATACCGTAAAAGGCGACAGAAACCACCAACATACGCAGTACGGGGTCAGTACGAAGTTTGTCCCACGCCCCGGAAAGTGTCATCAGTCCGTTAATCATACCACCCCAGGACGGCATCCAAAGCATGATAGAGAAGGTCATGCCCAGCGTTTGTGCCCAGTCCGGCAGTGCCGTGTAATGCAGATGGTGCGGGCCAGCCCAGATATAGAGGAAGATCAGTGCCCAGAAATGGATAATCGACAGGCGATATGAATAAACCGGCCGTTCGGCACGTTTAGGCACGAAATAATACATAATGGCCAAAAAGCCAGCGGTGAGGAAGAAGCCAACAGCATTATGGCCATACCACCATTGCGTCAACGCATCCTGGACACCAGCGAATAATGAATAGCTTTTGGCCCCATAAATACTGACGGGTACAGACAAGTTGTTAACAATATGCAACATGGCGATGGTGACGATAAACGCCAGATAGAACCAGTTGGCCACGTAGATATGCGGTTCTTTGCGTTTCCATAATGTGGCCAGAAATGTAAGCAGATAGACGACCCAAACGATGGTTAGCCATAAGTCTGTGTACCATTCCGGTTCCGCATATTCTTTGCCCTGGGTTATGCCCATAAGATACCCGGTGGCCGCGAGGACAATAAATAACTGGTATCCCCAGAAGACAAACCATGGGGCCACTTCGCCAGCAAGTCGCGTTTTACAGGTGCGCTGCACCGCGTAAAATGAGGTCGCAATGAGAACATTTCCCCCAAAAGCGAAAATCACGGCTGATGTATGCAGTGGACGCAAACGACCGAAGTTGAGAAAGGAAAGGTCAAAGTTCAGCGCAGGAAAAGCCAGTTCCAGAGCAATATACAACCCGGCGACAAAGCCCGCGATACCCCAGAACATGGACGCTATGACGCCTGCCTTTACAACGCCTTCATTATAATGAACCCCGCTGGGTGATGGCGCATCGTAGTGGCCCGCTTTCAGGCGCATATTCAGGTTCATGATCCCGACGATACCGGCGATAAAGGCGGCGGCCATGATAAAGGTATGTACCATCATCGGAGTGGTCGTTGCTTTTGATGCGACAATAATCGCTATCACAGCACCTAACGCTAATGCTCCTGAGGTTAGCCACCCCATTAGATCATTTGCGACAGGAGGTTTCGCTGCAGTCTGCATATCTAACCTATCTCATATAATTAATTTAGTCCGTAATCTATTGCGGAGCGGTTCGAAGACGCCGTCACCTGACCTCAAGCTGCGCTGCAACATAAGATCGAATAAAGAACATCAGCATTAACATCATTGATGTGGGTCAAAATATTAGCCCAAAGTCTAATGGCATTCTAATCAATATTGCGTCAGTGAAGGGGATCGGGATCAAATTTCCCAGATTTCTGCTGTAAATTTTATATGCGAGGAGTTTAATATACAGCAACTCGTATTTTACATTGCTGCATTGTATTAATTGCATATCGGATATTTATCGCCATGACAGGCTGGAATGATGGCGTTTTAAGATAAAAGCAGGCGTTAGAGAGAGGTTTTGCCAGATGCAGGCTGACGAATCAGCCTGCAAGCAAATGGTCATTAAGTGTGGAGCTGAAATAGATATCCTGTTGATGCTGCTGGAGATACTCTTTTAGCATCATGAAAGGGCTTAAAATGTGTTCAGCATTCTCTGTGGCCGTGAGCGAGTGGACAAGCACAGAAGTTTGTTTGCGGTTAGGGCACATAAAGCTTAGCAATAAAATCAGCGCGGCTTCATCGTGGCTCATGCTGCGGTGCAGGGGGCAGAGAACAATTAATTTACGTGGATGTTTTTGCTGGGCATTGTGAAGTGTAAGAGATGTTAAGGCCACGTCCAGGAGGACCGCAGCAGGGCCAAGATCATGTTTTGATAAAGACTTAAAGATCACTGAGCCTGCATCTTGACCGCATTTATGAGCTATGAGCCAGTGGCGCATAGCATTCAGCATCAATTGTCCGGTCACATTCAGTTGGTCTGTTGTCAGGGGAGACAGCATATCGTCAGTCGTCGATTGCGGGGTAGGGTTGTAATAGGTCATGTCTCGTCTCTGGTAATTTATGCAAGGTTATTAAGGTCACAAGAAACAATAATGATAATCATTATTAATAGCAATAACTTTATTTTGAATTATATAAGAAGGCAAACAAAGCTGCTGTGAGCAGTTAGAGCAGTTAGAGCAGTTAGAGCAGTTAGAGCAGTTAGAGCAGTTAGAGCAGTTAGAGCAGTTAGAGCAGTTAGAGCCGCGGCGATTGTCCGTTAGCAACTATTTCATTGGGCGGAATGCCGGATCCGTTATAAATTACGGCCGTTGTCTCGGTCCGAGGGGGGGCAATGCCCTTGATCGCGATTTCAATAAAGGTTTGATGATTGCCGGTGATGTGGCGGTATGTGGTCCGTTGGGTGCTGGAAAATACGATAAATTAGACTATATAGAGAGCTGCATATCCGCATTGTAACGATATTTCCCCCTATGTTATTTGTGAGGGCAATGGTGCGGCGGGTATCAGGCGAAGACAGGATAGGATAAAGGAATTAGAAATGCTTGTTGTGGTGTCACCAGCAAAAAAATTGGATTTTGAAGAGAATTTTTCCAGTTTGCCACATAGCCAACCGGACTTTCTAGACCAGTCTGAAGAACTGATTGAGGTTGCCCGCGACTTAAGTCGGGAAGATATCGCGTCTCTGATGAAAATCAGTGATAACCTTGCCGATTTAAATTACCAGCGTTACCGCCATTTTAGCCGGCCTTTCACACTGGCAAATGCGAAACAGGCAGTTTTGGCGTTTAAAGGCGATACATACCGGGGCTTAGACGCAGAGACGTTGTCTGATGATGATATGGACTATGCCCAACGTCATTTCCGTATTCTGTCAGGATTATATGGTGTTTTGCGGCCTTTGGATCTTATCCAACCTTATCGTCTGGAAATGGGGACGAAGCTGGCTAATCCGTCTGGCAAGAATTTATATGAATTCTGGGACCAGCAGATTACGACCTCATTGAATAAAGCGTTGGAAGACGCGTGTGGACCGTCCGCACAAAAGGTGCTTGTCAATTGTGCGTCACAGGAATATTTCAAGGCGGTGAAACCATCTGCGCTTAATGGGCGGGTCATTACACCTGTTTTCAAGGAAGTAAAAGATGGGCAAGCGCGTGTTTTGGGGATGATGGCAAAAAAAGCCCGGGGGATGATGGCGCGTTATATCATTCAGCAGCGCATAGACATCCCTGAGGGCCTAAAAGATTTTGATTTGGACGGCTATACGTTCCAACCAGACCTATCCGATGACAATGTGCTGGAATTCCACCGACGCATGGCGTAGCGTAGCACAAACATAGCCGCAATCTGATTATCAGGGCGGCTTTTATATTGTGTGAAGGTTAGGCCATGATTGAAAGTTACTGGTTTTTTGTGCTGGCCGTGCCTGTTGTCCTCATTACAGGCATCTCCAAGGGGGGCTTTGCCGGGGGGCTGGGGACTTTGGCGGTGCCCGTATTATCATTGATGGTGGACCCGCGGGTGGCGGCGGCGATCATGCTTCCGATCCTTTGTACGATGGATCTGTTTAATTTGTGGAGTTACCGTAATAAGTGGGATGCGGTGAACCTAAAAATAATTTTACCGGCGGCGATGATCGGCATTTTAATCGGTACACTGAGCTTCCGGTATATGGATGCTAATCTGATTAAATTTATGGTCGGTAGTGTGGCCCTATATTTTGTAGGGCATTATCTTTACTTTCGCTTTATCCGCCGCAAAAGTGATGAACAACAGCCACCACGTAGTTGGGCGGGAAGGTTTTGGGGGATGGTCGCCGGGTTTACCAGCTTCGTTGCCCATGCCGGCGGGCCACCTCTTTCTGTTTATCTGTTGCCGCAGCGGATGGATAAAACGAAAATGATGGCGACCTCAGTGGTTTTCTTTACCACTGTGAATTACGTAAAACTGGTCCCTTATTTCTTTTTGGGACAGTTATCCGCAGGAAACCTGAAAACGTCACTGATCTTGCTGCCCTTGGCCCCATTGGGCGTTTGGGCGGGGATATGGTTACATAAACGTGTTTCTGACAAGGCGTTCTATGTGGTGTGTTATGCCTTGCTGTTTATCGCCGGGGTGAAATTATTTTATGAAGGTGGTATGGGAACCTTGTTGTCCTAATCAGGTTGTAAGTCCCCATAATCCATGATTGGCTTCCCTCAACGGTTATTAAATTGTCTAGAAGGGTATCCAGTCACGTTTTTTGGTGTAATGGACATAACCGAGATTAGCCCCAAGGCGTAAACCAGCGCCCAAGCGAATTGGGGCCAGAATGATGTCCTCTTTACGCTGGTAATTCATAGTAATACCAGCAACATAGTAAATACTACCTTCGACACCGGGAAAACGTTGGAATAATTCTTCTACATCGTAAAGATTATAGACCAATGTAAATGTTTTAGAGGCATTCCCGCCAATATCGGGACCTAATGACGGGCCTTTCCAATAGACGGGACGATTGCCTTCGATTTTGTGCACTAATTCACCATCCCCATAGCGCAATCCAATAATCAATGCGCCGCTGCCTTCGGTCCCTAAAATATAGCCATTGGGACGTCCATGGTCTTTGAAGGCTTTTTCAATGACTTTGCCGATACTTTCTGCCCCGGCACCTAGCCAATCAGATGCAATTTTACCGATGCTTTCTTCGTCGTAAGTTTCGTCTTCAGAGGCTGTGCGGTTTTGTGAAGTTGTGTTCTGGCTGGCAGAGGAAGGGTCGCTCGTCCCGGATGAGCTACAGCCGGCCACCATGAATAATGATAAACAGGCAATAGAAAGTATGCGTAAATAGCTGGTCATTGGTTGTCCCCTTCGGTCGGGTTGTTATTACGTTCAATAATTTTAAGTGCCCACATTACCGGATACAGCCAGAGAAGTCCTGCAACGATATAATAAAGGATCTCCAGCAATAGCGGCAGCGGAAAAAGCCATGCCCCTATCCGCATTGCCAGCAAGCAATATACCGTCAGGCCGATAAGAATGGCGATCATGCCAAAAAGTTGTTTTAAACGCATCGTAATCCCAATTTGCCGTTATCCGTGTTGTAGACCCTATATTTATGAACTGTTTGCGGCGAGATAAGCCCCTTAGCGCATGCCTATTCAGGCCTTAAAGGGCATTGCGGATCATTTCTATTCCCAAGATCATAAGGTGAATACCCCCATATGCAACGGCACCACAAGCGACCGCGATTAAAAAGACTTTAAAATGGGATGATATATGTTTCCACATGTCTTTTATTTTATCCTGATTTACATTTGGACATTGGCCTTTTTGTGGCGGCCAGACGGATCATCGATGTGGTTTCATGCCATAAATCATAGTTTTCCATTTCATCAGGTCTGACCCACCTGGCATCGGTACAATCATCGCCGGGCTTTATGCTGCCGCTACTATATTCGGCTTGAAGGTCTATCAAGGTGTAGTGGTGTCGGATTTGGTTTTCTTCATCGCGGTCTATGAGGTCAATGACATCAATCAGCTGCAGATTTTTAATCAGCAGGCCGGTTTCTTCCATGACTTCACGGTGTGCCGTTTCGAAAATTGTCTCGCCGATATGTTGCGCCCCGCCAGGAATACTCCATGCGCCAGCACGCGGTGGTTTTGCCCGACGGGTCAACAAGACCCTGTCGCCCTGCCATATAACGACGCCGACCGCGACAAAAGGCCGGTTTGGATAATCACGTTTCACACGATATTCCTTTTATTTTGGCTCATTTATCGGGTGGGGCAGGTGATTTAAGCCTGACACAAATTGTGTTATGGCATCGAGGCTTACTGTCTCTGTCAATAGCGGGACGTGGCCACGGTTAGGGATTGTGGCAGTCGACATAAGTGGATGGCGTTGCTGCATTTCCACAAGGGTCTTTGCAGAGAGAATGTCACTGAGCTCCCCGCGCAGTGTTAAGGTTGGAATATTCTTCAGTGCGGTAAATAAATCCCACATATTTACATCCGTCAGGTTTGTGCCTGCTTCGGCCATTGCCTTTCCAATCAGCGGGTCGTAGTTGGGAATGATTTGGCTATCTTTTTCATAGAAAGTGTTTCGGGCCATCTGTGCCCAGTCTGTCTCTGTGAAATCAGGATAAAATCCTGCATTCACTTTTTTTAAAGCGGTGATGGCCTGATCCCAATCTTCCATCACCGGGGTTTTTCCGACGTAAGAGGCAATCCGGGCCAGTCCAGCAGGATCTATTTCCGGCCCAACATCATTAAGAATGACCGCTTCCAGAAGGCCGGGACGGGCCACAGCCAGCCCCATGGCCATCAATCCGCCCATTGACGTTCCCACAACAATCACACGTTCCATATCCAATAGCGTCAAGAGATGGAGGACATCATTAAGATATGTGGGAATTTGGTAGTTTTTGTAATGGGGGTCATACGCCGATTTTCCCCGCCCACGCATATCCGGCACAATAATACGCCGGGAGGGGGCGAAATGTTCGCAAAACCCATTAAAATCAGCGGCATTGCGTGTCAGTCCATGGAGACATAACAGCGGGGTGAGTGCATTATCCGCGTGGTAGTAATCCCGATAATAAAGGCGAAGGTTGTCCTGTGAATGAAAATAACAATTTTTGTATGAAGTCATCACCGACATGATATACGCCCCACTGAAAAATAATTACGGGCGATCATAAGCGGTGCATGGCCGTGATGCAAACGCTGCGCTGTTTTTCACTAAAAAGGGTAAGTTGAACAGTGATCAACGGTGTTATTGATCTATTACGAGGACGGCTTTGTCGTGATTGTTTAATCATCTGTGATGATAACCCTATCAGGATTTAAGATGTTGCGGGGATCCAGGGCACGCTTTATTTGACGCATAAGTTTTAGGTCGACGGGTGATTTGTAATGTGCCAATTCATTTCGTTTCAGGCGGCCAATCCCGTGTTCTGCACTGATGCTTCCTCCATGGGAGACGGTAATATCATGGACGATACGATTTATGACTTCCCAATGCGCGAGGAAGTCTTCGCGTTCCATGTTCGGTGGTTGTGAGAGGTTATAATGAAGATTGCCATCGCCTAAATGGCCAAAGGGGACAGGGCGTATGCCAGGCATGGCCGCGGCAACGGCCTGTCCGGCCTGTTCCAGGAATTTGGGGATATGTGAAATCGGCAGAGATATATCATGTTTAATACTACCGCCTTCATATTTTTGTGCCTCTGACAGGCTTTCGCGGAGTTTCCAGAGGGCAGCTGCCTGGGACTGGTTTTGTGCCAAGACCCCGTCAGTGACAAAATCATGCTCCATGGCATAGATGAACAGTTTTTCTGTGAGAGAAGTGAGCGACAGAACATCGTCTTTTAAAGGACTGGTCAGTTCTAACAAAACATACCAAGGTGATGAAGACGTGAGAGGTGGTTTTGTGCCCGGTATATGTGTCAAAACAGTTTGAAGACCCAAATCACTGACCAGTTCAAAGCTGCTAATGTTTTCGGCTGCAAGGTGACGACTGTGATGCAGTAAGTCTATGGCGGCTTGCGGGTGGGGGACGGCGAGAAACGCCGTCTGACGTTGGCAGATATGAGGGTAGAGTTTAACCGTCGCGGCCGTGATAATGCCCAAGGTTCCCTCTGCCCCGATAAACAATTGTTTAAGGTCATAACCTGTATTGTCTTTACGCAGGCCATTTAAGTCTTGATATATACTACCATCCGCGAGTACCACTTCGAGCCCCAGCACCAGATCCCGACAATTGCCATAGCGCAACACGTTAACGCCCCCCGCATTTGTGGAAATATTCCCGCCAATCTGACAGGACCCTTCAGACGCAAGGCTTAAGGGAAAATAGCTATTATTTTGTTTGGCAATATCCTGTAGCTGTTGGAGCACCATTCCGGCATCAACCGTCATTGTGGCATTGATTTCATCCAGATGACGCAGTTTATTCATTCTCTGCAGGTTAATCAGGATTTCATGTCCGCTTTCATCCGGTAGGCCGCCCCCAACCAATCCGGTATTTCCCCCCTGAGGTACAAGAGGCTGGCCTGCATTATGGCATCTTTGCACTATGCCGCTTACCTCTTTTGTAGTGCGAGGTAAGAGCATGATAGGCGTTTTTCCCTGATACAGGTCACGCCATTCTTTTAAATGCGGGGCCAGACGGTCTGGGTCCGTGGTCCAGCCTTTTGGTCCTAAAAAAGCTTTCAGCTCTTCAATGAGTTTTTCCTGATTTGGGCGTTCCGCTGTCATGTTTGTGGCCGCTCCGATACCGTGGGTTGAGGGGCCGTGCGCGGCGCGGCGGCGCGCGAAAGGCGGTCATTAATAGCCAATCCCAGTCCCTGTAGCGGAATAGGGGCAACTGCAATGGTAGCGCAGCCGCTGCGATCCAGCTGATGCAACATTGAAAATAAATTGGCGGCAGCTTCGGTCAGGTCACCTGTTGTGCTGAGGTTGTAGTAATGCGTATCGGTTGCGGTGGACGCATTGTATGTGCCAAAGCCAAGATAAGCTTCCGTAGGCCCGGGGGCCGTGGCATTAAGCCGGACGGTGGCACGGGGGGCGTAATGGCTTTTCAATTGTCCCGGGGCAATGGGGCTGTCGGGATCGGCGGGGCGATGGACAGTTTGATGAGTGACAGAAGAAATATCGTCAGGCGTTACGCTTCCAGGCCGAAGCATAAAGATATGACCGTCACTGATTTGGACAATTGTTGATTCAACACCTGCATTGCAGGCCCCGCCATCCAGAACACCTGCAATAGAGGCCGCAGGAATGGAGGAGAAACTGTCTTTCACATGGGACGCCAAGGTGGGGCTGATAGCACCTGAGGGGTTCGCGCTGGGGGCGGCGATGGGGCCGCCAAAATGTTGCAGCAATTCCTGGGCTGTCGCATGTTGAGGGACACGAATAGCAACGGTGTCCAGCCCGGCACTGACAAGGGGCGACAAACGACAGTCGGGGCGGCGGGGTAGAACCAATGTGAATGGGCCCGGCCAAAAGTGTCGGGCAAGCCTGCGCGACAGGTCATCTATAATGGCGTATTTTTCTGCGGCCTTAAGGTCAGGGACATGAACGATCAGCGGATTGAAATCCGGGCGGTTCTTGACGGCAAATATCTGCGCTACAGCCTGATCGTTTTCCGCATCCGCTCCCAAGCCATATACGGTTTCGGTGGGAAAGGATATCAATTTCCCCTCACGTAACTGCTGGGCAGCACGGTAAATATTATCGGTTGTCGCGGGCCAAATGTCCATTCTTGCGGCTCTTGTACCAATGATGGGTTATGCCTTATCCTATCATGGTCGTCTCTGATAAAGCAGACATCAATGATAGGGTGGAAGTCCTGTCTTTAGCATGTCAGGCGATTAGCCCAAAGGTTTAAACACATTTGTCATGTGACTTTTTGGTCAATAAGCCGCAGTAGGAAGAATGGAATGACAGACTATAAACCGCCAGTTAAAGAGCATGATTTTATTTTGAACCATGTGGTTGGGTTATCTGATGTGACGGCGTTACCAGCATACACTGACGTAACGCAAGATTTAGTTACGGCCATATTGACTGAAGCTGGCCGTTTTGTGGCGGAAGAGCTGGCCCCGTTGAACCGCCGCGGAGATATGGAAGGCGCGACATTAAAAGAGGGCGTCGTGACAACGGCGGCGGGGTTCAAACAGGCTTACCAAAAATACATAGAGGGTGGCTGGAACGGAATGTCCGCAACCCCGGACTTTGGCGGACAGGGGTTGCCACTGGTGGTGCATAATGCCGTGGCTGAAATGGCAAACGGCGCCAATATGGCTTTTATGCTGTGTTCTTTGCTGAATCAGGGGGCAATAGAGGCCCTTCAGAGCCATGGCAGCAAAGAGCAAAAAGATGTTTATCTGCATAATATTATTGCCGGGCACTGGACAGCTACGATGAATCTGACAGAGCCGCAGGCAGGATCCGATGTGGGTGCCTTGCGGTGTAAGGCCGTACGACAAGACGCCGGACATTATCTGATCGAGGGGCAAAAGATTTATATCACCTTTGGTGAGCATGATATGGCGGAAAATATTGTGCATCTGGTGCTGGCCCGAACACCTGACGCGCCAGCAGGTACCCGGGGTATATCATTATTTATTGTACCGAAATTCCTGCCTGATGGCGAAGGGGGACTAGGAGAACGCAATGATGTGCAGGCCGTCTCATTGGAGCATAAATTAGGTATTCATGGCAGTCCGACCTGTGTGATGTCCTTTGGTGATAAAGGTAATTGTATTGGATATTTGTTAGGCGAAGAATTCCACGGCATGCGCTGTATGTTCACTATGATGAATTCGGCCCGATTAGGGGTTGGTTTGCAGGGCGTTGGCTGTGCAGAACGCGCCTATCAAATGGCGCTAGACTACGCCCTTCAAAGGGTGCAAGGGCAGCCAGTCGGGGCAGAGGTGGGGGCGCCGATCATTGAGCATGCGGATATTCGCCGCCAACTTTTGACCATGAAGGCGTGCATCGATGCCAGCAGGTTGCTGTGCAGTTATAACAGCCGGGCAATTGATTTATCCCGTCATCATCCGGACCCAGAGGTGCGCGCTGCACAACAGGGACTGGCTGACCTGCTGACACCGCTGAGCAAGGCTTATGGTTCTGATGTGGGGGTTGAGGTGGCGTCCAACGCCATACAGGTATTCGGGGGCATGGGGTATATTGAAGAGGCTGGCATAGCGCAGCTTTACCGCGACAGCCGTATAGCACCTATTTATGAAGGAACAAATGGTATTCAGGCCGTCGATTTGGTGGTGCGCAAATTGAAACAGGATGATGGCCGTCATTGGCAGACGTTGTTTGATGAATGTTCAGCGCTGGCAGACGAGATTGTGGCCAATACAGAGATGGACGCATTTCGTAAAGCGGGTAGGCAGCTTGCAATGGCTGTTGATACTGCGCGTGATTGTGCGCAGTTTTTATCCGCGCAATGCGAGACGAATATGCGGGCCGCTTTGGCCGGGGCGAGTCCATTTTTAAGATTAATGAGCATGACTGTGGGGAGCTGGCTATCGCTGAAGGCAGCGGTTGCCGCACAGCAACAAATGAAGCAGCCGGAAAGTGATGCGGATTTTTTACAGCAACAAATTACCAGTGCCTGTTTCTTTGCGGAACAACTTTTGCCGCCTGCTACCGCCCTTAGTCATGCAATAAAGGGGGGTGAGGGGTTATTATTCGGCCTTGCTGCAGATGTTCAGATTGATGAATGATCGTTTCTATAAGATAAAGTTATCATGATATGCTATTGTAATAATTAGAAAAATATGGGGATCGCTTAATGGCGGAATATCCATGGTTGCATAGCTACCCGGCCGGTATTGACTGGCATAAGAATTACCATGCCCAATCATTGCCGACTATGTTGGAAAAAGCAGTGGCGCGTTTTCATAACCGCCCCTGTATAGACTTTTTCGGTTTTCGCATGACCTATGGGGCTTTAGATCATGAAGTGCATAAGCTGGCAAAGGGACTGCAGGCAATAGGCGTAAGAAAGGGTGTCAAGGTAGGGTTGTTTTTGCCTAATTGTCCGCAATTCGTCGTGTCTTATTTTGCGATTTTGAAAGCAGGGGGGACTGTGGTCAATTACAGTCCACTTTACGCGGAGCCTGAATTGCTTCAGCAGGTTGAAGATTCTGAAACGGATATCATGGTGACATTGTCACTGGAGGCTTTGTTCCCGACCATACATAAAGTCTACCAGGAAAGTCGGCTGAAACATTTAGTGGTGGGGCGACTGGATGATGCGTTGCCGTTTCCGAAAGGATTACTGTATCGCATATTTAAACGACGCACGATGGCTGTGGTTGATTGGAAAGATGCACATATCCACGATTATCGTACGTTATTAAAGAATGATGGTGTCTGTCGTCCTGTGACGATAAATCCGGAAGAAGATGTGGCGGTTTTACAGTACACAGGGGGGACAACCGGGGTGCCGAAGGGGGCGATGCTGACCCATGCAAACATCTATATAAATACCCTGCAATCCAGAGACTGGTTTCCAGAGATGAATGACGGGCAGGAGGTCGCGGCAGCTTTTCTGCCCTTTTTTCATGTATTTGCCATGACAGCCATTATGACATTATCCATTGTGACGGGTGCGGAAATGGCCATGTTGCCTAAATTTGACATTAAAGAAGCTTTGAAGTTGATCCGTCGACGTCGTCCGACATTGATGGCTGGAGTGCCAACCATGTATACGGCTTTATTAGGCGATGCCCGCGCCAAAAAAGCGGGTTTGGATCGTTTGAAAATATGTTTATCTGGCGGTGCGCCTCTTTCCCAGGAATTAAAGAAAAAATTTGAAGAGACTTTTGGTGGGCAGTTGTTGGAAGGTTACGGCCTGACGGAGGCGTCGCCTGTGGTCAGTGCTAATCCGATGGGGGGGGCAGGGCGCGCTGGTACCATTGGATTACCGTTACCAGCAACAAAAATTTTGATTACAAACCCAGATAATCCCGAGCAGGTTCTGGCACAGGGTGAAAAGGGGGAAATCTGTGTGGAAGGCCCGCAGGTTATGGCCGGTTACTGGCAAAGACCGGAAGCAACAGAAGACGTATTGCAGTCAGGCCGTCTGCGTACGGGGGATATCGGTTATATGGATGAAGAGGGATATACGTTCATCATCGACCGATCCAAAGATTTAATTCTGGTGGGGGGATTTAACGTTTTTCCGCGCATGATTGAAGAGGCTATATATCAGCACCCTGCGGTGCATGAGGTCACGGTGATCGGCATTCCGGATGATTATCTGGGTGAAGTACCAAAGGCGTTTGTCAGTCTGAAGCATCCGGATGAAAATCTTACCCCAGAAGAATTACAAATGTTTCTTAAAGACAAATTAGGTAAACATGAACGTCCGGCCCAAATAGAATTTCGCGATGACCTGCCCAAAACGATGATTGGAAAATTATCGAAGAAAGAATTAGTAGCAGAAGAAAAGGCGAAATCTACTGCACAGGCAAGATCAAAGTGATAATGTCTTTCTGTTTTAAGGCCCCATTATTTTCGCATATAAAAAGGTATTACTTCTGTCATGACAACGGCCATTATTAGCCATGATGATTGTCTGGCTCATGAACCGGGCGCATACCATCCTGAATGCCCCGGGCGGTTAGAGGCCGTGCTTAAAGAATTGCATCGTGAGGAATATGCCGACTTACACTGGCATGAGGCGCGGTTAGGACAAAAAGAAGATATTTTGCGGGCTCACGACCAAAATCATTACGATTACATAGTCCAGAATGCTCCGGGGCAAGGAAATTTTTCCCTGGATGGGGACACCGTGATGTCATCGGGAACACTTCGCGCTGCTTTGCTGGCTGTGGGGGCGGCTTGTTTGGCTGTGGATTTGGTCATGACAGGAAAGGCCGATAATGCCTTCTGTGCGACCCGGCCACCGGGACATCATGCGGAGCCGGCACGACCCATGGGGTTTTGTCTGTTTAACAACATTGCCATTGCAGCCTTGTATGCACGGGAAAAATATGGGTGTCAGCGTCCAGCAATCCTCGACTTTGATGTGCATCACGGTAATGGAAGCCAGGCAGTCTGCGTCAAGGACCCGGATTTGTTTTATGGTTCCAGTCACCAGTCGCCACTGTATCCTGGCACTGGCGGTGCACATGATCGGGCGGCGGGGACTTTAGTGAATGTGCCATTGGCAGGGGGCGCAAGTAGCCGCGAGTTTCAAGATGCCTATCGAGATGTTATTTTGCCAGCCTTAAGGGAATTCAAACCTGATTTCGTTTTTATTTCTGCGGGTTTTGATGCCCATGCATTGGACCCTTTGGCGGGTCTGAATGTTCAGGAGGATGATTATGGTCAGATCACCACTGATATTGTGACACACGCCCGCGATTTGTGTGAGGGTCGCGTGATTTCTGTATTGGAAGGGGGGTATAACCTTTCTGTGCTGGGTCAGAGTGTAGGAAGCCATGTAAAAGCCCTGATGCAGGGGTAGAAAAAGCACTGGCAATGGGGTAGGTAGTCAGTCCATAGTACAAACGTTATGTAAGAGGAACCTTTGCAATGGCGGACGAAAAACAGGATACAGAGCTGATGGCAGAAATTGCTCAGCTTAGCTTTGAAGAGGCACTCGAACGACTGGATGATATTGTTGAGAAGCTGGAAGGCGGCGATGTGTCCCTGGAAGAGTCTATTGATATATACAGTCAGGGTACTTTGCTGAAAAAACATTGTGAGAGCAAATTACAAGCCGCTCGTGAAAAAATCGAAAAAATCACATTAGACGAAGATGGTGGTGTGTCGACACAACCTCTTGACGTGTCCTAGTGTATTTTGAAACTTTTTGTATTTGGCGTTTGAATAAAAATAAATGAATAAGATATTGACCCTTTCCGCGGCAGAACAGGCCGAATATGCAAAACAGCACATGTTGGCTGCGGCCGAAGATATTGAAGGGGCTTTATTGCGTCTTATGCCGCAGGCGGATGGTATGGAAGAGCAGGTGATGGCCGCCATGCGTTATGCCTTAATGGCGGGGGGCAAGCGTATACGTCCTTTCTTGGTGTTATGCAGCGCATCCCTTTTTGGCGTGGATCGTGATTTTGCCCTGCGGGTGGCTGCTGCGGTGGAATGCGCCCATACTTATTCTTTGGTTCATGATGATCTTCCCTGTATGGATGATGCAGATTTGCGTAGAGGGAAGCCCAGCCTGCATAAAAAGTTTGATGAAGCGACAGCGGTGCTTGCGGGCGATGCGTTGCTAACGCTGTGTTTTGAAATTCTGGCCTCCCCCGAGACACACGCAGACCCGAAGGTGCGCTGTGAACTGATGGCGTCCCTATCGCGTGCGTTGGGGGCACAGGGTATGGTCGGTGGGCAGATGATTGATCTGTTGGCGGAAGAGCGTAGCTTAAATGAAGGTGAGATAATTCGCCTGCAACGTCTTAAGACGGGGGCGTTAATCGCCTTTTCGGCTGAGGCTGGAGCGATTATGGGAAAGGCTGCCGATGTTAGCCGTCAGGCGTTACATGGTTATGCCCATGATTTAGGTTTGGCGTTTCAAATTGTCGATGATTTATTGGATGTGGAAGGGGACAGTGCCGCGTTGGGTAAGACGGCCGGACGGGATGCTGTGGCGGGTAAAGCAACACTCGTCTCTTTGTTAGGAGTGGAAAGAGCCCGCCTGCAAACCGATATGTTAATAGAACAGGCTGAAAAACATCTGGATATTTTTGATGATCAGGCCGATATTTTGCGTGCTGTACTACAATTTGTTATAACGCGCGCCCATTAAAACGAATAGCCTCTGTGGAGTAAATACAGACGTGTCAAAACGACTTGAAACCCCGTTGTTGGATCAGGTGGAATATCCCGCTGACCTGAGGGGATTAAGCCCGGATCAACTGCCACAATTGGCGGATGAACTGCGTGCGGAAATGATAGATGCTGTTTCAGTTACCGGCGGACATTTAGGCGCCGGGCTAGGTGTTGTTGAGTTGACAGTGGCACTGCACTACGTTTTTAACACGCCAAAAGATAAAATTATCTGGGATGTGGGACATCAATGTTACCCGCACAAAATACTCACAGGACGTCGCGATCGTATGCGGAGTTTGCGGCAGGGTAACGGCCTGTCCGGGTTTACAAAACGGGCAGAAAGTGAATATGACCCTTTCGGTGCAGGGCATAGTTCAACATCCATCTCTTCGGCACTGGGCATGGCAGTCGCCCGGGATTTGCGGGGAACGGATGAAAAGGCAATAGCGGTTATCGGTGATGGTGCCATGAGTGCCGGGATGGCCTATGAAGCGATGAACAATGCGGGCGCACTGGATTCACGTTTGCTTGTCGTGTTGAACGATAATGATATGTCTATTGCGCCGCCAGTGGGGGCGATGAGTGCTTATCTGGCACGGTTATTATCATCACGGTCTTATTTGGGGTTACGTGATGTTGCCAAACAAATTGTGCGCCGGATGCCTAATACCATCAGCCGCACGGCTAAAAAAGCCGAAGAATATGCGCGCGGGATGGCGACTGGTGGCACCTTGTTCGAAGAGTTGGGTTTTTACTATGTAGGCCCGATTGATGGCCATGATTTAAACCATTTATTGCCGGTTCTGGAAAATATTCGCGATGCGGATGATGGGCCGGTCTTATTACATATCGTGACACAGAAGGGCCATGGCTACCCGCCGGCGGAACAGGCTGCGGATAAATATCATGGGGTGTCCAAGTTTAATGTTGTGACGGGGGCGCAATCAAAACCAAAGCCCAAAGCACCCAGTTATACAAGCGTGTTTGCCGATGCGTTGATAGAAGAGGCGCATAAGGATGAGTCTATCGTTGCGATTACAGCGGCAATGCCATCGGGCACGGGTTTGGATAAATTCCAGAAAGAATTTCCAAAGCGCACATTTGACGTAGGCATTGCAGAACAGCATGCGGTAACATTTGCGGCGGGTCTTGCAGCCGAAGGCTTTAAGCCGTTTGCGGCTATTTATTCAACTTTTCTGCAGCGAGGGTACGATCAAGTTGTGCATGATGTCGCGATTCAAAAGTTACCTGTTCGCTTTGCAATTGATCGGGCCGGGCTGGTCGGGGCCGATGGCCCCACACATGCCGGGGCATTTGATATAACCTTTATGGCCTCCTTGCCGGGAATGGTAATGATGGCACCTGCGGATGAAGCCGAATTGAAGCATATGGTGGCCACAGCCGCAGCGATTGATGATGCCCCGTCCGCCATACGTTTCCCACGCGGGGAAGGCGTCGGTGTCGATCTGCCCACGACAGGTGATATCCTGGATATTGGTAAAGGGCGTGTTCTCCAGCAAGGGGATCAGGTTGCCATTTTATCGTTGGGCACACGCCTGGAAGAGGCCCTGATGGCGGCGGCGGAATTAAAGGGCCGCGGTTTATCCGTTACGGTTGCAGATGCGCGGTTTGTTAAGCCGCTGGATGAAGAGCTGATCCGTGATTTAGCGCTAAACCATGAACTGCTGCTGACGATCGAAGAAGGGGCGATTGGCGGTTTTGGAAGCCATGTTCTGGATTATGTCAGTAATGAAGGTTTGTTGGATGGTGGTCTGAAGGTCAGAACAATGGCGTTGCCAGATGTGTTTATCGATCATGACAGCCCCGCGAAAATGTACGAACAAGCCCATCTGACGGCGAGGGATATTGTGGCGCAGGTGTTATCTTCTTTGCGCCGCAATGACCTGTTACGTGATATGGGTTATGGTGGCTAAGGAAAAACAACGCCTGGATCAATTGTTGGTCGATCGTGGCTTGGCAGAAAGTCGCAGTCGTGCCCAAGCGTATGTCATGGCTGGGGCCGTGTATAGTGGCGAGACAAAGCTGCAAAAAGCGGGCACGCAAATTGCCGTTGATGCCCCCCTTAGCGTTCGCAGTAAGGAGCATCCCTGGGTAAGCCGGGGTGGGCTTAAACTGGATCACGGGCTGAAGGAATTTAAGTGGTCAATGTCAGGGAAAATTGTCGTGGATGTTGGGGCATCCACAGGAGGTTTTACGGATGTCTGTTTACATCATGGGGCGGCAAAAGTGTATGCCGTGGACGTCGGACATGGCCAGTTAGCATGGAAATTACGTCAACATGATGATGTCGTGGTGCTGGAAAAAACGAATGCCCGTTATTTAACGCAGGCGGAAATTCCGGACCCGATTGATTTTATCGTTTGTGATGCGAGTTTTATCAGCTTGAAAACGGTATTGCCCGCCACGATGAACCTTGCCTGTTCAGGGGCTAAAATGATCGCCCTTATTAAACCGCAGTTTGAAGTGGGAAAGGGGCGAGTAGGTAAAGGCGGTGTGGTACGCGATCCTGAATTACATCGTGAGGTGTGTGATGACATTCACGCCTGGCTGTCGGCACAGCCGGGCTGGCAGGTGGCGGGTATCACGACCAGTCCGATTAAGGGGCCGGAAGGAAATGTTGAATTTCTGATCGGCGCACAGTTTAACGATACACCAGAAAAACCAGGTGCAGATGACCATCAAGATTGAAAGCCTTGGGGCGCAAGGTGACGGGGTGGGTTATACACTTCAAGGGGAACCTGTTTATGTCCCTTATAGCTTACCCGGTGACATATTAGATGTTGTGGCCGATGAAGGCGGGCGGCGCGTTTATATAGACCACATAGATACACCGTCGCCATATCGCGTTGATGCGATTTGTGCGCACTTTGGGGCATGCGGTGGTTGCGCATTGCAGCATGCTGAGCTTCGATGGTATCAGCAATGGAAACAAGGCCTGGTGCAGACAGCCTTGCAGCACCGTGGCATAGAAAATGTGTCCTTTCTTCCAATGCAGGCCAGTCCGCTGGGCACACGCCGCCGCGTAAGGTTATCGGCTTTGGCACGGCGTAAGGGGGAGGTCGTGCTGGGTTTTCAGGAACGGGGACGTCACCGCATTGTTGATGTCACGGAGTGTCCTGTCATGGAGCCATCATTACAGGCACTTTTACCGCCATTACGTGACTTTTTAGCGACCACCCTGTCACCACGGGAAAAGACTATTGCCATACACATGACCCAAACGGATACAGGGATTGACCTGATGCTGGAGGGGCGTGGTGAGCTTAGCCTGGACCAGAGGATGGATTTGGTTGATTTTGCGCAGACGGCCGATCTTGCGCGTATTTCCCGGCGGGATACAACAATGAAAAGGCCCGTTGCCGAAATGATCGCAGAACCCCGCCAGCCAATTGTGACATTAGGCGGTGTGAAGGTTGCGTTACCGATTGGGGCTTTCCTACAGGCAACGCAAAACGGTGAAGAGGCACTTGTTTCCGCGGTGCGCCATGGTGTTGGAGATGCGGGAAGAGTTATTGATTTGTTTGCGGGCTGTGGCACTTTCAGCCTTCCTTTGGCGACTAAGGCGAGAGTGTACGCAGTCGAAGGGCAGGCAGAAATGATGTCTGCTCTACAGCGTGCAGCCAACCTGCATAAAGGCCTGCGTGAAGTAGTGACAGAAACACGTGATTTATTTCGCCGTCCGTTATTGGCAAAAGAATTATCGCCTTATGATGCGGTTGTGATTGATCCACCGCGCGCGGGAGCTGCAGACCAGATAGAACAAATCGGTCAGTCTCATGTATCAAAAGTGGTCATGGTGTCGTGCCACCCGGCGACTTTTGCCCGTGATGCACGCAGCTTAATTGATAGTGGATTTGTGCTGGGTGAAGTGCAGGTTGTCGATCAGTTTGTTTACTCTCCCCATGTAGAACTCGTCGCCGCATTTGCACGCTGATAACGTTCTAGGCTGACGCTACGTAATGGGGAAAGGTGCGGAAAAGTCGTAAATTATATGATCGTCATAAGGTGCTTATCTATCCGCATTGGGCACGATGACGCAGCAGATGGTCAGCCAGTACGCAGGCCATCATGGCTTCCCCCACGGGGACACCGCGAATGCCGACACAGGGGTCATGACGGCCTTTGGTAATAATTTCTGTGTCTTTTCCGTGCTTATCAACTGTTTTGCGTGTCTTAAGGATAGATGAAGTGGGCTTCACCGCAAACCTGACAACGATATCCTGTCCTGTGGAAATGCCACCTAATACGCCGCCAGCGTGATTACTGAGAAACTGGGGATTGCCGTTCTTATCGGTCACCATTTCATCAGCATTTTCTTCCCCGGTAAGGGCTGCGGATTGCATGCCTTCGCCTATTTCTACGCCTTTTACAGCATTAATAGTCATCATGGCCTGTGCCAGATCACTGTCCAGTTTGCCATAGATAGGCGCGCCAAGACCTGCGGGGACGCCGCTGGCGACAATTTCGACAATCGCCCCTATGGAGTTGCCGTCTTTACGCAGTTGATCCAGATAGACTTCCCACTTTTGGGCCGCATCGGCATCCGGACACCAAAAAGCGTTCTTTTCAACCTCATCCCAGTCCCATCGGTCGCGATTAATGGCGTGGGGGCCAATTTGCACCATAGCCCCACGAATAGTGATATCCGGTCCTAATATTTTTCGGGCAATTGCCCCTGCGGCAACACGTGCCGCCGTTTCACGGGCTGATGACCTGCCGCCGCCACGGTAATCGCGGATGCCGTATTTTGTTTGATAAGTGAAATCGGCATGGCCGGGGCGATACTTATCTTTGATGTCACCATAGTCTTTGGACCGCTGGTCGGTATTTTCTATCATCAGACTGACAGGCGTACCTGTTGTTTGTCCTTCAAAAACGCCTGACAGAATTTTGACAGCATCAGCTTCCTGACGTTGGGTTGTAAAGCGACTTTGTCCGGGTTTGCGCCGGTCGAGCCAATGTTGAATTTCTGCTGCTTCAATACCAAGCCGCGGCGGGATGCCATCCACAACACAGCCAAGAGCGGGACCGTGACTTTCTCCCCAAGTCGTGACCCTGAACAGGCGACCAAAACTATTATCAGACATAATTGTTCGCTTTCTTGCTAAAGCGGCAGGTTAGGGATGCTATGGGCTGACATCCGGTGCATCTTCGCGTTTCATGCCCATGATATTATAGCCATTATCAACATGGTGATTTTCACCAGTGACAGCAGCGGACAGGTCGCTCAGCATATAAACGGCGGAATTGCCAACTTCTTCAATGGTGACATTACGTCCCATAGGTGCATTTAGTTCTGTCCATTTCAGGATATAACGTAGATCACCGATACCGGAGGACGCCAAAGTCTTAATCGGGCCAGCAGAGATGCTATTCACACGTATGCCTTTGGAGCCAAGGTCACGGGCAAGATACTTAACACTGGTTTCCAATGCCGCCTTTGCGATGCCCATAACGTTGTAATGGGGTAAGACCTTTTCCGCGCCATAATAACTCAATGTCAGGATGCTGCCGCCATCAGGCATCAGTTTTTCTGCGCGTTGCGTAATAGCAGTGAGAGAATAGCAGGAAATATTCAACGCCATATTGAAGTTTTCTGGCGATGTGTCGAGGTAACGACCTTTAAGTTCACGTTTGTCAGAATAGGCAATGGCATGAACGACAAAATCCAATTTGCCCCACTTTTCTTCCAGGCTGGAGAACAGGGCATCAATAGAGGCAGGGTCGCTGACATCACACGGCAGGACAGCGGTGCAGTTGACTTTTTCTGACAGCGGCAAGACACGCTTATACAGCGCATCGCCCTGATATGAGAAGGCAAGTTCAGCACCATGCTCAGAGGCTTTTTGGGCAATCCCCCATGCGATGGAACGATCATTGGCGACCCCCATAATGAGGCCCTTTTTACCCGCCAAAAGACCTGAATTCACTGACATTTCGATCCCTTTGTGTCTTAAAAAATATAAGTAATAATTAAACCGCGCATCCTACACAATCAATATAAATAATCAATCTGCTTGATGGTGTCCTGTATCTGATTGGCGTTTTTTACGCTGTTGCGTGAAAAGGGCGGCGTTGACTTCTGCACCCAGAATAAAGCCCGCACTGATAAAGTAGAAAAAGACCAAGGCAATAATGGCCCCGGCTAATGAGCCATAGGTGACATCGTAATTCCCAAAATGTTTCAGGTAGACGGAAAAGAGACTGCCTATGGCGAACCAGACCATAATTGTGATAATAGCCCCCGGAAGTACCGGAGGGCGTGTGCCTAAATGGCGGGGTTTGAGAGTGAAATAGATTAAAGACACCGCCCCCAGAATCAAAGCCGTACTGACGCCAACGCGGATCCATTGCCATAATGCCGACCAGTCTGCATCCAGGGGGATAAACTTTGTGACGGTGAGCCATGCCACAGGCCCTAAAACGAGGATGGACATTCCCATCAGAATGGAAGACGCCGCCAAAACAACGAGTCCCAAGCTTTCCGCGCGGCGGCGCAAGTAAGAGGCTCTTTTGCTTACCATATAGGCGCGGGCAATGACAACGCGGCCAGCTTCAATGGCATTTGCCGATACCCAGATAGACCCTAGAATACTGAAGGTCATGATTTCACCGCTGGTATTGGTGATTAATCTTTCGACGGGTTTTCGCAGAACTTTCACAACATCAGGCGGCATGTTTTCAAACATGAAGTTTAAGGCTTCGGTGCCCGCATTTGTTTGACCGAAAAAGCCGGCAACAGACACAAGAAAAATCAAAAAAGGAAAGAACGCCAGCAGCGTCAGGAATGACAAATGCCCTGCCATCATCATGCCATCATGGCGCATGAAGTTTATAACAGCCATCCACAAAAAATGTAGTGGCTGTAAAAATGCCGGAACGGTAAATTTCATCGTTATGGCAGGCGCATTCGGCCTTTATTCCTTATTCAATTTAATGCGGGGGTCATAGGGATGATCTTTTGACCATCCTTCTATCGCCGCGATGAGGTCATCGTCTATATCATCAGGTAATGTGATTTGCAGGCGCAAGTAAAGGTCGCCGGCAACTTTTGTCTTTGTGTCTGTCGCACCCTTGCCTTTAAGCCGCATGCTGCGGCCCGTATTTGACTCTTTGGGAATGCTAACGGTGACTTTACCATCCAATGTCGGGACCTGAACTTTCCCCCCCAATATCGCTTCGGACAGTGTAATCGGCAGGTCCAGATAAATATCGTTGCCCTTACGGGTAAAGTGAGGGTGGTCAGCAACTTTTACTTCGATGAGGGCATCACCTTGCGGGCCGCCAAAGCTGCCAGCCTCCCCTTGACCTTTAAGGCGAATTTGTTGGCCATCCTTCACATTTTCCGGAATGGTAATATTCAACGTTTTACCATTATCCAATGTGATTTGTCTTTTGCCGCCCTTAACCGCCTCTAGAAAAGAAACTGTCATGGTGTATTTCCGGTCATCCCCTTTTCGGCGAGGGGATTGCCTTTGGCGATGGCGCGCACCACCGCCGAGCCCGCCCTCGCCAAATATGCTCGCAAACAAATCCTCGGGGTTGAAGTCATCACCGAAGCCACCAAAGCCAGCCTGTCCCTGGCCGCTTCCAGCATGCTGACGGTAATTGCCATATTTTTCTGATCCATCGGCATTAATTTCACCGCGGTCATAACGGGCGCGCATCTCTTTATCAGAAAGCAAAGCATAGGCGGCGGAGACTTCCTTGAACTGTTCTGCGATTTTTTCATCCCCAGGATGAAGGTCAGGGTGCAGCTTTTTAGCCAATTTGCGATATGCTGCTTTTAATTCATCCTGTGTCGCTGTCCGGTCTGTCTGCAGAATGGAATAGGGGTCTTTCATTAGCGGTTTGGTTCCTTAAAAAACATTCTGATTATGATGTGCAAGATTCTTGCGTATTTAGTTATGGCATATGTAGTTATGGCGATAGAATTCGCCAAGTCCCGTCATTGGTGCGACACGCCGTTTCATATGCGGTTTGCCGTGTTCCTTTTACCCAGACGGTTTGTTGATATTCACGGCAGACCTTGCCCTGTGGGCCGGGAAAGGGTGGCTGTGGGATGACTGTGCCTTCAAAATTACTTTTGGGATTTTGCCATGCCCGTTTTTCCCCGTCTGCGGTTATTTCAAGAGCGGACTGGATTATGCGCAACATTAACTGTCGGTCGCGGTGCGTCAGATGCTGATCTAAGGGGGCTGACAATTGGCTGCCCGCCAGAATGCCTTGGGGTAGCGGGGCAAGTTTTCCGCGGCCGGAGCCTATCGGTTTTGGGGGTTCTGCAGGTTCTGTTTCTGTGGCTGCAGGCCCGGTAATCGGTGCCTTTGTGGCACAGCCACTCAGCAATAACAGTGCGGTGATGAGGAGGACGGCCGGCCAAAGCATGGAGGATGGGTTCAGGCGCATGCCCATTGGGGGAACAAATATAATAGGTCGAATAATCATGTGAACGATGGTTCTTTATTGTTTGGGACGACTATACAACGTTGCTCTGTGGCTTAAGGCTTTCCACACACGGCAGAGTTCTGTATGAAGAATACAGTCATTGTGGTGGCAAAAACAATGATTTAGCAACTGGCATAAAGGCAAAAACAGAAATGATCAAGGCTGTGGAAGATCCCTTCTCTCTTTTTGCGGAGTGGTATACTGAGGCACAGGAGGCAGAAGATCTGGCAGAGGCAATGTCGTTGGCGACTGTGGACGCTGCGGGGCAGCCATCTGTGCGCATGGTATTGTTAAAGGCTGCGGATCAGGATGGCTTTGTTTTTTATACGAATTTAGAAAGTCGAAAAGGTCAGGAGCTTAAGGGGAATAACAAGGCGGCCTTGTGTTTCCATTGGAAGAGTTTGAAGCGGCAAGTGCGAATTGAAGGACCTGTAGAGAAGGTGAGTGCTGAGGAGGCGGACGCGTATTTCGCGAGCCGCCATAGGGACAGCAAAATAGGGGCATGGGCATCGGCGCAAAGCCAGCCGATGCAAGGACGTTTTGAATTTGAAACGGCAATTGCCAAGACCGCGGCGCGGTTTGGTATTGGGGAGATTCCACGTCCACCGTTCTGGTCGGGTTATCGGCTGCAACCTAATTGTATTGAATTTTGGCAGGACCGGGCTTTTCGCCTGCATGATCGCTTACAGTACCAACGAGAGAATATTTCTGATCCGTCAAGCTGGACGACGCGTCGACTGTATCCATAAAAGCGCCAGCCTTATCCTTTGAGTAAGGACCATATTTTTCCTTTGAGTAAGGAAAAGTGAAAGTTTTGGAGAAAGACTTTTTTCGTCGATCGTGACACTTGATGTTTGTGCGGCGGCGGATTAGGTTGGGGCAAAATTATAAGGCCAGGCTTATAAAATTAAGGCAGCATGACCATATGACTGATGATGCAAAAGAAGAAAGACGGCAGAGACATGCACAATTGATGCGTTGGGCATCACGGGCATCTGTGGTCGTGGCTCTTGGCCTGATCGGGTTGAAAATATGGGCGTGGCTGTCAAGTGGCTCGGTGTCGTTATTGGGATCATTAATCGATTCCTCAATGGATGTTCTGGCTTCTTTGTTCACCTTGATGGCCGTCAATCGTTCATTAACGCCAGCAGATAAAAATCATCGTTTTGGCCATGGCAAGATCGAAGCAATCGCCAGTCTGTTACAGGTTGTCGTTATCGGTTTATCGGCCATTTATTTGTTGTCGGAATCTGTAATGCGGTTGTTTAACCCGGTCGAAGTGCAGGCGATTGAGCTGGGGATATGGATCATGCTTCTGACCATTGGCGTGACCCTATGCCTGGTACTTTTTCAGCGTTATGTGGCCAAGGAAACAGGGTCGTTGGCGATTGAAGCTGACTCTTTGCATTATAAAAGCGATTTGTTGATGAATGCAGGGGTGATTGTGGCATTGCTGCTCACGGGTTATCTGGGCTGGGGGCTTGCTGACCCGGTGTTGGGGATTTTTATTGCCCTCTATATTGCGTATGGAGCATGGGAAATTTTTCAGTCCTCATTGGATATGCTGATGGATCGGGAATTAGATACGGAAACGCGTTTGGATATTGTCCGTGAGGTGATGAAACATCCCGAATGCCGGGGCGTGCATGATCTGCGGACCCGTCAATCCGGCCTGAATACCTTTATACAGTTTCATTTGGTGTTGGACCCCGATATGACCTTGGCGCGGGCGCATGATATTTCTGATGAGGTGGAGGCCATGGTTATGAAAGCATTCCCCGATTCAGATGTGTTAATCCATTCCGACCCTGAAGGTCTGGAAGAAGATCATCTTTTTGCAGAACCACTGGAAAAAAAGATATAGGAAGCCCTGCGATGCTAACTATTTACGGAATTAAGAACTGCGATACGATGAAAAAGGCTATGAAATGGCTGGAGGGGCAGGACGTATCCTATCGGTTTCACGATTATCGTAAAGATGGCACAGATGCGGATCAGTTTACCGCCTGGCTGGATGAGCTGGGCTGGGAAGTGCTGATCAACAAGCGTGGGACCACCTGGCGGCAATTGCCAGATAATATCAAAACAGAAATGAATAATGAGCAGGCCTTACAGGTCATGCTGGATAATCCTGCGATTATCAAACGTCCGCTATTTGATTTTGGAAATGAAAAAATAGTGGGTTTTGCCAAGTCAGAACAAGAAGTCCTGGCTGCTAAACTGTCTTAAAAGCCGTTTTCAGGCGATTATATTTCACATTTTTTGTCTGTGCGTTACCTCTGCCTACCCCCTATCAGGGACGCCTGCCATGAGGTTTTGGTCATGCCATAGGGCGTATATAGAAGCCTATGCCCTGCGCCAATATTGATGGATATATCCTTCTATGGGCCACGCATTGCGCGATGCTTATACAGTATAAAATCAATTAAAAGTTGTTGAAAAATTAAATATACGCTAAAAATACAACCTTAAATATATATCGGAGGTTGTGATGGCTGTGGAACTATTAAGCTTTAGACGAACCAAAGACCTGAAAGATGAGGGCGGTTCTGGTGGAATGGATCCACACATAAGGGTAAGGCCAATGTCGAGTCGGGATCATGGCGACCCTTTTTCCATGTCCGGGGCAGAGATGCGGCGGCTTGGTCATAAGGTAGTTGATTTGTTGGTGGATCACTATCAGCAGCTACCGGAGCAGGCGGTGACAACCCCGGCAAAGGAAGACTATAGCGGGGCGGTGTTAGGGGATGGTTTCGGGGAGCGGGGCTTACCCGCAGATTTGGTGGTCGAAGGGGTGATGCATAACGTATTGCGCCGGGCCATGCCGGTTAATCATCCCCGTTTTTTTGCGTATATTCCGGGGCCGGGGAATTTTATGGGGATGCTGGCGGATACAATTGCCGCTGGAGGCAATATGTTCTGTGGTGTTGCCCAACAGAATGCAGGGCCAACACAAGTAGAGAACGAAGTGCTGGACTGGTTATGTGAGTTATTTGACTTGCCACCGGAGGCCGCAGGTTGTCTGGTCAGTGGTGGTTCGGTCGCGAATATGAGCGCATTGATTGTGGCCCGCGACCAGATGTTGGGGGAGAGGCGGGATAAGGCCGTATTGTATTGCAGTGATCAGACCCACGGTTGTGTGGCCAAGGCCGCGCGCCTGCTGGGTTTTCGCGAAGATCAACTGTCTATTATCCCCAGCGATGGTCAATACCGTTTGCGTATGGATGTGTTGACAGCAGAAGTTATGGCGGACCGTGCCCGGGGGCGTCAGCCTTTTTGTGTTGTGGCAACAGCAGGGACGACCAGTACGGGGGCGGTAGACCCGTTAGAGCAGATTGCTGATTTATGTGAGGAGCAGGATCTGTGGTTTCATGTGGATGCGGCTTATGGTGGTGCGGCCATGCTAACGGCGGGGGGCCGTGTGCAACTTCGGGGGATTGAGCGGGCCCAGTCCCTGGCTCTTGATCCTCATAAAGGATTATTTCAACCGATGGAGTGCGGATGTTTGCTTGTCCGCCAGAGAGAATGGTTGGGGCAAAGTTTCCGTATTGAAGGGGCATATCTCTTGGATAATGAAAGAGCAGACGGGGCGATTAATTACCGTGATAGAGGCGTGCAACTGACCCGTAATTTTAAGGCCTTGAAGTTATGGATGTCCTTAAAAACTTATGGCGTGGCGGTATTTCGCGATGCTGTGCAAAAAGGTATGGACCTCGCGGTTTATGGTGCTTCCGCGCTTTCAGAAATTGGAAATTGCCAGATTATGGCCCCCCCTGTAATGGGTATTGTTGTTTTCAGATTGCGCGCCACGGGTGATAAGGAAGATGAGGCCGCAGATAATCAACTGAATCAACAATTACATGACTTTCTGCAAGAGGAAGGCTATGCCTTTTTGAGTACAACGATGCTGTCTGGACGGAAATGTTTACGGCTTTGCCCGATTAATCCGCGGACAACAACTGAGGACATTCAGCGAACAGTGGAGCGGATAGGCCGTTTTGCGGCGGAAAGGGCCCGGGCGCCCGGCCAGGAAAGGCCGGAATTAATCAAGATAATCCAGACCGATGTCGACAGCAGGGGCGGATTGGGTGATGCGGCCGACAGAGATGCAATCAACGCCGGTGCGGGCAATGTTCCCGATGGTTTCTAACGTCACACCGCCAGAGGCTTCCAGTTCGGCCTGTCCCTTATAAAGTTGGACGGCTTCGCGGAGCATTTCCAAAGACATGTTATCTAATAATAGTCTATCGGCCCCGGCGGCGATGGCTTCTGCGGCTTGTTCCAGGGTGTCACATTCTACAGTGATGCCAATGACGCTGGCCCGCGTATCATAGTTTTTAGCGGCGGCAATGGCGGCCGTGACGCTGCCAATGCGGGCGATATGATTATCTTTAATCAGAACGCCATCATCTAAACGCATGCGATGATTGCGGGCGCCGCCCATGCGGGTGGCATATTTGGCGAGTTTGCGATAACCGGGAATGGTCTTGCGCGTGTCGAGCAGAGCGCAATCGGTGCCGTCCAGTTCGCGTACGTAAGTCTGCGTCAGGGTGGCAATGCCGGACAGGTGCTGCAACAGGTTCAGGGTGGTGCGTTCCGCGGTGAGGATTTGTTGCGCATTACCGGATAGTGCCAGAATCGTCGTGCCAGCATCGATGTGATCACCATCGGTGACAGGGGTATGGATGACGGCGTCCTTAATCACATGGCGCAGGATCGCAACAGCAAGTGGTAGGCCCGCGAGAACCATTTTTTCACGCGTGACCATGGCCGCTGATAATATGAGATCGGCGGGCAATGTGGCCAATGTGGTAAGATCACCTTGCCCCACATCTTCAGCCAGAGCCTGTTCTATCCATTGCTGCTGTTCAACGTCAGTCAAGGGAAAGTCATTCATCATCCGGCCTTTGTGCTTGTTGGGGAAATGCCAGCGTTAATAAGCGCGCCCATTATCCTGTGGGCGGTTCTGGGCCATTGGCGGGGACAGTTCCATCATCTTTTCTAATGGCGTGAGTGCCTTGGCACGTAATTCCTCGTCCACATGAATTTGTGGATCAAGATCGCGTAGACACAGATAGATTTTTTCCAACGTATTCAGTCCCATATAGGGGCATTCGTTACAGCTGCAACTGTCATCCATGCCGGGGGCGTCTATAAAGTTTTTATGCGGCGCGGATTTCTTCATCTGGTGAATAATATGCGGTTCGGTGGCGATGATGAAGGTATCGGCGTCGTCTTCCAGTACGAATTTCAGGATAGATGATGTCGATCCCACATGGTCAGCATGATTTAGAATAGCTTCCGGGCATTCGGGATGGGCGGCGACCGGTGCTTTGGGGTTTTCTGCTTTCAGGCGGATCAATTCTTTTTCGGAAAAGCGTTCATGTACAATACAGCTTCCGGGCCACAGTACCATGTCCCGCCCGGTTTTTTTTGCCAGATAAGATCCCAAATGCTGATCCGGTGCCATCATGACCTGTTGATCTGCGGGCAGTTGGTTGAGGATATGTTCCGCATTGGAGGAGGTGACAATGATGTCAGACAGCGCCTTGATATCGGCCGAGCAATTAATGTAAGTGAGGCACAGATGGTCTGGATATTTTTTTCGAAAAGCCGCGAATTGTTCCGGGGGACAAGAATCTTCCAGTGAGCAGCCAGCTTCCATATCAGGGAGAACCACTGTTTTCTCAGGGCTGAGAATTTTTGCAACTTCTGCCATGAAACGTACGCCGCAAAAAACAATAACATCTGCATCTGTTGCGGCGGCCTTGCGGGAGAGGTCCAGGCTGTCACCGACAAAATCGGCCAGTTCCTGAATGGCAGGCTCCTGATAATAATGGGCCAGGATAACCGCGTTGCGTTCCTTGCGCAGGCGATTGATTTCTTCCAGATAGTTTACACCACCGATGGCGGCGTTGCCCAGCGGGACGGATACAGTTGCCATTGTCACACCCAGATCATTATGGAAAAGACAGTTAACTCTAAAGGGTTGCCTATAGTTATTAGATGGGTGTTTACCCCTGTGGGTCAAGCCTGTCAATCAGTGCTGTGTGACATTACGGTCAGGGGGTGTGATGTGAGATGTTATTCATGGAATTCAGCTTTTTCGGGGATCCGGGTAAAGGCCACCTTGGTACCGGTGAATTTGGCCAGTGGCCGGGGCAGGGAGCCCATGACAACCGCATCCAGCCCAAAGCGGCTGTTGATCTGATCCATGGCGAAGGACAGGCGGGCTTTTTGCTGGCGGTCCTGTTCGGCATTGTCCTGATCATCAAACAGGTCAGGGGCGCGTTCCGACTGGTGTACCAGCCCGTATAGGGTGACGGAGACTTTTTTAATTTGCCCAGGGTTGACTTGCTCAGATGGGGACCGGTCGGGACGAGGGTGTGAGAATTGCCCCAACATATCCTGCCACAGGTCTTCCAATGCCTGCAGGAAGGTAAAATTGTCTTGCGCGGCGGGAATGGCGGTGTGCTGGCGATAACGCAGATGGCTTTTATCAAAGCGCAGGCTGACGGTAAAACGGGTGGCAAAATAGCCTTCGCGTCGCAGGCGACTGGCTGCCTTTACCGTCAGGCGGCGGGCTACCAGACGCGCGCGCGGCAGGGGGCGCATTTGTGGTTCTAACACGTGGCTGTGGCCGATAGTCCGGCGTTGAGTTTCTTCCGTTGCGCCTTCTATACCATGCAGCGCATACCAGAAGCGTTCGCCTTCGACGCTGCCCCATATTTTACGCGCATGTTTGGGGGGCAGGTGCCAGAATGTCTCTATATCATTGACGCCAGCGTCTTGTAGGCGCCGGGCAATATTGGCCCCAATACCGGGCAGGTCGCGCAATTGAAAAGAAAAGAGGCGATCTGGTAAGTCCTGGATGTGCAGGACTGTCAAGCCATCGGGTTTTTGTAAATTGCTAGCCACTTTGGAGAGGAAGCGGTTGGGGGCAATGCCCACGGATGAGCGTAAGGCAATACCGACATTTGCCTGGATGCCGTCTTTGATGCGCTGTCCCAGGGCCTTGGCATAAGCCGGGTCGCGTTCGTTTTTCATAAGGCGGCAGGCGACTTCATCAATCGAACAGACCTTTGTCACCGGTAAGTGCCGTTCAATTTCCTCTAAAATACGATGATGGTAATCCACATACAGGTTATGGCGGGCAGGCACGATTTGCAGGCCGGGGCACAGCTTACGGGCCTCATAGATCATAGTGCCAGTTTTGACGCCGTAGGCTTTTGCTTCATAACTGGCGGCGATGGCGCAGGTGGCATCGGTCATGGCAGGGACGACAGCCACGGGCTGGCCGCGCAGATGAGGTTGGGCCTGTTGTTCAACGCTGGCGAAATAACTGTTCAGGTCCAGATAAAGCCAGCCTAAATGTCGTGGTGGTTGCAGCATAATGCGCCCGTGACCATGAAAGGGAAAGGGCAATGATGATATCAGGCAAATAAGAACAAAACAAGAACAAATAAAAAGTGAAGATAGAAGGGTGCTGTGTTTCTGCACGCGTGTGGGTCGCAGGAACTAATTACCGGGTCTGTTCGGGAAGGGTGTAGTGCTGGGCGATATCGGGCTCGCCATCACAGGCCAGGCGGCCTGTTTCAACCATATGCAGGATATGGGCGTAAACGGATCGTTGTGCTGCGGGGTGTAGATGTGGGGCCACATCTGCATACATCATATTCACCATTTGAGGGATAGTGTGGGTGCCGGCGGCAACGCATTGCAAAATCTGATTTTCCCTGGCACGGCGGTGGCCCAGCATGGCACGCACATAAGCCTGCGGTTTATCGATGCGCGGGCCATGGGCAGGGAAATAGACTTTGTCATCACGGGCCTTCAGCAGGCGCAGACTGTCGAGATAGTCTTTCATATTGCCATCAGGCGGGGAGACCACACTGGTGGACCAGCCCATGACATGGTCACCGGTAAAGACGGCCTT
The DNA here is from genome assembly GCA_002700365.1 of Kordiimonas sp. Classification (GTDB taxonomy): domain Bacteria; phylum Pseudomonadota; class Alphaproteobacteria; order Sphingomonadales; family Emcibacteraceae. The sequence goes on along the minus strand of PADB01000010.1, from coordinate 15,557 downwards.
TTCCTCTTGCAGGGCAAAGCACAGGTGATTGGACAGGTGACCGGGGGTGTGCAGCACTTCTATGGTCCAGTCCGGCCCGGAAAGAACATCGCCGTGGTGCAACAGGTGGTCGGGTTTGAAATGCTTGTCCAGTCCTTCTTCAGACCGTGAGGCGTCATATTGTTGGTCTGATATGTCGTAGGCATAGGTGGGGGCTCCGGTCACAACACTTAAAGGATGGGCCGCCGGGGAATGATCGCGGTGATTATGGGTCAGCAGAATGTGGGAGACCGCCTCACCAGCAATGGCATCCTTGATGGCCTGTATATGTGAGGGAATGGCAGGGCCAGGATCAATAAGAGCGACTGTTCCGTGACCAATGATAAAGCTGTTGGTACCCCAATGGGTGAAGGGAGACGCATTATCGGCGACGATACGGCGAATACGCGCAGACAAGGGAATAGGGTCGCCATAATGGGGGTCAAACTCTGTTTTAAAAGGAATGCCAGTCATGTCAGCAACAAGGCCTGTCTGATGGGTGTCGATCTATCACTGTACACATGTGACATCAGAGACGTAAATGCCATAATGACATGAAGTGTAGCTTTTACAGATCAAGAGGGCAACCACAGTCAGATGTGCTTAATAGGCGCGCTCAATACAAAAATCGACGATATCTGCCAATGCCTGTTTTAGCGGGCTTTTGGGAAAGATTGCTAATGCGTCACGGGCGATTTTGCCATAATGGCGCGCCCGATCAACAGTGTCAGCGAGCGCATTATGTTTTTCCAGCAGAGTCATGGCATGTTCAAGGTCAGTGTCGGTCTGTTCCAGGTCTTCCATCGTCCGCCGCCAAAATTGGCGTTCCGTGGTGTCGCCACGGCGGAAGGCCAGCACGATCGGCAAGGTAATTTTGCCTTCGCGGAAATCGTCACCAACGCTTTTTCCCAATGTACCTTGTTCTGCTGAATAGTCCAAAACATCATCAATGAGTTGAAAAACGATACCTAAATTTTTGCCGTAACTTTCCAGCGCATCGGCTTCGGCCTGTGGTCTGTCCGCGATGACAGCCCCGATCTCACAAGCGGCGGCAAAAAGGGCCGCGGTTTTCGCCGCGATGACATCCATATAAGAATCTTCTGTGGTTTCCGTGTCATTTGCTGTCATCAACTGCAACACTTCACCTTCAGCGATGACGGAAGACGCCTTTGATAAAATACGTAAAATATCTAGTGAGCCGTCAGCGGTCATCAGTTCAAAGGAGCGACTAAAGAGAAAGTCGCCGACCAGAACACTGGGTTTGTTGCCCCAGACAGCGTTGGCTGTATCTACACCGCGGCGCAGATCGCTTTCATCGACGACATCGTCATGGAGCAAGGTGGCAGAATGAATGAATTCGACGCAGGCAGCCAGTTGGATATGGCGATTACCTTCATAACCACAGAGGCGTGTGGCCGCCAATGTTAACATCGGGCGCAGGCGTTTACCGCCTGACGCGATCAAATGACCAGCCAGCTGGGGAATCAGTTCAACGGGACTGTCCATTTTCTGGATGATGGTTTGATTAACTTTGAGCAGATCATCTGCAACCAATTCTGTAAGCCGGGCCAGGGCGGTTGCAGCTTTATTTTCTTCAGCACTGCCATCCGGCGCTGATTTTTCCTTTTCAAACGGGATAACGTTGCCCACATCTGCCTCATTGGTTAAGTGACTACAAAGATACAGATGTACAAAATCTGCCTGTATATAGTATGCGTTATTGATAGTCGGCTTGGCAGAAAGTTCAATGAAATTCTGCGTAGTTTAGACTAAAAAACTATAAGTAATTAAGCTATAGCATGAAGCGGAGAGAATTTCTTTGATGTTTCTGTCACCGCAATCGGCCCCCTTATGAGAAGAAATAGATATCATGACCGCAGTAGACTGGACTGAAGACGATTTCCTCGGTGGCCAGCTGCGTTTGCGTCAGCCGCGCGATGGTTATCGTATTGGCATTGACACGGTCTTATTAGCGGCCGCTGTAACCCCCCGTGCAGGGGCTAAAATATTGGATATTGGCGGGGGAACAGGCGGGATCTCACTGTGTTTGGCAACACGACTTCGTGGTATTGGGGTAGATAATTTCAATATAGATTCCATAGAGTTACAGAAAGAACATAAACTATTATTTGAGGACAATATAGGCCTGAATAATCTGGCGGCACATGTGCAGGTGACGCAGGGCAATATAAAGTCCCCACCCCGGACATTGGCCCCTAATAGCTATGATTATGTTTTGTCAAATCCGCCTTATCTGGCTGCGGGGCACGCGACCCCGCCGCCACAGGCGGGTAAAGCCATATCACATATGGACAGCGATATCAGTTTGCGGGACTGGACCAGATATTGTCTGCGAATGACGCGTCCGCTGGGCTATTTGACCATGGTCTGTCGGGCGGATCGATTAAATGATATTTTGTCGGCACTGGACGATAAGGCCGGCGATATTATTATATTTCCGTTATGGCCAACAGCCGGACAGGCAGCAAAAAGAGTAGTGGTGCAGGCCCGGAAAGGGGGGCGGGGGGCATTACATTTATCTGCGGGATTAGTTTTGCATCAAGGTCCGCAAAAATATACGCGTGAGGCGGAAGAAGTTCTACGCCATGGGAAGAGGCTGGACCTGACAGAAAAAGCTGCCTACAAGGGCAGGGGAACTGAGCAGGGTGTACGGAATAAGTGACCAAATCTAAGGGTGCAGTTTCTGTATTGTAGCGAAGCAGAATGCTGCCAGATACAGATGTGGATTATTTAAGGAAAAATGATGTCTTGGGGAATTGGAAAATTTACAGCGTTAATGACGAAATGCCTACCATGGGGCGGGAAAAAGGTTGTGGCGATTTTGCCGCTAGAGGGCGTGATCGGGGCGTCCGGCCGGATGCAGGCATCGTTGACGTTGGCTGGATTGGAAGATTTGATTAATGATGCCTTTGATGTATCGGCACTGTCTGCTGTGGCCGTCAGCATTAACTCGCCCGGGGGATCACCTGTGCAGTCAGCCCTTATTATGCAGCGGCTAAAGGATCTGGCCGCGGAAAAGGACGTGCCGATTTATGTTTTTTGCGAAGATGTAGCGGCTTCTGGAGGCTATATGCTGGCATTGGCAGGGGAAGAAATCTATGCCCATGAAGCATCGATTGTTGGGAGTATCGGTGTGGTTTCCAGCGGATTTGGTTTTGATAAAGCCATTGAAAAAATCGGAGTGGACCGGCGGGTCCATACGGCGGGAGGTAAAAAATCCTTGCTGGACCCGTTTCAGCCGGAAAAAGAAGAAGATGTGAAACGTCTGAAACAAATTCAGATCAAAATACATGATTATTTTAAAGCAACAGTTCGTAACGCCCGCGGGGAAAAGCTGTCCGGTGATGAGGAGAATCTGTTTTCCGGGGACATATGGACCGGGGAAGAAGCTGTCGAAAACGGATTGATTGATGGAATCGGCGAGTTGCGAACTGTGATGCGTGAAAAATTTGGTGAAAAGGTCAAATTTAAAGTTATTGAAGAACCTAAAGGATTTTTACGAAATCTTATGGGTATGCAGGGTAAGAAGGGCGGAATCGCGGCGGAAGCCATACAGTCACTGGACGAAAAAGCGCAGTGGATGAAATTTGGCCTGTAGCCTAGACAAAAAACACGGGAATTGAGGCCTGGTGCGCAGGATTCTTACCTTGACCAATATATAACAGGTGGGTAACTTGCGCGCCATATTGCAGCAAGACGGTTAGGGATAAATGACCAGTCAGTCAAAGACGTCACAAGAAAAGGCAGATGTGCTGTCTTTCCAAGAGCTTATTTTGACATTACAGGCGTATTGGGCACGGCATGGCTGTGTGTTGTTACAGCCTTATGATGTTGAAATGGGCGCGGGGACATTTCACCCGGCGACCACATTGCGTGCGCTGGGGTCACAACCCTGGAATGTCGCTTATGTTCAGCCGAGCCGCCGCCCAACGGACGGTCGTTATGGTGAAAACCCAAACCGTCTGCAACATTATTATCAGTTTCAAGTTATTTTGAAGCCATCCCCGGATAATATTCAGCAACTTTATCTGGATAGCCTCGCGGAATTGGGGATCAGCGCATCGGAACACGATATCCGCTTCGTCGAAGATGATTGGGAAAGCCCGACACTGGGGGCCTGGGGGCTGGGTTGGGAAGTATGGTGTGACGGCATGGAAGTCAGCCAGTTTACTTATTTCCAACAAGTGGGAGGCTTTGATTGCCACCCCGTCGCCGGCGAACTGACATACGGGCTTGAGCGGTTGGCGATGTATATTCAGGGTGTGGATAATGTCTATGACCTGGACTGGAATGGTCGTGGCGTCAGGTACGGTGATGTTTATCTGCAAAATGAACAGGAATTTTCTGCGTATAATTTTGAATTGGCAAATACAGATATGCTGTTTCGTCATTTCGCTGATGCGGAGGCGGAATGTAACGCTATTCTGACGCAGGGTGAAGAGGATGGGAAATATTATCCGCTTCCCGCTTATGACCAATGTATTAAAGCAAGCCATTGTTTTAATTTGTTGGATGCCCGTGGTGTTATCAGCGTTACGGAACGGCAGGCTTATATCGGCCGGGTACGTGATTTGGCCAAGCGATGCTGTGCTGCTTATCTCAAATCTATGGGTGAGGGGGCAGAATAATGGCTGAGTTACTGCTGGAACTGTTCTCTGAAGAAATTCCCGCCCGTATGCAGGCGCAAGCGGCGCGCGATTTACAGGATTTGGTCGCGCGTGATCTGAAAGAGGCCCGTCTGAATTTCGAGTCCGTTGAAACCCATGTGACGGTACGTCGGCTGGTGCTGATGGTGGATGGCCTAGACCTGATGCAGCCTGACCTGAAGGAAGAGCGCCGGGGGCCAAGGGTGGATGCACCAGAGAAGGCCATTGAAGGTTTCTTGAAGTCCACAGGCCTTAAGCGTGAAGATCTTGAAGAACGTGAAGAGAAAAAAGGCACATTCTTGTACGCCGTGATTGAAAAGTCTGGTAAGGCGGCGGCTGATGTTTTGGCGGAATTGCTGCCACAGGTGATCTATAACTTCCCATGGCCGAAGTCACAGCGATGGGGTGCGAAAAGCCTGCGTTGGGTGCGTCCACTGCATAGTGTTCTCTGCCTGCTGGATGGTGAAGTGGTGCCGTTTGAGGTGGCTGACGGCCTGACATCTTCACGCACCACACGTGGTCACCGTTTCCTTGCCCCTGATGTGCTGGAAATCGCCAACTACGCAGATTACAAAGAAAAACTTAGCAACGCTTATGTGCTGCTGGATGCGGATGCCCGTAAGGCCCTGATTGATGAACAAGCCCGTGCACTGGCCACTGCCCAGGGTCTGGCGTTAGTGGATGACGAAGGTCTACTGAACGAGGTTGTTGGGCTGGCCGAATGGCCGGTACCCTTGTTAGGGCGTTTTGACGATGACTTTCTTGCTGTTCCACAAGAAGCGTTGACTTCTGCAATGCGGTCGCATCAGAAATATTTTTCCTTGAAAGATCCCAAGACGGGTAATCTAGCCCCGTATTTTATCACAGTGTCCAACATGAAAACGGGGGATGACGGAAGAAAGATTGTCGCAGGGAACGAACGGGTACTTCGCGCGCGCCTGTCGGATACTAAATTTTTCTGGGACCAGGATCAAAAGCAGCTTTTGGAAGACAGAGTTGCGCAACTGGATGACATCGTTTTTCATGCCGAATTGGGAAATATGGGCGAACGTGTTCAACGCATTAGGGCGTTGGCTGCGGTAATTGCCAAAAAGATCGGTGCTGATGAGGCAGCTGCGGTGCGGGCAGCGCAATTATGTAAGGCGGATCTGGTTACGGGGATGGTAGGTGAATTCCCTGATTTGCAAGGGCTGATGGGTAAATATTATGCCGATGCCCAAAATGAGGATGCATCTGTATCGCAAGCCATTGCAGATCATTATTCACCCAAAGGACCAATGGACACATGTCCGTCTGCGCCGGTCAGTATTGCTGTGGCAATGGCAGAAAAGCTGGACACGTTGGTTGGTTTCTTTGCGATTGATGAAAAACCTACCGGTTCAAAAGATCCGTTTGCTTTACGCCGTGCGGCATTGGGCGTTATTCGATTGATTATCGAAAATAAACTACGGCTTTCATTGCGGGCGTTGTTTTTAGAGGCATTTCAGCAATATAAAGATCAGCGCGCAGAAAGCATGGCGGCCCGTGTCGAAATGGAAATGGGGCAGACATTACCCGCATCAGAAAAAGAAAAGCTGCGGGAGGCTAATGCGGAAGGGGCCGATAAGGTCGTTGCGGAGTTGTTGGCGTTCTTTGCGGATCGTCTGAAGGTGCATTTAAAAGGTGAAGGTGTACGCCATGATCTTGTGGCGGCCGTATTTGCCTTGGGTGACGAAGATGATCTGGTGCGCCTGCTGGCACGGGTTGACGCGTTGAACAGTTTTATCGTCAGCGATGACGGTGTGAATTTGTTGGCCGGTTATAAACGCGCCAGCAATATCGTGCGGATAGAAGAAAAAAAGGATAATACGTCTTATATCGGGCAGGCAGATGCCGGACTTCTTGCGCAGGATGAAGAAAAAGAGCTTTTTAAAAGGTTGCTTACTGGAGTAGAAGAGGCAAAAGATGCCATTGGCCGCGAAGCTTTTGGAGAGGCCATGATATCTATTGCTACTCTACGGGCGCCGATTGATACATTTTTTGAACAGGTTACAGTGAATAGTGACGATAGAGAACTGCGAAAGAATCGATTGCTACTTCTTTCACAGATTCGTTCTGCTCTTAATGAAGTGGCAGATTTCTCTATCATAGAAGGTTAAGGTGAACAGAATGACCAAATGGGTATACACATTCGGTGACGGCAAAGCGGCTGGCGATGCAACCATGAAAAACCTGCTGGGGGGTAAAGGGGCGAACCTGGCAGAAATGTCTAACTTAGGGTTGCCGGTCCCGCCTGGTTTTACCATTACCACTGAAGTTTGTACGGCATTTTATGAGAATGACCACGTTTATCCGTCTGAATTGGCCGGCCAAGTGCAAGAGGCTGTCGCGTATATCGAAAAGACGGTGGGTGCTGACTTTGGCAGCGCAGAAAACCCGCTGTTGGTGTCCGTGCGTTCCGGTGCACGGGTGTCCATGCCTGGCATGATGGATACGGTACTGAATTTGGGTTTGAATGACGTGACCGTAAAAGGGCTGGCGAAACAAAGCGGTGATGAACGCTTTGCGTATGACAGCTATCGTCGTTTTATTCAGATGTATTCCGATGTTGTGTTGGGTGTGGACCATTATCTGTTCGAAGATATTTTGGAAGAACACAAAGAAATAAACGGATACACCCTTGATACGGAACTGACAGCGGATGACTGGAAGAACGTTGTCGAAGGCTTTAAGTCTAAAGCCGCTGAGGTTCTGGGCCATCCCTTCCCGCAAGATGTACATGAGCAGTTATGGGGGGCAATCGGTGCTGTCTTTAGTTCGTGGCAGATTGAACGTGCTAAAGTGTATCGCCGTTTGCATAATATTCCGGAAAGCTGGGGGACAGCCGTGAACGTCCAGTCCATGGTTTTTGGTAATATGGGCGATGATAGTGCAACCGGTGTGGCCTTTACCCGTGATCCTTCGACGGGGGTAAATGAATTCTATGGCGAGTATCTTATTAACGCGCAGGGCGAAGACGTGGTTGCGGGTATTCGTACCCCGCAGAATCTGACTATTAAATCACGCGAAGATGCTGGTTCTGACATGCCTTCTATGGAAGAAAGCCTTCCAGAGGTTTATCAGGAATTGGCTGATGTTTTCCGCAAACTGGAAGCGCACTACCGCGATATGCAGGATATCGAATTTACGGTACAAAGAGGAAAGCTCTGGATATTACAAACCCGTTCTGGCAAGCGGACGGCAAAAGCAGCATTGAAAATTGCCGTAGATATGGCCGCAGAAGGTGTTATTAGCGAAGAAGAAGCCTTGATGCGTGTTGATCCGGCAGCACTGGATCAATTATTGCACCCAACATTGGACCCTGCGGCACATCGTGATGTGCTGACGAAGGGGTTACCTGCGTCACCTGGGGCTGCAAGCGGCTATGTGGTTTTTGATTCCGATGAGGCCGAAGCAGAAGCCAAATTGGGTAAAGACGTGATTTTGGTGCGTATTGAAACCAGCCCGGAAGATATTCACGGGATGCACGCTGCCCGGGGTATTTTAACCAGTCGTGGTGGGATGACTTCGCATGCGGCGGTTGTGGCCCGGGGGATGGGACGTCCTTGTGTGTCTGGTGCAGGTACATTGCATATTGATATGCAAACCGGCGAAATGAAAGTGATGGGCCGGATTGTCAAAAAAGGTGAACGAATTACCATTGATGGGAGTACTGGTGAAGTGATGGTAGGTGAAGTTCCTACTGTTCAGCCTGAACTGGCGGGTGACTTCGGCATTCTGATGGGGTGGGCTGATAAAGTGCGCCGGCTGAAAATTCGTACTAATGCAGAAACACCGCTGGATGCCCAAACAGCACGGGATTTTGGTGCTGAGGGTATCGGCCTGTGTCGGACAGAGCATATGTTCTTTGATGCAGAGCGAATTATTGCCGTCCGGCAGATGATTTTGGCAGAAAATGAAAAAGGTCGCCGTGCCGCATTGGAAAAACTGTTGCCGATGCAGCGTCAGGACTTTATTGACCTGTTTACAATCATGCAGGGCCTGCCTGTTACGGTGCGCCTTCTGGATCCGCCGTTGCATGAATTTATGCCTCATAAAGACGAAGAATTTGCCCCTGTAGCAGAAGCTTTAGGTATCGATATCACCGCACTTAAACAACGGGTTGATGAATTGCATGAATTCAATCCGATGTTGGGGCACCGGGGCTGTCGTTTGGGTATTTCTTATCCGGAAATTTATGAAATGCAGGCCCGTGCAATTATTGATGCGGCCTTGACAGTAGCGAAAAATACCGGTGTTGCGATTGTGCCGGAAATCATGATCCCGCTGGTTGGGTCGGGTAAAGAATTGGAAATACTGAAAGCGAAGGTATGTGCTGTAGCGGATGAAATTATTTCCAATTCAGATCAGGCTCTTGAATATATTGTCGGGACGATGATTGAATTGCCGCGGGCGGCCCTGCAGGCTGGTGAAATTGCAAAAGAAGCCGAATTCTTCAGTTTTGGCACCAATGATTTGACCCAGACAACCTATGGGATCAGTCGAGACGATAGTGCCCGTTTCCTGGAAGATTATATTCGTAATGGTATTTTTGAACAGGACCCGTTCGTCACATTGGATCAGAATGGTGTCGGGGAGCTGGTAAAGGTCGCTGCTGAACGGGGCCGTGAAACACGCGCAAATATTAAGCTGGGTATTTGTGGTGAACATGGCGGTGATCCATCTTCTATTGAATTTTGTGAACGGGTCGGACTGGATTATGTATCCTGTTCACCGTATCGTGTGCCGATCGCCCGTTTGGCGGCTGCGCAGGCGGTCTTAAAAAAAGGTTAGGCTATTGGGAACACCGGTTGCGACATTGTCCATAAAGACGCTGCGCACTGGTGGTAAGGCTGCGATGGCTGCCGCATTGGCGGCTATTGAAAAGTCACCTTATGACGAAGGCACTATTTCGTTGCTGGACGAGACCTGGCACAGTGCCCGTGGGCATGTGTTAGGCCTGACGGGTCCGCCGGGTGTGGGAAAGTCCACACTGATAAATAATTTAATACGGTTATGGCGGGGGCAAGGAAAAACAGTAGGTGTCATTGCTGTTGATCCATCGTCAAAGCGTAGCGGTGGGGCGCTGCTGGGTGACCGGACGCGCTTAAATACTGATCCGGGGGATAAGGGCGTGTTTGTCCGTTCTATGGCCGCCCGTGAAAAATTAGGCGGCCTTGCCGCATTGACCGTGCCTGCAGTGTCATTAATGCGCGCGTTGTACGATATTGTTCTGGTTGAAACAGTGGGGGTAGGCCAATCAGAAACAGATGTCTCTTACGTCGCGGATAGCGTGATCTTTTGTGTGCAGCCGGGGTCTGGAGACAGTCTGCAATTTATGAAAGCGGGGATTATGGAAGTCCCTGATATCATTGTTGTTACAAAGGGCGATATGGGCGCGACCGCAGGACGCGCACAGGCTGATGTTATTGGGGCATTAGGGCTGAGTACTGTCACTTCGGCAAAAATGTCGGGTCAGCCAGATAAAATGAAGAGCGGGTATGACGTTAATGACCAGTGGAGCCCCCCGGTACTTATCGTGGCGGCGACAAAAGGGCAGGGCATTGACGAATTGGCAGACGCGGTGGGGCAACATTGGCAATGGTTAAATCGTACGTCGCGGCTTACGGAATCCCGGCAGGCGCAAGGACAGCGTTGGCTTGTTGATGCCTGTCGTGAAGAATTTGGTCGTCACGGGTTGGCAATAGCAGGGGACAAGCTGAAATTGCCATCAGGGCGTGCCCCTTTTGGCGAAGCCGTTAAGCTACGTCAAACCATATATCAACATATTGGCGATTAATGCCGCTGGTTATCCCGCAAAGGCCAGTACGATAATCAACGCAATAGCACTCAGCACTAACAAAGCGATCGTGCGCTTTTCATTGCCTTTAACTTTTACTTTTTTGCGGTTTGGACTGCGGGTCATTTGTTTTCCTGCCTGTATTCGATATTGAGCTCTTTAGCGTGCTGTCCAGCCGCCTTCTACGGGGAGATCACTGCCGTTAATGGATCGTGCGGCATCGGAACACAAGAATACGGCAATTTGGCCTAACTCTTCAACCTCTACAAAGCGTTTATTCGGCTGTGCGGCCAGTATCACATCACGAATCACGTCGTCATGATTCATGCTATGTGCTTTGGCCTGCTCTTCAATTTGTCCTTCGACAAGGGGGGTGCGGACATATCCGGGGCATATGGCATTACAGGTAATATTGGTTTCTGCTACTTCCAGGGCAACTGTTTTTGTGAGCCCCATAACACCGTGTTTTGCGGCGACATAAGCACTTTTAAAGGGGGAGGCGACCAGGCCGTGAGCAGAGCTGAGATTAATAATACGACCCCAGTTGCGTGCTTTCATTCCGGGTAGAGCTGCGCGAATAGTATAGAAATTAGAGGACATGTTAATCGCAATGATATCTTCCCATTTTTGGGCCGGAAACTCGTCAATAGGTGAGACATATTGAATGCCTGCATTATTGATAAGAATATCAATACCATCCAGCTGATCCGCAGCTTTTTGAACCATGGCGGTTATTTCGGACTCTTTTAACATATTCGCACCATCATAAATAACCTGAACCCCAAATTCCTGCGCCAGTTCACTACGAAGATTTTCGATTTCATCGGGGTTGCCAAGACCATTAATGACAATATCTGCCCCCGCAGCCGCAAGTGCCCGGGCCATAGCCAGCCCAATACCGCTGGTTGACCCTGTGATTAGAGCCGCTTTACCGTCGAGAAAACCCGGTGTGACAGGTGAGGCAAGTAAATCTTTGGATGTTGGCATGGGGCGTCCTTATTTTCTTGTGACGATCGCGGGGCTATACTTTTCACTGGGCTATAATATAGTGAGGAGGCCGGAAGATCGTGGTGTTCTATATCAAAAAGTTATATTGAGTCTGGGGTCGACAATTGCTATAACGGCAATATGTTGCGCCGCAATAATTATTATGCGATGCTATGACGAATTTATAAATAGCAAAATGTGTGCGCAACTGACTTTTCTGACCTGATAGTCAACAGGCACCGGTATTTAAGGGCAAAGATGCTTTATCATATCTATGAAATGCAGCACACGATGTTCGCTCCCGCCCGCTATATGGCGGATTTTGGGCATCGTTTGTTCAAAGATCCACGTAGCCCTATGGCCTATCTACCGGGGGCAAAGGAAGTTGCCGCTGCCTGTGATGTTTTTGAACACCTGACCCGTCGTTACGGAAAGCCGAAATTTGGTTATGAAGAAACAATAATTGACGGGCAGCCGGTGGCTATTACGGAAGAAGTCGTTTTTGATAAGCCGTTTTGTGAATTAAAGCACTTTTCCCGTGATACGGAACGCCAGGACCCGACGTTATTGGTGGTCGCCCCTATGTCAGGGCATTACGCGACCCTGTTACGTGGCACGATCGAAGCTTTGATGCCGGACCATGATGTGTATGTAACTGATTGGAAAGATGCGCGTGATGTGCCTCTTTATATGGGCAGTTTTGATCTGGATGACTATATTGATTATCTGATCGAATTCCTGGAAGAGCTGGGGCCTAATGTACATGTTATGGCTGTATGTCAGCCTTCTGTGCCAGTGATGGCGGCTGTGTCGATCATGAGCGCGGAAAATAATGAATGTGTGCCTGCATCTATGACCTTAATGGGGGGGCCGGTAGATACACGTGAAAGCCCGACCGCGGTCAATGAGCTGAGTAAAGACCGTACGATGGACTGGTTTGAACATCATACGATTCATCGTGTGCCGCTGCCTAACCTGGGTTTCATGCGACGGGTTTATCCGGGGTTTTTGCAGCTTTCAGCGTTTATGAATATGAATTTGGAAGACCATATCGAAGCACATTGGAAAATGTTCACACACCTTGTGGAAGGTGATGGTGATGGTGCGGAAAAGACCCGTGACTTCTATGAAGAATATCTGTCTGTGATGGACTTGCCGGCTGAATTTTATCTACAAACTATCAAAACCGTCTTCCAGGATCATTTGCTGCCGCGTCGCCGTATGATGTCCAGAGGACGACATGTTAATCCATCAAAAATAAATCATACTGCGTTATTGACGATAGAAGGCGAACTGGATGACATTTCCGGTATTGGGCAGACGAAAGCTGCGCACCGCCTATGTGACAATTTGCCGGATAATATGAAAAAGCATTATGAGCAAAAAGGTGCGGGCCACTACGGTATATTTAATGGAAGTAAGTGGCGCAATATGGTCCGGCCTATCGTCAAGGATTTCATATTAGAACATCACAAGGGCTAAGGAGCGCCGGGTATAGGTATATTACCAAGGAAAAAGGCTACCCTAGGGTAGCCTTTTTCCTTGGTAATATGTGAGCGCCTTTCATATGCAGGCTCTGAATTATATCAAACGGTGTTGCCTTGATTAAATGAGACCTAGATCTTTTAAGGCTTGTTCTGCCTGTGCAGATATTTTTGCAAAAGAGGGGCGTGCAGTTAATTTCTTATAATATGCACAGAGTGCCGGATAATCGCCAAATGGATACATCATATTGCAATAATACAATGGCGATGCAGCAGAACAGTCGGCGAGAGAAAAAGTGTCGCCAGCCAGCCATTGGTGGTCGGTCACAGCCTGTTCAAGTTGGGGGTAAATCATATCAAGCATTGCCTTACCTTCGGCAATGGCATTTTCATCGCGTTGGTCTTCGGGCTTTAATCCCTGAATCAGGATTTTAGCGATGCCCTGATTGAGGTACAAATCGCAGATACGGTCATAATATCGTACTTGTCGTGCTGCCTCAGCATCATCCGGAATCAGACGATTGCCAGCACGAATAAACTTATGGTCCAGATATTCAACTATATTGGTTGATTCTCCGACCCCGACACCATCAGCACGTACTAAATAGGGGACTTTGCCTAAAGGGGCGATCATGCGGAATTCTGCCTTTGCCTCTGCATCAAACAGGTTAACAAGGCGTGGCTCATAACTTACCCCTTTTTCCTCTACGGCTATCATTACCTTATGACAATAAGTAGAGAGGGGGTGGTAATAGAGTTGCATGACGGGCTCCTTTTATGTGGTGTTTGGCATGTTATACGTTGTTTGAGAGGCGGTTTCCAGTCATGCCGCGTGCCGAATTATGCGTCAGTATTTTTTACATACTTTGATTTTTTATTTGAGGTTAAATTGTTAATATATTGAAAATAAAGGAATAAATCATATTGGCACGTAGATTGCTTTTTGCTGTATATTAACTAAAATTTAATATTTTAAATACGGCATTAACATGATGAACCAAATCTCGCGTGCATTGACAAATATGAAAATTATCACAGTCGTGTTGCTGTTGGGTGTGACCGGGTCATTGTCATCCTTTCATGATGCTGCACAGGCTGCAGTACAGCCGTCGGCACCATCGCCTGCGGCAGAAAACTATGTTGTGGCGATGGATGCGGTAACAGCCGCAGAAGTGAAGTGCCTGACAGCCTTTTCACAGTCACGTTTTGACGCGGCACAACATTTTTGCCGTCCGTTAGCGCGGCTTGGCAGCCGTGATGCCCAATTTGCATTGGGGCTTATGTATGCATTTGGTGAGGGTGTGATGCGGGATATGGATATCGCCCGCGAATGGCTATCAGAGGCTGCCCGTAATGGTAGTGAAGAAGCGCGCCATGCCCTGCAGAGCCTGACGGGTTTTTCGATGAATTAATTTAAGACGTTTACGAATCTGATCATCCTGGGCCGTGTTCTCATTTGAGGCACGGCCGTTTTTTTGACAGCGTTGTGAATGAAATATAATTTAGCGGCGATGCGGTACGATTGTGTATAAAAAATCTGTACAAAAAATGAGTGACTGCCTACAGTCCGCGCAACGCCAGCAGCGATAAAAAGAAAGCCTGTAAGATGTCCTCACTTCAGCAAGAGATCGACCGCCGTCGGACCTTTGCCATTATTTCGCACCCTGATGCCGCCCAGCCTTTCAACGCTTAAAACCACCTTTCATTGCATACCACAATCACATCTCTACGTACTGAATTTAAAGGCTTTTTGTCTTTTTCTCGTTTCTTTACTTTTCAATGATGTTCAAGCGTAACCTCGGAAAGTGTGTACAAACTTGAGTACAAATTCCGTTTTAGAGGCCTTTGGCGAAAATTCTATGACACAAATCTGGCTGTAGGCCTTGTGGTTACTGGGTTTGATGAAGAAAGTACCTCTTGCTTTTGGTACTTTGGTTTCGACATTACAAAAGCGGAATATATGCGATCATCTCTAGTTTTATGTTTGTAAGCTTATGAATTTAAAGGGTTCGTTATTGTGTTTTTTGATGTGTCATCGTTGCGAGTGTACAAACAGTGTGTACAAATTTTTCTCGTTAGGCATGTTGATTGCAATTCATGACACAAACCGCCTTGTAGCCCTTGTTATTCATAGGTTTGAGCTGAAAAGTACCTAATAGCAACATTTGTGTTTTGATAAGGCTGATCTTCTGAACAAATCATGCATCTTTCTGACCATCAACAATTGATGAATCAGGCGATGATAGCTTTACATTGACTTTCAGGAGAATGCAGATGACAGCAGTAGCGCACCAGGTAACCCCTTTTCTAACATCTTACGAAGTGATGGCTCGTTACCACATTAGCTATACGACGCTCTGGCGAAGAATAAAAGATGGCAGCTTGCCGCAACCTCGTATCAACCGAAATACACGAAACAAGCTGTGGCACATTGAAGATTTGGAGGAGTATGAGAAGAAAGAGGACTGAGCCTCTTTCTTTTATGGGTATACGGATTTAATGGTTGATGGGGCACCTTCACCCCATCAATCTGATACCACCCTCAGATGGTTGATAGATCGACTCCGTAGTTGAGTTCCTCTG